>NZ_BAVQ01000031.1 GCF_000524475.1 Tomitella biformata AHU 1821 | reverse complement strand
TGGCACCGCCGCCACTCGCGACGGCGATGCCACCTGGGCCAGCCCGCACTTGACAAGACCTATAGCCAGCTAGCGGGCTGCCCCGACGATCTCCAGGAACAGCTGATGGAAGCGGCGGTCGTGGCCCATCTCGGGGTGGAACGAGGTGGCCACAGCCGTCCCCTGGCGCACGGCGACGGGCCGCAACACGCCCTCGATCTCCACCGCCGCCAACACTTCCACGTCCGGGCCGCAACGCTCCACCCACGGGGCTCGGATGAACACCGCGGGAAACGGCCCGTCGGGCATGCCGACACAGGGCAAGGCCGTCTCAAAGGAGTCGATCTGCCGACCGAAGGCGTTGCGCCGCACCGTGATATCAATGGCGCCGAAGTTGACGGCGTCGGCCCGGGTGTCGAGAACCTCACTGGCGAGCAGGATCATCCCGGCGCAGGAGCCGTACATCGGCAGCCCTGCGGCGACCGCCTCGCGGAGCGGCTCCACCATCGCGAAGATCTTCAGCAGCCGGCTCATCGCGGTGGACTCGCCGCCCGGCAACACCAGTCCATCGACGCGGTCTAGTTGGGCGGGGGTGCGGACCTCGAGTGTCTCCACGCCGAGGTCCGCCAGCGCTAGGGCATGCTCGCGTACAGCACCCTGCAACGCGAGGATGCCGATCAGCGGCCCGCTCACACGGGGTTCGCGGCGTCAGGGCTGGACACAGTGCGCATCAACCCCTCCTGAACCACCGCCGCCACCATGGCGCCGTCGCGACTGAAGATACGGCCCTGCGTGAGGGCCCGACCGAATCCCGCGGACGGCGAGGTCTGGTCGTAGAGCAGCCACTCGTCCGCGCGGAAGGGCCGGAGGAACCACATCGCGTGATCCAGCGACGCGTTCTGCGTGGGCTCCTCCTGGTGCGGGACCTTCGCCACGCCCAGCAGCGTCATGTCGGACATATAGGCCAGCGTGCAGATGTGGAAGACGGGGTCGTCCGGCAGCGGCTTGTTGTGCCGCAACCACACCCGCTGCTGCGCCGCGACGCCCGTGGTCTTCGTGGTCTGCTCGGCCGGGATGATCCGGAAGTCCCAATCGGCCCATTCGCCGTCGAACCACATGGACTCCCGCCCGGTGTCCTGCCGCGGATCCGGGAGATCCTCAGGGTTGGGCACCTCGGGCATCTTATCCTGGTGCTCCACGCCCTCGTCGAGAGTCTGGAACGAGACCGACATGCTGAAGATGGTCTCGCCGTTCTGCACGCCGTTGACGCGGCGTGTGCAGAACGAGCGGCCATCCTTGATGCGGTCAACCAGGTACACCGTCGGGACGGTGGTGTTGCCCGGGCGCAAGAAGTACCCATGCAGCGAGTGCACGTGGAACTGCTCGTCCACCGTGCGCTGCGCCGACACGAGCGCCTGGCCGGCCACCTGCCCCCCGAAGGTGCGGGTCAGTACGGTGTCGACCACCGCGCCGCGGTAGATGTCCCGTTCGAGGCGCTCGAGTGTGAGGATCTCCCGGATATCCGTCATATCACCAGCCGCGCTCAGACAGCTTGTGCCCGACGGGGATCTCGTCGACGTTCAGGCCGACCATGGCCTCGCCCAGGCCACGCGAGATCTTGGCCAGCTCGTCCGGATCGTTGTATGCGGCGGTCGCCTTGACGATGGCCTCCGCGCGCTGAACCGGGTTGCCGGACTTGAAGATTCCGGAGCCGACGAATACGCCCTCGGCGCCCAGCTGCATCATCATCGCGGCGTCGGCCGGGGTGGCGATGCCGCCCGCGACGAACATCGTGACGGGTAGCCGGCCGGCCTTGGCGACCTCGACGACGAGGTCGTACGGCGCCTGCAGCTCCTTGGCTGCGACGTACAGCTCGTCCTCGCTCATCGAGGCCAGGCGGCGGATCTCGCCGGAGATGGTGCGGATGTGGCCCGTGGCGTTGGAGACATCGCCCGTGCCGGCCTCGCCCTTGGAGCGGATCATGGCCGCGCCCTCGGTGATGCGACGCAGGGCCTCGCCCAGGTTGGTCGCGCCACAGACGAACGGCGTGGTGAGCGCCCACTTGTCAATGTGGTTCGTGTAGTCAGCCGGGCTCAGGACCTCGGACTCATCGATGTAGTCGACGCCGAGCGCCTGCAGAATCTGCGCCTCGACGAAGTGGCCGATGCGGGCCTTCGCCATGACGGGGATGGAGACCTGCGCGATGATGCCGTCGATCATGTCCGGGTCGCTCATGCGGGAGACGCCGCCCTGCGCGCGGATGTCCGCGGGCACGCGCTCGAGCGCCATCACGGCCACGGCGCCAGCGTCCTCGGCGATCTTGGCCTGCTCAGGGGTGACCACGTCCATGATCACACCACCCTTGAGCATCTCGGCCATGCCGCGCTTCACGCGCGCGGTTCCAACGGTGGATTCGGAACCGGTGGTCGACTTGTCCTCGACGGTGCTCACGAAATGCTCCTGATGTTGTTGAGTGACTTCAGTTTGTTAAGCAGCTACAGCAGTGGATTGGCCGCGTGACGCAGGGGATGCCCGGCCTCGGCAACCAATTCTAGGCCGACCGACATACTATGCCGCGACCGCGCATCGAATGACCGCAGGTACACCGATCAACGGATCGTGCGCTCCTCCACCGGCCCCTGCCCCTCGGCGAGGCCGTCGGCGAAACGCTCCGCGTCGGGCAGCAGGCGGGCCAAATCCTGGGGGTAGACCATCTCCCCGGACTCCCCCAACGCGGTGACCTCCTCAGCCGAGCACCACCGATGCTCTAGCAGCGCCACCTGCTCCAGCTCGGTGAGGCCGGCGGGGACGGGCTCGAAATGCTCGACGCGCAACGCGAAGAAGTGCTCCTCCGAGTGCATCATGTCCCCGTTGAACGGGAACAGCGACATCCGCCGCCAGATGGGTCCGCCCAACAAGTCTGGCGCCACCTGCAGCCCGGTCTCCTCGTAGAGCTCGCGGACCGCAGCCTCGCGCAGGCTCTCCCCAGCCTCGACGCCGCCGCCGAAGGTGAACCAGAACGGCTCGCCCACGCCCTGGGGGTCCCGTCCGCGCAGCAGCAGGGTCCGAGACTGCCCGTCCAGCAGGACGACGCGGGCCGAGACGCGGGTACTCCCCGGCTCGTACTCGCGCGGCAGCTCGCTGGGGGCGCCGGTGCGCAGGGTGTGCTCGGAGATGTCGAAGTACTCGGGCATGTCGGCCGTGCCGCCGAGGCGCAGCCAGCGCACCAGCCGGCGTCCCTGCAAGGCCCGGGTGTTGCGGACAGCATCGTTGTGGAAGCGTCGCGCGATCAGCACCCGCGCGTCCGCGTCCGCCATCTCCGCCTGCTGTGCTGGGCGCACGGCGACGGCGTCGATCCGGGCCAGCGCGCGAGCGAGATCGTTCTCCGCGCCCTCCCTCTGGTCCCGGTCCACCCGCTCGGCACGCAGCGTCAGCGCAGTGAGCCGGTCGGCTTCCGCCGCGGGCAGGTCGACGCCCAGGGAGCGCACCACCACGGCCCGCCGCGACAGCGCCGCGTCGAGCGCCTGCCAGGCCAGGTCAGTCCGCACGTGCAACCGGTCCAGTCGGTTGGCGGTGCCATAGGCCCATACGCCGATGAGCAGCAGCACCAGCAGCACCAGGCCGACATTCGTGATCGTCAACGCCGAGAAGGTCATGCCCGCGACACCGTCACCTTTCCGGCTCCGACCATCACGGTCTCGTATACCCGCAAGATCTGGTCCGCGACCACGGGCCAGTCATAGTCCTTGACCGCCTCGCGGCCGTGCGCGATGAGCTGCCCGCGCACATCGGCGTCGGTGAGCACCTTGTCGATCCCCGCGGCCAGCGCCGCGGCATCGCCCGTGTGGGTCAGTATCCCGGCGGCGCCGTCACGGAGGACCCGGCGGAATGCGTCAAGCTCGCTGGCAACCACCGGAGTGCCTGCCGAAAGCGCCTCCACCAGCACAATCCCGAAGCTCTCACCGCCCAGGTTGGGCGCGCAGTACACGTCCGCGCTGCGCATCGCCGAGGCCTTCTCGGCGTCGCTGACGAGGCCCAGAAAACGGAAGTGGCGTGCGAGATCGCCGGCGCGCGTGCGCAACTCGTCCTCCTCGCCGCGCCCCACCACCAAGACCTCGAGGTCCGGATGCCTCTCCACCAGCGTCGGCAACGCCGCCAACAGCACGTCCATCCCCTTGCGCGGCTCGTCGAACCGGCCGAGAAATAGCACGGTGCCGCCAGCTCGCGGATAGCCGTCGAGCAATGGCGCGTTCGCGAATGCCGGCACGTTGACGCCGTTGGGGATCTCCACCGCGTCGGCGCCTAGCGCCTGCATCTGCCAGCGCCGCGCAAGCTCTGAAACGGCGATGCGGCCCGAGATCTTCTCGTGATAGGGCCGCAACACACCCCGGAAGGTGCTGAGCATCAGTGATTTTGTGGTGGAGGTGTGGAAGGTCGCCACGATGGGCCCCTCCGCCACCCGCAGCGCGAGCATCGACAGGCTCGGCGCATTCGGCTCGTGCACGTGCAGCACGTCGAACTCGTGTGCCTGGATCCACCGCCGGATCCGGGCATAGGTGACAGGGCCGAACCGGAGCCTGGCCACCGAGCCGTTGTAGGGGATCGCGATGGCCCGGCCCGCGGACACCACGAACTCCGGCAGCTCGGCGTCCGGCGACGCGGGCGCGAGGACGCTGACCTCATGCCCGCGCTCGATGAACACCTTGGCCAGCTCCAGCACGTGGGCCTGGACCCCGCCCGGCACGTCGAACGAGTACGGGCAGATCATTCCGATCCGCATCTTGGCTGTCTCGGTCATCCCCGGTTACTCCTGCTCGAGCCGCGAGCGCCGCGCAGCCGAGAGGTCCGACCACCACAGTGGTGAGAGCATGTGCCAATCCGCGGGGTGGGCGGCGATATTCTCCGCGAACCTGTTGGCCAACAGCTGCGTCGCCGCGGCGACGCCCCCGCTGGTGTCTATCTCCTCGCTGACGGAGAACGCCCAGCCGTCCCGCCCCTGCTCGTCCTGGGTGAACCAGCAGCACACCGGGAGCAGCGCCGCGCCGGTCTCGATCGCCAGCTTGGCCGGCCCGGCCGGCATGCTGGTGCGCTCGCCGAAGAACTCCACCGGCACGCCCTTGCCTGTCAGGTCCCGCTCGCCCAGCAGGCAGACGACGCCGCCGGAGTCGAGGCGCTTGCGCAGCGCCGCAAATGGCGGCTCCTCGCCGCCGCTGAGTGGGAAGACCTCGAAGCCCAGGCTCTCCCGATACTCGACAAACCGCAGGAACAGCGATTCTGGCTTGAGCCGTTCCGCCACGGTGGAGAACTCGCCCACCGCCCCCACCAGCCAGACGCCGGCCATGTCCCAGTTCCCACTGTGTGGCAGCGCCAGGACGGCGCCGCGGCCGGACTCGACGGCGGCCAGGATCTGCTCGCGGCCCTCAATCTTGCGGCCGATCTGCTCCCCGGTGGCTGCCAGATCCATCGACGGCAGCCGGAACGCCTCCCGCCAGTAGCGGGCGTAGGAGCGGATCGACTGCCGGATCAACTCGTCGGGCACCTCAGCGCGCGAAACGCCCAGGACGCGCGCCAGGTTTGAGCGCAACTGCCCCTGTCCTGCGCCACGACGGGCAGCGATGTCCGCGCCCACTTCGAAGCACTTGCGCGCCACGGACTCCGGCAGCAGCTTGACCAGCTTCCAACCCGCGCCGTACCCGAAGTCGGCCAGCCGCTCGGAGGCGCTCAATCCCCCGGCACTCAATCCCCTAGCGCTCACTCGTCGGCCGCCTCGGGCGGAGCGCTATCCATGGGCAGCAGGTCCCGGGCGCCGGGCGAGGTCCGCACCGACCACATCCGCTGCAGCACCGTGATCACACTGCCCACAGCGAGGGCCCACATGCCCACGTGCATCAGCCACGGGATGTTGAACAGCTCGGACAGGCCCATCGCGCTGAGCACGATGATGAGCCGGTCGGGACGCTCGATCCAGCCGCCGTCGCCATTGAGCCCGCTCGCCTCTGCCCGCGCCTTGGCATACGAGATCACCTGCGAGGTGACCAGGCAGATCAAGGTGGCGATCAGCAGCGACTTGCTCTGGCTCTCGGAGGTGAAGAGAATCCACCAGGCGATGCCCACGAAGATCGCGCCGTCCGCGACGCGGTCACAGGTCGCGTCGAGCACCGCCCCGTATCTCGTGCCGCCGCCGCGCGCCCGGGCAGTGGCGCCGTCGAGCATGTCGAACATGACGAAGAACCAGATCACCAGGGCCGCGGGGAACAGATAGCCCATGGGGAACAGGGTCAGTGCCGCCGCGATGGTGGCGACGGTCCCGAAGATCGTGATCGCGTCGGGCGTGACGCCGACCTTCACCAGTGCGCGGCCCATGGGCAGCGTCACCTTCGAGACGGACTCGCGCGCGAAGACACTCAGCACACCGACCAGGCCTCCGCGAGCAGGGCCCGGGTCTCCCCGAGCAGTTGGGGCAGCACCTTGGTGCCGCCGACGACGGTGATGTAGTTCGCGTCGCCGCCCCAGCGTGGGACGACATGCTGGTGCAAGTGCGCGGCGAGCGAGCCGCCGGCAGCGGCGCCGAGGTTCAGCCCCACGTTGAACGCGTGCGGGTTCGCGACCTTGCGGATCGCACGCAGCGCCTGCTGGGTGAACGCCATGACCTCGGCGCTCTCGCGCTCGTCGAGGTCCTCGAGGCCCGCGACATGCCGATATGGCACCACCATCAGGTGGCCCGGATTGTACGGGTAGAGGTTGAGCACCGCGAACACGGTCTCACCGCGGGCGATGATCAGCCCGTCCTCGTCGCTCATCTTCGGGATGTCGCACAGCGGGCAGCCGCTGGCCCCGCCCGGCGCGACCGCCGCCACATAGGACAGCCGGTGCGGGGTCCAGATCCGCTCGAGATGGTCGGGATCGCCCACCCCTGTGTCGGTGATACCCGGGGCCTGCGCACTCGGGTCTAGGCCGTCGGCGCTCACCCGGTGACTCCGTCCTGCAGGGACTCAACCTGGGGGGACCCTGCCTGCAACAGCGCGGCGGTGGGCGACGCGTTCTCGCGGCGCGCGACCCACTCCGAGATCAGCTGCACTGCGTCCTCGACCTGCACACCGTTGACCTGGGTGCCGTCGCGGAAGCGGAAGCTCACCGCGCCGGCCTCGACGTCCCGCTCGCCCGCGAGGAGCATGAACGGGACCTTCTGGGTGGTGTGGGTGCGAATCTTCTTCTGCATCCGGTCATCGCTCGCGTCGACCTCGGCGCGGATGCCCGCGGCCTTGAGTTTGGCCGTGACCGCGAAGAGGTGCTCCTCGAAGGCCTCCGCGACCGGGATGCCAACGACCTGCACCGGCGCGAGCCAGGCCGGGAAGGCGCCGGCGTAGTGCTCGGTGAGCACGCCGAAGAACCGCTCGATGGAGCCGAACAGCGCACGGTGGATCATCACGGGGCGGTGCCGGGCGCCGTCGCCGCCGGTGTACTCCAGCTCGAAGCGCTCCGGCAGGTTGAAGTCCAGCTGGATCGTCGACATCTGCCAGGTGCGGCCGAGCGCGTCCTTGACCTGCACCGAGATCTTGGGGCCGTAGAAGGCGGCGCCACCCGGATCCGGGACGAGGTTCAGGCCGGACGCCGCGGCGACCTCCGCGAGGGTGTTCGTCGCCTCATCCCACACGTCGTCGTCGCCGACGAACTTCTCCGGGTTCTTGGTGGAAAGCTCTAGGTAGAAGTCGTCCAGGCCATAATCGCGCAGGAGGTCGAGGACGAAGTTCAAGGTGGTGGCGAGCTCGTCGTGCATCTGCTCGCGGGTGCAGTAGATGTGCGCGTCGTCCTGGGTCATGCCGCGCACGCGGGTCAGGCCGTGGATGACGCCGGACTTCTCGTAGCGGTAGACGGAGCCGAACTCGAACAGCCGCAGCGGCAGCTCGCGGTAGGAGCGTCCGCGGGAGCGGAAGATCAGGTTGTGCATCGGGCAGTTCATCGGCTTGAGGTAGTAGTCCTGGCCCGGCTTGCGCACGGTGCCGTCCTCATTCAGCTCCTCGTCGACGTGCATCGCCGGGAACATGCCGTCGCGGTACCAGTCCAGGTGGCCGGAGACCTCGTACAGGTTCGACTTCGTGATGTGCGGGGTATAGACGAAGTCGTAGCCCTCCTTGATATGCCGCTGCCGGGAGTACTCCTCCATCTCCTGGCGGATGATCGCGCCCTTGGGGTGGAAGACCGGCAGCCCGGAGCCCAGCTCGTCCGGGAAGCTGAACAGGTCTAGCTCGGAGCCCAAGCGGCGGTGGTCGCGCTTCTCGGCCTCGGCCAGCAGGTGCAGGTACTCGTCCTGCGCCTCCGTCGACTCCCACGCGGTGCCGTACACGCGCTGCAGGTCCGCGTTGTCCTGGTTGCCGCGCCAGTAGGCGGCGGAGCTGCGCGTGAGCTTGAACGCGGGGATGTGCTTGGTGGTGGGGATGTGCGGGCCGCGGCACAGGTCCGACCAGATGACATCGCCCGAGCGCGGGTCGAGGTTGTCGTAGATCGTCAGCTCGGCGCCGCCGACCTCCATGACCTCCGGGTCGTCGATGCCCGACTTGTCGGTGATCAGCTCCAGCTTGAATGGCTCGTTGGCCAGCTCGACCTGCGCGTTCGCAAGCTCCACCACGCGACGAGAGAAGCGCTGCGAGCCCTTGATGATCTTCTTCATCCGCTTCTCGAGGCGGGCGAGGTCCTCCGGGGTGAAGGGCTCGTCGACCTGGAAGTCGTAGTAGAAGCCGTTCTCGATGGGCGGGCCGATGCCCAGCTTCGCGTTCGGGAACTCCGCCTGCACGGCCTGCGCGAGCACATGGGCGCAGGAGTGGCGGATGACGGAGCGACCGTCCGGCGTGTTCGCCGCCACCGCCTCGAGTTCCACGTCGGTGTCCGGCACCCAGGCCAGATCCCGCAGGTCGCCATTTGCGTCGCGGGCCACCACGATCGCGTCGGGCCCCTTGCCCGGCAGGTCCGCGTCGTGGAAGGCGCGGCCCACGGGGGTGCCGGCGGGAACAGTGACGCGAGCAGCGGTGGTCAGGGCAGATCCGGATGACACTTCGGTGGTCTCCTTCTAGAGGTCGGAGGTGGCTGCATACCTGGCAGCGACCAATCGAGACGATCGTATCGGTAGCCGCTGGCGATCAGCGGGTCCGCACCGCCGCAGTCCGAGCCAAGCCCGTCAGACCGAGCTCATGTGCTCCCCATTCTCGGGGACTCCGTGGCTGAATTCCGGGCCCTCCCCAATCTGGACGTCCGCGAACACCAGCGGCAAGCCTTGCCCAGTCCAGGTGGAGGCTCGGTCCATCAGCTGGGCATGCACATGGGGCTCGCTGCTGTTCCCGGAGTTGCCGCAGTGCCCGATGATCTGGCCGGCCGCCACCGTGTCCCCCACCTCTACAACAGCGGAACCCTGCTGCAGGTGGGCCACCAGCGCGAACACTCCGGCCCCGGCGTCGATCACGATGTGGTTCCCGACGACGCGACGCGGCCCACCAAACTCCTTGATGGCCCCCTCCGCGTACATATAGAGCACCGCGGCCAGCGAGGACCGCGCGCGATGGTCCCGCTGGCGGTCATCGACCCGCACCACCGTGCCCGCCACCATCGCCCGCACCGGCTGGCCGAACGCCGGATAGTCCGCAGCCGGGCGCATCGCCGGACCGTCCCCAAACTGAGGGCGGGCCGCACCCTCCGGCTCATACGCCAGGTCGATCGCATGAGCCTGGCCATAGAGGCGAATACCGTGGCTGGGCACCTTGGTGGCGGGGCTGTTCAGCGCCAGCCAGCGTCCAGTCACGGGCGAGGTGACGAGGATCGGCTCGCGCGCCGGGATCCGCTTGGCCATCGGCACGGCCACAAGCAGGCAGCCGAACAATGTGAGCAGCCCAGAGAAGTTCAGCGTGAGCGCCACAGTCCGCAGACCATCGTCCACCCGCTGAAGCACGATGCCGAGCACAAGGGCGAAAAACGCGCCGACATAGACCGCCATCCGGTGTCGGTAGAGGGCCCGCATCCCGATCATCGCTCCACCGCCACCATGCACGCGAGCAGCGGCACGATCCGCGCCGCTGGCACCTCATAGCTGCCGCGGCCCTGCCGCCGCAGCCAGCCCGCCGCCAACAGTTGCCGCAGGTGGTGGTGCAACTGGCCGGTGGTGCCGAGGGACTCGATGGCGGCGAGCTCGGCCGTGGCGCGGATGCCGCCCAGGACATGGCGCAGCAGCTCGACGCGGACTGGATGGGCCAGCGCGGCGAGCACAGTCGCCCGGTCCTCCCACGACACCTCGCAGAGGCCCTCCGTGCCGGTGCTCTGCTGCCAGGCGACGGCCTCGCCGGTGGGCAGGGTGGCCGAGCCGACCAGCAGCACCGCCCCCGTGGCCGTCGCCGGATGGTCGGCCAACCGGGACTGGAGCTGCGTCAACGCCCAGAACTCGTCGCCCGCGGCCAGCGCTGCCGTCTCGCCGCCTGCACTGCCCCCGTCCATACCGCCGCGGTCCGCCACGCCCAGCGCATCGACTCGCTCCGTGAGCGCTTGTAGATCTCGGCGCAGCATCTCCATCTCAGAATTCCGTGCTTCCATGGGCACGATAGTACGTTAGATCGTACTTGCAACCTACATTCCCCACGGCATCTTCCAGCTACCCCAATCGGATGTTCCGTCCCGTCGAGTGGCAACCCCACTTTAGAATCTGGTTAAGGCAGGCTAACCTTAGTGACATTCCCGCTCGCTTAGAGCATCCCACTCCCCAACCTGGAAGAGTCCCTTGCCAGCACCAGAACGCCCCCTCAGTCCGGCACCAGCCCTGCACGTCACAATGGGCGCCGACACGCTCGCCGGCCCCGGCACCGATCCCCGTTTAGCCCAGGTGGACCTTTACCGGCTACCCGCCACAGACCTATCCGAGGTTCGTGGACTGATCATCAGCGGCGGCGCGGACCAGATCTTCCTCGAGCGCCACAAGGACCTGCTCGCCGCGTTCGCCACCGCGGGCGGCCGCATCGCGGTGATGGGCCATGCCCTCACCGACTTCCTGCCGGGCCTCGGCGTCTGGCGCAAGCTCGCGTACACGGGACCGAAGGACCTGGCCATCACACTCGGCGATCCGCACCCGGTGTGGGAGGGCGTGAATCCGGTCGATCTGAGCACCCGCAAGGGCGTCACGGGGTTCTACGCCCGCGGCTATGTCGACAAGATCCCAGAGGACGCGATCATCACCACCCGGATCGGGCGACACCTGCTCCCCCTCGACTACGTCTACCCCCTCGGCGAGGGCCAGGTGCTTGCACATGGCGGCAACGACCTCACCGGCTGGAAGAACGATCCGAACAGCTCCGCTCAGCTCACCGTGCAACTGATTGATTGGCTGGTACAGCGATGACGACTATCGAGCCCTTCACCCGCACCGACGTCGCCCCGAAGCGCGGCCGTCGCCTGGCCATCGTCCACGGCGGCTCCTATTTCCACCTCCAGACGATGAAGGACCCCGCAGTGCTCGCGCACCAGCCGGACTTCCTCTACCTCCCTGATCTAGCGCCCGGCGACTTGGACAGCTACGACACCGTGATCGTCGGGGATCGTCTGCATTCGGAGCTCGTCGCGAGGAACGCGGCCCAGTTCCGTTCCGTGGCCGAGCGGGGCGCGACGCTCGTCGCACTCGGCGAGAGCGGTGCCCACACCTGGCTCCCGGGGGTGGCGTGGGAGCCTCGGCCCACGAACTTCTGGTGGTGGCTCAGCAATGAGGACCCGCTGATCCGCACGCGCAGCCAAGACCACGAGTCCTGGCAGTACCTCACCACGAAGTCCGTCATCTGGCACCACCACGGCATCTTCAACACCGAGGCCGACGTCGTCCCGCTGCTCGTGTCCGAGGAGCCCGGCTCCGACGGCGTCCCACACGACGCGGGGATGATGCTGTACGAGGACACGGTCACCACCCCCGGCCGCATCATCGCCACCACTCTCGATCCGATGTACCACCACGGCAGCAACTTCATGCCGGGCGCCACCAAGTTCCTGTACGCGCTGCTGCGCTGGGTCGACAACACCTGAGAGCGTCCACAACGCGTCGGGCCCGCCACCGATTCCGGTGGCGGGCCCGACGCGTTTTCCGTCCCACGCGCGGCTACCGGACAATGTCGTAGACCTCGTCCGCAGGAGCCGCCAGCAGGCGATCAGCCATCTCCTGCTTGAGGACGGTTAGACGATCCCCATCTGCCGCAGTGCGATCGGTCTTGCGGCCCAGGTTGATGAACTCATCGGTGACGAATCCGTCCCGGATCTCGAGGCGCACGGCGACGCCCCGGTAGGCCAGCTCGAACACGTAGCGCTCCAGGGTGGCCCCCCGGTCCGTGCGCTCGAGGTCCGAGTCCACGGTGAACCGGCCCTCGGTGACGCCGCGGGTGACAGCCTCGAACGTGTCGCGCACTCCCGGCCCGCGGTGCGCGGTGACGACGGTGATCTCTCGGCGCTCGGCGGGGCCGCCGGGGCTCAGCACCGGCAGTGCGCGCTCGAGCACCTTCACGGCATGGGCCACGCCCCCGGGGAACCCCGGGCCGTGGTACTTCATGATGTCGTCGAGGGTGAGACCGATGACGGTCCCGTTGTCGACCACCTCAAGTGCTGCGGACATGCAAATCCTCCTGTGTTGTGCCGGATGCCGCCGCGACGAGCGCGGCAGTGTAGTCATGGATGGGATTCTTGAGAACGTCATCGGCACAGCCTGATTCGACGACCCGGCCGTCCCGCATGACGGCGATGTTCTCGCAGCTGTGGCCCGCCAGCGCCAGGTCGTGCGTGATGTGCACCACCGCGAGATTTTGGGTGACAGCGAGCTCCGCCATTAGGTCGACGATCTCAATCCGCAGCGAGGCGTCCAGGCCGCTGGTCGGCTCGTCGGCGAGCAGCAGCCGCGGGCGGGTCACCAGTGCCCGCGCGAAAGCCACCCGCTGACGCTGGCCGCCCGACAGCTCATGCGGGAAGCGGTCCAGATAGTCCGCCGTCGGCGTCAGGTGCACCGCCTCGAGCGCCGCCATCGCCGCATCCCGGCGTTGGGTGCGGTCGCCGAGCCGGTGGATCGCCATCGGCTCGGCGACGATCTCACGGACCCGCATGCTGGGCGGCAGCGACGCGTAGGGATCTTGGAAGACCAGGTGCATGTCGCGTCGCAGTTCCCGCCGATGCCTCCTGCTCGCGGCGACCAGATCGACGCCGTCGAACCGGATGGTGCCGGTGGTCGGCTCGACTAGCCCGGCGATGGCGCGCGCGACCGTGGACTTGCCGGCGCCGGAGCCGCCGACGAGCGCGACCGACTCCCCCGCGGCGACAGTCAGCGACACGTCGGTCACGGCCGGCACCCCATCGAATCCGACGGACAACGAGTCGATCTCGAGCAGCACACTCATAGCCTGGCCTCCTGCGGGGCGGGGCGGAGCCGCGGCGCGGACTCCACGAGATGACGGGTGTAGGGGTGCAGCGGCGCATCCGTGATCTGCGCGACCGTGCCGACCTCGACCAGCTCCCCGTCCTTCATCACCGCGATCCGATCGGCGATCCGCTCGATCACCGGGAGGTTGTGCGTGACCACTAGCAGGGCCAATGAATGCCGGACGCGCAGCTCGTCGAGGAGTGCGAGGACCTCAACCTCCCGCAGCACGTCGAGGCCGCTGGTCGGCTCGTCGGCGATGAGCACATCCGGATCGTTGGCCAGGGCCATCGCGATGACGACCCGCTGGCGCATCCCGCCCGAGAGCTGGTGCGGATACGCGGCAACCCGATCCGCGCCCAGACCCACCTGACCGAGCAGCTCGAGGGTTCGGGCCCGCGCCTCCGCCCGGCCCAGCGCGCGGTGTGCCAGGACAGCCTCGTCGAGCTGGGAGCCAATGCTGCGCACCGGATTGAGCGCGCTGAGCGCCTCCTGCGGGATGAGCGAGACGCGGTTGCCGCGCATGCCGCGCAGCTCGGCCGGTGTCATTTTCGCGACGTCGCCGCCGGAGACCAGGACGCGGCCAGCGGTGATGTGCGCCGCCGCGGGCAGTAGGCCCAGCACCGCCGCGGCCACTGTGGACTTGCCGCTGCCTGATTCCCCGACCAGTCCGACGAGCTCGCCGGCGGCCACCGTGAGGGACACATCGGTGGTGCCGCGGCCGTCCTCGCCGTAGACGACGGTGAGGCCCTCCAGGACCAACGGATCACCACCGGTATCGACCTCCGTTGTGGCCGTCGCCAGCGGCACCTGCCGTCGAGACTTTCGGCGCCGCAACAGCATTGGGCGGGACTTTTCCTCTATCGCGTTGCCGAGCAGCGCGAATGCAAGCACCGTGATGGCGATCGCGATGCCGGGCGGGAGCACCCACCACAACCAGGCGTCGGTCAGGAATGCGTTGCGCGAGTGCGCCATCGACAGCATCGCGCCCCAGCTCGCCGCCGAGATATCCCCGAGGCCGAGGAACGCGAGTGAGGCCTCGAGCAAAATGGCGGTCTTGATGGTCAGCACGAACTGCGGCACGACGAGCGGTACCACCGCCGGCGCGATGTGGCGTCGCAGCACGTACAGCGGCCCGGCGCCCATTGCCCGCTCAGCCTCGATGTGGTCGCGCTCGCGCAGGGTGAGCACCTGCGCGCGCAGCTCGCGGGCCATACCGGCCCACAGCACCGAAGAGATGACTAGGACCTGTGTCTGCAATCCCGGGCCCGCGAACACGCCGATAACAATGGTGAGCGGCAGCACCGGCAATGAAAGCACAACGTCGACGATCCGCATGAGCACTGTGTCGACGGCTCCCCGCGCGTAGCCGGCCACGACACCGACAAGGGTGCCCACAACGGTGGAGACGATCGCGGCGACGACCCCGACGAACAGCGAGATGCGGGCGCCGTGGATCAGGATGGACAGCAGGTCATGGCCCACGTCATCCGCGCCGAGCCAATGCTGTCCCGATGGGGAAGCGAACGGCCGGGTCACACGCTCTGCCGGGTCATACGGCGACAGCCACGGCGCGGCCACAGCGCACACGGCCATCACGCTGAGAACAACGGTGCCGGCCAGCGCGAGCCGCTGGGACCGCGTCTTCGTGCCCACGGCCATCATCCGGCCATCTCCCGTCGGCTCGCCGTTGCTGTCCGGTCCCGCCGGACCCTCGGATCTAGCAGCGGGTAGGTCAAGTCCGCCAGCAGGTTCGCCGCAATGATGCCGACAGTTGCCAGCAGGAACGCGCCCTGCAACAGCGGGTAGTCACGCGCGGTGACCGCGTCGAAGGTCAGCTTGCCCAGCCCTGGGTACGCGAACACCGACTCGACGACGACGGCGCCGGACAGCATCACACCAATAGTCAGGGTCAACGTCGTGAAGACGGGCAGCAGCGCGTTGCGCAGTGCGTGCCCGACAGCCACCCGGTATTCACTGAGCCCCTTCGCGCGGGCAAGCCGGATGAACGGCTCGTCGAGCACGCCGACCATCGAGGCCCGCGTCATCAGGAAGAACCCGCCGATGCCGGCGAAGGTCAAGGTTGCGACCGGCAGCACCATGCGGGATGCGACCTCGAGCAGCCACTCTCCGCCGGTGGCGGTGATCGGGGCCGCGCCATAGGACGGGAACCAACCGAGATTCACGGAGAACACCGCGATGAGGACCATGCCAATCCAGAAGCCAGGCATCGAGTCCACCGTGAGGACACCGAGAAGGGACCCGGTTTCCTTGCTGGTCCCGCGACGCCATGCGGCCCACGTCCCGAGCAGGGTGCCAATGATGAACGCGAGCAACGTCCCGATGCCGACCAGGGCGATCGTCCACGGGAGCTTCTCCCACAGCACATCGAGGACGGGTCGGTTGTGCTGCACGGACATCCCGAGATCTCCATGCAGCAAGCCGGACCAGAACGAGAAGTACTGCTCAAGGACCGACCGGTCGAGCCCGTAGCTATCGCGCAGGTCCGCGATGAACTTCGGGTCCAGCGCCTGTTGGTCACCGCCGTAGAGGTAGGTGACCGGATCGCCGGGCGCCAAGTAGGGCAGGGCGAAGTTCAGTGTCACCGCCGCCCACAGAACGAGGGCGTATTGCCCCACTCGCCGCACAATCGCCATGTCAGCCCTGGGGCGCTTCCGCATTGGCCGCCTCGACGACATCCGCCGGCAGGAACGACCATTTGTGCACGATGCCGTAGCCAGGGGTCTCGATCCAACCGCCGAACGTGTCTGCCCGGTAGGCCCAGTGCTCGTCCGGGTAGTAGAGCGCGATGGCGGTCGGCTGCCGGTTGAACAGCTTCTGCATGTCCTGCATCGCCGCGATGCGTTCGTCGTTGGTCTCCGTCGCCTTCCACGTCTCGTACAGCGCGTCGAACTCCGGGTAGACGAGGTCGGGG
This sequence comes from Tomitella biformata AHU 1821, assembly GCF_000524475.1. Taxonomy (GTDB): domain Bacteria; phylum Actinomycetota; class Actinomycetes; order Mycobacteriales; family Mycobacteriaceae; genus Tomitella; species Tomitella biformata. The sequence goes on along the minus strand of NZ_BAVQ01000031.1, from coordinate 2,307 downwards.
TGGCTCCACAGATTGCCGGAGCGGTGCGACATGATGAACTGCGTCGAGTCCGCCACAGCGTGCGGGCTGTTGGTGGCGATGTACAGGTCGTAGTTCTTCTTCGCCGAGGCGTCGGAGACGGAACCGGCGTCGAGGGGGCTGACCGCGACATCAATGCCGACCTCAGCGAAGTCCTCGGCGATCAGCTCGGCTGCGCGGACGTGCGGGGCGTTGCCGCCGTTCACGATCAAAGTGAATGTGGCGGCCTCGCCGGCGGGGTTCTCGCGCCTGCCGTCGCCATCGCCGTCGACCCAACCGAGGGTGTCGAGCAACGCCGCGGCCTGCGCAGGCTCATACGGCGTCGACGCGTCCGGGTCGGCGAACGGCGCGTCCGGATGGATGTACCCCTGCGTCCCCGGCCGCCCCTGGCCGAGCCCGACGATCTCGAGGATCTGCTCGCGGTCCACCGCGAGGTTCAGAGCCGCCCGGAAGTCGGCCTGCGCGAAGGGTTCCCGCGTGAAATTGAGCTTGAGCTCGGGATAGGTCAGCGGCGCGACGGTGATGACGCCGAGGTCCCCCGAGGCCGTGAACTGGTCCACCAGCTCCGGGGTAAGCGCACGGTCGGCGGCGTCGATCTGTCCGGACCGCAGGGCTGTGAAGGCCGCCGAATTGTCCGCGATCACCGGCATGACCAGCTCATCCACCGTCGGCGCCCCGGCGAAGTAGTCGGCATTCGCCTCGAAGCGGTAGCCGCTGGTGGGGCTGTACTCCACAAGCTGGTAGGGGCCGGTGCCGATCGGCATATCCGTCACCTCCTTGGCCTTGGCCGGGTCGACCTTCGACCAGAAATGCTCCGGCAGGACTGGCAGGTCGGCCAGGGTGACGGTGCCCAACTCGGGGCACGCGTAGTCGCAGACGAAGCGGACGGAGTAGGGGCCGCTCGCCTCCACCGTCGAGATCGACGGGGTGTCGTTGACGTGGTGCGTGAACCGACCAGTCGGCGCGGCGTGCATGAAGTGGTAGCTGAACACCACGTCGTCCGCGGTGAACGCCTCGCCGTCGTGCCACGTCACATCGTCGCGGAGGTCAACGTCCCAGGTGGTCGCGTCGACCTGCCGGACCTCGGTGGCCAGCCACGGCTGGGGATCCGCCACGTAGGGCGACGGCGCGAGCAGCTTGTCGTAGACCAACTCGGTCATCTGATCCGACTGGCCCGCGAAGATGTTGAGTGGGCCGCTGTCCTTAGACAGCGCGATGGTGAGCGACTGCGCGGTCGACGGACCGTCCGCGGTGTTTGTCGCGTCGCCCGATCCGCACGCCGCCGCCACGAGCAGCAGGGGTGCGAGGACAAGGGGGACGGCCTGGGAACGCCGCATTCTGCAGGTCAACGGATTGTCACATTCTCTCGAAGTGCATTAGGCATGGCTTGCCTTCATTAGGTAAGCCATACCTTAATACCTTTTCGCGTCAGGGAACAAGACTCCATCCCAATGAGGGTCGCGGCCGTGAGCGCGCTGAAGTTCACCTGCGGCACCGCGATCCGGGGCAGGCTAGGCGGGGCTGATAGTTATCGGCAGGATTTCAGATACCCGCCCACTCGACGGCCCTATCGGCCCGGAAAATAAAAAGACCCCCTCAGGCCGCTTGCGCAAGCATGAGGGGGTCTTCTTACGGTGGTCCCGGCTGGGTTCGAACCAGCGACCTTCCCGGTGTGAACGGGACGCTCTTCCACTGAGCCACGGGACCATTTGGATCTCCCCACAACCGCGGGTCGTTCCGAGCCGAAACATTAACATGCTCAAGGAGCGGTAGGAAATCGCCAGGTCAGAGCGTCGTCCGCAGGCCCCCGCAGCGGCACTAACGACCGTCACACCACGGCCACCCCACTCCCCTGGCCTCCCCCAGACTCTGCGGCCCACGCCATGGCCGGCAGGCACACACCTCCCCATCCGCGCACCAGGGCCGCAGCTCCCCGACACTCACTGAACTGCCGATTTGTATCTCCGGCCGTCAGTCGGCTAATGTTCTGTCCTGCACCGAGGAGAACGCAACAACCTCCAAGGGGCATGCGGACGTGGCGCAGCTGGTAGCGCACAACCTTGCCAAGGTTGGGGTCGCGGGTTCGAATCCCGTCGTCCGCTCGAGAGGGTGTAGTTTAGCCCTTGCGGTGGAGTGGCCGAGTGGTGAGGCAACGGCCTGCAAAGCCGTGCACACGGGTTCGATTCCCGTCTCCACCTCTCTTTTGAGAGGTCCCGCGCGATTAGCTCAGCGGGAGAGCGCTTCCCTGACACGGAAGAGGTCACTGGTTCAATCCCAGTATCGCGCACC
>NZ_BAVQ01000032.1 GCF_000524475.1 Tomitella biformata AHU 1821 | reverse complement strand
TTGTGTAGTGGTGTGGGTGGGTAGGGGAGCGTCGTGCAGCCAGGGAAGCGTCGGAGTGATCCAGGCGTGGAGGCTGCACGAGTGAGAATGCAGGCATGAGTAGCGAAAGACGAGTGAGAAACTCGTCCGCCGGATGATCAAGGGTTCCTGGGCTAGGTTAATCCGCCCAGGGTTAGTCGGGACCTAAGGCGAGGCCGACAGGCGTAGTCGATGGACAACGGGTTGATATTCCCGTACCCGTGATATCGCGCCAATGGCGAATCAGTGATACTAACCATCCTGAAGCCACCTTAAACGCCTTCGGGTGTGTGGGTGGGGGATGCATGGGACCTGATCTGGTAGTAGTCAAGCGATGGGGTGACGCAGGAAGGTAGTGGGGCCAGTGAGTGGTAGTACTGGTGTAAGCCTGTAGGGCGAGTGGTAGGCAAATCCGCCATTCATATAAGCCTGAGAGGTGATGCGTAGCCGTTGAGGCGAATTCCATGATCCTATGCTGCCGAGAAAAGCCTCTAGCGAGTGGTGTCATGGCCCGTACCCCAAACCGACACAGGTGATCAGGTAGAGAATACTAAGGCGATCGAGATAACTGTGGTTAAGGAACTCGGCAAATTACCCCCGTAACTTCGGGAGAAGGGGGACCATGGCTGGTGACGGACTTTACGTCTTGAGCTGGTTGTGGTCGCAGAGACCAGAGAGAAGCGACTGTTTACTAAAAACACAGGTCCGTGCGAAGTCGTAAGACGATGTATACGGACTGACGCCTGCCCGGTGCTGGAAGGTTAAGAGGACCGGTTAGCTCTTCGGAGCGACGCTGAGAATTTAAGCCCCAGTAAACGGCGGTGGTAACTATAACCATCCTAAGGTAGCGAAATTCCTTGTCGGGTAAGTTCCGACCTGCACGAATGGCGTAACGACTTCTCTGCTGTCTCAACCACAGGCTCGGCGAAATTGCATTACGAGTAAAGATGCTCGTTACGCGCGGCAGGACGAAAAGACCCCGGGACCTTCACTATAGCTTGGTATTGGTGTTCGGTTCGGTTTGTGTAGGATAGGTGGGAGACTGTGAAGCGGTGGCGCTAGTTGTCGTGGAGTCGTTGTTGAAATACCACTCTGATCGTATTGAACTTCTAACCTCGGACCATGATCTGGTTCAGGGACAGTGCCTGGTGGGTAGTTTAACTGGGGCGGTTGCCTCCTAAAATGTAACGGAGGCGCCCAAAGGTTCCCTCAGCCTGGTTGGCAATCAGGTGTTGAGTGCAAGTGCACAAGGGAGCTTGACTGTGAGACTGACAGGTCGAGCAGGGACGAAAGTCGGGACTAGTGATCCGGCACCGGCAAGTGGAAGCGGTGTCGCTCAACGGATAAAAGGTACCCCGGGGATAACAGGCTGATCTTCCCCAAGAGTCCATATCGACGGGATGGTTTGGCACCTCGATGTCGGCTCGTCGCATCCTGGGGCTGGAGTAGGTCCCAAGGGTTGGGCTGTTCGCCCATTAAAGCGGCACGCGAGCTGGGTTTAGAACGTCGTGAGACAGTTCGGTCTCTATCCGCCGCGCGCGTAAGAAACTTGAGGAAGGCTGTCCCTAGTACGAGAGGACCGGGACGGACGAACCTCTGGTGTGCCAGTTGTTCCGCCAGGGGCATTGCTGGTTGGCTACGTTCGGAAGGGATAACCGCTGAAAGCATCTAAGCGGGAAGCCTGTTCCAAGATGAGGTTTCTTTTCACCCTTTGGGGTGGGTAAGGCCCCCGGCAGACTACCGGGTTGATAGGCCAGAATTGGAAGCCCTGTAAGGGGTGTTGAGGTGACTGGTACTAATAGGCCGAGAGCTTACTTATATTGATGACGCGTCCACTGTCTGGTATCTGAGACAACACATTACTAATGTGTGTGTTTCGTAGAGTTACGGTGGTTATAGCGTGGGGGAAACGCCCGGTCCCATTCCGAACCCGGAAGCTAAGCCCTGTTGCGCCGATGGTACTGCACTGGTTACGGTGTGGGAGAGTAGGTCACTGCCGTACAT
>NZ_BAVQ01000033.1 GCF_000524475.1 Tomitella biformata AHU 1821 | reverse complement strand
ACCTGATCGCTGGACACCGACAGCCTCCACGGTGACGGCGGCCAGACCCCGGTCGCCGGCGCCAGGGGATGCTCCCGACGCCCACATGTCCACAGTGAGCCGCACCCGTTCGACGGTGTGCCCGGGCATGACCGCGGAGTTCCTTCCCGCCGTCTCGCCGAC
>NZ_BAVQ01000034.1 GCF_000524475.1 Tomitella biformata AHU 1821 | reverse complement strand
GTCTGGCCGCCGTCACCGTGGAGGCTGTCGGTGTCCAGCGATCAGGTGATGGTCGCCGTCCGCCGCCGCCAGGGTGTGCCCGTGCTTACGTGTCATCCGACGCGGCCGGGCGGGCACGGTGCCAGCCCGGTCCGTCAATTCCCTTCAAACGGGCCATGTTGGCGGGGCAGGCCTGGTGTCGCACTCTCTGTTCACGAGGCATGATCCTCAACCGAAAACCGCGCTCACCAGACCTCTCCCACCTTCGACCCTAGCGGGCCGTCGAGCTGGGAAAACCCAACACCAAAACGATATAAGCC
>NZ_BAVQ01000035.1 GCF_000524475.1 Tomitella biformata AHU 1821 | reverse complement strand
TATCAGCACTGCCTTCAAGACGCGATAAAACTAGTTCTCTCCAGCGGAAACGCGACTTTGACGTGACCCTGGCGAATCAGACTTCCTGATGGGCAAGTGAACAGTGTGCGGACAGTGGCCGCCCCCCACCCCGAAAAGTTACGGTTGCGTAACGATGCGAGGGGCGAGGACGCTTTCCATAGCGGAGCCCACAGCTCCGCCGCCCGCCCGCGCCACAGCGCGGGACCAGCAGTGACTAGGCGGGGAGCTCGCATGAGCCACTACCGAAGCAACGTCCGCGATCTAGAGTTCAACCTGTTCGAGATGCTCAACCTGGCGGACGTCCTCGAGTCGGGGGAATTCGGCGACCTCGGCCCCGACACCGCGCGCACCATGCTGGCAGAGGCTGCGCGGCAGGCGGCCGGCCCGCTGGCCGAGTCCTTCGCCGACGCGGACCGGCATCCGCCCACTTTCGATCCCACGACGCACACCGTCACGCTGCCTGACGGATACAAGGCTTCTGTGCGCGCGTGGATGGAGGCCGGCTGGCTGCGCGTCGGGCTCGCCGCGGAGGTCGGTGGCACCCCCGCGCCCTCGATGCTGGCCTGGGCGCTGCGCGAGTTCCTCGTGGGCGCGCAGCCGTCGGCATACATGTATCTCGCCGGCGCGCCCTTCGCGGACATCCTGCACAGCATCGGCAATGCCCAGCAGAGGCATTGGGCCTCAATGGTTCTCGATCGGAACTGGGGCGCGACAATGGCGCTCACCGAGCCCGAAGCCGGCTCCGATGTGGGGGCCGCGCGGACGAAGGCCATTGCCCAGGATGACGGCACCTGGCACATCGAGGGCGTCAAGCACTTCATCACCTCGGGCGACTCGGACGATCTTTTCGAGAACATCTTCCACCAGGTGCTGGCCCGCCCGGTCGGCGCCGAGCCCGGCACCAAGGGGCTGAGTCTGTTCCTCGTGCCGAAGTTCCTCTTCGACTCCCAGACCGGTGAGCCCGGCCAGCGCAACGGAGTGTTCGTCACCGACCTCGAGCACAAGATGGGCCTGCGGGCGTCCGCCACCTGCGAGTTAACCTTCGGCGCACACGGGATCCCCGCCACCGGCTACCTGGTGGGCGACAGCCACGCGGGCATCAAGCAGATGTTCAAAGTCATCGAGGAAGCCCGAATGATGGTGGGCACCAAGGCGATAGCAACGCTCTCCACCGGCTACCTCAACGCGCTCGCCTACGCGAAGACCCGCATCCAGGGCGCGGACCTGACGCGGGCCGCCGACAAGAACGCGCCCCGCGTGAGCATCACCAACCACCCCGACGTGCGGCGCAGCCTGCTCCTGCAGAAGAGCTATGCGGAGGGGCTGCGTGCGCTGTACCTCTACACCGCCGCGCACCAGGATGACGCCGTCGCGCTGCGAGTCTCCGGAGCCGACCCGGAGCTGGCGCACAAGGTCAACGACCTGCTGCTGCCCATCGTCAAGGGCGTCGGCTCCGAGCGCGCCTACTCGTGCCTGACGGAATCGCTGCAGACCCTCGGCGGCTCGGGCTATCTGAGCGACTACCCGCTGGAGCAGTACGTGCGGGACTCGAAGATCGACTCGCTATATGAGGGCACCACCGCCATTCAGGCGCAGGACTTCTTCTTCCGCAAGATTATCCGCGACCGCGGGGTCGCCCTGGCGCATCTGGCCGGGCAGGTGCGGCTGACAGTGGAGGCCGAGGATGGCAATGGTCGGCTCAAGGTCGAGCGCACCAGGCTCGGCGCAGCGCTGGACGATGTGCAGACGATGGCCGCCACCCTGACCGGTTTCCTGATGGGCGCGCAGGAGCGCCCCGCCGAGCTGTACAAGGTGGGCCTGGGATCGGTGCGCTTCCTGATGTCCGTCGGCGACCTGCTCATCGGCTGGCTGCTGGTGCGGCAGGCGGAGAGGGCGCAGGCCGCGCTCGACGCCGGAGCAGTGACGGACAAGGATCGAGCATTCTATGAGGGCAAGCTCGCGATCGCGACGTTCTTCACCCGCAATGTGTTGCCGGAACTCTCGGCAACTCGCGAGATCTTGGCGGACCTCGACATCGCGGCGATGGAGCTAGACGAGTCCGCGTTTTAAACACCGCAGCGTTTTAGAGTGCCTCGACCGGGTCCGCTTCTGTGGGACCGGAGGCAACGGCCGCCTGCTCCTCCGTCAACTCCAGCTCTCGGATCGCGATGCGCAGCACCGCCAGCATCACCAGCGCCAGGCCGAACCCGAGGAGCGCGCCGAACTGTTGAGTGGCGAAGTTGAAGACCTCGTTCACCAGCAGGTCCACGACGATCGCCGCGCGGAGGATCCGTAGCGCCGTCAGATACTTATCCCGAATCAGGAAGCCGACGCCGATAAACACCATCACGGTGATCACGATGCCGGAGAGCACCGCACCCAGTTCCGCGACGCCGACGATCGTCACCACCTCTTCGGTCGCCAACGCGACGACGACGCTGAGCGCCACCAACGCCGCCTCGAGGATGAAGAAGCCAATCACGATGCGGCGCGTGATGCGGCGCGCCAGCAGGCGGCCGATCCCGCGGTTGGTGGCGTCGCGCCACTGTGTCAGGCGGTGCTCGAATCCGCGGTCCACCGAGGTCTCCACCCGCAGTGCAGCGGCGACCTCCGCCGCCACCCCCGTCAGGTCCGGATCTGAGATCTCGTCGAGCAGCACCAGCACCAGCGCGCGACGAGCCTGCGTGAGCTGACCCAACGTCTCGTCAGTCAAGGCGTCAAGCCCGGTTGTGAGCCGCAGCCGATCCGTGATCCCGCGCCGCCGCAAGAGCACGACCACCACCAGGTAGAAGGCGACGAAGACCACGTACATCACTGCGATCGCCGGCTCGAAGAAGTAGTCCACGTTCTTGGTCAGGAACTTGCCGACCTCATCGATGAACAGCCCGAAGCCGATGCCGCCGAGGAATGCCCCCCGGGTCTTCGCCCGCCCGCCCGGCACAATCACCATCAGGACGATGGCGATGCCGAGCAGAAGCCCGCCCCAGAGCACGTGGGCGACATGCAGGTTGCCGCCGCCGACCTGCGGGAAACCCGTTGCGGCGAGGTAAGCGCGGGTGATGAGCACCGTCGCGACGGCGGTGAAGAGGAAGATCTCGAATCTGCCCAGCGGCGCGCGGTCTTTGAGCCCGCCGGCTTTAGGGTGACCCGCAAGTTCGTGGCGCACAACGCACCTCCTCGTCGCGGCCCGTCAGCCAGGACGCCTAGCTAGGAGAGTATCCACGCTCCCAGTCCGGCACCCACGGATTCGCCTCAGCGCTCTGTCCCGGGTTTCCGATACCTGGCGTTTTGGAACGCCGAGCCGATACTCTGATTCGGAATATGTATCCGCCATACCCGCTAATGGGCCGATCCGATTGGGCTTCCCCGAATGACCACCCCTTCTTCCACGCCTGATCCCAGGCGCTGGCTGGTCCTCTGCTTCATCGCCCTAGCCCAGTTGATGGTGGTGCTCGACGGCACCGTCATCAATATCGCGCTGCCCCACGCGCAGGAGGACCTGCACTTCAGCGATGACAGCCGGCAGTGGATCATCACCGCCTACGCGCTCTCGTTCGGCAGCCTGCTCCTGCTCGGCGGCCGCATCTCCGATAAATTCGGGCGCCGCAAATCCCTCATGATCGGCCTGATCGGCTTCGCGACAGCCTCCGCGATCGGCGGCGCGTCGGTGAACTTCGAGATGCTCGTCGGCGCTCGCGCGCTGCAGGGCGCGTTCGGCGCGATCCTCGCCCCCGCGGCGCTCTCCCTGATCACAGTGATCTTCACCGAGGGCAAGGAGCGCGCGAAGGCGTTCGGCATCTACGGCGGCATCTCCGGCACCGGTGCCGCGGTGGGACTGCTGCTGGGCGGTGCCCTCACCGAGTACCTCGACTGGCGCGCGACGATGTACGTGAACGTCATCTTCGCCGTCGTCACCGTGTCCGGCGCCATCTGGATCATCCGCGAGCCCGCCGGAAAGAAGGACACCAACCCGATCGACATCCCCGGAGTCCTGCTGGTCGCCGGCGGCCTCGCCTCGATCGTCTACGGCCTCGGCCGCGCGTCCAACGACGGCTGGTCCAACCCGGTCACCATCGCGATGATGGTCGGCGGCCTCCTGCTGCTCGTCGTGTTCGTGCTCGTCGAGAACAGGGTGTCCCACCCCCTGCTGCCGATGCGCGTGCCCCGCAACCGCAACCGCGGCGGCGCCTACCTCACCCTGGGGTTGGCCGTGATCGGCATGTACGGGGTCTTCCTGTTCATGACGTTCTACCTGCAGACCATCCGCGGCTACTCGCCGATGATGGCCGGCGTCGCGTTCCTGCCGATGGTGTTCGGGATGCTCGGCGGCTCGACCCAGATCGCCGCCCGCCTCACGCCCTACGTCCCCCCGCGACTGTTGATGGGCCCCGGCCTCCTCGTCGCGGCGACCGGCATGCTCATTCTCACGCGGATCGGCTTGGAGTCCGACTACTGGACCACCGTCGCCCCCGGCATGTTCCTGCTGGGCCTGGGCCTGGGCACCACGTTCATGACGGCGACCAGCCTCGCGACCGTGGGCATCGAGAGCGAGGACGCCGGGGTGGCCTCCGCGATGGTCAACACCTCGCAGCAGATCGGCGGGGCGATCGGCACCGCCCTGCTCAACACCATCGCCACCGGCACCACCGCCGCCTACATCGCCTCGCACGCGATCAACAAGACCGCGCCCGACGCCCGCTCGCTCGAGGAGCGTCTCGAGCTGCAGGGCACCGTCGACGGTTTCGTCCGTGGCACGTGGTGGGGCGTCGCGTTCCTCCTGTCCTCCGCAGTCATCGCGGTCACCATGATCAACCGCGGCAAGCTGTCCCAGGACAAGCCGGCGGCATCTACCTCCAGCAGCGCGGCTCCCGCACTCGACGGCGACGATGACGACTTGCTGGAAAGGACGCCCGTCTAACCCCGCCGGGTTCGGCCGCCGCGGATATCCTGGGCACAAACCACCCACCCCATCGGAGCTCCCCATGCGAATCCACCTGACCAGCATCTTCGTCGACGATCAGGATGCGGCCCTGCGCTTCTACACCGAGGTGCTGGGTTTCGTGAAGAAGACCGACGTGCCCGCGGGCGAGTACCGATGGCTGACTGTCGTCTCCCCCGAAGACACCGGTGGCACTGAGCTGCTGCTCGAGCCCTCCGTCCATCGCGCCGTCAAGCCCTATCGGGATGCGCTGATCGAGGACGGCATCCCGATGACCGCCTTCGCCGTGGACGATGTGCGCGCGGAGTTCGACCGGCTCAGCGGCCTCGGAGTGCGGTTCACCATGGAGCCGGTGGAGATGGGCCCAGTGGTGATCGCGGTGCTGGACGACAGCTGCGGCAACCTCATCCAGCTCCAGCAGATGTTGTAGGGCTGCTCAGTCGAACGCGGTGTCCGGCAACCAGTCCGCATCGAAGAGCGCCGCGATCTCCCGCAGCGCCGACGCGTCCCCGTCGACGCTCGCGGAGGTCAGCAGCAGTCGGTCCACCATGGTCCGGGCCGCCGTCTCCTCCACCGTGCCGGACGCGAACAGCAGGCTCCACGGGCACACCTGGTAGTCCCGGTGCGCGCGACCGATGGTCTGCCGCGCCTGGATGCCGGAGTACCGCGGCTGGTGGAAGTAGCCGATCCGCTTGGCGTCACTGGCCCTCGAGCCGTCGGCCATCAGCTCGCTGGCCTGCAGGTTGATCGCGGAGGCGGTGTTGAACACCACGACGGGGTTCTGACCGCGTTGGAACTTCAGCCGCTCCGCCTCCAGGTCCCCGCCGCCGAAGATGCGGGAGACTCCGATGCCCTTGTCCTCCAACATCTCCGAGACCGGGTCGGCGGCAGTCGTCACCAGCTCGACGGCCACCAACACCTGGTAGCCACGCTCGACGGTGGCCGCGACCAGCTCCGCGGTCTGGGGCGCGCGCAGCATCCCGGCCTTCTGGCGAAAACGCATGAGCGCCGCGCGGCCCCGGGCGATGTTCTTGCCGCGTCGGGCTAGGTTCATCTCCCGCTGGAACTCGCCCCACTCCTGGTTGTAGAGCGCCCACTGCTCCGCGGTGAAATCCAGCGGCAAACCCTCGATGGGCGCCTGGCCCCACGGCGCGTCGCGGTGCAGCATGGCGGGCGGCTCGGCGTCGGTGAGCCACTCGCGCACCCGCCCGGCGGCTGCGGCCTGGATCGCTTGGGAGTCCTTCGCGTCCTCGTCCCACGCCCACTTTCCCTTGTCCCAGCCGGGCTGCAGCGGCAGGCCGCGCTCCACAAGCTTCGCCCCGAGGTTCGCCCACTCCGCGGGCTTGTCCCCGTGCAGCTGCGCGAACAACGAGGACAGGTACGTGTATTCGCCCGTTATGCGCAATCGCGGTGTCTCATGAGACACTAGCAGTACTCGCCCGCCCGATGAAGCCCCGCCTCTGAGGATGGGCGCTGAACGCCGGACGGTCCCGCCAACCGGCTGAAGCACCACGCGGAACCCGGCAAACCCCACAGCGGTCCGCCCGACTCCCGCTACGGGAGAACCCCGGGGTCGACTCCAGTTGCCTCACACATCCGCCGAAAGTGCTCGTCGTCTATGGAACGGAGGAAGTCCATACAACGTCGGATCTGGCCATGAACAACACGCGCATCCAGCACATCGACGCTCTCGTTACCCTCACCGTGAGAGTAACGATTACAGAAGTCATACACGTCACGGAACGGCTCGCCTTCGCTGTCCCGGACGAGCTCCTCCAGTTGCTGCATGAAGTCGAACCGATGAGGCGCTTTGTAGCTGGCAAACACCTCCAGAACTCGCCTAGCCGCATTCGGCAGAAGGAATAGCCGCTCATGATCTTCCGAGTCCGCAATTCCGGCCATCACCATCGAAAAAAGATAGGCATATTCCGATGTATTGTTAAGCAAAATCGGAGTTAGCCTTCCGATATTTGATTTTCGCTCACCGTTGATCGATGTTGCATACATTTCCAGGAACTCCACCTTCGGAAACATCGCCTCACCAAGGTCCCCTGCCTTGATTCTCTTCATGGACTTACCCCAAGCGTTCTTGTGAGACTTGATGAAGAGCCTCAAAAGGCTGAAGTCGTGAGTGAAGATTACATACTGACCAACCCCTTTTAGAGCATCTAGGAGCCAGTGATGGGTTGCGAATAACGCTTCCCTGTCCAAGGAGCTCGACGGATCATCAATGATCACCATACGCTGCGCTCGGTCCCCCCCGACTACTTCCTCATCCTCTAGCTTACGGAGGAAGTAGAGCAACGAAAGCGTGGTTCGCTCCCCCTCGCTGAGATCAGTGGCGGCACGACCTCCTCGATGACACGAGTATGACTTCCCATCCTCCGTCACCGTGATATTCAGATGCGATTTTCCGTAGACGCGGGACAAATCATCGGATAATTTGTCCGCCATGTCCTTTGTCGTGAACTGCGCTTGCCGCACCTCCCCAAGTCGGACCTCAGCCAATCGGGCAGTCTGATTGCTCGCTTCGCACTTCTCCCTGCAAGCTTGCTCCTCCTTTTCTAAATCACGAAACTCTTGCCCCTTCGAGCCAACGATATGGCTGAGTACATTCCCCTTGCGATTTGCTACAACGTCCTCATGACGCCGAGCCTGATCATTATGCTCCCCAATGGATTCGACAAGAAGCCTTATCGATAAGGGATCATTTATCATCGACCATTCGGGCTCCGACGGCATAACACTGGGGTCTGCAATCTTCTCCCCAAGTGCCGATTCAATCAAATCAAGAATCAGAATTCTCTCCTCGATACCGGAATTCACCTGATCAAGGGCCTTCGCGTAACCGGACTGAAGCTCTCCCACCAATAGGGATGACTCGGGCAAAGAAGCCTGCCACTCCATATACATATTCTTTTCACGAGCAACCGCGCTGTGCAGCTCTTTGGCGCGGCTGCGAATCTGAAGCCAGCTCTCATCGAAGTGGCTCGACAACTGCCGGCGACGCTCACTGTCGATACGACTGTCACAGAACAGACAGAGATCCAGATCCTGATGCATCTCCAGCCCTTGCTCAACCCATGTTTGCGCTTTCACGCTTCTTTCGAGCGCTTCCAGCGCAACTCTAGTGGGGGTATCAGCCAACAAGGCCCCCAACCCTTCGAGCCCCTCAGCAATGCCCATATTTGGCGGGAAAATTTCGGCAACTGGCCCCGGAGCACTCTCACCTAGAAGTCGCAAAGATTCCGCATACACTTTACTGTCAGGGAATTTATCCTTCGCATTGCGAAGGTCCTCCGACACCCTGAGGATTGTGTAACGATTCTTAGTGAAGTGTATGTAGTCAAATTCCCTAAGCTCCGAGACAATTCGGTCCTGCACCTCGCGCGCTAATGCACTGGCCTTATCTCCAGCTTTCACCTTCTCACTGTTAGCCTCGCTCGCATCTCCGAGCAGCCGCTCAATCTCTTCTTTGAGGGAATCCTCTTCTTCTTTAGCCTCAATGGCCGCCTGCCCAAGCGTGACAATGGCAGAGGCATTCTTCCCGTCCAAGAATGCAGCAAGGTTCAGATCGACCCACTTTCGCGTGAAGACTGCCATACTTGGAGAAGGGCTTGCATCGCCCTGTTCTATGTCTTCTCTTCGGCCATCGTCATGCTCCCATACCAACCTTGTGGCACATTGGCCGTCAGCGAGACTCAGCAGCAGTTCCGAGATGGTGGACTTCCCACTGCCGTTATGGCCATAGACCACGGTACGGCCACCGAACGGAAGATCAGCAGGCCAAAATCCATTGCCAAGAGACCGCCATTGTTCTTTAAGATCCAGTCGACGCAGCATACATCGATACTAGTGCCTAGAATCATTTTGAGGAGGTAAGCGCGCACGTCCTCCACAAGGTAAATCGAATCAGTGGCTGAAGTCGCCGGCGTCTGCTGGCGACAAGTACACCTAGACCGTAGCTACCGGTACCAATGCTCTGCGCGACTGGATCTATAGCGGTCGCAGCATCTACCTCAGGATTCCGCGGTCATGGCCTAGGCTGGATCGATCTTGCGCTGCCAGACCCAGTCTAAGACCGACCGCTCCCGCCATGCCGCAGGTAATCTGCGCTTGTCTCGATACAGCGAAAACTAGCAGGTCGCGCCGTCTGAACTCTAGCTAGTTTCTACCAGTCGTATGACTCTGTTGAATCATATATGCGGTACAACGGCCTCTTCGAGTCCGTGACTCAGCGCCTCCAAAGCCTCTGCTCCCACAGGCTCCTCCGCGAGCATTGGCACCACAGCGAGTCGGCGTCTGGGGGCCGCTGCGATCGCGTCGATCTCCGCGATCTCATTGGCCGCGCGGCGCCGTAGGAACGTGGATGTCGGCTGTGCGGCGGCCAGCGAGTTGTTGACCACCCACGCCCACGGGGTGATCCCGGCCCGCTGCAGATCTGCCTCCAGCCCCTCCGCCTCAAGACGAGGGGTGATCTCCGCGAGCGTGACCAGGATGACCTTCGTCTGCGCCGGATCCTGCAGGCGCATCAGCGGTGTGGTGAAGTTCGTGTTCTTGCCCATCTGGCGGGCGATCTCGCGGTGGTAGGAGCCGGTGGCGTCGAGCAGCAACAGCGTGTGCCCGGTGGGGGCGGTGTCGACGACGACGAATTTGCGGCGTGACTCGTGGATGACCTTCGAGAACGCCTGGAACACGGCGACCTCCTCGGTGCACGGGGACTTCAAGTCCTCAGCGAGAGTGGCGCGGCCCTGCTCGTCGAGCGCGGATCCCTTCGAGGTCAGCACCCTCTCGCGGTACGCGGCGGTGGCCTCCTCGGGGTCGATGCGCGAGACGGCGAGGTTCTCCAGCTGGCCATCGAGGGTGCCCTCGAGGTGCGCCGCGGGATCGGTGGTGGTCAGGTGGACGTCATTGCCACGGCGGGCCAGTGCGACGGCGATCGCCGCGGCGATGGTGGTCTTCCCGACGCCGCCCTTGCCCATGCACATGATGAGTCCGTGGTCGGACTGGGCGAGCTCGTCGACCAAGACCTCCAGCGGCGCGTCGACCACCTCCGGCAGCGGGTCCGAGTCCAGGGTGGTGACGATTGCGGTGGCGGGCTCAGCGGTGGCGAACAGCGTCTTGAGGGAGTCGATGCCGACCATGTTGGCCGCCTTCAACTCGACGATGTCCAGCGGCAGGCTCCGCAGCGAGTCGGGCAGCCCGGCGAGCACCGCCTGCTCACGCCGGTAGATTGCGCCGGCCAGCGCGTCGTCGCCCTGCGGCTCCGGGAGCACCCCGTTGACGACGACATGCTGGTGCGTCAGGCCGATGTCGGCGAGTTCGCCATGGGTGCGGGCGATCTCGGCGATCGGGGAGCGTGCGGGCCGGGAGACGAGGACCAATCGGGTGCGGTCGGGGTCGGCGAGCGCGTCGACGGCGTTGGCGTAGATTTCCCGCTGCTTCTCCAGGCCGGCGAGCGGGCCGAGGCACGAGGCGTCGCCCTTGCCGTCGTTGAGGAACTCCGTCCACGATCCGGGCAGTTGTAGCAGCCGGATCGTGTGGCCGGTGGGCGCGGTGTCGAACAGGACATGGTCGAACTCGGCGATGGCGTCACCGGTGTCGGTGAGCAGCGCCGTGAACTCGTTGAACGAGGCGATCTCGGTAGTGCACGACCCCGAGAGCTGTTCGGTGATCGAAGCGAGCTCGGCCTCGGGCAGCAAGCCGCGCACCGGCCCGACGATGCGCTCCCGGTATGCCTCGGCCGCCTGCTCGGGGTCGATCTCCAGGGCGGACAGGCCCGGGATCGCGGGCACCGCGGTGATGGTGTTGCCGATTTCGAGGTCGAAGACCTGCCCGACATTCGACGCGGGGTCGGTGCTCACCAACAGCACCGACTTGCCCTGGCGGGCCAGCGCGACCGCCGAGGCGCAGGCGATGGACGTCTTGCCGACGCCGCCCTTTCCGGTGAAGAACAGGAAACGGGGCGGGCTATCGAGGAACTTCATGTCGGGCAAGGCCTTTCAGCAGCAGGTGGAGGAGGCGTCGTCGCCGCAGCAGGAATCGGCGGCGGCGGCGTCGGCGAGACCGAGCAGGGTGATGCCGGTAGGCGCCGCGGCGGACTCCGGAGCCGGCAGGCCGGCCCACTTCGCGAGCTGCGCCCGGTCCGGGTACCGGCCGGTCTGCGCGGTGACCCCGTCGACGAGGACGAGCGGCAGCCCCTCCGACCCGGCAATCTGCAGGAACGCGGTGACGGGCTCGCGCTGCGTGAACGCGATCGGCTCGCTGGCCAGGTTGAATCGGGTGATGTCCCCGCCCTGGGAGCGGACCCAGTCGAGGTCGGCGGAGAAGGTCACCAGGGCCTGGTCGACGTCGTCTCCGCACACTCCGGTGCTGCAGCACAGCGCGGGCTCGAATACTTCGATGGTGCTCATGGGATCTCCTCTTATCGGGTGGTGGAAGGGGCGAGTCGGGTCGTGAGGTCGTCGACACGGGCGGCGATGTCGTCGCGCACTAGGCGCATGCGCTCGATGCCGTCGATGCCCCGCTCGGACGGCTCGTCGGTGTCCCAGTTCTCGAAGTCCGTGCCGGGCACGGGATCTACGTGGGCTTCCCCGCCCAGAGTGACCACGATGTCGACGTCGCGCACCAGTCGCGGGTCGATGGGTTGCGGGCTTTCGCCGGTGATGTCGACCCCGATCTCGAGCAGGGACTCCGCGGCGAGGGCGTTGACCGCGGAGCCCGGCTTGGTTCCGGCCGAGTAGACCTCGACGGTGTCACCGACAGCGGCGCGCATGAGCCCCGCGGCCATTTGGGACTTGCCACCGTTTTTCACGCACACGAACAGCACTGAAGGCTTGGTCATCAGGGGTTTCCTTGGGGTTAGGCGGTGGCGGGGACGAGCTCGGCGATGAGCGCTTCCACCCGCCGGCGGATCTCGTCGCGGATAGGGCGGACGGCGTCGAGCCCCTTACCGGCTGGGTCATCGAGCACCCAGTCGCGGTAGCTGACGCCGGGGAAGACCGGGCACGCGTCGCCGCAGCCCATCGTGATGACCACGGTCGAGGTCTCGACAGCGTCCGGGGTGAGGATCTTCGGGGACTGTGCGGAGATGTCGATGCCGACCTCCGTCATGGCCTCGACTGCCGCGGGGTTGATGGTCTCCGCGGGGGCGCTGCCGGCGGAGCGGACCTCGATTTGGTCGCCGGCCAGGTGGGAGAGGAAGCCTGCGGCCATTTGGGAGCGGCCCGCGTTGTGCACGCAGACGAAGAGCACGCTGGGTGTGGTCATGGGTATTCCTGTCGTTGGGCGGGAAGCTATGCGGAGACTGTCGTGTCTGTTCTGGCTTTGAACCGTTTGCGCAGGGTCAGCGAGAGGTAGGCGAGCCCGACGAGGATGGGCACCTCGATGAGCGGGCCGACCACGCCCGCGAGGGCCTGGCCGGATGCGACGCCGAAGGTCCCGATCGACACCGCGATGGCGAGCTCGAAGTTGTTGCCCGCCGCGGTCATCGACATCGCGACGGTGCGGGGATAGCCGAGGCCGATCGCCGCGCCGACGCTGAACGAGATGCCCCACATGAGGACGAAGTAGAGCAGCAGCGGGATCGCGAGACGGGCGACGTCGAGGGGGTTGGTGGTGATGGCCTCGCCCTGCATGGAGAACAGGATCACGATGGTGAACAGCAGCCCGTAGAGCGCCCACGGCCCGATCTTGGGCAGGAACTTCTCCTCGTACCATTCCCGGCCCTTCGCGCGTTCGCCGTAGTGGCGGGTGAGGAAGCCGGCGAGCAGCGGGAGGCCGAGGAAGATCAGCACGGATTTCGCGATTTGCCACGGGGAGGCGGAGATGGATGTCTGCTCGAGGCCGAGCCAGCCGGGCAGGATGTCGAGGTAGAACCAGCCCAGAACCGCGAACATCACGACCTGGAAGACGGAGTTGATGGCGACCAGGACCGCCGTCGCCTCTCTATCCCCGCAGGCGAGGTCGTTCCAGATGATGACCATCGCGATGCAGCGGGCCAGCCCGACGATGATCAGCCCGGTGCGGTACTCGGGGAGGTCGGGCAGGAAGGTCCAGGCCAGCGTGAACATCAGCGCGGGGCCGACGACCCAGTTCATGACGAGGGAGCTGGCCATGAGCTTGCGGTCGCCGGTCACCGTGTCGAGGCGGTCGTAGCGGACCTTGGCCAGCACCGGGTACATCATGATGAGCAGTCCGAGCGCGATCGGGACGGAGACGCCGTCGATCTGGATCTTGTCCAGCGCGGTGTTCAGCCCCGGGATCATGCGGCCGAGCAGCAGGCCAGCGGCCATGGCGATGCCGATCCACACGGCGAGGTAGCGGTCGAGGGTGGACATCCTCGGCGGGCATTGCAGGGTGGTCATGCCGGCACCTCGTCCATCGCCAGGTCATTGCCCAGGAGCACAGCGGAGAGTTGGCGCAGCGCACCCGGGACGACCCAGTAGTAGACCCAGGTGCCGCGGCGCTCGCAGTCGAGCAGTCCGGCCTCCCGCAGCACCTTGAGGTGGTGGGAGATCGTCGGTTGGGAGATGTCGAAGCCGTCGGAGATATCGCACACGCACGCCTCGCCGCCGGGGTGCCCGGCCACGAGGGTGAGCAGGCGCAGCCGGACGGGGTCCCCGAGGGCCTTGAACTTGCGGGCGACGTCGGCTTCCGCCTCCGGTTCATATCCCGGCACAGGCGGAGACACCGGCGGGCAGCATGGCCCGGACAGCTCTTGATTCGACATGCGCTGATATTGACACTTGTCGAATCATCACGCAAGCCTCACCATTTCGCACAACTGTCCAGGTTCACGCGGAGAACCCGGCTACGGTGCTGCTATGACGTCAGAAGCAGCGGACATCGCGTGTGCAATCGACCTTGATGGATGGAAACCGGGACTGGTCCAGGCCCTGTGGAACGACCCGGATATGCACGGGGTGCGCACCGCCATTCGCAGCCTCGCGTCACTGCTCGCAAGTCTGGTTGAGCGCCCCGAGGAGGTGACGTTAGTCGTCGCAATCGACCTCGCCGAAGCGGTGATGCGCCGCGACCCCTCCAGGCCCTACACAACGGATCGCGGGTCCGGCATGGTGGGCGGGCGCACCATGCAAGTCGACGATGGCCGGATCGACGTCATCTTCGACGCGAACTGGCTGGTCGCCCTTGATGAGAACCGCCGGCTGATCCCCAATCAAGCGGGTATCGCCTTGATGAACCGTTCGATCACGCACGAGGCGCAGCACGTCATCATGGCCCAGTGCGGCTCTGATCTCACCGCCTATGGCCGATCTAAAATCCCAGGGTTCATGAACGTGCACATGTTCGACGCCGCGAGCAACGCCCTAGACGAACACCGAGCCGAGTGCGGCGCAATCAAACTCGCGGGAAAGAAACCTCCCACCAGGGGCGACGTCGAGGATGTGCTCGGGGCCCTCGGGGGACAACTGTCCGTGGTTGACGCGGCCTACCGAACATCCCGCAACGCGCCGCAACTCGCTTACGGGGCCATGGACGCATGCGGGTCCGTGTGGGTTGCGATGGCCTATTGGGCCGCCGCTCACCGGACGGGTGACGGAATTACGCCGCTGCCGGCCGAGATCACGGATTCGACGCTCTGGCACCGATACGTGGGCGACACGTGGGACGCCATCGCGTCGGCGATGTGCCTCGTGCCCGTCTCCGATCTGGCGACGCCGCCCGATGTCCTCCATTCCGTTGCACTCACTATGTCCGCAGCTCTGCGGGAGTCACTGAACACCATTGGCTTTCACTACACGGACGATGAGACCGGTTCCGCGTTCTACGTGCATCGCCACGATTTCCCGTCGGCGTGAGATTCCCAGACGAGACCGTGGCCACGCGCTACACCGCCGCTCGGCGCTCGAGCAGCACAGTATCCCGCCACTGCCCATCAACCTGAACAATGCGCTCGCGCACACCCACGGTGCGGAACCCCGAGGAGTGATGCAGCGCGATCGCCGCACGGTCGCTCGGGAAGATGGACGTCTGCAGCGTCCACACACCGTCCTCGTCGGCGGCGATCACCTGGGCGCGTAGCAGCGATTTCCCGACGCCCCGCTCCCGCATGCCCTGCGCGACGCAGATCTCGGCCTCCGCCACGCCGTGGGCGTGGTCTCGTCTCGAAGCGGAGCTCAATGCCGCCCAGCCGACGACCGTGCCATCCACCTCGGCGACCCATCGATGCCCCGGCAGCCACTCACGGTCGAGCTCGTCCCGCGTCGGCGCACACGGCTCGGATTCGCCTGTGCGGGTGGCGATCTCGTCGCCGTAGATGCGGAGCACCGCGTCCCAGTCGCCGTCGGACATCGGGCGCACCGTGACGTCGGCGGGCAAATCCTCTGGGCAGCACGGGCGCTGGGCCAACAGCCCCATCACGGCATCCGCCGCCTGCGGCAGTCCCACGCAGCAAGCGGAGTTGACCGAGACGATGGTGCTGGTGCCCTCCTTGTGCATGGTGACGAAACCCGCGTCCGCGAGCTTGCGGACGTGATGGGAGACGGTGGGCTGGCCTATTCCCAGCGCCTCGGCGAGCTCGCCGATGGTGACGCCCGCAGGCGCACCGGCGACCTGGTGCAGCAGGCGAACTCGGGTGGGTTCTCCCAGACAGGCGAACCAGCCCGCGTAGAGCGCGGCGTCCGCCACCTCCAGCGAGCCGGTGCCCTCACCGATCTCGGAGGCCTGCAGCGGGTCCGCGATCACGCGTGTCACGTCCGTCGATGTCATACCCGCCATCATATCGATGATGATCGATGGTTGCATAGATCGACATCCGTCGATACAGTATTCATGGATCGACCAACATCGATGAAAGGGGTCGTGATGAGTGAATTGCCGGTAGTGATCGTGGGAGCAGGACCGATCGGACTCGCCGCCGCCGCAGAGCTGCGCGAACGAGGCCTGCGACCGCTGGTGATCGAGAAGGGGTCCGTCGCCGGATCCTCCGTCGCCCGGTGGAACCACGTCCGCCTGTTCTCCCAGTGGTCCGAGGTGATCGCACCGGCAGCCCAGCGACTTCTCCAGACGACGGAGTGGGTGACCCCCGAGCCGGAGTCCTACCCGACCGGTAGCGACTGGTCCGCCGAGTACCTGTCGCCACTCGCCGCCGCGCTAGGCGACGCGGTCCAGTTCGACACCGAGGTCATCGGCGTCGCCCGCCGCGGACGCGACCGCCTGGTCGACGCCGGCCGGGACACCGAACCCCTGTCGATTCACGTGCGCAGCGCAGACGGATCCGAGGACCGCCTGCTCGCCCGCGCCGTGATCGACGCGTCGGGCACCTGGAGCACCCCGAACCCGCTCGGATCCGAGGGCCTGCCGGCCATCGGAGAGCGGTCGGCCGCCGAGTCGCTCGAATACCGCGTACCCGATCTCGCCGACCCGCAGGTCCGCGAGCGCTATGCCGGCAAGCACACCGTGATCGCCGGCGCCGGGCACTCCGCGCTGACCGCGATCGTCGCGCTGGCGAGCCTCGCCAAGGACGCACCGGGCACCCGCATCACCTGGGCGCTGCGCCGCGGCGGCGTCGGCACCACCTTCGGTGGCGGCGCATCCGACCAGCTGCCCGCCCGCGGCACCCTGGGCATCCGCGCGAGTCAAGCACTCGAGGATGGGCTGCTGTCCGTGGTCACCGAGTTCCGCACCGCGGCAATCGAATCCGACGCCTCCGGGACCCACGTCATCGTCTCCGACAACGGACAGCGGATCGAGGCAGTGGACCGCGCAGTGGTGCTGACCGGATTCCGCCCAGACCTATCGTGGCTGTCGGAGGTGCGCCTGGACCTGGACCCGACGCTGCAGGCCCCGACCGAGATGGCCCCGCTGATCGACCCCAACGTCCACTCTTGCGGCACCATCTATCCCCACGGTTTCCGCGAGCTCAGCCAGCCTGAGCCCAACTTCTTCCTCGCCGGGATGAAGAGCTACGGACGGGCCCCGAACTTCCTCGCGATGACGGGCTACGAGCAGGTCCGCAGCATCGCGGCGCACCTGGCGGGCGATCAGGAGTCGGCCGGGCGGGTCGAGCTGATCCTCCCCGAGACCGGGGTGTGCGGCGGCGCAGGCGTCTTCGACGAGCCCGAGGACCAGCCCGAGTCTGACGGCGGCTGCTGCGGCGCCGAGCCCGCGGAGGCTATCCGAATCTTGGCGTCCAACACCGCCGGCCAGTAGCCGCTGTGGTCGACGCGTCGATCGCCCCGCCGCAGGCCAGCCCCCTCAGCGGGGCTGGTCTGCGGCTTCCCGCGCCGATCTGCGTCTCGCCTACTGCTAACTCTGGCTGGGCCTCGGTGACGATCCCTCCAGCGTCGCCGCCAAGTCCGAAGAAATAGTCATCACAGTCATCAGCCCTGCTTTGGTGCGGCCGGTGTTTCCTTCTGGATAGCGGCCGAGCGCCGAACCCGGCGCGGCGACGATGATGCGGATGATCTGGCCGATCGCCTCGCGGCGGTCTCGTTGGCGCAGGGCGAGTCCGAGCATGGCGACGTGATTGCGGGTGTGCGGCCATGGGTAAGGCTGGGAGATGATGTGGGCGCGTTCGAGGTGATGCCATCGGCCCGCGTTCTCCTCGGTCTCACGGGCGGTCGTCATCTCCAGTGCGTAGACCCGACGCACGTGCTCAGGCATTTTTCTCATGATGAGGATTCCGTTCTGGTGTCGTTCGCGAAGATCAGCGCACCCATGACAAGGACCACCCCGCTGGTGATATAGACGTCTGCGAGGTTGAAGGTGGGCCACCAGCCGGTGTGGAAGTAGTCGGTTACCTTGCCGTCGAGGATCCGGTCGATGACGTTGGCGGCGGCACCAGCGACGATCGCCGCTAGGCCGATGCTCTGGAGTCGCGATACCTCGGGCGCGGTCCGCCAGGCATACACCCCAATCGTGGCGGTGATTGTGGCGGTCACCGCCACAATCACGATCGCTGGAAGCTGCGCTCCAAGACTGAATGCGACCCCGCTGTTGTATGCCAGTCGCAACTCCAGCACACCAAGATCGATGATCTGCCCGTCCGACAAGACCCCGCGGGCCACCGGATCAACGATGAGCGCAACCACGATCGAGATTCCAGCGACGATGAGAAAGGTGCCCCGGCCCAGCCGCCGCGGGGACGCCGCGAATGGCTCCGACTCTGCGCTCTCAGTGGAAGTCATGACCGGCTTCCTCCGATCTGCGCCAGCACCGGGAGTTCCACAGGTGCTGCGGCGAGCTTGCTCCCGCGGCCGGCACGGACCCCGTTGGCGATGACGAATATCTCGGCGACCTCATGAACGAGAACCACCGCGGCCAGACCGAGGACCCCGAACAGCGCCAGCGGCATCAGCACGGTGATGATCGCCAGCGACAAGCCGACGTTCTGGATCATGATTCGCCGCGCCCGGCGGGCGTGACCGAGCGCCTGCGGAAGATGCCGCAGATCCTCGCCCATCAACGCCACGTCCGCGGTCTCGATGGCGACATCGGCGCCCATCGCGCCCATCGCGATCCCCAGATCGGCGGTGGCCAGCGCCGGGGCGTCGTTGACACCGTCACCGACCATCGCCGTCGGCCTGTCCGCCCGCATCGCGGCGACGATACGGGCCTTATCCTCGGGCCGCAGATCCGCGTGCACAGTGTCGATGCCCACATCGGCGGCCAGGGCATGGGCGGTCAGTGCGTTGTCACCAGTGAGCATCGCGATCTCGTAGCCGTCTCGGCGCAACCCCGTGATCACCTCGCGGGCTTCCGGCCGCAACTCGTCACGAACCGCGACTGCCCCGATCACCACGTTGCCGTGCTCGATCAGCACGGCCGTGGCTCCGGCGCTCTGCATCCGCTCGACATCGGAGGCGAGTGTGCCGTGGTCGAGCCACCCAGGCCGTCCGAGCCGGGCGGGAATGCCGTCGACGGTCCCGGTCAGCCCAGCCCCGACCACCGCGGCGGCGTCCTCAGCCGGGACCACATCGCCGGCGGCGGCAATGATCGCCTGAGCGAGGGGGTGCTCGCTGCGGGCTTCGAGCGCCGCGGCGACCCGCAGGACCTCGGACTCGGTGACCCCGCCGATAGCGGTGACCTCGATGACCACCGGCCGGTTGCGGGTCAGCGTCCCGGTCTTGTCGAGGGCGACGATGCGGATCCTGCCAAGCTCCTCGAGTGCGGCCCCGCCCTTGATGAGGACGCCGAACTTGCTGGCTGCGCCGATCGCGGCAACCACTGTGACCGGGACCGCGATCGCCAGCGCGCAGGGCGACGCGGCGACGAGGACCACGAGCGCCCGCTCGATCCACACCAGCGGATCTCCGAGCAGTCCGCCGATGAGGGCGATGAGCGCGGCGGCGAGCATCACGCCCGGGACTAGGGGTTTCGCGATTTTGTCGGCCAAGCGCTGTGCCTCGCCCTTGCGGGACTGTTCGGCCTCGACGATCCGCACAATCTTCGCGAGGGAGTTGTCCTCCGCGGCGGCCGTGACCTCGACTTCGAGGACGCCGGTGCCGTTGATGGCGCCGGCGAACGCGTCGTCGCCAGGGCCTGCCTCAACCGGCACCGATTCGCCGGTGATCGCGGAGTTGTCCAGCGCGGTGCGGCCGCTGCGGATGACGCCGTCGGTGGCGAGCCGCTCGCCGGGCTTGACGATCATGATGTCCCCGAGTCGCAGCTGTGCCGGCGGCACAGTCTGCTCACGGCCGTCGCGGAGCACGGTGGCGGTGTCGGGGACGAGGGAGAGCAGGGCCCGGAGTCCGCGGCGGGTGCGGGTGACGGCGTATTCCTCGAGGCCCTCGCTGATCGTGAACAGGAACGCGAGCATCGCAGCCTCGCCGACCGCACCGAGGAGGACCGCGCCGACCGCGGCGATCGTCATCAGGGTGCCGACGCCGATCTTGCCCTTCGCCAGCCGCTTGAGCGTGGACGGCACGAAGGTGTAGCCGGCTATGAGCAGCGCGGCCGCATGGAGGCCGAGTTCGACCGCGCGCGGCCCACCGGTCCATTCGGTGATGAACCCGGCCAGGAGCAGTACTCCGGCGATCGCGGCGGCACGGATCTCGGTGACCTGCCAGAACCTCACTGGCTCGTGGGTTTCCTCCCCATCGAGTCCTGGTTCATCGGGGCCGCAGCCGCAGGCGTCGCTCATGACTGGGCTCCAGTGTCGATGCCGTAGATCGGGCACAGCGCGACCGCGTTGCCAGTCGCGGCCAGCAGCGTCTCGGCGGCGGCGAGCAGGTCTAGGAGCTCTGGGCGGGTGAGGGAGTAGAACACTTGCCGGCCCTCGGGGCGGCCTTCGACCAGATGGCAGTCCCGCAGGCAGGCGACGTGCGCGGACACCGTCGATTGCGCTAACCCGAGCTCGCCGACAAGGTCGACAACACGAGCCTCCCCATCGGCGAGGCGGCGCACAATCGCCAACCTGGTCTCGTCGGAGAGGCTGTGGAACAGCGCGGCAGCCACCCCCAACCCCGTCCCGGAGCCTGCCCTGGTCGTGCAGCCATCAATAGAATCAATCGTCATACAACGATGATAGCTAAATCAGGCGATACAGTGGTGGTGGGGGTATAAGAAGGGTGCGGAAAACGTGATAAGTGCGGGCAGAGGCCCTGCCAACCGGAGTGGTGGCCCCTCTCGCGGTTCGAATGGGGTCGATAAACCCCATACGGGTATACCGTTCAGGGGAGATTCGGGCAGTCCCGCCTCGGCGAACAGTCGTGCGGCTGGCTATCTCTAGCTGTCAGTTCAGCCCGGCGTACGAGTGCAGGCCGGAGACCACCATGTTGATGATGAACAGGTTGAACAGCATCGCCACGAACCCGATGATGTTGATCCACGCTGCCTTCGTGTCGCGCCAGCCGGCCGTCGCCCGGGCATGCAGGTAGGCGGCGTAGACGACCCAGGCAATGAAGGAGACCGTCTCCTTGGGGTCCCAGCCCCAGAACCGGCCCCAGGCGGCCTCGGCCCAGATGGCCCCCATGATCACGCCCGCGCCGAAGACCGGGAACGCGATGACGACGGTCTTGTACGCGAGCCGGTCGAGGTACTGCGCGTCCGGCAGCTTCACAGCGAAGCGGCCGAAGCGGGTGTCCCGCTCCTGCCCCTGCGGGTATTTGATGCGGTAGAGGAACAGCATGCTGGCCACGCCGGAGACGAGGAAAATGCCGCTGCCGAGGCAGATGACCGTGACGTGGATCGGCAGCCAGTAGGACTGCAGCGCGGGCACCACCGGTGC
This sequence comes from Tomitella biformata AHU 1821, assembly GCF_000524475.1. Lineage (GTDB taxonomy): Bacteria > Actinomycetota > Actinomycetes > Mycobacteriales > Mycobacteriaceae > Tomitella > Tomitella biformata. The sequence continues at coordinate 116,295 of NZ_BAVQ01000035.1, read as the reverse complement.
GGACTCTGAATAGAGAATAGTGCCAGCGACAAACAGGAGGATCACTACGGGGACCAGGACGAATGCCAGCAGCGGCCGCTTCTCCTGGCTTCGGAACGTAATCAGGCCGACGCCGATGCCGACGACGCAGGTCATCGTCACGAACTCGTACATGTTGCCGAGCGGCATGCGCGACGCGGAAAAACCGCGCAGCAGCATCGAGCTGGCGAGCAGCACGAAACCGAGGATCGTCAGCGCGAAGCCCATGTTCGCCAAGCGCTCGAACAGCGGCCGGGGCGCGTCGTCGTCGATCGCCGTGGGTTCGGTGGTGGCGCCGTCGAGTGCCCCGCCGCCGGGGACGGAGCCGACCAACTCGCGCGCTTCGTCCTTGGCCACGATGGCGTTCGTCCGCACCGCCGAATAGGAGAACAGAATCAGGAGCACCGCAAGGACGAGCACCCCAAACGCCGATTTGAAGGCCAGATCACTAAAGTCCGCAAACGTCTGATTTACAGGCATAGCTCTTCTCCCGCGTCACGCCTGGGGCGGACGCTGCTCTTCTCGTGGTTCCTCGGCAAGCAGTTGCTTCCCGAGTCTCTTGAACTCCTCGCCCCACCCCGCGTGGTCGGTTCTGGCAAGTCCGCCAAGCTCTACTACTGCGCGGCGTTCCGCGACCTCGAATCCATCGCCAGATTCACCAGGCGGACCGCCGGCAATTGCGACAGGGGTGATCCGGGCCCAGATCCGCCGGCGCTTGATCACCAGCGAGATGAGCATCCCGGCCATCATCGTCACCGCCGACACGAGCACCCAAAACTGCGCCGGGTCGTAGGAGACCTGCAGGTTCGCGAACTCCTCCGCGCCGTCGAAGCGAACGATGGTGCCGTCCTCGAGGGTGACGGACTCGCCCACGCTCAGGTTCACCCGCTCCTGCTTGACCAGGCGGCCCTGCGCGATGGGCTGTGGATTCAGTCGGAAGACCGACATCGCGACACCGCTGTCCAGGCCGGAGTCACCCTTGTAGATATCGATGGCCACCATGGGGTCCAGCATCTGAGGCCAGCTAGACGTCAACAGCTTCCCGGTCTCGCCCCCGAGCTGCGACGTCGGCGCGAACAGCCCCTCAAGCGCGATCTGACTCTTGCGGGAGTCCTCGCGGCTGAGCCCCATCTCCGCCGGCGGGTCGAACAGCACCGCGCCGCTGCTGAGGAACGTCAGCACCTCCTCCGGCGCGAAAGGCTGCGTCTTCGTCCGCGACGTGCCATCAGGGAAGGTCACCGTGAACGTCGGGGCGAACGCGTGCCCCTGCAGGTACACCCGGGCACCGTCGACCCGCAGCGGTTCGTTGACGCGCAGTCGGTAGTCGTGCCAGGTGTCGGTGTTCAGATCTTCGGCGGCTTGGTACCGGATGTTCGAGGTGAACATCTCGGCCTGCCCGTTCGGCAAGTAGTCCGCCTTGAAGTCCAGCACGTCCACGCAGAACGGGTGTAGCCCGGTGCCGTCCTCGCTGAGCCCGGCCCGAAAAGTGTCATAGCCTGACGGCGACGTGTTGCAGATGCCGCTCTTGCCGTCGGCGATGACGATGACGTTGCCCTCGTAGCCGAAGATCTTGCCCAGCGCGACCGTGAGCAGCACGCCGACGAGCGCGATGTGGAAGACGAGGTTGCCGGCCTCGCGCAGGTAGCCCTTCTCCGCGGAGATCGTGATAGTCCCGTCGGCCTCTGTGCGGGTGGTCTTGCGCCAGCCGCGCAGCGCCTCCTCCACCTTGTCCGCGTTCTCCTGGGCGGACCCCGGCAGGGTTGCTGCGGCGTGGTGCGGCAGCCGTGCGAGCCGGCGGGGAGCGCGCACGGGGGGCGTGCGCAACGCGCGGAAGTGCTCGGCCACCCGGGGTGTGATGCAGCCGATGAGCGAGATGAACAGCAGCACGTAGATCGCGGTGAACCAGGAACTGCCGAAGACCTCGTACATCTGCAGCGTGTCGAACAGCGGCCCGATGACCGGGTTGTCCGCGATGTATTGGTCGACCTTCTGCGCGTTGAGGCTGCGCTGCGGCACCAGGGCACCGGGGATCGAGGCCAGGGCCAGCAGGAACAGCAGCACCAGCGCCGTGCGCATGCTGGTAAGCGAGCGCCAGAGGTTGCGACAGGTGGCGGCGAGCTTGCGCGGCAGTGACTGCCACGTGGGTGTGCTCACGTCAGTTTCCTCTTCCTTGACACTCTTGCCGGCAGCACCAAGTCGGAGTTGAAGGCCCCGCGAGGATCAGATCAGTCACTGGGATTCTGGTTCTCTACTTCTCCGCGGCGATCTGCTCAACGACGGGTTGCAGTTCCTCGGCAGTGATGGCCTTGAGGAACACCGCGGCGACGCGATGTTCTCGGTCCAGCACCAACGTTGCCGGGACGACACTGGTAGGAAACGAGCCGAGTGCCATGAGCGCACGCATCTTCGGGTCGTAGATCGACGGATAGGTCAAGTCGTAGGCGGTGACGAAGTCCTGTGCCGCGGCGCGGTTGTTATCCCGGACGTTGATGCCGAGGAACTGCACGCCCTGGTCCTTCATCGTGAGCGCCACCTGCTCCAAGGCTGGTGCCTCCGCGCGGCACGGCCCGCACCATTGCCCCCAGACGTTGATCACCACCACCTGGCCGGGGAAGTTCTCTAGGCCCACGGAGACCCCTGGCTCCATGAGGTCGTCGCCGGACAGTTCGCCAATGGCGCCGCGAACGGCGGGCGGGTCGTATCGGATCGTGGTCTGGCCGCCAGGCGAGACGAAGTCGAAGGTTCCGCCGCCGGTCGCCACCGCGTCGCCGCCCGTCGAGCAACTGGCAGCGACCAGGGCGACGGCGATGGCCATGACAACTGCACAGAAGCAACGCGCCCCTTTGATCGGGACCGATCTCACCACTGCCGCCTTCCACCGAAACTGACCCACATACTACCCAGCATAGTAGACAACGTTTCGCGATGGCCTCGCAGCGTGCTGTGGGCGGCAGAGAGCAGAGATGGCCGCTCCCCCGTACCAGTGAGCCGCATCGCCCGAGGAAAGCTTGCTAGTCCACCCGTCTGCATAGAAGCGCCGGCATGCTGCGTCGCACTGCAACGTCTCGACGCCAGGTCACAGCAGCCGGGTCACAGCAGCCGGGTCACAGCAGCCGGGTCACAAATGGCGTCATTCCGCCCCAACGCACCGGTGATATTTTGACCACGTCGCCTGACTGCGCAGCTTCGAGCATTTGCCCGTTCCCAAGATAGAGGGCTTCGTGCTGACCGCCGTCAGGGCCGTAGAAGATCAGGTCGCCGCGCCTCATTTCAGACGTGGGGATGTGGGTTCCCGAGGTGTACTGGTATCCAGAGTAATGAGGTAAGGAGATGCCCGCGCCCGCGAAGGCGTACATCATCAACCCCGAGCAATCGAATCCTACGTTCTTGTAGTCGCCGAATGTGTCCGCAACCCCGCCGTCTCGAATTCCGACAGTCGGGCCGTTTGCGCTCCCACCACCCCATGAGTAGCGGACTCCCAGTTGCGACATCGCACGGTCGATAACGGTCTCAATGGCCGCGTTCCCGGATAGACCTGAGTTCGTGGCACCCCCATCGCTGGCGCCCGAGGGGGCTGGGTTCTGGATGGGCGCAGATTCGACGGCATGGCCTTGCTGGACACTCTCGTCGACAATCTGCGTGTGCGGGCGCTCTTGCTCAGCGATTGCCGCGGCCCGCCGTTGTGCTGCGACATCAGCGGCAGCGCGGGCAGCCGCATCGGCGGCTGCCTGGCTCGCTGTGTCTGCAGCTTCCCTGGATGCAGCCTCATCGGCCTCGCGTTTGGCCTGCTGTTGCGCATACACTTCGCGTTGATTTTGCAAGCCCGCCACATTCGCTCTGGCTAGATCCAGTTCTGCTTGCGCCGTCTCGCGGTCTTGAGTGATTTGATCTATCCGGTTAACGGCAGAATCCTGAGAAGCGAGAGACGCGGCAATCGCCGATTGCGCCTCATCCTTCTTCCGTTCTGACTCTGTTAGCGCATTCTCGGCCGACACCTGGGAGGCACGTGCAGCAGAATCCGTGTTCGCCTCCGTGATCCTGGCTCGCTCCAGGTTTTCCATTGCTGAATTGTGCTTATCCGCCACTGCGGCGAGCATGCTAGATCTTGTCAGGAGCTCATCCGGACCGATTGAATCGACGAGGACGGAGAGTGAGCTGGTGGTTCCTCCCTGGCGGTAGGCTGCGACGAGAAATTTGTTGAACCGCTCTTGCGCCTGCAAAATCGCCGCACCGGCAGAGTCGAGTTGGATTCGGGCATGGTTGGCGACTGCGGCTGCAGAAGCCGCGATGTCGCGGGAATTTTGCAGATCTACCAGCGCTTTGTTTGCGTCCTCACGTTGGGTCGCCAACTGCTCGTCAATCTCGGCTAGCTGTTGATCAGCCGCCGCTACCTGTGCAATAAGGGCGCTGATTTGGGACACACTCTGCTCGACGAGATCTGATGCCTGCTGGATCTCTTCGGGCTGAGGGTTCGGGGGCGGTGGAATTGCCATAGCCGCGCCCGGCAACGCGATGGTGACTGCGGCAGCGGCCGCGAGACCGACCAAGGCCTCGGAGCAAAGAGCTCGCCTCGGTCCAGATCGATAGCGTTGACGCACATCACTCTCCTTCGTCTAGGCCCGATTACGCTGTCGCATACTCGAGAGTGGGGCACACTGCCGCGGTCGTCGCCGTAGCCAAGAAGCCCGCCAACCTACTAAGTAGCATAGTAGGTTGGCGGGCTTCAGCTGTCATCTTCTGCAACTTGGGCCACTCCCATCACTTGCGACGCACCCGCGGGCCGCAGAATCCCAGGGCAAAGCAACGCCTTCGCTATGCGGCCAGGACCGGCACCGACACCTCGACGCCGGCACCTCCCTTGCGGCAAACCCCTCCACGACTCGACTACTATGGGGCTTAGTGGAAGTCGGAATAGATGCTGGTCGTGTAAGTGCACGGACGCGACAAGCTCACGGGGAGGTGGCATGCGCGGACTAGGAGATCTCGAAGCGGCGATCATGGATGTGCTGTGGCATGAGGCGGCCCCATTGAACGTTCGCGGAGTGCTCGCGCGATTGAAGACTGACCGCGTCCTCGCCTACACCACGGTCATGACCGTGCTCGATAATCTGCACAGCAAAGAGTGGGTTACCCGGGAACTTGTCGGCAAGGCCTATTACTACCGGCCTATGCACACCAAGGCTGAAGCTGCGGCGAACTTGCTGCGCAAGGTGCTCGATGATTCAGGAGACCCACAAGCAGTGCTCCTGCATTTCACTCAAACTGCCAGTGAAGTTGAGTCTGCAATGCTCCGCAATGCCCTTCGAAAGAAGCGCTCCAGGCCATGATCATCGCACTGGCGCTGCTGCTGAGCGCGGTGGCCGTCGGGTGGCTATTACCGCGGAGGTTGATCGCGTCCAGCACCACCCGAACCGATCCCGCCGCATTGCTGACTGCGTGGGCGGTGTCTGCCGTAGCAATCTTCGGGTCCGCAGCTGCTGCCGTAGCGCTGCTCTTGGTACCCAGCCACGGCAGGTTTCCCGCTTTCCTGTCACTGGCCCAATCGTGCTGGCAGGCGTTGTCGCACGGAGCGCTGCCGGAAATTGAAATATTCGCGGGCCTGCTGGGGATGGTAGTGCTTGCGGCAGCGGCGATACGGACCGCGATCGTGACCGTACGCAGATCGTCCCAGCGCACAAGGTCGCGCCGCTCACATTTGTCAGCGCTGCGCATGGTGTCCACGTCTAAATGCGGTGACCCGCAGACGTGGTGGATAGATCACCCACGGCCAGTGGCGTTCAGCCTCGCCGGCCGTCCCGGGGTGATCGTGGCATCAGAGGGACTTGCGCAATTCCTCAGCGAAACAGAGGTCTCTGCGGTCCTCGCACACGAACGCGCGCATCTGCGCGGCCGTCACCACCTGATAATCGCGACGTTCGACGTGCTCGCAGAGGTGTTCCCGTTCGTGCCACTGTTTCGGCTGGCTCCCCACGCTGTGCGCGAGTTGGCCGAGTTGGCGGCAGATGCATTCGCCGCCAGGGCATACGGGCCCAGCACGGTGCGTTCTGCGCTCACAGTCCTCTCGACACAGCCTGCGCACTTCCCCGACGGTTCTCTTGCCATGGCCAATACGGCAGTGGACTTGCGGCTGTCCCGTCTACGGCCAGGTGGACCGACGGGCAGCGGATGGGCACGACGGGGATTTCACTTCGGCGCGGCCTTTGCGCTGACTGCAGTGGCGCCTGTCGCGGTCGCCGGAACAGCACTGGCTGTTGTGGCGGTGCTTTCCTGCCCAGTTCTGGGCTGATCGGCGGAAGCCCCTCGCCGTTCGAGGGACTGGTTGTCGAGCATGGTCGCGCCGGGGACGCACGTGCCGTTGTCGCAACGGATCCCTCGCCATCGCACTATCAACGCCGTAAACAGTATGGCCACCGAGGCCGCCGCCAGCAGTGGCTGGATTGGCGCCCAAATGGTGAGCGCGCCGGAGACGCCGAGTAGTGCCACCACCGCCTTGTTGCAGATCGGGCATCCCACTGCGAGCGCACTACCCAAAAGACCCACAACCCCAGGCGCATCGGCCCGGCCTTGGTTGGCCCGTGGTCGACGTAGGCCAAACCATGCGGCGCTTAAAACAGCAATCGCCGCCAGGGTGAGATAGTCCCACCACCGCGTCGACAGCATGCGCGTGAAGTACGGTGTATCGATCACATCTGTTGGGATTCCGACTGCGATCGCGGCTATGAATCCGGCAGATGCAGCGCGCGTCCAACTCCACCCGCCGCTACGGTTCAAACTAGCTCGCATATTGCACTCCGCTCATCGGGGTTTGCCACTGCGTCGCCGAATATCAGCGGCACCTAACTCGGATTTCAGCGTCGGAGTTGGCGCTATCCCACTGAGCTGGCGGCCGAACCGAATCGGGGCTTCGACGATGCGTCTCCATCGACGCACTCCTTACCTTGAGTGACTGCTGGCGCATCGTACAATTTTCAGTCAGCACAATTCTACTATTTAACATAGTAGGTAGTCGGCAAGACCGACTCTGCGGGGTGACCCAGTATCACCCCTGAGATCATCGACCAATGCCGATCTGCGGCCGAGTTCGATCCGGAAACCCGGCCCATGCCGGGGTCCGCGAAAGGTGCGCAAGCAACCGAAGAGCGCCCCGCGCCTCCTCGCCCGACTGGCCGACCCGGCAGCGACTTCGTGTATGGCCGCCCTGGCTCCATGCTGCCAACCCTTCACCCCGCCTGCCTCAAGGCTCTGCTGGTGCTACCGCCGCCCGAACACGGCATATCCAGCCGCCACCCAACTGGCAACCATGATCACTGCCCATCCACCGACGAGTGCCGCCACTGTGCCCGCAACGGTCCATCCATTCCACATTTCCGTCCACCTCCGCTGGAGTCTTCCGCCTGCCATCTACTAGCCATCTTAGTAGGTAACCTACTAAGATGGCTAGTAGATGGCAGCGGTGCAGACCGCTCCGCTCCGCTCCACATCCAGCTGATTGGGACGAAACGTGGGTAAGAAGTCAAACAAGAAGCGGGCCAAGCCGAAGGCACGCACGCCGCGCGCGAGGGCTCCGCAGAGCCCGTCACGAAGCTCGATTGCTGAAATGCATCCCGCGGCGGGAGCGACCGCTCCCGCTGCCCTGCTAGCCGCCCCGCGGCCCCTGCCGAATCCGCTTGCGCATCCGTTGACAGCAGCCCAGATCGGCCCATCTGGGAGGCGGAACTTCGCCAAACCCACCCGCCTTGATGGATCCGTCGCGCGGACCCCGCCGATGCCGCAGACCACCCGTTCGGCCGTGCTCCAAGACGTATCGGCCGAGTCGGCAGGGAAGACCCCCACTGGATCCGAAGCGCTCGTGCCGGACTCGGAGGAAGGGCCGGGCCGATGCTCCGACCTGTATTCACAGATGGAGCCTCAAGGGCTGGCCGTGACCTACTGGGGTGCCGCTGGCGAAGGCCCGCCACCTCAGGACATGTCGATACGCTTTGTCGGCACTCGGCACGGGGCCAGCGCGCCTCCCGATGAGTCCGATCACTTCGACAGGACCCTTAAGGTAGGTTCGCTCCCCTCGCACTCCGGCAGATTCGCTGTCACCGCACGGGTGAAGGGAATCTCCGGCGGCCAGTGGACGGTGGCAGCTTCTCTCCTCGATGGGGGGACTCCTCTTGAGGAGCCGCAGACAGCAGCAGCCTTCACTCGCCCCTGGGCTTTCAATCACGGCCCCGGCTTACGCCTGTGGTGTTGGCCATTACTAGTTGCCGCTGGTGCTGTGTTCGCGGTCCTCCTCCAAGGCATCCTCCTTGCATCCACCCCGATCAGCAGTGTTCCAGTCGTCGGCATGTCCGTGCTCGGATGCCTGCTGGGATATATCGGTGCGAAGGCCTGGTATCTGGTTCTGCATCGGGAGCCGATGCGGAACTTCGCACGCGCCGGCGCCTGCATCCAGGGCTTCCTGCTTGTTGCGTTTGCCACGTTGGCAGTGGGCACCTTATTAGCGGGTATGGACCTTGGGACCGTGCTGGATGCAACAACGCCTGGACTATTCTTCGGCATGGCGATCGGCCGCCCGGGATGTTTTCTCTCCGGTTGCTGTTCGGGTCGACCCACCTCGTCGCGGTGGGGGCTTTGGTCATCGGATCGGACTCTGGCAGTCAAGAGGATTCCGGTTCAACTGTTTGAGGCTGCTGCGGCGTTGCTGATCGCCATCACCACATTGGCCCTGTGGTTCGGTGGCGGGCAGCCTTTTGCCGGTGCCCTCTTCATCGGCGGGGTCGCCGCATACACCTTGGTCAGGCAGGGCCTGTTCCTGTTTCGCGCGGACTCGCATACCCTGATCGGCCGGCTCGCAGTCACGGCCGCGTGTGTCCTGGTGCTCGGGTCTGAGCTGACGATGGCCTTGGTGTAGCCATCTAGCCGGGGCAGAGGCCTCATCCGGACGGTGGCCGCCGATTCTGATAGGCCGCAGAAGTTTGGGCCTGCGACGAGGTTGTTTCAAGGGCATCGTCAAGCGCAAACGCCGCCTCGGAGACGTCTCTCCCTTGGCTGGCGGTTGTCGGCCCACTGCGGAACCACCAGCTGCGCACATGATGCTGATGCCCCCGCGCTCAGGATCTGATGCTATCCGTGACTGTGGGGCCGGGGTCGCGCCAAACGCCCGCCTCGAGAAGAGGTACCCATGACATCACGCATCACACAATTGCGGTGCGACTGGCCCACGCCGTGGCTGCCGTCATATCGGCAGCACCACGTCGCTGACGAACTCGTCCCGTATCCAGCCGACGAGGGTCTCCCACGCGCCGGTCACCAGCGCGACGCCGACCGCAAGAAGCATGATGCCACCGAAGACCTGAATGGCACGGGAGTTGCGTCGTAGCCAGTCGACGCTTCTGAGCGCCTTCGAGGAGCCGAATGCAAGGACCACGAATGGCAGCCCCAACCCCACGCAATACGCGATGATCAGAACCACTCCCCGCGCCGCAGTAGTGCCACTGGTACCGGCAGCAACGGACAGGACCCCAGCAAGTGTGGGCCCCAGACACGGTGTCCAGCCCAGCCCGAACACGCCGCCCAGCAACGGGGCACCAGCGAGCGAGGACACGCGAATCGGCGCGAAACGCGTATCTCGTTGGAGCATCGGGAACCACCCGATGAAGGCCAGCCCCATGATGATCGTCACGACGCCGCCGACACGTTGAAGAATGTCCTGGTTGATGCGCAACGAGCCGATCAGTCCGAATACTGACGCGGTCGCCAACACGAACACGACAGTGAATCCGGCCACGAACAATCCCGCAGCTCCCGCCACCCGCCACCGTCCGGGTGCTCGAACACGAGTATCGCCGGCGAGGGGCGGTGCCTCCGCCCCTGCGACCCCTGCGAGGTAGGACAGGTATCCGGGCACGAGCGGCACCACACACGGCGAGGCGAAGGACACGAGTCCCGCCAACACGCAGGCTGCCAAGGCCAGGACGAGCGGCCCACTGGCCGCTGCGGACTGGAAGCTGTCTCCGATGCCTCCGGCAAGAAGGATCACTCTCTGTGCCGCCAGTCACCCAGTGGCCGGGCGAAGGCCGGGCGCACCGCCACTAGGGAATCCGTCGGCACCGCATGCTCCTGATCAGACAGGTCCACATCGTTGTCACCTTCTACTACTTACAGTAATACTAAGATGGATAGTAGCATTGCTGTGGAGGGCTACGGCCAGGGCTCAGCGGCCGCAGGGGAAGGCAGCTGCCTCATCGCTTCCTTCCCCTGCGGCCGCAGCACGCAGAATCCGCACCACCTGCAATCCAGCGGTCCCCTCCATACGGCGCTACTGGACGTAAGACACGCTCGTCATCATCCCCGCCTCGCCGTGATACAGATTGTGGCAATGAACCAACCACTGGCCCGGATTCACCGCATCGAAGTCAACCTCCACCGTCTGGTTCGGCAAGACGATGGAGGTGTCCTTGCGGGCACCGGAGTCAGCGCCATCAACGACCTGAAAAGTGTGGCCGTGTAGGTGCATCGGATGGAACATCATGGTTTGGTTGATAAATCGCAAGCGCACCCGCTGGCCTGTGGAGACCTCCAGCGGGGCATGGTCGTCGTAGGTAGCGCCATTGATCGTCCACCGATAGCCCTCCATATCCATCCCCAACCTCACGTCGTGGATGCGATCAGGCTCACGACGGCCGATTCGCACCCGCTGTGACGACTTCAACTGCGCGCCCAAGAGCGGTGCGCCGCTCAACTCCCCTGGCCGCGCCGTCGACGCCGGCGCATCGCCTGAGGCGGCGGTGCGCAGCACTGCGAACCCCTGGCCGTCCTTCCCCTCCGCTGCCGCCACAATGGGGAAAACGCCGTCCACCAGCGTGATCAACACATCGAATCGTTCCCCCATCCCGATCAGCAGAGAGCTGGCTTGCACGGGCTCGACGGGATACCCGTCACTGTGGGTGACCGTTAGCCGATGCCCGCCCACCGCGAAACGGAACGGCGTGTCGGCACCCGCGTTGATGATTCGCAGCCGCATTCGTTGCCCCGCCTGGCCACGTATCGTGACCGGGTCCGTGCCAGTCTTGCCATTGATCAGGTAGAGCGGATACGAGACATCTCCGACATCTGGTCCCAAAGGATTTTCGGGGTCACCCATACCCATGCCGCCCATGTCATGGCCCATCCCGGACATGTCGCTCATGGGCATCCCCTCCCTGCGGAGCTTGTCCAGATACTGGTCGGGGGTTCCTGCGACGCCATCGAGCCAATCGTCGAGGACCACAACGGCCTCGATGTCGTAGTCGCTGCCCTCGTCTGGATCCTCGACAATCAATGGCGCGTAAAGACCGCGATCAAGTTGCATCCCGACATGCGGATGGAACCAGTGAGTGCCGGCGTCGGGCGCAGTGAACTCGTAGGCGAACGACCCGCCCCCTGGGACTGCGGATTGAGTCAATCCGGGCACGCCATCCATATCGTTGCGCAGTGCCACGCCGTGCCAGTGGATGGTCGATTCTTGGGGTAATTCATTAGCCAAATCCGCGCGTAGCACGTCGCCGCGGCGCATCCGGATCTCCGGGCCGGGGATCTGATCGTTGTAGGTCCAGGTGTCGACCTGCACGCCGCCAAGGTCGATGGTGCTGGGGCGAGCCCGCAGTGCCGCCGTGACCTGCCGACCCCCCGCAGTGCGGCGCGCAGCCTCAGCTTGCTCCACTGCTGAGGAAGTGGGGCCGATCGGCCCTGCCGCGGAGGGCGGTCCATTACCCCCTCGGCTGCAGGCCGCCACGGTAGCGACCGCACCCGCGCTGGCTCCGAGGATCAAGAATCTGCGACGGGACAGGGACGGGGTGGCGCATCGGTCGTTCTGCATGGCGGGGCCTCGTTTCTCGTTGCCATGGGCGCACCCACCTGTGTGTGGCGCGCCCATCAGTACTCCTACTAAGATACATAGTAGGTAGCGTCTGCATAGATGAAGGAATCCCAGATGATGAAGCTCCCACGCGGGGACGGGCGGAAACAGCAAGGCCGCAGGTCAGGTCGACCGTCGGCAATGCTGGGATCTCGAGGGGTGCCCTGGATGCTGATCGCGTCGTCACTGCTCATCATCTTTCTGGTGGCCCTCATCGCAGTCACCGTGATACCGATGGCGCGGGAGAAGGCCGAGGCGAATCGCTTTGCGCCCAGCATCGAGAACCCAGATCCCTCAACGGGGATTGCCGGCGTCGTGTCGATCGACTATCCGGCAGGTGACCATGTCGCGGCGCCGCAAACTGTGGCATATGACCAGAGTCCTCCTTTCGGAGGTCCCCACGATCAGGCCTGGGCAACCTGCACCGGCGTGGTTTATCCCTCGCCCGTTCGCAACGAGAATGCAGTTCATTCGTTGGAGCACGGAGCCGTCTGGGTGACCTACGACCCCAGTCAGCTCATCGCGGACGAGGTGGCGGCTCTTGAGTCAAAGATCGACAAGGTCCCGTATGCGCTGATGTCCCCCTACCCGGGCATGGACACCGCGATTTCACTGCAATCATGGGGGCGGCAACTCAAACTCGATGATGTGAGCGATGAACGGATCGGCCAGTTTCTGACCGCTCTTCGCCAGAATCCGAACACGCATCCAGAGATCGGCGCGAGCTGCTCGACAGCTCCCCGAGGATGATCTTCCAGTGCGGGATCTAGAGATCTAGAAGGCCGTTGACCTCCACGAAGGTCATCAGGAAGGGTGTGTGTTCGGTGGCGTCGGGGTGGCCTTAGCCGCCACCCATGGCGCAAGGCCCGTCAGGTCCGCTTTCCAGAAATCTTCCGGCGTATAACAATAAGTAGCCCGGGCACGACGAGGAGCGAGAGAAAAATCTCGACACCGGCACCGAATCGAGTTGCCAACGTCATGTCGGTGCGGAGCGGAACAGCCCCCACGAGCATGTCGGCAGTGAATATCGCGGTTTGCTGTTGCACAGAGCCATCCGGCTCGATGATGGCGCTGACGCCGCTCGTTGCGGCGACAAGAACGCTCCGGCCGTGTTCGACTGCGCGAATTCGGGACATCGCTAGTTGCTGGTAGGTCATGTCGGTGCGCCCAAAAGTGGCGTTGTTGGTGGGGACAGTGATCAGCTGTGCTCCGGACTGGACTGATTCGGCAACCAAGTCATCGAATGCAACCTCGTAACAGGTAGCTACTGCGATCGGAACGCCGTTCAAGTCGACCACGCCATTGCCCGTTCCTGCAACGAAATTTCCGGCTTGGTCCGCGTACGAGGACAGGGCCGTCACGATGCCGCGGAGCGGAAGATATTCGCCAAATGGCACGAGTTGGCGTTTGACGTGTTGTTGGCCCGGCCCCTCGACCGGGTCCCACACGATCGCACTGTTCAAGGTCGTCCCATCACCTTGCTGCAGCACCGTGCCCACCAGAATCGGAACCCCTACCCTCCGGGCCGCATCGTGGATGCGGTCAGCAGCGTCAGGGTTGCGGAATGGGTCCAGATCCGAGGCGTTCTCTGGCCAGATTACGAGCTGAGGCTGAGGTGCACGACCAGCAGAGACTTCTGTAGCTAGCTGTTCTGTCTGTGCGACATGGTTGTCGAGTACCGCCCTCCGCTGGGCGTTGAAGTCCAGGCCAAGACGCGGAACGTTTCCTTGGATCACGGCGACCGTGGTGGAACTTTGCGCCGGCACCGTTGACGACGAGACGATCACTGCCAGTAAGGCTGGCGCGGCAACGGCAATGAGATGGCCAGCGCTGGCTCGACTACGACGCCCTCGAAGGCACTGTAAGAGTCCCGCGATGCCGGCTCCCATCAGAACAATCGCAAATGATATGCCCGGCGCTCCGATGATCCCGGCGACTGGAAGGAGGGGGCCGTCCGCCTGGCCAAAGGCGAGTCGCCCCCATGGAAAACCTCCAAAAGGAACTCGCGACCGCACCGCCTCTGTGGCCACCCAGGCGCTGGCTATCCATAGTGGTGCGATGGGAAAGCGGTTGACCACTGCAACTACTGCCCCGAAGGCTGCTACGGAAGTGGCCTCAATCGCCGCTAACGCCAGCCAGGGGACAGCCCCCACGTATGTACCCACCCAAGGTAGTAGCGGCACGAAGAACGCCAACCCGGCCAGGTAGCCGTAGCCAAATCCTGCACGCAGGGAACGTCCCTGCAGCACGAGCGTCAGAATCGCCAACCCGACCGGAGCGAGAAACCAGGTGGTCCGTGGTGGAAAGCTGAGGAACAAGAGTGTCCCAGCGCCGATCGAGCCGACGCTGCGGGCGACGACAGCCAGCGTTGCTGTTTGGAGTGTTTGAGCTCTCTGGCCTGCATCAAGCTCAGGGTTCGGCAAGAGCTTGATCGTCACGAGTTTGGCCCCCTTTGGGCATAGACCATTGCTGCACGGACTCTGGCTAAGCCCCGGTGGAGAGGTTGCCAGCAGAATTCAACCTACTAAGTTAGATAGTAGATTATTTTTGTGTGTCACCCGGCGGGCATCCAGCAGCGGAAGATACCTCCTTCTACGTCAATGACAGTGCAGGGGCTGCGGATTCAACGATGGCGGGTCCAGGACCAGGTTGAGCGCGAGCGGGAAGCGTGCACCCAGATACCGTGGCTCAGTCCAGCGTGTACAGCGTCTGCGCAGTCATCGCGTATGCGGTGTTGAAGTCGACCGCGAGCACCGCCTCCACCGGCCCCACCACGTCCCGCTGCTCCCACACCTCGCCATTGTGGCTACGCCAGGCGACACCGCCGGTGTCAACGCCCCACAGGGAGCCGTCCCCGGCGGCTGAGACGCGAACTAGAAGCGGGGCTCCGGGCACGACGGCGAAGGTGCGGCCAGCGTCGAGACTGTGCTGCAGGCCGTCAGCGGTCGCCGCCCAGATACCGCTGTCCGTGGCGGCGAGAGCCGCAGCGTGCATCGGGGCACCGGGGGTCCACGTGGATCCCCCGTCTTTGGAGACGATAAGGCCGGTGACGCCGTCGAAGCCGATCAGGACTTCGCCGTCGGTGGCCAACGCATGGAAGTCGATCTCCCCCACCAGTGATCGCGACTCCCAGGTGCGTCCGCCATCGCTGCTCGCGGTCAGTCCCAACGGGTTCGGAGCACTGCTCGACCGCCCTGGATGGCCCGAGGCGAAAAGATTGTTGGTGCCCGGAACCCCGGACAGGCCCATGAAATCGTCGTCCGACTCGCCGACCTTCATGGTGCGCCCAGACCTCTCGACCTCGAACACCCCGGTATGGGTTCCCGCGAGGACCGCGCCGTCGGCGCCGAGGTGCAGCCCGTGCAGGTGGTCGAGCGGCGGGTCCAAGACAACCTGGGCCGTCGCAGAACCCGCCGACGCCGATCCCGGGCCGGCCTCCCCGTCAGGGGATTCCTGCGCGGACGCGCAGCTCGCGAGCACGATCGCGGCGAGGGGGACGGCTAGGGCCGCGAGGGCGCGGCGGCGCTGTCGGGACGTGCGAGATCCGGGCATGGAAACTATTTCTCGTTTCTATTGATATGAAGGGATGCACTCAGGCGCGGGCGAGTCGCGCGGGGTCGAGCTCCAAGCGGCGCAGCAACTGCGCGTTGAGGGCCACGACGATCGTCGAGACCGACATGAGCACCGCCGCCGCCGCTGGGGGCAGCACCACTCCGGCGAATGCGAGGACGCCGGCGGCGAGCGGAACGGCGAGGATGTTGTAGCCCGCCGCCCACACGAGGTTCTGCCACATCTTCCGGTAGGAGGCGTGGGAGAGAACGATGATGGAGAGCACGGCCCGCGGGTCGTTCGCTGCGAGCACCACCCCGGCGGACTCGATGGCCACGTCGGTGCCGGCGCCGATCGCGACGCCGACGTCGGCGCGGGCCAGCGCGGGCGCGTCGTTGACGCCGTCCCCGACCATCGCCACCCGGTGCCCGCGGGCTTGCAGCTCGGCGACCTTCGCGTCCTTGTGCTCGGGGAGCACCTGGGCGAACACCTCGTCGATCCCCAAGTCTGCGGCGACGGCGTCGGCGACTTGCTGGGCGTCGCCGGTGATCATCGCGACCTTCACCCCGCGGGCATGCAGGGCGTCGATGGCCTGGCGGGACTCCTCGCGGACAGCGTCCTCAAGGGCCACCGCACCGAGCACGTCCTCGCCCCGGACCACGTGCAGCACTGACGCGCCGCGCGCCACCCATGCTTCGGTGGCGGCGGCGACGTCGTCGGGCACGGTCAGGCCGAGGTCCGCGAGCATCGCCGGGCCGCCGACAGAGACGGTGTCGCCGCCGATGGTGGCCCGGACGCCGCGCCCGGGCACCGACCGGAAATCATTCGCTGACAACCGATCCTCCGTTGCCACGCGCTGGCTCGCTGCGGCCACAATGGCCCGGGCGACGGGATGCTCACTGTCCGCCTCGACCGCCGCGGCCAACGCCAGCAGCTGCTCCTCGCCGACCCCCGCGGCTGCGGCCACACCGGTGACCTGGTGCTGGCCCTCGGTGAGAGTGCCGGTCTTATCGAACAAGACCACGTCCACGGTGCGCATCCGCTCGAGCGCGAGCCGATCCTTGACCAACACCCCCGCCTTCGCGGCACGCTCGGTGGAGATGGCGATGACCAGCGGGATCGCCAGGCCCAACGCATGCGGGCAAGCGATGACAAGCACGGTGACTGTGCGCACGACCGCCTCATCGACATTGCCGATCAGCGACCACACCACGAACGTCGCAATACCCGCGACCGTCGCGAAGTAGAACAGGAACGCGGCGGCCTTGTCGGCGAGGGCCTGCGCGCGCGAGGACGACGCCTGCGCGTCGGCGACCATCCGCTGGATCCCCGCCAGCGCGGTGTCCTCCCCGACCGCGGTGACCCGCACCCGCAAGGCGCTATCGGTGGCCACGGTGCCCGCGACGATGGTGTCCCCAGGAGCCCGGATCACTGGTGCGGATTCGCCGGTGATCATCGACTCGTCCACCTCGGCGCGCCCCTCGGTGACTGCGCCGTCGGCGGGCACCCGGGCGCCAGCGCGCACGAGCACCAGGTCACCACGGGTGAGATCGGAGATCGGGACCTCGCGGACACCGTCCGCGGTGATCAGCTCGGCGGTGTCCGGGAGCATCGCCGCCAGCGCGTCGAGCGCCCCCGACGCCGAGCCCAACGCCCGCATCTCCAGCCAGTGGCCCAGCAGCATGATCACGATCAGCAGGGCCAGTTCCCACCAGAAGTCGAGGTTGAACCCGCCGATCTCCAGAGTGGTGATCCACGACGCGACGAACGCGACGGTGATGGCCATGGCGATGAGCAGCATCATCCCGGGCTGGCGGGTCCGGGCCTCGTGCCAGCCGCCGGTCAGGAACGGCAGGCCTCCGTAGAAGTAGATGCCCGTGCCGATGATCGGGGCGATCCACATCGAGCCGGCGAACTCGGGCATGGTGTAGCCGAGCAGGTCGGCGATCATGTGGCTGAACACCACGACCGGCACGGTCAGGGCCAGGCAGACCCAGAAGCGGCGGCGGAACATCTCACCGTGTGCCCCGTGCCCGGCGTGCTTGTCATGTCCCCCGTGCCCGATGGGGGCCGCGGGGGCGTGCCCGGCGTGCTCGGTATGGCCATGCTCGGCCAGACCCGAGGGGAGAGGGGTGTGTCCGTGCTCGGGGCTGGCCATGGGCGGATCTCCTGACGGTCGGGTGGGAACTAGCTGTTACAGCGTGGTCAGCAGTTGCCGCATGACGTCGATCTCCTGCTGCTGGGTGTCGATGATGGTCTGCGCCATCTCGAGCGCGGCGGGGAACTGGCCGTCCTTGAGCTCGTCCTCGGCCATGGTGATCGCGCCCTCGTGGTGGCCGATCATCTGGGTGAGGAACAGCTTCGACGCGTCGGTGCCTTGGGCGTCGGTCAGGTCCTGCAGATCCTGCTCGCTGAGCATGCCCTCCATTGTGGCCATGTCGTGGCCCATGCTGGGCATCTCCGTCGGCTCGCCCCACTGCCCGAGCCAGTCGGTCAGTTGCGCCAGCTCGGGGGCCTGGGCGGCCTTGATCTCCTCGGCCAGCGCCACCATCGGCGCGGAGATGCCGTCCTTGGCCAGCAAGATCTCGCTCATCTGCACGGCTTGGGCGTGGTGCGGGATCATCATCTGCGCGAACATCACGTCTGCGTCGTTGTGCGCCTCCGCGGAGGCGGCGGGAGTCTGTGCGGCGCTCGCGCTGGTCGTCGTAGTGGCAGTCGTGTCCGTGGCGGCGGTGTCGCCGCTGCCGCACGCGGTCAACCCCAGAACCAGGGCGATGGCGGCGGCGCCTACTGCGAGAGTCTTCTTGCTCATGTCACTGTGTCCTTTGTTCGGAGGGCGGAGGGGTCATCGGGGCCGGACCCAGCGGCAGGGTCCGGCCCGCGAAAAAGAGTGGTGACCAGGTAGATCACCAACACCCACAATGCGAGCACGGCGGCGATCGCTGACCATCCGATCCAGCTCATCGCGCCCCTGCCTGTTATGTCCTGCATTCTCCGCCGCTGTGCCTCCCACAGCGTGATGCGTGGACCCCATGATTCGGGTGTTCGTTTCATGAAGATTTGGTCAAGACGGACAGCCGGGATGCCGCGGACAAGTAGTGCTGACGATGATGGAGCCATGGCCCCGCACCCAGACACCATCGCCACGACCAGCCGCCAGGCCCCGGCTCCGCGCCCGCCGACCGGGCTGCGGGCGATGGTCGTCGAGGACGAGGCGTCGCTGGCCATGCTCGTCGCATCGTATTTGGAGCGCGACGGATTCGAGGTCGCCATCGCCGGCGACGGCCACGACGCGCTGAATCTCGCGCGGCAATTCGACCCCGACGTCGTGGTCCTCGACCTAGGCCTACCAAAACTGGACGGCGTCGAGGTGTGCCGAGCGCTGCGCACCTTCTCCGATGCCTACGTCGTGATGCTCACCGCCCGCGCCGAGGAGATCGACACCGTCATCGGCCTGTCCGTCGGCGCCGACGACTACCAGACGAAGCCCTTCAGCCCCCGCGAGCTGATGGCCCGCATCCAGGCCATGATGCGCCGTCCCCGCGCGCGAACGGGGGCCCCTGCGGGCATGGCCCGGCCGCGAGAGGTGCGCACGTTCGGGGACCTGTCCATCGACATCGATGCCCGCGAGGTCGCAGTCGGCGACGCCACTGTGTCGTTGACCCGCACGGAGTTCAACGTCCTGGCGGCGCTATCGCGGGACCCCAGCATTGTCCTCACCCGCACGCGGCTGATCGCCGCGGTGTGGGGGCCGTCGTGGGTGGGCGACGAGCACCTGGTGGACGTGCACATCGGCCACCTGCGTCGCAAACTCGGCGACGACGCCACCGTCGGGCGCTACGTGCGCACCGTCCGCGGCGTCGGCTACCGGATGGGGACCGGCCTGGGGTTGGCGCAGTGACCCGGCGCGACAAGCTCGCCGCAACCAGCTTCGGCACCCGGCTGCTCGCCGCGGTAACTGCGGTGGTCGTCGGCTGCGCCGTCAGCGCGTGGCTGGTCGCGGCGGCCGTCGCGCCCGGCATCTTCCACGATCACCTCGACCAGGCCGGTATCGACCGGCTCTCCGAGGAGGCCGCCCACATTGAGGAGGCGTACGCCTGGTCGATGACCCTGACCTGGTCGATCGCGCTGGCGTTCGCGGTGCTGCTCGCGCTGGCGGTCAGCTGGTTCATCGCGCGCCGGGTCCAACGCTCCATCGCCTCCGTGACCGCGTCCGCCGCGCAGATCACAAGTGGGCGCTACGGGGTCCGCGTCGCCGGCCCCGGGCTGGGCCGCGAGTTCGACCAGCTCACCGCCGCTTTCAACGAGCTCGCCCACCGGCTCGAGGAGACCGAGGGGACCCGCAGGCAGATGCTGTCCGACCTCGCCCATGAAATGCGCACACCCCTGGCCACCCTCGACTCATACTTCGAGGCCCTCGAAGACGGCGTCCGCGAACTCGACGCCGGCACCATGGAGATCCTGCGTCTGAGCACCCACCGCCTGGGCCGCCTCGCCCGCGACATCACCGCGGTCTCCCACGCGGAGGAGGGCCGCGAGCGCATCGCCGCGGTCTCGATCCCGACGGCAGAGCTGATCGACACCGCGATCCGCAGCGTTCAGGAGCGCTACGACGACAAGGCCGTCACGCTGGGCGGGCAAGCGCGAGGCGCGACAACCGTGACCGCGGACCCCGACCGAATGGGCCAGGTCCTCGGCAACCTGCTCGACAACGCCCTACGCCACACACCCACCGGTGGCACAGTCACCGTCACCAGCCGCCCCCACGGCCAGGGCTGGGTCGAGATCACCATCTCAGACAACGGCGAGGGCATCGCCCCCGAGCATCTCGAACATCTATTTGACCGGTTCTACCGTGCTGACACCGCGCGCGATCGCCAGCACGGCGGCAGCGGGATCGGACTGACGATCACCCGCGCCCTCGTCGAGGCGCACGGGGGCACCATCCACGTCCGCAGCGACGGGCAGGGCCACGGCGCACGGTTCACCGTCCAACTGCCGGCGATCGAATAGCTTGGAGCTACCCGAGCCTCCCGTGAATTCTGTAATCCGCGCGTGAGCCTTCTATCTCAGAGTAGGGCAGGTGTCGAGATGCAGCGAGAGCTAGCAGGACACGCCAGTGATCATGACAGACAGTCGGAAGTCGGTCCTAACTGGATCCAGTAACGGCGGCTGACATCGTCGCCATCCGTCATTCGAGAACAGGTAGCCCGTTCGCCCGGGTCTGCGGAGGGGTTTCCGACAACATTGAGGCCGCGATGGCGGCGCCGACCCGGTGTGCGGCTGCGATGTCTAGGACTTCGCCATCGGGGTGTGCATCCAGCCACGGTTGGGCCTCCTCGCGGGAGGCGAAGTAGTGCACCTGGTTGCAGAACGAGGACCGTACGGGTCCGTCGTGCTCCGGGATCAAGAGGGATAGGACGGCGGTGTTGGGCTGCATGGATGTGATCGTGCCGTCGGCGCCCGTTGTCACCTGGATAGGGGTCCCGCTGCCTGGGGAAGTCGACTCGATCGTCGCGGCCTTCCCTATCAGCGAGGGGAAGAAGAGGGTGTCCAGCGCGCACCACGTGTAGAGCTGCCGACCCGCCACCGTGAAGCGATGCGACGTGGGCCGCAGCGTCAGGGCCAGGCCGATGACGCGGCCGTCATCGTCGTACTCGGCGTCTGAGACTGCGAACAGTCCTTGCCGGGCCTCATCCTCGCTCTGCCCGCTGGCCGTGGCTAGTTCGGCGACGGTGACGGGCTCACCCTCGGCCAGCAGCCGCAGGAGCGGCACGAACAGGCTCGGGTCGAGCCCCGACCGGGATGGGGACAGCAGGTACGCAAGGGTTTTCTCGTCGATGGCGGTCATGTGATTCCTTTGCTTCAGCAGCGGGGACGCGAGCTCACGCGCAGCAGGAGAGCCTGGCGACGTCGGTGGTGAACGCCTTGCAGGCGATCCGAATGCCCTCCGCCATCGTGAGATAGGGGCTCCACGCGGCGGCGACCTGCAAGGTCGTCATTGCCCCCTCGAGGATGTAGACGCCCGCGGCGGCGATCTCCCCGGCGTCCTTCGCCACCGCGGAGATGCCCAGGATCCGCCCGCTGTCACGATCGGCGACGACCTTGATGAAGCCGCGGGTGTCGCGGTTGGCCTGCGCCCGCGGGACGAACTCCAGGGGCAGAACCTGGCTGACGCTGGCAATCCCGGCGGCCACGGCGTCCCGCTCCGTCATCCCGACCGCCCCGATAGCGGGACTGGTGAAGGTGACGCGGGGCAGATTCCGGTAGTCGACCTCCGCGACGGTGTCCGTGAACGCGTTCTCCACCGCGAGGGCGCCGTGGGCCGCCGCGACGTACACGAACTCCCTCTCGCCGGTCACGTCCCCGGCGGCCCAGACTCGCAGGTTGGACGTGGCGAGCCGGAAATCCACCACAATCTTCCCGGACGTGCCGGTCTTCACCCCGACCCGGTCAAGATTCAGCTCCGCGGTGACGGGCCGACGCCCCGCGGCCACCAGCAGCTGCGCGGCCCGGAACATCTCCTGCCCGCCGCCCACGGTCGCGGAGACGACGATCTCTCCGCTGCCGTCGTCGCGCTCCACAGTGTTCACGGCGGCCTGTCGGACCACGCGAATCCCCTCGTCCGCGAACACCCCGGCCAACGCCTCGGACGCCTCCGGCTCCTCCTGCGAGGCCAGCCGGGAGCGGACCAGCATCGTCACCTGGGAGCCCAGCCTGGAGAAGAGCTGCGCCAACTCCAGAGCGACGTAGCCCCCGCCCAGGACCAGCAATGTCTCGGGCACCTCGTCCAATTCCATCGCCGTCGTCGAGGTCAGGTAGCCGGCCTCGGCCAGTCCCGGAATGGGGGGCAAGTAGGGGGCTGAGCCGGTGGCCACGAGATAGTGCTCGGCTTCGATCGTCCGCAGCGCGCCGCCGGGCGAAGTGACCTGGAGCAGTGGCGCATCCGGGGTTCCGGTGAACGATGCCTCCCCCTCAACCATGTCCCACCCGTGGATGGCGGCCTGATCGACGTACTTCTCCGCTCGCATGCTCTCCACCAGGGCGTCCTTGCCCTTGATCAGCGCGGGCATGTCCACCGGTCCGGCCGAGGCCGCCACCCCCGGGAAGCGGGCCGAGTCTGACGCGACGTGGCGGGCCTCCGCAGCGGCTAGGAGTGCTTTCGACGGCACGCACCCGGTGTTCACGCACGCCCCGCCGATGGTTCCGCGCTCGACCATCACGACCCGCTTGCCCAGTCCTGTGGCCCGGATTGCGGCCGCGAAGGCTCCGCCCCCGGAGCCGATAATCGCCAGATCGAACAGCTTGTCGCTCACTCAGATACCTCTTCGTCGTGACTCAGGAACTCCTGTCCGCCATTATGAACCTTCCAGTACGATGGAAGGTCAAGTCTGGCGATCACGGAGGGGGCTTTGGCTCACATGAGAATCGGGCAACTCGCCGAGGCGACCGGCACGACAACCAAGACCCTGCGCTTCTACGAGGAGTCCGGACTCCTCACCCCCGCCGAACGACTGGCCTCTGGCTACCGGGACTACACCGACGAAGCCGTGGGCCAGGTCGGGTTCATCCATCGGGGCCAGGCCGCCGGGCTGACCCTCGCCCAAATCCGGCAGATTCTGGAGATCCGCGAACGCGGCCAAACGCCATGCTCGCACGTCCAGGGCCTGCTGGGCGAGCGACTCGATGAGCTTGACGCCCAGATCACCGAGCTGCTGGCGCTCAGGGAGACCATCTCCCATCTCCATGCGAACGCGAGCAAGCCGGACCCGAACTCATGCTCCGCCGACCAAGTCTGCCGCTACCTCTGATCGAGATCCCAGAATCTCGGTGTCCACAGCCTCCTTGCGCCTCGTCCCTGCCTGCTTTCGCTGTTCCGATGACCGGACGGGGCCTGCGTTCTACGTGCATCGCCACGATTTCCCGTCGGCGTGAGATTCCCAGACGAGACCGTGGCCACGCGCTACACCGCCGCTCGGCGCTCGAGCAGCACAGTATCCCGCCACTGCCCATCAACCTGAACAATGCGCTCGCGCACACCCACGGTGCGGAACCCCGAGGAGTGATGCAGCGCGATCGCCGCACGGTCGCTCGGGAAGATGGATGTCTGCAGCATCCACACACCGTCCTCGTCGGCGGCGATCACCTGGGTGCGTAGCAGCGATTTCCCGACGCCCCGCTCCCGCATGCCCTGCGCGACGCAGATCTCGGCCTCCGCCACGCCGCGGGCGTGGCCTCGCCTCGAGGCGGGGCTCAATGCCGCCCAGCCGACGACCGCCCCATCCACCTCGGCGACCCATCGATGCCCCGGCAGCCACTCACGGTCGAGCTCGTCCCGCGTCGGCAGACACGGCTCTGATTCACCTGTCCGGGTGGCGATCTCGTCGCCGCAGATGCGGAGCACCGCGTCCCAGTCGCCGTCGGCCATCGGGCGCACCGTGACGCCGGCGGGCAAATCCTCTGGGCAGCACGGGCGCTGGGCCAACAGCCCCATCACGGCATCCGCCGCCTGCGGAAGACCCCCGCAGCAAGCGGAGTTGACCGAGACGATGGTGCTGGTCCCCTCCTTGTGCATGCTGACGAAACCGGCATCCGCGAGCTTGCGGACGTGATGGGAGACGGTGGGCTGGCCTATCCCCAGTTTCGGGCTACGAGGACACTGGCCACAAGCACCAGAGCCGCATTCCGCGATGGCCGTCGACCATCGCGGGGCCTCCCGCAGCGGGGCCTTCGCCGCATTGGTGATCGCGCTGAGTCTTGGCGCATTCGTGGCGTTCGCCGTGGTGTTCAACCGGGTTCCGCTACTGGTTGAACGCGGGTTCAGTCCCAGCTCTACCGCGTGGACTCTAGGGCTGGGCGGTGCCGGGCAGGTGCTAGGCCGGGTGGGGTACCTGCCGTTGGCCGCCCGTATCGGGCCGCGTGGCCGCGCAGTTGCCGTGATGGTCACGACAGCGCTGCCCACTGCGGCGCTCGGCATCGTGGGATCAGCGGCCGCATTGATTCTGGTAGCGGTGGGGGCTGGAGTGGTCCGTGGAATCCGCACCCTCATCCAGGCCACGGCGATTACCGAGCGTTGGGGGCAAACGCACTACGTCCGCCTCAGCGGCCTCATATCTGCGCCCGTCGTCACCATGATGGCGATCGCCCCGTGGGCCGGCACAGCGCTCTCGTCCTGGACTGGGCGCTACGCGCGGACTTACGTTGTTCTCGGCCTGGTCGCTGTGCTCGCCGCAGGGTTCGCCGCCGCCAGCATGCCTCGTCAGACTGGTGATGGTAAACCGAGGACCATCTAGCGCTCAATGGCGGGATTGTAAGTCACCAACGCACTCTGCCACTCCTGCCAAGCCCGGTATTCACCATCCCCATTTGACGATCAATAGTGCGGTCAGCAGATGACGACGGTGTCGAGCCTTCGGTGAATCATGGAAAGCGTAGTCAGGAGCTCGAGCAACTCGGTGTCAGACACTGCTCGAAGTATTCGAGGATCATGCGCAACGGGGTTTCTATACATCCCAGAAATCCCTTTGAGGAGGTTAGCGAATCCACTCTGCTCATCCTTGTCTGTTTGCGTACGCAGAGTGTTGATGGCGAGGACGGGCACTCCCGACTTTCCGAACGCCAGGATATTGTCTACCAGTCTTGCGCCGTCACCATCGGCACCGCTGATCGATCGCAACCGATCGAAGACGCTTTTGCATGCCTCCATCGACGCATGGAAGTTGTTCTTCTTGAGCAGTTCGATGTCGCAGTAGCGCAATACCTCCTGGTGGGTTCCGCGTCGCCTGAGTTCGGTGAGCAATGACGTGGCGTTGCGGGCTGCATCGTCGAGGGTACTGGATCGCGCACCGGTTGAAACTTGCCCCTTGTTGGTGATACGGAGCCCTACGAAAGTGAGGACCTCGTCGAGCTCATCCTGTCTTCGGGTGAACAGATCTGGTTTTTTCCGGTATCCGGCAGGCGCCATCGCATGAGTGATGAATGTAATAATTCGATTTGGTGATTGATGCACGTTCTGCCACGCAATAAACGCGTTCGCCAGTCGGTCGCGCTTGGACGATTGCGGTGTAGGATCATCCATTTTCAAGCGAGCCAGTAAGTCTCCGATCTGGCGGCCATTGAGCCCGTGCTCTGTCTCACCGAGAACGGATGCAACACCGGTCAGGACGCTGAGGTTCCACGGTTTTTCATGTTCCATGTAAGAATTTCTCCCAATTCATTCAGAGATCCGTCACGATGTGCGATCTATGGTGATTGTCAGGTTGTGTCCGTGACGACTGCACTAGTGTCGTCACGGATGGAATCAGTGGCAATGTTGGCACCGTCGCTGACTTCCATGAAGTGTGTTAACTGCACGAAAATCCAGCCTGCGAGGAGCAGGTTGCCTGGTGTCAGGTGGAAGTCCGAAAGTTTCTTAAGTGATGCCTAATCGCTGGGTGCTCGACTCGTCCTATTTTTCCACCACTTCTTACATGGTGTTGAAGTCTCCAAGTGCGGGGCGAATGCGTCGTGCGCGGGAGTCCAAACGTCAGGGTCCAGTGCCGAGGTGCTCGTCGGCAGAGGCGACCCTACCTCGGACGTGTACCACTCGGCTGGCGTCTCGAACACGGTCCGGGTGACTACTACCTCCCGCTCGAATAACTCTGGGTCGAGCGCCAGGACGCCCTCGTCGACGAGTGAGCGTAGGAGGTACAGAGTTAGATCCGCACATTCGACAATCCGGCTAACGATGCCGACCGCTGCTTTATACCTGTCTTCGACTCCGAGTCCCTTCGCCGCAGCCTCCTTGTCGTCCGCGTGCACGACATCGCCGTAGTACCACGCGTACATCAGGTCCTGATCGGATGCGACACCCTGGTCGGTGGCGACGAAATATCCTTGGGCGGAGTCATCCCGAGTGGCAACCTCCTCCCACATCTTCCGCCAATTCTCAATTGGCTCAAAGCACTCAGGGAACCGATCATTCGGCGCGAGCGCAGCGATCGAATCGAGCACCTTCGAGTAGTACAGCTCCTCGCTGGGGAGTGTGAGGGGGCGAAGGCGCGCGGCCAATGATTCGAGCAGTTCCTCATCAGGGAACTCCTCACGGAGAAGGTAGGTTGCCTCGTTCGTTTGAAGGTTGTGCGTGACCGTGATGTTCATCTCGCCACCTCGCGCCTTCTCCAACAGGTCGCGATGCTCACGCCATAGTGAGTGCGATGTGATGCGACGGGCACGCAGAACAAACATGGCAAGGCGCTTCTCATCGGTGAACCGTGGACGGGTTGGTTTGGCCATCCCCAGATGGTAGGCAATAGCCTTGTTCCCGAATATGTCAGCCGTACAACCCCACACTTTCCACCTTCGGTGGCAGAGATGTCTTGCGCTGGGGGATGGCAATGGCGAGTTTCTTGACGACGATCGCTTGGTTCTCCGGTGGCCGGCCGATACTAATTCCGCAGCCTCGGAGGCTGCGATCCCGAGGTTGACGACCACTGTGATCAGCTCGCGTTCGCACTCGGACAGACGGAAAATCAGCGAAATGCTTCGTCGGGAGGATCGGGCGGCGCTGTAGATCCGGTGTTGCGAATTACGAGGTACCCCTCTCTATCGGCCTCGGACCAAGTCTCTCCAGCAGCTTCGAACTCAAGCTGCAGATCAAGTTCAGCGATGGCGTCGTGGATGCGCTCGTTCCATGTTCCGCGTACACAGACTTTTTCTACCGAGTTGAGGTCGTCGTACGAAGCGGATCCTTCCAGCACCGCGGCGATCCGACGAGGACTAGCGGAGGGGGATAGCTCGAGCTCTTGGCCGATACGCGCCCAATGAGCGATCTGCTCGGCGGCACTCCGGCCGGTACCGACACCGTGCGCCTGAGCGGCCAAGAGCAGGTCGACGGCGATTGGGATCTCCACGTCGCTCATGGTCGGAGCTTACCGCCGGGCGCGGGCACGGGCTGTTTCGTCGGACGATGTCCGGCTGCAACCTTGAGGGGCGGACGGAGGCCCCTCTCGGGCCGTCGCTACTTGCACCTGCGCCGCGTCCCATTGAGAGCCTCCATAGCGACGCAACCATGATGGCGGCCACCCTGTCCCTCATCGCCGCTCGCCAAACTGTGGTTTCCGGCCCCAGCTTCAACGCCGTCGCTGCTACCGTTCCGATATGAGTGATCCGCGCCAACGGAGGCCGCATATTGCACTAGAGACCTGGGGTGCTCACTCCCTCTTCGGAGGGGCCTTCGGTGCCAGAGGTGGTGGAGCGCTAGAAGGGCGGACTGAACATCTGCCTGGCCTGATGATGGGGATGCCCGGACGACATCCAGCATCTATGAGGTACTCCATCGGTCCCAGCCACGGAGACTGGCGTCTAAGTCCACACCTCTGCGACGACGTTCCCCCAAGCAACATCACTGTTGGAATATCCACGTCACGAGGGGCCGAAGCCGTGAGCGACGGAACAAGCCATATCGACGAGGTTGTCGGTCCCTTCTACGGTGCCGACGAGGTAGCCCAATGGCTCCAAATCCCCACACTTGTGCTCGACGCACGAATCGCAGCCAACGAGATCCTCGCCTGTGCGCTCGCCGACGGGGCCTGGGTATTCCCCATCTGGCAGTTCACCGATGATCGCGTCGTGCACCCCAATCTGCTCGAGGTGTGGCAGATACTCCGCCGCGGTGCGGATCCATGGACCTGCGGAACCTGGATGTGCACGCCATTCGACGAACTGGGCGGGCAGAGCCCTGTGCAATGGCTAGTCGGCCGCGGCGACGCCTACCCCGTGCTGGCATGTGCCCGCGCCGATGCGGATCGGTGGATCCAATAGGCCGTTCCGCGTCGCCAGGAATCATTCGACGGCGTCAGACTCATCGATAGTCCGCCGTCCAGTTCCACTCGGCTTCGCTGCGGTGAATCTGTTCACGTCGGGAAGATGTCGTTTTGCGAGTCAGGTGGCGGTGATCCAACGTGCCGAAATCTGTGTCTTCGCCGGTCACGTGTCCTCACCACGAAGAAGGTGGTTGCCGTAGCTACCCGTTCCGACCTCCAGAGTCCTTCTCGGTCTGCTCGTCGACGGCGGCCATGGCGAGGCACCGCCACAGGTCGACATCGCTCACGTCTGGCCCAAACGGTGCGCCGTAGGCGATCCCGACTGGCTCACTATGGAGCACCTCACCCGTCCTACCCGCGTAGACAGTGAGCTGACCCGAATTAGCGTCGGCATTGTTGAGTCGAGTCACCTCGACCTGGTATCGGCCATCGAATCGGCTCCACCACACGACCCAGCCGTCAGGATCGGTGGGCTCGTTCGTATCCCAGTTCATGATCGGCCCGGAAGGAACGTCGCGGACTGTGATCGGGTAACCCACTACGGCTCCCTCCATGCTGATCACACCGGCCTTGACCGCGTGGTCCGCGACGGCCCAGCACTCGTGCATCGTCCATCCGGTCAACCGTGAGACTGTCTGTAAGTACATCGTCGATCCCCACATCGGGAACCCGCCGGGCTGGCCTAGCCACTCGCCAGCTCGGTCACGATCGAGAAGATCGCGCAGCACCTGCGGATCCTTGTCCGCTGCAACATGTTTGACACCGCTGCGCAGGAGTCGTGCGGCATTGATATAGAGGCACTGGTCGTCACGGCATTCACAGTAGAGCGACCACAGTGGCAGCTGTTGTGGGTCGCGAGGGCGCATCTCAATCCACAGGCACAAATGCCCTTCGCTTCCTCCTGGACCCTTGACCCGAACGGCCACGACTGGGGCCACGGTCGCAAAATCAGCCACCGACTCGTTGAGAGCATCAACGAACGCGCGATCGGGTATTGGCCAGCTGTCAACAGGCACCAGGTGATCAATGAAAGTCGCGGTCAGCACCGCACCGTCTGCGATCTCCCGGAGGGTAGGTGCTGTGTCGAACTCAGTCGGCTCGTCCAAGGCGCAGACGGCGGCGACCTTGATAGCAGTGCCGCCAATCGGGTCGGACCATGTGGTGGCGGTATAGGACTCGACAGTGTCCACAGGCATCATCCTTGCTTCAGTTCGGGGGTTCTGGTTCAGCTCACTGGCGGACGGCGGGCCTATCGGTCCGCGCGATCGACGTCGCAGCTGGGTGTTCAGGTCGTGCGGGGCTTAACTGTCTTGTGTCGTAACGACGGGATCATCCAATTCCGCCCAAGATCTGAGGAGTGGAGGACAGATCAGAGAGGTTTGCAGCGTGCCGGCGAGGAGGGTGATGCCCGTAAGCGCGGGCGCGTACAACCCACGCTGGCGGATGATCCACTGGCCAACGCCCAGCATCCCGGAGTCCCTCGCGCCGACGGCGAAGCCAACGAACCGGAGCTCCTCGTCTGTGTGTCGACTCTGAAATGTCGCATGGACCAGATGTCCATGGCGGGCGTACCCCACAAAGTTGTGGGAGTTCAGCTCAAGTGCAGGCAATCCGGTCAACGAGAGCACTGACACCGACACCACGTACTTCTCAGGTCGTACGCCCAAAGTCAGGATGGTCGACCCGAGGCAGAAGCCGCCGGCGATCTCCGAGAGTCGTGCCACACCGGCAATCGCATAGACGCCGAACACAGCGTCTTTGATCACGGCTTGGATCGCCGTACCCGGCTTGAGACCGGAGAAGAGCTCCTTCATTGCCTTGACCTTCCGCCTCTTGGGGGGAGTTAGTAGCTGGTCAACCTCGTCCTGGTCATAGGGAGGACCAGCTGCCAGCAGCGGGAGTGACCCCTGCTCCAGGCTCATCCGACGCAGGCGGTGGGTAGTTGAAATCTCAAGGGAATCGTCAGGCACCGAACGAATCTAGCAATTTAGACTATTAGGGTCTGGTCCGGCACGGACGAATCGCATGCACTCCACTGGTGACGGCACCGAAGAAGACCCCAGTCTCAGGACCAGCAGCAGAGTTCGGTGCCCGTCTTCGAGGCATCCGAGAGCACCGTGGGTGGAGTCTGGAGACTGCAGCCGAGAAGTGCGGGGTGCACTTCACCTACCTCGGGCGGGCGGAACGCGGCGTGCAAGGTGTCAGGCTCGAGACCATCGTCAAGATCGCCTACGGGTTCCAGATTGATCCCGCGGTCCTGATTACCGGAATCCAGCCCGACCCCATGTAGATGATCAAGCCCCAACGGACTCCTAGGCGACCCAACCGCGATCGCGTCCAGTCTGAGCGACACCGAACAGTCGGCTTCGGCGACCCAACCCCCACCAGCAAACCCAGACTCTTGCTCGCAGAGACCATCGAACAGCGGACCGAGCCAGCAGGAAGCCCCCGCGACGCATGATCGTGGCAACAGGACGGACAAGCATCCTGCAGCCACAGCACCAATCCCATGAACTTCGTTCGAGGCTAGGAACACCGCTTCTGGAATCCATGACATTCCGCCGAGGACGACCGCGCATCGCCGCTCCTCCGACCAACGCCTAACCGGACATCGAGCTGATGCAACGCCCTCTTCCCCCACGGGAAACCGTCCTAGGACGAGAGACCGAAACCCTCTAACGCCCCCTCGACGACTTGGGACGAACCAAATGAACAATAGTTCCGGTCGGATCCATGCCCCGCAATGCTCGCAGTTCAGAATTCAATTCAGCAATTATGGTCACTGCTCCCCGGTTCTTCCGACCAAGCTCTCCATTTTCTTTCCTCAGCCTGGCGACAGTCGCACGCAGAACCGCAGCCTCCTGCTCTAGTGCGGCATACTTCGAATCACGCGGCCGAGTATCACGCACCGTCGAGTTCCACTCCTCAAGTACTGCCAATGCCCGATTCATTGTCGCCCTGCTAACACCGGCCTCAATATGCAGGTTACTTTTGATCAGACGGCCATCAGTTCTAATCGGTTTACCATCAAGAAGCCGCTTCATAGCTGCCCGCAACTTCTGCTCGCTTCCGGTGGTCACAGCCGCGACCGGCACCGGCCCCATATCCGTCACCGCCTTCGACTCCCGAGGACAGTTCGTACGCTATCCAATTGCTTTACCAACCTAGCCCTATGCACTTCAGACATCCTTCGATCACTCAACTTTGCAGTCAGATCTTTCTCCTCCTCCATCCATATCGATAACTGCTCAACCGTGATAACTGAATTACGACAGGTCGCAGGCTGGCACATGCTAGGGATCGGCCCCTCTGCTCGGACTAATTCAGACTGCCCTTCCAGACATAGCGCCTTCTGCGGATCGCCTAAGCAGTGATTGATTGTACCCAGTCGAATCGACGAGAACTCGTCGCGAAGAAGGTTCCTGAGCATGCGTTCGTCGCCGATCTTGCCAACCGATTCCAATTTTTCAGAAACACGGTTCAGACCATCCACGAAATTCTTCTCACCACCGCCACGAGCCACGATTTCGCCGCTACGATTACGCGACCAATCAGATACCAGTTCACCCGCGTTGACGTTCTTCTGCTCATGCTCGAATTCACGGGCCCAGGCTGGCGTAGCCGCACCATAGCCCGAGGTGGTTGCATTGGCGAGGGCTCGAACTGCATTGTGCTTAAGCGTGATTCCAAGAGCTATCTCCCCGTCGGGCTCGTTCGCTGTTATCATACTCATTGTCCTACGAAACATATGTGGAGTGATACGCTCCACGGGGATCCTGTCGAGCCCTCTTTCGTCAGCATTACTATTCACCCATGAAACAAACGATGGTATCTGAGAATAAGGCTTGAACCCAGTAGACATTCCCTTCATAGCACTGCCAAATATCTTGTCTTCGTCCAGTGCAATCGCCTCCGCGACTTCAATCGCCTTGACAACGGGATCACTAACCCACCATCTACGTGGAGTGCCCCCGTCGGGTCGGTGCTTGTGAACTTTGCTCTCGACTGCCGGGGCGCCATAGTGCGTGACCAGCGCACCCGCCGCAATACCCTGAACCTCACTGTCGCGCATCATAGACATGATCGACACGAATATGTAGCAAGCATTCCTCAGCTGAACTAGCTCCTTCCAGAGGCTCACGTCGTCGAACCCAAGACACCACGGACCACGAGTGCCATCAGACCGATCAACAACTATCGGATTAACTGCGATGAGGCCGTATTGCGCAGGGAATCCGTCTCTAATAGACTCCATGACGAGGGTTCTACGGCGTTCACCACATGTGCCCTCAAATACATGTCTACCCCCACCAAATGGGGATACAAACATGCCAAGCCTTCCCCAGTTTACTTCGCCTCTCCGAGCTTTCCCATAGGAAGCAGTGTGTAATGGAATGAATCCACTCGAAGATGCCAACCAGGCATCAATACCACGATCAATCCGAAGGCGTCGTTCCCGAGGGCTAATTTTTTTTCCACGCCCCTCTGCCTTGAGTTTGGAAGATCTGGAAATCTGCATTTGAATGTCATTTCGAGCCCGGATAACATCAGGCGCATATACATCTATGTATGTCCAACACGCCTTGATTAGAGGCCAGAATACCTCAGGAGATATCGGACGGGTCATAATTTCACCGCTAACGGCCTTCGATCCCGCCGGCTCGACCTCGAATAAAAGTCCTCGCCCTCCCATAATCCCCCTACATCTATATAGTCTCCGGAGAACATTCTGAGCCGATTGCCGCGCGTACTTCGATCGAACGGTTTCAACCTCTAACAGATACGATCTACAATCATCCTCTGTCCACCGGGATAAGTCTGCCGTCAGACCCACCTTCTCAGACCACACCGCAAGCAGCGCCAATTCAGAATTCTGCCCCCGAATTGTTCCCATCTTGTAGGCATGGTTCATGCCGAACAGGCCGGCATCTAGCAGTTTCTGATGTCCAGGGTTTAGCATCGCCATCGCCAGGGTTTTAGCAATTAGTACCCAGTCCTTCGGAATACGGTCGAACACTAATTGCGCCGATGCCGCGTACATATTTGGCGCGAGGCCCATGGCGGTGAGGTCCCATCTCGGCATGTCCCCAAATAACGGAACCGGACCGGAATTCACCCGCCGCCCCCTTGGGATCACAACATCGTCCTCCGCGAAAACAGGTTGCCAATCACCATGCGGATATTGGCCAATATCAAATTTCATAGGCCCCCCCTCTCTCCCAGCTCCCTATGCAGCGGCATAGGGTGATCTCTAGCCATTTCCACATCGGCCGGGTCAAACAAATTAAGGATATTATGGAGATTTCGACTTTGCTTTCCATAGGTCGCATCAAAGACAACTGGATTCATTGAATTTTTGAGCCCCCTCAAGATGTTCTCGTAGGCCGCCAGTCGCGGCAAATGATCCCTGAATACCACTGCATTAGGGCATTCCAAACAGAGGGAGGGGGAAGCATGACACAACTTTCCGTCTTCCTCAAAAGGTGAATTGTAAGGCGCGGAGCAACCTGCTATTGATAGCTCCTTTTCAATGTCAGATTCTCCAGCAACTTCGCCAGCAATATGCGCCACATCCTGATTCCTGTTTCCAACCAAATCTGCTGCCGACTCTGTATGCACTGTGGGGCCTTCGATCGCCCGGCGCAACGCCTTGCCCTGCGCACGTATGACAGTACGGGCAGCCACCGTGTTAACTGTGGTCGTTGGCGCATAATATCCCTGAAAAACTTCTACAGAATGATCATCGCCAGCAGACCCATGTAAGGTACCTAACCTGACTGCTCGAATGCTCTTGACGGTCTTCCGGATCCGGCGCATATCATGCGGCTCAGATATAGGAAGGTTGTGGTGATCGATCAGCCTCTTCAATGTCGTACTATTTGTGCGGAATGCATCCCGAATGGAGAATCCTGGGTAGTCATATGGCGCTTGCCCCCGATAGGCGGCAAATCCTGCAACCCAAAATGGCTGCCCCTCCTCCGCATTAGAATGGGCGAATCTCATCGAGTTTGCAGCTCGCACGATGAGATCGCCGGATTTCCATCCCGGGCTCGGACCTCCACTGGTTGGCAAACTTTCCCACCGAATTCTGCGGGCGCGTAACTTTGTAGTTCTCACCCTGACTACATTGCCCTCGTGAATTACATCCTCGCGGCGTAGAAGCCGTGATTCCTCCGGAGACCATCCTGTCTCTAGATGTAACAATATTCGGATTGCCAACAAATACTCTGATGTTGGTGATAGAAGAAATCTTGCCACTGCAGGAACGCATGTGGAATAGCTTCCTCTAGGAGGTTCAACACCCGATAATCGAGCAACGCTTCGGGCATAATCCTTGCATCCAGGACCGATGACTTCATGACGAAATTCTTCGCTGAAGGGCAGATTTGTCAGTGCCCATAGTACATTTTCAACTACGTTCCAACCATGAATTCGGGGGTCCCTTCCGCGAGCCAAAAGAGATTCTCCTAGTTGCAATCTTCTTTCAGTCTCTCGCACTATTCCTCGGCACTTATCCCTCAAGGAAATGCGTTCAGAATTACTAAATTCATCCAATGGAGCGCTCGTATTTTCCCGTTGGTCCAGAACATTGCTATCCGACCAATCGCCCAACACCGTCGCATCCATCCCATTGTCCTGCATCCAGTATTGAACGAGGACTCGAATCTGTATGCCCAGCTTCTTGGGTCGAGTGCTTGACCGTTGATATTTCTCTATTAATGACTTCTCCCAGTGATGTAAACGCGCGGCGACTGCGTATCCGTCTCCGGACATTGTCAGGAACCGATCTTTTTCATCGTTGAGGAATTTTCCTAGCAGACGAATACTCGCAACGTAGTTTGCGGTCGTGGTAGGTGCAAGCATTTTGGAGCGAGCTACCCATGCGTCAGCCAACTCACCGATAAGCGTGGAAGCCTGATATTCCTCGGGCTTGATTCGGACACTTTTGAGTCGCACCCCTTCGAGGTTGACAACTCGGTGGTGTGCGCCTGATTCATTCATCGCGAGTCCTCAGAATCTCATCTGCAACATAACTGGCATAGTCTAGATTTTCATCACTCCATTCCTCAAAAGCACGTTGTACGAGCTCATGCGATTCATCGATGTATCGCAAATAGACCATGGTTGTCGAGGGGCTTGAGTGTCCGAGTAGACGCTGCAGTGTCAAGAGAGGGTTGTGACTGACATGTTCGCTGATTGTTCCGGTCCTATAGACGGGCCGCAACCGCTCGAGATTAGCGGCCTGCTGCTGCAGACTACGCAACATCACTAATGCGAAAGTATGTCTAAGATCATGTGGCGTAATAGCTGCCGGCATCGCGGTCAAGTAATCGTGAAATTGCGCTACTCGAGAGTTCGCTGTCTGGAAGTACTGCTGCCATCTTCGGGCGGTTGGTGGCGTGCCACCTCTGCCCAGGAACAGCGACATTGGTTCAATTAATCCGGATTCGTCCTGCATCACCAGTATGCGGCGGTGAGCCAATGGGATTGACGGCAATTGATATGTTCGCTCGACACCGCCTACGGTGTAAGTCAGGCTCCTTTTGGCGCGGTCTACCTCTCGAACTACCGCGAGACTATGTAGGTTCTTTCGCAGAGTGAACTGAGCCGATCTAACGGCCTGGCGACGCTCAGTTGCTCGATACAGGTCGATCTCTTTTATCGTTGATGCCGGAATATACACGTTTCTCCGACGAGAATTTTTCGCCGCAACATGCAGCTCAACGACCGCCCCAGACGCCCCTTCTTCCACCTCAACGTCGAGTAATGATTGCCACTCTCGAAGCCTCATTCCGGTCGTGATAGCAACTTCTGCACCACACATATTACGAACAGTGGATCTTCCCCGAAAAGATGGATCGATTTCGCCGGATGGCAACTCCCCGCCCAGGCCGACGTTACGAAAGGCTCTCCATTGAGCTCGATTAATCGATCTGATTCTTAAGTCCGTCCGGGGAGCCTCACGATGCACAACCGATCTGCTTGCTATACGTATCCAAGGCAACTCTTCCCGTTGGCCGGTTTCGAACAAGTACGTAAAGAAGGCGCGCACAAATACCAACTGCCGATCGAGGGTTCTAGTCGATATCCCAGTACTGAGGCGATCGTCACAATAGGCGGATAAATCACGCTCAACGGCATCTAAAATTGCCACTCCACGATTATCGAGAAATCTGGCAAATGTCAGCGCATCACGCGCATAAGACCGTACGGTATTGCTGCTCAAGTTCTGAGAATACAAACGTAGGAAGGAGCACCATGGTTCCATCGGACGCATCTGCCCATCTACGAGTATCGGCGTCCCATCCTTGACCCGGCGTTCTCTAGGAAGTTCTGGGTCCCCATACGTAAGCCCGTCACCGATCGCTGCCCAATCGGCAAAGTACAACTCCATGCTGAATCCCTCGTCCCTACGGCTGTGGGGCTAGCAGTCCAGCCCGGCTGGTACCGTAACCCTCAGGTGAGACACTGCCAAACAGAGCGCATAACCCCAGGATGGTGGCCGGGGGTGGCGGTGACCGTGATGACGAACGGGGCCTTCGCCGGCTCGGCCGAGAGCTTGTTGATCCGCCGTTGGTACTGCGTGCGCTGGGCCGTCAGGTGCCGAAACTGCTGCGCCTCGTCGTTGATGATCACGTCGAAGTGGTGTTTGGGCCGGCCGTTGCCGCCGAGCAGCTTTTTCAGCTGGTCGGGGGACATGATCAGCCAGCGGTGCCCGCCGTCGCCGAATGCCGCGAGCGCGTCCCGCCAGGCGGGGATGGTGATCTGCGCGGGCCGGTCGACGGTGATCAGGGCGGTGCCAGAACCCTTCCCGTCCCGGATTTGGGCGTCGAGGATCTCACGCGCGGCCAGCACCGCGGAGCCGGTCTTGCCGACGCCGGGGTCATCCGCCAGCAGGAAGCCACGATGGCCGGCCGCGTGCGCGGCGACAATCGCGGCGGCGGCCTCGAGCTGTTCTTGGCGGGGCTGCTTGGCGACAGCCACCGCCCCCATTCCAGCAGTGCCCAGGCCGACGCCGCCGTTGAGCTCGTCCTCCGCCCATCGCGCGTAGGAATATGGCTTGTTGGCGTAGGTCGCGAGTTCAGTCGGCAGGTCCGTGCCGACATACGCGTAGGCCTTGATGCCCTTGTAATACTTGGCCCCAGGCGCGGGCGCGCGGTAAGGCACGTCGAGCACCCAGATGCGCTGGCCCGCACTCGCTTCCGGCAGATCTTGGGCCGCGCTGGGCTTTTTGCTCGCGGGTTTGCGGGCAGCTGGCTTGCGTGTCGCGGTCGTCTTGCGGCGTGCACGGCCGGGCATCTCGCCTCTTTCCAGTAGTGCGGAGTCGGGGTTCACGGTACGGGCCGCTCAGCCCCGCTCGATCACCACGATGGTGTCCGGCTCGATCAGTCTGAGCGCGCCGTCGTCGCGGATAATCAAACACCGCGAGTACTCGCCCCAGGCGGAGCCGACACCCTCGACTATGAGCTCCCCGACCTGCAGCTCTTGCGGGTCGCGCACGTCCGGGATCGACACGAATTGCGCCCGGCCGTCGAAGTTGAACAGGTGGGCCTGCGCTCGGTCGCCGGTCTTCGGCGGCAGCTCGCGCGGACCCCAGCAGTGTCCGCACGCGCCGCAGGACCAGTCCGGATCATTGCCGGCGATGCAGCAGCCGCCGACCACCACCCATGGCGGCGGGGGCTCGGCCGGCATGCCCCACGCGATGGAGGAGGTCGCTTGGGCCCCGCACAGCGGGCACGCCGGGAAGACCGCGTGTTTGAGCTGGGCCATCGTCGTGACCTCGGGCTTTCGGGCGGCCCGCTGGCACGACGCGCACAGCCCGCGGCGGACAGTCTCGCCATTGCTCTCCAGCGCGAACACCCGCACCTGGTTGCGGGCATCGCCGCCGGACAGCGCGAACTCGTCCTCGCAACCCCCGCAGCGCAGGCCGCTGCCACTAATCACACGTGCGGCCGTAGCGGTGGATCCGTCCTCTTTGCTATCGCGGTCGCCCCTTAGCGTGTCCAGCGCCGCCAGCACCCGGTCCGCCGCCGCATCCGCAACCTGGCCCGCGCTCTTACGGATTCGGAGTCCGCTCGCTGACTCCAGCGTCGCCAGCTCCGGCAGCCCGGGCCAGTCCCACACCTCCTCGAGCTCCAGGCTCCGCCCGCCCCGCGCCACCCGTTCCAGACACAGGACTGTGCGCGGCGTTGTCTCGAGGATGCTCAGCAGGAGATCGCCCTTGCGCAGCCCGTCTGGCAGGTCCCAGTTGTCACCTGGAGCGTCCGCGGAGAGGTACCCCAGGAGCGCGTCCTTCCACGGGGCGCCCACGACCACGTGCAGTTTTTGACCCGCTTCTCTCATCGCCATGACCCGGATTATGCCCCGCGGGTATGACAAATTTCGGCACCGATTCGGTCAGGACAACGAGGGTTTCCAGCGCTTCGATTAGGGTCGGTTGCATGACGCGACAGGTGAGTGTGTGGGGCGGCGGATTCTGGCTGAGCAGGAAGCATCGGGAGGCGGCCCTCGACGCGGCCCGCGAACTAGAGGAACTTGGCTACGCGCGGCTCTGGACGTCCGGCGGCTTCCGAGAGGGAATCCCGGAGATGTACGCCGAGCTGCTTTCTGCGACAACCACGCTCGGCGTCGCCAGCGGCATCGTCAGCATCTGGCACGCCGAGCCGACCGTCGCCGCCCAGTCCGTCGCCGAGCTCGAGCGGGACCACCCGGGCCGCTTCCTGTTCGGCGTGGGCACCAGCCACGCCCCGATCGTGGACGCGCAACACGCCGCGACCTACACCAAGCCCTACAGCCAGATGGTGCGCTACCTCGACGCGCTCGACGGCGCGGCAGACCCGGTCCCCGCCGACCGGCGAGTGCTAGCCGCACTCGGGCCCCGCATGCTCG
Source organism: Tomitella biformata AHU 1821 (assembly GCF_000524475.1). Lineage (GTDB taxonomy): Bacteria > Actinomycetota > Actinomycetes > Mycobacteriales > Mycobacteriaceae > Tomitella > Tomitella biformata. The sequence goes on along the minus strand of NZ_BAVQ01000035.1, from coordinate 77,151 downwards.
CGCTGTCGGCGGCGCGCGCAGCGGGCGCGCACCCCTACTTCACGCCCCCGGAGCACACCGCGCTCGCACGCCAGATCCTCGGGGCCGCGCCGCTTTTGGCGCCTGAGGTGGCCGTCGTGCTGGAAGAGAACGAGACGACCGCCCGCGGCATCGCCCGCGAGTACATGCGCGGCTACCTGTCGCTGCCGAACTACTCGAACAACCTCCGCCGCCTGGGATACACCGAGGAGGACGTGGCCGGCGGCGGTAGCGACCGGCTGATGGACGCACTGATCCCGTGGGGCGGCCTCGACAAGGTGGTGAGCGGGATCGACGCCCACTACCAAGCCGGTGCCGACGAGGTCGCCGTCCAGGTGCTGACGGCGAACGCCGACCAGTTCCCCGCCGCAGAATATCGGGACCTCGCGGCAGCGCTGCTCACCTAGCCCGAGCTCGCAACGCTCTCTGCCGATGCCCACGCTCTGACCTGAGCGGGCGTCACGGTGCCCTCGAAGGCCGGCGCAGTCGCGTGCAGGTGCCGGCTCAGGACCCTCCCCGTGCCCGGCGCGAGCGCCTTGAGGATGGCCAGCTCGAACCGCGGCCGCGACGCCACGCGCACCGCCACCCGCGCCAGCGGGGTCACCGCCTTGTCCATCACGGCAGGTTGGTCGAAGCCGCCCAGCTCGCGCATCCAGTTCGGCAGGCTCGCGATGGCCAGCGGCGCGATCAGCCGGCTGCCCGCGGCGAACTGCAGCCCGCCGCGCTTGACGGGCGTGCGCAGCAGGTAATGCATGGCCTTGTTGGCGCGCTCGGACGTGCATAGCCTCGGCCGCACCTCCGCGAAGTAGGCGCGCACCCCGTCCCGCGTCGTAGGCACGTCCGTCGACTTACAGGTCTGCAACTCCGCCGCGATCGCGCACTCGGCCCAGTAGCGGCGCTCATCCTCGTCGGAGAGCTTTCCGGGGCCGTACATCTCGTAGCATTTGAGGACGGAGTGCCACCCGGTGATGTGAATCCACAGCTGTGATTCTGGGCTGTTGGCGCTGTAGCGCTTGCCGCTGACCGGCTCGATGCCGGTGGACTGCTTGTGCACCTGGGCGAGGTGGTCGGCCAGGGCCGTCGCCGTGCGACCGTCGGCCGTCGCGACCGTCAGGAAATAGGCGAGGGTGTGGTCCAGTCGCACGGCCGGGTCGCGGTAGATGCCCTGCATGTCCGCGACGGAGGCTGCCAGGAACGGGTCGAAGTGCTCGAGCACCACCGCCCGCTGGAAGCCGATGAGCGCGGTCGGCGCGGTCCAGACCTGCCAGGTGGGCGAGCCGGGGCCGAAGAAGCCGAAGTCCTCGCGCTGGCCCTTCCCCAACTCTGCGGCCGGCAGGTGCACGCCCGAACCCGCGTCGCGGGTAGTGATGTCAGCCATCGGAGGGCTCCCATTCCATCTCGTAGGCGCCGGATAGCCCCAACACCTGGTTCCAGATCTTCTCGGTCCGTGCGGGGTCGGTCTGTGGGCGGCGGATCGCGGCCAGCGCCAGACGCTGCTGGTCCGGCGTCGCTGAGGCCTTGCTGTGCAATTCGACTGCGGCCGCGGTGAAATCGCGCACCAACACGTCGAAGACCTGGTTGACGACGTCCTCGTCGAGCTGGAGGACCTCGGCCTGCTCCAGGATCAGCTCGCCGTAGACGATCAGGGTGAACAGTTCCGCGACGGCGAGGCCGAAATCAAGGTCGCCCTGCTGGTCCTTGTCCGGCGCGGCCTCGGCGAGCAGCAGGGTCAGAGCCTCCGCCTGCTCGGCGAACAGCGCCACATTGGGTAGCCCGGCGAACCTGGCGTAGACCGCGCGCCAGTCCTGGAAGCGGACCTTGGACAGCCCGCGGGCCGGGCCCTGACGGAACAGGAACTCGTCGTCCGCCGCGTCGAGCCGCGTGGGGATTGCCGGCAGCTCCGCCGGCGCGAACAGGTAGGCGGGCATGAACTTCGCGATCAGCGCAAGGTTGACCGCGACAGTGCCCTCGAGCTTCGGCAGGCCGTCCACGTCCACCTTTGCCGCGGCCAAGTAGGAGTCGGTCTCGAAGCCCTTGGCCGCCGTGATGTCCGCGAGCAGCGTGATCGCCCGCTGCGCCTCCGTCGTCACCTTCATCTTGGTGATGGGATTGAACAGCAGGTAGCGGCGGTCCTCGGAGTCGGCGCTGCGGAAGTAGTCGACCGCACGATCGGAGAACAGCCGCATGGCCAGCAGCCGGGTGTAGGCGTCGGTGAACTCGCGGCGGACGTGCGGGAAATCGGTGACGGGGTTGCCGTAGAGAATCCTGTTGTGCACGTGGGTGATCGCCTCATATAGCGAGTGCGTCGCCATGCCGATCCCGCCGAAGCAAAGATTGAACTTGCCGATATTGACAGTGTTGAGCGCGGCGCTGAACGCCTCCGCCCCGGTATGCAGGATATCCGCGGCCGCGACGGGATAGTCAGTCAGCTCGAACTCCGCGACGTACATCTGCGACGGGACGGTGTTCTTGACGACCCGGTAGGCGGGGTGCGCGGAGTCCGCATAGAAGAACACGTACTGGTCGGCCCCCTCCACACCGGCGATACGGCCGAAGACGGAGACGATGTTCGCGCAGTTGCCGTTGCCGATGTAGTACTTGGACCCGCTGGCCGTGTGGCCGCCGTTCCCGTCGGCGGTGAGCACCATGTCGGACGAGTACACATCCGCGCCGTGCTCCTTCTCCGAGAGGCCGAACGCGCCGGCGCTGCCCGCGGCGAGAGCGACCGCCGCCCTGGCGCGGGCCTCGGCGTTATCGCTCTGCCACACCGGGCCGAGCCCGAGGATTGTGACCTGCCAGGGGTACCAGTAGTTGAGCCCGTAGAACCCGAGGATCTCCGAGAGCGCGGCGATGCGGCCGGTGTCCCAGCGCTGATCGGGCCCGGTGGCGTCGCGGCGCGGCGTCAGGAAAGTCGCGAACAGTCCCTCGCGGGCCTGGAAGTCGAGAAAGTCCTGGTAGAAGACCTTCGCGTGGTAGTCGCCAAGCAGCCGTCCCTTGCCGCGGGCCTCGAACCAGTTGATGGTCGCCCGCAAGAGTCTGCGCGTCTCCGGGTCGAAGTGGGTGGGGTCGTATGTGCCGGGGTGGAACAGCAGATCGGTGGGCTGCGGGGTCATGGCGGCGTGCCTCCTCGTAGTGAATACAACGCGAGCGTAACAATCACTCGCGGTCAATGCAACGGTTGCGTATGATTCACCAGTAGTAGTGGCCGACCAGTTATGGTGGCCAGAACGATGCCACGGAAGGGACCCCGATTTGACCAGCGCCGACAGCGCGGAGCGCACCCGGCCGCGCCGCAAGTACGCCCCCCGGCTCACGCCGGAGCTGCGACGCGCGCAATTGCTCGACGCGGCCTTCGAGGTCGCCGGCCGCGAGGGCTTCCACCAGCTGAGCATGGAGGCCGTGGCCGCGCAGGCTGACGTGGGAAAGCCCGTGCTGTACACCGTGTTCCGGACCCGCACGGATCTCGTGGCGGCACTGCTTGACCGGGAGCGTGAGCGCGCCGTGGTGCAGGTGCTCCAGACATTGCCGACCGATCTGGCCGAGCTCGGCCCCTCCGCCGCCTACGCGGCCACCGTCACCGGATTCATCCGTGTGGTGCTGGAGAACCCCGTCCGTTGGCGGCTCATCCTCACGCCGCCGGACAACGCGCCCGGCGAGTACCGCGAGCATCTGCGCGCGGCCCGGTCATCCGTGCTGGCCCAGGCGGAGTTGCTTGCCCACGCGGCCGCGGACCTCGACCCCTCGCTCGCGCGGCTGGACCCGGAGCTGCTCGCGCACACCATGATGTCGTTCGCGGAGATGGTCGGCCGGCTCGCAATCTCCGATCCGGAGAGCTACACCCGCGAGCGACTCTCGTCGTTCGCCGCGGCGCTCGTCGCGGCCATCGCGCCCCAGCCTTAACACCCCAGCCCTGACACCCCTGCCCTGACGCTCTGGCCGCTGCACCCGGCCTTAGCCTCGGCCGATGGGGACTGGCTGGTCAATGCTGGGACAACGCGATGGCGGAAACCGCCGTCGGTAGCACTCGGCGGATAAGCCAGCCCCGTGGCTTTCGAGATGCGATACTCAGATCAGTCCGTCGCGGCGTCGCCCGCCGCTTAAACCCGTGTCCACTAACCGGGGTCAAGGCCAGCACCGGTCACGGTTGGGGACCTGAGGAGCAACCATGCACCCCACCCGCACCGCCACCAGAGCCCTCCATGCCTGCGTCATCGCGTTCGGGCTGGCCATCACTTTGACCGCCTGCGGCAGCGACGACTCGGCGGCGGACACCGCCACTCCAACCGCCACCGCGAGCCAGCCCGACGCCACCACGCCCTCGGCCACCACGTCACCTAACGCCACGTCACCTGCTGCCACGGACCCGTCGGCATCGCCCGCCCCAGAGCCCTCCACCGGGACCTCCACCGCGCGCCCCGCGCCGCCGACCAGGGACGACGCCAACGTCGACGCCCGAGACTTCCAGTCCGGACCGGCCTTCTACTTCCAATCGCCCAGCGGAAACATCATGTGCGGGGTCTACCCGGACGATCCCCAGCTCGGCGTCGGCTGCCAGGCCTCCGACGCGCCTGTCTCCACGGACGGGCCGCCGTGCGAGAACTCCGCCACCAGCGCCGTCGGGATCAAGCTGGCGGGCGGCAATGCCCAGCGCATCTGTCTCAACCAGGGCATCTATGTGGGACCGCCGGTCGACGGGACAAACCGCGGCGGCGGCAAGGTGTTGGCGTACGGCGACACGATCATCGTCCAGTCCGTCGCCTGCCAGTCCACCGAGGCGGGCATCACCTGCTGGGGGCCAGGAGGCGGGTTCACCCTCTCGCGCGATGTCAACGAGGTCTTCTAGGGGGCCACGCGGCTAAACCCGCGCGCTGACCTCCGGCCGCAGGTCCAGCCGGCGGAGCAGCTGTGCGTTAAGCGCCACGACGATGGTGGACAGCGACATGAGCACCGCGCCAACGGACATCGGCAGCACGAAGCCGATCGGCGCGAGAACCCCCGCGGCCAGGGGCACCGCGAGAAGGTTGTAGCCGCCGGCCCACCACAGGTTTTGCTTCATCTTGCGGTAGGTCGCACTCGAGAGCTCCATGACCGAGAGCACCGAACGCGGGTCGTCGCTGGCCAGGATGACCCCCGCCGACGCGATCGCCACGTCCGTGCCGGCGCCGATGGCGATGCCGACATCGGCCTGGGCCAGCGCGGGGGCGTCGTTCACCCCGTCTCCGACCATCGCGACCGTGCGGCCCTCGCCCTGGAGCTCCAAGACCTTGGCCGCCTTGTCCTCCGGCCGGACGCCGGCGTAGACGCGATCGATGCCCAGCTCCGCGGCGACCGAGTGCGCGACGGCGGCCGCGTCGCCGGTGATCATCACGACCTGTGCGCCGCGGACGTGCAGCGCGTCGATGGCCTGCCGGGACTCCTCGCGGATCTCGTCGGCGAGCTTGAGCGCACCGACCACCACGCCGCCGCGCAGGACGTGGAGGATGATCGCGCCGTCCGCGCGCCAGGCGTCCGCGACGGCCAGCTCCCGGCCGCCCTCCTGCGCCAGCAGATGCGGGCCGCCGACCTGGACGCGCACGCCGCCGGCCCCGGCGGTCCAGACCTCAGCGCTGACCCCGATCGCGGGGTGCGAGGTGAAATCGGTGGAGCGGGGCACGGCCAGGCCGCGGTGGGCAGCCGCCGCGACGATGGCCTTGGCCAGCGGGTGCTCGCTGTCGGACTCCGCGGCGGCGGACAGGGCGAGGACCAGATCCTCGTCGAGGTCCCCTGCCGAGGCGACTGCGGTCACGGTCGGCTCCCCCTTGGTCAGGGTGCCGGTCTTGTCGAACAGGACGGTATCGACGGTGCGCATGCTCTCGAGCGCGAGGCGGTCCTTGATCAGCACGCCCCCGCGGGCCGCCCGCTCGGTGGCGATGGACACCACGAGGGGGATCGCGAGGCCGAGCGCATGGGGGCACGCGATGACCAGGACGGTGATGACGCGGATGACGGCGTTGTCCGGCTGCCCGATCGCGAACCACACCGCCGCGGTGATCGCGCCGCTGCCGAGAGCGAACCAGAACAGCCAGCCCGCCGCCTTGTCCGCGAGCCGCTGCGCATGGGAGGAGGAGCTCTGCGCATCCGCCACCAGCCGCCGGATGCCGGCGAGCGAGGTGTCGTCGCCGATGGCCGTGATCCGCACGCGCACACCGGAGTCCGTGGCGACGGTGCCGGCGACCACCTTGTCCCCGATGTCACGCCGGACCGCCTGGGACTCGCCGGTGACCATCGACTCGTCGAAGCTGGCGGAACCCTCCTCGATGGCGCCGTCGGCTGGGACGCGGCCGCCGGGGCGGACGATCACGAGATCGCCGACCGCCAGGTCCGCGGGGTCGACGATCACGATGACATCGCCGTCGTCGACCCGCTCGGCCTCGTCGGGCAGCAACGCGGCCAGCGAGTCCAGCGCGGAGGTGGTCTGCGCCAGCGAGCGCATCTCGATCCAGTGCCCCAGCAGCATGATCACGATCAGCAGCGCCAGCTCCCACCAGAAGTCCAGGTCATGGTGGAGGATCTTCAGGGTCGAGCCCCACGAGGACACGAACGCGACGGTGATGGCCAGCGCGATCAGCAGCATCATGCCGGGCTGGCGGGCCTTGACCTCGTCCACCGCCCCGGTCAGGAACGGCTTGCCGCCCCAGGCGTACATGAGGGTGCCGAGGATCGGGGAGACCCACGTCAGCGAGGCGACATCCGGCAGGCCATAGCCGACTATCGATGCGAACATCGGGCTGAGCAGCACCACCGGGACCGCGACGGCCAGCATGATCCAGAACATCCGCCGGTACTGCGCCACGTGCCCCTCATGGCCGCCATGGCCCTCATGACCGTCGTGGCCCGAGTGCCCGGCGTGCTCGTCGACGTCCACGACGGAACCGTGATGTTCGTGCTGATGCTCGTCCATGCGGACCACGGTATACCCCTATAGGGTATCTGTCGAGGGCGCTCGCCCCCGGTCAGCCAATGATCCCCTTCGCCCGCAGCCGGTCCAGCAGCAGCGCGCCGGCCTCCTCTGGAGTGGTCGCGGTTGTGTCGATGCGGAGGTCCGGATCCTCCGGTGCCTCATAGGGCGAGTCGATGCCGGTGAAGTTCTTCAGCTCCCCGGCCCGGGCCTTCCGGTAGAGCCCCTTCGGGTCCCGCTCCTCCACGACGTCTAGGGGGGCGTCTGCGAAGACCTCGATGAAGCCCTCGCCGATGATGTCGCGGGCCGCGCGGCGCTCGGAGGCGAACGGCGAGATGAACGACGCGATCACGATCAGCCCGGCGTCCGCCATCAGCGCCGCGACCTCCGTGACCCGGCGGATGTTCTCCACCCGGTCCGCCTCGGTGAAGCCCAGGTCCCGGTTGAGGCCGTGCCGGACGTTGTCCCCGTCGAGCAGGTAGGTGTGGCAGCCGCGTGCGTGCAACTGCCTCTCCAGCGCGTTCGCGATGGTGGACTTGCCGGAGCCGGACAGCCCGGTCAGCCAGATCACCGCCGCCCCATGGCCGTTGAGCTTGCGCCGCGACGCCTCGTTGATGTCGACGGCCTGCCAGTGGATGTTGTCCGCCCGGCGCAGCGCGTGCAGGACCATCCCAGCGCCCACGGTGCGGTTGGTCAGCCGGTCGATGAGGATCAGCCCGCCCATGTCCCGGCTCTCCGCGTAGACGTCGAACGGCACGGGCCGGTCGAAGCTGATGTTGCAGACCCCGATCTCGTTGAGCGCCAACGTCTCCGCGGCCGTCTTCTCGAGCGTGTTGACGTTGACCTTGTGCTTGACGCGGGTGATCCGCGCCGGCACCGTCGCGGTCCCGATCTGGCAGAGATAGCGCCGCTCCGGCAGCATCTCACCTTCGTCCATCCACACGATGTGCGCCTCGAACTGGTCCGCCACCCCGGGCGGGGAGTCCGCGGCGGCGAGGACGTCGCCGCGGCTGACGTCGATCTCGTCCTCGAGGGTGATGGTCACGGACTGCCCGGCCCGGGCCCGCTCGAGGTCGCCATCCATCGTGACAATCCTTGCCACCGTGGAGGTCTGGCCGCTGGGCAGCACCCGCACCCGATCGCCCGGCGCGACGACGCCGCCGAGGATCTGCCCCGCGAAGCCCCGGAAGTCCAGGTCCGGGCGGTTCACCCACTGCACCGGTAGGCGGAAGGGTCCCTGCGCTGCCGCGTCCTGCACCTCCACCGACTCGAGGTGCGCGATGAGCGTCGGGCCGCTGTACCAGGGCATGTTCGGGCTGATGCCGGTGAGGTTGTCGCCCCTGAGCGCCGAGAGCGGGACTGCGGTGATGTTCTCGAGTCCAACCTCCGCGGCGAACTCCGCATAGTCCGCGACGATGGCGGCGAACACGCCCTCGTCATACCCGACGAGGTCCATCTTGTTCACGGCCAGCACCACGTGCCGAATCCCCAAGAGCGAGACCAGGTATGAGTGCCTCCGCGTCTGGGTCAGCAGCCCCTTGCGCGCGTCCACGAGGATCACGGCGAGCTCTGCCGTCGACGCCCCGGTGACCATGTTGCGGGTGTACTGCTCATGCCCGGGCGTGTCCGCGACGACGAAGCTGCGGTGGGGGGTGGTGAAGTAGCGGTAGGCGACGTCGATGGTGATGCCCTGCTCGCGCTCGGCGGCGAGGCCGTCGACGAGCAGCGCGAAGTCGAGGGCGTCGCCCTGGGTGCCGTCGCGGCGCGAGTCGGCCTCGAGGGTGCTGAGCTGGTCCTCGAAGACGAGCTTGGACTCGTAGAGCAGCCGCCCGATCAGCGTGGACTTGCCGTCGTCGACGCTGCCACAGGTGATGAATCGCAACTGGCTCATCAGAAGTACCCCTCTTGCTTCTTCTGCTCCATGGAGGAGGAGGCGCCGTCGCGGTCGATCACGCGGCCCTGGCGCTCGGACGTGGTGGCGAGCAGCATCTCGTCGATGATGTCGTCCAGGGTGGCGGCGGTGGACTGGACCGCGCCGGTCAATGGGTAGCAGCCCAGGGTGCGGAAGCGCACGGACTTGAGCTGCGGCTCCTCCCCCGGTTCGAGCGGCATCCGGTCGTCGTCGACCATGATCAGCGAGCCGTCGCGCTCCACGACGGGGCGCTCGGCGGCAAAGTACAGCGGCACAATAGGTATCTGCTCCTGCCGGATGTACAGCCAGATGTCGAGCTCGGTCCAGTTCGAGAGCGGGAACACGCGCAGGGACTCCCCCGGGGCCTTGTGCACGTTGTAGAGCTGCCACAGCTCCGGCCGCTGGTCCTTGGGGTCCCAGCGGTGCTGGGCGGTGCGGATGGAGAACACCCGCTCCTTGGCGCGCGACTTCTCCTCGTCGCGGCGCGCCCCGCCGAACGCCGCGTCGAACTTGTACTTGTCGAGGGCCTGCTTGAGCCCCTCGGTCTTCCACATGTGCGTGTGCACCGCGGAGCCGTGCGTGAACGGGTTGATGCCCTTGGCCACGCACTCCGGGTTGGTGTAGACCAGCAGGTCGAGATCGCCTGCGGCGGCGGTCTCGTCACGCAGGGCGTACATCGCCCGGAACTTCCAGGTGGTGTCCACATGCAGCAGCGGGAACGGCAGCTTCGAGGGAAAGAAGGCCTTGCGGGCGAGGTGCAGCATCACGGCGCTGTCCTTGCCGACGGAGTACAGCATCACCGGGTTCTCGCTGCCGGCGACGGCCTCGCGCATGATGTGGATGGACTCGGCCTCGAGCCGCTCCAGGTGGGTCAGATCTCTCATGCCAGGGCCTCCAACGCGCCCTGGGCTAGCTCCGGACGGCAGATCAAAACGTCCGGCAGCCAAGGGTTCTCCCGGTTATAGACCAGATCGGAGCCGTCAATTCGCGAGACGTGCAGGCCCGCGGCCCGCGCGACGGCGACGGGGGCGGCGGAGTCCCACTCGTACTGTCCGCCGGCATGCGCGTAGACGTCGGCGTCCCCGCGCACCACGGCCATCGCCTTGGCTCCCGCGGAGCCCATCTCGATCAGCTCCGCGTCCAACGCCGCGGCCATCGCCATCACGGGCGCCGGGCGGCGGGTGCGGCTGACCAGCACCCGAGGCCTATCCGGCAACGGAATCCGCGGCGCGACAACCGAGGCCGAGTCATAGACCGCCCCCAGCGCGGGCATCGCCACCGCGCCCGCGACCAGCTCGCCGCGCTCGACCAGGGCCACGTGGACCGCCCAGTCCGAGCGGCCGGACTCGCCGAACTCCCGTGTGCCATCGAGGGGGTCGATGATCCAGACTCGGTCCGCCGACAGCCTCGCGAGGTCGTCCGGGGCTTCCTCGGACAGGACCGCGTCGTGCGGGAACCGCTCCGCGAGCATGGCCGCGATCAACCGCTGGGAGAGCGCGTCCCCCTCGGCCGTCAGCGCGGGCCCCTCGATCTCGGCCCGCACCATCAACAGCAATGCTCCTGCGGCGGTGGCGATCTCCGCTGCGGCCTGCGCGTCGTCCATGTGGTCAACCCTTCTCAGTGATGCCCCGCGCGAGCGCGCCGGCCGAATAGTCGATGAATTCGTCGAGATCGATCTCGCGGGCCCAGCGGTTCGCCACGGCGTCCGCGACCCCCGTCAGCCCGGACCAGAGGAAGGGGATCGTCGCCGGGTCCTCGCGCAGCGTCGCCCCCTCGGCCGCGGCGGCCTCCGCGGCCGCCTCCCGGAGCCGCTCGAGCAGCCTGGCGGTGGAGGCCGCGAGCTCGCGGATGCCGTCGCGGTTGGCGGTGGCGAGGCTGTCGTTCTCCCGCCATGACGCCGCGAGATGCCCCACCCGGCCCCACTGTTGGGCGACGGCCGGGAGGATCGCCGCGAGCAGGCCCGCGACGCCCGCCTCACGCGGCTGCCCGGCGATATGGTCGGCCAGCTCGTCCTGGCCCTCGCGCAGCAGCGCCGCGAACACGTCCTGCTTGTCGGAGAAATACTGGTAGATCAGGCCGGTGCTGGTGCCCGACCGCTTGGCGATCGAGCGGATGGTCAGCGCCTGATAGCCGGCCTCGTCGAGGATCGCGGCGGCCGCGTCGAGCACGCCCCGGCGCCGGGCCTCGGCATCGCCGTAGAGCGGGTTTGACGTCTTCTCAATGTCCACACCGTCACCATAGAGCAACTATGAACATTGTTCAATGTAGTTTGAACACCGTTCATTCTGTGCCGCGGTCGCGGATCGCCAGCGTCAACAGCGCCGCCGCCGCCAGCACGACCGCCGCCGCGATGAACGCCGAGTTGTAGCCGCCGCCGAGCATCGGGGCCACCGCCACCGGCCCGATGATCTGCCCCAGCCCGTAGCCCGCGGTGAGCACGGCCGCCGAGCGCGGGATCCCCAGCCGCGCGCCCGCCGCCATCGACAACATCACGATCCCCACGAACGTGCCGCCGAACAGCACCGCGGAGACCATCGCCGCGGGTGTGCCGGGGACCAGCGCGGGCAGCGCGGAGGCGATCGCCTGCAGGACCAGCGCGGCCGCGAGCAGGTTCAACGTCTCGAAGCGGCGCTGCGCCATCGACCACAGGGTGGGTGAGATCGCGGCGGCCAGCCCCACCACGACCCAGGCCGCCGGACCCGACCACCGCGGCCCGTCCGCGGAGACCGCCGCGACCAAGAAAGTGCCCAGGATGATGTATCCCAGACCCTCGAGGGAGTAGCTCAGGACCAGCAGCGCCCCCTTCGTCCGGGATCCGTGCGGCGGGGCTCCCGTCGCCGGCCCGCCCGTCCACGGCGAGGGTGTCAGGCCCCAGGCCAGCGCCCCGAACAGGGCGGTGAGCGCGGCGGCGGCGACCCAGAGCTGGGCCCAGTCCAGACGCGACTCCAGCGCCACGACCAGCAGCCCCGAGCAGGCGATGCCGGTGCCGATCCCCGCGTACGCCAACCCGGGGGAGGCCCGGCCGAGGATGGCCGTCGCGCAGTAGACGAACACGACGGCGCTCGCCAACCCCGCGAGCAGCCGCGCGCCGGACCACAGGCCGATGTCGGGGGCGAGGATCATGGCGAGCTCGCTGACCACCAGGGTGACGATCGCCCCGCGGTACAGCCCGCGCCGGGTCGCCCATGCCGGCCAGATGCTCAGCGCGACGGCGCCGAGGAAGTAGCCGAGGTAGTTCATGGTGGCGACCACCGCGGTGGCCGACGGGGAGGAGCCGGTCTGCTGCTCCATCAGCGGCAACAGCGGGGTGTAGATGAAGCGGCCGAGGCCCATCGCCGCCGCGAGCCCGGCCCAGGCCTGCAGCGCCGTCCAGCCCCTGCCGCGGTCCCCCGCGCCGCCGAGTCGCGCGTTCGCCACCATTTCCATGCACCTCGTTTCCGGGCGTCACACTACGCACCGGGACGGCGCCTCGCGGCAGTGCGATTGCCGCCCGGGCCGATTCAGCCCATAGGGTCTGAAGTCGTGCGACACCCCCCTCGCCGCCTCCGGGCGTCGCGCCCTCGACAAGCTGGCAGTATTGCCGCCCACGGTGAAGCTGTTGCTGGCGTCGATGACGTTGTTCAACATCGGCTTCTATCTGGTGATCCCGTTCCTGGCCGTGCACCTGTCGGAGAATCTGGGATTGGCGGCGTGGCTCGTGGGCCTCGTCCTGGGCCTGCGGATGCTGAGCCAGCAGGGCATGTTCTTCCTCGGCGGCAGCCTCGCCGACCGGTTCGGGGTGCGGCCGGTCATCCTCGTCGGCATCGCGATCCGGGTGGCCGGGTTCCTGTGGCTGGGGTTCGCCGAAAGCACCGCGTCGGTGATCATCTCGGTGCTGATGATCGGCTTCTCGGCCGCGCAGTTCGCCCCCGCGGTGGAGTCCACCAACGCGTCCTTCGGCCGCGACCTCAAGGAGCGCGGCGTCATGCGCCGCACCGAGTTGTTCGCCCTGGAGCAGATGTGCAGCCGCCTCGGCACCGTCATCGGCCCGGCGCTGGGCGCCGCGCTGCTGGCGTTCCCGTTCTCCTGGACCGCGTCAGTGGCCGCCGCGCTGTTCGTCGGGATGTGGATCGGCTTCTTCGCCCTGCTCCCGCGCGCCAGCGCCGACGAGCGCGTGTCGACCTACACCCTGGCCGACGTGTGGCGCAGCGTGCTGGTGAACAAGCGCTTCCTGGCCTTCGCCGCGATGTGCAGCTGCCAACTACTGACCTATAGCCAGCTGTACCTCATGTTGCCGGAGCAGCTCCAGCGCGGCGTCGGCTCGCAGGACGCGCTCGGCTGGTTCTACGTGGGCGCGGCCCTGCGCGACACCATCGCGGCCCTCGCGGAGGAGTCCAATCTGGGCGCGCACTTCCGGATGCTCAACGAATGCGTCGAGGACGAACGGGATGGTGAGCGGGTTCGGCAGCGAGACGGCGACGCTGACGACGGGGTCCAGCTTGATCAGCCCGCCGTTCTTGACGACGGTGAGGTTCCCGAAGGTGCCCATCGCGTCGAGCTGGTCCGCGAACTTGTCGTAGTTGTCCACCAGCAGCACGTCCGCGTCCAGCAGGCTCAGCGTCTCGGGCGTCACATCGAAGGACAGCGCGCCGTCCTGGAAGTGGTCCTGAGCTGGGCGGGCGGCACGAAGCCGAGCTGTGTGAGCAGCTGGAAGCGGGCCGCGTCGGGGCTGAACGCGCGCAGGGAGCCGTCGGGGCGGACGGTGATGAGCACCGCCGACTTGCCCTCGAACTGCGGGTTGTCGGCCCGCGCCCGCGTCACCCCGGCCTCGGTGTCCGCGACGAGCTTCGCCGCCTTCTCCGGCAGCCCTACCGCCGCCCCGACCCGGGTGGTCACGTCCTGCCAGGGCAGCACCCAGTCGGTCTGGTCCGCGGCATGCAGCACCGTCGGCGCGATGCCGCTGAGCTGCTCGTAGTGGTTCTCGTCGATGGCGTTGTCGACGGCGATGATGACGTCCGGGTCCGCTGCCGCCACCGACTCCAGGCTGAAGTCCGTGGTGCCGTTCGCCAACGCCGTCGGCCGGTCGCCCGTAAGGCTCGACTCCGCCCAGACGCCGATGCCCGTGTCCGTCGAGCCCGTCCACACCGGGACCATGACCGGCGTGACGCCGAGCGCCAGCAGCACGTCCGCGTCGCCGATACCGATCGCCGCGACCGTCCACACCAGGCGCCAGCCGCTACCCTCGACCGCATGACCCGACGCCGCCGCATCACCTACTGGCTCACCGCCCTTGTGGCGGTGGTGACCCTCGCGGGCGCCGCCGTGGTGCTACTCGCCCCCGAGCGCTACTTCCCGTGGGACACCGCATCCATCCCCTCAGCCGACAGCTCATGGTCCCCTGAGCAGGCCAGGATCGTGGAGCTGGCGCGGGCAGAGCACCAGACCCAGCGGCCCGGCACGTTCTACGCGGAGGGCGTCACGGAGCCCTGGTGCGCGGACTTCGTCAGCTGGATCATGCGCGAGGCCGGCCAGCCGCTGTCCAACCCCAACTCGGGGCACTGGCGCATCCCCGGCGTCTACACGCTGCAAGAGCACTACCAGGCCGAGGGCAGGTACGAGCCCTCCGACGGCAGCTATCGGCCGACGGTGGGCGATGTGGTGCTCTACGACAACGTGATCGGCGTCGGCCAGCACACCAATATCGTCGTCGCGGCGGACGGCGACTCCATCACCACCGTCGGCGGCAACGAGCTGGGCAAGATCCGCGTCCACGATGTCGACTGGCGCAAGGACTCCGCCGTGATCGGGTTCGGCCGACTCGCCCCGGCCCCCGAGGTCGCGGGCTAATACGCGTCGTGCTCGATCATGTCCTCGAGCTCGGCCAGCGAGTCCTCCAGGTGCACCAGCAGCCGCTGCAGCTTCGGCACGCTGCGCCGGCAGCCCACGATCCCGAACTGCAGGGTGTCGGCGTAGCTGATCACGGTGATGTTCACGGCGAGGTCGTCCATCGGGATCGACGCCGGGTACGAGCTCTCCAGCCGGCCGCCGTTCCAGTACTGGACCTCCGCGGGCCCGGGCACGTTGGAGATGACGATGTTGAACGCGGGGCGGCCCGCCAACTGGGACGCGCCGGGGAAGAACTGGAGGCCCATCCCGATCAGGTTGAGCCCGCTGAGCGCGGTGATCTGCAAGGTGGTGCGCCCATCCATGCCCGCCTTGGCCTGGCCCATCGACTCGTGGATGCGGTGCAGCCGGGACGCGGGGTCGAGCAGATCGGTCCCGAGGTCGCACAGCACCGCGCCCAGCGCGTTGCCCCCGCCCGGCTCGCTCTCGCCCTGGCCCCGGGCGAGCCCGCCGGGCCCGATGCCCCGCAGCGACACCGGGACCATCGCGATCAGGGGCTTCTCCGGCAGCGCGTCGAGCTCTAGGAGGTAGCGGCGCAGCGCCCCGGAGCAGATACCCAGCACCGCGTCGTTGAACGAGACACCCGCGCCCTTGCTGACGGTGAGCACCCGCCCCTTGGGCCAGGACTGCGCGGCGAACCGCCGCGCCCCGGTGATCGGGACGTTGAAGATGCTGGGCGGCGCCTGGAACGGTTGCGCCGCAGCGTCTTCCCGCAGCATCAGCAGGCCCTCGCCCACCAGCGCGGGCCCCACGCCCGCGACGTCGCGGGCGGTCCGCAGCACAGCGCCCACACCCGCCAGCGGATTGAAGCCGCCGGATTCGGCCGGCGCGGCAGGCCGGCGTCGCGCACGCCGCTGCCAGGGCGGGGCGCAGTCGCGGAAGGCGGGGTCGGGCGACATCGAGCCGTACCAGGCCAGCGCGGCCGACACGCCGTCCATCAGCGCGTGGTGGGTCTTCGAGAACACCGCGACGCGCCCATCCTCCAGGCCCTCGATCACGTAGGCCTCCCATAACGGGCGGTGCCGATCCAGCAGCGTGCCGTGCAGCATCGAGGCCAATTCCAGCAGCTCGCGCACGCGCCCCGGCTTGGGCAAGGCGAGCAGGCGCACGTGATACTCCAGGTCCACGTCCAAATCCTCGGCCCAGCTCACCGGCGAGAAGCTCGAGAGCAGCTGGCCGGGCTTGCGCCGGAAGATCGGCCGGATGTCCTCGACCCCGCGGAACGCGTCGTGGAGGGACCGCGCGAACTCGCTGGGGTCCATCCCGTTCGGCGGCGTGAACAGCGAGAGCCCGCCCACGTGCATCGGGTGCTCGCGGGACTCGATCAGCAGGAATCCCGCATCCACGGGCGACATCAGGGCCATGGTCCATGCTCCCACGCGGGGCGGACCGCCCATCTCCGTTTCACCGCGTCCGGCTCCGCGATTACCTACCTCACATTAATATTGCAGGACTGCATCTTTGCTGTACTGTAACTCTGCATGAGCGAAAACTCGACGGCCGCCCGTCCGTCCCTGCGGGAGCGCAAACGCGAGCAGACGTGGCACGCCATCCATGAGGCCGCGGCCCGCCTCGCGCTGGCCCACGACCAGCTCGCCGACGTGTCGGTGGACACCATCGCCGAGCAGGCGAACATCTCCCAGCGGACCTTCTTCAACTACTTCGGCTCGAAGGAGGACGCCATCCTGGGCCAGCGCCCGCCGGAGATCGACGACGAGCTGGCCGCCGGCTTCGTGCTCGAGGAGGGCGACGACCTCGTCGAGAAGGTCGCCTTCCTCCTGATCTCCGTGTTCCGTGACGCGACGGCCGGCAGCGGCCCCGAGCAACGCCGCGCCCTGATGCGCAAACACGACGTCCTCGTGCGCAAGGGCATGGCCCACGTCGAGGATGTGCGGCACCTGGTGCAGGACCTCGTCGTGGACCGCCTCGCGGAACAGCCCCGATGGCGCGGCAGCCCAGACCTCGACGACGCCGCCCAGCTAGTCATCCTCACCGCCAGCGCCGTCATGCGCGTGGCGGTCCCCAAATTGATCAACGCGTCCGACCCGGCCGAAGAGACCGTGATCGTCCGCGGACTAACTCACATTTTCCAGGAAGTCACGAGGCCCACCCCATGACCACCACAGCCACACACGAGGAGAAGCAGAAGCAACGCGGCATCATGCTCGTCTTCGGCGGCCTCATGCTCACCATGCTGCTCGCCTCGCTCAACCAGACGGTGCTGAGCACGGCGCTGCCAACGATCGTCGGCGAGCTGCACGGCATCGACCAGATGCTGTGGGTGATCACCGCCTTCATCCTGGCGTCGACGATCATGATGCCGGTCTACGGCAAGCTCGGCGACCTCTTCGGCCGCAAGTCGCTGCTGCTCATCGCGATCGGCATCTTCATCGGCGGCTCCCTCGTGGGCGCGCTGGCCCCGGACATGACGTGGCTGATCGTCGCCCGCGTCATCCAGGGCATCGGCGGCGGCGGGTTGATGATCCTGTCGCAGGCCACCATCGCGGACGTGGTCCCGGCCCGCGAGCGCGGCAAGTACATGGGCATCATGGGCGGCGTCTTCGCGGTGTCCTCCGTCGCCGGCCCGCTGCTCGGCGGCTGGTTCACCGAGGGCCCCGGCTGGCGCTGGGTGTTCTGGATCAACCTGCCGATCGGCCTGCTGGCGTTCATCGCCGCTGCGGTCTTCCTGCGGCTGCCCAAGCGCGCGCAGGTCAAGGCCCGGATCGACACCGCCGGCATGGCGGTGCTCGCCGTCGCGACGACCACTATCGTCCTGTTCGCCACCTGGGGCGGCTCCAAGTACGCCTGGACCTCACCCACGATCCTGGCGCTGGCCGCCGTCTCGGTGGCCGCCCTCGTGCTGTTCGTGTTCATCGAGCGCCGCGCCGAGGAGCCGGTGATGCCGCTGCACCTGTTCAAGGACCGCAACTTCAACCTCACCACCGTCGCGGGACTGCTGACCGGCGTCGCGATGTTCGGCGCGCTGTCCTACCTGCCGACGTACCTGCAGATGGTGACCGGCCACAGCGCCACCGTCGCCGGGCTGCTGATGATCCCGATGATGGGCGGGCTGCTCGTGACCTCCATCATCGCGGGGCAGTACGTGTCCAAGACCGGCAAGTACAAGAAGCTGCCGATCGCCGGCGCGTTGATCCTGGCCCTGGGCCTGTTCCTGCTCTCCACCGTCACCGTCGGCTCCCCCGTCTGGCTGATCTGCGTGTACATCGCGGTGATGGGCGTCGGCCTGGGCACCATGATGCAGCTGCTGGTGCTGATCGTGCAGAACTCCTTCCCCATCGAGGAGGTCGGCACCGCCACCGCGTCGAACAACTACTTCCGCCAGATCGGCGCCACCCTGGGCACCGCGGTCGTCGGCAGCGTGTTCACCTCGCGGCTGTCGACCCTGCTGCTCGACCGCATGCCCGAGGCCGCCGGCGGCACCGACACCCAGTCCCTGACGCCCGGCGTGGTCTCGCAGCTGCCCGACGCCCTGCGGCTGCCGATCATCGAGTCCTATAACGACGCGCTGACACCCATCTTCCTGTACATGACGCCGCTGGCGATCATCGCCGCGATCATCCTGTGCTTCGTCGTCGAGAAGCCGCTGGCGACCTCGATCGAGCGCAAGGACGAGTCCGTCGAGGGCGCAGCGCAGAACGACGCTGCGGCCGAGGAGGTCGCCGTCGCGGCCGTCGATCCCGACGACGAGCGCGACAAGGTCCTCGTGGACTAGCGGCGCCGGACCACCCCGCGGGCGACCAGCTCCACGGCGACCGCGACCGCGCAGGACTGGGCGAGGAGCACCCCGGCCAGTACCAGGATCTGCACCCCGCCCGCCGCGGTGGCCGAGCCCGACGCGAGCAGCACGCCGACGAACGCGCCCGGCAGGGTGACCAGGCCGACGGTGCGGGTCTGGTCCACCCCGGGCAGCAGGGCGGAGGAGGCGGCGGAGCGGACCACGTCGATCTGCGCGTCGCGCACGGTCAGCCCCAGGCTCAGGCCCGCCTCCACCTCGCCCCAGCGCGCCCCCACGGCGTCCAAGCCCAGACGGGCCGCCAGCGAGGTCGCCACCATCGCGTTGCCCATGATGATGCCGCCGATGGACACGAGCGCGACTCCCTTGAGCGGCACCACCCCGCTGATCAGCATCAACGGCAGCACCGCGGCCATCCCGGCCGCGATCCCGATCGTCAGCCAGGCCCCCGACCAGCCCGCGGACGCCCTGCGCGCAGAGGTGAAGGCGGCCGCGGCGAACATCCCCACCAGCACCAACAGCGAGGACCACAGGTTCGCGAGCGCCGCCGCGATGATCAGCGAGATCACCGCCAGCTGCACCGCGCCGCGCGCCACCGCGCCGGGGACCGTCGCGAGGGGGCCGAGGGCGGTGAACTTGTAGACCGCCGCAGCTATGAGCACCATCACGGCGCACAGCACCACCAGCGCGAGGCCGGGACTCGCCAGTTCGGTGGTCACCGCACGAGCGTAATGCCGTTTGGATTCGACCGTCCCCGTCCCCTCCACGTGGGCGAAATCGTGGGAGACTGAATTGTTGGCCGCGGCCACCACGACCCCCACCTTGCCGGTCCGACGCAGCCAGCGTCCGGAGGCGAATCATGCGCACCACCACACGCCCGCCCGCCACACGTCGACGCGCCGCCATCGCGGCCGGGGCAGGCCTGATCACCGCCGCGGCGCTCCTGCTCGGCGGCTGCGGCAGCTCCACCACGACCGACGGCTCCGCCACGTCCAGCGACCTCATGCCCAGCATGTCCAACATGCCCGCCGTCCCGTCCGCGACCGGCGAGATCACCATCTCCGACTTCGAGTTCAAGGTCCCGGAGTCCGTCACCCCCGGCGAGACCCTGACCATCCGCAACAACGACAGCACCGAGCACTCCGTCACCGCCGACGCCTCGGGATCGTTCAGCGTGGACATCCCCGCGAACGGCACGGCCACCATGACCGCGCCCGACCAGGCCGGGACGTTCGCGTTCCACTGCAAGTATCACTCGTCGATGCACGGGAAACTGACCGTGTCCTAGCCACTCTCAGCTTTCTCACAGCGGTGCGGCGTAAACCTTGCAGACGTGCCTCTGACAACGCCCGCCACGGCCCTCGCCGCAGATTGGATCGCGCTCGCCGTGATCCTGCTGGCCTGTGCCGCCCTCGTGTCGACCGTGACGACGTCCGCGTGGACCCCGGTGGGGCGGATGTGGCTGCGCACGGGATCGGTCGCCGTCCTCTTCGCCGCGCTGACCGCGCAGGTGGCCGCCTCGGGCTGGTTGACCGGCGGCGACGGCCCCACGCTGGACTGGCTGATGGCGCACCGCTCCGCCACGTGGACGTCCATCGCGAAGTTCATCACCAATGCGGGCGGCCCGGCCGGGACCATCGCGATCGGCGTCGTGATCGCCGCGTTCCTGACCTGGCGCACCCGCCGCGTCGTGCCCGGCGCGGCGGTGTTGGGCACCGTCGCGATCGCGGCCGTCGCCAACACCGTGATGAAATCGCTGATCGGCCGCGAGCGCCCGCCCGTGCTCACCCACCTGGTCGACGAGACGGACCTGTCCTACCCCTCCGGGCACGTCGCCGGGACGACGGCGTTGGTCGGGGTGGTGCTGCTGGTCTATATCGCTGGCCGGCCGAGCCGGGTCCGAGCTGGGATCGCCGCCGCGGCGGCCGTGCTGGTCGTCGCCGTCGTGGCGCTGACGCGGCTATACCTCGGCGTGCACTGGCTCTCGGACACCCTCGGCGGCGCGCTGTTGGGGACCACTGTGGTGCTGGCCGTCGCGGCCGTCGTCACGTCGGCGCCGGCCCTCGACATCCGCGCTCGGGCTCGGCGGCCCGGCGCCAGCCAAGCCCTGGCCCCCGCCGGCTAGCGGCTGAGGACCAGCAGGAATCCGCCGCCGCCCGGCTCGATCTTGGCGCTCAGCGTCAGCTCCGGCGCGAGGCGGGCGAGCCGGTCCAGCAGCCAGTCGGAGGCCTGCTGCGCGTCGTCCTTGGTTGGGCAGCGCGCGACGGCGACCCGGCCCGGCTTGCGGGTGAGCTGCTCGACGACGCCGATGATCGGCGCGGGGTCCACCACGAACAGCTCGTCGGACCATGGCACGACGGGCCTGACCGCGCCCTTCTTCGTGTTGCAGCCGCGGTGGGCCAGGCGCTCGGGGCCGCCCTTGCCCTTCTTCGCCGTGTTGATGCTGTCGATGCTGGGCCCGCGCGAGTCGTTGACCGACATCTCCGGGTCCACGGGCTCGTCACAGAGCCAGCATCGCCAGTTCTCGCGCTCGCCCACCTCATCCAGCTTGCTTGTCCGCATGGCACGACGCTACCGGGCGGGCAGGCTCAGCCGTCCAGCGCGCCGAACCTCGTGGTGGTGTCGGCGCCCAGCGAGGCGAACAGCAGGTTGTTCACCGGCGCGCCGAGCTTGAGCGCGAGGCCGAAGCCCCGCCGCGGCGCGGAGGCGAAGGTCCAGGTGAAGCGGCTGCCGCCGGAGATCTCCTCGACGAGGTAGTCCTCAGCGAACGCCTGGAACAGCGGCACGTTGGCGGTGGCCGCGTGGAACGCGTAGCGGCGGCCAGCCTCGTCCCAGTGGAAGAAGCGCTCCTCCATCCGCATGGCCCCGCCGACCTCCACGTGCCGGAGCGCGCCCGCGCCGTACGGCGGCTCGCCCTCGAATCGCACACTTGTCAGCATCCGGCACCACGAGAGCGGCCGCGTCGCCGTCAACGCGGCCCAGACCTCGTCCGGGCCGGCCTTGAGCTCGCAGATCTGCCGCGACACGTGCGGCGCGGTGTGGAAGAACGTGAGGTCGACGGGGTCCAGCACGAACCTGTGGGCCATCAGAGATTCCTCACGTAGTGGGTGCCGTGTTGTGCGCCAGACTACGGTGCCGGCGCACGAACAGGCTCCGCACGCGCTCGGGCAGACCGCGACCCCGTCCCTCCGCTCCCAGAACTAGAGCTTGGGCCCCTGCGCGCGCAGGTCCTCCACCTCGCCCATCGCGTCCCGCAGCTGCGCCAGCCATTCCTCGGCGTGCTCCCCGACCAGCCGCACGGACCAGGCCAGGGCGTCCGCCCGGGAACGCGCGACCCCGGCGTCGACGAGCGTGTCGAGCACTCGGCGCTCGGGCTGCCGCAGCCTGGTCATGACGGGAACGGCCAAGTGGGTGAACAGGATCCGCTGCTCTCCCACCCGCACGCCCCAGGAGAAGGTGCGGCCGTAGCGGGCCTGGCCCTCGTCGGCGATCGCCATGCGGGCGGCGCGGGTCTCCTCGCGGAACCGGGACGCCCGGCCCTCGCCCTCCGCGGCCGAGGTGCCCGCCGGCAACGGCAGGGTCCCGACGATCACGATCTCCTCCTTGTCGACGGTCACCTCCGCCGGGCCGTCGAACCACTCGGACGGCAGCCGGCCGCTCAGCCAGTCGGCGGCGTCCGCGGCGTCCGGCATGTGCGCGCTCTGCCACCCGCCGGGCCGGCCGAACTTGTTGTGTTGGTTTCTCATCATGTGCCTCCTTGGATAATTACATGATTACTCCGTTTCATCGGGCGCGCCACAATGTCCGCCCACGGCCAAATCACCACAGGTAGCATCGGGCACTAAACAGCCCACTTGGAGGTACGTGATGAGCGCGGTCAAGAGCGAGTTCGACGCCGAGTCCGGCATCGGCACGATCACCCTCGACAACCCCGGCCAGCGCAACCCGCTGTCGCTGGCCGCGATGCGCGAGGTGACGGAGAAGGTGCGGGCCCTCGGCGCGGACCCCGCCGTGCGCGTCGTGATCCTCACCGCGGCCGGCCCCGTGTTCTCCGCGGGCCACAACCTGTCCGAGATCATCGACCGCACCCTCGAGGAGGAGCAGGAGATCTTCGAGGTGTGCACCGCGATGATGGACGCCGTCCAGGAGATCCCGCAGCCGGTGATCGCGGCGGTGCAGGGCCCGGCCATCGCCGCCGGCTGTCAGCTGGTGGCCACGTGCGACCTCGCCATCGCGGCGGACACCGCGGCCTTCGGCACCCCCGGCGTGCGCATCGGCCTATTCTGCTCCACGCCGATGGTGGCGGTCAGCCGTGCGATCGGCCGCAAGCGCGCGCTGCAGATGCTGCTCACCGGCGAGACCATCGACGCCGCGACGGCCGCAGACTGGGGCCTGATCAACTTCGCCGTCCCCGCGGAGCAGCTCGACACCGCGGCGCGGGGACTCGCCGCCCAGATCGCCAGCGCCAGCCCCCTGACCCTGGCCATCGGCAAGCAGGCGTTCTACCGGCAGATCGACCTGCCCCAAGACGAGGCCTACGAGCTCATGGGCGAGACCATGGCCGCCAACGCCGTCACCTGCGACGCGCAGGAGGGCATGAGCGCATTCCTCGCCAAGCGCCCGCCGGTGTGGCAGGGGAAGTAACCCCCGTCAGCATTCCCGGGCCTCCCGGCGGGCCCGCAAGCCGCCATTGACGGCGGGCCCTCCTCAGGCGACGTCGACACCGCTATCGGCATGCCATTTTGACGGCCGCACCCCTTGCACCCGAGCCCCACACCCTGGACATTGTGAGCTGCCTCATTCAAAACATTGACATACTGCGCCTCTCTGTCTAGATTTCAGATCACTAACGATTCAATGTCCATTGGCCGCTCGCGCAGCAGCGGCCCCCAGGAAGGCGATCACCGTGTCTGAACTCGCACCGACCAAGATTCCGCGGTTGACCTACACCACCCCCGACGGCACCACCGCCCGCTGGCGGGACCGCAAGCGCTACCTCTGGATCATCGCGCTGATCCCCGCCATCGCGGTCTTCATCGCGGTGGGCCTCGTGACCGCCACCGGCCTGAATATCTTCTGGTGGGCCGGACCCATCATCTTGTTCGGGATCGTCCCTCTCATCGACATCCTCGCCGGCGAGGACGGAAACAACCCGCCGGAGGAACTGGTCGAGGAGCTGGAGAACGACCGCTTCTACCGCTGGACCACCTACGCGTTCGTGCCCTTCCAGCTCGCCGCATTCGTCACTGCCTGCTACATCTGGGCCAATTGGGACCTGAGCCTGCTCTCCAACCTCGGCCTGGCCCTCACCGTCGGCGTCACGGGCGGCATCGGCATCAACACCGCCCACGAGTTGGGCCACAAGAAGGAGTCGGTGGAGCGCTGGCTGTCGAAGGTCGTCCTCGCCCAGTCCGGCTACGGGCACTTCTACGTCGAGCACAACCGCGGCCACCACGTCCGCGTCGCCACCCCCGAGGACGCCGCGTCCTCGCGCCTCGGCGAGAACTTCTACCTCTTCTGGCCGCGCACCGTGTGGGGCTCGCTCACCTCGGGCTGGGAGCTGGAGAAGTCGCGCCTGCAGAAGCAGGGCAAGACCCACTGGTCCATCAAGAACGAGGTCCTCAACGCCTGGCTGATGTCGGTCGTGCTCTTCGGCGCCATGCTGGCGATCTTCGGCATCGGCATCCTGCCGTGGCTGCTCATCCAGGCCGTGTTCGGATTCTCCCTGCTCGAGGTCGTCAACTACCTCGAGCACTACGGGCTCCAGCGACAGAAGCTGCCCAGCGGCCGGTATGAGCGCTGCACCCCGCGGCACAGCTGGAACAGCGACCGCATCACCACCAACGTCTTCCTCTACCACCTGCAGCGCCACAGCGACCACCACGCGAACCCCACCCGCCGCTACCAGGTCCTGCGCAGCTTCGAGGAGTCCCCGCAACTGCCGCTGGGCTACGGCACCATGATCGTCGTCGCCGCCATCCCGGCCCTGTGGCGCAAGGTGATGGACGACCGCGTCGTCGCCCACTACGGCGGGGACATCACCCTCGCCAACATCCAGCCCGCCAAGCGCGAGAAGTACCTCACCCGCTACGCCAACACGGGAGCCTGACATGACCACGACCACCGCGTACAAGCTCTTCGAGTGCATGCAGTGCGGCTTCGAGTACGACGAGGCGCTCGGCTGGCCCGAGGACGGCATCGAGCCCGGCACCCGCTGGGACGAGATCCCCGACGACTGGTCCTGCCCGGACTGCGGCGCCGCGAAGGCCGACTTCCAGATGGTCGAGGTAGCCCGGTAATGGCCGTCGGCCGGATCGTCATCGTCGGGACGGGGATCGCCGGCGCCACCGCCGCCGAGACCCTGCGCAAGGAGGGCTACGACGGCGAGGTGGTACTGATCGGCGCCGAGCCCGGGCTGCCCTACCGCCGCACGATGGCCTCCAAGGAACTCCTCGCCGGGGACGCGCGGGCGGAGCTCAAGTCCGCGCAGTTCTGGGTCGACGCCGGCGTCGACCTGCGCTCCGCGGTCGAGGTGACGGCGATCGACCCGGCCGCGCGCGTCGTCGCCACCGATGACGGCCAGACGCTGACCTACGACGCGTTGCTGCTCGCCACCGGCGGTCGCCCCCGAGAGTTGGCGCTGGCACCGGCTGGCGTGCACTACTTGCGCACCATGGGCGACGCGGAAAAGCTGCGTGATTCGTTGGCCGCCGCCCACTCGGTACTCATCGTCGGCGGCGGCCTCATCGGCTGCGAGGTCGCCGCCGCGGCGGCCGCGGGCCGCGCGGTCACCCTGCTCGAGGCGGGCGGATCGATCCTCGAAAGAGTCCTCCCACCGCAGGTTTCGGCGATGCTCGCGGGCCTCCACGAGGCCAACGGCGTCGACGTCCAGACCGGGGTCGCGCTGACCGGCATCGAACGCGGGCCGGACGGGCTCACCGCGATCGCCGCCGACGGGCGGTCCTGGACCGCGGACGCGGTGGTCGTCGCCGTAGGCATGGCCCCCAACACGGAGCTGGCGCAGGCCGCCGGGCTAGAGGTCGCGGACGGGATCGTGGTCGACGAGTTCTGCGCCACCTCGGCGCCCGGGATCTTCGCCGCGGGCGATGTCGCCCGGCTGCCGAACCCGATCATTGGCGGTTCCCACCGCGTCGAGCATTGGAACCACGCGCAGGCGCACGGGGCCGCGGCGGCCCGGGCGATGCTGGGGCTAGGCGCGGCGTACGCGGATGTGCCGTGGTGCTGGACCACTCAGTACGGCAAGAACGTGCAGATCACGGGCTGGCCCGGCGCGGCGCAGGAGTGGGCGGTCGACGGCAGCGTCGCGGGCCACGATTTCACGGCGCTCGCGACCCGCGCGGGCGCCCCCATCGGGGCCGTCTCGCTGGGCCGGCCGAAGGATGTACGAGCCGCGCGGGCGGAGATCGCCGCCGCGCATGCCGCGGTCTCAAGGGTCTAACTCATGTACACGGCGGCCGAAATGGCGCAATCGCCGCGGGCCGTAAACAATGGCCACATGGTCCAATCCCCTGCCTCGGCACCCGCCCCTCCAGCCCGCGGCCCCTACCAACGGGCCGCGCGGGAACTGCTGCGTCAGACCGTCCTCCAGACGACGCAGCAGCTGCTGTCGGAGCGAGACTGGAGCGAGGTGACGATGACGGACATCGCGACCGCGGCCGGCATGAGCCGACAAACGCTGTACAACGAGTTCAAGTCGCGGAACGGCGTCGCGCAGGCCTACGTGCTGCGCCTGGTCGATGGCTACGTGGACCTGTTCGGCGCGGCGGTCAGCGGACACCGCAACGATGTCCAGGGCGGCCTCGAGAGGGGCTTCGCGGACTTCCTGCTCGAAGCGGCCAGCGACCCGCTGGTGCAATCGGCCATCGCCGGCACGGCCAAGCTCGACGTGATGCGCCTCGTCACCAGCGACGGCGGGATGATCCTCGACGCCGCCTCCGTGCGCCTGGCGAAGATCGCAATGGCCGCCTGGGGGCTCCGGGACTACGAGGCCGCCGCCCGGCTCGGCCGGCTAGTGGTGCGGCAGGCGATGAGCTTCATCACGCTGCCGCCCAGGCCGGAGGAAGATCCAGCCGGCGACCTGAGCCGGATGCTCGCGCCGCTGATCGAGAGCCTGCGCGCGGGCTAGGCGGGCACGACTACCCCGCCTCGGTGCCCCGCAACACGGAATGGCCCAGCCAGTGGCAGGCCTGCAGCGCGATTTGGATGTTCCAGATCTCGTCGGGGTCGGCCAGGCTCAACCCGCCCACATCCAGCGCCTGGCCCACCCGGTACTGAATGGTGTTGCGGTGCACGTTCAATAGCGCGGACGCAGCCGCGAAGCTACGGCCATTCATCAAGAACGAGCACAGGGTCTCCCGCAGCCGAGCCGACCGCTCGGTGTCGGCGGCGAGATCCCCGAGCACGTCGGAGACGAACTCTCGCAGACGGATGATGTCGCCGGCCATCAAGGCCACAGAGGCTATCTGCGAATACGCGACGACCGGGCCGCTGTCCTCTTTTGCCGCGACGACGGCCAGCACCTGCCGCGCGCTCTTGTAGCTGCGGCGAAACCCGGGCGCCCCACCCGCCGGCTTGCCGAGGGCCAGCCGCACGTCCACGTTTGCCGCGACGACGCCCTGGGCGACCGCGGCTACGTCGAGCTCGAAGTCGCCCGGAACCGTGAACCACATCCAGGATTCGCCGATGGTCGAGTCGACCAGCAGGGGCGGCGCGGTCACCGTGATGTGCTTCAGCAGCAGATCCCGGGTGTGCCGCAGGACGCTCTCACGCGCGGCGGAGTCCCGTGCGCGGAGCCCGAGGCCGCCGATGTGCACGCACACCGCCAGATGCCGCGCGTCCAGCCGGTAGCCGAGCGCACGCTCCGCGGCGGCCACGTCGACCGAGTTCCCGTCCACCAGTTGCGAGACCCATCCCCACCGCAAGCCGCTCTGGCTGCCGGCCCATTGGTCCCGCTCGTGCATATACGCCTGCTCGACCTCCTTGCACACCTTGTCGATGTACTGCGCGGCACGGTTCACAATCTTGATGATCGTCAGGCTGCCGTCCACGAGCTGGAGCATGCTGACGCGGCTCATCGCGGCCTCGAGGAACTCGGCGTGCCCAATCCGGTAGGCGCGGATCAGCAGTGATATCTCGATCTCCGACCGCGCCGCCTCTTGCGCATGCGCGATCGCGGCGGCCGGCACTTGCAGGTCCTTCACCTCGGCGTCAGTCACCAGGAAGTGCACCGCGGCCTTGATATTCGCGTCCACGCTGCCCTCGAGCAGACGTCCCAGGACCGGATCGTCGTCGAGTTCCGTGATCTCGTCCCTGAGCAGCTGCACGAGATTCCCGATGAAATTTCCCGACAGCATTTCCATCGCGACCTGTGACCCGACGTCCTGAGTCGGTGGGTTCATCACGTTTGCTCCTCACGGTTGTCAGCAGTTCCATCGATCCCCGGCATCCGTTGTGCGGAGCGCACAAAATGTGTCGCATACTTCATATCACGCGCCTATGGCCCCAGTCACATTCTGACCATACTGTGGTCCATACCGACGAGCCGATGACCAGGCGATCCTGCAGTCTCACGGCTCCCCATGTCGGTCCGCGATCACACCCCACCACGGTTCCCTGGTCGCCGACGCGAGTTCCGGAAAGGCTGCAGGAATGCTCGACACGTCACACAATCTAGGGATCCTCGACGCCGGCCTCGAACGCCCCGCGCGTGAGCAGCGGCAGTGGGACGCACTGTTCCTCACCCTGTTCTCCGACCTGAACACCATCGCGCGCCATGTGCGGATGTCCATCCGGCTGGAACTGCCCTCCTACCACCTGATGCCCACTGCCAGGCTGGACGCGGAAGTTCTGGACCAGGTCAGCAGCGTCCTGCGACGAGCGCATCAGGGCTCCGCCGCCGCAAGCGCCACGGCACAAGCTGAGCCGGCGACGGTGGGGGCCCTACGCTGCCGCCAGGGCATTCCGGTGGACGACATGCTGCGCGCGTGGACAATCGGTGTGCAGGTGGCCATCCGCCACGCACGCAGGCGCGCGGCCACGCTCGACCTTGACACCGAGCATCTGCTCGACTTCGTCCAATCCGCTCTGGAATGGTCCGATGCCGCCATGGCGACCGCCGCCGCCGCGCACCGCGACGCCACACCCGATCTCACCTGCCAGGACCGGTCCTCCTTCGTGCGCAAGGCCCTGACCAGCGCCTTGCCACCCGCGGAGATCCTGAGCCGCGCAAGCACTTACGGGCTCGACGCAAGGCAGCGGTACTTCGCTGTGCGGGCCCGGCCAGCCGAGGGCCTGGCCCGGCGCGAGGTGGACGGACTCCTGCCATTCCGGTCCGCCGACCACGGACGCGACAGCGCGGGCACGCACATCGACGGCGATGTCGCCGGTTTCGTCCGCGAGCGGCCGGCGGGCCAGACCGCGGCGACCATCGGAGTGGGACCCGCTCGCACCCTCGACCAGATCGACGAGTCCTTCCGCCTCGCCACCCGCGCGCTCGACACTGCGCACAAATTCGGCCTCGGCGGGGCCCACGACCTGGACAGCCTCGGCCTGCGTGTGGCTGTCGCCGCCGATCGCGACGTCGGGGAGGCGATGCACCAGCGTTACGTCGCCCCGATCTCCCTCAGCAACTCCGGGCCCGAGCTGCTGGCCAGCCTGCGCGAATACCTCGCGTGCGGAATGCACGTCGAGCGCACCGCAGAGCGGCTCTTCGTCCACCAGAACACGGTCCGCTACCGCGTGGCCCGATGCGAGGAGGCCATCCAGGCCAGCCTCCGCGATCCACGAGTCGCGATGGAGGTGTCGTGGGGGCTCGACTGGGCAATTGTCCAATCACGTCAGGCCGCCGAACCCCGGACCTCGCCGTTGGAGCAGTCTCCAAGCTCCTGGCCCTGAACCTCAGAACTCCCTCCGTAGCCAGCGCCCGGCAGCCGCGGAAGGATAGAGAACGACGACAGGCAGCGATCCTGCCAGCGGGAAACTTCGTCCCGCACCACTCCCCCGACACGCCCGCTGTGGCCCTGTCACGCCGCGATTCGGCTCCCACTCGACGAGAACCCGCGCCGCCCCGTTCCGCAATGGAGAAGACCTTGACCAATCTCGCGATTATCCTGACCGACACCAGCCGCCTACAGCCGGACGCCATCGCCCTGGAGCTCGGCGAGACCGCGATCCCTTACACCGCATTGGATTCCGCGTCCGCACGGTTCGCGGGGCTGCTCATCGAGCGCGGGCTGCGGCCCGGCGACCGGGTGGCGCTGATGCTGCCGAACGTCCCGCACTTCGCCATCCTCTACTACGGGATCCTCCGCGCAGGCGGCGTCGTGGTGCCGATGAACGTGCTTCTCAAAGCCCCCGAAATCGCCTTCCACCTGACGGACTCCGGCGCCCGATTCCTCTTCGGCTGGCCGGATTTCGCCGAGCCCGCACAGGCCGCGGCGCAGGAGTGCGGCGCCGAATGCGTCGTGGTCCAGCCCGGCGAGTTCGAGCGGCTCCTCGGCTCTGCGGACCCGTTCCCCGCCGTCGCGTGGCGCGACGACGAGGACACCGCCATCATCTTGTACACCTCCGGCACCACCGGCCAGCCGAAGGGCGCGCAGCTGACGCACGCGAACATCCGCGAGAACGTGCGGGTGGTGACGGAAATGCTCGAGTTGGGCCCCGCCGACGTCGTGCTGGGGGCGCTGCCGCTGTTCCACGCCTTCGGCCAGACCTGCGGCCTCAACGCCGCCGTCGCCGTCGGCGCGAAGCTCGTGCTGCTCCCCCGCTTCGACCCGGCCGCGGCGTTGGCCGCGATCGAGGGCGCGGGCGTGACGGTATTCGAGGGCGTGCCGACCATGTTCACGGCCATGCTCGACACCCCCAGCCAGGCTGCCACGGGCTCGCTACGGTTGTGCGTCAGCGGCGGCTCCGCCCTGCCTGTGGAGGTGATGCGCGGGTTCGAAGCCAGGTTCGACTGCGCGGTCCTCGAGGGCTACGGCCTGTCCGAGACCTCTCCCGTCGCGTCCTTCAACCACCCGGACCAGCAGCGCAAGCCCGGGTCCATCGGAACTCCGGTGCGGGGCGTGCGGTTCAAGCTCGTCGACGACCACGGCGCCACGGTGCCGGCGGGGGCGATCGGGGAGATCGCGGTCCACGGCCCCAACGTCATGAAGGGCTATTGGAACAACCCCGCCGCCACCGCGCTCGCGATCCAGGACGGGTGGTTCCGCACCGGCGACCTCGCCCGCGCCGACGCGGACGACAGTTACTTCATCGTCGACCGCAAGAAGGACATGATCATCCGCGGCGGCTACAACGTGTACCCCCGCGAGGTCGAAGAAGTCCTGTACTCGCACCCGGCGGTCCTCGAGGCCGCGGTGGTCGGCATCCCCGACCGCGAGCACGGCCAGGAGATCGGCGCCGCGGTGGCGCTGCGGGCCGGCCACGACGACGTGACCGAGGAGTCGCTCGTCGCCTACGTCCGCGAGCGCGTCGCCGCGTACAAGTACCCGCGCCAGGTGTGGTTGCTGGACGCGCTGCCTAAGGGCCCCACCGGCAAGATCCTCAAGCGCGGCATCGCCATTCCCGCCGCGACCGCGGAGTCCAACCACGCCGAGTCGGTGCTCCGGTGACCGCGGCCGGCCCACGCCTCGCGAGCGTCACCACCCTGCACCCGGCGACCCCGGACTGGTTGGACGCCGACGTCATCGGTCGCCTTGCCGACCAGATCAACGCCGCGGACAGCGCCGGGACCCTCACCGCCCTCGCGCCCTACTCGCTGGCGCCCATCACGCCCCTCCCCCGCTCGAGCGCCGTCGACGTCGCCGCCGCCTACCGGTCCGCCCGCGTCGCGCAGCACACGTGGCGCCACACCAGCATTCGGTTCCGCGCCGCCGTCATGCTCCGGTTCCACGACCTGGTTCTCGCCCGCCAAGAGGAGGTGCTCGACCTGATCCAGCTCGAGAACGGGAAGTCCCGCAAGGACGCCTTCCTCGAGGTCGCCGACGTCGCGATCACCGCCCGCTACTACGCGCGCCAGGCCGAGTCGCTGCTGCGGCCACGGCGGCGGCGCGGCGCGCTGCCGCTGCTGACCAAGACCGCCGAGCTCCGCCAGCCCAAGGGCGTGGTGGGCGTCATCTCGCCGTGGAACTATCCGTTCTCGCTGGCCGCCGGCGACGTGATCCCGGCCCTGCTGGCGGGGAATACCGTCGTGCACAAGCCGGACAGCCAGACGCTGCTCACCGCGCTGTGGGCCGTCGACCTCATGCGCGAGGCGGGGCTGCCGGCCGCCGCCTGGCAGGTCGTGGCCGGCTCGGGCGCCGAACTCGGCGACGCGCTGATGGCCGGGGCCGACTACCTGATGTTCACCGGCTCCACCGACACCGGCCGCCGTATCGCCAGCGACGCCGGGGCGCGGCTCATCGGCTGCTCGCTGGAGCTGGGCGGCAAGAACGCCCTCCTCGTCCTGCCCGACGCCGATCTGGACCGGGCCGCGGAGGGTGCGGTGCGCGCCTGCTTCGCGTCGAGCGGGCAATTGTGCGTTTCGGTCGAGCGGATCTACGTGCCGCGTGAGCTCGAGGCCGCATTCCTCGACAAGTTCGCCGCGCGGGTGCGGCTGATGACGATCGGCGCCGCTCTCGACTACTCCTGCGACATGGGCTCCTTGACCTCGCCCGGCCAGCTCGACGCGGTCCGCGGACACGTCGACGATGCCGTCGCGCACGGCGCCGTCGTCGTCGCCGGCGGGCACGCGCTGCCCGAGGCGGGACCGCTGTTCTTCGCGCCGACGGTGCTGACCGGGGTCACCGAGGCGATGGAGTGCCACGCGGAGGAGACGTTCGGCCCGGTGGTGTCCCTCTACCCGTATGGCGATGTGGACGAGGCGGTCCGGCTGGCGAATAACTCCCGCTACGGCCTCAACGCCAGCGTGTGGACCCGCGACCCCCGGCGCGGCGCGCAGATCGCGGCGCGGCTGCGCGCGGGCACGGTGAACGTGAACGAGGCCTACGCGGCGGCGTGGGCGAGCGTCGACGCGCCGATGGGCGGCATGGGCGATTCCGGCCTGGGCCGACGCCACGGCGCCGAGGGGCTCCTCAAGTACACCGAATCGCAAACCATTGCCCAGCAACGGATCTTGGGCTTCACGCCCCCGCGCGGCATGTCCTATCCCGCCTGGGCGGGGCTGCTGACGGCGGCGCTCAAGTTGATGAAGAAGGCGAGAGTCTCATGACTGAGTTCGACAATGACTACGACTACGACGTCCTGATTATCGGATCCGGGTTCGGCGGCGCCGTGTCCGCCTTGCGGCTCACGGAGAAGGGGTACCGGGTCGGCGTCCTCGAGGCCGGCCAGCGGTTCGAGGACGAGGATCTACCCAAGACCTCCTGGGACGTGCGCAAATTCCTCTGGGCGCCGCGGATCGGCTGCTACGGGATCCAGCGAATCCACCTGCTCAAGGACGTCACAATCCTCGCGGGCGCCGGCGTGGGCGGCGGCTCGCTCAACTACGCCAACACCCTCTACGAGCCCACGGACCCGTTCTTCAACGACCCGCAGTGGGCGCACATCACCGACTGGCGCGACGAGCTCTCCCCGCACTACGACCAGGCCCGCCGGATGCTCGGCGTGACGCAGAACCCCACCACCACCGCCGCCGACGAGGTCATCCGTGAGGTCGCCACGGAGATGGGCGTCGGGCACACATTCCGACTCACTCCGGTCGGCGTGTACTTCGGGGCCGACGGCGACGCGCCGGGCACCGAGACGGCCGACCCCTATTTCGGCGGTGCCGGGCCCGCGCGGCGCACCTGCATCGACTGCGGATCCTGCATGACCGGCTGCCGGCACGGCGCAAAGAACACCCTCGTCAAAAACTACCTCCACCTCGCGGAGCGGGGCGGGGCCGAGATCCACCCGCTCACCACCGTCACCGGGGTCGCCTCGCTGCCGCAGGGCGGGTACCGGGTGGACGCGGTGCGCTCGGGAGCCTCGGGCCGGCGGCGCAAGAACCGCCGGCAGTTCACCGCCCGACATGTCGTGTTCGCCGCGGGCACCTACAACACCCAAAAGCTGCTGCACCGACTGCGCGAGGACGGGTCGCTGCCGCGTATCTCGCCGCGCCTCGGCGCGCTCACGCGGACCAACTCGGAGTCGATCCTCGGCGCGAAGTCCGTACGCAATGACACCGACTTCACCCGGGGCGTCGCGATCACCTCCTCGTTCCATCCCGACGAGCACACCCACATCGAGCCGGTGCGCTATGGCAAGGGCAGCAACGCGATGTCGCTGCTGCAGACCGCGTTGACGGACGGCGACCAGGGCCGCCCGCGCTGGCTCAGCTGGCTGGGCGTGATCGCCGCCAACCCGCGCCACCTCACCTGGCTCTCGCCGCGGCGCTGGTCCGAGCGCACGATCATCCTGTTGGTGATGCAGACACTCGACAACTCCATCACCGTCTCCACCCGCAAGGGCATGTTCGGTAAGCGGAAGCTAACCTCGGGCCCCGGCCACGGCGAGCCGAATCCCACCTGGATCCCGGCCGGCAACGACGCGGCCCGCCTCGTCGCGGAGAAGATCGACGGGGTGGCGGGCGGCGCGCTCGGCGATCTCGCGAACCGTCCGATGACCGCCCACTTCCTTGGCGGCGCGGTCATCGGGGACTCCCCCGCGACCGGCGTCGTCGACCCCTACCACCGGCTGTACGGGCACGACGGGCTCCATGTGATGGACGGCTCCACCGTCTCCGCAAACCTCGGCGTCAACCCCTCGCTGACCATCACGGCGCAGGCTGAGCGCGCGATCTCCCTGTGGCCCAACAAGTCTGAGGCCGATCCTCGGCCAGCTGTCGGAGCGGGCTACACGCGCGTCGACGCCGTGCCGCCCCTGCGTCCCGCCGTGCCCGCCCACGCGCCCGCCGCGCTGCGCCCGAGGGGGTCGACACATGGCCACCAGTGTTGACGCGCAGGTTGATGAGCAAGCGGAGGCGCAGCCGTTGGTCTCCGCCAAGGCCCGGGCCAAGCTCGCCGCGGTCCCGAAGATGTTCGGCGATTTCTACATCACCGCATGGGAGACCTTCCGGTACATGTTCAAGCGCCCGGTCCAATGGCGCGAGTTCCTGCACCAGGCGTGGTTCATCGCCAGCGTCTCGATCGTCCCCACCCTGCTGATGTCGATCCCGTTCTGCGTGATGGTGATCTTCCAGATCAACCTGATCCTGTCCGAGATCGGCGGCATCGACCTCAGCGGCAGCGGCGCCGGCGTCGCGGTGATCCGCGAGATCGGCCCCATCGTCACGGTGCTCGTGGTCGCGGGCGCCGGGGCCACCGCCATCTGCGCGGACCTCGGATCCCGGAAGATTCGGGAGGAGCTCGACGCCACCGAGGTCCTGGGCATCGACCCCATCCAGCGGCTCGTGGTCCCCCGCGTGCTCGCCGCGACCGTCGTGGCCCTGTTCCTCAACGGCCTGGTCACCGCGGTGGGCATCGTGGGCGGGTACATCTTCAGCGTCTACCTGCAGGGCGCGACGCCGGGCCAGTTCGTCAGCAGCCTCTCGCTCCTGACCGGCACCTCCGACCTGGCGATCGGCACCCTCAAGGCCGCGATCTTCGGCCTGCTGTCCGGGCTCGTGGGTTGTCACCTCGGCATCCGGGTCAAGGGCGGGCCCAAGGGCGTGGGCGAGGCCGTCAACCAGACCGTCGTCGTGAGCTTCATCCTGCTGTTCCTGGCGAACTCCGTCATCACCACCCTCACCCTCCACAGCTGACTACGAAAGGAGATGGCAGATGAGCCACGCAATCACCCGAATGGCCCGCAAGCCGGTCGACTCGCTCGCCGACCTGGGCAAGCAGCTGCGGTTCTACGGATCCAGCATCGCCGCGATCCCCAAGACCCTCCGCCGCTATCGCAGCGAGATCCTCCGCCTCATCGCCGAGGTGAGCCTCGGCACGGGCGCCCTGGCCGTGATCGGCGGCACCGTCGTCGTGCTGGGCTTCCTGACCGTCGCGGCGTCCTACGAGGTTGGTCAGCAGGGTGACACCTCGCTGGGCCGCATCGGCATCGGCGCGCTGTCCGGCTTCGTCTCCGCCTTCTTCAACACCCGCGAGGCGGTGCCGCTGATCGCCGGGATCGCCCTGACCGCCACCGTAGGGGCCGGTTTCACCGCGGAGCTGGGGGCGATGCGCGTCAGCGAGGAGATCGACGCCCTCGAGGTCATGTCGGTGCCCTCCACCTCCTTCCTCGTGACGACCCGCCTCATCGCCGGCGTCATCGCGGTGATCCCGCTCTACGCGATAGCGCTGATCATGGGCTACGCGTCCACCCGCGTGGTGGCGATGTTCTTCAGCGGCCAGTCCAGCGGCACCTACGACCACTATTTCAACGTGTTCCTCATCCACTCGGACGTGTGGTGGTCACTGCTCAAGGTCATCGTCATGGCCGTGGTGATCATGTGCGTGACCTGCTACCACGGGTACAACGCCTCCGGCGGGCCCGCGGGCGTGGGCGTCGCGGTGGGCCGCGCGGTGCGCACCTCGCTAATCGCAGTAATGGTCATCGACCTCTTGGTCGGGATCGCCGTGTTCGGTGGACCGGGTGCCGGCGTGCACATCTCAGGGTGATGACATGACTGACAACCACCGCGTGTCGCGGACTCAGAACGCCCTGCTGGGCACGGCGCTCCTCGTGCTCGTCATCGCCCTGGCCGCCGTGTCCGTGGGCCTGTACAGCGGCGCCTTCACCAGCACCGCGAAGGTGCTGATCCGCACCGACCGCGCCGGCCTGCTGATGGACTCCGGCTCCGACGTCAAATTCCACAGCCGGGTGGTCGGGCGCGTCGCGGCCACCTCCTACAACGGCGACGACGCCGTGCTGACCCTGGAGATGCAGCCGGAACAGCTCGACCGGATCCCGCAGAACGTGGGCGTGCAGCTCAATGCCACGACGCTGTTCGCCCGCAAATACGTCAACCTCGTCCCGCCGGCGAAACCCTCCGGACAGCGGCTGGCCGCCGGCACCACCATCTCCGGCGCCGAGGTCACCGTCGAGGTCGAGAGCGTTCTCGGCGACCTGCTCGCCGTGCTCGACGAGGTCGACCCGTCCCAGGTGAACACCGTCCTGGCGCAAGCCGCCGCCGCTTTGAGCGGCCGGGGCGAGGACCTCGGCGCCACGTTGGAGGGCCTCAACGAGTACCTCGCCGAGTTCAACGGCTCCATCCCGACCCTGCAGCGCGATATCGCCCTGCTCGCGGACAACGCCGAGACGCTCGGCGACCTCTCCCCGGACCTGCTCGCCGTGCTCGATCAGCTGAGCGTCACCGGTGAGACCCTGACGGCCAAGCAGTCCCAGTACGGTGCCTTCCTCGCCAGCCTGACCGGCCTCGGCGATGTCGGCCAGGACGTGCTGGACGACGCCGGGGAGCCGTTGATCCGGGCCGCCGGCGAGTTGAACCCGGTGCTCGGCCTGCTCGCCGACTACTCCCCCTCGTTCCAGTGCCTGTTCTCCGGCCTCACCCAATCGGACCAGTACCTCCGCCGCGCGTTCGGCGGCGGCCGGCCCGGGCTCAATATCCTGGCCGCGCTTCCGGTGGGCGACCCCTTCTACCAGTTCCCCAGCAATCTCCCCCAGGTCGGCAACGTCACCAACGCGCCGAGCTGCCACGGAATCGAGGGCACCGTGACCACCCGGGACCCCGGCCACACCGATTTCCAGGACGGCAGCTCGGCCTATCAGGTCCCGCCGAACCCGTTCGCCGACGGCGGCCGCCTGGCAGCCCTATTGTTTGGAGCCCCGTAATGAATGTGCGCGGACCGGCGATCAAGCTGTCCATCTTCGTGCTGGTCACCAGCGTCGTCACCTTCCTGCTCGCGACCGTCGTCGGCAACATCCGCTTCGGCCCGCAACATTCCTACTCCGCCGTCTTCAGCAACTCCTCCGGCCTCAAGACCGGCGACGACGTCAAAGTCGCGGGCGTGCCGGTGGGCAAGGTGAAAAAAGTCGAGCTGCGCGGCGCCCACGAGGTGCTGGTGCACTTCGGCGTCGACACCGACCGCCCCGTGTCGTCCACGACCACCGCGCGGGTCCGCTATAAGAACCTGCTCGAGGACCGCTACCTCCAACTGGCAGAGGGCCCCGGCGCGGCCGTCCCGCTTCCGCCCGGCAGCGTCATCCCGATCGCCCAGACCACGGGCTCGCTCGATATGGACAAGCTGGTCAACGGCTTCCGGCCCCTGCTGCAGGGGCTGGACCCGGCGGCGGCCAATAAGCTGACTGCCTCGCTGGTCCAGGTGATCGGCGGCGAGTCCACCAATATCGCCGAACTGGTCCGCGACATCGGCACGCTGAGCACCACCCTCGCCGACAAGGACGAGGTCATCGGCCAGGTCGTCCAGAATCTCGGCACCGTCGTCGAGACGGTCGACGACCGGGGCGAGGACCTCTCCACGATGGTCTTGACCCTGCAGCAGCTCGTCAGCGGGCTCAGCGACGACCGCGCGACGATCATCACGGCCGTCGACAGCCTGGACGGGGCCACCGCCTCCATCGCCGACCTGCTCACCAAGGCGCGCGCCCCGCTGACCGCGGATATCGGCCAGCTCGGCCAGCTTGCGGCCAACCTGAATTCCCGCTCGGCTGAGTTGGACCAGCTCCTCGGGGACCTCCCCGGCGCGTACCAGAAGATCTCCCGCGTCAGCAGCTACGGGAACTTCGTGAATTTCTTCCTATGCGGGGTCGCCTTCCGCTACCCGGGTCTCGGCGGCGCCGACGAGACCCCCATGTTCACCGCGCCCGCAGATCGGTGCCAATGATGAGGAGGACCACAATGGCGAGAACGCCTATGCGGGAACGCAATCGCACGCTCGTGGGGCTTGTGGGCACCGCCCTGGTGCTCGGGTTCCTGATCACGATCTTCAACTACAAGTCCATTCCCGGGGTCAGTGACACGGTGGCCTACCAAGCGGAGTTCGTGGACGCGAGCGGCCTGGCCGTCGGGGACGACGTCCAAATCGCCGGCCTGGTGGTCGGCGAGGTCAAGGGCATCGAGCTCGAGGACGCCCATGTGCTCGTGCGCTTCGCCGCCGACAGCCACGGCATCCACGTCGGCGACAAGTCCACCGCCGCCATCAAGGTCGGGACGGTGCTCGGCAAACGCTTCGTCGAGCTCGCGCCCGCCGGCGACGGCGATCTCGCCGCTGGCCGGCGGATCCCCATGGCGCGCACCACGTCCGGGTACGACATCACGCAATCTCTTGCCGAAGTCACGACCAAGGTCGCGGAGACCGACAAGGCGCAGCTCGACGACGCCCTGCTCGCGACGTCCGAACTGCTCGCCGAGCTCTCCCCCGACCTCGCGGACTCCTTGACCGGGCTGACCCGCGTGTCCGACACCGTCGCCTCCCGGGACCAGGCGGTGCGGGACCTCGTCGCGCATACCAGCGGAGTCACCGACGTGCTCGCCGGGCGCAACGCCCAGTTCACCGCGCTGCTGACCGACGGCCAGGCCCTCTTCCGCGCGCTCAACGAACGGTCCGAGTCCATCCACCGGGTCATCGTCGCCACCACATCCGTCTTCGACCAGCTCGGCTCCATCGCCCGAGACAACGAGACCGCGCTGCCCGCGACCTTGGAGCAGGTGGGCACGACCCTCGAGTTGCTGAACCGGAACTACGACAACGTCAACGCGTCGATCAAGGGGCTGAAGACCTTCTCCATCCAGCTCAACGACGTGCTCGGCAGCGGGCCGTTCTTCAACACACTCCTTGCCAACGTCACCCCAGTGAACCTCGACGGACAACAGCCTTGGAGCCCAGGAGCCCCGCGATGAAGAAACTCCCCCGTCTCGCGCCCCTCGTCATCGGCGCGGTGGCGCTCGCGCTGGTCGCCATCGCCGGCGGCGCCTGGCACGCCCAGAGCTCGACCAAGCACGTGATCGCCTACTTCGACAACACGACCGGACTCTACCCGGGCGACCCCGTGAATGTTCTGGGCGTCAAGGTCGGCGCCGTCACCGCCATCACCCCCGAGGGCGACCGCGTCAAGGTCGAGATGACCTACGACAAGGGCCGCAAGATCCCCGCCGACGCCCAGGCCGTCATCATCGCCCCGACCCTGGTCAGCGGCCGGTACGTGCAGTTCGCCCCCGCGTACACCCAGGGCGAGGTGCTCACCGACCACGCCATCGTCCCCCTCGAGCGGACCATCGTGCCGGTCTCCTTCGATGAGGAGAAGCAGCAGCTGACCGAGCTGGTGGACCAGCTCGGGCCGAATGGCACCGACAGCCTCAACCCCGACGGCACCCTCAACTCCGTGCTGGCCGCGTCCTCGGACGCGCTACGCGGACACGGCGAGCTGGCCAACGGCACCCTGAAGAGCCTGTCCGCGGCCGCGGAGACCCTCGCGACCTCCGGTCCGGACCTGTTCACCACGGTCCGTAATCTGCAGTCCTTCGTTAGCGAACTCGCCGCCAACGACCGCCAAATCGTCGGCTTCAGCGACCAGTTGTCGCAGGTCTCCCACCTGCTCAACAGCAACCGAACCGAGCTCGACGTCCTGCTCGGCACACTCGCCGCCGAGATGGGGCAGGTCCAGAGCGTCATCGGGGACAACCACGAGAAGCTGGTCTCGGATGTGATCGAGCTGCAGAATATCTCCCAGCTGCTGGTCAACCGCCAGGACGACCTGGCGCAGATCCTGCACACCGCGCCGACGACGCTCGGGAACTTCTACAACATCTACGACCCGCAGACGAAGTCGCTGACGGGTGGGCTGGCGCTGCCCGACCTGCCCGACGCCCGCTCCCTGTTCTGCGTCCTCGCGACCACCGTCAACGCGCCACAGGAGGCTTGCGCCACGGCTGGAAAGTCCCTTCAGGATCAGCTGACCGCGGGCCTCGTCGAGCGCGACGGCGCGGGACAGACCCTCGCCTCCCTGCTGCTCCCGCCGACCGACGGAGGACCCCGATGAGCAAGAAATCCAGTGCCCAGGTCCTGGCCGGCGCGGCTCTCGTGCTGCTCACGGTGACCGGCTGCCGCTTCGACGGCGTCAACTCGCTGCCGCTGCCCGGGACCGCCATCAGCGGCGACACCATCGAGGTGACCGTAGAGATGGCGGATATCCAGAACCTGGTGAACAACTCGGTGGTCAAGGCCGGCAACGTCAACGTCGGGGCGATCCGCCGCGTCGACGTCGACGGCTGGCACGCGCGGCTCACCGTCCAGCTCAACACCAGCGCGAACCTGCCCGCCACCGTCACCGCGACCCTCGGCCAGACCAGCATCCTCGGCGCCCAATACCTCGAACTCGAGGTCCCCCAGGGCGCGGACATCAGCCGCCCGCTCCGTGACGGCGACACCGTCGCGCTCCGCAACACGAGCGAGCACCCGTCCACAGACCAGGTGCTCTCCGCGCTCTCCGCCGTGCTCAACGGCGGCGGTCTGCAGCAGCTGCAGACGATCACCCTGGAGCTGAACCATGTGATGGACGGGCGTGAGGAGTCGCTGCGCAGCCTGATCGGCAATCTCGAGACGTTCGTCGGCGGGCTCAACGACCAGCGCGAGAACATCCTGCGCGCCATCGACAACGTCGACCGGCTGGCCGGCACGCTCGGCGCCCAGACCGAGACCATCGACACCGGTCTGTCCACCATCGCCCCGGCGCTCGCGGTGCTGGCCGATCAGCAGACCCAGCTCACCGGGATGTTGGAGAGCCTGGGCGAGTTCGGCGCGGTCGCGGACCAGGTCCTGTCCAGCAGCCACGACGACCTCATCGCAGACCTGACCCAGCTCCAGCCGGTACTGACGGAGCTCGCCGCGTCAGGCACCAACCTGCCCGACGCGCTCGACCTCATGCTCACCGTGCCATTCCCGGTCTCCACGATCGACCGCACCGTGCGAGGGGATTTCATCAATCTCTATCTGACTGTCGACCTCAGCGCCGACGGCATCATGAACAAGGTTCTGCCGAGCATCCCCAAGGGCATTAACGAGCAGATCTTCTCCGCGACGCAGGCGGCGAACCCCCTGCTGGCCCCGCTGCTCCCCGCGGCGCCCACCACAGAAGAGGGAGGGAACTGATGCACAAGACTCGACTGGTCAAGGTCCAGCTGAGCGTCTTCGCGGTCCTCACCGTCGTCGCCCTGCTGTACGCCGGGGTCAATTACTCCGGGCTCCAGCGGATGACGGGCATCGGCCTGTACAAGGTCACCGCGGAGTTCAACGACGGCTCCGGGATCTATGAGAACGCGATCGTCACCTATCGCGGCGCCGACATCGGCACCGTCGAGGCGATCGACCTGATCGACGGCGGGGTGGCGATCACCCTCCAACTGGACTCCGGCCAGCCCGTCCCGGCCGCGACCACCGCGGTGATCAAGAGCGTCTCCGCGATCGGCGAGCAGTACGTCGACCTGGTGCCAGCCTCCGACGCCGGCCCGTTTCTGACGGCGGGCAGCACGATCGTCATGAGCCGGACGTCGGTGCCGACCTCCGCCGGCACGCTGCTCGACAAGGTGCACGCGCTGCTCGCGTCGGTGCCCGACGGCTCCCTGCAGGAGACCCTCGACGAGGGCGCCCTCGCGCTCGACGACGCCGGCTCCCACCTGCGCTCGGCCATCGAATCCGCGGACGAGCTCGTGCGGCTCGCCAAAGAGGATCTGGCACAGACGATCACGCTCATCGACGATGGCGAGGTGCTGATGGAGGCCGGCAATATCGCCGCTGGCGACCTCACCTCGGCCACTCGGAATCTGGCGTCGTTCACCACCCAGCTCGCGGCCAGCGACGGCTACCTGAACTCCGTCCTCGACCTCGGACCCGGCTTCGCCGACACGACGAGCGCGCTCCTGACCGGGCTCGCCCCGACGCTGCCGACGCTGCTGGCCGACCTCCAGACCGTCGGCCAGGTGCTGCGGGTCAATATCCCGGGCCTGCAGCAGATCCTGGTGACTTATCCGGCGGTCTCGGCGTCCGCCAATTTCAGCGTCCAGAACCAGGGCTTCCAGCTCACGGACGACCAGATGGTCGCCCAGGCCCCCCTTGACGTGAAGCTGCTGGACACCTTCGGGCCCGTGGCGTGCACGGAGGGCTACCAGGGTACGCAGCGCCGCGACCCGCTGGACACCACCGACGAGCCCGCCAACATCGACGCCAGCTGTGCCCTTCCCCAGAGCGACCCCCGCGACGTCCGCGGCTCGCGGAACATCCCCTGCGTGTCCAACCCGGCCGTGCGCACCAAGCTCATCGAGGATTGCCCGGGCGGCGCGCCCTCGGCCTGGCCGGGCCTGTTGTCCGCCCCCGCCGGTCACACGCGGACCCCGGCCTCGGCGGCCCCGATCACGGCCCCGCCGACCGACGGCGAATCGCCCGCGGCCGGCTCCGTCGAAGCGGTGCCCTACAACCCGGCCACCGGCCGCTTCATCGCACCCGACGGCCGCACGTACACCGCCGGAGCCCTCGCCAACACCACCCCGAAGGAGGATCTGAGATGGGAACGACTACTGACCTCGCCCCTGGAGCCATAGCGCCCCCGGAGCCCGAGATCGCCCCCGAGCCCGAGGTTTCCGCCGCTCCCGCTAAGGGCGTCCTGGTCTGGGTGCTTGCGCTGTCGTCGCTGGTGATCGTCCTCGCCGCGGCCGCCATCGCCCTGCTCCTGAATGTCCGCGGCGCGGACGCCGCGGACCGGCGTGACGCGCTGGTCGTGGAGACGGCCCGCGAGGTCGTCGTCAACCTGACCACCCTCGACTTCGCCTCGGCGGACGCCGATATCGAGCGGATCCTGGCCGGCACGAGCGGCGCGTTCCGCGAGCAGTTCGCGAGCTCGTCGAGCAGCTTCCGCGAGGTGCTCGAGCGCGGCGAGGTGGCCTCCACCGGCGAGATCCGTGAGGCCGGTCTGGTGCGCGCCGACGGCGACAGCGCCGAGGTGCTCCTCGCGGTTACCTCGATGGTGAAGAACACCGACATACCTGGCGGTGAGGGC
Source organism: Tomitella biformata AHU 1821 (assembly GCF_000524475.1). Taxonomy (GTDB): domain Bacteria; phylum Actinomycetota; class Actinomycetes; order Mycobacteriales; family Mycobacteriaceae; genus Tomitella; species Tomitella biformata. Next base: position 33,681 of record NZ_BAVQ01000035.1, on the reverse strand, counting down.
CGGGTGTACCGGATGAAGGCCAGCCTAGAGCGCGCGGGCGACGCGTGGCTCGTGTCAGATGTGGAGTTCGTGTCATGACCGGAGCGCAGCAGAGCAGGTTCGCCCGCGCAGCGGCGAGGACGACCGGCTGGAGCCGTCGGCAGCGGCTGGCCGTCCTGGCGCCGCTGGCCGCCACGGCGATCGCGCTCGCGACGGCCGTCGGGTTGCTCGGCATAGCGGCGCACAGCGACGGCGCGCAGGCTGCCGCCGGATCCGCGGCGCTGTCTGCGGCGAACGCCAACGTGCCGAAGATGCTGTCCTACAGCGCCGACTCGGCGGAGTCGGATTTGGTGAACGCGGCCGAGCAACTGACCGGCGACTTCAAAACGCAGTTCATCGCGCTGACCCGGGAGGCGATCATCCCGGCCGCGTCAGAACAGCGGATCACCACCTCCGCGGCCGTCGCGGCGGATGCGGTGGTCAGCGCCTCGCCAGAGAAGGTCACGGTCCTCATGTTCCTCAACCAGACGACCACTCACGCCGACTCCCCTGACATCAAGCTCGACTCGAGCCGGGTGCGCGTGCAGCTGAGCAAGGTCGGCGACGACTGGCTTGTCTCGGACCTCCAGCCGGTGTAGGACCAGCCGCGCTGGCGACCCCATCCCGACAACTCGACGAACAATCTGACATTGCGGAGGAAAATCATGGCCGGTGTGGAAATCGCGGTGGACGGGCTGACGAAGTCGTTCGGCGCGCAGAGGATCTGGCAGGATGTCTCGCTGACCTTGCCCCGGGGCGAGGTCAGCGTCCTGCTCGGCCCGTCCGGCACCGGCAAGTCGGTGTTCTTGAAGTCGCTCATCGGCCTGCTGCGGCCGGAGGAGGGCTCGATCATGATCGACGGGACCGACATTCTGACGTGCACCGCCAAGGAGCTGTACGAGATCCGCAAGATGTTCGGGGTGCTGTTCCAGGACGGCGCGCTATTCGGGTCGATGAACCTCTACGACAATGTCGCGTTCCCGCTGCGTGAACACACCGCGAAGTCGGAGAGCGAGGTCCGCAAGGTCGTGATGGCGAAGCTGGACATGGTCGGACTCACCGGCTCCGAGGACAAGCTGCCGGGTGAGATCTCCGGCGGGATGCGCAAGCGCGCCGGCCTGGCCCGCGCGCTGGTGCTCGACCCCCAGATCGTCTTGTGCGACGAGCCCGACTCCGGACTCGACCCGGTCCGCACCGCATACCTGTCGCAGCAACTTATCGATATCAACGCCGAGACGGACGCGACCATCCTCATCGTGACGCACAATATCCAGCTCGCCCGCACCGTCCCCGACAATATGGGCATGCTCTTCCGCAAGGAACTCGTCATGTTCGGCCCGCGGGAGGTGCTGCTGACCTCGGACGAGCCCGTCGTCGAGCAGTTCCTCAACGGCCGGCGCATCGGTCCCATCGGTATGAGCGAGGAGAAGGACTCCGCCCAAATGAGCCAGGAGCAGGCGATGGTCGAAGCCGGCCACAGCGACGGCGGAGCGCCGGAGGACGTGCGCGGCGTCGTGCCCCAATTGGAGCCGACCCCCGGACGCCCGATCCGGACGGCCGTCGCCCGTCGGCAGGCCCGGGTGGAGGAGATCATGCACACGCTGCCGCCATCCGCCCAGGCCGCGGTTAGCGAATCGCTGCGGTCCGAGGGCCGGCACAGCGCCCTGACGCCGGCCTGACCCCGCGCGATCAACCGAAGAACGGCGGCGCGAACCCGCAGGGCACCTTCTGCTGCTCGACGTCGTCGAGCGCGTTGAGCACCATCGTCGCCGCCCGCTCCGAACCGCAGATCCCCAGGTGGTCGCTGTGGTCCTCGGGGCAGCCGTCCTGCACGACGACGTTCGTCACATCCATCCCCGGACCCCCGGGCACCTGCCCGTTTGTGTAGGGGTTCACGAACTCGTCGTGGCGGGTGGAGATGTTGGTGTACTCGATGCCCTCGACATAGGGCCCGCCGCCGGCGTTGAGCTTGGCCAGGAACGCCGAGCCGGCGATCATCTGCGGGATGGACACGCTGGACGCGATGCCGCCGCCCACCCCGAAGCGCATGCTGACCGAGCCCAGCGCGCCGCGGACCGCGCCGAACGCCTCGGTGCCGTGCCACAGCGGCGCGAGCGAGACATAGCGCCGGATCTTGCCCTGACCGCCGAGGTACTTCGCCCAGTAGTTGGGCACGATGGTGCCCTGGGAGTGCCCGACGACGTCGATCTGCGCCGCCCCGGTCGCGGCGAGGACCCGTTCCGCGAACTCGCCGAACTCCGCCGCGCTGTCCTCGATCAGCCGCATGCCGCCCATCGCGGAAACCGGCCACTTGGATCCGGGGATCGCGCCGTAGGTGAGGGTGAAGACGGAGAAGCCGTGGTTGGTGAGCAGCGGAACGTAAGGGCCCCAATTGGTTTGGCCGCCGCCGCCCGTCCCGTGCACGAGGACGACGGGGATGGGGCGCTCCGCGCTGAGCGGGGTGTCCCAGCGATTCGCGCCGGGCAGCGCGCCGCCCGGGTGCCGGATCTCGGGGGCGATGCCCGAGAAGAAGTCGTAGTCGACCCGGCGCTGGTGCATGGCCGGCGCCGCCACCGTCGTCGTCTCCCCGCTCGCGCGGACGCTCACATGCGGGACCCGGGAATCGCCGGCCGCGGGCGCGTCACCGTGCGGCAGGCTCACGGACACGTGGGCGAGATCGGGCCGCGGCGCGGGCAGCCGCGCCCCCACCGCGCCGGCCGCCACGACCGCCGCGCGCACCGTCGCCGCCAGCGCCAGCGAGGCCGCGTCCACCGCCGCGTCCCCCGCGACCACGTCCAGCGCCCCGACGGACTTCTGGAGCACGGTGGCGACCCGCACGGGCACCGCCATCGCGTCGCCGAGCATGTGAATCAGGTCGAGGTTAGGCATTTCCGCAGCATACAAGAGCCGATTTGACCGCACCGCCCTTCTCCCATAGGTGCTAGCCTGGGGAAATCGCGGTCGCCGGCATCTAGTTCTGGCCCCGCAGAGATGGTCGGCTTCTGGCATCTCGCCGCCGAATTCCATCCCTGGATCCATCGATCCCACTCGACCGACATTTAGCCGTCTCCCGCCGCGCATGGTCAGCGGCCTCTTTCGCGATCGAGACGACGCAACCGCAAGGACTCTTCCGTGCAGCACTTAACCCTCGGCGTCATCGCCAACTCGAGCAAGACCGACGAACAACGCCTGCCGATCCACCCGCTCCACCTGGACCGGGTCGACGCGGACCTGCTCGCCCGCATGCATTTCGAGGCCGGCTACGGCGAGCCCTTCGGCATCTCCGACAAGCAGTTGGCGCTGTCCGTCGCGGGCATCCGCACCCGCGCCGAGCTCATCGCGGAGTCCGACGTGATCCTGCTGCCCAAGCCGCAGGCCGCGGACCTGGCCGAGCTGCGCGTGGGGCAGGTCCTGTGGGGCTGGCCGCACTGTGTGCAGGATCAGGAGCTGACTCAGCTGGCGATCGACCGCAAGCTGACGCTCATCGCGTTCGAGGCGATGAACTACTGGACGTCGGAGGGCTGGTTCAGCCTGCACGTGTTCCACAAGAACAACGAGCTCGCGGGCTATTGCTCCGTCCTGCACGCGATGCACCTGCACGGCTCCACCGGCCACTACGGCCGCCGCCTGAACGCCGTCGTCATCGGCTTCGGCGCCACCGCCCGCGGGGCCGTCACCGCGCTGAACGCGTTGGGCATCCACGACGTGCACGTGGTCACCCAGCGCGGGGTCACCGCCGTCGGCTCGCCCATCCACTCCGCGGAGATCGTGCAGATGGACAGCTCCGACGACGCCGACGAGGCGGACACCGGGCTATATGTCACCACCGACGACGACGGCCGCATCCCCCTCGCCGGCTTCCTCACCGGCCACGACATCATCGTGAACTGCGTGCTGCAGGATCCGAACTCGCCGCAGATGTTCCTGGACGAGGCGGATCTGGCGGAGATGGCGCCGGGCAGCCTGGTCGTGGACGTGTCCTGCGACGAGGGGATGGGCTTCAGCTGGGCGCTGCCGACGACGTTCGCCGATCCCACGTTCATCGTCGGCGAGGACGTCCGCTACTACGCCGTCGACCACAGCCCGAGCTACCTGTGGAACTCCGCCACCTGGGAGATCAGCGAGGCGCTGCTGCCGTTCCTGCGGACCGTGCTCGACGGCCCCGCCGCCTGGGCGGAGGACCCCACCCTGAGCAAGGCCGTCGAGATCCGCGACGGCGTGATCGTCAACCCGGACATCCTGGAGTTCCAGCACCGCGGCGCGGAGTATCCGCACGCCATCGGCGACTGAGGCCGCGCCCGGTCCGCGCGTGGGGACCCCGCCCCCTAGGCTGACTCATCATCTGACGAGTTGGACCAAGGAAGCGGGTCGGCAATGGGCACCCCCCACATCGGCGACAAAGAGCGGTTCGACCAGCGCTGGGACGCCGAGCCCGCCCTCACCGACGAGCGCGCTGTCCGCCGGCCGCCGCACCCCGACGCGGACCCGTTCTACCTCCCGCCCGCGGGCTTCGAGGCCGCGGCGCCGGGGACCATCCTGGCGGCGCGGGCCGTGCGGACGGCGATATTCGGGCGGATCCCCCAGCGGTTCCCGGCCTGGCAGCTGCTCTACCGCACCTCCGACCTGCACGGGGCGCCCGCCGCCGCGGTGACCACGGTGCTGCTGCCCGCGGGCGGCACGCCGGACGCGACCCGTCCGCTGCTGTCCTTCCAGTGCGCCATCGACGCCGTCTCCGCCACCTGTTTCCCGTCCTACGCGCTGCGCCACGGGTCCCGGGCCGGCGGCTCGGTGCCCCAGCTCGAGTTCCTGTTCCTGGCGTCGGCCCTGGCCCGCGGCTGGGCCGTCACCATCCCCGACCATGAGGGCACCCGCGGCCGCTGGGGCATCCCCCGCGAGCCGGGCTATATCGCCCTCGACGGCATCCGCGCCGCGCTCGCCTTCGAGCCGCTGGGCCTGACGGAGAACACGCAGATCGGACTGTGGGGCTACTCGGGGGGCGGGCTCGCCTCCGCGTGGACCGCCGAGATGGCGCCCGAGTACGCGCCGGAGCTCGACATCGTCGGGGCCTTCCTCGGCTCGCCCGTCGGCGACCTGCCCTCGACCTTCCTGCGGCTGAACGGCACCCTGCACGCCGGGCTGCCCACGCTGGTGATCGCCGGGCTGCGCCGCGCGTACCCCGAACTGGAGACGATCATCGACCAGAACGTCAACGCGAAGGGCCGCAGACTGCTGGCCGCCGTGGAGCGCCAGAGCACCGTCTCCGCCGTCGCCCGGCTGGCACGGCACGACCTCGACGACTACCTGACCATCCCCCTCGCCGACCTGCTGGCGATGCCCGCGGTGGTGGAGGTGTTCGACGACCTCGCGGTGGGCACCCGCAAGCCGGCCGCGCCGCTGATGATCGTGCAGGCGGTGCGCGACCAGATCATCCACATCGACGACGTCGACGGCCTGGCCCGGCGCTACCTCGACCTCGGCGCGCACGTGACGTACCTGCGGGACCGGTACAGCGAGCACATCTCGCTGCAGCCGCTGTCCGCGCCGCTGGCGGTCGACTGGCTCGCGGACCGGTTCAACGATCGCCCGCTGCCCGCGTCGGATATCCGGACCGTCCGCTCGGTCGCGCTCGTGGCCGGGCTGTTGGCGAACGGCCTCACCGTCCTGAAGATGCTGCTGCGCCAGCCCATCCGCCCCACCGCCCGGTAGCGCCTACTTCCCCAGGAATCGCGCGAACGCCGCCTGCGCCTCGGGCGAGCGCTTGCGCCGCCCGAAGTGCACCGCCTCGACCTGAAGGGTGTCCAGCACCTCCTCGAGCTGGGGCCTGCGCAGCAGCATCTTCGTCAGCTCCACCGACTCCGCCGGCGACGACGCGATCCGCTCCGCACGTTCCAGCGCCACCTCGAGCGCGGCCCCGTCGGCTACCGCCCGGTTGATGACGCCGGCCTCGGCGGCCTCCGCCGCGGAGAACATCTCGCCCAGCATCAGCAGCTCCGTCGCCCGCTTGAGCCCCGCCGACTGGGGCAGCAGGAGGCTCGACGCGCCCTCGGGGCACAGGCCCAGCGGCACGAAGGGCACCCGGAACCTGGCGCCGTGGCCCGCGTAGGCGAGGTCGCAGTGCAGCAGCAGCGTCGTGCCGATCCCCACCGCGAAGCCCTCCACCGCCGCGATGATCGGCTTGCGCGCGGTGGCCAGCGCGAGCAGCAGCTCCATCGCCGGGCCCGGAGCGGCCTGGTCAGCGGCGGCCGCCGCGCCGTCGGCGTGGAAGCTCCCGATGTCGTTTCCGCTGGTGAATACTCCACCCGCGCCGGTGAGAACGCTGACCCGCGTCTCCGGGTCCTCATCCGAGGCCCGCACCGCGGCCGCCAGCGCGCTGTACGTGGCGTGGTCCAGCGCGTTGCGGCGCGCCGGCCGGTCGATGGTGATCAGCCGGATGCCGTCGGCTGGGGTCTCGATCCGAATACTCACGTGTGTCTCCGTCAAGTGGGTGATGAGGAACCTGGCTCAGTTGAAGGTCTTGCCCTCTGCGGCCAGGCTCGCGAGCAGCGGGGCCGGCTCTATGCCGACATCTCGCAGGGCCTGCGCGACGACGGGCAGGCCCACGGTGTCCGCGTAGAACATCGGCCCGCCGTGGTGCCGGGGGAAGCCGTAGCCGGCGAGGTAGACGACGTCGATGTCGGAGGCGCGCAGCGCGATCCCCTCCGCCAGGATCCGCGCGCCCTCGTCGGCCAGCGCGTAGACCAACCGGGCGACGATCTCGGCGGCGGCGAACTCGCGCCGGACGGTCCCGCGCTCCCGGTGGTACTCGGCGAGCAGCTCGTCCACCACCGGGCTCGGCAGCGCGTCGCGCTTGCCCGGGGCGTAGTCGTACCAGCCGGCGCCGGTCTTCTGCCCGTACCGGCCGAGCTCGCAGAGCCGGTCCGCGATGACCTCGCGCGGGGCGTCGGGGTGCTCCGCGTAGCGGCGCTGGCGGATGGCGTGGCCGATGTCGTTGCCGGCCATGTCGCCCATCCGGTACGGGCCCATCGCGAAGCCGAATCCCTCGATGGCGGCGTCGATCTCGGCGGGCGTCGCACCGGCCTCGAGCAGCTCGCTGGCCGCGCCGCGGTACTTGGCCAGCATCCGGTTGCCGATGAAGCCGTCGCAGACGCCGGAGACCACGCCGACCTTGCCGATCCGCTTGGCCAGCGCCATCGCGGTCGCGAGGACCTCGTCGGACGTGGCGGCGCCGCGCACGACCTCCAGCAGCGGCATCACGTTCGCCGGGCTGAAGAAGTGCAGTCCCACAACGCTTTCCGGACGCTTGGTGAATCCGGCGATGGCGTCGAGATCCAGCGTGGACGTGTTCGACGCGAGGATGGCGCCGGGGCGCAGCGCCTTGTCGAGGCTGCCGAACACCGCCTCCTTGACGCCCATGTCCTCGAATACCGCCTCGATCGCCAGGTCGACGCCGCCGAGGTCCGCGTAGTCGGTGGTCGGGGTGAGCAGCGCGAGGCGGGCCTCGAGCGCGGCCGCGGAGAGCCGGCCCTTGTCCACCTGGGATCGGTAGTTGCGGCGGATGGTGGCCAGGCCGCGGTCGAGGGGCTCCTGCGCCGTCTCCAGCAACGTCACCGGGACCCCGGCGTCGAGGAAGGCCATCGCGATGCCGCCGCCCATCGTGCCGGCGCCGACCACGGCCACGGAACCGATCTCGCGGGGGGTCGCGGCCAGGCCGGGGATCCGCTGCGCCGCGCGCTCGGCGAAGAACGCGTGCCGGCGGGCCGCGGACTGGGGGCCTCCGACCAACTCGAGGAAGACCTCGCGCTCCGCCGCCACGCCCTCCTCATATGGCAGCGTCAGCGCCTTCTCCACCAGGTCCAGGGCGAGCAGCGGGGCGAGGAAGCCGCGCGAGCGCTTCGTCAGCGGCCCGCGCAGGCTCGCGACGTCGGCCGCCGCGGCGGGGTCGGGGGTCAATTCCCGCACCTTCGGGGTCGCGCCGCCGCAGCCCCGGGCGTACTCCACCGCGGCGGCAATCACGTCGCCGTCGACCACGAGGTCCAGGATCTTCTGGCCCGGGGCCTGGGACAACGCCCTGGCCGTGCGCGGCGCGCCACCTGTGATCATGTCCGCGGCGGTCCGCGCGTCGAGCACGCGGGGCAGCCGCTGCGTGCCGGTCGCCCCCGGCACCAGTCCGAGCGCCACCTCTGGCAGACCGATCCGCGCGGCGGCGTCGGCCACCCGGTAGTGCGCGCCCAGCGCCAGTTCCAGGCCGCCGCCCAGGCACGAGCCCGCGATCGCCGCGACGACCGACTTCGGGGAGTCCTCCACAGCGGCGATGACCTCGGTCAGCCGCGGCGACGCCAGCGCGGCGGGCGTGCCGAACTCGGTGATGTCCGCGCCGGCGGAGAACGCCTTGGCGCTGCCCGTGAGCACGATCGCGCGCACCTCCGCGTCGGCGAGCGCGCGCTCAAGGTCGGCGACGATCCCCGTCCGGGTCGCCAGTCCCAGCCCGTTGACCGGGGGGTTGGTGATCTCGATGATCGCGATGTCGCCGTCCAAGCGGTACTGCGTAGACATGGGGGTGCTCCTTGTTCGTGGTGCCACGGCGGCACAGCGGTCCTGTGCATATCGAACCCGACGTTGCGCGCCGCGTCCAAGTGGAAATTCGTTCCGATGCGACAGCGAATTCGTATCAATACGCGCCAGCTCCACATCCGCAACCCCGCATGCCGATGGACGAGCGCTGGAATACTGGTGACGAGCGCCACAGTGTTCGCAATTCGACCCCTCGGAGGATCCCATGCCGACCATCGCCGGAACCCTGCGCTCGTCCGCCGCCCGCGTCCCGGACCGCGAGGCCCTGATCTTCGAGGACGCCGCCTACACCTACGCCGAGCTCGACGCCCAGGTCGACCGTGCCGCCGCCGTCCTGCTCGAGCGCGGCGTCGCCAAGGGCGACCGGGTCGCGCTGATGTCCACGAACACCGATCGCTTTGTCATCGCCTTCTACGCCGCGGCGCGGGTCGGCGCGGTCGTGGTGCCCGTCAACCCCGCCTCCGCCGCGCCGGAGCTGGACTATCTGATCCGCGACTCCGGCGCCGCCGCGCTGATCTTCGACCCGGCCCTGCACGTCGCCGTCCGCAAGGCCCTGGCCAACGGCCTGCCGGACGGGCTGCGGATCTTCTCGACCTACGCCGTCGACGGCTTCGAGGACCTCTTCGCCCTCGCGGCCGAGCAGCCGGGCGGACCCGTCGAGGTCGAGGTCGCCGAGTCCGACAACGCGCAGATCCTCTACACCTCCGGCACCACGGGCAACCCGAAGGGCGCGCTCTTCGACCACTACCGCGTCCTGTGGGAGGCCACGGCCTGCATCGCGACCGTCGGGCTCAAGGACGCCGACCGTCTGCTGCACGTCGCCCCGCTCTACCACGCGGCCGAGCTGAACATCCTGCTCGTCCCCGGCACCCTGATCGGCGCCACCCACGTGGTCCACAGCTCCTTCGACCCCGCCAAGGTCATGGAAACCATTGAGCGCGAACGCATCACGATGTTCTTCGGCGTGCCCACCATATTCCAGTTCCTGCTGCGTCTGCCGAACCTCGCCGACCGGGACGTCGCCGCCTGGCGCACCGGCTTCTACGGCGCCGCGCCGATGCCCGCCACCGCGGTGCAGCAGCTGGTCGCCGCCTTCCCCACCGTCGAGTTCATGAACCTGTGCGGGCAGACGGAGGCCGGCCCCGGCGGCATCTTCCTCAATCACGAGCAGGTGGTCGCCCGGCCCGACGCCAGCGGCCGGCAGGCGCTGATCACCATGGAGGTGCGCGTCGTCGACCCCGAGGGGAACGACGTGGCCGCCGGCGAGGTCGGCGAGATGATCCTGCGCGGGCCCACCATGATGAAGGAGTACTGGAACAAACCGGAGGCGACGGCCGAGACCATGCGCGACGGCTGGATCCACACCGGCGACCTGACCCGCCTCGACGCCGACGGCTACATGACGCTCGTCGACCGGCTCAAGGACATGATCATCACCGGCGGGCACAACGTGTACTCGATCGAGGTGGAGAACGCGATCGCCGCGAATCCCGCCGTGCTGGACTGCGCCGTCATCAGCCGCCCGCACGAGGACTACGGCGAGTCCATCGTCGCGGTCGTGACGCTCAAAGACGGTGCGGCACTGGATCTTCAGGAGCTACGCGAGTTCTGCGGGGAGCGGATCACGCACTATAAGCTGCCGCACGACCTCGTCGTCGTGGACGCGATCCCCCGCAATCCGTCGGGCAAGATCCTCAAGCGGACGGTGCGGGAGAAGCTCCTGTCCTCGTAGGATCCGGCTACGGCTGCACCACCGACTGCCCACCCTCACATTTCAAGAGTCCATAGACTGAAGTCCCGTAGGCTCCCTCGTCTGTGCACGGTCCTATCACGGTGCCGGCGTCCGGATTCGTCGGCGGTGTCACCCTGCCGAGAGCAGCATCGTGCTGCGCCGCGCACTCCGCAGACCAATTGGTGGTGCCATCGGTATAGAACGTCGTGCCGCGTTCATAGCCGTCCAGGCCACAGCGTTCGATAACCGGCGCCGCCCGTTGCGTGGGCGCCGGAGGCGGCTGCCAGGCGCTGGTGCGGACGGGCGCCAGGACGCTTGGCTGGATAGGGGGTGCGACCTCCTCCGTCGAGGTCTCCGCAGCCTCAGGCAGAGCGCTTTCCGGCTCAGCCGACGGTTGCGGTGGCTTTACGCTGGTCGTCGGCGCCAGGGACGGGGTGCCTGGCTGGTCGTTTGTGGCGCATCCGCCCAAAATTAGTAGCCCCGCCGCCAAGCCGACCACGCACGCAACATGTCTCATATCCACTGCCTTTTCTCTACCGCCGGCGAAGGACAGCGAGAGCCGCAGTCCGTATGCGGCCGAACCCTACTCAGCCGGACTGACAACAAGCGGATCTCGCATCAGTCCAGGAAGATGTCGATCTCGAAGTCGGTCGCGCCGGGCGTGACGGCGTAGCCGCTGAAATCGGTCATCCCGGCCTCGCGCAGCACGTTGTCGTCGATCAGCGTCTCGCCGGTGCGCGCGCTCGTCAGGACCAGATGCGCGGCGTCCGCCATGATCTCGGGTTTGCGGCCCTTCGCCGCGGCCGCCTCCCCGCCGAGGAGGTTCTCCACGGCGGCAGTGGCGATCAGGGTGCGGGGCCACAGCGTGTTCGACGCGATCCCCGCGGTCCGCAGCTCCTCCGCGAAGCCCAAGGCCGCCAGGGTCATCCCGTACTTGGCGAGGAGGTATCCGGGGTGCGCGCCGAGCCAGTGCGGCGCGAGGTTCAGCGGCGGCGAGAGCGTGAGGACGTGCCCGCCCTCGGCCGCGCGCAGATGCGGGATCGCGGCTTTGGTCAGCGCGAAGGTGCCGCGGACGTTGATGTCCTGCATCAGGTCGTAGGCCTTCATCGGCAGGTCCTCGGTGCCGGCGAGGTTGATGGCGCTGGCGTTGTTCACGACGATGTCGATGCCGCCGAACCGCTCCACGGCCGCGGCCACCGCGCGGTCGATGTCGGCGTCATTGCGGACGTCGCCCACCAGCGGCAGCGCCTGCCCGCCCGCCGCCTCGATCTCCGCGGCGGCGGTGAACACGGTGCCGGCCAGCTTGGGGTGCGGTTCTGCGGTCTTGGCCAGCAGCGCGATGTTGGCCCCGTCCCGTGCGGCGCGCAGTGCGATCGCGAGGCCGATGCCGCGGCTCCCGCCGGAGATCAGCAGGGTCTTGCCGGCCAGCGTTCCAGTGTTCGTCATGCCCTCCATCAGACCGCCGCCGCTTTCCGTTGTCAATGGTCCCCAGCCGACGGCGATGTCATTTCCGATTGTCCGGTCAGGACAATCGGACGGCCGCCCGCGAATAACGCGCGGCATCCCATATCCGCAGTTCAAGACCGGATATAGCAAACCCCCACGCCGTGTTGCCGACAGCCGATACTGTCCTGACATGCCATTGAGTGCGGAGCGCATCGAGCAGGAGGCGGCCCAGATCGCCCGGTCCCTGGACGTGCGGCGGATAGAGCTGTTCGAGTCCGTGGTCGACGTCATCCGGACAGAGATCGTCGAGCTCCACGCGGAGGGCCCGCTGCTGGATCTGTTGCGCGCCAGCGTCGAGGCCAATGTCGACACGATTTTGCACAACATCGCCAATTCCATCGCCCCGGAGCACTTCGACGCGCCCCCGGCGGCGCTGGAGTACGCCTGGCGGTTGGCCCAGCACGGGGCGCCCGTCAACGCCCTGGTCCGCGCCTATCGGCTGGGGCACTCCAATCTGACCAACGCCGTGTTCGAGGAGCTGCGCCGCACCCATGCCGCGCCGGAGCTGGAAGTGCCTGTGGTGCAACACATCATGGCGGTGATGTCGGACTATATCGACCGGGTCTCCCTGCAGGTGGTGGACGCCTACGAGCGCGAGCGGGAGCGGCGGCTCGCGAACCAGAGCAGTGTGCGGGCCGTCCGCGTGCAGGAGATCCTGGCGGGCCACGCGCAATCGAGCACCGGCGCGGACATCAACTACCCGCTGGCGCAAACACATGTCGCCGTGATCGCTTGGGACACAAGCGATCGCCGTGTCCGAGGCCAGCAGGACGCGCTCGCCAAACTGGAGCGGGCGGCCCAGGATTTCGCGGAGTTCGCCGAAGCCGCCGGCGATCCCCTGTTCATCGCCTCCGACCGCGCCACCGCCTGGTTCTGGGCGCCGCTGGGGCAGCGCACCGACACCCGCGCCGATCTCGAAGCCTTCACCGCCGGGCGGGTCGACCAGGTCGCGCTCGCCGTCGGCACCGCCGGCCAGGGCATCCAAGGCTTCCGCGATTCCCACGCCCAGGCCCAGCGCGCGTATTCGGTGGCCGTCGCGGACCCGCACCGGCCGCCATCCGTCACCTCTTATTCCACGCCCGGCGTCTCCACGGTCTCGCATCTGCTGGGCGACCTGCCGGCGACCCGGATCTGGCTGCGCCAGCAGCTCGGCGGCCTGGCCGCGGACACCGAGGCCGCGGCGCGGCTCCGCGAGACCGTGCGGGTCTACCTGGCCAGCAATATGAGCAACACCGCGACGGGCAAAGTGCTGCACCTGCACTACAACTCGGTGAAGTACCGCATCAAGCGGGCCGAGGAGCTCCGCGGCGGCCCGCTGGCCCACGACCGACTGGGCCTCGAGCTCGCCCTACTGGCATGCCACTGGCTGGGCCCCGCCGTGCTGCCACCCGCCTGACGGCCGGCGTCCTTGCACGGCCCCGCCGCCGAGAATGCACATCTGCAGAAACCGCCCGGCGTGTCGCCTGCATTTGCGCATTCTCGAGCCTCGGCAAAAGCGAGCAGCGGGTCAGCCCCGGCGCAGGTACTTCAGCGCCGACTCGGCCGCGTTGTACCCGCACATCCCGTGCGCGCCGGCGCCCGGCGGTGTGGACGCCGAGCACAGATAGGTTCCCGGCACCCCGGTGGCATACGGGTCCAGCGCGATGCGCGGTCGCAGCACCACCTGCGTCTCGTTGTTGGCGCCGCCGATGATGTCCCCGCCCACGTAGTTGGGGTTGGCCGCCGCCAGCTGGGCCGGGCTGGACGAGGCCGTCGCGCGGATCCGGTCCCGGAAGCCCGGCGCGAACCGCTCGATCTGCGCCGTCACCGCCGCGGTCGCGTCACCCGTATAGCCGTGCGGCACATGGGCGTACGCGTAGATCGGGTGCAGGTCGCCGTGGGAGCGGCTGGGGTCGGCCACATGCTGTTGTCCCAGGAGCGTGAACGGGCGCGCCGGCATCCGGCCGGCGGCGACGTCCTTCTCGGCCTGCGCGATCTCCGCGAAGGAGCCGCCCAGGTGGACGGTCCCCGCGCGGCCGCAGGCGGGGTCGGCCCAGGGGATGCCGCCCTCGACGGCGTAGTCGACCTTGAACGCGCCGGGCGCGTGCTTGAACCGCCGGTAGGCGCGGGCGACCCGGTCCGGCATCCGCGAGCCCAGGATGCCGAGCGCGGCGGCGGGGGCGACGTCGAGCAGCACGACGTCGGCGGCGGGGATGTCCGCCCAATCCCGCACGCGCACACCGGTTGTCACCTTCCCGCCATGCTCCTCGAGCTCCGCGACGAGGGCGTTGGCGATGGCCTGGGAGCCGCCCTCCGCCACCGGCCAGCCGTAGCGGTGGCCGGCGGCGACGATCATCATCCCCACCGCGGACGTCGCCGGGCGGTCGAGGCGGTAGTAGGCATGCGCCGCCACGCCGCCGAACAGCGCCTGGGCCTTGTCCGTGCGCCACCAGCGGGCCGCGACGGTGGCGGGTAGCAGCGCCCTCGGGCCGAACGAGGCCAGCTTGAGGGGATGCCGGGGGATGTTGGCGATCGGCCGCATGAGGTCCGCGGCCAGGTCGTCGAAGTTCGCCGACAGCGAGCCGAACATCTGCCGCCACCGCTTGCCGTCCGCGCCCAGCCCGGCCGCGGTCTCCCCGATGGAGCGGTGCAGCAGGGCCGCGTCCGCGCCGTCGAGGGGGTGCGCGCAGTCGACGTCGGCCCACCGCCACCGCAGCCCATGCCGCGCCAAGTCCAGGGTCTGCAGGTACGGCGAGCCGGCGCCCATCGGGTGGAAGGCGGAGCACTCGTCGTGCAGCAGGCCGGGCAGGGTGAGCTCGGCCGAGCGGGTGCCGCCGCCGATGGTGTCGGCGGCCTCGAGGACCTGCACGTCGACCCCGTTGCGGGCCAGGTGGACCGCGGCGGCGAGCCCGTTCGGCCCGCTGCCGACGACGACTGCGGTGGTCACTGCCGCACCTTCCCCTTCGAGACGTTGTGGTCCAGTCGCCACCGCACGTCGAACGGGATGGGCCCGTTCGGCAGCCACGGCTGCTCGTTGACGGCGTCGGCCACCTTGTAGGTGCCGCGCTCGATGACGCCGAGCGCCGCGTCGATCACCTTGTACTCCTGGACGCCCTTGTGGATCGGCTGCGACTCGATCCAGGCCACGACCATCTCGGCGGGCGCGAAGTTGCAGCGCTGCTGGATGGCCTCGATGAGGTGCTCGTCGTGCAGGTGCCCGTCGCCGAAGTTGAAGCCCATCACCGAGTTCGACGCGAACTCCGCCTCGCGCAGCGTGTAGGTGTCGATGTCCGCGCCCAGGTGGTTGAGCATCAGCGAGTACAGCGCGCGGCCCTGGCTGTGCAGTGCGCGGAAGGAGAGCAGCTGGTGCATCACGACGTCGGCCACTGCCGGCGGGTAGGAGGCGAGCAGCTGCGTCCGGGTGTTCTGCGAGGGCCGCTTGATGAACTCGTCGATCTTGTCCTCGGCGCCGGGCGCGAAGGCCCAGGTGCCCGCCGCCCAGTTGCCGGCGTACTGGCGCATGGACGGCAGGAACGAGACGAGGTCGGGCCGCAGGTTGCCCAGGATCGGGAAGATCAGCAGCGCGGCGACGATGAGCACGGTCAGCCACGGCGATGACATGTCCGTGACGGCGTAGCCCTCCCACGCCGGGAAGCCCATGAAGAGGAAGACGCTGAGGTAGGCGAACAGGATATTCCACTCCAGGGGCACCGCCAGGGGGAACGTCGAGAGGATGAACAGGTGGAAGGCGACCATCAGGATCACGGCGAGCAGGGTGAGGGTGCGGCTGGTGGAGAAGAGCAGGATCAGCGGGGTGACGACCTCGACGACGGTGCCGAGGATGTGCGCGACGCCGCCGCCGACCTTGGACGGGCGCAGGTCGGTGGGGTGGTTGCGGTAGTGGGCGCGCTTGATCGTTTTGCTCCACAGCCACGGGGTGTTGCTGATCATCGGGGGCACCACCATCGAGAAGTGCCGGCCCAGCTTGGACACGCCCGCGCCCATCCAGACTATGACGATCAGCAGCTTGAGCGCGATGATCATGTCCACGAACGGCAGCGCGGCGAAGAACACCATGGCGGGCAGGTACTGCTCGCTGCGGGCCGCGATGAAGATCGTCTTGTCCCGCAGGCCGATGAGCACCAGCAGCGCGATCATCGGAAAGATCAGGGCCGGCCGCACGAGGCCGCTGTTGCCATCTATGGCGGCGTCGATCGAGGCCGTGTGCACCCCAGGAAGGATCAGTGCCGCCACGATATTGGCGAGCAGCGCGACGTAGAGGACGACGTCGCCGACCGTGCGGGAGTCACCGGCGGTCAGCGGGACCCTGCCCGGCCACGGTGGCAGCCGGATGGTGCCGGGCCGCAGCCAGAACAGCAGCCCGCCGGTCATCGGCTTGAAGTGGCCGGCGAGAGGGCCCCACGAGCCTGCGACGCCGAGGGCCTCCAGCAGCACCGTCCAGAGCAGCAGCTTCTGGTAGACCACCGGCTGGTTCCACCAGGAGCCGATGTCGAACACCCCGTACCCCGAGGTCAGCGTCGCGATTGTCACGCCCGCCCCGATATAGAGGAACAACAGCTTCATGATGTAGACGGTGTGCACCATCTTCGGGGTGCCGAAGCCGTGGTCCACCCAGTGCAGCGACAGCACGCGCAGCCGCTCGAGGAAGGGCCGCTCGAGAAAGGTCTCGGGGTCGACGTCGGGGAAAGGCCCGGTTTTGAATCCCATCTTGCACTCCTGATGTGGGTAGGGGTCATCGCCCCGGGTGGTGGCCGGGGTGTTGGCGAATCGGATTGGGTTAGACGGCAGGTATGCGGCGGCGCAGGCCCGGCTTGTCGATCTTGCCGACGGGGTTGCGGGGCAGCTCATCGAGTATGTGGATCATGGTGGGCCGCTTGACCTTCGCCAGCTGGTCCTCGAGGTGTGCGGCAAGCTGGGACTCGCTCACGGCCGCGTCGGGGTACGTGACGACGAAGGCGATCGGCACCTCGCCGTACACCTGGTCCGGCGCGCCGACCACCGCGGCCTCAAGCACCGCCGGATGGGTGGCAAGCGCGTTCTCGATCTCCTTGGGGTACACGTTCTCGCCGCCACGGATGATCATGTCTTTGATGCGGTCCACCAGCGTGAGGTAGCCGTCCGCGTCGAGTCGGCCGACGTCGCCGGAGTGCAGCCAGCCGTCGACGATGGTCCGCGCGGTCTCCTCCGGCATCCCCAGGTAGCCGCGCATCACAGCCGGGCCGCGGATGACCACCTCACCGTCGGTCTCGGCGGGGAGGATCCTGCCCTCCTCGTCCATGATCGCGACCTCCTGCCCGGGCAGTGCCGGGCCGACGGTGCCGAGCTTCCGGGGTCCGTCGACCGGGTTGCAGGTGGACGCGCAGGTGCCCTCCGTGAGCCCGTAGCCCTCCACGATCACGATGCCGAATTGGCGTTCTGCCTTGTCCAGCAGCTCCTTCGAGATCGGTGCGGCCCCGCAGACGGCGACGCGCAGCGAGGCGAGGTCGGTCTCCACCCTCTCGGCCTGGGCGACCAGCATCGCGTAGATCGTCGGCACCGCGGAGAAGTAGGTGGGCCGCAGCCGGGCAACGTCGGCGAGGAAGCGCGCGGGCGAGAAGCGCCCGGTGATGCTGATCTGCGCGCCCGCCAACAGCGAGGACAGCACGCTCGCGCAGATGGCGTTCGCGTGGAACAGCGGCAGGATCAACAGGCAGTGGTCGGCGGGGGTCAGCGACAGGTGGCGGGCCATCGAGGATCCCATGAACTGCAGGTTGTCGTGGTCGACCATCACACCCTTGGGCCGGCCCGTCGAGCCTGACGTGTAGATCAGCAGGGCCAGGTCATCGCCAGCCGGCTTGGGGAACGCGGGGCCGGAGCGCTCGGCGGACGCCATCTCGCCCACCCCGATTGCTGGCAAGCCCCCGGTGGGCGCGTCGGGGCCCGCGTTGACGACGAGGACCGCGCCCGCGTCCGCCATCTGGTGCGCCGCCTCCACCTCGGTGAACACCGGGTTGACGGGAGTAGCGGCCGCGCCGATGCGCCAGGACGCCATCATCGCGATGAGGAGCTCGACTCGGTTGGGGAGCATGATCGCCACGACGTCCCCGGCCACAGCCCCGCGGTCTCGCAGCTGATTGGCGAACGCGTCCACGCGCACGGCGAACTGCCGGTAGGTGAGCTCCAGCCGATCGTCCCGCACACAGACGCTATCGCCGTGCCGGGCCGCGAGGTCCCACGCGAAATAGCCGATGTCCGCCATCTTGAGGTCCGCCTTTGTGTCGAGGTGTGAGCTACGACACTAGGCTGGGCCAGCGGATAAGAGTACATGCCGAGCGGCCCAACTTCATGCGCCGCCTTGTCCCCTGCGGACAGTTCCCAGCACCACCGGAATCGCCCGTTTGAGTTGCGAGGTCCGCCAGGATGCCGCAAGGTGGAAGTAATGGGCGGTGCGGAGCACCACCCCCAGCCCTGTGCATCGACGGCCTTATCGTCGCGTATCACCTTGCGCGGAGCCGGGTTTCGACGCGCCTAAGCGTGCTCCGGTCGCGCCTGCGCAAGCCGATTCGGCCTAACAAGGAGGCACGACAAGCATGAGCGCACCAACTGCGGATGACCAGCCCGCAACGCATCCGCCCGCAGGTCCCAGCACCGAGATCCCGGATCCCGAGACCCCTGAGGGCCGCCGGCTGCTGCGTAAGGTCATCGCCGCCTCGGCCATCGGCAACGCGACCGAGTGGTTCGACTACGGCGTCTTCGCCGCCACGGCCACGTACATCGGCGACGCGTTCTTCCCCGGCGACCTCTCCACCCTCGCCACGATGCTGACGTTCGCGGTCTCCTTCCTGCTGAGGCCGCTCGGCGGCATGGTGTGGGGTCCGCTCGGCGACCGCCTCGGCCGGAAGGCCGTGCTGGCGGCCACCATTCTGCTGATGTCCGCGGCCACCGGGCTCATCGCGTTCATCCCCACGCACGCCAGCATCGGCGTGCTCGCGCCGATCCTGCTCGTCACGCTCCGCGTGGTGCAGGGCTTCTCCACCGGCGGTGAGTACGGCGGGGCCGCGACGTTCATGGCCGAGTACTCCCCCGACAAGACCCGTGGAAAGTACGGCAGCTACCTCGAGTTCGGCACGCTCGGCGGCTTCGTGATGGGCGCGGCCGTCGTCCTCGTGTGCCAGCGGACGATGACCGACGAGTTCATGGCGCTGTGGGGTTGGCGCCTGCCGTTCCTGCTGGCGCTGCCGCTGGGCCTGATCGGCTGGTACCTGCGCTCGAAGCTCGACGACACCCCCGTGTTCACCGAAGCCGCGCAGGACAAGGTGGTCGAGGGCACCGCCTGGGGCCGCTTCGTGGATCTGCTCCGCAACTACCGCCGGCCCATCATGACGATGTTCGGCATGGTCATCGCGCTCAATGTCGTCAACTACACGCTGCTGACCTACCAGCCGACCTACTTGGAGAAGAACCTCGGCATGGACCCCGACTCCACCATGCTGGTGGTGCTGCTCGGCGAGCTTGCGATGATGGCGGTAATCCCGTTCATCGGCCGGTGGTCGGACCGCACGGGCCGCAAGCCCATGTGGTGGGGCTCGCTGATCGGGCTCTTCATCATGGCTATCCCCATGTACTGGCTGATGTCCAAGGGCGTCGGCTGGGCGCTGCTCGGCTTCGCGGTGCTCGGGCTGCTCTACATCCCGCAGCTGGCGACGATCTCCGCGACGTTCCCAGCGATGTTCCCCACCCAGGTCCGGTATGCGGGCTTCGCGATCAGCTACAACGTGGCGACCGCCGCGTTCGGCGGCACCGCGCCGTACGTCAACACCCAGCTCATCGAGACCACCGGGCTCGACATCTTCCCGGCGATCTACATGATGGGCGCGTGCGTGATCGGCATGGTCTCGCTGCTGTTCCTCCGCGAGACCGCCGGGGTGTCGCTTCGCGGCATCGAGGTCCCCGGCGAGAAGGGGTTGACGCCGGCCCGGGTCTGATCGGGGCACCCGGGCTACCTCGTCAGCGCCGCCGCTCGACCTCGATGGTCATCCCCGCCGCCCGCAGCCTGCGGGCAAGGGGCTCCGCCATCACCGGCGCGGGGGTCAGCACCCCCGCCAGCTCCGAGAGCTCGCCGCGGTCGAGCGCCAGGCACAGCCCCACCTCGCCGAGGATCACGGCGGTGGCCTTATAGCCGGGGTCGCCGTCCGCGGCGAAGGTGGCGAGATAGCGCGCACCGCCGCTGGTGCGGGTGAACGTCTTCATCGAGAACCAGCCCGCGTCGCGGGCCTTCTCGTCGGGTCCGGTGCCGGGCTTGGGCGCGATCGCGTCGATCACCTTGTCCCCGAACCCCTTGTGCGCCAGCGGGCCGAGCGCATTCTGCGCCCACAGCACCGCGGAGACTCCCGCCGCCAT
Organism: Tomitella biformata AHU 1821; assembly: GCF_000524475.1. GTDB lineage: Bacteria > Actinomycetota > Actinomycetes > Mycobacteriales > Mycobacteriaceae > Tomitella > Tomitella biformata. The sequence continues at coordinate 13,475 of NZ_BAVQ01000035.1, read as the reverse complement.
GATCGGCGCGGCGGCCGAGCGGCCCACGCTCATCACCTCGCGGTAGCGGAAGTCCTTGCCGTAGGCCCAGCCCAGCAGCGAGTTCGAGCGCCGCACGATGCGCGAATTATGCTGCGCCATGATGAAGGTGGTCACCCAGCCCGGCAGCGACGCGTCGATGCTCGAGGCCTTGGCCAGCGCCCGGTCCGACTGCTCCCCCGGCCGCGACTCGAGCTCGCGGTCCGCGCTGAGCAGGTAGGGGTCATCCAGCTCGGCCTGCAGGGACCGGTCTCCGGCTATCGCGCGCATCTGGCCCCGGCCCGACGCGACGGTGCCACCGCTCATCCCGCCGCGCAGGCTCGCCACCAGCGTGGACTCCGCCAACTCGCCGGTGTCCTCCGCGAGCGCCTGCCGATAGGTGAGGAACACGCTCAGATCAGAAGGGACGGAGTCGAATCCGCAGGAGTGCACGATGCGGGCGGAGTTCTTGACCGCCAGCTCATGCGCGGCGTCGATGCTCTCGCGCACGAACAGCGGCTCCCCGGTCAGGTCCGCATAATCGGTGCCCGCGGCCGCGCAGGCCAGGACCAGCGGCAACCCATAGTCGGCGTAGGGCCCCACGGTGGTCACGACGACCCTGGTGGAATCCGCCATTTGCCGCAGGGAGTCCGCGTTCGCCGCGTCGGCCTGGATGAGCCCCCAGCCTGCCGCGGCGGCGGGCAGCCGCCCGCGCGCCGCCTCCACCCGACCGAGGTCCCGGCCGGCCAGCGCGATCTTCGTGCCGGCCGGGGCCGCGTGAGCGACATAGCGCGCGGTGAGCTCACCGACGAAACCGGTGACGCCGTACAGGACCAGGTCGTACTCGCGGGAATTCTGCATGCCCGACGGTACCGCCCCGGCCCCCGCCCGTCAGCGCTTGTTGAACCGCCGCACGCCCAGGTCCCGCGCCAGGTGGTCGCGCTGCTCGATCATCAGTCGCTGCAGCGCGGCCGGCGCGGTGCCGAAGTCCTCCAGCCAGTGGTTCACCGACTCCAGGCTGCGGCCCGCCGGGAACAGGCCGATCACGATGCGGCGCGCGATCTCGATGCTGCGCTCGTCCCACACCTGGCGGATCTCCGCGTAGTAGTCGCCGTCGAGCATCGCGATCAGGTCGCGCCGCCCGCCCGCGCGGAAGCCCGCGATGACCGCGTCGAGCTGGTCGTTGGACAGGTTCGTGTTCGTCATCGCGGCGGCCCAGGCCTTCGCCCGGATCTCCTCGGTGGGGCGCGAGGCGAGCGCGCGGGCGTGCGCGGAGCGGCCGGAGCCGGTGTCATCGCGGGCCAGCTCGGCGTCCAGCGCCTCCTGGTCCGCGTGCCCGGTGGTGGCCAGCGCCGTCCACAGGGCCCAGCGCAGGTCGGGGTCCAGGGCCAGGCCCTCGGGACCGGGAGCCTCGCCCAGCAGGATCGCGCGGATCTCGGCGGCACGCGTCTCATCGAACCCGGCGGCCGTGGCCATCGCCCGGGCCCACGCAAGCTGCGTGCCAGAGCCCGGCTCGGCGGCGAACAGCGTCGTCCAGGCGGTCTCCAGCCACTCCGCGCGGCGCTCCTGGCGCTCGGCGTCGGGGCAGTAGTGCTCGATGGCGAAGGACGTGTTCGCGAGCACGGTCGTCAGCAGCGCCAGGTCCGGCTCCCCCGGCGCGAACTTGCGGGCCATCGCGAGGTAGCGATCGGCGTGGAGTTCGGCGTCGCGCACGGAGTTCCACAGCATGGACCAGATCAGCGCGCGGGCGAGGGGGTCGACGACGCGGTCCAGGGACTGCTCGACGGTGCGCAGCGAGAAGCCGCCGAGACGGGCCTTGGCGTAGGTGAGGTCACCATCGTTGAGCAGCATCAGCGGGGTCTCCCGCAGCTTGATGGCGGTGCGGGCGTAGGAGATCTCGACGGGCACGGACTCGACGAGGACCAAGTCGCCGGACTCGTCGAAATCGTAGAGCCCGATGGCGAGGGTGTGCGGGCGAACATCGGTCTGGACGATCTCGTACCGGCCGCCCTTCTTCAGCCGCCCCAAAGTCAGCGTGGAGACGCCGCTGCGGTGCAGCCAGGCTGTGGCCCAGTCCTCGAGATCGCGGCCCGACGTGGCAGAGAGCTCCGTGAACAGGTCCTCTAGCGTCGCGGTGCCGAACTCATGGGCCTTGAAATAGCGTCGTGCGCCCTCGAAGAACGCGTCCTGGCCAACGTGCGCCACCAACTGCTTGAGCGCGCTCGCGCCCTTGGCGTAGGTGATGCCGTCGAAGTTGAGCTTGGCCGCCTCGAGGTCGACGATGTCCGCGACGACGGGGTGCGTGGTCTGCAGCTGGTCTTGGGTGTACGCCCAGGCCTTGCGCTGGATCGCGAAGGCGACCCACGCGTTGGTGAACTTGGTCGCCTCCACGCTGGCGAGGGCGCCCATGTAGTCCGCGAAGGACTCCTTGAGCCACAGGTCGTCCCACCAGCGCATCGTCACGAGGTCGCCAAACCACATGTGCGCCATCTCGTGCAGGATCGTGTTCGCCCGGCCCTGGTGCTGCGCGGCCGTGGCGGCCCCGCGGAACACGTACGCCTCGGTGAACGTGACCGCGCCGGGGTTCTCCATCGCGCCGAGGTTGTATTCGGGGACGAAGACCTGGTCGTACTTGCCCCACGGGTAGGGGTAGTCGAAGTGCTCGGAGAAGAAGTCCAGGCCCTGCTTGGTGATCTCAAAAATCTCGTCCGCGTCCAGGTACTGCGCGAGGGACTCCCGGCACAGCACGCCCAGGTCGACAGTCAGGTCGCCGCGGCTCCATGAGTTGGCGACGCGGCGGTACGGGCCCGCGATGACCGTCGTGATGTAGGTGGAGATGGGCAGGGTCTGCGCGAACTCGACGGTCTGAACGCCGTCGGACTCCTCGCGCTGCGCCGCGATCTGGTTGGACACGACCTCCCAGCCGGTGGGTGCGGTCACGATGAAGGTGAAGCGCCCCTTCATGTCCGGCTGCTCGAAGCACGCGAAGACCCGACGGGCGTCCGAGGGCTCGTACTGGGTGTAGAGGTAGACCTGCTCGTCGACAGGGTCGCGGAAGCGGTGCATGCCCTCCCCGGAGCGGCTGTACTCGCCCGTCGCGGTGACGACCACGGTGTTCGGCCCGTCCAGCGCCAGGCCGGTGACGGCCACGCGCGCGCCGTCGTAGGCCACCTCGATCTCGCGGCCGTTCACGGTCACCGACTGCACCGAGAGCCCGATGAAGTCGAGCCAGGTCTCGGCAACATTCGAGGTCAGCTCGATGGTGGTCGTGGTCGGGAAGCCGATCATGTCGGTGTGCACCGAGCCCGACAGGTCCAGCCCCACCTCGTAGGTGGCGACGGTGATCGCCTCGGCGCGGGCGGAGGTCTCGGTACGTGTCAGATTCGCGGAGGTCACGTCATCAATCCTGTCACGTCCTGTGCCCTCGACCTCGTCACACCGTCCTCCCGTGCTAGCCCGGCATCGCCACAGCGCCGGGGCCGCCCCCAAGCGATGCCCACTGCGAGGGCGCTCATTGCTACCGTCGTGCCACCACACAGTCGAGCTAAAGGAGTGCGCGATGCCAGATTTCCCCAGTTCATCCGGCGTCTCCGAGTGGCCTGACATGGCGGATTGGCTCGCGGACTCGATGGCTGGCAAGCCGGTGGCGTTCATCCTGGAGCTCGGCCCGAAGGCCTTTATCGAGGGCCGCGGCGTCGACGATCCGGTGTGCGCCCAGATCCAGGTGCTCGCCGACGGCGTCCTCATGCTCCGCAGGTCCCGCACCGTGCTCGGCCACCTGATGCTCGCCGACTACTCCAGCGCAGACTTGGACCTGGACCTCTGGCACACCGACGGGCACTTCGACGACTGCACCGACGGCTATATCTTCAGCCGCGACGCGCACCTGATCGCAGATATCGCCGTCGCCTGGTTCCGCGACAACTGGGCGACGGCCGCCCCCGACGAGCTCGGCTGCGACTACCGGTTCCCGGATCAGCTCCGGCCGCAGACCGGCTAGGGCCGCCGGTAGCGCGCCCGCCGCGCGCGCAGGTGCGCCGTCGGAGTCTGCCCCGTCCACCGCTTGAACGCGTGGATGAAGCTCGACGCCTCGGCATAGCCCAGCCGCACCGCGACATCATCGACGGTCAGCACTCCGGTCTCGAGCAACTCCACGGCCAACGTGGAGACGACCTCCTCGCGCAGCGCCCGGAAGCTGGTGCCCGCCTCGACAAGGTGGCGGCGCAGGCTGCGGACGCTCATGCCCATCTCGCGGGCCACAGTCTCCATATCCACGGCCGCACCGCCCACGCGGGTCACGTGATCGCGGACATCCTTGGCGATACCGGTGCGCTCCCGGCGACGAGCCACGAGCTCTCGGCATTGCGCCTCGCACAGCGCGACGGTGTGGTCATTGGCCTGCGGCAGCGGCTGGTCCAAGTACTTCGCGTCGAACACACCGATATTCGCGGGGGCGCCGAACACGGGCGCAATCCCGAAGATCTGCTCGTAGCGCCCTGCGGAACCGGAGTCCGACGCGCGCAGTTCTAGCCGCCGCAGCGTGATTCGTGCGCCGAGCAGATCGCCGACCACACTGAAGATCGCCGCCAGGTCCCGATCCACGAGGAACCGGCGAACGTCCGCCGGCACGCGGTCATCCGCCAGCTCCAGCACTATCTCATCGGGGCCCAGCCGGATCGTCGGCGTGCAGAAGGCGAAGCTCAGGTCCAGATAGCGCAGGGCCAAGGCCATCGCGTCGCGGAGGGTGGGGCTGCTGACCCAGGCGAAGCCGAAGATCCCGAAGGTGGTCGGCCGGTATCGCTGCCCCAGCTCAAGCCCTAATCCCGGCGGATCGTCCAGCGCGCGAACGACGTTGCGGACCACGGCGAGCTCCTGGTGGGCATCCACCTGCGCACCGGGATCTGCCATCGCGTCCGGGGAGACGGCCGTGCCTCGTAGGAGGGCCTCCGGCGTAATGCCTCGCTCGACAGCGAAGTCGACGAGCAACGCGATCCCCGCGGCACTGCGGGGGAAGTCCCAGTCCCGCACACCAGGCTCCGCAATCTCCTCCATGGCCAAAATTATGGACTATCCCGCACCCTGGCCGAAATTCTCAATTCGGCGACCGCTTCTGTCTTCGCCGAGAGCGGGGCCCCACCTAGCGTTGACCGCACACGCACGACACGAGAGGACTCTGGTGCCCCACAATTCTGCCCAACCTTCAGTCATCATCATCGGCGCTGGATTCGGGGGCCTGGCGATGGCGCTCGAACTCCAGCGGGCGGGGTTCGACAACCTCCTGATTCTCGAGAAGTCCGACGCTGTCGGCGGCGTCTGGCGGGAGAACACCTATCCCGGCGCCGGCTGCGACATTCCGTCCCCGCTGTACTCGCTCTCCTCGGAGCCCAATCTGTCCTGGACCCGGCGGTTCTCCCGGCAAGGGGAGATCCTGGCCTACCTCCAGACCATCGCGGACCAGCGCGCGATCACACCGCGGATCCGATTCGGCCGCGAGGTGGCGGAGGCCAAGTTCGACGAGAGCACGGGTCGCTGGCAGGTGTGGACAACAGCCGGCGAGCACCTCGAGTCCGATGTCCTCGTGCACGCCGTGGGCCAGCTGTCCCGGCCAGCTCTGCCGCGTATCGCCGGCATCGACTCCTTCGACGGCCCCGCCTTCCACTCCGCCGAGTGGGACCACACGGTGGAGCTGACCGGAAAGAGGGTCGCGGTGATCGGCACCGGCGCGAGCGCCATCCAGCTGGTTCCGGCCATCGCGCCAGAGGTCGCGGAGCTCACGCTGTTCCAGCGCTCAGCCGCCTGGGTGCTCCGCAAACCCGACACCGAGTACAAGCCGTGGCAGCAGACCATGTTCCGGCGGCTGCCGGCGACCCGCCTCGCCGAGAGGTTCGGCATCTGGCTCGTGTGCGAGGGGCTCTCGCTCTCCCTCGTGGACGTGCCGGTCATCCGCACATTGATCGCACGGCTCGGCACCCGGAATCTGCACGCGGAGATCTCCGATCCCGCGCTGCGGGCCGCGCTCACGCCGGACTACACCCCGGGCTGCAAGCGTGCGCTGTTCTCCAACGACTACTACCCGGCCCTGGCCCGGCCGAACTCCAGGGTGGTGACCGACCCCATCGCCGAGATCACGCCGACGGGCATCCGCACCGCCGACGGCGTCCTGCACGAGGTCGACGCCATCGTCTACGGCACCGGCTTCAGGGCCAGCGAGTTCCTGGCGCAGATCAGCATCGAGGGTGCCGGCGGCGTGTGCCTCGATGCGCAGTGGCGGGACGGCGCTCGCGCCTATCTCGGCATGGCGGTGCCGGGCTTTCCCAACATGTTCATCCTTTATGGCCCGAACACGAATCTCGGCGGCAACTCGATCGTCCACATGCTCGAGTCGCAGGCCCGCTATATCACCGCGATGGTCAGCGTGCTGGCGGAGCGGCCCGGCCAGTTCCTCGAGGTCCGAGCCGAGGTCGAGGAGCGATTCGACGCCGGCCTGCAAAAGCGCCTGAACAGGTCGGTGTGGACGCTGTGCTCAAGCTGGTACCGCACCGCGTCCGGGCGCATCTCGAACAACTGGCCGGGCACCGTCAGCCACTACCGGCTGCGGACGCGTCGTCCTAAACTCGCCGATTATCACCTCCACGCCCATACCCCTCTCGAAACAGGTGCACGATGACGGCATTCGACTACGACGTGCTGGTGATCGGCTCCGGCTTCGGCGGCAGCGTGAGCGCCCTGCGGCTAACGGAGAAGGGCTACCGCGTAGGGGTCTTCGAGAGCGGCCGCCGATTCGCCGACAAGGAGTTCGCGAAGAACTCCTGGCATGCGCGGCAGTTCCTGTGGGCGCCGAAGCTGGGCTGCTACGGCATTCAACGGCTGAATCTGCTCAAGGACACGTTCATCATGAGCGGCGCCGGCGTCGGCGGCGGGTCGCTCGTCTACGCGAACACCCTCTACGAGCCGCCCGAGGTGTTCTACCAGGATCCACAGTGGGCGCACATCACCGACTGGCGCGCGGAGCTGGCCCCACACTATGACCAGGCCAAACGCATGTTGGGCGTCACAGCCAACCCGATGACGACACCCACCGACGAGGTGATGCTCGAGGTGGCCCAGGACATGGGCATCGCCGACACCTACCAGCCCACGCCCGTCGGAGTCTTCTTCGGCGGCCCCGACGCCGCACCGGGCCAGGAGGTGCCCGATCCGTTCTTCGGCGGCGCGGGCCCAGTCCGCAGCGCCTGCCGCAACTGCGGCGAGTGCATGACAGGTTGCCGGCACAACGCCAAGAACACCCTCGTGAAGAACTACCTCTATCTCGCGGAGAAGGCCGGCGCCCGCGTCCATCCGCTGACCACCGTCGTCGACGTCCGCCCCAGGCCGGGCGGCGGCTACGAGGTGCACACCGAGCGCACCGGACGCTGGGTCCGCAAGATCCGGCGGGTCTACACCGCAGAGCAGGTGGTGTTCTCCGCCGCGGCGCTGGGCACCCAGCGGCTACTCCACCACCTCCGAGACAGCGGATCCCTCCCCCACGTCTCGCCGCGATTGGGCATCCTGTCCCGCACCAACTCCGAGGCCCTGCTCGCCGTCCGCTCGCGCGATGCGGACACCGACTTCACCCGGGGCGTGGCGATCACCTCCTCGATACACCCCGACGCGGTGACCCACGTCGAGCCCGTCCGCTATGGCAGGGGCAGCAACACGATCGCGCTGCTCAGCACCGTGCTCGTCGACGCCGAGAGCGGCAAGCGCCGCTGGGCCCTCGGCCTGCGCGAGCTCGCGCGCAACTGGCGCGAGCTCGCCCACATCCACAATCCACGCCATTGGTCCGAGCGCTCAATCGGCCTGCTGGTGATGCAGACCCGCGACAACTCGATCACCACCTACACCCGCGCGGGCCTGCTCGGCCGCCGGCTCACCACCAAGCAAGGCGATGGTGAGCCGAACCCGGAGTGGATCCCCGTCGGCCACGAGGTCGCCCGCCGAGTCGGGGAGAAGATCAACGGCTTCCCCCAGGGCTCGTGGGCCGATCTGGCCAGCATTCCCATGACCGGCCACTTCATCGGCGGTTGTGCCATCGGCGACTCGCCAGAGCGCGGCGTCGTCGACCCGTACCACCGGATGTTCGGCCACGACGGGCTACACATCATCGACGGCTCGACGATCTCCGCGAACCTCGGCGTCAACCCCTCCCTGACCATCACCGCGCAGTCCGAGCGCGCAATCGCACTGTGGCCCAATAAGGGCGAGCCGGACCCGCGGCCGCCCGTCGGCACCCCCTACCGGATGATCCCGCCCACCGCGCCGCGGTTCCCGGCCGTCCCGGGCGACGCTCCCGCGGCCCTGCGGCTTCCGCTCTTCCCCATCACCACCGACCACCCCCGCGGCGGCTCGCCCCGCCCAGAAGGAAAGGCCGGCCATGCCGCGCACTGAGATCACCGGAGTACCCGGCGTGCTCGAAACACTGCTCACCCAGGAAGTTCTGGACCAACTGCCCCTCGAGGCCCCCGGCGCGCCGTGGGAGTGCAGGGGCCAGGCGATCCTCTGGACGGCGCGCGGCGGCAAGGCCGCGGCCCAGGCACTGCCGCCGGGCCTCCGGCAGCGAACCGCACTCGCCGCCGTGGGCGGCATGGTCCGCTACCTCGACACGCCGGCGGGGACCTATGACGAGGTGCTCGGGGCCGTCGCCTTTCGGGAAGGCCGCAGCATCCAGGGCAGTGTCACGTTCATGGCGGTCGACTCCGCTGTCAGCCTCGTCGGCGGCCGCGTGAACTGGGCCATGCCGAAGACGCTGGCCGAATTCGACGGATCCATCGCGTCCGGCACCCCGATGAGCGCGACCAGTGCCACCGACACCCCCTGGCGAGTGAAGGCGACCCCGCGCGTGTTCGGGCCGTCGATCCCGGTCGCCGCGGCGTTCACCGTCCAGCAGCAATTCCCGGGCGGGGACGTGCGCCCGGCCCGGCTGCATGCGCGCGGGCGCGGGCGGGCGGCGGTGGTCGCCGTCGAGGTTTCGGCCGAGACCGGATTGTCGACGTGGTTACGTCCTGGTCGACGACTAGGCGCGGTCATCGACCAGATGACGTTCACATTGGGGTCGCCGGACTAGGCCTTCTTCACGACGCTGGACTTGAGCTGCATCGGGCCGAAACCGTCTACCTTGCAGTCGATGTCGTGCCCGTTGACGGGCTCGACCAAGCGGATGTTGCGGACCTTCGTGCCCGCCTTGATCCCGGTGGCGTTGCCCTTGACCTTGAGGGTCTTGACGACCGTGACCGTGTCGCCGTCGGCGAGGACGTTGCCGACGGCGTCACGCACCTCGGCATCGACCCCGGAGCCCGCGGGCCCGTCATCGGATGCGCCGTCGCCGGGGGACCATTCGTGCGCGCATTCCGGGCACACCAGCAGCGCGCCCAGCTCGTAGGTGTACTCGCAGGAGCAGTGGGGGCACGGCGGCAATGTCGAATCCATGTCGGCAGCCTATCCAACCTGCGGAAACTCGTCGAAACCACAACATGGGGACACGGTCCGCCCCCACCTCGTGCCATGATGCGGACAAACACAGGTGAGCTGGGAATCTCAGCCCTGGTAGACCACTCGCATACCGGCCGGGACCTGGCCGCTCGGGACAATCGACTTGCCGAACGGGAAGCAGGTCACCGGGATCATCTTGATGTTGCCGATCGCCAGCGGGATCCCGATGATCGTGATCGCCAGCGCGAGCGCCGTGAAGATATGGCCCATCGCCAACCACAGCCCCGCGATCAGAAACCAGATCACGTTGAGGATGCCCGCGCCGACGCCGGCGCTCGGCTTGACGACCACCGTCCGGCCGAACGGCCACAGCGCGAACCCCGCCATGCGGAATGACGCGACGCCGAACGGGATGGTGACGATGAAGATACAGGCGACGATGCCGAAAACGACATAGCCCAGTGCCAGCCAGAAGCCGCTCAGCACGAGCCAAATGACATTCAGGAGTGTTTTCATCCTTCAGGTCTAGCAGCTACGGGATCTCTGTGGGCCGTTCCGCCAGCACGCAATCTCCGCAGAGCCCGCCGCCGGGCACCCGATAGAACAGGCAGCAGCTGTTGCGAGAGAACCGGTCCGCATCCCATTCGTCCGGGAGAAAGCGTCCCGCCGTCGCCAGCCGCCCGTGTTCGAGGATCGCGTGCAGAACCTCGTGCGCCCGGTCCTCGTCGTCGGGGCGCTGGCCGCGCAGCACCAGGAAGGCACCGTTGAAGGCGGATGCGACGTTGCCCCACAACACTTTCTGGGACAGCCCCGTCGCCTCGTGGATGCCATCGCCCAGCTCGGCCACAGCGTCCAGCGGGGCGGCGTGGACGCGTTCGACGATCTGCTCGTCGGTCAGCCCGGCCCCGCCGACGGCCGCGCGCACCCCCACCTCGAGCACATGGGAGGGGCCCGGCAGCCAGGCGAGGTTCTGGGCGGACAGGTCCGGCACCGCATCCGCGAGCACCGCGCAGCCGAACACCGGGGACAGGACCTTCGCGACGGAGTTCAGGTGGAACGACGACGCCGCGGCCCGCAGCTCGATCTCGTCCTCGGGAAGCCCGCGCCCGACAGCGAGGATAGCGCGGGTCCGGCGCACCAACTCCTCGATATCGGCCGCCGAGTTGGCGAGCTCGGCGAACGGCCGCCATTGCGGGCCGTCCACGACCCGCAAGTCGAAATACGCGCCGACCCGCTTGCTCGCGGCGATCGCAGATCCAATGTCTGACAGTTCAGGGCTCACAACGGGCATTCTCACACAGCCGCGGTGGGCCGCTACCAGTGCTCGCGCTCCGCCGCGTCCATCTAGAGCTCGGCGACCAGGGCCTCGACGCGGCGACGGATCTCATCTCGGATCGGGCGCACCGCCTCGATGCCCTGGCCTGCTGGATCGTCGAGCGCCCAGTCCAGATAGCGGACGCCGGGGAAATATGGGCACGCGTCGCCGCAGCCCATCGTGATCACGACGCTCGAGCGCGCCACTGTGTCCGCGTCGAGCACCTTCGGCGAGGCCGCGGCGATGTCGATGCCCACCTCGGCCATCGCGGCCACCGCCACCGGGTTGATCTCCGCCGCAGGGACGCTGCCGGCGGAGCGCACCTCGATCCGCCCGCCTGCGAGGTGCGCGAGGAAGCCGGCCGCCATCTGGGAGCGCCCCGCGTTGTGCACGCAGACGAACAGCACGCTCGGCCCGCTCATGCCGCGCTCCGGAACCGCTTGCGCAGGGTGAGCGAGAAATAGGCGAGGCCCACGAGGATCGGCACCTCGATCAGCGGCCCGACGACGCCGGCGAGGGCTTGCCCGGACGCGATGCCATAGGTGCCGATGGCGACCGCGATCGCGAGCTCGAAGTTGTTGCCGGCCGCGGTCATCGCCATGGCCACCGTCCGCCGATAGCCCAGCCCGATCGCCGCACCGACGCCGAACCCGACGCCCCACATGATGACGAAATAGAGCAGCAGCGGGACGGCGATGCGCGCCACGTCGAGGGGCTTCGACGTGATCTGCTCGCCCTGCATCGCGAACAGCAGCACGATCGTGAACAGCAGCCCGTACAGCGCCCAGGGGCTGATCCGCGGCAGGAACGTCTCCTCGTACCACTGCCGGCCCTTCGCGCGCTCGCCGTAGTGGCGGGTCAGGAAGCCCGCGAGGAGCGGAAGGCCAAGGAAGATCAGGACGGATTTGGCGATCTGCCATGGCGAGGTCGCGATTGTGGTCTGTGTCAGCCCCAACCAGCCGGGGAGGACATCGAGGTAGAACCAGCCCAGAACTGCGAACATCACGACCTGGAACAGCGAGTTGATGGCGACGAGCACCGCGGTGGCCTCGCGGTCCCCGCACGCGAGGTCGTTCCACACGATCACCATCGCGATGCAGCGGGCGAGGCCCACGATGATCAGGCCGGTGCGGTACTCGGGCAGGTCGGGCAGGAACGTCCAGGCCAGCGTGAACATCAGCGCCGGGCCCACAATCCAGTTCAGGGCTAGCGAGCTCACGAGCAGGCGGCGGTCCCCGATCACGGTGTCCAGGCGGTCGTAGCGGACCTTCGCCAGCACCGGGTACATCATGATCAGCAGACCCAGCGCGATCGGCACGGAGACGCCGTCGACCTGCACCCTGTCCAGCGCGGTGTTCAGGCCCGGGATGGCACGCCCCAGCAGCAGGCCCGCCGCCATCGCGACGCCGATCCACACCGCGAGGTAGCGGTCGAGGGCGGAGAGCTTGGGCGGGATTGTCGCGGTGGTCATGCCACCGCCCCGGCGCCAATGGCGAGTGCGCCCGAGAGCTGTTGCAGCGCGCCGGGGACCACCCAGTAGTAGACCCAGGTGCCGCGCCGCTCGCAATCCAACAGCCCCGCCTCACGGAGCACTTTGAGGTGGTGGGAGATCGTCGGCTGGGACACGTCGAAGCCGTCCGAGATATCGCAGACGCACGCCTCCCCGCCGGGATGCTCCGCCACGAGGTTGAGCAGCCGCAGTCGGACGGGGTCGCCCAGCGCCTTGAACTTGCGGGCCAGGTCGACCTCGTGCGCCGGCTCCGGCGCGGCGACCGGCGGGCAGCATGGACCGTCTTGGTTAGGCATTGGTCTATATTGACAAATTTCGATTCAGCGCGCAAGCAGGGCACGGACCTCATCGTCGCCGGTCTGGTCGAACCGGTCATACGACCCTCCGACGGCCGCGAAGTCCACCGGCGAGGACGCGCACACCACCTCGTCTGCCAGCAGTTCCAGCTCCGCACATACCTCCGCCGGGGCTACTGGCACCGCGGCCACCAATCTGGCCGGTTCCGCGCGGGCGATGGCGAGCAGCGCCGCCCGCATCGTCGCGCCGGTCGCCGCTCCGTCGTCCACCACGATCACGGTCTTGCCCGCAAGCGCTGCCGGCGGCCGGTCCCCGCGATAGGCCCGCTCGCGCCGCACCAACTCCGCCTCCTCCGCGCCGACCACGCGCCCAAGCGCCTCCTCATCGACGTCGAAGACGCGCACCACATCCTCATTGAGCACGAGCACCCCGCCGCTGGCGATCGCCCCCATCGCCAGCTCCGCGCGGCCCGGCACTCCCAGCTTGCGCACCACGAACACATCGAGCGGGGCAGGCAGGCTGGCCGCGACGACCTCCGCCACCGGCACTCCGCCGCGCGGCAGGGCCAGGACCAGGAGGTTCGATTGGCCGCGATAACCCGCGAGCAGCCCGGCCAAAACCCGCCCGGCGTCCGGGCGGTCGCGAAATCGCGTGGCAGCCATGGTTATCACCCTTCCGCCATCCTGCCATCGGTCGCAGCGTCTGACCAGCGGCGACGGCAGCGGGATCGGCCGAGGTGGGTGAATCTGTGATCGATGGCCGCCTACTCCCCGCAGCAGAGCTTCGACAAGCTGTACGCCAGAAGGCATTACACCCAGGGTGCCGTCAAAGTCGTCTAGATAGCGTGTGAGCTGGCGGTTTGGGGAGAGACACGCCAATAGTCGTAGA
>NZ_BAVQ01000036.1 GCF_000524475.1 Tomitella biformata AHU 1821 | reverse complement strand
GGCGCAGCGCTGTCGCCAGCGTCTCCCAGCCGGCGTCAGTCGGTGAGCACTGCGCACAGCGCGGCGACGACCCGGTCCAGTTCGTCTACCCGGCAGACCGCGGCGACGTACCGGTCCGGCCGCAGGATCAGGACCTGATCGTCCGCTCTGGCCAGCAGCATGTCCCGAAACGCGCCATCGATGTCGAAGAGCTCGTCGCTCGGCTCGCCATCGCCCGTCCCGGCCGCGGCAGCGAATCCGTGGCGCCGGCCTGTCTGCGGCGGCGAGATGCGCACCAGCCGGGCGTCCAGCCGGGCCAACCTCTCGCGGTTCTCGCGTGACAGGTGCGCCGCCGGATCCACCGAGAGGCCCAGGATCGCGAACCGGCCGCCCACCGCGTCGTCGAGTTTGACGCGGTCGCCGGCCACATTCTGGACTGAGGGCTGGCCGAACAGGCGACCCACCACCGCCGCCTTGTCCCGGGATTCCCCGTCGACGACGATCCCCGCCGCGTACCGCGGCGCCGGCTTGTATTTCATCTGCAGGATGTACTCGCGGGCGCCCGGGATCACCTGCACGCCGCGGAAGAACGCGTCGCGCACGAGCTCGGTGGCCCTGTTGCGCGGCTGGTAGTAGCCGCCGACCCGGGTGGCGAACGAGACCATGGCCTCGGCGTGCGCGCGCCGCTCCTCGTCGTAGGTGTCCAGGATCTTGGCGTCGGCACGGCCCTTGGCCACCGCCGCCAACTTCCAGGCGAGGTTCGTGGCATCGCGGATGCCGGAGTTCATGCCCTGGCCGAAGAAGGGTGGCTGCAGGTGCGCGGCGTCGCCCGCGAGGAACACCCGCCCCCGCTGGAAGCTCTCGGCGGTGCGGGAATGATGCCAATAGACCCGGGCGCGCATGACCTTCGGCAGAGGGCTGTCGCGGTAGAAGCGCCCGATCAAGCGTTGCACCGACGCGGCGGACGAGATCTCCTCCTCGCTCTCGTCGGGCAGCAGCTTGAACTCGAACCGGCGGTGCCCGTACGGCAGCGGGATCGTCATCGACGGGCGCGCCGGATCGCAGTACACCGCGGAGAACGGCGCGTCCAGGGTGTCCTCGCTGACGTCGACCACCAACCACTTGGACGGCGCGGTGTCCCCGAGCAGTCGCAGCCCCGCCGCCTCGCGGATGAAGCTGCGGCCGCCATCGGCGCCGACGACGTAGTCGGCGCGCACGCGCACCTCGCCGCCGGGGCCAGCGGCGGTCAGCACCACGCCGGCGGAATCCTGCACCATCCCGGTGACCTCCGTGTCGGCCAACAGGTCGACGTGGCTGAACCGGTCCAGCCCCTCGCGCAGGGTCGCTTCCATCAGCGGCTGGAAGAACAGGTTCCGCCGCGGCCACCCATACGGCTGGCCGACCGGGCGCACATGGGCGAGTTGGCGGCCCCGCGAGTTGTAGTAGCGGATGGGCGCGTTCTGGATGGCGTCGGCCAAGACCCCGCCGACCAGCCCGGCAGCTTGGAACGAGCGGAGCGACTCGTCGTCGACGGCGACCGCTCGCGGGTGCTCGATGACGCCCGGCTCCTTGTCGAGGACCAGCGTCCGGACGCCCTGTCCGCCTAGCAGGTTCGCCAGCGTCACCCCGCATGGGCCCGCGCCCACCACGGCGACATCCACCTCGATCTCGATCGGTTCCACGTCCACTTCCGAAGCCTTCCTCTGCGAGCTGCGTCGCCTCGAAGCTCGAGGCGACGCGGCAATTGAATACGGAACTATGTTCAGACGGCGGGGAAGCTGAACGTCTTGGTCTCCAGGAAGTCCTCGAGACCCTCGACGCCCCACTCGCGGCCCAGCCCGCTCTGCTTATAGCCGCCGAACGGCGACTCCGGGTCGAACCACTGCGCGCCGTTGACCGCGACCGTGCCCGTCCGCAGCCGGCGCGCGATGCCCTTCGCGCGCTCCACGTCGCCGCTGAAGACGGCGCCGCTCAGCCCGAAATCGGAGTCGTTCGCGATGCGGACGGCGTCCTCGTCGTCCTCGTAGCCGATCAGGCACACCACCGGCCCGAAGATCTCCTCGCGCGCGATGCGGCTGTCCGGCGCCACGTGGGAGAACAGCGTGGGCTGCACGAAGTAGCCCTTGTCATGGGTGGCGGAACGGCCGCCGACGACAAGCCGCGCCTCGCCCTTGCCGACCTCGATGTAGTCGAGGACCCGCTCGTACTGGGCGCGGTTGACCAACGGCCCCATCATGTTCGCCATGTCCATCGGGTCGCCCCAGCCGAACCCGCCGAGCAGCCCCTCCGCGATCGCCACCGCCTCGTCCATCCGCCGGTGCGGGACGAGCACCCGGGTCGCCAACGCGCAGCCTTGGCCCGCGTGCATGCACGCGGCGAAGACCGCCTGCGCCACGCTGCTCGCCAGGTCCACGTCGTCGAGGACGATCGACGCGGACTTGCCGCCCAGCTCCAGCGAGACGCGCTTGATGGTCTCGGCGGCATTGCGCATGATCAGCCTGCCGGTGGTCGTCGAGCCCGTGAACGTGACCTGGTCCACGTCGGGGTGCGTCGTGAGGATCTCCGCCACCTTGTTGTCCGAGGTCGTCAGGATATTGACCACGCCCGCCGGGATGTCGGTCTTCGCGATCACGGCCGCCAGCACGGTCCCGGAGAACGGCGTGTCCGGCGCGGGCTTAAGCACCACCGTGCAGCCCGCCGCGAGCGCGCCCCCGAGCTTCGTCAGGTTGAGCTGGAAGGGGAAGTTCCACGGGGTGATCGCGGCGACCACGCCCGCCGGCTCCTTCCGGACGATCCGCTCCGAGGTGCCGCCCATGATCTGCTTCGTGGGCAACGCCCGCTCGAACTCGTAGGTGGACAACAGCTCCGGCCAGAATCCGAGCGACTCGATGGGCCCGTCGATCCCCATCGGGTAGGACAGCGCCAGCGGCATGCCGCTCTCCGCGGTGAGCAACGGGCGGATCTCGTCGGCCACCTCGCGCAGGCCCTGCTGCAACTGGAGTAGGCAGGAGCGCCGCAGCTCCACATTCGTCGACCAGTCGGTCTCGTCGAAAGCTTTGCGCGCCGCCGCGATCGCCCGCTCGGCGTCCTCGGCCTGCCCGTCCGGCGCGGTGCCGATGAGCTCCTCGGTCGCGGGGTTGAAATTCTCGTAGCGACGGCCGCCGGCGGCTTCCACGAGCTCGCCACCGATCAGCATCTTGTGATCACCGTTCGTCATGCGTTCCTCCTCCAAGCGTTGAAATAGAGCGATATAGGTCAGTCGGCGGCCGGCTATCCGCGGCAAGGAGTCTCAAGGCCCGACGGTCCAACTTCGACAGCTCGGTCAGGGGCAGCTCAGCCACTATCGCCAACTCGTCCGGGGCCTTGTAGTCCGCCAGGGACCGCGCCGTCCACTCCCGCAATTCGGCCAGCGTCGGCGGCTCGCTGGCCGAGCGCGGGACGACGAGCGCGACCCCGATCTCGCCGATCACCGGGGCTGCCAGGCCCACCACCGCCGCCCGGTCCACGAGCGGGTGGGTAGCGAGGACGTTCTCGACCTCGAGCGGGTGCACGTTGTACCCGCCCCGGATGTACATGTCGCCGACACGTCCGCGCAGGACCAGGTCGCCGGCCTCGGTCAGGTGCCCCACGTCGCCCGTGACCAGCCATCCGTCCGCGTCGAACGCGGCGGCCGTGCGGCCCGCCGCCGCCCAATATCCGCGCATCACGCAGCTGCCGCGCACCCGAACCGAGCCGGTGGTCCCGACCGGGCAGTCGGCCCCGTCGTCCGCCGCGATCCTGACCCGCATCCCGGCCTGCGCCCGGCCCACCGTGCGGAACTGCACCTCCGGCGGGTCCGTCGGGTCTGTCCCGGCGATGCTCGGGGACTCGGTCATCGCGTATCGGACCACCAGGGGGACGCCGAAGACCCGGCGGACGCGCTCCGCCAGGTCCGGCGCCACCGGCGCGGTGGCCGCGAGGCCGATCCGCAGATCCGGGAAGGGCGCGGCGTCGATGCCGGGCAGTCGCACCAGCTTGCTCCACTGCGTGGGCACCGCGGCCGCGACCGTGATCCGCTCCTCGCGCAGGATGTCCGCGGTCGCCTCGGCGGTCCACGGCGTCGGGCTGATCACCACCGTGACCGCCCACGCGATCTGGTCCCACAGCTTCGCCATATAGCCCGCGTGCGCGAACGGGGTCGCGATCAGCCTCCGGTCGAACGGGGCGCTCATCGCGCCGGCCGACAGCACGCCAGCGGCCAGGCCGCGATGGTCGAACCAGGCGCCCTTCGGGGCGCCCGTCGTGCCGCTCGTCCAGATGATGACGACCGGGTCCTCGGGCCCCGCCGCCCCCACGTGCACCGGCCCCGCCCCGCCCTGCCGCCATAGCGCCGGCAGCTCGGCACGGGTCAGGAGCGGAATCCCGGGCGGCGGTCCGGTCCGCCCCGCGCCCGGGTCCACCACGATCAGCACCGGCCGCGCGGCGTCGATGATCGCCGCCGTCTCGAGGACCCCGAGCCGTGTGCCCAGCCCCGTCGTCACCGCGCCGCACCGCGCCAGCGCCGCGAAGCAGACCGCGTAGTCGATGCTGGACGGCAGCATCAGGGCCACCACGTCGCCGCGCTGGACGCCGCGCGCGCCAAATTCCCGCGCCAGCAGGCTCGCCCGCCGATCCCACTCGGCGAAGGTGATCCGGTCCGCGCCGTCGACGTACGCCTCCCGTTCGCCGAACTGTCGGGCGGCCGCGGCCAACGCCTCGCCGACTGTCCGGTGGTCGCCGGCCAAGACCTGGCCATCCGGTGGGCCGAGCGCCATCAGACGGGCTCCGCGGCCGCGAGGACACGGCTCAGATGTCCCGCGGGCTCGCCCGCCGCGCGGCCCCAGATCTCGGCACGCTTGACGAACAGGTGCGCGTCATGCTCATACGTGTAGCCGATGCCGCCGTGGATCTGCACGTTGGCGGCCGCGTTGTCGCGGCCCGACCGATGCGCCACCACCATCGCGGTGGCGGTCTGGAACTCGGCGTCGGGGCGGCCGGACTCGAGCGCGATCGCGGCGAAGGTCGTCTGCGCCACCGCGGCCTCCGCCGCGACCGCCATGTCCGCGCAGCGGTGTTTGATGGCCTGGTGCGCGCCGATCGGCCGGCCGAACTGCTCCCGGACCTTCGCGTATTCCACGGCCATATCTCGGGTCCCCTCGGCCATGCCGGTCAACAGCGCCGCCGCCAACACCGACAACCGCAGGTGGATCGGGTCGGTCGACGCTGGGACGTAGTGCGTCGGGGTGACTCTCGCGGCGACCGCGCGGGCGACCCGCACCCCGGGATCGATGCTCGTCACGGGTTCGACGCCATCCAGCTCGGACACCGAGACCAGCCCCGCGCCAGAGTGCCCGACCAGCAAGGCGAGCCCTTCCGGCGACGCGTCGAGCAAGGTGAGGGCTCCGTCTACCGTGCCCTCCGCGGTCACCGCGCCTGGGCCGCCGAGCGCCAGGCCGACGGGCTGGTCGCCGGCGAGAATCGCCGCCGCCAAGTCCGCGTCGCCGGCGAATGCCGCGACCCGCGCCGCCAGGGACGTCGAGAGGAACGGGCCGGGCGAGGGCCGCCGACCGATCTCGCGGTACACCAGCGTCTCCATGGGCAGGCCCAGCCCCAACCCCCCGTGGACCTCCGGCAGGGACAGCCCGAGCAGGCCGAGCTGCGCGGCGGTCCGCCATGCAGGCGCCCCCACCGCGTCCGTCTCGCCACGGCGCACCCGGATCACCGAGGCGGGCAACTCGTCGCCGAGGAATTCCGCGGCGGCCTCGACGAGGTCGAGTTGGTCTCGGGTGGGTAGCAGGTCCATATGGGTGACCTCTCGATTAGTGGATCGTGGCAGCGGGGTGGGGGCGACGGCTCAACGCGGGAGGCCGAGGACCCGGTCCCCGATGATGTTGCGCTGGATCTCCGAGGTGCCCCCGCCGATCGACGACGCATAGGACTGCAGGTACTTGCCGCTCCAGCCGTCGCCGTCGAACCTGGTGGTCATCTCCAACCCCGCCAGCCCCGCGAGATCCATGGCGAGCCTGGAGACCTTCTTCTCGGTCTCCGCGTAGTACAGCTTGACGATGGATCCCTCCGCGCCGGGGCTGCCGTCGCGGGCGCTGCGGGAGACCCCGAGGTAGGTCATCGCCCGCATCGCCGCGACCTCGGCACGCGCGGTGGCGAGCCGCCGCGCGATCTCCTCGTCCCCGAGCGCGGTGCCGGAGCCGGACGGCCCCGGAATTTTCCCGGCGCGGGCGATCAGCTTCTCCACGGTGACCGCCAGGGCCACCTGGTTGGCGGTGAACGCGGTGCCCCGCTCGAACGACAGTGTGGACATCGCGACGCTCCACCCGTCATTGACAGCGCCGACGACATTGGACATCGGGATGCGGACCTCGTCGTAGAAGACCTCGCAGAACTCCTGCTCGCCGTCCATGGTCTCGATGGGCCGGACGTCGATTCCGGGACTGCGCATATCGCAGATCACCCAGGAGATGCCCTGATGCCGCGGCGCGTCCGGGTCGGTTCGCACCAGCAACTCCTGCCAGTCGGCGATATGCGCGTGGCTGGTCCAGATCTTCTGCCCGGTGACCACCAGGTGGTCGCCATCCACCTCGGCCCGAGTGCGCAGCGAGGCCAGGTCCGAGCCCGCGCCCGGCTCGGAGAATCCTTGACACCAGATCACCTCGCCGCGCAGGATCGGCGGCAGGTGCCGGGCCTTCTGGGCGTCGTCGGCGCGCGCGATCAGGGTGGGCCCCGCGTGGTTGAGCGCCACGAAGTTCGCGTCCATGCTCGGCAGCCCGGCCCTGGCGTACTCCTCGAACCAGATCAACTGCTCCAGCAGGGAGAGGCCGCGCCCGCCGTACTCCACGGGCCACGCGATCCCGGCCCAGCCGCCCTCGAACTGCGTGCGCTGCCACTCCAGGTCGAACTGCCGCACCGCCGCGAAGTCGGTGGGCCGCTCCCCCTTCGGCGCGTGCTCGGCGAGCCAGGTGCGCACCTGCTCGCGAAACTCGACCTGCTCCGCGGAAAAATCCAGATCCATTGCCAGCTCCTCCTAGTCGCCGAGCCGCGAAACCAGCGTGGCCTTGACGACCTTGCCCATGGCGTTGCGCGGGAGTACCCCCACGATCGCTATCTGCTCCGGCAGTTTCCGCCGGTTGAGCCCGCGCTCCTCCAGGTGCGCGCACAACTCGGCCAGCGTCGGCGTCGCGGTGTGCTCCTCCAACACCAGGACGGCGCACACCCTCTCACCCGTCCGCGCGTCCGGCAGGCCGACCGCCGTGGAGTCACGCAGCCCGGGGAAGGTGAGCAGATGGTCCTCGACCTCCCGCGCGGAGATGTTCTCCATGTTGCGGATGATGACGTCCTTGAGCCGCCCGACGATGTTGACGCAGCCCTCCCCGTCGATGAAGGCGAGGTCGCCGGTGCGGAAGAAGCCGTCCGCGTCGAAGGCCGCCTCATCGAGGCTCGAGTCGACATAGCCCACCATCAGCTGGTCGGACTTGACCCGCAGCTCCCCCCGCCCGCCGGGGCCCGCGACGCGCCCGTCCTCCCGGACCACCCGGAGCTGTGTCCCCGAACCGGGTCGCCCCTCGGTGGCCGCGATCCCGTTCTCGCTCAGCCGCGGGCTGCCCCAGGCCAGGAACGGGCACTCCGTCAGCCCATAGCCAGAGACCAGGCCGATCCCGCCCAGCGTGTCGCGGACCTCGTGGTGCAGGGCCACGGGCCTCGGGGCCCCGCCGATCAGGAAGGCCTTGAGCTGCGGGAACAACGGATCCCGACGCCGTTGCTGCTCGCGCAGGAACGCGACCGCGAACGGCGTGCCGTTGCCGCCGTAGGTCACCTTGGCGTCGGCGAACAGCTGTGCCGTGGCGCGTGGCTCGAACACGTCGGTGATCACGATCGCGGCTCCGGACATGAGCGCCACGACCAGATGCAGCACCCCGCCCACGTGCGCGATGGGGGCCAGCGCCGCGATCCGGTCTTCGGGGCCCGGCTCCAGCGCCCCGCAGTACGTTGCCGCCGAGGCCATGAGCCCGCGGTCGGTGTGCCGCGCGCCCTTCGGCTCCGAGGTGGTTCCCGAGGTGTAGAAGACCCAGCGCACCTCGTCGCCCTGGGCCGCCGCCGGCCGCGGCGGCAGGGTCTGCGGCTCCCCGGCCGGCCAGCGCCCGTCCGAGACCAGCACCTCGAGGCCGTCGATGCCCGACGCGACGGACCTGGCCATCGCCCCGTGGCCGTATCCGTGGAACTCCTCCGGGACGATCAACAGTTGTGCGCCCACCTGCCGGCAGATGAAGTCCACCTCGGGTTCGCGCAACATCATGATCAGGGGGTTCTGGACTGCGCCGAGCCGCGACAGCGCGGCGGTGAGGACCATCGTCTCGATCCAGCTCGGCAGTTGCCAGGACACCACCGTGCCCTCGCCCACCCCGCGCGCGGCGAGACCCGCCGCAGCGATGGCCACCGCGTCGCGGAATTCGACGAACGTCATCTCGCGCCGACGCTCGTCGATGACCAGCACGGCCTCGGGAGTCGCGTCCGCCCGCGCGGCCACCAGCTCCCACAGCCGCGCCGACGCCAGCCGGGGGGCCTGCCGCCCCGTCACGACGCCGCGCCTGAGGCGCGCGCGCCGAGGTGCCTGCCGGCCAGATACCCGTAGACCATTGCCGGGCCGAGCGTTCCGCCGGCGCCGCCGTAGGTCATCCCGAAGGGGGAGGCCATGACGTTGCCCGCCGCGTACAGGCCCTCGATGGGCTCGCCGTCCAGGTCCAGGACCCGCGCGTCCGGATCCACCCGCGGGCCGCCCTTGGTGCCCAGCGCCCCGCTCTTGAGCGAGACCGCGTAGAAGGGCGCCTCCTCCAGCGGCCCCAGCGTCGCCTCCGGCTGTCCCTTCAGGTGGGGGTCGCCCCACCACCGGTCATGCGCGCTCTCGCCGCGATGGAAGTCCGGGTCCCTGCCCGTCGCCACATTCGCGTTCCATTGGGCCACAGTGTTTTTCAGCGCCTCGGCGGGCACCTCGAGCTTGGCCGCCAGGTCGTCGAGGCTGCTGGCCGCGATCACCCACGGGGGCGGGACCTCGCCGGGCGGGTACGGGCCGACGGTGCCGTAGCGGCGCAGGTACTCCTGGTCGAAGATCAGCCAGCACGGCAGGTTTGCATAGCTGAACGTCGCGACGTCCTCCTGATGGAACGCGCCGCCGAAGGCGTTGTAGTTCGCGGCCTCGTTGGTGAAGCGTCGGCCCTGGCGGTTGACCATGATGGACCGGGGCCGCGTGCGGTCCGCGTTGACCATCACCCGGTTCATGTCGTTGACCCCGGCGGGCAGGTCCGCGACCGGGCTCCACCAGGCCTCGCGCATGTTGCCGAGCATCGCGCCCGCCTTCATGGCCATGTACAGCCCGTCGCCCTCGCTGGTGGGCATGGTGACCGGGTGTGTCAGCGGGCCGCGCAGGAATGCCCGCTTGTACTCCTCGTTCCACTCGAAGCCGCCGGTCGCCAGGACCACGCCCGCGGCCGCGCGGACCACGCCCGGCCCCTGCGGCGTGTCGAACTCGACTCCCGCCACCCGGCCGTCCTCGATGACGAGTCTGCGGGCCCGGCGCCCGGTGGTCACCACGACCCCGCGCGCGAGGCACGCCTTGAGCAGCCGGCCCATGAGCGACTGCCCACGTCCGCGCTCGTCCCGGGCCGCCCGGCGCGCGAGCTCCTCGGCCGACGGCGGATTGGGCACCGCGGCGCCGATCGGGGTCTCGCGCTGGACCAGGCGCAGCTCTGCGAAGTACGGCCCGCGGGTGACCCGGTGCTGCCACTCGCCCAGCTCGTCGAAGGGGAACAACGGGGTCTCGAGGGTGCGCCCACCGCCTGGGCGGCCGCCGGGATTCTCCGCGTGGTAGTCCGGAAAGCCTTCTGCCACATAGAATTCCGTGTCCGCCTCGGAGTCGAGGAAGGTGACCATCTCCGGCCCCGCACGGACGTACGCCCGCACGAGGCGCTCCTCCAGCAAATCGCGGGAGAGCGACATGATGTATTCCATCGACTCGGCCTCGCTGTCCGTGGCTCCCGCCGCGGCCATCAGCGGATTGTTGGGGATCCACACGTTGCCGCCCGACCAGGCCGCGGTCCCGCCCACCTCGTCCGCCTTCTCGAAGACGCCGACCCGTGCGCCGCGCGCGGCCGCGGTGAACGCGGCAGTCAGCCCCGCCGCCCCGCTGCCGAGCACCACCACATCGAATGAGTCAGGCATAGCTGGCACCTCCAGATCTCGGGCCGAGCGCACGCCGGAATCCATTCTCCACGGCGGGTATTCGTGAACACTTCGTCAGATATTAGGGTCGCTGACAGTTTCAGGCAAGGGTTTCGCGAATATCGAGCGGCCCTAAGCCGTCGCGGTCACCGCGACGGCCATCCCGATGATCCACTCCTCGACCGGCTCGTAGACGAGGCTTTCCAGCCCGCGCCCGCCGCCCGCGGCGCCGGCGGCCAGCCAGGTCCGCACCTCATTGGCGCCCGCGCCGGCGTTCGCCTGCGCCGAGTCCGCCATCGCCGCCAGCGCATCCACGTCCCAGGCCCCCAGCGCCGCGAGGAATTCCCTGTCCCACTCCGGCTTGATCTTCTTGCCGGCCGACGGCATGCCCTCGGCGTTGATCCGGGCCCGCTCCTCCGCGCTGATGTCGTAGGCGTCCACCTCGAGGCTCGGCGGCGAATGGGACAGGCCGCCACTCGCGATGACCAGCACCCGCTCCGCCCGGCCGTCGAGGAAGCGCCCCACCTCCGCGCCGAGCTCGAGCACCCGCCGCGCCGTGGGCAGCGGTGCCGTCGCGCAGTTGATCGGCACGGGGATCACCGGATATGCCGCGACCGCGCCGCCCAGGTCGCGGAGGGGCTGCCCGAAGGCGTGGTCCAATTCGACGTCGCGGGCGGCGGTGATGTCGAAGCCGGCGCCGAGGAGGTGCTCCGCGAGCTCCCGCGCGATGTCGCCGGGAATGTCCAGCGGCGCCGCGTCGTGCCCGGCCTCCGCCATGATCCCCCCGGAGAGCACCACCGCGACCGCCGGCACCAGCTGCCGGAAGGCGCGCCGGTGGTCGCCGCCGAAGAGCACGATGTAGTCCGGGTCGAACTCCGCCACCATGGCCGTCGCCCGCGCCAGCCCGGCCCGGAACGTCGTCCCCTGCACTCGCTCGACGTCTCGCTCCATGCCCGGGCCATGGCTCGCGCACACCACGAGCCGATCTTGATTCGTCACCGCATCCTCCTTGAGGGGCCTCGCCAACCGCGGCCACCAGGCATCTCCACCGACGGGCCCGCATGTGACACTGATGTTAGATCATCTGGGGGTATCCGTCGAGGGTGTGGGCGAAGGTCAACGCAGCATCAGGGTGCCGCCGTCGACCGCGAACACCTGGCCGGTCATGAACCTCGAGCCCTCCCCCGCGAGGAATGCCACCACGGGGACGAAGTCCCGCTCGATATCGCCGAGCTTGCCGCCGATCGGGACCGCCTTCGCCATGTGCGCGTCGTGCACGCTCAGCTGCTCCGGGGTCATGGCCGCCCGCGTCGTGTCGTACATCGGCGTCCAGATCGCGGGGGCGATCGCGTTGACCGTGATGCCATGCTGCGCCCACTCGAGGGCGATCGTCCGCGTCCAGGCGAGCACCGCGCCCTTGCTGGCCGCATAGGCGGGTTTCCCCACAAGGCCCTGGACCCCGGCCGCGGACGCGAAGTTGATGATGCGCCCGCCGGCGTCCCGCAGGTGCGCGAAGACGCCCTGGTTCGTCAGGAACGTCCCCGTCGCGTTGATCGACATCACCCGATCCCACATCTCCAGGGGAGTGTCCTCCCCCGAGGCGCCCGGCGCGATCCCCGCCGCGTGGATCAGCACGTCCAGCCCCCCGAGGGTGTCCACCGCGGCGGCGAGGGCCGCGTCCACGGACCCTTTCGAGGAGACGTCGCACTGCTGGAAGCCGGCGCCTGCGCCCCGCGCGATCTCGGCCCCGGCCGCGGCGTCGCGGTCGAGCGAGACCACTCGCGCGCCGAGCGTCGGCAGGGCCCGCACGAGGCCCGCGCCCATTCCGCTGGCGCCGCCCGTGACGATGATCCGCCGTCCGGTCAATTCCTGAGACATGTTGTGCTCCTTTGCAGTTGTGACAAAATGACGAATCGCCGAATCCGGGGCTAGGCCCCCGGGCGGAAGGCCGCGATGACCTCGCGGCCGAAGAGCTCGAGCGTCTCCGCCGTCCCGAAATCGTGGAACCGGACGATGCACTGCTCGACGCCCCGCTCCCGCTCCGCGGCGAATAGCGCGACCAGCTCATCGGGCGTGCCCACCAGCGCTTGGCCCCACCCCGACTCCGGCATCCGGCGCGTGGTCGCGGCGGCGACCTCCGCCCGCTCCGCCCCCGTGCGGGCCACGCCCACCGCGTACTGGGCAGAGATCCGCGCTGCGCCACGCAACCCCGACAGCTCCTCCAGCCGATCGCGCGCCGACGCCACACAGTTCCACCAGTCCGCGTGCCGGGCCACGAGGGGCATCGTCAGCTGCCTGCCGCCCCCGCCGATATGGACCGGGATCCGCGGCTGCACCGGAACCGGCAGCCCGTACGCGCCCCGCAGTTGGAAGTGCTTGCCGTCGAAATCGAAGGCGTCCCCCGCGAACATCAGCCGCAGGATCTCCAGGGACTCGCCCAGCGCCTCGGCCCGCTCCCGCCGGGTGGACCCGCCGAATCCGAACGCGTCGAGCTCCGCCTCCACCGACCCCCAGCCCAGGCCCAGGTCCAACCGGCCCCCGCTGATCTGGTCGACGGTGGCCGCCATCTTCGCCAACAACGCGGGATGCCGGAACGGGTTGCAGCCGACCAAGTGGCCGAGGCGGATCGTCGTCGTGGAGGTTGCGAGCGCAGTCAGCAGGGTCCAACTCTCCAGGCTCTCGGTGGGCCGCGCCCCGGGGACGAACAGGTGGTCCATCAGCCAGAA
Source organism: Tomitella biformata AHU 1821 (assembly GCF_000524475.1). GTDB lineage: Bacteria > Actinomycetota > Actinomycetes > Mycobacteriales > Mycobacteriaceae > Tomitella > Tomitella biformata. Next base: position 223,809 of record NZ_BAVQ01000036.1, on the reverse strand, counting down.
CGAGCTGAACCCGGCACCCTCAGCCGCCACCGCCTGAGCACGCATCGAGTCCACATCCGTCTTGAACTGCGGCACGAACACCCCGAAGTCCAGTGCGTCGCATCCTGATGGCGTCATCGGATCGCTCCCTTCTGCCGCAGAGCGGCGATCTCCTCCGTGCTGAATCCGGCCTCGCCGAGCAGCGCGCCGGAATGTTGTCCGGGCGTAGGCGGCGGGCGCCTCAGCCGGCCCGGTGTCCGAGACAGCCGGGGCGTCGGGATCGGTTGTGTCACACCGAATCTCTCGACAAATGTGCCTCGCGACTGGTGGTGCGGGTGCGCCGGAGCCTCCACCAGGTCCAGGACCGGCGTGAAGCATGCCTCGGCCCCGGCGAAGCGCGTGCACCAGTGCTCCCGCGTCCCAGTTCGGAACACCGAGGCCAGCTTCGCCGTCAGCTCCGGCCACATCTGCTGGTCCAGTTGGCGGCCCCACTCCGGGTCCTCGAGGCCCAGGATCCGTCGCAACTCGGCATAGAACCGCGGCTCGATGGCGCCGATCGCCACGTGCTTGTGGTCCGAAGTCTCGTAGACCCCATAGAAGTGGGAGCCACCGTCGAGCATGTTGGTGCCGCGCGGCAGGTTCCACGTCCTGCTCTCGAGCTTCCAGCGCAGCGTCGTCGTCAGATGCGCGGCGCCGTCGACCATCGCCGCGTCGACAACCTGACCCCGGCCGGACCTCTGCGCCTCCAGCAGCGCCGAAACCAGCCCAAACGCCAGGTACATGCCGCCGCTGGCGTAGTCGCCGAGAAGGTTGAGCGGCGGCACCGGCGGCCCTCCGCGTCGGCCGATCGGGTCGAGCGCGCCGGCCAGCGCGATGTAGTTGATGTCATGACCGGCCGCGTGGGCCATCGGACCGGACTGCCCCCAGCCGGTCACCCGCCCGTAGACCAGCTTGGGATTCGCCTTCGCGCATACCTCCGGGCCAAGGCCCAGGCGTTCCATGACCCCGGGCCGATACCCCTCGATGACCGCGTCGATGGACGGGAGCATCCGCAGCAGCACCGCTACCGCTTCCGCCCTCTTGAGATCCAGCACGATCGACCGTCGCCCGCGCAGCATCGGATTGCGCGGCGCCTCCACGCCGCCGTCCGCCTCCTGCTCATCGTCGCGGTCCACCCGGATCACCTCGGCTCCCATGTCTGCGAGCATCATGGCCGCGAACGGGCCCGGGCCCTGGCCCGCGAACTCCAATACCCGGATACCGTCGAGCGGGCCGGCCGCATCCATCAGGGCTGCCCCGGAAGCAGCCGTACGAACAGCGCGTCCGCGTCGCACAGGAGCTCGTCTCCGTCGTAGAGCCGCCCGGTCACCTTTGTCTTGCGGCCCTCGACCGAGTCGATGGACGCCTCCACGCGCAGCGGTCGGAGTATCGGTGTGATCTTGCGGTAGTTGACCTTCAGATACGCAGTCCGCGAACCAGACAGCCCGCGCTCGCTCACAAAGATCCCGAGCAGGTCGTCGAACATCAACGGGATCATGCCGCCATGCACGGCGCCGTTACCACCGAGGTGCGCCTCCGTGAACGTCGTTGTCGCCCACATCGTGCGCTCGCCCACGTCCCCCACCTGATACGGCACCAAGACCGGATGGTGATGCGTGTGCCCGCCGCCGTTGAGTCGGGACGCCCTGAGCCTGCCGACGGTGTGCAGGTCCTCAAGCTGCTCTGCGGCTGCCCGCAGCTGCTCGGCCAGCGCGAGCGACAGGGCCGCCGATGGGGCCGCGGTCGCGCTGACCGCATCCTGGAGCCGGCGGACTTCGGCGACCAGCTCCCGGAATTCGGGGGCACCGAAGTCCTCCGCGGGCGGGCCCATTGTGGGCTGTCTAGCGTGAACTCGATTTCCAGGCATCCAGTTGTCTCCCTCGTCTTGTCGTCGCGGCAATACGACACCCATGCCTTTCGCCTCCCCGGCCAGTCGGCTGCGTGCTAGGCCCAGGGCCCGGCGCCAATCACATCGGCCGGCCGTGATAGCCGTCTGGACCCATCACCGCACGACGCGCGCGGCGCACAGCGTGCGGATGACATCGCGATGGAGTTCGCCGGAGAAGGTGTCCTCGCTCCCGCGCTCCTCGGCCGGCCGCTGGCCGGAGAAATCCTCTTGAGGCTCGTCTCCCGACAACGCGAGCTCCTGCGGGTACCCGAAACGCATGTCGCCTACTCTCGCTCGCGTGTCCGCGGACCCGGCTCGGACACCGGCCGCTTAGTGACATCACTGTTAGATTAAGCACATACGGTAGGCAAAGTAAATAGCAAGCTAGTGGTCAGCTAGCCAATTTAACGCACATCGACGTCAGACCTGGCCGAATGATGCGACGAGGCCGGGCAACGACGAAGGTGGCGCCTGCGGGGGTGTCCCCCACAGGCGCCACCTCGGCGTGTGTCAGATCCTCGCGAGCTCGGCGTGTGTCAGATCCTCGCGAGCTCGGCGGGGTTCACCACCGGCAGGCCGAGCAGGCGCCGGGCATTGTCACCCATGAAGTCATAAGTCCGCTTCTCGTCCATGCCCTCGGCATACTCCCAGTAGCCCTTCGGCTCTGTGAGGCCCTCGGGGTGCGGGTAGTCGGAACCGAACATCACGCGATCCCAACCAACGGTGTTGACCACGTCGTCGACAGACCCCTCCCAGAACGGACTGATCCAGATGTTGCGCCGGAACACCTCGATGGGGTGCTCGGGGAACGCCTGCGGCATCTTCGCGTAGGCGGACTTGAAGTCGTCGAAGAGCGGGTGCAGCCACGAGCTGCCGTTCTCCACACTGGCGATGCGCAGCTTGGGGAAACGGGTCAACGTGCCGTGGCAGATCATGCTCGTGATCATGTCGGTGATCTCGCGATGCCCCAGGGCCACCCAGCGGAAGGAGCTCATCGCCGTGAAGTCGTTGGTGGTCGGCGGCTCCCACTTGTTGATGTAGCTGTCCAGCGGGGGCTGACTCGCGTGGAACACGACGGGGATGCCCGCCTGCTCCACGTCCGCCCAGAACGGGTCGAACTCCGGCAGCGCGGGCGAGCGCCACCCCCTGAAGCCCTTCACCGGCGCCGGCTTGATGAGGATCGCCCGCGCACCGTTCTCCAGGACGTAGCGCAGCTCCTCGCGGGCCTCGTCGACGAGCGCCAGGGAGATCACCGGGGTCATGTACAAGCGGTCCTTGTGCACGTAGCCCCAGGTCTCGAGCATCCAGCGATTGAGCGCGTGGATCATGGCGACGACCAGCTCCGGGTCCTCTGCCGCTGAGTGCTCAACAAGGTTGGCCAGCGTGGGATAGACGATCGAGCTGTCCACGCCCTGCTCGTCGAGCATCTTCAGCCGCGCCTCCGGGTTGCGGAAAGCCGGGAGCGCGTCGATGCCCTTGCCTCCAAGCTCCCGCAGGGACAGCCCCTCGGAGTTCTGACCGGAGAAGAACTTCTCATACGAGCCGGGAGCGGCGACCCGGTCGAAGGTGGGGTTGGGGATGTACTCGGTGATCTTGTTCAAGATCGCGATTCGAGTGTGCCGGCCGACCTCCACGTACTGCACCGCATGCCGAAACTTCTCCGGCAGGTATCGCGTCAGCGCGTCAGGGGTCTCGTACATGTGGGCATCGGCGTCGAAGATCGGCGCGCCCTTGAATTGAGTCACTGTTCTCCCTCTCGGTGTGTCACATTCTGAGCCTCACGCTACTTGATTTGACGAAAGTGTCAAGTAATTTCTCGGAGGGATTTATGGCGTGCCAACCCCCAACAACTCCAGGAAAATCGCCGACTCCGGCGGATCAAGGCACGTGAAGTAGGATGGCTCCTGGCCAGAGACCAAGGAATCAACCAGGGGATTGACGGAGATGACAGAAGACACTCAATTGGTGCCCGAGCCTGCCGCCGCAGACGGCGAGGAGGGCCCCATCGGCGAGCGCGCCAATCGGACCCGCAATGCCATTCTCGAGGCCTCGCGCACCCTTTTCCTCGAGCGCGGCTACTCGGGCACGCGCATCAACAACATCACCGACGCGTGCGGTATCTCTCGGGCCGGCTTCTACACGTACTTCAAGGACAAGCGCGAGATCTTCAACATCCTCGGCAGCACGGCGTACCACGATGTGGTCAAGGTGGTGGCGCGTTGGGATGAGATAAGCCGCCCCTGCACGGTCGAGGAGGTCACCGAGTGGGTGCGTGGCTACTTCGAATACTTGGACGTGCACGGCGCGTTCGTCTTCGCGGCTGCCCAATCGTCTGAGCTGGAAGAGCAGTTCCGCACCGACCGCCGCCGGATGCAGATGCGGGTGATGTTCATGCTCGGCGTGAACCTGCGCAGCAGGCAGTCCCGACCGATGGAGGCGCCCGAGGCCTTGGGCCTGGCCGTGATGGCGATGCTCGACCGCTCGTGGCTCGACGGGCGGATGCAGGACCTCCCGATCGGAGACCGCGACCTGGTCAAGACGCTGGCCGAGATCATCATGGCCATCATCGGCTGAGGGCCGGCCCCTACCCGGCGAATTGCCGGCGCAGCTCGGCCTTGGCGACCTTGGACAGCCCTGTCCTCGGCAGGGCGGCCAACACCTCGAGCCGCTCGGGCAGCTTCTGCCGGCTCAGTCCCTGGTCCGCCAGCCACGAGGTGAGCACGCCCAGCGTCGGAGTCTCCGCACCGGCCGCGGGGACCAGCACCGCGCAGACCAACTCCCCGCGCTCGCCGTCGGGCAGCCCGATGACGGCGATCTCGGCGATCGCGGGATGCGCCGAGAGCAATTGCTCGAGCTCCTGCGGCGCGATGTTCTCGCCCTTGCGGATGATCATGTCCTTGAGTCGGCCGACCACCTCGATATGCCCGCTCGCATGCACAACCCCCAGGTCGCCCGTGTGGAACCACCCGTCCGCCGTGAATGCCCTCCTGGTCTCTGCGGGATCCGTGTAGCCCATGCAGACGCCGACGCCGGAGACCTGGACCTCTCCCCTAGTCCCAGGCTCGCACTCCGTCCCGTCGATGTCGGCGATGCGGACCCTGTTGCCGGGCACCACGCGGCCGTCTGTGGCGGCGAGAATCGCACCGGGGTCCGCGGGGTCCGCGACGGCGACCATCGGGACCTCCGTCATCCCGTAGTCATGCGCCAGCACCACGCCCAACTCGTCCCGAGCCTGCTCGAACAGGCTCGGCGGGCATGGCGCGCCGCCGCCCTTCAGCGTGCGCAACGTCGGCACGAGCGGGGTGCCCGGCTGCAGCCGGGCCATGGCAATCAGGGCTTGGTAGAAAGGCGGCGCACCGCCTGTGGTGGTCACCGACCACTCGCGGAAGAGCCGCACGGCCTGATCCGGGACAAACGCCTCCAGGAGCAGAATGGGGAAGCCGCCGCTCAGTGCCGCGATGAGGTACTGGATGCCGCCGACGTGCGCGACGGGAAATCCCATCGCGGCGACCTCGCCCGGTAGCTCGCCGAGCCGGCCCAGCCCGGCGAAGCCTGAGCCGGTGGCGAGCAGGCTCGAGTCGGTGTGGCGGGCGCCCTTGGGCGCTCCGGTCGAGCCGGAGGTGAAGTAGATCCAGGCCACCTCGAGGGGGTCTGCGGCCACTGTGTCGAGCGGGGCCGCGCCAGGCGCCGATTCCGGTGCGTCGTGGCCGATCTCGATGATTGTGGGGGCGGGCCCCTCCAGTCGCAGGCCCGTCGCCATGGCCCCGAAGTCGAAGCCCTTCCAGACGCCGGGAATGAGGAAGAACTCGGCGGCCGAGGTCGTCAGCGCTGCGGTGACCTCGCGTTCTCGGTAGGGGGTGATGATGGACGCCTGCACAGCGCCCAGCCGGCGCAACGCCCCCATGACGAGGACGGTGCTGGACCGCGTCGGCAGCTGCCAGGCGACCACCGACCCGCGGGTCACCCCTCGCTCCGACAGCGCCTGGGCCACCCTGTCCACCCGGTCGACGTATTCCCGGTAGGACATAGTCACGCCGTGCTCGTCGATGAGGAAGGTCGCCTCCGGCGTGGCCTGCGCCCGCACCTCGAGCAATCCATCAAAGGTGTTGGCCGACAGAATCCAAGGCCATGTGCTGCTCATACGTTGTCCTCCGGGTAGTAGCGGGCGACCAGGTCGGCGACGCAGGCGGGCTTGCCTCCGTGCTCGATTTCGATGGTGGTGCGGGTGACGATCTGGACTGCGTCCTCGAGTTGCTGGAAGGAGATCATTCGAGAGCTCGCGCGGATACGGGAACCTGCCCGAACCGGCGCGGGAAAGCGCACGCGGTCCAGCCCGTAGTTGACCCCCATCCGCATGCCCTCGATCCGTCGCAGGCGGTTGACGAAGTAGGGCACCAGCGACAGCGTGAGGAATCCGTGCGCGATGGTGGCGCCGAAGGGCCCGTCCGCGGCGAGCTCGGCGTCCACGTGGATCCACTGGTGGTCGATGGTGTCCTCGGCGAAGCCGTTGATGCGGGACTGGTCCACAACCAGCCAGCCGGTGGGACCGAGCTCCTCGCCAACCGCGGCCTCCAGCGCGGCCGCACCCCGGTAGATGACCGGGCCGTCCCCGCAGCTCATTTCTCGCTGCCCAGGATCGTGACGGCAGAGACCGCGGTGGGGCCGCCTATGTTGTGTGCCAGCCCGAGCCGCGCGCCGTCGACCTGGTTGTGCCCGTCGCCACGCAACTGCTCGAACAATTCCACGCACTGGGCGACGCCGGTGGCGCCCGGCGGGTGGCCCTTGGCCTTGAGCCCGCCGCTGACGTTGACGGGCTTCGAGCCGCCGTAGGTGGTGTCGCCGTTCTCGACGAGCTTGTGGGCCTCGAAGCGCTCCGCGAAGCCGAGGTCCTCGTAGCTGATCAGCTCGACGCCGGTGAAACAATCGTGGACCTCGGCGACGTCGATGTCGGCGGGCCCGATGCCGGCCATCGTGTAGGCGGCGCGCGCGGCTTTGACCGTCGGGGGAAATGTCGTCATATCTTGTTTGTGCTGGTGCATCACCCGATCCAGGCCGAGTCCGACGCCGCGCACCCAGACCGGCCGATCGGTGTAGCGGTCCACCACGTCCTCGGCGACCAGCAGCAGCGCCGCGGCTCCGTCGCTCTGCGGAGTGCAGTCCAACAGCCCGAACGGCTCGACGACCATGGGCGCGGCGAGCACCTGCGCGACGGTGATCTCGTAGCGCAGTTGGGCCTTCGGGTTCGTCAACGCGTGCTTGTGGTTCTTCACCGCCACCATGGCCATGTGCTCCCGCGTGGCCGGCGACTCGTGCAGGTACCGCGCCACGTGGAGCGCGAAGTTCGCGGGCGCGACCAGTCCCAGCGGGTAGTCCCAGGCCATGTCGCGGGTCAGGCCGGCCCACTCCCAGAACGTGCTGCGCGAGGAGCTCTCGCGCACCTTGTCGGCGCCGACCACCAGCGCGACGTCCACCGCGCCGGACGCCACCGCATAGGTCGCGTTGCGGACCGCGTCGTTGCCTGTGGCGCAGGCGTTCTCGACGCGGGTCACGGGGATGTCCAGCAGCCCGAGGGAGTCTGCGAGGATGCCCGACGGGAAACCGTCGCTCGTGGTCAGCTCACCGAACCACGCGGCCTGGATGTCCGCGCGGTCCAACCCCTTGTCGACGGTCGCCGCCATCTCGGAGACCGCGCGGGGCACCAGGTCCTTGATGCCCAGGCCGAAGTGCTCCCGGAACTCCGTCATCCCGGCTCCGACCACTGCTACACGTCTCATCGATTTCCTCCTGGCGCACGGGCGCCGGCAGGCGCGGGCTCGGTGTCTGCGCCATCCGGCGCGGAAAGGCTGGCGTCCGGCAAGAGCGCGTAGCCGTAGTCGGGCACGCCGGAGCGCACCGCGACGCGGCGCAGCACGAGGGTGCCGCGGTCGCCGATGGAGGTCGTGCCCGCGGGCGCGCCTGTCACCTTGACCAGCGCGCGCACCCCGACCTCGTCGAGCTCGACGATCGCCAGCGAATACGGGGTGGGCAGCCCGGGCACCGGCACATGGACGTTCACCACCGAGTACACCGAGCCGGCCCGCGGCAGCGCCGTCAGGGACCAGCCGTCCTCCGAGCCGCACGCGATGCACCTGTACCGGGGAGGAAAGGCGAGCGTGCCGCAGCCATCGCAGGCCCCGGCGGCCCATCGCAGCTTCGAGTCGAACGCGCGCTCATACGCGGCGAGAGAGATCGCGATCTCCGGCCCCGGAGTCTGCGTCAACGTCAACGGCGCGCGGGCGGCGGGCTCGTCGCGGCGCACGACCGGCGCCGAACCGACGCGGACGGCCGTGGCGCTGGCCTGCTCCATCGCGAGCACCACCCCGCCGCCGGTGAGCGCGCCGATCGCGAACAGCGCCGCGCTCGCGCCGGTGACCGGCAGCGCCGGCGGGTCCGCCGCCAGGGCCCGCGCCTGCTTCAACGCCACCCCCGCCACCACGACGGGCGGCTCGACAAGCCCAAGCCGCTCCACCGCGACCCCGCCGCCACGCTGGGACTCCAGTCGCGGGTCGTGATAGTCCCGGCCGATGCCGTCGGCCCCGCGGCTGCGGATTGGGAGGCTGCGCACGATCCGGCCCACCAGCTCCGCCTCGGCGCCGTCGGCCCCGATCAGCGCGGCCGCGGCGCCGGCCGGGACGAGGTCCGCGCCGATCACGAGGGTCCCGGGCGCGGCCGCGACCACGGCATCCAGCGCCGCGGGCGCCCCGCCGACCTGCTCGACCACCTGGACGTCGTCGGGCAGACCCAGCCCGGCGAGCAGCGGGGCGCTGTTGCCGCCCTCGAGCAGCGGCAGGTCCCGGGAGACCAGGACCACCGTCGTGACGCCCGCTCCGGCGCCCCCGGCAGGGTGGCGCGAGAGCGCCGCCCGCCCCGCCGCGACGGCGAGCGTGACGACGTCCTCGTCGGGCCCGGCCTCCCGTCTCCACTGCTGGCCCCACGGCGGCAGGTAGGTCCCGACGGTTTCGATCCGGCTCATCGCACTCCATTTCCTGGACATAGCTGACTGCGGGCGGCGACAACGTCGCGAAAGGGCGAGATGCCGGCCATGTTGACGACCTCGTCGACTCCCGCGACGCAGCGCGCGAACTTTGCCACCGGCGGCCCCACCGCGAGCGCCAGCCCGCCGACACCGGCTGGGACTCCCCGCAGCCTTCGGTATATTTCATGACCCTAGTCACACTTGACAATGTCGTCAAGTGTCGATGAAATGTGGCCATGGAACACAACCCTGAAGAACGAGGAGCACCCATGGCGCAGCAATTCGGGCCCGAGCTCTTGATCGAGTCGAGGGGCCCAGTCCGATTGCTCACCCTGAACCGACCCGAGGTCCTCAACGCCACGAATGAGGCCCTCCACGATGCCCTGATCCGGGTATGGCGCCACCTCGCCGAGGACCCCGAGGCGCGCGCCGTGGTCATCACCGGGGCCGGCCGCGCGTTCAGCGCCGGCGGGGACATGGGCCACTTCGTCGAGCTCTGGGAGAACCGCGAGATGCGGCGCAAGGAGATCGACGCGGCGGGGCGGCTGCTCAACGAGATGCTCGATTTCCCGCTGCCCGTGGTCGCGGCCGTCAACGGCGCGGCCGTCGGCCTCGGCGCCAACCTCGCGGTGTGCAGCGATATCGTGCTGATCGCGGAGTCCGCCTACATGGCCGACCCGCACGTGGGGGTGGGCCTCACCGCCGCGGACGGCGGCGCCCCCACCTGGCCGATGCTCATGGGCATGCTCAAGGCAAAGGAGTACCTGCTCACAAGTGCGCGGATCCCGTCCGCCCTGGCCGTCGAGCTCGGCCTCGCCAACCGCGCGGTCCCGGACGCAGAGCTCCTCGACGCGGCGCTCGCTCTCGCCGCCAAGCTCGCCGCGCAGCCGGCGCACGCGGTGCAGACCACGAAGCGGGCATTGAACATGCACCTCAAACGCGCCGTCGCGGGGGTGCTCGAGTACGCGCTCGCGGAGGAGTTCGCCTCCTTCGACACCCCGGAGCACCAAGCCCTGGTCAACGGCTTCCTCGAGCGTTCCCGCGCGCGGGCCGCGCAGGCCCCGGCGTGACCACCACTGCCGGGGCCGTCGGGGCCGATCCGGCCGCAGACCTCGACGCCTACCGCCGCGGACTCCGTGCGCACCTGGCCGCCCCGTCCCTCGACCGCTGGCGCGGCCGATTCCACCCGACCACCGAGGCGCGCATCCACGACCACGGCGCACTGCTCGCCGCGTTGCACGGCGCGGGCTGGAACCGCTATGGCTGGCCCGAATCCGCCGGCGGCCTCGGCGGGGACGTCCTGCACCGTGCCGTGTTGTACGACGAGCTCTCGCGCGCCGGCCTGCCAGTCCCGGACCCGTGCCTGATGTTGGAGACGCTCGCGCCGGCCCTGCTGCGGTTCGCCCCCGACCTCGCCGACGCGTATCTGCCCCGGTACCTGCGGGGCGAGGAATGGTGGGGGCAGGGGTTCTCGGAGCCCGAGGCCGGCAGCGACCTGGCGGCCCTGCGCTGCCGCGCCCACTGGGACGGGGAGAGCTACATCGTGTCCGGGCAAAAGCTCTGGACCACCCACGGCGCCACCGCGAGCCGCCTCGTCTGCCTCGTGCGCACCGGCACGCCCGAGTCCCGGCACCGCGGACTGTCGATGATCATGATCGACGTGGACAGCCCGGGCGTGGCAATCCGGCCGATCGCCATCGCGAGCGGGCTCAATGAGCTCGCCGAGGTGTTCTTCGACGACGTCGCGGTCCCCGCGTCCCGGCTCATCGGCGCCGAGAACGACGGTTGGGCCGTCGCGATGCACCTGATGCAATTCGAGCGATCCATGTACGCCTGGCAGAGCGCCGCCGTCGCGTTGCGCCGGATCCGCGAGTTGCGGGACCAGGCCGCGACGCTCGACAAACTGCCCGATGGCGCCGTGCGCCGGCTCGGCGAGACGTACGCGGACGTGGTCTCCCTGCGGGCCCGCAGCGCCGACACGCTGCGGCGATTGGCCGCGGGGCAGTCCGTCGGCCCCGAGGCCAGCGTCGACAAGGTGTTGCTCGCCCGCGTCGAGATCGGCCTGTTCGACTTGGCCCGGGACGTCTTCGGGCCGGCGTTCCTCCTCTCCAGCTCGGATGAGATGCGCGAGTGGCGCGCCGACTGGTGGTTCAGCCGCTCCGCGACGATCCTGGGCGGCTCCGCCGAGGTGCAGCGCACCATCCTCGCCGACCAGGTCCTCGGACTACCCCGGGAGCAGAGCGCATGAGCCTGGACATCGACACCAGAAAGGTGGTCGCAGCGTCACTGCGGGAGGTGTTCGCACGCCGCGCCGCCGCGGGCGAGGCCGACGCCAGATCCCTGTCCGCGGCGCTCGACGACCTCGGCTGGGACGAGGTCGCGGCGGCCGAGCCGGCCGATGCCACCACGATGCTGTTCACCGAACAGGGCCGCTCGCTCACCTGCTCGCGGCTGCTCGACCAGGTCCTGCTGGCCGAGCTGACCGAATTGCTGCCCCCGCCCGACGGGCCGCGCGCGGTGCTCTACCCGGTCTCCGGGGCCACCGGTCTCCCCGGGCAGCCGCGCGACGGCGTGCTGCTCGGCGGGCTCGACGCGATAGCCCAGGTCGTCACCCCCAGCGCGGACGGGGTCTGGCTTCTCGTGCTGCCCGCCGCGGCGCTGGCAACCACCCCTGTGCGCGGATTCGACAGCGGCACAACATGGCTCGCCGCCGCCCCCGATCCTGCCCTGGCCACGGCCACCGTCCCCGCGGGCGACGGCTGGTGCCGGGCCCTGGCCGCGGGCCGCAGGGCCGCGGCCGCGGAGATCATCGGCGTCTGCCAGGGCGCCCTCGACATTGCCGTGGCGCACACCAGCGCCCGCGAGCAGTACGGTCGGCCGCTCGCGTCGTTCCAGGCGGTCCGCCACCAGCTCGCGGAATCCCACGCCGCCATCGAGTCCGCCCGCGTGACGCTGGCCGCCGCGTGGGCCGCCGCCGCGGACCCGAGCCGAGTCGCGGACCCCGGTTGGGCCGCGGCCCTCGCCAAACAGCGAGCGGGGCACGCGCAGGCCCTGGTCACCAGCCGCACCGTCCAGGTGCTGGGCGCGATGGGACTGACGCTCGAGAACGACATGCACCGGCACGTGACCCGTGCGGCAGCGCTCGACCTGCTGTTGGGCGGCCACGCGGAGCTGGGCGAGACCCTCGGCGCGGCCCTGCTGGCCGGCGCCGATCCGCTGCCTGTGGCAGACATCTGAGAAGGGGAACCATGCCAGACGAGATCAGACCGCCCGAGGAGATGGACTCGTTCACCGCGGAGGCGCGCGCATTCCTGGACGCGCACGCGACCCGCCGGGCCGGTGCCGAGTCGAGTTTCCGGTGGGGCGAGGGCGAGGACCACACCGGCTATTTCACCGACGACCCGCCGGCCGTCGAGATGGGCAAGGTCGACGCCGCACGCGCCTGGCAGCGCGCCCGCCACGAGGCGGGGTTCGGCTGGATCACCGGGCCGGAGGCGTACGGCGGGCGCGGGCTGACACCCATCCACGACCTCGTCTACGACCTCGTGGAGTCCGAGTACGTGGTCCCCGACACGGGCGTGCTCTCGCTGATCGGGCTCGGGATGATCGGGCCGACGATCCTGGCGCACGCCCAGGACGCGGTCAAGGAGCGCTACCTGCCGGCGATGTACGCGGGCGAGGTGATCGCCTGCCAGCTGTTCAGCGAGCCCGGCGCCGGCTCCGACCTCGCCAGCGTGCAGACGCGGGCGACCCGCGAGGGCGACGGGTGGCGGCTGCAGGGGCAGAAGGTGTGGACCTCCGTCGCGCAGCACTCGCAACTCGGCATGGCGTTGTGCCGCACCAACCCCGACCAGCCCAAGCACCGCGGCATCACCGCGTTCCTCGTCGACATGTCCGCGCCCGGCGTCGACGTGCGGCCGCTGCGCCAGATGAGCGGCGGTGCGGAGTTCAACGAGGTGTTCCTCGACGGGGTCCTCGTGCCCGACGACCATCGCCTCGGCGCGGTCGACGACGGTTGGCGGGTCGCGCTCACGACGCTGATGAACGAGCGGGCGAGCGTCAGCGGTGAGAGCGACGGCCCAGTCGCCCGCGTCCTGTCCCCGCAGTTTCTCGCGACGCTGCTGCAGGAGAGCGGCCACCGCCACGACGGCGCGGCGCGGCGCCGGCTCGGCGAGGTCGTCGCGGACGTCATCGCCGCGGACTACCTAGGCCGCCAATCGGTGCGCAAGCTCCGGGCCGGCGCGCAACCCGGCCCGGAGGCCTCGGTCTCCAAGCTGTTCTGGGCTCAAAACCTCACGCGCATAGCGCATCTCGCCACAGAGCTGGTCGGCACGATGATCACTGCCGACACCGGCGAGTGGGGCACGTTCTCCTGGACCGAGCTGCTGCTGTCCTCCCCCGCGTTCCGCATCCTCGGCGGCACCGAGGAGATCATGAAGAACATTCTGGGAGAGCGGGTGCTAGGCCTGCCCAAGGAGCCGAGCGGCGACTCGAAGGTCCCATTCAGCGAATCGCGCCATACCGGAGGAGCATCATGACCGAGACCACCACCGAAGTCGAGAGGGCCGACCTGCGGGCGTCCATCCGGGCCCTCTTGACGGCGAAGTCCACTGGCGAGCAGGTGCTGCGGGCCGTCGAGCAGCCGCACGGCCACGACGAGCTGCTGTGGAAGCGGATGTCGGAAGACCTTGGGCTGCAGTCGTTGTCACTACCCGAGGCCCACGGCGGGGACGGCTTCGGCCAGCTCGAGCTGAGCGTGGTGCTCGGCGAGCTGGGCCGCGCCGTCCTGCCCGGCCCGTTCTTCTCGTCCGTGGTCCTCGCCGGCTCGGCTCTCGTCGCGTCTGGCGACGAGGCCGCGCAGGCCGCGCACCTGCCCGGCATCGCGTCCGGCGAGGTGATCGCGACCCTGGCGGTCATCGAGCACGACGGCGGGTGGCGCACCGACGGCTTCCTGACCAGCGCGGTCTCCACGCCTGGCGGCTGGCTCCTGCGCGGGGAGAAGGCGCTGGTGCCGGACGGCGACATCGCCGACCTGCTGCTGGTCGCGGCCGACACCGAGTCCGGGCCCACCCTGTTCGCGATCGACGCGCGCGATCCGGGCCTGACCCGCACGCCGCTGCGGACCCTGGACCTCACCCGCCGCACCGCGCAGGTGCGGTTCCGCGATGTGGCCGCCGTGCCGGTTGGGCCGCTGGGCGGTGCGACCGAGATCCTCGATCAGGTGCTGGACCGGGCCAGCATCGCCCTCGCCGCGGAACAGGTCGGCGCTGCCAGGGCGTGCCTGGAGATGAGCACCGCCTATGCGCGCGAGCGGATGCAGTTCGGTCGTGCGATCGGCTCGTTCCAGGCGATCAAGCACAAGTGCGCGGACATGTTCGCTCGGATCGAGCTCGCGGAGGCCGCCGTGGTCGAGGCGGTCCGGGCGGCCGACGGCGCGGACGACGCGCCCCCGCTTGGCGTCGCCGCGGCGGTCGCGCACTCGGTGTGCTCGGACGCGTTCATGTTCGTCGCCACCGAGAATATCCAGGTGCACGGCGGCATCGGATTCACGTGGGACCACCCGGCCCACCTGTATTTCCGGCGGGCCAAGGCCACCCAGATGATGTTCGGCGGGCCGGGCGTGTATTTCGAGCGGCTGCTGGCCCAGCTGGGCGTGTGATCAGGACCGATCCCACAGGCGGCGGATCGCGCGGGCCCGACCGGCACGGTCGAGCCCGCGCAGGTCCACGGCCCCGTGCTCGGTGACCACGATGTCGACGTCGTGCCCGGGGGTGGTGACCGGTCCGGACAGCCGATCCACGAGCGTCGGCCGCCCGCGGTGCGCGGCCGGGAGCGCGATGACGCTCAGTCCGCCCACCGAGCGCGCGCCGGCCGCGCAATAGTCCGGGTGCCCGCCGATGCCCGCCACGATGGAGGTGGCGCTCGACTCGACATTGATCTGGGCCTGGTCGTCGATCTCCAGCGCGGTGTTCACGGCGATCAGCGGCGCACCGCGGCTGAGCCGGCTGGGGTCGTGCGAGTGCTCGATGGGGTGCAGGACGCCGCGGCCGTCGGCCCAGTCGAGCAGCTCCGCGCCGCCCGCCAGATAGGTGCCCACCGGGGCGCCGAGCAACAGGCCCCGGCGATCGAGGTCCACGACGCCGTCGGGCAGCATCCCGGAGTCCACGGCGACCGGACACGCCAGGGCGGAGATGATCGCGCCGCCGAGAGCGCCGGGACCCACCTGGACCCGGGCGCCGGCCGGCACGCGTGCCACCACATGCTCGGCGATCGCGTGGTGGACGTCCCCCGGGCTGGTGAAAGAGATCGGCGGGACCGCCGCGTCGGTCTCGCCGACGATGCGCACCTGCCCTGCGGGCAGGGCTGGACCCGCGGCGCAGTGCGGCGCGCGGTGCGTGAGCACGCCCGCCACTACCGCCCCGCTCGCGACCGCCGCCTGCATCCAGGACACCTCCGTGCCGAAGGCATATCCGCCGTCCGCGGTGCGGACGACCGTGCTCACGAGCACATCGGGCCGCATCGGCCCGTGCAGTAGGGCCGGCACGGCCGACCAGCGCACCGGCACGCCGCGGACGTCCCCCGCGCGCATGGCCGAACGCACACCCCAGCCCGACATCAGCGCGGCGACGTCGGCGAACTTCGCGAAGTCCAGGCCGGGGTCCGGCGTCGGCAACCAGCCGAGGACCAGGCGCACGCCCCCCGCCTCCCCCGCCGCCGCCGAGAGCTCGGCGGACACGGAGCGCGGCGCGCCCATGCCGTCGCCCACCGCCACCCTCGAGCCCGGCGTGACCAGGTCCCGCAGCCTCGCCTCAGCGCTCATGACGGCGCCGCCGCGGCGCTCACGACGGGCTCGCGGGGCAGCCCCAGGATCCGCTCCGCCAAGATGTTGCGTTGGATCTCGCTGGTGCCGCCCAGGATCGTCTGCGCGTGGCTGACGAGCATGCGGCGCACCAGCGGCTCGTCCTCCTCGGAGGCCAGCGCGTCGGCCCCCAGAGCCTCGAGGGTGAGGTCCCCGATGGCGCGTTGGGTCTCGGAGGTCAGCAACTTGAGCACGGAGAACGACGCGTCGCCCGGCTCCGCGCCCTCGGCTATCGCGCGCTCCCACGTGGTGCGCAGCAGCCAGACCCGCACCCATTGGTCGGCGACGGCGGTGCGGAGTTGGGCGTCGAGGCGCCCGCGCCGGTCCGCCGCCTCGACGAGCTCGTCGAGGCTTCGGAACATGGCGACGGCGTTCGCGCCCAGGGAGAGCCGCTCGCGCCCGAGGGTCGCGGTCGCGACGCGCCACCCGCCGCCGACCTCGCCGATGACCGCGTCGGCCGCCAACTCGACGCCGTCGAGGAAGACCTCGTTGAACTTGCTCTCGCCGTCCATCTGCCGCAGCGGGCGCACCGTGATCCCCGGCGCGCCCATCGGGACGATGAACACGGAGAGGCCGCCGTGGCCTGGGCCGCCGGTCCGGGCCAGGAGGAGCCCATAGTCGGCGCCCACGCCGCCGCTGGTCCACACCTTCTGGCCGTCGACCACCCAGCCGCGATCCGTCCGCCGGGCACGGGTGCGCACGGCGGCGAGGTCCGAGCCCGCGTCGGGCTCGGAGAACAGTTGGCACCACAGGTCCGCGCCGGAGTGGATGCGCGGCAGCAGCCGCGCGTTCTGCCCCTCGGAGCCGAAGGACATGAGCACGGGGCCCACGAGGTCGGGGCCCACGATGTTCAGCTGTCTCGGCACCCCCGCGCGCGCCGACTCCTCCGCGAACGCGGCCTGCTCGGCCACCGTCGCATCGCGCCCGCCCCACCGCGCGGGCCAGTGCAGGCAGGCGTACCCCGCCGAGGCGAGGATCGCCTGCCATTCGCGGCCCG
This sequence comes from Tomitella biformata AHU 1821, assembly GCF_000524475.1. GTDB lineage: Bacteria > Actinomycetota > Actinomycetes > Mycobacteriales > Mycobacteriaceae > Tomitella > Tomitella biformata. The sequence continues at coordinate 207,032 of NZ_BAVQ01000036.1, read as the reverse complement.
CGGGGACATCCTCGGGCTGCGGCGTCGGGCCGTAGTCGTAGAGCCCGGCGGGCCGCTCGACCGTGGCCAGCCACCGACGCGCCGCCGCCCGGAAGGCTCCAGGCGGCGGTCCGTCCGCGGTCATGTGGACAGGATCGTCACGGCGGCGGTGCCGGGGGCGCCGTACAGCTGGGCGTAGCCCACCTTCGCGCCCTCGACCTGGCGGTCGCCGACCCGGCCCCGGAGCTGGTTGACCAGCTCGTAGATCTGCCGCAGCCCCGACGCCCCGACCGGCTCGCCGTTGGCGATCAGCCCGCCGTCGGTGTTGATCGGCAGCCGGCCGCCGATCTCCGTCGCGCCCTCGAGCAGGAGCTTCTCCTGGTCGCCGTCCGCGCAGAACCCGTTCTCCGCCATGTGGATGATCTCGGAGCCCGCGTCCGTGTCTTGCAGCTGGATCACGTCGACGTCCTCCGGCCCGATGCCGGCGATCTCATAGGCCGCCTGCGAGGCGAACACTGTGGGGCTCGGTGCGGACTCGATCGGCAGGGACGGGCTGAGCAGCTCGAACGCGCCCTCGCGCCGGGAGAACAGCGTGCTCGCCTTGATGATGACCGGCGTGTCCGTGTACTTGTGCGCCTGGTCGGCGCGGCACAGCACTGCGGCCGCGCCGCCCTCGTCGGGGCCGCAGTACATGTATTGGCGCAGCGGGTAGTTCAGCACCGGCGAGGCCAGGATCTCCGCCATCGACTTGGGCTGGCGCCGCCAGGCGTGCGGGTTGGCCGCGCCGTTGCGGAAGGCCTTCTCCGCGACCCGGGCCAGCGTCTCGTGGCTGATGTCGTGATCGTGCATGTAGCGGTTGATCTTCATCCCGAAGAAGTGCGTGGTCAGGAACAGCCCCGCCTCGCCGTACCAGTCCGGCAGCCCGGACACCGACGGGTGGTCGGAGAACGCCCCGCGCGGGTGCTTGTCGAGCCCGACCGCCACCGCGATGTCCGCCTCTCCCAGCTTGATGGCGTTGGCGGCCTGCGCGAGGACGGAGCCGCCCGACGCGCAGCCGGTGAACACGGAGCGTGCCGGGATCCCGGTCATGCCCAGCAGGCCCGTGATGGCCTCCGGGTTCTTGACCTCCATGCTGGAGGCCCACAGGCCCTGCACGTCGGACCACGGGACCCCCGCGTCCTTGAGCGCCTCGATCACGGCGTCCTCGCCCATCTGGAGCGCGGACTTGCCGGGGTAGCGGCCGAACGGGTGCAGCCCGACGCCGATGATGGCGATATCGTCGGTGCTCATCAGTGGTCTCCTCCATCGGTCACGGGTGCGAACGCGTAAATCATGGTCTGATTGCCGTCCGCGTCAATGCCGAAGGGCACGATGCGCAGCTCCATCTCCTGGCCGATCCGGAGCTTGTCCGGATCGGGCTCCGTCAGCCGCGACTCGACCCGCAGGGCGCCCTCCAGCTCGACGTAGCCCACGGAGAACGGCACGAAACTCTTGGCGTCGTCGTCTCCCGCGTAGGGCGGGGCCGGTGGGCGGAACACCTGAGAGGTGAAGGTCCACAGCGTGCCGCGGCGCGGCAGCTCCACCTTCTCCAGCTCCTCGCGCACCCCGCCCACGAGACGGTGTGTGCGGTACGGGAATTCGAGCTTTCCGTCGGAGGACCGGCCGGCGATGAGCGCGGGGCTCTCCGACGGCCAGGTGAATAGGTCCTCGGCGATGGGGACTTGGGACATCTGGCAACTCCTCAGTGGTGATCGGTGGTGGCTCAAGGGGTTCCGGCCGGCGCGCGCAGCGTCGGCACACGGTTGGCGAGCGAGGCCCGGCGCTCATTGGGGGTGCCGAAGAGCACCGCGGATCCGCGAGAGCGCTTGACGTGAAGCTGGGCGGGGTGTTCCCAGGTGAAGCCGATGCCGCCGTGGATTTGGACGTTGTCCGAGGCACACCGGACGTAGGCCTCACCGCACACCACCGAGGCGATGTCGGTGATCAGCGGCAGATCCGGCGCCGACGAGTCCGCGGCGCACGCGGCTGCCCACGCCGCGGACTCCGCGGACTCCAGCGCCACCAGCATGTCGGCGCAGCGGTGTTTGACGGCCTGGAAGGAGCCGATGACGCGGCCGAACTGCCGCCTGGTCTTCGCGTAGCCCACCGCCATGTCCACGGTGGCCGCGGCGCCGCCGATCTGCTCGTGGGCCAGGGCCACCCGCGCCAGCCGCCCAGCCGCCTCGGCGATCTCGGCGCCGGCTCCACGTTCGCCGACAAGCACCGCGGGAGCGCCGTCCAGGGCTACCGCCGCCACCCGGCGGGTGAGGTCCGACGTGCGGATCGTCCCCGGCCGACGATGCTCTGGATCGGGGACCGCGAACAGGCTCACCCCGCCCGCCGTGCGGGCGGGGACGAGCAACAGGCCTGCGGTCGCGCCGTCGAGCACCCCTGCCACGTTCCCGGACAGGAGCCAGTCGCCTCCGCTCGGGCGGGCGGTGACCGCGTCGGGGTTGCCGAAGATCGCGGCCGTGGCCGTCGACTCCCCCGCCGCGATCCCGGGAAGCCAACGGGCGCAAGCAGTCTCGTCTTCCGATGCCAGCAGCGTCGCCGCGCCGAGCCCGACGGTGGACAGGAATGGCACGCAGGCGAGGGAGCGGCCCAGCTCCCGGAACACCACTCCGAGGTCCGCCCAACCCGCGCCGGCGCCCCCGAACCGCTCCGGCACCGCCATCGCGGCCAGGCCCATCTCGCGGGTGAGAGTCGACCAGAGCGCCGCGTCGTGCCCAGGCCCGGATGCCATGGCGGCGCGCACCGCGGGCTCCGGTGACCGCTGATCGAGCAGGGCGCGGATCGCGGCCGCCAACTCTTGCCGCTCGCCCAGCGAAGTGGTGTCCACTCGCGGTTCGCCTCCTCTGTCGACGTTCGCCGGAATCTGATGCTGACCGACACGTTAGGGCCGACCGAACACTTCTGTCAACATTATCGTCAACTTCTATCGAATTCACTCAGAGATGCCCGTAATATTGGAGGAATGATGAGGCTCAACCTGGGGATTCATTCACAAATAGCGATGATGACGCTTTCGTCATCAATGGTCTCTCCCCCTGCTTGCCGGCGAGCCTGAGCCCGTGGCCAACGCCCACAGCGCATCGTCGCTCTCGCCGCCGAGCACGCGCTCCCCCAGAGCCACCTCCCACCGCCGCTGGCTCCGGTCGGCATCGCGCCAGGCCCACAGCAGCGCCGTCGAGCGGTGCAGCCGGTGCTCCTGGGTGATGCCCATGGCGCCGTGCAGCTGGTGCGCCGCGGCCGCCACGTTCCCCGCGCACCGCCCGGCGATGGCCCGCGCCGCCGCCGCGGTGCCGGAAGACGGCCGGTCGAGCGCCTCGTGGACCGCCCCCGCGAGCCGGTCGCGCTCCATGACGAGATCGGCGACGCCGTGCGCGACGGCCTGGAACGCGGCCAGCGGGCGGCCGAACTGCTGGCGGGTCGTGACGTGCTCGACGGTGAGCTCGCACGCCCGCTCCACCGCGCCGAGAATGGCCGCCGAGCGCAGCACCGCCATGCGGTCCACGACGGCGCCGAGCAGCGCCGCGGGACCGGATCCGGATCGCGCCGCGCCGGGGCCGCGCCAGAGCACCCGGGTCTCGTCTGCGGTCGCATCGACCCGCAGCGCCGGCTCCGGCCCCGACGCTGCGGCCCCGCCCGCCACCACCGTCGCGCCGCGGGCGACGGTGCCGATTGGCAGCCCGACCTCGGCGAGGACCCAGGCCGCGAGAGCGGTCTCCCACAACGGAATCGGGGCGGCATGCCGCCCCGCCCCGGCCGCGAGCTCCGCGCAGTCGGCGAGGTCTCCGCCGACTCCGCCGTCGGCCTCGGCGACCCCGACCTGGTCCCAACCCAAGTCGACCACGGCCGGCCACAGCGCGTCGCGGCCCAGTTCACTCGCCGCGGCACGGCCCAGCACGTCCTCGACCACCCCCCGTAGATCGGCGCTGAACGGCGCGCCTTGAGCACTCATCGTCCCAGCTCCGCTCGGGCGATCACGGTGCGCATAACCTCGCTGGCCCCGCCCCTGATGGCGCCGCCAGGCACTGCCGCGAGCCCGTCGAGCAGCAGCTCCCCGTCCCCGTCCTCGGTTCCGCACACGTCGAACACATAGCGCGCGTCCTCCACCACATCCCGCTCGAAATCCGTGCCGAGCAACTTCAGCTCGGCGGCCAGCCGCGTCGTCGCGTGGCCGCCGTCGATGGCCCGCGCGAGGTCCAGAGCCAGCCGTCGCAGCGCCACGAGCCGAGCCGCGAGGGCGCCGACCCGCTCCGTCGCCGCCCGATCCGGGGTGCGGCGGGCGGCCCTCGTCAACGCCCGCAACACCGGATAGGTGCTCAAATAGCGCTCCACTCCCCCACGCTCGAACGCCAACTGCTCGGTGACCTGCGCCCAGCCCTCGCCGACCACCCCGAGCACTCGGGCCTCCGGCACGAACACCGACTCGAGCAGCAACTCGTTGAAATGGTGCTCCCCCACCAGATCCAGGATGGGGCGCACCGTGATGCCGGGCGTGTCCATGTCCACGAGGAACTCGGTCAACCCCGCGTGCCGCGCCGAGCCGGCGTCCGTGCGCGCCAGGACGTAGGCGTGGGTGGCGTGGTGCGCCGAGGTCGTCCAGATCTTGGCCCCGTCGATCTCCCAGCCGCCGGCCACCCGGCTGGCCCGGGTCCGGACGGCCGCGAGGTCCGAGCCCGCCTCGCTCTCGCTCAGCCCCAGGCAGAACACGGTGTCGCCGCGGCGGATCGCGGGCAGGAGCTCCGCCCGCAGCTCGGGGGTCCCGTGCCGGAGCACCGACGGCCCGATCTGGCGGTCCGCGGTCCAGTGGCCGGCCACCGGCGCGCCCGCGCGGAGCAACTCCTCCGTGACCACAAGGCGTGCCACATTCGTCCGCCCGCCCCCACCGTGCTCGCGCGGCCAGGACATGCCGATCCAGCCCCGCTCGGCCACCGCCCGGCTGAAGTCGCGGTCGACGCCGCGCATCCAGTTGTCGCACCGGGGGGTGAACACCGCCTCGGCGAGGAACCCACGCACCTCCGCCCGCAGTCCGTCGAGCTCCCGGCAGTCGTCGACCATGGCTTCTCCTCCGTGCTGTGCGCGTCCCGTGCTAGACGGCTGAGAATGAGACTTCTATACTTTGACGTAAATGACAACTATGATTGGCACGACGCTCCGGCATGGGTCGCAAGCGGGACCCATATCGTCGATAACGCCAGTTGGAATGGGCTTTCATCGACCACATTCCGCACGCCTGCCAACATGTCGAGTATGTCAAATACAGCAACGCAGGAGGTCAAGTGACCACATCTATCGCAGTCATCGGCGGCACCGGAGACATCGGCCGCGGGGTCGTCTCGGACGCGCTCGCGCGTGGCTGGGACGTCCTCGCCGTCGGCCGCGACGGCTCGCGCCTCGCCGATCTGGCCTCGCCGGCCGGGGCCGGCCGCCTCCGGGTGGTCACCGGCAGCATCGCGACGGCAGAGGACGCCCGGCTGCTCGCCGCACAGCTGCCGCTGGCGGAGTTGGCGGCCGTCGTCGTCGCGATCAACGCGGCCTGGGAGCCGCAACCCGCGCTGGCCGTGGAGTACGCGCGCCTGGACGCGCACTTCACCGCGTACCTGCGCCCGCACATGGCGGCGGCGACGGCCTTCATCCCCCGGCTGTCGGCGGGGGCGATGTTCGTCGCGCTCGGCGGCGGAATGGCGGACTTCCCCGCCCGCGGGATGAGCGTCGTGTCGATGGCCCAGGCGGCACAGCGGATGTGGATTCGCCACCTGGAGAAGGAGTCCCGCCTAACGCATCAGGTCGTGGTCAAGGAGGTCATGGTCCACGCGATGGTCATGGGCGATGGCGCCCCCGCGCCGGCCGGCGCCATGACCGGAGCCGATGTCGGCGCTCGCGTGTGCGATGTCATATCGGGCGCGGACGAGACCGCCGGGCCGATCGTCTCGATCGGGCCCGGCGACTGACGCCCGCCCTACGCGGGCGCGCTCGGGCGGCGCACCGCGGACCGTGGCCGGGAGACCAGCTCGACCACCGCGCCGTCCGGGTCCTTCAGGACCATCACGGTGAACCCGCCCGTGGGCGTGTCCGGCATCGGGATGAACGACGGCTCGGCGACCGCCGCCCCCGCCTCGAGCTGCGCCTGGTGGGCTGCATGGACATCCTCGACGGCGAGGGCGATGCGGAACAGGCCCTGGGTGTTCGCCACGGCGGTCACCGGGTCCGCATCCGGGTCGAGATCGAACTCCAGGGAGAAGGTGGGGTCCTCCGGCAGCACCAGGGCGACACCGTCAGCGCGCGGGGAGTCCCCGGCCCGGACGCGGAATCCGATTCGCGCGTACCACGCCACCGTGGCGGCCAGATCGCTCGATCGCAGCCGGACGTGGGAGAAGCGGCCATCGTCGCCGTCCGCGTCGGGCACCTCGACCACGTCGACGGCCACCCCGTCCGGTCCCATGGTCCGCAGCGTCGGGCGCGGGGCGCCTCGCACCCAGGTCGACGCCGACTCCAGCGTCTCGGCGCCGTCCGCGAGCAGCGCGCGCGCGTCCTCGAGGGCGGTCACGCGCAGCCCCAGGGTGGTAAATCCCAGCGACCGGCCCGTCGGCCCCGCGGTCTGCGGCCGGGTCGCCGGCCGACGCCACTCGACAAACTCGATGGCGGGCGCGGACCGGGGCCCCCGCGAGTCGTAGAGGAAGGTCGTCTCCGACGCGGTGCTGCCCGCGATCCCGAGCGCGCTGGCATCGGTGTCGGTGGACAGCGAGCGCATCCGCTGGACGAAGGCGAAGCGCTCGTAGAACGCCTCGGCCGCGCGCACCGCCACGGTGTTGACGTTGCAGTGCAGCACCGCGTGGGCGTGCCGCAGGATCGGGGCCGCCGAGTCGGCCGCGAGATCTGTGTTCGATCGTGCTGAGGTCATGGGGTTCTGCGCTCCTCTGGTCGGGATTGCCACTCGCGCAGCAGTTTCTTGTCGATTTTTCCGGTGGGCAGTTTCGGCAGTTCCTCGACGATGACCAGGCGCCTCGGCGTCTTGAACCGGGCCAGCCGCGTCTCGAGGTGGCGGCCGATCGCGGCCAGGGTGAGCGTCGCGTTCGGGACCAGCACCACCGTGGCGCAGACCGCCTCGCCCCATTTCTCATCGGGCACGCCGATCACGGCGCATTCGGCGACCGCGGGATGGGCGGACACCGCCTCCTCCACCTCCAGGCTGGCGACGTTCTCCCCGCCGGTGATGATGAGGTCCTTCTTGCGGTCGAGCAGGCGCAGGAGCCCCTCGTCGTCCACCAGCCCGATATCCCCGGTGTGGCACCAGCCGTCGCGGATGGTGTCGACCGTCGCGGCAGATCTGTTCCAGTAGCCCCGGAACATCGACGCCGACCGGACGGCGATCTCGCCCTGCCCGCCGGCCGGGAGCGGCCGCCCCTGCTCGTCCACGATGCGCACCTCGGTGCCGGGAAACGGGAATCCCACCGTGCTCAGGCGACGCTCGTTCGCCGGCTCTGCCAGGTCGTGGAACTCGCGGGGCAGGCCCGACGTGATGACCTCGGTCTGCCCGTACAAGTTGAGGAAGCCGGCGTCCGGCATGACCGCCAACGCCCTCTTCAGCGTCGCGATCGGCATCGGGGCCGCCGAGTAGACCACCGTGCGCACGCTGGACAGCCCCGCCGGCGAGCCCGACGCCGCGCCAACGAGCGAGTGGAGCATCGTCGGCGCCAGGTGCAGGACGTCGATCCGCTCCCGCTGGACCGCCCGGAGCACGTCGGCGGGGTCGAACTGCGCGCGCAGCACGGCGGTGCCGCCGCGCTCGTGCGCGCCCATCGCGATCGCCATCGCCCCGATGTGGAACATCGGCATGGTCAGCAGCACGCGGTCGCGGCTGCCCGTCCGCATCTCGTTGCTCATGGTCGCCGCGACCTGTCGCAGCTCGCGTTGGCCGAGCACACAGCCCTTGGGGCTGCCTGTGGTCCCGCTGGTGTAGATCAGGCAGGCGATGTCGTCCGCGGTGGCCTGGAACGGCAGGCCTGCGCCCGCCGCGGATTCGACGAGCTCCTCGTAGTCGAGGACCTGGCCGCCGGGCGCAGCTGTCGATCCCGGGGGGAGCCGGACGATCAGGTCGATGCCCGGGACCCGTGCGCGGAGGTCCGGGACCAGCGACAGGTACTCGTCCTGGAGGAACAGCGCGCGCGGCTCGGAGTCCTGCAGGATCGCGATCATCTCGTCCGGGGCCAGGCGGAAGTTCACGGTCGCGGCGATCAGCCCGCTCAGGTGCGCGGCCGCCAGCACCTCCCCGAACTGCACGCTGTTCTTGCTCAGCACCGCGACCCGGTCCTGACGTCGCAGCCCCGCTCGGGCAAGCGCCGCGGCCAGCGCGGAGCCTCGCCGGCGCAGCTCGGCATGGGTCACCCCGTGCTGGCCGAGCAGATAGGCCGGCACGTCGCCAAAACGCGACGCGTTGTCGCTGATCATCGCCCCGAGGGTCGAACCCGTGGCCACTGCCACCTCCGTGTGCGTCGCGAACATCGATGGTCCCGTTCCCGTCACACTAGAGCATAGTTGACGATTCCGTAAACAACTTCCCGGATTCCATCTCACCCCTCAAAACTGACCACCGAGAACACGGAATAACGCCGGGTTGTCCTCGCGATTCCACATAGAGCGTGGAAGATTTCCAGTTTGACAGTATCGACAAATGGATCGGGAGGCGGCAGATGGCGACACCCCTGTCCGAGACCGCCGTCCGCGGGAGTGCCCACCCGAAAAAGACCTGGCCGCCGTCCAGAGGACGGCGACCAGGCGTGAGAGACGGGCGAGAACCGTTAGGCGACCTCGTCGACCAGGCCCCAGAGCAAGGCCGCGTCCGCGTCGAGAACCTGCCCGGTCAACACCATCCAGGCGGTGCGCCACCGGCCGATTCGGCGCGGCACGCTGACGGTGCCGCCGGCGCCGGGGACCAGCCCCATCGACAGCTCGGGCAGCAGGAATCGCGAGTCCGGCCGGGCCCGAATGTGTCCGGCGAACGCGGCGACCTCGAGGCCGCCGCCCATCACCGCGCCGTGCACGTGCGCCACGCAGTCGGCGCCCAGCCGCTGGGCGAGCAGATGCAGTTGCTCGCCCGGCCGGTGCTCGGTGCGGACCAGATGCGCCCGCGCGGGGTCCTGGGCGGTTCCGAACTCCGCCAGATCGCCTCCGCTGCAGAAGGATCGGCCGCGGCCGGTGAGCTCCAGCCGGCCGATCGAGTCGTCCGCGATCGCGACGTGCAGGGCCTCCACGAGGGCGTCCCGCATGCCCGCGCTCAGCGCGTTGTGCCGGTCCGGCCGGGTCAGCTCGATCGCCAGCACCGCGTCCCGCCGCTCCACCTGAATGGGTGGGCCGGCCTCGGGCTTGACCGGGTAGTCGGCCGCCGCCAGCCAGGCCGCGTACTCCGGGCCCGCCTGCAGGGTGGAGTAGGCGAGCGATTCCGCGACGAGACCGTCGTGCACGCTCAGCCGCTCCGACATCTGCAGCAGTCCGGCCAGCGTCACGGCGGCGACCGGCGCCGCGTCGATCCCGGCGACCAGTTCCGCTGCGGCGACGGCCGCCGAGGGCGCCGACACGACGCGCCGGTCCCAGTCCCACTCGCCCTCGCCCACCACCGTCACGGTCAGGGCGTCCAGCAGTTCGGAGGCCTCGTGCCCGGGCCAGCCGACGCCGATGAGGACGCGATGCGAGGCTCTGGCCGCCACGGCCGCGGCCGCCAGCGCCTCCGGCCCGAGGCCCGCGGCCGATCGCAGGTCAACGCAGCGATGCGGCTCCCCGGGGCTGACGGGGCCAACCTCGCCAAACGCGAGCTCCTCGACACCGATCATCGACCCATCCACCATGTCCTCCTCAGACTTCGACGCGACCGGAGCCGGGCGTCACTGGTTGCACATCGTCACTTATTGATCAGGCGGGCACTGAGCATCTCGACGTCCCGCTTGAAGTCGTCGATGCTGCGGCTGGCCGGCTCGAGGTTGATCCAGGTGACGCCGGCCTCCGCGTACTCGTCCAACCGCGGAGCCACCGCGGCGCAGAACGGCGCCGCGTCGCCGGTGGTGAGCAGGCCCTTCTCGAAGGGCACGAACGACACGTCCGCCGCAGCCTTGCCGGCGGCGGCACGCCGCTCGTTCTGCGAGGCGATCATCTGTGCGAGGACGCCGATGTCCTCCAGCGGCGGCGACTTCGTGATCGCCGCGACCGTCGCGGACTGGGCCATCGGCATCCAGCCGTCGGCCACCTCGACCACCCGGCGCTGCGCGGCCTTGCTGTTGCCGCCGATCCAGATCGGCGGCCCACCCGGCTGCGCCGGCAGCGGCAGCGCGATATGGCCGCTGCGCCCAAACTCCGGGCCGTCGTGCTCCTCGCCGACCCACGTCGCGCGCATCGCGGCGATCGCCTCGTCCATCAGCTTCCCGCGGCGCGTGAAGTCCGCGCCGAGCGCCTCGAACTCGGTCTTCAGGTAGCCGGCGGCCATGCCCAGCGTCAGCCGCCCGCCGGAGAGCAGGTCGAGGCTGGCGGCGGCCTTCGCGCCCACATACGGGCTGCGGTAGCCCGCCACCATCACGTAGGTCATCACCCGCAGCCGCGTGGTCGCCTCGGCGGCGATGCTCAGCGAGACGAACGGGTCGAACGCGTGGTGCCCGCCATTGCCGAGCCACTGCCGGTCGGGGTACGGGTGCTCGCTCATCGCGAACGCGCCGAATCCCGCGTCCTCCACGAATCGCGCGACCTCGCCGAGGCTGCTGTCGCCGATCCACGTCGGATAGTGCTTGACCGCACCCATGGGGAACATCAAACTGAACTTCATCTTCGACTCCAGTCAGCTGAGCAGGTCGCGGGCGATTACCACGCGTTGGACCTCGGTGGCGCCCTCACCGAGCCGTTTGACGCGCAGGTCGCGGAACCACCGCTCCAGGGGCAGCTCCTGCGCCAAACCCAAGGCGCCGTGGATCTGGATGCAGCGGTCGATGACCTTGTAGGCCGCCTCCGTGCCGTACATCTTGGCCACGGAGGCGTCGACCCTGACGTTCTTCCCGAGGTCCGCGTTCCAGGCCGCCTGGTACATCAGCATCCGGGCCGCGCGCAGTTCCACCTCGCAATCGACCAGCATCCACTGGATGCCCTGCTTCTCTGCGAGCGTGCCGCCGAACACCGAGCGCTCCTTGGCCCACTCGATCGCCATGTCCAGCGCCATCTGGGCGATGCCGATGGGGCCGGCCGCGTACATGATCCGGCCGTAGACGAGGAAGTCGCTGGCCAGCGAGAATCCGCCCCCCTCGGCGCCGATCAGGTTCGCCGCGGGAATCCGCACGTTGTCGAAGTGCAGCTCGTACGGGGCAAACGAGGCGACCACGCCGATCCGGTGGAAGGTCAGCCCGGGCACGCCCTTCTCGACGATGAAGCACGAGATGCCGCCGCGGCCCTCCCCGGTCCTGGCGTAGACGACGCCCCAGTCCGCGTTCTCGCCGTGGCTGGTCCACATCTTGCTGCCGTCGAGCACGTAGTCGTCGCCGTCGCGCACGGCCTTGAGCTGGATCGCGCGTGCGGGGTCGGAGCCGCCCGAGGCCTCGCTGATGGAGGTGTAGGCCTTGGTCATCGTGCCGTCGAGGATCGGCTGCGCGAATTTCGCGAACTGCTCCTCGCTGGCCTTGAACATGACGTTGGGCGGGTTGCCGCCGAATGCGCCCAGCGCCGGGAAGAAGGCGCCCATGCGGCATTTGGCCGCCTCCTCCGCCACGACGAGCTGGCCGAGGACGCTGAGCCCGGCGCCGCCGAACTCCTCCGGGGTCTGCAGCGCCCACAGTCCGAGCGCCCGCGCCTTGGCCTGCAGCTGCACGAGCTGCTCGCGCGGCAGGCCCGCCGCGTCGTGCGGCAGCGTGGCCTCCAGTGGATGCACCTCCGCCTCCATGAAGCGCCGAACCGTGTCGCGGAGCATCACGAACTCTTCGGGCAGCTCCCACGCGCCGGTCGTCGACGTCTGTTCCGTCGTGGTCATCGCGTTAGGCCTGCTCGCCGAATCGGCGCGCCCGGGCGTTGGCGAGCTGCGGCTCATGGTTCGCGTCGTACTGGGCGACCCAATCGGCCGGCAGCTTGCCCCACGCCTCGCCGATGCGCAGGCGCTGCCCCTCGGAGAAGACCTCCGCGGCCACGATGTCGCCGACGAAGATGGTGCTCTCCTGCACGTCCAACGATCCGCTGACCCGGCACTCCACGTAGCTGTGCGCGTCGAGCAGGATCGGCGCGCCGGTGACACCGGTCTTGGTGCGCAGCTTCGACATCTTGTCGCCGTCCCGGCCCGAGCTGCCGCCGAGGGTCATGAGGATCTCGAGCGAGGCCTCCACGTCCTCATCCGCCGCGCTGAGCATGTGCATGACGAAGATCCCGGAATTGAGGACCATGTCATGGGTCTTGTTGTACTTCGTCAGGCTGATCGTGGCGCGGGGCGCCTCGGGGATGATGCTGGCCGCGCCGGCCGACAGGGACATCAGCCCGTTGGCGAAGCCGCCGTCGATGGTGGTGATGGCGACGGGGAAGGGGCGCAGACCCGCGAGGACACGGTTCGCGGCATCGTTGTCGACAGTCATGATTGGCTCTTTCGGTTGGAGGGAATGCACGGTGAAAGCGACTGGTCGAGGAACCCGACCAGGCTTGCGGTGAAGATGTCGTTGTCGTCGCCGGCCACCATGTGCCCGGCGTCCCGCACGTCGACGTACGTCCCATGCGGGACCAGCCTGCGCATCTCGGCGACGCCAGCGTCCGAGACGACGTCGGACTTCATGCCCCGCACCAGCAGCACCGGGCAGGTGATGGCCTGGGCGGCCAGCTTGGAGCGCTCGTAGATGACCTCGCTCAGCGGCGAGGCCGACGGGTCTTCGGGCGCCTCCGGCGGGGTCATGACCCGGGGGTCCCAGTGCCAGTGCCAGCGGCCCGCGCGCAGTCGGAGGTTCTTCTTCAGCCCCTCGAGGCTGCCGGAGCGGGGCCGGTTCGGGTTGTATGCCGCGATGGACGACGCGGCCTCCTCGAGCGACGCGAACCCGTTGGGCGCGCTCCGCATGAAGTCGAAGACCCTGCGGCCGCCGGCAGCCTCCACGCGGACGGCGATGTCCACGAGCACCAGCGCCTGCGCCAATCCGGGGCTCTCGCCGAGCGCGATCATCGACGTCTTGCCGCCGAGGGATGCCCCGACGAGCGCCACCGGCAGCCCTGGGGCCTGGGCCTTGGCGTGGGCCACCATCTCCTGGATGTCCGCGGCGATGGCGGACATCCCGTAATCGCCGGCCGGGTCCCAGTCGCTGTCGCCGTGGCCCCGCAGGTCCACCGCGTACGTGTCCCAGCCCTCGGATCCGAGCCGGGCGCCGGTGTGGTGCCAGGAGTGTCGGGTCTGCCCGCCGCCGTGCAGCAGCAGCACCACGCCCTTGCCCGCCTGGCCGACCGGTCGCCAGCGGTCGGCGGCCAGGCTGAGGCCAGCCCCCGACATGCGGATGGCCTCGGATTCCGTCGTCTCGAATTCCATGGGCTGCGGACCTAGGCCTGCGGTGCCGGCACTTCGATGACCACAGCGCCAGCCTGGCCGCCGCCGGCGCACATCGCCGCGACCGCGTAGCCGCCGCCGCGCCGCCGCAGCTCGTTCATCAGCGTGACGACCATGCGCGCGCCGGACGCCGCGACGGGGTGCCCCAGGCTGCAGCCGCTGCCCGCGGTGTTGACGATCGCCTCGTCGATGCCGAGCTTCTTGCAGGCGGCCACCGGGACCGACGCGAACGCCTCGTTGATCTCCCACAGCGCGACATCGCCGATCGCGATGCCGGCGCGGTCGAGCGCCTTGGGGATCACGTCGAGCACCGCCATCCCGGTGCGCGCGGGGTCCACCGCGGACGCGGCCCACGACCGGACCACGGCCAGCGTCTCCAGGCCCTGCTCTGCGGCGAAGTCGCTGCCCACGACGACCACCGCGGCCGCGGCGTCGTTGATGCCGCTCGCGTTGCCGGCCGTGATGGAGAAGCCCTCGATCTCGGGGTGCAGCGTCTTCAGACCCGCCAGCTTCTCCAGCGTGGAGCCGCGTCGGGGGTGCTCGTCCACCGCGAACTCGACCCGGGAGCCGTCCGCCTGCAGGGCCTGCACCGGCACGATCTCCTCGTCGAAGACCCCCGAGTCGATGGCGGCGATGGCACGCTCCTGCGAGCGCGCCGACCACGCGTCCATCTCCTCGCGGGTGATGTCCGCCTCGACCGCGGTGTTCCAGCCCACCGTGATGGACATGTCCATGTTGGGCGCGTCGGGGGTGTTGGGGTGCGTCGGCGGCATCCAGCGGTCGGTGAACTCGTCCACGGTGCCGGGCGTGCGGAACTTCTGCAGCGGGCCGGTCGAGGTGGACTGCGTCCCGCCCGCGATGACCGCCCGGTCCGCGCCGGCGATGACGGATGCGGCCGCGTTGCCGATGGCGGTGAGGCTGCCCGCGCAATGCCGGTTCACGGCCTGGCCTGGGACCTGCGTCATGCCCGCGGTCACCGCGGCGTGCCGGGCGATGTCGCCGCCGCCGTAGTTCGACTCGGCCAGGATGATGTCGTCAATCTGGGACACGTCCAGACCGGAGCGCCGCTGCGCCTCCTTGACGACGACCTCGGCGAGCTCCATCGCCGTGGTGTCTCGCAGGGCGCCCTTGAAGGCGGAGCCGATCGCGGTCCTGGCCCCAGCGACGATGACGGCCTCGATCTTGCCTGTGCTTGGTGCTGCTGTGCTCACTGTGGATTCCTTCTTCGCTAGTGGTATTGCTGGGGCAATGCGGGATCTGGCCTGGTCAGCCGAGGGTGAACGGGTCCCGGGTGTCGCCGGTGAGCTCCACCCAGATGGCCTTGGTCTCCGTGAAATCCTTGACCGCGTCGATGCCGTTCTCACGGCCGATGCCGCTGGATCCCATGCCGCCGAACGGCACGCTCGGAGAGACCGCGCGGTACGAGTTGATCCAGATCGTGCCCGCCCGCAGATTGCCGGCGACCCGGTGCGCACGGTGCACGTCCTTAGTCCAGACCGAGCCCGCGAGCCCGAACTCGGTGCCGTTGGCCATCGCGACGGCCTCGTCCTCGTCGGCGAACGTCAGCACCACCAGCACCGGGCCGAAGACCTCCTCGGCGACGGCCCGCATCTCGGGGGTGACGTCGGTGAGGATGGTGGGCTTGACGAAGAAGCCGCCGAGCTCGGCCACCGGCTCTGCGCCGTACGCGATGGTCGCGCCGTCCGCCCGGGCGGACGCGAAGTGCGAGAGGACCTTCTGGTACTGCTGCTCGTTGGACACCGGCCCCATCTCGGTCGCCGGATCGTGGGGGTCCCCCACCACGATCGTCGACGCCCGGGCGACGATCTTGGCGACCAGCTCCTCCGCGACGCTCTCATGCACCAGCAGCCGGGAGCCGGCCAGGCAGGTCTGGCCGGTGGCCGCGAACACGCCGGCGATCACGCCGTTGGCGGCCGCGTCGAGGTCCGCGTCGGGGAACACCACTTGCGCAGACTTGCCGCCCAGCTCCAGCGTCAGCCTCGTCATGCTGGCCAGCGCCGCCTGTCCGACCTTGATGCCGGTCTCCGTCGAGCCTGTGAACGCGATCTTGTCCACGCCGGGGTGCGCGGCCAGCGCGGCGCCGGTCTCGGGCCCCCAGCCGGTCACCACGTTGACGACGCCCGGCGGGAACCCGGCCTCCTCGAAAAGCCGCGCGAAGGCCAACGTCGACGCGGGCGTGTGGTCGCTGGGCTTGATCACGAACGTGCAGCCCGCGGCGAGGCCGGCCGCCAACTTCCACGTCAGCAGCAGCAGCGGCGAGTTCCACGGCGTGATCGCGCCGACGACGCCGACTGGCTCATGCTTGGTGTAGATCAAGAAGTTCGGCTTGTCCGAGGGGATGACGCTGCCCTCGAGCTTGTCCGCCATGCCGGCGAAATAGCGGTAGTAGTCCGGCAGGCTGGCCATCTGGCCGGACATCTCCCGCAGCAGCTTCCCGCCGTCGCGGACCTCGAGATCCGCGAGGTTCTCGGCCTCGCGGCCGATGATCTCGCTCAACCGCCACAGCAGCTTTCCGCGCGCGGTGGCGGTCAGTTGCCCCCACGGACCGTTCAGCGCGGCTCGCGCCGCGCGCACAGCGCGGTCGATGTCCACGGCACCGCCGTCCGGCACCTGCACCCACGCCTGCCCGGTGAACGGGTCCACGCTCTCGTAGGTGGCACCGGATGCGGCGGGCACCGCGACGCCGCCGATCAGCAGCGGAAACGTGCGAATTGCCTCGGTCGCCGCGCCGCTATTGTCCACTTCGCTGTTGTCCACAATCAGATTCACAGCTTGCTCCTTGCTCGATGGAAGGCGGTCAGCGGAAACGCGGTTCGCGCTTGTTCTTGCGCGAGTCCGTCCGGCCTTCGCCTTGGTTGCCGATCTGGGTGTAGGACAGCCCATTGCGCATCGCCGTCGTCGGCGTCATGTCCAGCGACTCCCAGATCGCCCGGACCGTGCCTTGGATGGCCTCCGGCCGACGCGCCGCGATCTCCGTCGCCAACTGGTGCGCGCGAGCTCGCAGCTCGCCCGGCTCCGTCACCTCGGTGACGATCCCGGCCCGGAGCGCCGATTGCGCGGTCATCCGCTCATCACTGCCCAGCAGCGCCCAACGCAACACTTCGCCGAGGGGAATGCCCCGGTTGAGCATGCCGATCGGCTCCAGCGCCGAGACGATGCCGCCGTTGGCGTGCGGGTCGAAGAAGGTGGCGTCCGAGGAGCAGATGACGATGTCGGACTCGTTGATGAAGTACATCGCGCCGCCGGCGGCCATGCCCTGGACCGCGCACACCACCGGCTTCCACACCCGATGCTGTTTGGGGCCCAGTTGGATGCCCGGATCCTCCTGATTCCACGTGTTCAGGTGCGACCACCAGGCGCCGGCGCTGAGATCCACGCCGGTGCAGAACGCCCGGTCGCCGTTCGCCCGGAGCACGGCGACGTGAATGTCGTCGTCATCGCGGACCCGGGCCCACACGGCCGCGATCTCGTCCGCCATCGCCTCGTTGAAGCAGTTCAAGCGGTCTGGGCGGTTGAGCGTGATCGTCGCGATGTGGTCCGCCACCTCGAATTCAATGGTGGTGAAGCAATCCTCTGCGGCCATTTCTCGCACGCCTCCTTCGTTGTCGGTCACTGCTAGTTGGTGTTCAGCTTGTACCGGCATATCGCCTCCGCAGTGCTGGCTTGGAGATCTTGCCCAGCGAGTTGCGCGGAATCGTGTCGACGATCTCGACTTGCTCCGGATACTTGCGCTGGTTCAACGTGGTGGTCCGCAGGTATGCCCGCACCGAGTCCAGGGTCGGAGGCGCCGCGGGATCCGCCGGCACCAGGACGGCGCAGACCCGCTCCCCGCTCACGGGATCGGGGAGCCCGATCACGGTCAGGTCCCCGATTGCCGGGTCCCCGACCAGGGCCTCCTCCACCTCCCGGGCGGAGATGTTCTCCATTTTGCGGACGATCGTGTCCTTGATGCGCCCGGTCACCCCGAGGCGTCCGTCTGCGTCGAGGAAGCCAAGGTCGCCGCTGCGGAAGAACCCCTCCTCGTCGAGCGCGTCGTTGTTCAGCGCCTCGTCCACATAGCCGAGGAACAGCTGCGGGCCCCGCACGCGGATCTCGCCGATCTCGCCCACGGCGAGCACCCGCTCGTCCGGCCCGACGATCCGCACCTCCGCGCCCTCCCCCGGGACGCCCTCGCATTCCGCGTGCTGCGCGTCGGTGTCGTGCGGCGTCCCCCAGGTGACGTACGGGCACTCGGTCATGCCGTACCCGGAGATGACGCCGACCCCGCCGAGCCGCTCACGCGTCGCGGCGCTCAGCGACGCGGGCCTGCCCGAGCCGCCCCCGAGGGTGCCCCTCGAGTGTGGGAACAGCGGTGAGACGCCCCGCTCGGCGGCGATCCGCAGATACTCGTTGGTGAAGGGGAGGCCCGAGCCGATCAATGTGGCCCGCTCCTCGATGAGCTGGTTCGCGTTGTCCTCGGGGTTGAACACCGCGCTGACGATCAGCACGTGCCCCACGAGCAGCGCGTGCAGCATGTGGGCGATGCCACCGACGTGCGCGATCGGCACATATGCGGCGCAGCGATCCTGTGGCCCGACCTCCAGATTCGTGTTGAAGGTCCGCGCGGCGGCGATCAATCCGAGGTCGTTGTGCTTGACGCCCTTGGGCGCGGCGGTGGTGCCGGAGGTGTAGAAGACCCAGCCCGCCTCGTCCGCGGGCCGGCGCACCGGCTCGCCCGGCCCCGCCGCGTCGCCGCGGCGGGCGTCGGGCGCGAGGTCCGAGAGGTCCGAAAGCACCATCACGTCCAGGCCGGGCACGTTCGCGGCCACCCGATGGGCCATCTCGCCGTGCGAGTACCCGCGGAACGTGCTCGGCACGATCAACAGATTCGCCCGCACCTGAACCACGATGAACTCGACCTCGGAGTCCCGCAGCATGGGGATGATCGGGTTCTGCACGGCGCCCAGCCGCGAGAGCGCGACGGCCAACGCCATCACGTCCACGGTGTTGGGCAGCTGCCATGACACGACGTCGCCGGGGCGCACACCGCGCCGGCGCAGCGTCGCGGCGGTGGCCTCGACCAGGTCGCGGAACTGCGCGAACGTGAAGCGCCGGCCCTGTTCATCGACCGCGAACTCGAGGTCCGGCGTCGCTTCGGCGCGGGCGCTCGCCAGCTCCCACAGCGTCTCCGCACGCAGTCCGGCGAACCGGGGGTCGGCGGGCGGGCCGAGGATCGTCGCCTCGGCGGCCCCGGAGTCGGCCATCACCGCGCCGCGGATCCCACGGCGAGGAGCAGATCCTCGACGATCGCGCGCTTGAGGATCTTGCCCGCCGGGCCCAGCGGGAGCTCCCCACGGAAGAGGAAGTCGCTGGGCTGCTTATAGCCGGCGAGCTCGTCGCGGCACAGCGACCGCAACTCCTCGGCCAGCGCGGCCTCGTCGACGCCGGCCTCGCGCGGCACCACGACCGCCACCGGGGTCTCGCCCCACTTGGCGTCTGGCTTGCCGACCACGGCCACCATGTACACCCCGGGGTGCTGCCCGATGACGCGCTCGATCTCGGCCGGGTACACGTTGAAGCCGCCCGAGATGATCATGTCGGTCTTGCGCCCGGTGATGTGCAGGTACCGTTCCTCGTCCAGGTATCCGAGGTCGCCGGACCACAGCCCGGTCGGCCGGAACGCCTCGGCGGTCTGCGACGGGTTGTTCCAGTACCGGACGGCGTTGGCGGGGCTCTCGATGACGATCTCCCCCACCTCGCCCGCGGGCAGGTCGTGGCCGTCCGCGTCGACGATGCGGATTTCGCACATCGGGGTCTCCTGGCCGCATGAGGTCATGATCGAGGTCTTGCCCGCGACCATGTCCCGATGATCCTGCGGGGTGAGAATCGTCGCCTGGCCGCCGCACTCGGTCAGCCCGTAGCGCTGCTGCAGGTCGCAGCCGAGCAGGTCCATCGCCTGGCGCGCCAGGCCGGGCGGCACCGGCGAGGACCCGTAGCTGATCCGGCGCAGGCTCGACATGTCCCGCGCCGGGCCCTCCTCGAGGATCCGGAGGGTCCGCTGCAGCATCGTCGGGATGAACGTGGTGAAGGTGACGCCGCTGCGCTCGATCTCGTCGATCACCGCCTGGGGGTCGAAGCGCTTGTGGATCACCATCGTCTGGCCGAGGTACGTCCACGACACCGTGCGCACCATCCCGCCGGCCGTGAAGAACGGCGTGGTCGCCAGGAAGACGTCCGACCGGTTGCCCTCTGTGACCAGGTTCGTGTCGACCGCCTGCGCCAGGTTGGTCCGATGGGTGTTCACGACGCCCTTCGAGCGCCCCGTGGTGCCGGAGGTGTAGAGGATGAACGAGACATCGTCCGGCGTCAGGTCCGCCGGCGTCGGATCCGCGGTCGACGCTGCCGCCAGCGACTCCTCGTAGTCGACTCCGATGGCCCCATCGCCGATCCGCACCACCGCGCGCAGCCCGGCCAGCTCGTCCGCGAACCTCTCCAACTGCTCGCTGTGCACGATCGCGCCCGCGACGTCGGCGTCGTCCCGGACGTGCGCGAGCTCATGCGGCGCGAGCCGGATGTTGACCGGCACCGCGATGATCCCGGCCTTCGCCAGGCCGAACGCGATCTCGGGCCACTCGGCGCAGTTCCTGGCGATCACCAGGACGCGGTCGCCCTTGACCAGTCCGCTGGTGGTCAGGTGGTTCGCCAGCCGCCGGGCCCGCTCGTCCACCATCGGCCAGGTGAAGGTGCGGTCCCCCTCCACGATGGCCGGCTTGAGCGGGTACCGCCGCGCGTTGTTGCGCGGGATGTCTCCTATGAGCACGATTCCTCATATCCTTCTGCAGGAAGGTCGCAACCTTCGGTTTCTCAGATCAGGAACGCCAGGGTGTCGACGGCGCCCGCAGCGTTGATCAGGTGGACGGTCTTGCTCACCAGCAGGAACCCGTCGTCCGTGCGCCGCACCTTGTGGACCACCCGGCCCGCCCAGACCCGCTGGTTGTAGCGGAACTCGAACAGCGCGAAGTTCGACGCGACCGTCACCGTGTCCGCGTCGGCCGCCAGGACCTCCTGGTTGGAGAGCATCCGGCGCATCACCGACGGCGGCGTCTGGGAGTGCCTGTTGCCCGTGTTGAGCTGGGCGACGCGGCTCTTGATCCGGTGCCGGTTGTCGTAGATGTACGAGAGGTTGACCGCGGGGTCGTCCTCCGGGCGCATCGGCACCCAGTACAGGGCGTCCTCGGCCCACAGCTCCTCCCAATCGGAGTAGCGGGCCTCGTCGGCGAGCCGCGCCTCCAGGTTCAGGAAGGCGGCGACGTCCGCGTCGGGGGCGGGCAGGACCCTGGGCGCGTCGTTCTCGACGTCGTAATCCATGGTGGTCATGTTCAGATCTCCTGTCCGACGACGGCCGCCC
Source organism: Tomitella biformata AHU 1821 (assembly GCF_000524475.1). Classification (GTDB taxonomy): domain Bacteria; phylum Actinomycetota; class Actinomycetes; order Mycobacteriales; family Mycobacteriaceae; genus Tomitella; species Tomitella biformata. The sequence goes on along the minus strand of NZ_BAVQ01000036.1, from coordinate 186,069 downwards.
ACTGGCGGTAGAAGCCTCGCTGCGGGGTCTCCGCGCTCTTGTCGTTGTTCACGATTCCGGTCTCATCCTCAAAATCGGTCTCCAGCCCGCGCGCGAGCACCAGCCATTTCGGGTTCGTCGCCGCGAGCCCCGCCTGGTTGCGCATGCCGATCTCGCCGTCGTCGGCGATGAGGAAGCCGGCCGGGCCCATCGCGCCCTCCGCACGGCGGATGGTGCGCTGGTTCAGCTTGTCCTGGCCCGGGATCAGCACCGGCGTGGTGTACGCGATGGTCATCTCCGGCCCGATCGGCTCGACGTACATCACGTTCATCTCGGCAAGGAACAGGTTCGGCCAGATCAGCGTGTGCGGGGGCCCGACCACAAGCGCGTCGTGCAGCTCCTCCGGCGACTTGCTCGCCTCCATGGCCGCGGCGTACTCGGGGAGCCTCTCCCGCGTGGTGCGGCCGTACCAGATGAACTCCTCATCCAGCTTGCGGTACTCCTCGGCGTAGTCGATCTCCGAGTGGCCCTCGCCTAGGTCGCGAACCACGACCTTCACCTTCGAGGGAATGTGCGAGACCTTGGCCGGGCGGATCGCGTCGTAGACCGACTTGTGGGTGAACAGCGCGTGGTAGCCGTCGACGTTGTTCTCCACCACCATCTTCCAGTTGGCCAGGTGGCGGTGCTTCATCCAGTTCGCGCGCAGGTCGATCTCCCCGGTCGGGGACAAGGCCAGCAGTCGGTCGATCGCCTTGGTGGAGCGGCCGAGGTGCTCGAGCAGCGTGATGCCCTCCGGCGCCATCGACGCGAAAATGAAGCCGCCATAGCTGTCCACGCGCGGCGCCTCCGCGAGCGCCAGCTCGTCCCGCACCGCCTGGAAGGCGTCGCCGTAGCCCTCGCGCATCGGGACCGCGGTGAGCGAGCCGTCGTTGCTGAAGTTCCAGCCGTGGTAGGGGCAGCGGAAGTTCGTGGCGTTGCCCTTCTCCGCGTTGCACAGCTTGTTGGCACGGTGGGTGCACCGGTTCAGCAGGACGCGGACCTCACCGTCCTTGCCGTGCGCGACGATCACCGGGTTCGTGCCGATCTTGCGGGTCAGGTAGTCGCCGCGCTCGGTGACCTCGCTCTCGTGGGCGACGTACACCCAGCCCTTGCTGTAGATGGTGTCCAGCTCGCGCTGGTAGATCGCCGGCGAGGTGTAGACGGCGCCATCAACGCGGGCCTCCTGCACGAAGTCCGTAACGTCGAACTCGTCCGCGGCCGGTGTCGGCGCCGATTCAATGCTTGTCATGGTGGGCCTCCGTATCAATTGAGGGGTTGGACTGGGCGGCGGGGACAGCAATACCGCCGAGGTATCGGAATGCGATGGCTACGGGCTCCCCGATGTCCGGGGGCACGCGCTGGTGCTCGAGCGTCGTCATGATCAGCCGGTGACCGCTGCGCAGTTCGACATCGACGATCGGGTAGGGCTCGCTGGCGCGCACCAATCCGGGCTCGAATCGGTGCATGGTGGTGGCGGAGTGGACCACGCCGGCGAGCGCCACGGCCCGCCACACGATCTCCCGCTGCCCACACCCGTCGCAGACGAGCTGCTCCAGATCCAGTGGCAGCCCGCAGCCGCCGCACGCCGGCAGCACCAGCTCGCCGCGCGCCGCGCCCGCATACAGCGGAGCCAGCAGGTCGCCGTCGACCACGGGGGCGAGCGCCGGCTCCAGCAGCCAGTCCGCAGCCTGCGCGCCCGCGCTCATGCCGCACGCTCGAGGATCATCGCCGCGTGGTGGTCGGCCCGGCCGCCGATGCCGCCGACCAAAGCGGTCGCCGCGTCGGGGACCTGCCTGGCCCCACCCTGCCCGCGGAGCTGCAGCATCGCCTCCGCCAGCGGGGTCATCCCCTGCAGATAGAAGCCGGACAACTGGCCCCCACCGGTGTTCGTGGGCAACTTCCCGCCCGGCCCGGTCTCCCCCGCGCGAACGAAGTCGCCGGCCCGAGCCCCGTCGGTGAGCCCGTACTCCTCGAGCAACATCAGCGTCACCACCGAGAAGGGGTCGTACAACTGCGCCACGTCGAGGTCCGCCCGGGACATCCCGGCCTGCCCGCACGCGTCGTCCACGGCTCGCCGTCCGCCGCCGAACCAGGACTCGGCCCCGGCGCGTCGATGGCGGACGGGATGGCATCGACCGGTGCCGCGCACGACCAGCCGGGGCTGGGCGCCCACCTGCGGATCATCGCTGACGATCACCGCGACGGCCCCGTTGACGGGGCGCGCGCAGTCGAGCCTGCGCAGCGGGTCGGAGATCATGGGGCTCGCGAGGTAGCCCTCGTCGTCGAGAGGCGTGCGCACCACCGCGTCGGGGTTGCCCAGCGCCCACGACCTCGTGGTGGTCGCCACCGCTCGCAAATCATCTGGGCGGCCACCGGACACGTGCATCCACCGGTGGGCCAGCAGGGCATAGGTGGGGACGGAGCCCAGCACGCCGGAGGCCCGCTCCAGCCCCCGCGCGCCAGACTGGCCGCCGCTGAGCGCGTAGGTCGAGCCCGCGCCCTTGCCCGCCACCAACGGGGCGTCGGCGAACACGCACATGACGGTGCGCGCGGCGCCGGACTCGATCGCGAGCACGGCGCGCTGAATCATCGCGATCGTCGTCGCGCCCTTGATCTCAACGTGCTCGAGCAGGCGCAGATCGGAGAACCCGCCCTGCGCCGCGAATGCCACGCCGAGCCGGTCCGGCCGCACGCCCTGAGAGGATCCGACCAGCAGCCCGTCGACATCCGCGTGCGCGATGCCGGCATCGGCGAGGGCCGCCGCGGCCGCGTCGCAGGCGAGCCCCAGCGGGGTGGCCCCGGGCGTCAGCGACATCGCCGTCATCCCGAGGCCGACGAGCGCGGTCGTCACGATTCCGCTCCGCCCGGCACCGTCCGGAGCCTGCCCATCGAGGGATCGCGTGAGCCCCGGTACGCGCCCACCCGGATCCACTGCTCGCGGTCCTCCGGGCTCGCCAGGCACAGGCTCGCCAACTCCAGCGGCGACAGGAAGATCTCGCCCTCGCCCTCCGCGTCCTCCACCAGCAGGCGCGGGCCGTTGCCGCTCACATCCAGCGAGACCCGCACCGCGGCGAACTCATTCGCCAACTCCGCCAGCAGCTTCCGCTTGCCTGGACGGGTTCCATCGTTTTCAGCCATCACCCTCAGCTCTTCCCATGACCGGCCCAGGGGCCTCTCGCTGCCGCCGGCATGCCAGACCACTCCTCCGACGGCTTGCCCTTCGCCCTAACGTCCCTCATAGTCTTATCGTATACGAGTGTCAGAAACAAGAGCCACGGAATTAACTAGTCCACCTCAATGACTAGCGATAGCGCAGTTCAAGACACTAGATTACGTTTAGACCAAGATGCACACTGTGGGCAGATGCGCGGTGACCGGACGGAGAATCCACCACCCCGCGACGCGATCACGACCGCGTCTGCGTCCACTTCGACATCGAACTCGAGACCACCGGAAGGCACCCCATGACCGAGACACCTGATTTCGCACCCGCCAGCGCAGCGGAGGGACACCGCAGCATCTGGGGATACCTCCGGGAACTCGAGTTCCGCCAAGGATTCATCGAGGTGGAGGGCGTGCGCACCCGATTCGCGGAGGCCGGCTCCCCCGACAAGCCGCACGCGATCCTCCTGCACGGCACCGGCGGGCACTGGGAGACCTTCGCCCCGAACCTGGCCGCGCTCAGCGAGCAGTACCACTGTGTGGCCATCGACATGGTCGGCAACGGCTTCTCAGACAAGCCCGACTACGACTACGAGATCGACGTCTACGTGCGCCAGGTCCTCGCGGTCATGGACCAGTTCGGGATGGACAAGGCACACCTCATCGGGATGTCGCTCGGCGCGTGGGTCAGCGCGGCGCTCGCCGTCCAGCACCCCGGCCGAGTGGACAAGGTCATCCTCATGTCCCCGGCGGGGCTGATCGCCACCGCGTCGAACATGGCCCGCATCCGGGCCGAGCGCACGGCCGCAGTCAACAACCCCACCTGGGAGTCGATCCACAAGATCTTCGAGCACCTCCTGGCCGACGAGAGCAACCGCCTGCCCGACCTCATCGCACTGCGCCAGGCGATCTACCAGCGTGAGGACACCCGCAGTACGATCGATCACCTACTGATCTTGCAGGAGGCCGGGGCCAGAGACCGGAACCTCATCCCCGAGGAGAAGTGGGCGACGATCACCGCCCCCGTCATGGTCGTCGCCTCCGGCAAGGACCACGGCGAGTACCAGAACACCGCGCGCACGGTCGCCCGCGTGATCCCCAACTCGGAGATCTTCGAGATGGCGGAGGTCCGGCACTGGCCCCACTTCGAAGACCCCGAGGCCTTCAATCCCGCGGCGCTCGCCTTTCTCGCGAAGTAGGAGTGGACGACATGCCAGAGAAAAACTTGCCGACGAGCGGGATTGACGACGCGGTGCTCCGCGAGACCGCCCGGCGCCTATACGAGGCCGAGAAGACGCGGACCCCGATCCCCCAGCTGTCGCTGCAGTATCCGGCGATGACGATCGAGGACGCGTATGCGGTGCAGCGCGCGCTGACCGACCTGAAGGTGGCGGACGGCCGCACCGTCCGCGGCCGCAAGATCGGCCTGACCTCGAAGGTGATGCAGCGCAACGCCGGCATCACGGAGCCCGATTACGGCGTGCTCTTCGACGACATGTTCGTCGACGACGGCGGGGTCGTCGCCGCGCGCCGGTTCATCCAGCCCCGCATCGAGGTGGAGCTCGCGTTCATCCTCGGCGAGGACCTCAGCGGCCCCGGCGTCACTCTGTACGACGTGCTGCGCGCCAGCGAGTACGTCACCCCCGCGCTCGAGATCCTCGATTCGCGGGTGCAGATGACCGACCCCGCCACCGGGCACCGCCGGACCATCGTCGACACGATCGCGGACAACGCCGCGGACGCGGGCATCGTGCTCGGCGGCCGCGTGGTCCGCCCCCTCGACATCGACCTGCGCTGGGTGTCCGCGCTGCTGCTGCGCAACGCGGCCATCGAGGAGTCGGGGGTGGCCGCCGCGGTGCTGGGCCATCCCGCGCACGGCGTGGCCTGGCTGGCCAACCGCCTCGCGCCCCACGGCGTCAGCCTCAAGGCCGGCGAGGTGATCCTCGCGGGCTCGTTCACCACCCCCATCTTCGCCGAGCCCGGCGACACCTTCGTTGCCGACTACGGGCCCCTGGGCACCGTGTCCTGCACATTCGCGAAAGAGGAGGACTGATGTCCGCCAACAGTTGGATTGAGCGGCTGCGCACAGGCGACACGCAGTTCGGCATGTGGATCGCGTTGGGCAACGCCTACAGCGCGGAGGTCTGCGCCGGGGCCGGCCTGGACTGGCTGATGCTCGACCAGGAGCACGTCCCCAACGACATCCGGTCGACGCTGTCCCAGCTGCAGGCGGTGGCCGCCTACCCCGTCGAGGTCCTGATCCGCCCCGCCTCCGGCGACCCGGTGGCGATCAAGCAGCTCCTCGATATCGGCGCCACCAACCTGATCGTGCCGATGGTCGACTCGGCGGAGCAGGCCCGGGCCCTGGTCGCAGCGACCCGGTATCCCCCGGTCGGCATCCGGGGCGTGGGCAGCGCCCTGGCCCGCGCCTCCAGATGGAATCGAACATCTGACTATCTCATCACCGCAGACGACGGGATCACCCTCACCGTCCAGGTCGAGTCCGTCGCCGGGCTCGCCGAGCTCGAGCAGATCGTCGCGGTCGACGGGGTCGACGCGGTCTTCATCGGCCCGGCCGACCTCGCCGCGTCGATGGGCTACCTGGGCCAGCCGGAGGCGCCAGAGGTTGTTAGCGTGATTGAACAGGCGATATCCACCATCGTCGCCAGCGGAAAGTTCGCTGGGGTGAACGCCTTCAACGAGCAGACGGCACGCCGGTACATGGCGGCCGGCGCCCGGTTCGTGCTCGTCGGCGCGGATATCGCGATCCTCGCGCGAGGCAGCGAGGCCCTGGCCTCCCGCTACGCGGAAACACCGTAAGGATTCACTGACAAGACTTCCATCTGACGCTCCCGTCACTTAGGATGGGAGGGACGGCGTTCCGCAACGCCCACTACAACCCGGCACTACGGAAGGTCTCCCATGGATTTGGACTTCACGAGAGAGCAGGTGGAGTTCCGCGACCAGGTGCGCACATGGCTGGCAGAGCACAAGCCGCGCGAACCTCGGCCTCGGGACAGCGCGGGCATCCGCGAATACGACACCGCATGGCAGCGCACCCAGTGGGAAGGCGGCTGGGCCGGTATCGCCTGGCCCAAGGAGTACGGAGGCGGCGGGCTCACCCTGCTGCAGCAGCTCATCTGGTACGAGGAGTATGCCGCGCAGGGCTTCCCCGGGATCGACGCGAACTTCGTGGGGCTGAGCCACGCCGGCCCCACCCTGATCACCCGGGCCACCGAGGAGCAGAAGTCGTTCCACCTGCCGCGGATCCTCCAGGGCGAGTCCGTGTGGTGCCAGGGCTTCTCGGAGCCGGACGCCGGCTCCGACCTCGCCTCGCTCCGGACCAAGGCGGTGATCGACGGCGAGGACCTGGTGGTGACGGGGCAGAAGATCTGGACCAGCTTCGCCACGGGCGCCGATTACCAGGAGCTGCTCGTCCGCACCGACAACTCCGGCTCGAAGCACCAGGGCATCACGTGGGTCATCTGCGACATGCACAGCCCCGGCATCGAGGTGCGCCCGATCCAGACGATCGAGGGCAGCGAGGAGTTCTGCGAGGTCTTCTACGACGAGGTCCGCATCCCGCTGGCCAATGTCGTCGGCGAGGTCGACGCCGGGTGGAGCGTCGCGATGTCCACCCTCTCGTTCGAGCGCGGCACCGCGTTCACCGCGAATCAGGTCCGCCTCGCGAAGGTCGTCGAAGACCTCATCTCGTTCGCCAAGGAGCATGTCGGCCCCGACGGCCGCAGGCCCGCCATCGCCGACGACGAGATCTCGCGACGGCTCGCCCGGGCCCGCGCCTCGGTGGCGTCGCTGCGCGCGATGACCTATGTCGGCATCTGCCAGAACTTGAAGACGGACACCCCCGGACCACGCGGTTCCATGCTCAAGCTGCACTACGGCGACCTGTGCAAGGAGGTGGCCGCGCTGGCGATGGAAATCGTCGGCCCGGACGCGCTGCGGGACTCGTCCCGCTGGGACAGCGGCGGCTGGGTCGGCAACTACTTCTACTCGTTCTCCCAGTCCATCGGCGGCGGCACGTCGGAAATCCAGCGCAACATCATCGGGGATCGCATCCTCGGTCTCCCTCGGTGACAGGAAGCAGGGATCATGGATCTTCTCCCCTCTGAAGAGCAGCTAGAAATTGTCGCGGCGGCCGAGGACTTCGTCTCCTCGCGGATGCCCTCCACAGACATCAGGCTTCGCCGCACCGAGGCGTCGGCCATCGACGCGGACGTGTGGCGGGAGGGCGCGGAGCTCGGCCTGCTAACCCTGGGCCTCGACGAGGCCTCCGGCGGCGCCGGCCTCAAGCTAGATGACGAGGTGCTGATGTTCGCCGCGCTCGCCCGCAACCTCGCGACGGGCCCGTTCCTCGCGTCCACTCTCGCGGCTCGAGTTGCCGCGCACTGCGGCGACGCGCGACTGTCGAAGCTAATCGGCGCCGGCGACGCGATGGTCGGGCTCGCCGAGCCGCGCGGGGACGCGGCGATCGGCCCCGACGGGTTCAAGGGCGCCTTCGACCTCCTGGACTGCGCTGGGGCGACCCACGCCCTCGCCGTCTCCGAGCACGGCGCCGCACTGCTCGAGTTGTCCGAGTTTGGCGACATCACCACGGTGGAATCGGTCGACCCCGGCACCAGGCTGGGCGCCGCCACCGTGGTTGCGGGAACGGTGTTGCACTGGCTCCCCGCCGACGTCGAGTCCATCTGGGACCGGGCCGTCCTCCTCACCACCGCCGGCCTGGCCGGGCTGGCCGAGGCCACGACCGCCACCTCCACCCTCCATGCCAAGACCCGGGTCCAGTTCGGCCGCCCGATCGGCGTCAACCAGGCCATCAAACACGCCTGCGCCGACATGGCCGTGGGCGCCGACGCCGCGATATCCCAGACCCTGTTCGCCGCGGTGTGCCTGCAGTCCGGCCGCCCCGACGCGCGCTTCCAGCTCTTGGCCGCGAAATCCGTGGCCTCGCGCGCGGCAATCGCCAACGCCGAGGCGAACATCCACATCCACGGCGGCATGGGATACACGTACGAGCACGACGCGCACCTGTATCTCAAGCGCGCACATGTCCTCAACCAATTGTTCGGGGAGCCCAATGCTGTGCTCGCCGACCTCCTCGCACAGGAGCCCGCTCAGTGAACAGAAGAGTCGCTATCGCCGGAGTCGCCCTCTCCGATGTCGGCCGCGTAGACAACAAGAACGCCTACGAGCTCATGGCCCAGGCGAGCCGGCGCGCGCTGGCCGAGGCCGGCCTGACACCCCAGGACGTCGACGGACTGGCCTCCACAGGACAAGGCACCCTGCCGCCGACCGATGTCGGCGAATACCTGGGGCTCAAACCGCGGTGGATCGACTCCACCTCCGTGGGCGGCGCGTCGTGGGAGGTCATGCTGGCGCACGCGACGGACGCGATCGCCGCGGGCCACGCGAATGTCGTGCTGCTGACATACGGCTCCACCGCCCGGGCCGACATCCGCAAGGGCCTGCGCGGGGCCAACATCAACTGGGGCTCGCGCGGGCCGCTGCAGTGGGACTCCCCCTACGGGCACACCCTGATCTCCAAGTACGCGATGGCCGCCCGGCGCCATATGCACCAGTACGGCACCACCATCGAGCAGTTGGCCGAGGTCGCCGTGTCCGCGCGCTTCAACGCCGCCGACAACCCCGAGGCCATGTTCCGGGACCCCATCACCATCGACGACGTGCTGTCGGGGCCCATGATCGCGGACCCGTTCACCAAGCTGCACTGCTGCATCCGGTCGGATGGCGGCGCCGCCGTCGTGCTGGTCGCGGAGGATCGCGTCAAGGACCTCAAGTCCGACCCCGTGTGGGTCCTCGGCTCCGGCGAGGCCACCTCGCACATGCTCACCAGCCAGTGGGACGACATGACGGTGGGACCGGCGTCGGTCACCGGCCCCATGGCGTTCGCGCGGGCCGGCCTCACCCCAGCCGACGTGGACGTGGCCCAGGTATACGACGCCTTCACCTACATGCTGCTGCTCACCATGGAGGACCTCGGATTCTGCGCCAAGGGCGAGGGCGGGGCCTTCGTCGAGTCTGGCGCCCTCCGGCTCGGCGGCTCATTGCCGACCAACACCGACGGCGGCGGGCTCTCCGCCTGCCACCCGGGTCAGCGCGGGTTGTTCCTCATCGTCGAGGCAGCCCGTCAGTTGCGGGGCCAGTCCGGCCTGCGGCAGGTCGAGGACGCCAAGATCGCCCTTGTCAGCGGCACCGGCGGATGGTTCTGCTCCAGCGGAACGGTGCTGCTCGGCGCTGAGCAGCCATGACCCCGGTGCTCAGCGGATGGTTCGCCAACGTCCCCGCGGCACTCGACGCCGCGGGGCACGAGCACGGCGCTAGAGACGCCTATGTGGAGGCGGACGGCACGCGGATCAGCTTCGCGGACTGGGTATCCCGCGCCCGCGGCCTGGCCGCGCACCTCGCTGGACGAGGTGTGGCCACAGGCGACGTCGTCGCGCTGATGCTGCCGTCCGGCATCGACTACGCGGTCTGTTACGCGGCTATCGCCATGGCCGGGGCGGTCACCGCCGGCGTGAACCCGCGCCTCGGACCTCGTGAGACCTCGGCGGTGCTTGCCGCCGCGAGGCCGAGTCTGATCATCCGCGATGCGGACGCCGGCCTGCCCGCCGCGCCCGCAGGCGTCCCCGTGCTGGCCCGCTCGGACCTCGAAACCGCGTGCTCGACGGCGCCCGTTCCGCCGCCCCAGCTCACCCGGCAAGATCCGGTTGCGATCATCTTCACCAGCGGCACCACCGGAATGCCGAAGGGCGCGTGGTTCGACGCCGACAATCTCGCCGCGTCGGCGGCCGCGTCCGGAGCCATGAGCGCACCCTATGACCGCCGCCTGTCCGCCACCCCATTCCCCCATGCCGGCTACATGTCCAAGCTCTGGGACCAGCTGATCTGGGGCACCACGGTGGTGATCTCCCCCGCGCCCTGGTCGGCGTCCCGCATGTTCGAGGTGCTGCAGACGGAGCGGATCACCGTCGGCGGCGGGGTCCCCACCCAGTGGGCGAAGCTGCTCGAGGAACCCGGCGTCAGTCGCGACTCACTGCCCCACCTCCGAGTGGGAGTGGTCGCCAGCGCGCCCGCCTCACCCGACCTCGTCTCCCGCACCGCCGAGCTGATCGGGGTGCCCCTAGTCGTGCGATATGCGATGACGGAGTCCCCGACGATCTGCGGCACCGAGCCCGGGGACCCCGCCGACGTGGCGTTCCGGACCGTCGGACGTCCCCAAGCGGGCATGTCCATCCGCATCACCGACGACGACGGCCACGACGCGCCCCCCGGCCAAATCGGCACCGTGCGCGTGCGGGGCGGCTGCGTCATGCGCGGCTATTGGGGTGACCCGGAGTCCACCCGGGCCGCGTTCGACGCCGACGGATATCTCGTTAGCGGAGACCTCGGCATGCTCACCGAGGACGGCAATCTCGCGTTGTCCGGCCGTTCCGGAGACCTCTACATCCGCGGCGGCTTCAATATCCACCCAGTGGAGGTCGAACAGGTCCTCGCGGAGCATCCCGCGGTGCGGTCCGCCGCGGTGGTCGGATACCCCGCCCCCGTCATCGGCGAGATCGGCGTGGCGTTCGTGGTTCCCGAAAACCCAGCCGCACCACCCGAACTGCGAGACCTGCGCGCGTGGTCCCGGGACCGGCTGGCCGACTACAAGTCTCCCGACCATCTGATCCTGCTCGATGCTCTCCCGCTCACCGCCATGTCCAAAACCGACCGCAATCGCCTGCGCGAGCTAGCCCGGGAGAATCCGCCGGCCCCGCGCGCCCAGCGGCGAACTGCCCCCGCCACAGCAGAGGACTCGACGTGACAGCAGAGCCTTTATCAGCCCGCACCGACCGGCTCGCCAATCTCCGCGACACCGCCGGGCTGCCCTTCGCCGATGGTGCCCGGACGCTGCCGGGGATCCTCTACCGCGGCGACGCGCCCTACCCCGGGGACACGCTGCCCACAGAGGTTCCCACCTGGCCCCCGGCGGCCGTGCTGGATCTGCGCTCCGTCGGCGAGCGCGAGCGGGCGCCGTTCGACTGGCCCGGCCGCACCGCCGCCCACCATCGACCGCTGCACGACGCCGCCGCCCCGACGGCCGAGCTGCCGCCCGACCTGACGACCCTCTACGACAACATCGTGGACACCGCCGCCGAGCGGATCGCTGGCCTACTGCCCATCGTCGCCCACGCCGACGGTCCCGTGTTCGTGCACTGCTCGGCGGGCAAGGACCGCACCGGGGTGGTCGTCGCCGCGCTGCTCCTGGCCGTCGAAGTGGAACCCTCCGCAGTCATCACCGACTACCTCCGCACCGGCCCGAACATGTCCCCACTGCAGAGCCGATGGAAGGCCAAGGGGCATAAGGGGAGCCGGCCGATTCCCGACAGTTGGCTGCTTGCTCCCGAGGAGGCAATCACCAGCGTCGTCGACCGCCTGCTCGGCTGGCCGACTGGGCCGTCTGGATGGTTGCTCGACCATGGCGCCAGCGCTTCCGATCTCCAGCGGTGGCGGGACCGCCTGCGAGGCCCACAGCGCGCCTGACATCCCACACAACCGAGCAGAGTCACCCATCGCCAGCAGGAGAAGGCCTCGCCCAGCATATTGGGCGAGGCCTTCCTCGATATTTCTACGATCGTTGAGCTCGTCATTGACAGATCACAACGCCTGGATCTCGGCAGGTATCAGGCGTCAGCTCTACCCGGCTGAAACTTCGCACCGTCCCAGTAATCTCGGTTCGACGAAATCTTGCCGTCGACCAGGGTGCCGACGGAGGAACCGCGCAGGCCCTGGGGCTGCATGATCCACTCGGCCGCATATGCGGTCGCCGTGCTGTGCCCGCTCACGACCTCGTAACTCACATCGGGCACGGCCTTGTTGGAGAGCCGGACGAAGTTCGCCACCTGACGGCGGCCTCGAGAAATGTGCCCAGCGCTCACGTCCTCGTAGACGCAGTCCTCGGTGACATAGCTGGCAACCTTCTCAGGGTCCTCTGCGCTCCATGCGGCAAAGTAGTCCAAAATCCATTGTTCGACCACGCTATTCCTCCATCACATTGGTTTGACAAATCAACTGCACAGCTACGCCGCTTCCCAGGCGCCAAGCTGATCCAGATCCTTATGGCGCACGGCGAGGGTCGTCGGTATCCGACGGATCGAAGTCGAACAGGCCCTCACGAACCACCGCTCCCAGGAGACCGATATCGGTCTTCCCCTTCTCTGCGGCCTCCACGCAGGCCTCGAAATCCTTCTGTAAGAAAGGGCCTGCGATCTCTGCGAAACGCTCGACACCTCCTGTCTGCAGAGCACGCTCAGACGCCCCGCTGGAGCCACTGCACACGGCTAGAGCGGCCAGCAATGCGTCCTGGTCAACGTCCAGTCCGCGGGCTATTCGGACCGCGTCCGCCACCAGTTGGACGTTGGCAGCGAAGAGCAGGTTGTTTATCAGCTTCACGTTGAGCGCGGAACCAAGCCCTCCGCTCCAGAGGATCGAGTCTGCGTACGCAGACAATATTGGCTTGACCAGGTCCACCGAGCCCTGAGCGCCACCAATCAGCACGGTGAGTCCCCCCTGCGAGATTTCCTCCGCGGTGCCGCTGACTGGCGCGTCCAGCACTTCGACCCTGCTCCCCGCCTCCTCCTGAATCCGGAGAACGGCGTCGACGCTCCCCGTTGTATGCGAGATGAGGATGGACCCCGGCCTCATATGTCGGGCCACACCATTTTCGCCGAGCGTCACCTCAAAGAGTTGCGCATCCGAGAACAGGCAACAGATCACGATATCGGCGGTGCTGGCCAATTCGGCCAAAGTGTCCGCAACCACCGCGCCCCGCTTCTGCAACCGTGCGGCGGTATCTGCGTTGCGGACATATACCTGCGTGCGATGACCTGACTCCAAGAGCCGAACAACCATTGGCTCCCCCATCTGGCCAGCACCGATAAATCCCACCTGCAACGTCATACGACCTCCCCGGATGAGACTCCTCCACCTCCGGAGGAGTCGATGGCGCCAAGATAGATACACCTAACATGTATGTCAGATTTACCCCATTAACGCTCGCGCAAAAGCCCTTCGGAGCAACCAGCGCCAGCCACACGCACGAAACTGTCAGGTAGCAGGCACCCCCGAACAGCGCCGGAGGTGACCACCCTCGACGGAAGCAGCGGGCCCCATTGACATGAGTGATTCAGGTCACCTATGTTCAGGCTGTCAGAATACCATTCGAGTCAACATCTGGCCCAACCATCCGCGGATCGAGCCCTCTCCCCGAGGGCTCCCGAATCCGAGTCTGATGATCGTGCCGTCGGCCCAGGTTTCCAGCGACGGTTTCCGAGCAAGTTCCCACAGTGCATCACCCGAGAAAGGTGGCCGGCTATGCCCGGAAAATCCCCAGGATGGCCCCCCGCATTCAAACTAAGGTCTAGCGCGCTCCTCGCGATAATCGCCATTGCCGCCACCGCGTGCGGCAGCAGCGCGGGAGATTCCGCAGCCGAGTCGACGGGGGAGATTGACAGAAACGCCAAGTTCTCCATGGCCTGGACCCTCGGTCCCACCAACCTCGACCCCCACCAATCCACGAACTACTCGGTCGACTTCAACTACCTGTCCCCCGTCTACGACCGCCTGACCCAGGCCGTGACCGGCCCCGAGGTCACGCCAATGCTCGCGGAGTCCTGGGATTTCGCGGACGACGGGATGTCCGTCACCTTTCACCTGCGCGACGACGCCACCTTCCACGACGGCACCCCCGTCGACGCGACGGCAGTCGCCCGCAGCCTGGACCGCGCCCGCGACCCCAAACAGGCCCGCGTCGCCGGCTCCCTGTCGATGATCTCCGCCGTCGACGCGGTCGATCCGGCAACGGTCAAGATCAGCACCAATCGCCTCGCGGCAGACCTGCCCGCCGTCCTCACCTCGACCGAGGCCTCCATCATCAATCCGCTGGCACTCGACGGCGGCGTGGACCTCACCGTGGACACGGCCGGCTCCGGACCGTATATCCCTGAGACCATCCGCCCCGGCGACCGCATCACCTACAAGCGTCACGACGGATATTGGGACCCCGAGGCCCAGAAGCCGGCAACCCTCGAGATCGTGGGCATCACCGACGACAATGCCCGGCTCAACGCGTTTCGCAGCGGCCAGGTCGACGCCATCCTCGTGAAGGCCGGCCAGGCCGACGACGTCAAGACGCTGATCGCGCAGCCGAAATACAAGCTGCACACCTTCCCTGTGGGGCAGTTCTACGCGCTCCAGCTAGACATCGGCCAGCCAGGGCTAGAAGACGCCCGCGTGCGACAGGCGCTCAATTACGCCGTCGACCGAGAGGGCATCAACGAGGGCCTGCTCAACGGAATCTGCGAGCCGGTCACACAGCCGCTGCCGGCCGGCGTGGACGGGCACAGCGAGAAGGTCGACGACCTTTACAACTACGACCCGGCGAAGGCTCGCGAGTTGCTTGTCGCGGCGAACGCGCCCAGCGACCTGACTATCAACCTCACCCACACCGCCGGGCTCTCACCGCAGCAGGAGATGGCCACGGCGCTGCAGGCGCAGCTGGGCGAGGTCGGCGTCAAGGTCAATATCATGCCGATGGCGTCCAACGACGCAGCGCTAAAGTTTGCGGAGGGCGGGCACTCGCTCCTCAACCCCCGTCTCCCATTCCCCTTCTCGTCCCAGACACTGCGCACGAACTACATGGTGCCGCAGCGATTCCCCACCCTCGCGCCGCAGAACTTCCAGGACCTGGTGACAGCGTCGTTTGACCCGAACATCAGCGATGACGAGCGGACCGACCTGTATTCACAGGCGTCCGGAATCGCGGCGCAAGACGCGTTCGACGTGTTCCTCTGCGGCGTGCCGACACAGATGGCCTACACCGACGATGTCGTTGGGATCACCACCGCCGGCCAGGGAGACTTCGTCGGCATCGTGGACATGAGGTACGTGGGCAAGACTTCGTAGCCGCCACGAGTCTGGCACCGGCTGCGGGCCGGCCTCCGCGACCCCGGAGGCCGGCCCGTTTCCACGCCTAGCGGCCGCGGAGCAGGAATTCTGACAGGATAGTCACGTCCCCGAGCGAGCGCAGCAGGTCATTCAGGTGGGTGCAGCTAGACACTCCTCGGAATTCCTGGCCCACGAGTTCGCCGGCGGCGGCGACCGTGTGGCCAACGAGCCGCTGGGCGCCGGCGACCGCGCCCGGGCACTCCGGCCAGGGCAGCACCCGCGGTGTGACGACCAACCTGTCTAGCACCTTCGAATCCGCCCGCAGCTCGAGATCGACCTGGTATTCGTGGACCACCATCTCGTCCCCGCCTGCGTCGACGTAGCTATCCCGGAACATCGCGTCTACCCGCACCCGGCCGGCTGGAGCCGGACCATCCATCCAGACATCCATGCGCCGCAGCCGCCGCATCGACTTCACGGGCATCCGCGACATCGAATGCCACGCTTCAGGATCGGCCCCGTTCACGACGTCTGGCGCAGGAGGCCCGATGATGAGCGGTGAAACCCCGGCCCGCTCAACGCCCCTCATCATGGTGCCGCCCGACACGAATCCCGCGCAGTAGTCCGCCGGCGATCCGGAGCGCCGCTGCCGCTCGCCACCACGGCTGATCCTCGCTAAATCCTCGGCCGGCAACTCATGGGTCAACGCGAAACCGGAGATCACGGTGGCCACAGGCACATCGTCCAGCAGTCGATGCAGGACGCTTATCGCATTCGAGCCCGCCCGGCTCCCCTGCGCCGGTGAGCCGTCGAGACCGAGCGCGCCGCTGAGCGCCTTACGGAAACCCGAGGAGGCTCTGGCCCCCACAAGCGCGCCCAGCCCCGTCACCATCGGCGTGCAATCGACCCTCCTGACGATCTGGCCCGGCGCGAAGTCGATGTCGACCGCCATCCGGGCCTCAGCCACCGCCTCAGTGACGCCGTCGGCAGATGTGGACAGGTCCCGACCAGAGCCGACCAGCTCGAGGACCCCCGTCGGGCCCGCCGGCCGAAGAATGTCGACCGAGGTGGTGCGCCGAATCGAGCGCGGCCGCCGATTCGGCGTGTCTGGAGCCGGCTCCTGGATCCCGGGGGTTGGCGCTAGCAGGTTCTCGGCCATTCGTCGTTCTCCTTGTCTGCCAGCAGATCTGCGCTTCGGCACCCCCGAATCTAACACCGATATCTAGATTCGGACGGCGTCGGCGGGGATAGCAGCGGCGCGCTCAGCCCCGACCCCGGAGAGCACAGGGCCGCGCCCGATGATTGACACAGGTGAGCCACATCACTTATGTTCAATACTGTCAGAATGTGATTGCTGCGGATACAGCGCGTGGACCAGCTCGGTCGCCAAATACGGTGAATATGCTGATAATAGGCGTCTTCAACCCAGAGAATGGGGCGGATTCCCGCTTCAATCCCCAAACCCATAGTGAATGGATCGTCAGATTGTGACCATCGTTCTGCGAGACGGAGTACCCGATGAGCCCCGATCCTGTGGAAATCGTGCCCGGCAAGCTGTATGCCCTCGGCGACACGGTGCCGAATGATGGCCGAATCTCCTGGGCAGCCCCGGACGCCTACCCGCATGAGCCGATCGCCGCGTATCTCCTGCTGGAGACAGACACAGCGCTGCTGGTGGACACTGGCGTCGCGGCCCACGAGCAGACCGTCCTCGGCCAACTTTCCGGCCTGATCGGCCCGGAGGTCGAGTTGTCTGTGTTCTGCACCAGGTTTGAGGGTGATTGCCTCACGAACCTGGGACCGCTGATCCAACAATTCAACGTGGTAAGCATCTTCGGCGGCGGCGTCAGCAACCCATTCGACTTCTTCGACGACGTGAGCCCGCAAGAGCAGATCAGAACGGACCACGCCATTGAGATCCTGCGCAAGCGGGCGGGCGACAAGCTGAGCCTGGGTCCCGGCCGAGACGTCGAGCTGGTGGCGACCTCGCTGCGAGTGCTCACCACATTCTGGTTGTTCGACGAGGCCACCGGCGCCTTGTTCACCTCAGACGGCCTCGGCTTCGAGGGTCTGCACAACGCCGGGCTCGAGGGCCTCGTGCGCGATGCCCCTCCCGAGACGCTCGAGCTGGCCGATCTGGCGCCGCGGCTGTTCACCAAGTTCGACTGGCTGTTGAGGGCCGACACCAGACCGTTTGCCGCAGAGCTGGAACGGTTGTTCGCCACGCGCGACATCCGCATCATCGCGCCCGGGCACGGCCGTGTCATGCGCGGCCCCGAGACGGTCGAGTTCTATTACGCCGCGACACAGTCACTGCTCGAGACCTGTGTCCAGTCGTGACTACGAGAGCAGAGGGCAACGTGTCAAAATCCACCGAACTACGCGACCTGCCAAGGGAGATTGCGCCGGGCGTGCACTGGCTGGGCGATTGCCTCAAGTTCCTCTATGGCGAGGCGACCTGGCATGGCCACGTCTCCACCTACCTGATCGTCGGCGAGGACAAAACCCTGCTGATCGACACCGGCCACCCCTCGCACTGGGACGTGGTCGAGGCTGCGCTAGACCAGATCCTCGGGGACCGGCCACTCGACTACGTGCTGCCGACCCATCCCGAGATGCCGCACGCGGGCAATTTGCCGCACCTGGCCCGGCGGTATCCGCAATTGACCATCGTCGGCGACACCCGCGACTACCACCTGTACTACCCGCAGCTCGAAGCCCACCTCCAGCCCTCGGCGGTGGGCGACGAAGTCGACCTCGGCGGCCGTTCCGTCATCACGCTGCCCGCAGTCTGGCGCGATCTGCCCAACACGATGTGGGCCTATGACACCGGCGCTCGAATCATGTTTGTGGCCGACGGGTTCTCCTATTCGCACCATCACCTCGCCGGCGAGTGCGCGCTGTACTCCGGCGAGCTGCCTGCGGAGCCCGATCTTGAGCAGACAGTGTTCCTCAACGAGCGGGCCCTGTTCTGGACCCGCCATGTCGACGCCACGCACAGCGAGCCCGACATGGCGGAGCTGTTCGACCGTTACCCGCCCGCGCTGGTGGCTCCTGCGCATGGCAGCGTCATCAACACCTTGGACGCCATGATCCCGCTGCTGCAGGCGGGAATGGCGGAGAGCCGTAAGCGCACCCATCTCGTCGAGGCGCGGTGGGCGCCCACCGCGCCCACCGAGGACGCTTCGTGAGGGCGTGGACCACCCTGGACCTCAAGACCTTTGACGTGGTCGTCGTCGGCTCCGGCGCGGCGGGGCTGGTCGCGGCGGCCGCGGCCGCCAGCCGTGGCCTCTCCGTGGCGGTCCTCGAGCGATCGGACTATTTCGGCGGCACCTCGGCGATCTCCGCCGGCACCCTGTGGGTGCCATGCAATCCCTACCAGCGGGAGGCAGGCGTGCCCGACTCCCCTGCGGCCGCTCGCGGCTACCTTGAATCGGTGTGCCGCGGCCGCACCCCTGGCGAGGTGCTCGACGCGGTAGTCGCCGCCGGCCCCGAGATGATCGAGTTCGTCCGCTCGGAATGCGACCTGCACTTCGACGCAGCCACCGACTTCCCCGACTACCGTCCCGATTTCGATGGCTTCGGGACCGGCCGGGCGTTGCAGGTGCGCAATTACGATGGCGCCCTTCTGGGGCCGTTGCGGCAGGCCCTGCGCCCGCACAAGCAGCTCCCGTTCTCCATGAGCGAGTTCAGGGAATGGGGACCCTGGCTGAACTTCCCCTGGGCCGAGCTGCAAGAGCGCGCCGCGGCCGGCATAGTCGCGAAAGGCAATGCCCTGATCGCCGCACTGCTCCAGGCGTGCCGATCACTGGGGGTGGCGTTGGCCACCGGAGTCCGGGTGGAGTCGCTGCTGCGCGACTCGGGCCGCGTGTCCGGGGTCGAGGCAGACGGCCTGGCACTGCACGCCCAGCGAGGCGTTGTCCTGGCCTGCGGCGGTTTCGAGTGGAATCCGCAGCTCGTCGGCGAGCACCTCACGGGACCGCTCCAGACGACGTGCAGCCCGCCGCACAACACGGGCGACGGGCTCCGGATGGCCGCGGAGCGGGGCGCCGCACTGGCCAACCTCGACCAAGCATGGTGGGTGCCGATGGTGGTGGTCCCCGGCGAGCAGACCGACGGTCGGCCGGTGGGCACGATGGTCCGCGCCGAACGGCAGGGCCCGGGCAGCATCATGGTCAACCGCGCCGGCAAGCGTTTTGCCAACGAGTCGCAGAACTACAACGACCTCACCCGATCGATGATCCAACGGGATAGCACCGGCGCCACCCCGGATCTGCCGGCGTTCGTGGTATTCGACCAGTCGTTCCTGGAGCGTTACGGCTTCCTCAGCCATCGCGCCGGCAGTGACGTCCCCGAGTGGATCGCCTCTGCGCCCACGCTCTCGGAGTTGGCCGCGGGGCTTGACGTCGACGGCGCCGCCCTCGAGTCCACCGTCGCGCGGTTCAACTCCGGGGCGATCCGCGGCGTGGACCCTGATTTCCACCGGGGCGCCAACGTGTTCGACGAATTCTATGGGGACGCCGCGAACCCCCACCCGAACCCCGCGCTGGCGCCGCTCGACGCGCCGCCGTACTACGGCGTCGAACTTGTGCCCGGCGCCTTCGGCACCAGCGGCGGAGTGCGGACCGACGGCCGGGCGCGGGCGCTCGACCTCGCCGGCGCACCGATTCCGGGCCTGTACACGGTCGGGAACGCGTCCGCGCACCCGACCGGTGCGGGTTACCCAGGGGCCGGCGGCACTCTCGGACCCGCGATGACCATGGGGTATCTAGCCGGCCGCGATCTCGCGCTCGGCTGAGTCAGTCGGCCCGCCGCAGTGCCGCACGCAACACCGCGACTTCCTCCGCACTCTCTCGGCGCGAGATCGCGGAGTCGGTCAACACCGCGGAGCAGTGGAACGTGCCGGGAAACAGGTGGGCCTCCACCGGCACCCCCGCCGCCGCGAGCGCGCCCGCGTAGCCCAACGCCTCATCCCGCATGGGGTCGAACTCCATCACCCCGATATAGGCCGCCGGCAGACCCGAGAGGTCGACGGCCCGGGCTGGGGCCGCATATTCGGTGGGCGCGGCTCCCGGCCCGAGGTAGTGCCCCCAGCTCTGCTGCGCGCTGCGCCGGGTCCACATCGGAGTGTCCACGAACCGGCGCATGCTGGCTGTGTCGCACCGGTCGTCGAGCTGGGGCGCGCTGAGATACTGAAAACAAACTCGTGGGCCGGACTCGTCGCGGGTTCGCAGTGCCAGCGCCGCCGCGAGACCCCCGCCCGCGCTTCGGCCGTGCAGCGCGATCCGTTCGACGTCGACGCCGAGCTTGCCGGCCTGCGTGACCATCCACGCCAGCGCCAGCGCCGCGTCGTCGAGCGCTGCCGGGTACACATGCTCGGGCGCCAAGCGGTACTCCACCGCCACGATCACGGCCCCGACAGCGCTGCTCAACGCCATATTCCGCACATCCGCCGCATCGACGGAGCCCATGACAAAACCGCCCGAGTGCAGATGCAGTATTCCGGGGACGAGGTCCTGCTCGCGGCGCGGGCGGTATACCCGGACCCGCAGCGGCGAACCTTGGGGCCGCGCCACAACGTGGTCGGCGGCGTCCACGCCCACGTCGCCCATAGCGGCCCCGGGGTCGATACGCCGGCGGGCCGCGCTCGCCGCGCGCGCCGCCGCCGGATCGAGGAGGTCGGGCGCCGGGAATCGCTCTGCCGCCGCGCGCAATTCCGGATCGAGACGGTAGGCCACGACGCTAGCCGACGGCCATCTGCCGCGCCGCCGCGCTGATGAGCTCTGCGCATTCGGCGGGACGCTCGAGGATCAGATGGTGGTGCGCGCCGACCACCATGCTCATCGCGGTCGCGGCCGGAAACGACTCTCGCACGTTCGCCAGGACTGTCGCCGTCACCACCGCGCTGTGCTCGGCATAGACGTAGCGGGTCGGGACGGCCAAGCGCGCGATGCAGTCCGACACAAAGTCGTAGTCGACGATCAAGGGCGAGACGTTGTCGAATTTCCAGGTCCACCCGCCCTCGACCGGCCGCAGCGAGTTCTCCGCGATCGGCGCCATGAACTCCGCGGCCGGCGCCGGCTGCGGGGGCAGCACCCGGAAGCGGGCCAGCGCCTCCGCCCGGGACCCGTACACTCGCCTGCGTCCGCGGGGAATCTGCGGCAGCTCCGAGCCCTGTCCCACGATGTACGTGTCCATGAGGACCAGCCCGCACACACGCTCCGCGTGATTGGCCGCCGCGGCGATCGTGACGCTGCCACCCAGGCTGTGCCCCACCAGCACCGCGTCGCTCGAGTCCACCGCGTCGAGCACCTTGGCGACCTCCCGCGACCACTGCGCCACGGAATACTCCGCCCGATGCCCGCTGTCCCCGTGTCCGCTGAGGTCCACCGTGACCACCCGCCAGTCACGCTCGAGGATGGGCGCCACCGCGTGCCACCACCAATCGTGTGCGAGGTGCCCATGCACCAGGATCAGGTCGCGGCCGCCGCGGCCGCGCACCCGATAGTGGATGGCCGCGCCCTCCACCTGCACCGAGCCCACCTGCGCCGAGCCGACGACGCCATCTGCCACATCAGTCATGCCGAACCTCCAAAATGTAGTCATCGGGATCGGGGCGACGGGTCCGCTGCCAGAACTCCAGTGTGCTCAGCGGCCAGTTCTGCGAGACTCGGCCCGACGCGCTCTTGTACCAGCTGTTGACGCCCGCGACGCCGAAGGCCATCCGCCCGCTGGCCTCGTCCACCCGGGCATAGAACTTCTCCAGCGCCTCCGCTCGGCACTCCATCGCGCCGGCCGACGCCGCCAAGATCTCCTGGAGACAGGCCATCACATAGTCGACCTCGGCCTCGGAGAAGAGGACGATACTGCCATTGACCACCAGGTTGGTGTTCGGTCCGTAAAGAAGGAAGAGGTTCGGGAACTGCGGAACGGTGACACCGACGTTTGCCCGTGCCTCCCCGCCCCAGTGCTCGTGCAGGAGAACCCCTCCTCGCCCGGACACCTCCATCGGGACCAAGAACTCCGAGGCCGCGAACCCTGTGCCGTAGATGATGACGTCCGCCTCGTGGAGCGAGCCGTCCGCCGTGACCACCCCCGCTGGGGTGATCTTCGAGATCGCGTCGTCCACCAGCGTCACATCGTCGCGTTTGAGGGTCTCCGCCCAGCGTCCGTCGTCGCGGAGCATCCGCTTCGCATAGGGCGGGTAGTCCGGGACCACCTTTGCCAGCAAGTCGGGATGATCTGCGAACTCCCGCTCCAGATAACCTGCCAGGCCGTCACGCAGTGCCTCGTTCTCCGGGGACACCGAGTCGCGCTTGGCCCAGCCCGGCTGGACCACAGCGTATTTCCGGCGGCCCTCGACACTGACCCAGAATTGGTAAAAGCGGAACCAGCGGTGATAGTCCGGAATGTGCTGGAACAGCCACCGCAGGCCCGGCTTCAGCAGAGAGTGGTAAGTCGGGGTCGGCATGATCCAGGGCGGGGTCCGTTGGAACACCGTCAGGTGCTCGGCTTCCCCGGCCACCTCGGGGACCACTTGGAACGCGCTGGCGCCGGCGCCGATCACCGCAACCCGCTTGTCCCGGAGATCAGTCTGGTGGTCCCATCGCGCGGTGTGCCAGGATCCCCCCGCGAAAGTCTCCCGCCCTGGGACGTTGGGATAGCTGGGCTTGTTCAGTTGGCCGACGGCGCTGACCACGACGTTCGCCGTCATGCGCCGCACCGAACCGTCGGGATCGGTGTACGTCACCTGCCAGGTGGCGGTGGCCTCGTCGTACCTGGCGGCCGAGACCTCGCAGCCGAGGAGGATGTGATCGCGCAGCGCCTGGTCGCTGGCGAAACGCTGGAAGTAGGCCAGGATCGAGTCGCGCCGCGAGTATTGGTACTGCCAGGACGCTTGTTGGGCGAAGGAATAGCTGTATGAGAAGTTGCTCGTGTCGAGTTGGCAACCCGGGTAGCTGTTCTCCAGCCACACCCCGCCCACATCCGTGTTGCGCTCCAGCACCACGAACTCGACCCCGGCCTGCCGCAGCCGGTAGGCCGCGGCCAACCCGGACATACCGGCGCCGATGACCACCACCTTGAACTCGCGATCCGGCGCCACCGCGGCCTTGGTCCACGACGTCTCTCCCCCGAGCCCCAGCTGGCTCATGTGCAGGGCCACCGAGTCGGCGTCGGCCGGTCCTGTGATGAATTCGAGTATCGGCTCCAGTTCGACGGCGCCGTTCCCCCGCCGATCCGGCCGTCCCTGGGAGTTCCAGCTGCGCAATGCCTCGAAGGCGTGCTTACGGGCAAGGTCCTGCGCCTCCGCGGACAGCCCGCCCTGCGGCTCGAGGCCCAGCGGGGTCGAGTTGACGGCCGGGCGCAGGAGATCGGCCAACACGGCAGTATCACCGGTGAGATGGGCGATCGCGGGCAGCAGCGACGGCAGCTCGGCATCGGCCAACGCGAGCCGAAGCTCCTCGTCCTCGAACGGCGGGAAGTCGCTCAGCAGATCCATTGGCTCTACTTTCCTAGGGGTAGTTTGCCTCGCGCGTCACATGCCGAGCGGATAGCCACCGGACACCCGCACCGTCTCACCGGTGACGAAGGAGGCCGAGTCAGAGCACAGAAACAGCATCATCGAGACGACATCGTCCACTCCCCCAAGCCGAGGTATCAGCTGACGATTCTCGACGAAGTCCGCCACCATGCCCGGCGGGAGGTCCGCAATCGCGTTCTCAGTGGCCATCAGACCGGGTGCGATCGCGTTGACGCGGACGCCGATCGGTGCGAGCTCACTGGCTAGCGCCACCGTCAAGCCCCGCACCGCCAACTTTGAGACGCCATACGGGGTGGTGCTGAGGTAACCGCCGATCGACGAGATATTGGCGATGACGCCGCCGCCCGTCGGGGCCATGGCCTGCGAGGCGGCGAGGGCGCAATTCACCACGCCGACGACGTTGACGTCCAGCAGCCGCCGAAGTTCGGTCGCGCCGAGACTGCCGAACGGCTGGTTGTACTTGGTCAGATGCAGGCCCGCGTTGTTGATGAGCACGTCCAGCCGCCCGAAGCGCGCAACCGTGGCGTCCACCGCCGCCCGTGCGTCGGCCTCGTCGCTCACATCGCAGCGCACAGCCAGCGCGCCGGACCCCGCGGCCGTCAACTCCGAGGCCTCGCGCTCGGCCTCGTCGATGTTCACGTCGATCAGCGCCACCTCGGCGCCGGCGGCGTGAAAGGCCCGCGAGAAGGCGAGGCCGAACCCCTGTGCCGCGCCCGTCACCAGGACGACTTTGCCATCGAATCGCTGTCCCGCCACTTGCTGCCCTTCCTCAGTTCTGCCGCTCCGAGCCCCACTGCAGGGCTCGGAGCGGCAGTGGCCCCGTGTCTTCTTCCAGCTAGCCGCCGAAGCGCAGGCCCGGGGCGCGGGTGCCGAACACGTCAGTCGCCAGGATTGCGCCCAACTTGTTCGCGTCCCAGCGCTTGCCGCCATTGGAGACGGTTGCGGCGGGCGTCCAGCCCCGCAGCCACTGGATGTCCTCGCCCATCGCCCGGATCACCTGTCCGCTCACATGCGCGGCCTCGGGGCTTGCCAGCCACGCCACCACTGGCGAGCCCAGCGACGGGTCCTTGGGGTCGAACTCGTCCTCGCCGCGCTCGTCGGGCTCGATGGCGGCCTGCCCACCGGACATCGTCGCCGACATACGGGTGCGCCCGCCGGGGCTGATCGCGTTGACCGTCGCGCCGATGGAGGCCAGTTCCAGGCTCAGGGTCTGGGTCAGCCCGACGATAGCGGCCTTGGCGGCGCCATAGTTGGTCTGCCCGAAGTGTCCGTGCAGTCCAGCCCCGGAGGTCGTGTTGATGATGCGGCCGTAGACCGGGGCGCCCGCGGCCTTCGACTCCGCCCGCCACTTGCGTGCCACCGCCCGGCTGGTGAGCCAGCTGCCGCGCACGTGGACCCGCATGACGAGGTCGAAGTCGTCGGCGCTCATGTTCCACACCGCGCGGTCCCGCACGATGCCGGCGTTGTTCACCACGATGTCGAGGCGACCCAGCTCGGCATAGGCCCGCTCGACGAGCCGGTCGACCTGAGCTTCGTCGCCGACGTCGCTGAAGTCTGCGATCGCCTTGCCGCCACGGTCCTTGATGATCTGGACGACCTCGTCGGCGACCTTGCCGGTGCCCTCGCCGTCGATGGACGTGCCCAGGTCGTTGATGATGACGGTGGCGCCGTGCTTGGCCAATTCGAGTGCGTGCCCGCGGCCGATGCCGTGGCCGGACCCGGTGACTACGGCAACTTTGCCGTCGAGCAATCCGCTCATGTTGTCTCTATCTCCCTGTTCAGTGCCTACTCATGGACAATTACGTACTGCTCTGGGCCGGATTCCGCCAGTCAGGGGACAGGCTGGAAGACGGTCGCGTCGATCTCATCGGTGATGGGACGGAAGGCGACCTGCACGGGCATGCCCACTTCGAGATCGGCCGGCTCGCAGTCCACCATGTTGGTCATCAGGCGCGGCCCCTCCTCGAGTTCGACCATCGCCGCGATATACGGGAGCCGCTCCTTGAACGGATGCAGATCGTTCATGTACACCGTGGAATAGGTGTAGAGGGTGCCCCGGCCGGAGGCCTCCACCTGGACGATCTCCTCGCTCCAGCACGACGGGCAGAACGGCCGCGGGTAGTGGTGGACCTTCTCGCAGGCCAGGCACTTCGCGATCAGCAGCTTTCCCGCCTTCGCCGCGTCCCAGTACGGCTTGGACGCGTCCTCGATCGTCGGCAGGTCCGCGCGGGGCTTGTTGTCACTCATCTGCGATTCACCATCCCAAGTAATTCGTGTCGCGCTTCTCGACGAACGCCGCGATGCCCTCTTTGGCGTCGTGCGAGAAGGACTGGATCTCCTGCGCCATGGCCTCCGCCACGAACGCGCTGGCCCTATCAGTGTCTGGCGAGTCGTTGAACAGCCTCTTGCCCAGCGCGATCGCGCTCGTGGGAGCGACAGCCAGCCGGTCGACGTAGTCGGCCACCGCGGCCTCGAGCTCCGCCGCCGGCACCACCTTGTTGACCAATCCCAGAGTCAGCGCCTCGTGCGCCGGCAGCTTCTCGCCGAAGAACGCCATTTCCTTGGCCTTCTGCATCCCGATCCGCCGGGGCAGCATGTACGCGCCGCCGCCGTCGATCACCAGGCCGCGCTTGACAAAGGACTCCGCGAAATAGGCGTCGTCGGTAGCCACGATCAGATCTGCCGCATACGCGAGATGTGCGCCCAGCCCCGCGGCACCGCCTTGTACCACCGCCACAACAGGTTTCGCGCAATCCAGGACCGAGGCGATCAATCGCTGCGCGCCCGTCATGATCACGTGCATCGCGCCGGTCACCCGCTTGACGTTCTTCTTATGCCCGTCGGCCAGTCGGACCACGTCCGCGCCGCCGCAGAAGTGTCGACCTGTCGAGCGGAGCACCACCACCCGGATCTCGGGGTCGCCACTCGCCTCGTTGAACAGCTCGATCAGCGCGTTGCGCGCGTCGGGCCGGATGGCGTTGGCCGCATCGGGCCTGTTGAGGGTGATGGTCATGACGCCGTCGGCGACATCGCGGAGGACCGTCGTGCCCAGGCTCGGCTCAGTGGTCGTCACAGTCGATCAGCTCGCTTCGGTGTGGGTGTAGGTGGCCTGCAGGTGCTTGATCCCGTTGAGGAAGTTCGATCGGAGCCGGTCCGGCTCGCCGACGGCCTTGATGTCCGGGAACCGCCTGAACAGCTCGCGGAACGCCACGTCCAACTCGAGCCGCGCCAGGTGCGCGCCCAAGCAGAAGTGCGGCCCCGGGGCACCGAAGGCCAAGTGGGGGTTCGGGTCTCGTTCAATATCGAAGGTGAAGGGATCCTCGAAGACAGACTCGTCCCGGTTCGCCGATCCGTACCACATGACGACCTTGTCGCCCTTGGAGAATTCCTGATCGCCCAGCATCACCCCGTCCCTGGTGACGGTGCGGCGCATGTGCACTACGGGGCTGGCCCAGCGCAGCAACTCCTCGATGGCGGTGCGAGAGTGGGCCTCGTAGTCCGAGAGCCACTTGTCGCGTTGGTCGGGGAACAGCGTCAGCGTCAGCAGCCCGTGGGTGATGACGTTGCGGGTGGTCTCATTGCCGGCCCCGACCAGCAGGATGAAGAATCGCGCCATCTCGCCGGGCGTGAGGTTCTCGTCCTCCTTGGCCGCGACTAGCTGCGAGATCAGGTCATCCTCAGGATTCTCGATCCGCGCCTCCGCCAGTCCGCTGAGCAGCCGGATCAGCTCCTCGCTGGCGGAGGTGACCGCCAGGCCGATCCCATGCGCGGACTGGTCGGGGATGTACTCCGCATCCGACGCGCCCAGGATGACATTCGTCGCCTCGAGCAGGAACGCCTCATGCTCGCGCGGGATGCCCAGGAGCTCGCAAATGATCCGCAGTGGCAGAACCGCCGCGAATTCGCTGACGAAGTCGCATTCCCCAGACTTGGGCATCTGGTCGAGGATCTCCAAGACCGTGTTCTCGACCTCGCCGCGTAGCGCGCCGAGGTTGCGGCTGGTGAACCCGCGCGAGACGATCCGTCGCAGCCGCGAGTGCTCGGGGTTGTCCATGTCGATGATCGAGCCGCGGTACTCGCGGAGCTTCTGCGGCTGGTCGAAGATCTGGGTGCCGTCGCCCGAGCCGAAATCCTCCGGCCGACGGCTCACGGCCACGACGTCCTCGTGCTGGGTCAGGGCCCAAAACCCCTTCACCACGCCGTCCGGACCCGTGCCCAGCGGCACGAAGGGGCGGGGGTTGTCCGCCCGCAACGACGCGAACAACGCGTCTCGCTCGCCAGGGTTGCTCTGCCACCAGTCCAGATCGACCAACGGCAATCTCTGCACACTGTCGGTTTTCGTCATTGGCACTGCCTCGCTTCGACTCAAGTGGATTCCGCATACCCCACGACCTCAGCCAGCGGCACGATGCCGCCCGAACTCGCTGACCGCGACGCAATCCAGATTCTTTGTTAGACCGATTCTGGCATTCGTGTCACTATTTTACAACCATCTTGACCTGCTAGGTTACGAGAGACTTCACAAAGCTCACTCTCCCAATCGGACATAGCGTCACTTTTGAGGAGCGTGGGACCGGCAGATTGGAAACACCATGTCCACAGCCGCACCGGCCAGCTCCCACTCCCACTACGTGGCGCCTGCGCTGATCATCAGCGAGTGCCAGCGGGGCATCCTCGAGGCAGAGCGGACCGTCTCCCCCGGGCTCGCCGAGCAGGTCGCCGCCCGCGACGTCGTGACGCGCACCGCCGAGCTGGCCCGCGCCTTCCGGGCCAGAGGCCTGCCCGTATTCCACTGCGTCATCGAGCATCGGGAAGACCAAAAGGGCATGCTCCCCAACTCGTACCTGGGCACCATGGCCCTGCGTCATCACCGGATGACCGTCGGCACCACCGATGTGGAAATCCCCGCCGAGCTCGGACCGGAGCCCTCCGATGTGGTCAGCCGTCGCGCGACCGGCCTCACCGCGTTCTACGGCACAGACCTCGACGCACTCCTGCGCCTGCAGCGGGTCCAGACCGTCGTCCTGGCAGGGGTGTCCACCAACGTGGCCCTGCCCGGACTGGCGCTGGACGCCGTCAACCGCGGCTACGACGTCGTACTCGCCGAGGACTGCACCGCCGGCTCGTCCGCCGAGGCGCACGAGTTCATGGTCGCGAACCTCTTGGGCATCCTCACCCGGGTGACCCCGGCCGCCGACGTCGTCGGCCGGCTGCCGGGGTACGCGACGCCGTAGCGTCTCGCGCTCAGCGGGCTAGCTCAGCTAGGCGCCGATGCCTCCGCATCCTGCACCGCGTCGCCGTTGATCGAGAACCCGCCATCGACAGTGACCATCGATCCGGTGGCGAAGGCCGCCTCGTCCGAGACCAGCCAGGTCGCCGCGTGGGCGATGTCCATGGGGTTGCCGATGCGCGTCAGCCGCCCCCCGCCTGTGTGGTGGCCGGAGTCGCCTCGGCCCGCAACCACCCGGCCCACCAGGATGCAGTTCGCGCGGATCCCGTCGGCGCTGCCCTCTACCGCCAGGGACCGGGTGAGGCTGTTGACGGCGGACTTGGCGGCGCCATAGGCGCCGAATCCCTTGAAGCCCGAAAGCGACTGGCCCGAGGAGATATTCAGTATTGATGCGCCCTCCGCCGCGACCAGATGGGGCCAGGCGTACTTCGAGGCCCAGAACACGTTGCCGGTGACCGTGCCTGTCATGATCCGCTGCCACTCCGCATTGGAGTATTCGTGGATCGGCTTGATCGTGGTGGCCACCGCCTCCGTCGGCGCGGCGTTGTTCACCAGGGTGGTGAGCGCCCCGAAGCGGGCCACGGTCGCGGCGACCACGTCCCTGACGCTGTCCTCCGAGGTGACGTCCAGGGGGAAGAACTCCGCCTCCCCGCCGACCTCCCGAATGCGGGCGACCACCTTCTCGCCACGGTCGACCGTGCGCCCGGTCACCGCGACCTTCGCGCCCTCCGACGCGAAGTGCTCGGCCATCGACCGCCCGATGCCTCGGGTGGATCCAGAGATCAGCACAACCTTGCCGTCTAGCCTTGTTCCCATATCGACTCCTCAACGTCGTCAAACTCGTTGCCATCAACCATTTCCACAAAGCACAGGGGTGTGGCCACCGAATCGGTGGACACACCCCTGGTGTCAGAGCGTCTTGTGCACGTTCTCCATCGCGGTAAGCCGTCGGCTGACCAAGGCCAACGACGATGCGGTGCCGGGGTCGTCGCCGGGCAAGGCCTCGAGCTCGCTCTTACGCACCCGCAGCTTCGCCATCTCCTCTACGAGCCGCTCCGCCGCCAACTCGCGCGTCAGCAGGTCCTGATCGGTCCAGTCCGCGGCCGCGATATCCTGCTCTTCTGCCATGATTCGCCCCAAGCCCCTTCTATGCTCGTCGTCGGCTCAGTTGGCGCGCGGGAAGTTGTAGAGCCTGCGGGCGTTGAGCTCCACGATCTGGTGCGCCTCGGCATCCGGAACCTCCTGCAACAGCTTCTCCGTGTACTGGCGGCTATTCGGCCAGTTGGAGTCCGAGTGCGGGTAGTCGCCCTCCCACATGATGTTCTCGATCCCGATCTGGTGCCGCCGGGCCACACCCTCGAAGTCGTCGATGAAGCACCCGAAAATATTCTTGCGGAAGATATCCGAGGGACGGATCTCCTTGTTCACGTTCTGGTACCAGCGATGCTTCTCCCACGTGAGGTCGATCCGCTCGAGCAGGTACGGCATCCAGCCGATGCCGCCCTCGGACATCGCCACCTTGAGGTCCGGGAACTTGTAGAACACCGGCGAGAACAGCAGATCCGTCGTCGCGTACATGGAGTTGGTGCCGAACAGCGCGATCATCACAGCCATCGGCGCCTCGGGAGAGGTCATCGGGGCCTTGCCCGACGAGCCGAAGTGCATATTCAGCGGCATCTTCGTCTCCTCCGCGGCGCGGAAGACCGGATCCCAGTGGTCGGTGTAGAACGAGGGCAGACCCAGGCCCACGGTGTTCTCCGGGAAGGAGATCGCCCGGGCGCCCTTGGCCGCGCAGCGGTAGATTTCCTTCGCCGATTCCTGTGGATCCCACAGCGGCAGGATGATCTGCGGGATGAAGCGGTCCGGCGCCGCCGCCGCCCACTCGTCCAGGTGGAAGTCGTTCCACGCCTTGACCGAAAGCAGCGCGAGCTCCTTGTCCTTGCCCTCCAGGAACACAGTTCCGGCAAACCTAGGGAACGAGGGGAAAGACATCGTCGCCTCGACCCCGTCGAGGTCCATGTCGGCAAGGCGGGCGACCGGGTCGTAACAGCCCGGCAGCATGTCGGAGTAGCGCGTGGGGTCCATCCCGTATTCCTGGGGCTTCTTGCCGGCCACCGCGTTGAGCCCAATGTTGGGGTAGATCCGACCCTCGTAGGTCCACACCTCCGCCAGCTTCGGCGCGGCGGGCGCGGCCTTGCCTTGACGCGCCGTCTCGAGCAGCAGCGCCGACAGGCCTTCGTCGCCCGAGTTCTGGCTCATGTCCATCTCGACGATGCGAGGGCCCTGTTCTTGGAACTTCCTCGGCAATCGATCGGTCCACACGTTTGGCGGCTCGATCAAGTGGTCATCCACGGAGATCAAATGCATATGGTCCTGAAGCGGCACGGCAACTCCTACTGACGGCTAGACAGGGCACTCGGTATTCGCACCCACTCAGATGTGTTCTGACACTCTGTACGCTAGTGATGGCAATCACAAACGTCAAGGGGCCGGCCAGGCAGAGTAGGTTCAACCTCCCCCCGACCGTCAACAGACCTGCCGCCAAGGCCACGGTTGCGCCACACCCGTCCACCGAGGCCGGGCCGCGTCGACAGATCGTTCTCAGTTTGCCCCCCACGCCCAAACCCGCACGCCCAACCCGAAAGCCGCCCAGCGCTCGGCCAGCGAAAATGGGCCCCCATAGCCGTCCCCACATGCGGGAGACCAGGCCGATCACCCGAGGAGCCCTCTGGATCTGCACGCCGGCGGACCTCGACCCGGCGGCCACCGGCACCGAACTACAGGCCAGGCGGAGTTGACGATCGCATGAGGCCCCATTCGCCCATCCGGCTGGGCGGAAATAAGGTGGCCGATCTTCTCCGGAATCGCCGATACGACTAGATCTTAACGATCATTCGAGCCGCGGAGCCAGCAAAAGTATGTACAGTGAACCCAATCTGGCGGTATTGTCACATCAGGCTCGGAGGCTCGACAACATGGGACTTGGCATCTGGGACGAGAGCCCCCGCAAGCGGGTGGGCGCGCCGGAGACCCAAGAGCCTCCCATCGCAACCCCAGCAGGGGCCGTGGACGGGCCGGGGGCTGAACACGATGTCGGCTCCGATTCCAGTCGCAACTCCTTCCACCAGGAAGTCGCCGCACCCACCCTAGGAGCACTTGTATGACGTCGGCCGCAGGTCCCCCGACCACTGAGTCGGACGTGCTCACAGTGGTAGAGAATTTCCTGAAGACCAACGCGCCGAGAGGGCTGTCCGAGCGCGAGTTTCTCGGCCGCCGGTTCGATGCTGGCCTCGCCTGGATACATTTTCCGATCGGCTCAGGCGGCCTAGGCGCACCACGCTCTCTGCAGGGCCTAGTCGAATCGATGCTCTCCGGTGCTGGCGCGGAGCCTGCGGACAACATGCGCAATCCTGTCGGACTTGGGATGGGAGCACCAACCGTCGTGCACCACGCACCAGAAGATTTGAGACGCCGCGTTCTACGCCCGTTGTGGACGGCTGAGGAAATCTGGTGCCAGTTGTTCAGCGAGCCCGGTGCGGGCTCAGATCTCGCAAACGTGTCCACCAAGGCTGTGCGCGATGGCGACGACTGGATTGTGAACGGCCAGAAGGTGTGGACATCGCTCGCACACCTCTCTCGATGGGCGATGTTGCTGGCACGTACGGACCCTGCCCAGCCGAAACACCAAGGGCTGACGTATTTCATCCTCGACATGCACACCCCCGGTGTCGAGGTGAAACCCCTACGACAGGCCACCGGCGAGGCCGATTTCAATGAGGTGTTCCTCACCGACGTGCGCATACCGGACGCCATGCGCATCAGCGCAGTCGGTGACGGCTGGGCCGTGGCCCGCACAACTCTCATGAACGAACGAACTGCCATTGGCGGTAAGCCAGCGCCTCGGGAGGAAGGCCATGTCGGTCGGCTCACCAGTTTGTGGCGCTCACGCCCGGACGTGCGCACGCCCGGTTCCCACATCGAGTTGATGCGAATCTGGGTCGAGGTCGAAGTTGCGCGGCTAACGAACGAACGAAGCCGACAGCTCGCCGCCATGCGCGAGCCCGGACTCGAAGGCTCGGGAGCCAAAGTGACCATGGCACGGAACAACCAGCAAGTCACAAAGTTGCTCGCGCGCTTGAGCCCGCAGGACGCTCTGAGGTACGACGCGTGGTCGATGGGAAGTGCCCCTGAACATCCGCGAGACCGCCCGGAGACATTCCACTATTTGCGGGCTCGTCCGAACTCCATCGAGGGGGGTACCACAGAGATCCTTCTCGGCCAGATCGCCGATCGGGTGCTGAATCTTCCACGTGAACCGAAAATCGACCTAGCACTCGCCTGGCAGGACATTCCCAAATGAGCACTTCCACGGTCCCTTCCCTCCTCTACGACGCCACCCAAGACGAACTTCGGTCAGCCCTACGCCGGATGCTGGACTCACATTCGACGACTGCGCATCTGCTGGCACTGGCGCATGAGGGCACGGGATACGACAGCGCCCTGTGGATGACCGTGGCCCGCGACATGGGACTTGCAGGGCTTCTCATCCCTGGCCAGTTCGGCGGCGCGGGCGCCTCGGTCCGCGAGGTCGCCGTCGTGATGGACGAACTAGGTCGGGCACTCGCGCCGATTCCCTATCTCGCGAGCGCAGTGCTTGCCACCGCTGCCCTGACGAGTGGACTTGAAACAGGCCAGCTTGCGACGTCAGGACCAGGCGGTGCCGCGCTGCGTCGACTGTCCGACGGGGAGATAGCCACTTTGGTCGTGCCGGCGACCAGCGGCCCACGGTCCCACCCCGCGGCGCTTCCCGGCCGGCGTGCAAACAATGATCAGCGTATTGCCCTGACCGGCACGGTGACAAGTGTGCTCGCGGCCGACTGCGCGGCAATGCTGGTAGTCCCGGCAATTGTGGACGGAACCCATGTGGTCACGCTCGTCGAACGCAGTAGCCCGGGCATCTCGGTGACCGCGCCGGTAAGCATGGACATCACGCGTCCAGTGTTCGATATCCACTTTGACAGCACGCCGTCCGATGTTTTGATCATCGGGCCAAGCGCCGTCCACGCAGTCGAAGACGCCCTGAGAATCGGCACTGCCATGGTGGCGTCCGAGCAGGTCGGCGTCGGGGATTGGGCACTCGGGACTGCGCAAAGGTATTTGACAATTCGCCATCAGTTCGGCAGGCCGATAGGCTCCTATCAATCGTTACGACACCGAGCAGCCCAACTATGGATCGATAATCAACAGGCGCGGGCAGCCGCACAGTATGCCGCGGCGATGCTTGCCGCCGATTCTGGTGACAGCCGTGTCGCAGCCTCCTTGGCAAAATCCTACTGCGCAAACGCGGCTTTAATTGGCGTCGAGGAGTGCCTTCAGATGCATGGGGGGATTGGGTTCACGTGGGAACACCCGGTGCACTTCTACCTCAAACGGGCATTCACATCTACCGTAATTCTTGGCAGCGAGGAAGAGCACTACAATGCTCTAGGCGATCTAGTGGGCCTGCCCGCCCCATAGCTTCACAAGAAATGGAATATATTCAACCGAAGATTCATTTGCGGTGGGTGGATCTGCTCACTTCAACGCCCATCATATTTTCCAGCGCCACGTTGTTAAACCTGGATATTATCGGTGGTCCAGCGAATCTACTCGACAGCCGTCGTGGCATCATAGAGAATCACGGTCGAATCCTCCCCGCGGCGAATATGCTGGGCACACCAGCCTTGCCGCCGAAGGATCCATCCGTGATTCTCACGACCACATTCGCATCTCTAGAAGTTGCCCTCACCCCACATTCTAATAGTCCCCAGACTCTCTGTGTCCGTGTTCGACCACGCTCTTCGCGCGGGTCGCCACCTCGTTCGCCGCGATACTCCATCCCCGGTTGATCACCGATTCGCGGTCGACCCCCGCGGTTGTGCCCTCGGCAGATATCGCGTCATAGAGGCTCCAGACTGCGGCCAGGGTTCGCGCGTCGGCCACCATGATGGATTCCGCGATCGCCCAACCACGCTCATGCAACTCCGAAGCCGGCACGATCTCGTTGACCAGACCCCATGCCAGTGCGGTAGCTGCATCCAGATATGAACCGGTGGAGCTCATCTGGCGCGCGCGCCGGACCCCAACAGCTTCGCTCAGCCGCGCTGTCATGCCGCCACCAGGGACGATTCCCACTCGGCTGTGGGTGTCCGCGAATCGCGCGTCGGGGGCCGCAAGTAGGAAATCGCACGCCAGTGCCAGTTCAAACCCGCCGGTCACGGCCGGCCCGGACACAAGCCCGATGACCGGCGTTTTCACCGCAGCAAGGTGCGTGATGCAATTTTCGCCGCCGGAATCTCCACCGTCGAATCCGTGCTCGGCAAGATCCCTCAGATCGACTCCCGAGCAGAAGGCGCCGCCTGCTCCAGCCAGCAGGATGACCCGAGTGCCAATATCACGATCCGCCGAATGCAGTTCGTCGATCAGCGCATCGCTCAGCGCCTTGCTGAGCGCATTACGGACATGTGGCCGATTGAGAGTCAGTAGTCTTGCCTGGCCTCGTTGCTCGACGATCACCAGTGCGTCTTTCGAGTCATTCATGACGATGTGTCTACTTTCATAGCGGGGAAATTTGTCCAGTAGGAGACCTGCGTCGAACCACGGCTGGGGCCGCCCACTTGGCGTGCGCGTAGAGGCTCAGCTGTCGCCGAACGCAACGAGTCAAACCAACCCGGGGTTGTGCATGTACATCCGTCGGAGCCCTGTCCAATCCAGCGTGCGCCTGCGCGAACCCGGCCATACCATTGCCGATACTTTAAGCATTTATTCGAACACATTAAGATCGCCTCCAAATCCTCGTGGATCAGCGACTGTCAGACATAGACTCCTTCCATCAGTTCCGGTGCCGGAATCGAGGACTCCGCCCGCGGCCCAGGCTGCTGACGCAATCCAGTAATCGGACCGTGGTGCAAACTTGGAGGCGCGCCGAACAGGATTGCCCACCATTCGGCATGGGTGCTCTCAGCTTGCGGATCATGTAGACAGATCGAACTGTATCTGGTCTACTGATTTCAAGGAAGTAGCTCGACACTTATCGCATAGCGATTATCATTTTGTCAGAATTGGGGTAAAGGCCTGTGGTTGCGAAGAGCTCCTCGTTCGATGTTCTCGTCGACCCCGGCATGGGGAAGGTGGCCACCATTGCAGGACGCGCCGAAGCGGTAGGTTTCGACGCATTGTGCTTGGGCGAGACCAACCATGACCCGCTAGTGCTTCTCGCCGCCGCGACACAAAGCACCACCGAAATTCGACTGGCGACCAGCATTCTTGTGGCGTTCGCGCGTAGTCCGATGGTGACCGCCACAGCAGCCAACGATGTGCAGGCGCTTGCCGGCGGACGGCTCCAACTCGGATTGGGCAGTCAAGTCAAGGCTCACGTCACTCGACGATTCGGCATGCCGTGGTCTCGACCCGCGGCCAGGATGCGCGAATATGTGCAGGCTCTACACGCGATTTGGGATGCGTGGGAGAATGGCTCGCAGCTGAAATTCGAGGGCGAATTCTATTCACACACGCTAATGACACCGATGTTCGATCCTGGACCCAATCCGTTCGGACGACCTCCGGTCATGATCGCCGGCGTGGGCGCCGGTATGTCGAGAGTCGCAGGCGAGGTGGCTGACGGGTTCCAAGTGCATTCGTTCGTGACCGAGAAGTACCTGACAGACGTCATCTTGCCGAGCGTCGAAGAGGGCCTCGCAGCGTCGGGTCGATCTCGCGAAGATCTGATGATTGGCGTCACCCCGATGCTCGCGACCGGTACGTCGGAGGACGAGATCGCCGCCGCAATCCAGCATGTGAGAGGTCAGATTGCGTTCTACGGGTCCACGCCCGCCTACCGCGGAGTGTTCGAGTTACACGGGTGGGTCGGCTTGCACGAGGAGCTGAACGAACTATCCAAATCGGGGCGATGGGACACCATGGCCGCGCTGATTGGCGACGATATTCTCGCCGAATTCGCCGTCGTCGGTTCGATGGCAGACGCGGCGCTAGAACTCAGGCGTCGATGGGGACCGCTGTCCGATCGCATCAGTGTTGCCGCGCAGACAATGAGCAGCCTCGAGAGCTGGCAGCCGATACTGTCCCAGCCGGATGGGCAGTGAGCATCAGCAACCTCCCGGCCCGGCATGCACTGGCCTGTGGTCCTAAGCCTGGCGAGGCGCCCGGTGGGCATTGAGGCCAGCACCGCCCAGGTCCGATGGGGAATCAGGCGTGCGCGCCACCCTCCGACGCCGTCAACCCCAATCCGCCGAGGACAAATCCGCTAACCCGGTCGACCTCAAGACGTTCGGGCCCCACCCCGCTCCAGAGATACCGCCGCATGGCTCCGAACACCAAGTCGGAAATACAGTCCACGCTCTCAGTACGCCCTTCGCCCAATTCCGCGAGTGGGCCGAGGAGCAGGTCCGCGATAGGCGCCAGCAACTCTGCCTGGCCGCCCTTCCCGTTCGAGACACCCGCCCGGCCCAGATGCCCCAACACCGACCGGCTCGTCTTCGCCGCGTCGCCATGGCTGACTTGCCGCAGGACACCCCGCACCCATTCGACCACTTGCTGCTGGGGATCCGTCGTGCGCGCCATCCGCTCCGCGACGGCCTCGGCGACCCGAAACACGCCCTGCTCGAGCACCGCCAGCATCAGGTCGTCCTTGCTGGGAAACGACCGGTACAAAGTCTGGTTTGAGATCCCCGCGGCGGCAACGATCTCAGACACTGAGGGCATTGCGGGAGCTGACGACTCGATCAACTCCAGGGTAATCCCAAGTAGTCGATCAATCTCGTCCTCCGCAACCTTGCGCTGACGCGCCGTCCTACGCTCGGCCGCCTGCGCCGCTCGCGACGAGACTCCCGAGTACCCAAAATCTGATGTATCGTTTCGTATCATGAGTAACCTCATTCTGATTCTAGGAGAATTATGACTGCCAGTATGGACGCAGCAACCTCCCCAGCGCGAACAGGCGCGCCCTCGCCATTCGATCTGTTCAGCCTCGAGGGCAAGGTGGCTCTCGTCACCGGCGGCAGTCGCGGCATGGGCAAGGAGATGTGCCTAGCCTTCGCGCGGGCCGGCGCGAACGTCGTGGTGGCCAGCCGCAACCTCGAGAACTGCGAGGCCGTGGCTCGCGAGATCACCGAGACCACCGGTCGCGAGGCCTTGGCCTACGGCTGTCACATGGGTCGATGGGACGAGATCGGGGGCCTCGTCGACGCGGCGTATGCGCGCTTCGGGCACATCGACGTGCTCGTCAACAACGCCGGCATGTCTCCGTTGTACGACAAGGTGACCGACGTGACCGAAAAGATGTACGACAGCGTGCTGAACCTCAACCTCAAAGGCCCGTTCCGACTCACGGCGCTCGTTGGGAGCCGCATGAAAGAGCGGGGCTCGGGCAGCGTCATCAACGTCAGCAGCACCGGCTCGCTCCGCCCGATGGGCTCGATCATCCCCTACGCCGCAGCCAAGAACGGCCTCAACGCCATGACCGAGGGCTACGCGGACCTGCTGGGTCCCGAGGTCCGCGTCAACACCTTGATGCCGGGCCAGTACCTCACCGACATCGCGGCGTCCTGGGATATGGAGCACACCAACAAGATGGCCGAGCGGCTTCACCTCAAGCGCGTCGGCAACCCGCCCGAGATTGTGGGCGCGGCGCTGTTCCTCGCCAGCGATGCCTCGAGTTACACGTCGGGCACTATCGTCCGGTCAGACGGCGGCATTCCGTAGGAACTGCCTGGGCAGACGCGCGGCTAGCTTCGGCTGAGCTCCGCGTGGCAGCGGGCCAGCCGCTCCAGCCACCAGGCCTGGCGCTCAGCCTGCGCGGCCAGCCCCGCGACCCGATCCGGCTCCGGCGCCTGTGCCTCGATGGACAGCTCCCCGTCGACCATCCGCCGCGGCTCGGCCACGTCTTCGAGGAAGAAGCCGCCGGTGCCCAGCCCGCACGCGTGGGCCAGTCCCGGCAGCGCGGCCGCCGTCGCCAAACCGGTGCCGATGCCGACGGTGGAGTCCAGGGCACTGGAGACCACGACCGGCACGCCCAACTGCTGGGCCACGCTAAGCAGCCTGCGCGGGCCGCCGAGCGGGGCGACCTTGACCACCGCGATGTCCGCGCCGCCTGCCCGCACCACTGTGAGCGGGTCTTCAGCGCGCCGAATGCTCTCATCCGCGGCGATAAGCACCGATCCACGCATCCTTCTACGCAGCTCCACCAATTCCGGGACCGAGGCGCACGGCTGCTCGGCGTATTCCAGGGGCCCGTCGGCGGTGAGCCGGCGCAGCGCGACCTCGGCCTCGGCCACCGTCCAGCCGCCGTTGGCATCCACCCGCACGGCGGGGACCAGCGCGCGGACGGCGTCGACCCGGGCGATGTCGTCGGCCAGGGTCTGCCCCCTCTCGGCCACCTTCACCTTGGCGGTGCGCGCGCCGGGGAACCGGGCGAGGATCTCGGGCACCTGGGCGGCGGGCACCGCCGGGACCGTCGCGTTCACCGGGACCGTCGCGCGCAGCGGCGGGGGCGCCGGCAGCCAGGCGGCCTCGATCGCGGAGGCCAGCCAATGCGCCGACTCCGCGTCGTCGTACTCCGGGAACGGCGAGAACTCGCCCCAGCCCGCCGGGCCACGCAGCAGCAGCACCTCGCGGGCGGTGATGCCGCGAAAGCGCACCCGCATCGGCAGCGATACCACCGTCGCGGCGGCGCGCAGCTCCGCAAAGGGCGGGATCGCCATCGAGGTCATGGCTGCCAGGGCAGCAGCTCGATCATGAGGGCGTCGGACTCCGCGAGGAGCGTCTCCCCGTGGAATAGCCGGGCGGAGACATAGGTCTTGCGCCCGTCCTTCTTGTCGACGGTGGCCTCGGCGGTCAGCTCGGTGTTCAGCGGGGTGATCGCCCGGTAGTCCACCTTCAAGTAGCCGGTGCGCGAGACGGTCTGGCCCTCCATGTGCGTGATCATGCCGAAGAGGTCGTCGAACAGCAGCGGCAGCGTGCCGCCGTGAGCCGCGCCGTTGCCGCCCAGGTGGAAGCGGCGGAACACGCCCTTCGCGGTGAGTCGGCCGGACTCGTAGCCGGTGACTGTCCACGGCAGCATCAGCAGGCTGCCGCGCCCCGGCAGCCCGATGGAGCGGTTGGACGGGGACTTGCCCTCATCCGACTCGTACGGCTTGAGCAGGGCGACGAGCTCCTCGGCCTTGATCGCGGCTTCCTCGAAGAGCTCAGGCTCCGGCGCCGCGGAGACCGCGAGGTCCTGCAAGTCCCGCATGGCCTCGATGAACCGGCCGTAGTGTGGGCCGCCGTCCGCCAGGGCCGCGCTGAACTTCCGGAAGCCGCCGTGGCGCTTCTCCTGTGCCTCTACTACCTCTTGCGCATCGTCCACACCCTGCACGCTAACCGGCGCCGGTGTGCCTGGCAGACCCCGGTACCCATTCGTCCTATCCTGATGTCTGTGACCTTCAACGCAGAACTCTGGCAAACCGTCCCCGGCTTCGAGTCGCTGACGGATATCACCTATCACCGCCACCGCACCCAGGGCACGGTCCGCGTCGCATTCAACCGACCCGAGGTGCGCAACGCCTTCCGTCCGCACACTGTCGACGAGCTGTACTCCGCGCTGGACCACGCCCGCATGAGCTCCGACGTGGGCGTCGTGCTCATCACCGGCAATGGGCCGAGTGAGAAGGACGGCGGCTGGGCGTTCTGCTCCGGCGGCGACCAGCGCATCCGTGGCCGCAGCGGCTACCAGTACGCGGACGGCGACACGGCAGCGTCCGTGGACCCCGCGCGCTCCGGGCGCCTGCACATCCTCGAGGTCCAGCGCCTCATCCGCTTCAT
Organism: Tomitella biformata AHU 1821; assembly: GCF_000524475.1. Classification (GTDB taxonomy): domain Bacteria; phylum Actinomycetota; class Actinomycetes; order Mycobacteriales; family Mycobacteriaceae; genus Tomitella; species Tomitella biformata. The sequence continues at coordinate 145,297 of NZ_BAVQ01000036.1, read as the reverse complement.
GCCGAAGCCGGTGATCGCGCTGGTCAACGGCTGGGCGGCTGGCGGCGGCCACAGCCTGCACGTGGTGTGCGACCTGACTCTCGCCAGCCGCGAGCACGCCCGCTTCAAGCAGACCGATGCCGACGTCGGCAGCTTCGACGGCGGCTACGGCAGCGCGTACCTGGCCAAGCAGGTCGGCCAGAAATTCGCCCGCGAGATCTTCTTCCGCGGCAGCACCTATACGGCCGAGGACATGCATCGCATGGGCGCGGTGAACGAGGTCGTCGACCACGACAAGCTCGAGGACGTTGCCCTCGAGTGGGCCGCGGACATCCTCGGCAAGTCGCCGCAGGCGCAGCGCATGCTCAAGTACGCGTTCAACCTGATGGACGACGGCCTGGTGGGACAGCAGCTGTTCGCCGGCGAGGCCACCCGCCTGGCGTACCTGACCGACGAGGCCGTCGAGGGCCGCGACTCGTTCCTGGAGAAGCGCGATCCCGACTGGACGCCCTACCCCTGGTACTTCTAGAGCTGGAGACGGAGATGCCCGCCCGCTGGTCCATGTGGACCGCCGGGCGGGCATCGCCGTCAGTTCTGCGGCCGGGTCAGTAGCCCAAGATCTCCATGTTCTCCGGGCAGAAGAACACAGTGGAGAGCCCGATGAACTTGCCGGCGTCATATTCGGTGAGCCCGTTCTTATCCACCAGCTGCAGGCCGTAGGGGACGATGTCGTCGCCCACAGCCATGGTGTCCAGCTGGGCGCACGTCTGCCGAGCGACCTCCAGCTGGGTGTCGTCGTGGCCGACGTAGATCGCCTGCTGGTCGAGCACGGCCAGGAAGTTCGACTCCCGCTCCGCATCCGTCATGGCGGCCACCTGCGCGGGATCGAGACCCTCGTCCAGGTTGATGTCGGTCTCCCGGGGCATCCCGGTGTCGGCGTCCGACGCTGTGGTCTCGGCGGCCTCGGTCGTCCCGGCGGCCGAGGTGGTCTCGGTCGCGCTCGGCGTCTGGGTCGCCGGGGCTACCTCAGCCTTGCCCCCACAGCCCGCGACCAGCAGCGCCGAGCCGATAACCAGCAAATATGCCAACTTTTTCATGCCGAACTCCCAGGATAGTAGACAACTCGAGGGTGAACGGTAACAGTCTCCGGGCTAGACCTACTGGTCGCTCAATAGGACGCTCAATAAATCACTCGGTAGTTCGACACCGCGCCAATCGGGCCAGAAATACGCCGCCCAGCCAGGTCAACATAGCTGGACAACCGTTCTATTTCCTTGGGTTAGACACCCGCGATGAAGCCGCCAATCGTCTGCGTCAAGTTATCCCAACCGCCGATCCAGTACACGACGGTTACCAGGGCCAGTTCCGCGAATACATTCATGCCACCCACTCCTCATGCCGAAATACCGAACCCGGCCGACGATGCGAGTCCAGACTTGCTGCCGGAAGCCCATCCTAGCCCCGCCCACTAATGATTGACCGGCGCAAACAGGCCACGACGCCCCGTCGCACACGCACGCGCCACGATCCGCGCCCCGCGCCGTAGGCTTGGCTCGAGTCGACCAACGCCCGGGACCACGGGCCCACCAACCCCTCCGGAGCGATGCGACGTGCTTGATCCGTTTGATATCGGCTGGCAGCGCCACATCCGGGGACTCGAGCGCATCGTCGACACAGGCGTGGGGCTCGGCTGGGGCATCGGCAAGGCCCTGCTCTACAGCGAGGTCGGCACCTCGCTGACCAGGCCTCTCGCGCTGGCGAGCTCCGTCCCGCTGACCCCGGCCCAGGTGCTGCAATCGGTGATGAGTTCCATCGCGGAGCAATTCCTGGACAAGCGGATCAGCATGGCCGTCACCAACGACACCGCCACGGTCTCCATGACGCCCAAGACCCTGGTAACCGATGTGAACTCGCTGGGCCTGGCCCGCGGCCAGTTCGCCAGCATCAAGATGACGGCGGCGGACCTGGTGTGGCAGTCCGGCAGCCGCACGATCAATGTCGACCACCTCTCCGTCGACTGCCACGACATCCGCCTGCGCACCTCCCTCACGCCGGCCCTGGTGTTCGGCACGATCGACGTGGGTGTGACCGTGTCCGCCCGCGAGCTGCGCGCGCTGATCCTCGAGCAGCAGCCCGACCTCACCGTGGACATCGGGCCCGACGGCGTGCTGCGGGCCTCGTGGAGCCGGCTGCAGCGCCTCGGCCATGTGGTCGTGGAGGCTGAGGTCGACGAGGACGGCAACATCGCGCTGACCCCCTCCTCGCTCCACATCGCCTCGCTCACGGTGGGGCTGCGCCGGTGGTTCAAGCGACAAGTGATCGAAGTGCCACCCCTGCCGTGGAAAATGCGCCTAGTGGGCTTAGAGACCGACGGCGGCCAGCTGCGGCTGCGGGGGCTGAGCGAACAGGCCGAGGGCCGGATCTCCACCGTGCCGGTCACCGAGCTGTTGACTCTTGTTCGCGCAGCCGTCCGCATCCTTTAACCGCCGCTTCACCGGCGCGCCTCCAGCCATTCACCGGGGTGGTGTAGGTCTCCTTTACTCTCGCAAAACCGACTAGCAGGCACCCGCAAGGTGAACGGCAGATGAACTTTGCTTGACCCATTGCAGAACATGCAGGTCAACCGCCATTCCATGTTCGACATTTCGCTGCGCGCATCCCAGACTCTCCACTGTGGATGCAGAGTTGCTCGTTCTCGGAATCGTGATCGTCACTGCTTTAGCCTTTGACTTCACCAATGGGTTCCATGACACCGGAAATGCGATGGCCCCGTCCATCGCGACCGGCGCCTTGAAGCCGAAGACCGCCGTCGCGTTGTCGGCGGTGCTCAACTTGGTCGGAGCCTTCCTGTCGGTGGCCGTTGCCGCGACTGTGGCAAAGGGCATCGTCAACCTCGGCGCGGTCAATGGCACGGACCTCCTGTATGTGGTGTTCGCCGGTCTCGTCGGCGGCATCCTCTGGAACCTGTTGACCTGGCTGTTCGGCCTGCCGTCCAGCTCCTCGCATGCCCTCTTCGGCGGTCTGATCGGCGCGGCCCTGGCGTATATGGGCATGTCCGGCGTCGAGTGGAGCGGCGTGCTGTGGCGCGTCGTGCTCCCCGCCCTGATGGCGCCCGTGATCGCCGGCCTGGTATCGACTGTCGGCACCCGCCTGATTTACAAGTTGACGAGCTCCGTCCCCACGGAGAAGCGCGCCCGCGGCTTCCGCTGGGGCCAGATCGGCACCGCCTCCCTGATCTCCCTGGCGCACGGCACCAACGACGCGCAGAAGACGATGGGCGTGATCTTCCTGGCGCTCGTCGCGACGAACGAGATCGACCAAGACGACAAGATGCCATTCTGGGTCAAGGCCGCCTGCGCCATCGCGATCGCCGCTGGCACCTACTTCGGCGGCTGGCGCATCATCCGCACGATGGGCAAGGGCCTCGTCGAGATCGACTCCCCACAGGGCTTCGCCGCGGACTCCGCGTCCGCCGCGATCATCCTCACTTCCAGCCACCTGGGTCTGCCGCTGTCCACCACGCACGTCGCGACCGGCTCGATCATGGGCACCGGCCTCGGCCGCAAGGGCGCCGAGGTCCGCTGGTCCGTTGCGGGCCGCATGGCCATCGCCTGGGTCGTCACCCTCCCCGCCGCCGGCCTCATGGGCGCGCTCTGCTGGGCCCTGGCCCACTCGATCGGCGACTGGCAGGGCATCGTCGTGGTGTTCGCAATCCTTGTCGCCGCCGCTGGCTGGATGTGGACGCATTCCCGCAAGCAGGCTGTCACCGCCGACAACGTGACCGAGGAGTGGACCGCGGCCGAGAGCAAGGGCAAGAACAAGCCCAGGGCCGCCGCAGCCCCCTCGATCCCCGCATCCGCCGAGCCGGCCATGCTCGAGACCCCCACCGCCCCGAGCACTGAAGGAGCCGGTCGATGAACCTCATCGGCAGTACCGCCAATTCGCTGTGGCAGGTCATCGCCGTCGGGCTGCTGCTCGGCGCCGGACTGCCCGCCCTGTTCGCGATCGGCCTGCGCTCGATGTACGGCGGCGCGCTCGGCGTGGACGAGTATGGCGAGACCACCACGGCCAGGCCCACCGTCGCCCGCATGGCAGTCGCCTACTCGTGCTTCGCCGTGGTCGTCGGTGTCGTCGCCGCAGGCATCGTCCTGATCGTCGTCAACGGTGGCCACTAACCACCCATGCACCCACTCATCAGCACGGTCATCGGTTGGCTGCACAGCGGCTATCCCGAGGGCGTCCCGCCAAAGGACTACTTCCCGCTCCTCGCCGTCCTCCAGCGCAAGCTGACGGACCAGGAGATCCGCGAGGTCGTCGACGCGCTCATCGAGGACGTCGACACCCCGATCGAGGTCGCCGAGATCGAGGACACCATCATCCTGCTCACCCGCGAGATGCCGCTCGACGACGATGTCAAGCGCGTCACCGTACGACTCGCCGCGGGGGGCTGGCCGCTAGCCGAGCCGACGAGGGCAGAGCAGTGAGTTTTCCCCCCACATTCATTAGCTCCATCGTCGACTGGCTGCGCACCGGCTACCCAGAGGGCGTGCCGGAGCAGGACTACCAGCCGCTGCTGGCGCTGCTAGAGCGCCGACTCAGCCACGACGAGGTGGAGCAGATCACCGACCGGTTGATCAGCGACGGCGACCTGCCGATCGCCAAGGCCGACATCGCCGTGCTGATCACCAAGGTCACTAACGAGATGCCCGCCGAGCGAGACATCAATCGCGTCCGCGCGCACCTGGTCGAGGGCGGCTGGCCCATCGCGGAGGTCCAGCAGGACACCCGCAACCAGCGCGGATAGTTGGACCGCCAACTCCGCCTGCTGCCGGTGCCCTCCGGGGACGCCATCGCGGGACTCCTGCCGCGGCTCGCCGACGGCCTCGCCGGGAACGGCCCCGCGTGGCTCCCCGTCCCCGCGGATGATCCGCTGGAGACCGCCCGGCTGCGCGACGCGTTAGGTCCGGACTCCCCCATCGACCCCGATATCGCCCTGGTCGTCGCGACCTCCGGCACGACGGGCACCCCAAAGGGCGCGCAGCTCACTGGCGCGGCCCTGCTCGCCGGCGCGCATGCCACCCATCACCGCCTCGGTGGCCCCGGCTCCTGGTTGCTGCCCCTCGCAGCCCACCACATCGCCGGCATGCAGGTGCTGGTGCGCTCCATCGTCGCCGGCACGGAGCCCGTGATTCTCGACGTGTCCGCCGGATTCGACCCGCTGCTGCTACCGGCCGCCGTGGACCGCATGTCCGGCGCCCAGCGCCGCTACACCTCACTGGTGCCGACCCAGCTCGTGAAGGCACTCGACGCACCTGACGCCGTGGCCGCGTTGCGGGAGTTCGACGCCATCTTGCTCGGCGGCGCCGCCACCCCCGTGCCGCTGTTCGATCGCGCCACCGCCGCTGGCCTGCGCCTGATCCGTACCTACGGGATGAGCGAGACATGTGGGGGCTGCGTGTACGACGGCGTCCCACTCGACGGCGTCGACCTGCGACTGGACCCCGCGGACGGACGCATTCTCCTCGGCGGCGCAGTCCTGGCCAAGGGCTATCGGAACGCCCCGGGACACCCCGCCTTCGCGGAGCCCGGCTGGCTCCGCACCGATGATGCCGGGATCCTCGACGGCGGGGTCCTCACGGTCGTCGGCCGGCTCGACGAGGCCATCACCACCGGCGGGCTGACGGTGGTGCCACAGGTTGTCGAGACAGCGATGTCGCGGCTGCCCGAGGTTCGGGAGTGCGCAGTGTTCGCGCTGCCCGACGCCAAGCTCGGCCAGCGCGTCGTCGCGGCCGTCGTGCTCTCCCCCGGCTCCGAGCTCGACCTCGCGGGGCTGCGCGCGGGGCTCGCGGCAACGCTGCCCGCCACCGCCGCCCCGCGCGCGTTGTTCGTCGTGGACGCGCTGCCGCTGCGCGGGCCCGGCAAGGTGGACCGGCGCGCGCTGGCCGCGCGGTTCCGCCACTAGCTGGTCGGCAAGCGGTGCCGCTCCGTCGTTGATAGGCTGCCGCCGCGGGCACCTAGGGGACGGTGGCCCACTGCAACTAAGACCGGGGGCCACCACATGGGCATTTTCGCTGCGCTATTTCTGATCACGTTCGTGGTGGGCCTAGCGGTGCTCATCGGCACCGCGGTCTTCGGCGAGTTGGAGATCAGCGACGCGGACGGGCCTCTCGGCGGGCTGCTCAGCGTCACGTCCGCGTCCACCCTGCTCTTCGGCTGGGGCGCGTCGGGCCTGGTGCTCGCCGCGGCCAGCGACCTGCCGCATCCTATCGTCGCGCTGCTGGCCATCGCGCCCGCCGCCAGCCTGCTCTTCGTGTTTCGAGGGCTACTCCTGCCCTGGATGGCGCGCCAGCAGAGCAACTCTCACGCCAGCCGGACGGCCTATATCGGGCGCACCGGCCAGGTCCGGGTCGCGATCCCCGCCGATGGCTGGGGCGAGGTCACCTTCCTCGACGAGGACGGCGCGCTTACCGCCGCCAAGGCCGTCACCGCCGAGCCTGCGGGCATCACGATCGGCCAAGAGGTCTACATCGCCGACGTCGATGCCGACGTGGTGCACGTCGTCGCTATCACGCCCCTGTAACTTCCCAAACTTCCCGAACCGACTTACGAAGGGATCACCTTGTCCACCACCACGATTCTGATTGTGATCGCGGCGTTGATCGTAGTTCTCGTCGCCCTACCGGCGATCTATGTCGCAAACTACGTCAAGGTGCCGCCGAACCTAGTGGCCGTGTTCACTGGCCGCGGCAAGACCAAGGTGGTCCGCGGCGGGGCGCGGCTCAAGATCCCCGGCCTCGAGCGAGTGGACTTCATGTCCCTCGAGCCGTTCAACGTGAACATCAACCTGCTCAACGCGCTGTCCAACGACGGCGTCCCGGTCGATGTCGAGGCCGTGGGCCTGGTCCGCATCGGCTCCGCAGAGGAGGCCGTGCAGACGGCGGTCCAGCGCTTCCTGACCTCCGACCTGGACCAGCTGCGCGTGCAGATCAACGAGATCCTCTCCGGCTCGCTGCGTGGGATCACCGCCACCATGACTGTGGAGGACCTCAACTCCAACCGAGACACCCTGGCGCGCAACGTGATCGACGAGGCCGGTAGCGACCTCGCCCGCATCGGCATGGAAGTCGATGTCCTCAAGATCGCGGGCATCTCCGACAAGAACGGCTACCTCGAGTCACTTGGCCAGCGCCGCATCGCCGAGGTCAAGCGCGACGCCGAGATTGGCACCGCCGAGGCCGAGCGCGACTCGCAGATCCGCTCCGCCCTGGCCCGCCAGGAGGGCTCGATCGCCCAGGCCCGCGCCGACACCGAGATCGCGTCCGCCAACCAGAAGCGCGACGTCGAGCTGGCCCGGATGCGCGCGCAGACCGAGGCTGAGAACGCCGAGGCCGACCAGGCCGGCCCGCTGGCCGAGGCCACCGCGGAAAAGGCCGTCGGCATCGCCCGCGAGCAGGCCGAGGCCGCCCGCGTGGAGGCCCGAACCGAGGTCGAGCGCAAGCGCGCCGAGCAGTCCCAAGCGGCTCTGCAGGCCGATGTGATCGCGCCCGCCGAGGCCGAGCGCCAGGCCGCCATCGCCCGCGCCGAGGGCGCCCGCCAGTCCGCGATCCTGCACGCTGAGGCCGACGCCGCCGGTAAGCAACAGGCTGGTCTCGCCGAGGCCGACGCCCGCAAGGACGCCGCCGACGCACGCCGCGCGGAGCTCGAGGCAGAAGCCGACGGCCTGCGCGCCAAGCTCCAGGCCGAGGCCGTGGGCAAGCGCGAGGTCGGCGCCGCCGAGGCGGACGCCCGCAAAGCCGCCGCCGACGCGCTGCGCGCGGAGCTCGAGGCGGAGGCCGACGGCAAGATGCAGATAGCCGAGGCGTTCAACGCGTTCACCCCACAGGCCGCGCAGCTGCAGAACCTGCCGGCCGTGCTCGCCGCGCTGGTCGAGGCCACCTCGGCGGCGGCCAAGCCGATCGGGGACATCGACAGGATCTCCATCATCGGCGGCGCGGACGGTGCCAAGGGCTCGATCGGTTCCATCCTGGGGATCAGCCCCCAGGTCATCGCCGGCGTGATCGAGACCCTGGAGTCCTCGGGCGTCGACGTCACCGGGCTGCTCAACGGCCTCGGCACCCGCGCCGCGGCCGCACCGGCACCGCTCGACGGCCACGTCCATGACGGCCAGGCTCCCGCCGGCAGGTAACTCCACCCGCTCCACCTCCACTTGCGCGTGTCGTCCCCACGAGGGCCGGCACGCGCAAGTCGTCTCTGGGGCCGTGCGCGAAGGGTCCGTTCGCGCGCATGCACCCGCCTTGCAAGAGCAGCCGTCCCGGTGCAAGCAGTCTGCAAGCGGCTCTGGGCACAGTGGCCGTCATGAACAACACCACACCCGCCATCGAGGCGGAGAATCTGGTCAAGACCTTCGGCGACTTCCGCGCCGTCGACGGCATCAGCCTGACCGTGCCCGCCGGCTCCGTTTACGGGGTCCTCGGCCCCAACGGCGCTGGCAAGACCACCACCATCCGCATGCTCGCGACGCTGCTGCGCCCGGACTCGGGCTCTGCCCGCATCTTCGGCCACGACGTGGTCCGCGAGCCCACCCAGGTCCGCTCGCTGATCGGCGTCACCGGGCAGTACGCGTCGGTCGACGAGGACCTCAGCGCCACCGAGAACCTCATCATCTTCTCCCGTCTGCTGGGCCTGAGCCGGCGCGACGCGAAGCGCAAGGCCGCCGAGTTGCTTGACGAGTTCTCGCTCACCGAGGACGCCACCCGGCCGCTGAAGAATTTCTCCGGCGGCATGCGCCGGCGCCTGGACCTCGCGGCGAGCTTGATCTCGGCCCCGCCGCTGTTGTATTTGGACGAGCCGACCACGGGCCTGGACCCCCATGCTCGCGCTCAAATGTGGGAGACCATCCGACGGCTCGTCGACGACGGCTCCACTGTCCTGCTGACTACCCAGTACCTCGACGAGGCGGACCAGCTTGCGGACCGCATCGGCGTCATCGACAACGGCAAGCTCGTCGCGGACGGCACCGCCGACGAGCTCAAGGCGTCCGTCGGGCTTTCCTCCCTGCGGCTGGTCCTGGCCGATCCGTCGCAGTCCAACCTGGCGCGCGCGCTCCTTGGCTCCGCGTTGCAGACCGAGATCGGCGCCGCGGCCGAGTCCGGCAAGCTCACCGCGCCGATGACGGACCCCTCCAAGGCCCCCGAGCTGCTGATCCACTTGCGCGAGCACGGCATCGAGGTCAGCGAGCTCGCCCTGCAGAAGCCCAGCCTCGACGAGGTTTTTCTCGCCATCACCGGAACCCAGAATGACAGGAGCGCGGCATGACCACCACTGTCTTGACCCGGCCCACCAAATCCCCCACCGAATCCCCCGCCGCGAAGCGGGTCACGCTGGCGCAGACCCTCGCGCACACCCGCACCATGGCCTATCGCGGGCTGCTCAAGATCAAGCACAATCCCGAGCAGCTCGTCGACGTGGTGATCCAGCCAATCATCTTCACGCTGATGTTCACCTATATCTTCGGCGGCGCGATCTCCGGCGACATCGCCAGCTACCTGCCCGTCATCATCCCCGGCATCCTCGTGCAGACCGTCATCACCACCTCCATGGTCACCGGCACCCAGCTGCGCGAGGACATGGACAAGGGCGTGTTCGACCGCTTCAAGTCGCTGCCCATCTCGCGCATATCCCCGCTGTCGGGCGCGCTGCTGGCCGACGTCGTCCGCTACGGCATCGCGACCGTCATCACGGTGATCGTGGGCCTGTCCATGGGCTACCGCCCCGGCGGCGGCGGCGTGGTCGGCGTCATCGCCGCAGGACTGCTCGTGATCGCGTGCGCCTGGGCGATCAGCTGGATCTTCGCGTTCATGGGCGTGATGATGAACAAGGCCTCCGCGGTGCAGGGCACGTCGATGCTGATCCTGTTCCCGCTGACCTTCATGTCCAACGCGTTCGTCCCGGTGGAGACCATGCCGGGCTGGCTGCAGGGCTTCGTCAACGTCAACCCCGTCTCACACCTGGTCAGTGCCGTCCGCGAGCTTGCCAACAACGGGCACTTCGGGATGGACGTGGTGTGGGCGCTCGTGGGCGCCGCCGTCGTGGTGGCGGTGGTGGCACCGATCACCGTGCGGACCTACATGCGCAAGGCCTGACGGCACCGGTCCAGCTCCCGGCCCACCTCGGCCAGAGCCACCCTGCGGGGCAGTCCGGCGGCCCGCCTGAGCTCGGCGTCGACCACTTCGTCGCCGAGCGCCAGGCGGGCCGCCGCCATCCACCGCTCGTGCCGCAGCGCCGGGTAGTCCTGCCGGGAGCCCAACGCGACGGCCAGTCCGAGGGCTCGGGCCGCCCGGGCGGCGCCAGAGGCGATCTCCACAGCGGCCGTCGCCATCAGCATGGCGCCCATGATCGGCACGTCGACATATTGGCGCTGGGCCTCGGTGGCACCGTGTTCCGAGCCCAGCATCTCCCCCAGCATGTCTCTGGCCTCGCTGAGTCGGCCCGCGTCGACATGCGCGCAGACTGCGGCCGAGGTGATCAACACGGCATACGGCCCGACGAAGTTGCCGCCGTCCTCGTCCCGGCACAGCCCGACGGCCCGGCGGTAGCGCTCGAGCCCGCTGTCAACGAGTCCCTCCGCCAGATCGGCCTCGGCCAGCGCGCCGGTCACCGCCGCCTCGTACTCGGAGCCGCGCCGCTCGCCGGCTGCGGTGCCGGAGGGCAGCACCGCGGAGACCTCCAGCGCCGCAAGCGCTTCCGCCCGCCCCTCTCTCGGCCGTCCGGCGCCGACCAGAGCGGCTGCGGTCACCCCGCGGACCTGCGCGCTCTCCTCATAGGCCCGCAGCTCCCAGAGGATCGCCCCCGCCGATCGGTAGTGCCCGACGGACTCCTCGTAGTGCCCGACCTGGCTGCTGAGCTGGCCGAGCATCTGCGAGGCCATCCCCTCCGCCCACCTGTCGCCGCGCTGGCGGGCGAGATCCAATGCACGCTCCGTGTCCCGGCGGGCGGCCCGCCGGTTGCCCGCGTTCTCCTGCGAGTTCGCGCGCAGCACATGCGCCAGGCACCGCTCGGCAAGATCGGGCGAGCGGACGCCGCGGGCGAGTAGACGCCCCAACACGACACCGCCGGATCCGTTGCCGGACAACAAGACCTCGCCCAGCAGCCGCATCGACGGGCTGATCGTCGAAGTCGCGGCAGCGGCGTCGGCCCTCAGCACCCGGCGCACCACGCCCCGCGCCCGCATCGCGCCCCGCAGATCCTCGGAGACATACAGATAGCCCGCGACGATGATTTGGCTGGCGAGCACGAACGCCGGCTCCGCATCGGCGAAAGCTGTTGGCCGCCCACTGATCTCGAGAACGCGATGCGCCCAGGAACCTGCCTCGGAGTGCGCGCCGCGGACCGACCAGTACAGCCCCAGCACCGAGTACAGCGGCAGCGCCAACGCGGTCTGCCCGCCCTCCACGGTCCAGCGCAGCATGTCCAGCAGGTTTTCGTGCTCGCTCTCCGTCCGGGCCATCGCCGAGACCTGGTCGCCGCAGGTCAGCGCCTCGAATAACTCCGCGGCATGCCCCGCCGCCCACTGGGCGCGCAGCCGTGCGACCTCCGCGGCCTCAGCTGGCGACGCGGCCAGCCGCTCTTGTCCGTACTCCCGCACGGTCTCCAGCATGTGATACCTGATCCCCACTGGCGCTGGGCTTTCCGTCACCTCGAGCAGCGACTGGTTGACCAGGCCCTCCAGCGCCGCATCGACGTCCAGCGCGCCGGCCCCGCCCACCACCGCTGCCGCCGCGGACCGAGTAAAGCCGCCCGGGAATCCGGACAGCCTGCGCAGCGCGGCGCGCTCCGGCTCCGCCAGCAGGTCCCAACTCCAGTCGATCACCGCGTGCAGCGTGCGATGCCGGTCAGGGGAGGTCCGGTCGGTGCCCCGCAGCAGGGTGAAGCGGTCCGTCAGCCGTTCGTTGATCTGCTCCACGCTCATCGTGCGCACGCGCGCCGCCGCCAACTCGATGGCCAGGGGCAGGCCGTCGAGGGTGTGGCACAACTGCGCCACCGCCGCGGGGTCCAGCCGCACCGAGGGCCGCACCGCCGTGGCCCGCGCGATGAAGAGATCGGTTGCGGGAGAGCCACTTTCCTTGATCAGCAGCGGCGGAAGCGGGTAGGCCGCCTCCCCCGCGATCTGCAGCGGGGTACGGCTGGTCGTCAGCACCGTGAGCTCCGGGCACCACGCTATGAGCTCGGCGGCTAGGTCCGCGCAGTCCTCCACGACGTGCTCGCAGTTGTCCAGGATCAGCAGCGTCGGCCGCACCGCCAATGCCGAACGCAACACCGCCCGCGCATCCCGCCCGCGCCCGCGCAGGATGCTGTCCGGCGCGATCTCGACCTCGCTCAGGCCCAGCGCGGCGGTGACAGCGCCCGGCACATCCGCACCGCTGCGCACGCCGACCAGCTCGACGAGCGTGACCGCCCGGCCCGCGGCGGCCGCCAGGCCCAGCTCGTTCGCGATGCGCGTCTTGCCCATCCCGCCCGGCCCGAGGATCGTCACCACCCGAGAGCTGTCGAGCAGGTCCCCCAGCCGGGCGATATCCGCCTCGCGGCCCAGCAACGGGTTCGGCCCCGAGCGCAGCCCCGCGGGCCGGGGTGCGAGCTCGCCCCGCAGGATCTGCAGGTGCAGCCGCGCCAGCTCGTCCGAGGGGTCCACGCCCAGCCGCTCCGCCAGCCGCTCCCGCAGGGTGGCGAACAGCGCGATCGCCTCATTGCTCCGCCCCAGCGCACACAGGCAGCGCATCAGCTGGCCGTGCGCGTGCTCGTCGACGGGGTCCAGCTCGCACCGCTCCGCCAGGCTCGGCAGCGCCTCCGCGTATCGGCCGGCCGAGAGCCGCGCCTCGACGAGGAGGCCGTCGAGCCGCTGCCGTAAGCCCGCCACGACGGCGCGGAGCTGCGCCGCCAACTCGGCGTCCGCCAGATCTGCGCCGGCCTCGCCGCGCCATAGCCGGGCGGAGTCCTCCAACAGATCCAACGCCGCCTCATGCTTACCCGCGCGGTGCGCGGCCTCGGCCTGGACGACCTGGTCTTGCGCGGTGGCGAGGTCGACAGCGGCGCGTCCGAGGGCCAGCCGGTAGCCCGCGGGACCGGCCTCGATCGCACCCTCGGGCAGCACAGCCCGCAGGCGGGATATCTGCGTGTGTAGTGCATTCATCGGATCCCGCGGCGCAGTCTCGCCCCAGATGTCCTCGATCAGCCCCGCCGCACTTCGGAACCGGCCAGGGTCCAGCGCGAGCGCGGCGAGGACCGTCCGCGCCCGGCCGCCTGGAACCGGCGTCAGCACCCCATCCCGCCGCACAGAGACCGCACCGAGCAACCCCACCTGCGTCGACTCTCCCAATTGCATCACCACGATCCTGCCATCGTATTCGGCTACCCGCCCACGCTGGGCATTTACCGTCTGAGCACTGCTAGATTTGATGTTGGTTTTCAAGCTTCGGAGGAATCATGGCTAGCTCAGGATCAGCACTGCCGATCATCGACCTGTCAGACATCGACAACCCGGAGATGGTCGCCGCCCTGCGCGACGCCACCCACGAAGTCGGCTTCTTCTACCTCACCGGACACGGCATCGACCCGCAGCTGACGACGGACATCATCGCCGCGTCGCGGAAGTTCTTCGCCCTGGACGAGGCCGAGAAGAAGAGGATCGATATCGTCCGCAGCGCCCAATACCGCGGCTACACGCCGGTGGGCAACGAGCGGACCGAGGGCAAGATCGACTGGCGGGAGCAGATGGACTTCGGCGACGAGCGCGAGCTTCGGCCCCGCGAGTCCTGGAAGGGGCCCTGGGACGTGCTCGTCGGGCCGAACCAGTGGCCGACGGCCGTCCCGGAGCTGCGCGGGCTGGTCCTGGAGTACCAGGAGCGGGCCATCGAGGTCGGATTCACGCTGATGCGCGCCTGGGCCCGCTCACTGGGCCAGGACGAGGGCGTTTTCGACCCGTCCTTCTTCGACCGCCCGTCGACCCTGCTCAAGGTCGTCCGCTACCCGGGCCACGATCAGTCCGTCACCGCCCAGGGCGTGGGCAGTCACAACGACCCGGGCGTGCTGACCCTGCTGCACGTGGAGCAGGGCGGTGACGGCCTGCAGGTCGAGCGCGACGGCGGCTGGATCGACGTGAGCCCCATTCCCGGACACCTCATCGTCAACATCGGCGAGATGCTCGAGATCGCGACCAACGGCTACCTCAAGGCGACGATGCACCGGGTGTTGCCGCCCGCGCCCGGCACCGAGCGCTACTCGATGCCCTTCTTCTTCAACCCGTCCCGCGCCGCGTCGTTCCCCACACTGGAGCTGCCGCCTGAGCTGGCTGCCGAGGCGTGCGGAGTCACCGAGAATCCGGACAACCCGCTGCACGCGACCTATGGGCTCAACGAGCTCAAGGCCCGACTGCGCGCGCACCCGGACGTGACGGCCGCGCACCACCAGGACCTCATGGGCGTGGACCTGTCGACGCTGTGACGTGAGCGCCGAGGGACCCGGGGGAATACTGAGGGCGTCCGACGCGTAATTACTTGCGAGCGCAAATTATTCACATTGGACCTTCAGGAGGACCTCAATGGCCGAGGAATCGGGCTGCACGATGGCCGCCCCCGACCCCGCGAGCATGCGGACGTGGCGGGACCTGATGTTCTCGCACAGCGCCATCCTCGGCAAGATGGGCGACGACCTGCAGGAGGCCACTGGGCTGACTCTCGCGCAGTACGACGTGCTCCTGCGCCTGCACGAGGCCCCCGAGAACACGCTGCGAATCGGTGAGATCGCGAAGGGCGTACTGGTGACCACGAGCGGACTCACCCGCGTCGTCGATCGGCTGGAGCAGGGCGGGCTGGTCACCCGACTGCGGGTGGCGAGCGACCGACGAGGCGTGCGGGTGAGGCTTACCGAGAGCGGCGCGGCCACCCTGCGCGTCGCCTCCGACGTGCACGCGGACGGCATCCGCCGCTACTTCACGGAGCTGATCCGGCCCGACGAGGCCGAGGCGCTGGCGCGCTTCTTTGCTCGGCTCGACGCCGCGCACAGCAAGACACAGCCCGTCGCGCTCGAGATGCCAGCCTTCGCGGCAAGCCCCCGTTGACCAACGCGGCCCGCTCGTCAACGCCGTGCAACGCGCTCAAGGATCAACCGGATCATGCCGCTGGTGAGGTCAGGGTCGCGGACCTGCACATAGTGGTCACTGCCTGTTGCGAACACGTGGGGCGTGTTCGGCTCAAGCGTGACCAGAGCATCCTGCACCCGCGGCCACGCTTGTTCCAGGGTCTGGGTCAATGTGGCCGGAACCGTGGGTGAGACACCAAACGGTTCGGTCTTGCTGATCACGGCGGCAGGAACCTCCGGCAGCGGGCCGCCGTTCTGGATGGCGCTGATCGCCTCGTCCGCGTCAACCGTTTCCCAGTCAGGCTGATTGTCGAGCGCGGTCCCCGGCTTGTTGAGCGTCTCGGCGTAGTCGGGCCACTGGGCGTCGAACAGTTGCTTGATGTTCGGGCCGAATGCATCCACGAACACGAGCCCGGCCGTGGACGAGGGGCACGTCTGGGCGAACGAGCGCACGATCATGCCGCCGTACGAGTGCCCGACCAGCAGATACGGACCGGGAATTTGGGCCGCCGCCAACAGCTCATGCAGGTCGGAGACCATGCTGACCAGCGTGCGCGGCATCGCAACCGGGGTGCTCCGGGTCGTCAACGCGGGCGGATCGGTGTAGCGCACCGTGCCGGGCCGGTCGTACATGCACACGTGCGTGTACGTGGAGACCTCGGCGAAAACCGGTGCCGCCTCCGTGTCGCTGGAGGTCCAGGTATCCGATGAATCGTGGATGCCGGACTCCAGCAGCACTGTCGGCCCGCCTTCGCCCGCGCACTGCAGATAGAGCTCGCGGCCGTGGCCGATCGCGATCTGCCCCGCGTACGTTCCCGAGCGCGGGTTCTGCGATTCAGCGGCCTGCGTCGACGTCGCATTCGAGGCGTTCGCTGCTTCGCTCGTGATCACCACAGCGCTGGACACCGTCAGCCCGAGCGCGGCGAGCACCGCGATGACAATTATCGTTCGTGGCGCGTTCACTGGGACTCCCTTGCCGGGGCGGTTCCTGTACCCGACTCAGCGCGGCGAATTTCGAAATGCCAGCGCCCTCGGCAACCGTGGCACTGACTCGATGTGCGACGGCCGCCGGAGCGGCCTTCTCAGTCGGGTAGACGTCCTCGGAAACGATAGTAGCCCCTGGCTTCCACGCTGATATAGCGACAACCTCCGAAAATCAGAAGAATGACACCCTGGACAGGGACAATAGAACTTGCGACGGTTCAACAATCTCCGAAATAGGGAGCACCATCCTGGTGAGCAACTCTACAAGCCCGTACCTTCCGCTCCTGTCGTTCGTCGATCACGACAATGCCAACACAGGAGAATCGGTCGCCGCGCTGCGGCGGCCCGTCAACACCAGGTCGAGCAGATAGGTGCTGGTCCGCACCGACGACGCCGGCGGCACCCACGGGGTCATCGAATACCTCGACAATCGAAGACTCTCGCATCCCGTCTGCTCCACACTAAACACCACCCTCGCCGGGATGATCAAAATGATTCCGACAGGCAGCTGGATCCCGGCCTACAACTCCGACCGGATGCCACGAAAAGGGACTTGGGTCGCTGTGGGAGGCAAAGGGACTGTCCCGGCTAAAGACCCTGGTCGGCCTCGGCCATGCGCTCGGAACCACCGTCCCCGACCTGATCGACCACATTGTTGAGCGGACGGCTCAACAACTTCCGAGCACGCTAGCGCGCGACACCAGCACCGGATCGTTGCCGCCATGCACAGCATTGGACTGAGCCCACGCGGGGACGCGATCCCCTCCGATCGCTGCTACACATGGCCCTTTGCGGTTCAATATTGGCGTGATCGTCGTCCTCGCGGCGTCCCCGATGTGGACAATCGGCTCGCTCAACGTGAGGCAAGAAATCAGCGGTGTTCGCGGCGGTCACCTATCTGTCGTTCGGCGCGGTCATGGCCGTCGGGCAAGCGCTCTCCGGACATCTCGCGACGATGATCGCTATCGTCCTCACGCTGCCCCGGTTGCCGGCGCTGGTGACCAGCGCCCGGCGAACGCTGCGGTGGATCAATCGGATTGCCGGGCACACCGGGAGCCGTCCGCTGTGAACGAGCACGCGGCGATCACAGCCACCAGGTCTGCTCCACCCGCACCATCAGGTCGTAGTAGTACATGTTGGCGCGGGCGGCCACGAACGCGACCAGCGCCACGCTCAGCCCGAACTCCACAGACTGCGGGAGCGTGAGCTGCCAGGTGATCGCCGAGATCACCACTCCCAGCACGCAAAGGGTGATGGCCTTCTTCCACAGGCCCAGGATCAGCAGGTAGATGAAGCTGAAGAAGAACGCCGGGAAGTTGAAGGCCAGAATCCGACGCTGGTTCAGGCTCAGTTTGGCGAACTCGGCCCGCGTCTCCGGCGTGGTCTTCGTCAATCCGGGGACGCCGTGCTTGGCGAAGAAGCGGAACTTGAACTGCCACTTGTCGCTGACCTTGCCGACGCCTTCGAGCAGCAAGGGGTCGAGCTTGCGGTAGGTCACGCGTCTTGCCTCCGGATTCCTTCGGGTTCACATCGGGCGCTGGCTCCGACCGCTCCAGACTACCGACCCGATCCCGGCCGGATCTTGTTGTGCATGAAACAACCACCGGTTGCGCGCAAACAACTAGCCCCTGAAAGACTCGTGGGCATGGCCACCACCGCTGAATGGATCGAGGGCGCACGCCCCAAGACGCTGCCCAACGCAATCGCCCCCGTGCTCGTGGGCACCGGGGCCGCGGCGTCCATCGACGGGTTCGTCTGGTGGAAGGCGCTGTTGGCACTATTGGTCTCAGTCGCGCTGATCCTCGGCGTGAACTTCGCGAACGACTACTCCGACGGCATCCGCGGCACGGACGACGAGCGCGTCGGCCCGCTGCGGCTGACCGGCTCGGGCCTGGCGTCACCGAGCTCGGTGAAGTACGCGGCCGCGTCGTTCCTGGGCGTCGCCGCCGTCACTGGCCTGGCACTGTCGCTGGCCAGCGCCTGGTGGCTGATCCTCATCGGCGCGGTGTGCATCGTCGGCGCGTGGTTCTACACCGGCGGCAAGAACCCGTACGGCTACCTGGGCTTCGGCGAGATCGCGGTGTTCGTGTTCTTCGGCCTCGTCGCGGTGCTGGGCACCCAGTTTGTGCAGGCCGGGCGCGTGGAGTGGGCCGGGCTGGTTGGCGCGATCGCCGTCGGCTGCTTCTCCAGCGCGGTGCTGGTGACGAACAACCTGCGCGATATCGCGACGGACTCGGAAACCGGGAAGATCACCCTGGCGGTGCGGCTGGGCGATGCCCGCACTCGCCTGGCGTTCCTGGCCCTGCTCGTGCTCCCATTCGTCATGACGCTGGCGCTCGTCGTCCGCACGCCGTGGGCGCTGTTCGGGGTCCTCGCGCTGCCGCTCGCCGCCCGTGCCTACGCACCCGTCCGCTCTGGCGGGCTCGGGATGGCGTTGATCCCCGCGCTGCGCGACACCGGCCTGGCGATGCTGGTGTGGTCGATCGCGACGGGGCTCGCCCTGGGCCTGGGCTGACTACCGCCGGCCGTCGATTTTGTCCGGGATCAGCGCGGAGAGCACCATGTTGACGATGGCGATGACAATCGCGCCGCCGACCGCGGTCCAAAACCCGTCGACCTCCAGGCCCCAGCCGAGCTTCTGCGTGACCCAGGCGGCGAGCAGCAGCATCAGGGCGTTCACCACCAGGTAGAACAGCCCCAGCGTGAGGATCAGCAGTGGCAGCGAGAGCAGCGTCACGAGGGGCTTGACGTACATGTTGATCAGCGTGAACACCAGCGCCACCAGCAGGTAGATGCCGATGCTCGCCCACGTGCCATGATCGTTGGTGTCCACGGTGATGCCGCTAAGCCACGAGGCGGCCGCCCAGATCGCGACGGCGGTGGTGGCGACTCTGGCCAGAAATGGGATCATCCGCCCATCCTGCCACGCGCCGATCAGGCGGCATTGCCCATCGAGCCGATCAGCGCATCCCGCAGCTCCCGCGCGGAGATGTGCTCTGCGATCAGCCGCGCCGTCCGGGCCTCGCCGCCGCGCAGGATCCCGAGCAGCAGGTGCTCGGCGGTGATCGCGCGGTCCTTGCGCAGCACCGCCTCCCGCAGTGAGAGCTCCAGCGCCTTCTTCGCGTCCCGGCCGAACGACGGCCTCTTCGCCCGCCCCGTGTGCGACGGCTCCAGTGGCTCTCCCAGGTTCGCCCGCACTGCGTCGAGGTCGATGCCGATCGATCTGAGCGCCTCCGCGTCGGACTCCCCCAGCTCGATGTCCCGGCGGATGTCTGCGCGCACCGCCGCAGCGTCAAGTCCCACGCCCTCGAGGACCTCCCGGGCCGGCGTCGCGCCCGCGGTGAGGATCCCCAACAGCAGGTGTCGGGGGCCAACATCCGGACTGTGCGTCGCCGTCGCCTCCGCCATCGCAGTGGTGACCGTGTCGCGCGCGGCCTTCGTGAATTTCTCGAACATCACCGCTACCTCTTTCTCTTGCCGTGCTTCTGATGGACGGCCTGGCGGCTGACCTGCAATTCCTCCGCGATCGCCTGCCAGGACCACCCGTTGGCGCGCGCCGCGTCCACCTGGACCGACTCGAGCCGCTCGGTGAGCCGGCGCAGCGCACGCACTGCCCGCAACCCCGTCGCGGGGTCGGCGCTGGCCGCCGCCTGGGCCAATTCGCTCTCTTCGCTCACATCTGTCAATTTACGTTGACATCAGGTAGGCGTCAAGGAAAGTTGACAGATTGATTTCTGGGATAGGCTGGCCGACCGTGGCCATTAGCGGAACAAAGACTCAACTCGGTGCCCGCCACGTTCTCTCGGCCGCGCTGGCGCTCATCGCCCTCCAGATCGCGGTGCGATCCTGGGTCGCGGCGGACGGCTTCTTCTACTGGGACGACCTGATCCTCATCAGCCGCTCCGGCGCGATGCCGCTGCTGTCGCTGGACTTCCTGCTCTACGACCACGACGGGCACCTGATGCCCGGCGCCTTCCTGCTCGCCGGGATCACCACCAAGATCGCGCCGCTGAACTGGGCCCTCCCGGCCCTGACCCTCATCGCGATGCAGGCGCTCGCCTCCCTCTCGGTGCTGCGGCTGCTCAAGCTCATCATGGGCTGGCGGCCCGCCCTGCTGATCCCGCTCGCGTTCTATCTGTTCTCGCCGCTGACGCTGCCGTCCTTCGCGTGGTGGGCCAACGGGCTGAACCAGCTGCCGTTCCAGATCGCCCTGGCGTGGGTCGCCGGCGACGCGATCCTGCTCCAGCGCACCGGCCGCACGCGCTACGCGGTGACTGGCACTCTAGTTTTCCTCGGCTCGCTCCTGTTCTTCGAGAAGGCCGCGCTGGTCCCGTTCGTCGCGTTCGCCGTCGTGTGGCTGCTGGCCCGCGCGGCGGGCGCCCCGCAGTCGCTGCGCGCCACCGCCCGGGCGGGCGCGAAGCTGTGGTTGCCGGCGCTAGTGGTGCTGCTCGGGTGGGCTGCGGTCTACCTCACGCGCGTCGATTCCCGCCTCACCCTCGGCCACCTCGACATGCTCCCGGGCCTGCTGGAGCATGGCACGTCCAGGGGCCTTGTCCCCACGCTGGTCGGCGGGCCGTGGACGTGGGACCGGTGGCCGCCCAGCCCGCCGTGGGCCACACCGTCCACCGTCTTGATCGTGCTGGCCTGGCTAGCCCTGGCGGCCGTCGTGGCGGGCACGCTGGTGCGCCACCGGAACATCGGCTGGGTCTGGCCCGCCTTCGGCGCGTACACGCTCGGCTCGCAGCTGGCGATGGCGCTGACCCGCAGCAGCGAGGGCACCGCCTATGAGATCGCCCAGACGCTGCGCTACGTCGCGGACGGCGCCGTGGTGTTCGCCATCGCCCTCGCCATCATCGCCACGGCACCCCGACGCGAGCCCCAGAGGCTCGCCCCGCAGCCTGCGGTCGCCGGGGTGCTCACCCTGCTCTTCGTCGCCAGCAGCCTGTGGTCCACGGCCACCTTCATGGAGCGCTGGCGGGAGAATCCCACCGTCGACTATGTCCACAACGCGACGCGGGCCCTCGCCGCCAACACCGGCACCCCGCTGCTCAGCCAGCCCGTGTCCATCTGGGTGCTGCTGCCGGTGGCCTCCCCCAACAACGAGACCCGCAACCTCTTCGGGCCGCTGCGCGACCGCCCGCCGTTCGAGGACTGGACGGACAAGCTGCATATGTTCGACGACGATGGCCACCTGGTCCCGGCGCAGGTGGCGCCGGTCCGCACGATGCTCGACGGCCCCGTCCCGGACTGCGGCACGCGCGTGACCGGGGCTGCGGTGGAGTTCGAGCCGGGCGCCGACGCGACGCTCGAGCTCGACCAGCCCGTCCTCGAGTGGGAGTGGACCGCGCAGCTGAACTATCTCGCCAACCGCGACGGCCTCGTCGAGGTGTCCATGCAGAACGGCGAGCCCGTCACGGTGCCGGTCACCGGTGGACTGAACACCGTCTACGTCCGGATGATCGGCGGCGGCTATTCCGTCCAGGTCTCGGCGGTCACGCCGGACCTCAACATGTGCGTCGGCGCTGGCCCGCTCGGCGCGGTGACACCGGTGGAGGCCAAGTGAGCCATAGCCCAATCATCCGGCACTATATCGACTCCCTCACCGGCCTACGGGCCGTCGCCGCCGTCCTCGTGGTGATCTCCCACGCCGCGTTCTGGACCGGCAACTACACCACCGACACCCTCGGCTACTTCTTCGCTCGGCTCGAGATCGGCGTCCCGATCTTCTTCGTGCTCTCCGGCTACCTGCTATTCAAGCCGTGGGTGGCGGTCGCCGACTCGGGCCGGTCCACCCCGGTGCTGGGCACGTACTTCTATCGCCGGGCCCGCCGCATTCTGCCCTCGTACTGGATCGTCGTCATCGTCGTCTACCTGGTGTACCTCCGCCGGGACGCCGGACCGTTCGGCGGCGGTTGGGACGGCTTCCTGCGGAATATGACGCTCACGCAGATCTACGGCTACGGCAACTTGCACGTCTCCCTCACCCAGATGTGGAGCCTGGCCGTCGAGGTCGCGTTCTACCTGGTCCTGCCGTTGATCGGTTGGCTCATCATCGTGGGGCTGTGCCGGCGCAGGCCCCGCACAGGGGTGGCCGCTGCGGCGTTGACGGGCCTGATCGCGCTGAGCGTGGGCTGGATCGTCCTCACCCACAGCGACTGGTTCTATGCCGCGGTGCCCGTCGACGTCACCGCCCAGCTGTGGCTGCCCAGCTTCATCGGCTGGTTCGCGGGCGGGATGCTGCTGGCGCTGCTCGCGCCGCGGATCCAGGGTCGCGGCGGAGTGTGGCTGACGGTGGGGTCCCTGACCGGCGCGGCGGCGGCGTTCGCGGTGGCCTGCACCGGACTCGCGGGCGAGCCGACGATCATGCCGTTCGACGTCACCCACGCGGTCACGAAGTCGCTGCTGGACCTGGTGATCGCGACGCTGCTGATGCTCCCGCTGGTCGCGGGCACCCCCACCTGGTACTCGCGGGCGCTGTCCTGGCGGCCGATGGTGTGGCTCGGCGAGATCTCCTACGAGCTGTTCCTGGTGCACCTGCTGGTCATGGAGTTCGTCATGGAACTGCTCGGCTTCCAGCCATTCACCGGGAACTGGTTCGGCGTCTTTGAGATCACGCTCATGGCCAGTGTTCCCCTGGCGTGGGGCCTGCACCGGCTGACGATGCGCCCGAACCGGAAGCGCCCTAACAAGCAGGCCAGGGCTCAGCCGGTCCAGACGCCCGTCGCCGCGAACTCCGCCAGCACCGCGGTCGAGCCGGACAGCTCGATGCCCTCGCTAGCCACCCAGGCGTCGTCGAAGTAGGTGTCCGAGTAGCGCTCGCCGCCATCACACAGCAGGGTGACGACGCTGCCAGTGCGGCCAGTCTCGACCATCTCCGCGATGAGCTGGAACGCGCCCCACAGGTTGGTGCCGGTGGAGCCGCCGAGCTTCTTGCCCAACGCGGCGCTGCCATGCCGGGCCGCGGCGATCGAGCCCGCGTCGGGCACCTGGACCATGTGGTCCACCGCGGCGGAGACGAAGGACGGCTCCACCCGGGGCCGGCCGATGCCCTCGATGCGGGAGCCCTGGGCGGAGGTGAGCGCGCTGTTGCCGCCCGCCCACGCGTCGTAGAACACCGAGCCCTCCGGGTCCACCACGCACAGCCGGGTGTCATGGCGGCGGTAGCGCAGGAACCGCCCGATGGTGGCGCTGGTGCCCCCGGTGCCCGCACCCACGACGACCCACTCCGGCACCGGATGGTCCTCATTGGCGAGCTGGTCGAAGATCGACTCCGCGATGTTGTTGTTGCCTCGCCAGTCCGTCGCCCGCTCGGCGTTCGTGAACTGGTCGAGGTAGTGCCCGCCGGTCTCGGCGGCCAAGCGGCGAGACTCCGCATAGATGGTGGACGGGTCATCCACGAAATGGCAGCGTCCGCCAGCGGCCTCGATCAGCGCCACCTTGGCCGTGCTGGTGTGCCGCGGGATGACGGCCAGGAAGTCCAGGCCGAGCAGCTTCGCGAAATACGCTTCGCTGACGGCCGTCGAGCCCGAGGAGGCCTCGATGATCGTGGTCTCCGGACCGACCCACCCGTTGCACAGCGCGTGCAGGAACAGCGACCGCGCAAGCCGGTGTTTCAGGCTGCCGGTGATGTGGGTCGACTCATCCTTGAGATACAGCTGGATGCCGCCACGCTCCGCATTGGAGCCCGCCCAGCTCTCGGCCAGGGGGTAGCGCAGCAGGTGGGTGTCCGCACTGCGGCAGGCGTCCGCCTCGATCAGCCGGACCGCGTTGTCACACCAGGCCCTGGCCACTATTCCCGGTCGCCCCGCAGCTTGGACTCCAGGTCCTCCCGCTGCTCGCGCCGCTTGGCGTCGACCGTGGCGATATCCGCGTTCACGGCCAGGCGCAGGCTCTTGAACGCGAACATCGAGATCGGCAGCGACAGCAGCAGGCCGAACGCCATCGCGACGAGTAGCGGCACATTGACGTCGATAAGCCTGGGGACATAGAAGATCGCCCCCGCCAGCACGGCGAACAACGCCAGCCTGGCCAGCGTGTACAGGACGAGGTTCTTGATCAGACTGGACTTTGCGCCGGCATCCTCGGGCGCGGTCAATTCATCACTCACGCCCCCTAGGCTACCGACCTCGCCGCCGTCGGCGAGGCTGGGCCGCAATCACGGCTAAGCTAGATGGCAGGAGGAGATGCGCAGTGATCCAATTATTGGCCATTATCGGCCTGGCCACCCTGATCTACCTGGCGTGGCGTGCGTTCGGCCCTCAGTCGTCGGGACCCACGCGTGGCATCGGTCCCGATGACGATCCAGAGTTCCTGCGCGATCTGGGCGCCCACCCGAATACCCCGGATGGGAAAGAGCCCCCGCAGGCCTGACACAACAAAAGCTGCCCCGGCCGATAAGGCCGGGGCAGCTATATGTCGGGCGGGTCAGTTCAAGCCGGCGTACGAGTGCAGGCCGGAGACCACCATGTTGATGATGAACAGGTTGAACAGCATCGCCACGAAGCCGGCGATGTTGATCCAGGCGGCCTTGGTGTCGCGCCAGCCGGCCGTGGCCCGGGCGTGCAGGTAGGCCGCGTAGACGACCCAGGTGATGAAGGAGACCGTCTCCTTGGGGTCCCAGCCCCAGAACCGGCCCCAGGCCGCCTCGGCCCAGATGGCGCCCATGATCACGCCGGCGCCGAAGATCGGGAACGCGATGACGACGGTCTTGTAGGCCAACCGGTCGAGGTACTGCGCGTCTGGCAACTTCACCGCGAAGCGGCCGAACCGGGTGTCCGGCTCCTGGCCCTTGGGGTATTTGATGCGGTAGAGGAACAGCATGCTGGCCACGCCGGAGACCAGGAAGATGCCGCTGCCGAGGCAGATGACGGTGACGTGGATCGGCAGCCAGTAGGACTGCAGGGCGGGGGCCACCTTGGCGGTCTCCGTGTGCAGGACCGTGCCCGCGATGAACACCAGGATCACGATCGGCACCAGGATGAACGCCAGCAACGGCCGCTTCTCCTGCTTCCGCATGGTCCACACGCCCACGCCAAGACTGACCACGCACGTCATCGTCACGAACTCGTACATGTTGCCCAGCGGCATGCGTCCGGCGGCGAAGCCGCGCAACAGCATCGAGCCCGCCAGCAGCAGGAAACCGAGGACCGTCAGCCCGTAGCCCATGTTGGCGAGCCGCTCGAACAGCGGACGACGCTCCGGCTCGGCCGGATCCGACGGATCTACGGGCGGCGGGTCCAGGCGGACCGTCCCGGCCCCCTCGACAGCCTCGCCGGCGCCCACGAACTCGCGCGCCTTGTCCTTCTGCACGATGGCGTTGGTCCGCACCGCCGAGTAAGAGAACAGGATCAGGACTAACGCAAGGACTATGACTCCGAAGGCAGACCGGAACGCGAAGTCACTGTACTGCGCGAGCGTCTCATTAATAGGCATAAATCTTCTCCCGCGTCACGCCTGGGGCGGACGCTGCTCTTCTCGTGTTTCCTCGGCAAGCAGTCGCTTACTCAGTTTTGTGAACTCCTCGCCCCAACCGGCATGGTCGGTGCGCGCGAGTCCGCCAAGCTCTACTACGGTACGTCGTTCAACGCCATCGGGTCCATCCCCAGAATCTGGGGGCGGTCCGGCGGCCATGACCGCCGGGGTGATCCGGGCCCAAATACGCCGCCGCTTGATCACCAGCGACACCAGCATCCCGGCCATCATCGTGACCGCGGAGACCAGCACCCAGACCTGCGTCGGATCGTAGGAGACCTGCAGGTTCACGAACTCCTGCGCGCCGTCGAAGCTGACCACGGTGCCGTCCTCGAGCGTGACGGACTCGCCCGCCCTGAGGTTTGTCCGCTCCTGCTTGACCAGCCGCCCCTGATCGATCATGCGGGGATCGAGCCGGAAGATCGACTGCGCGCGGCCACTGTCCAAGCCGGAGTCGCCCTTGTAGATATCGATGGCGACTGCAGGGTCCGTCATCGTCGGGGCGCCCGACGTCAGCAGGGTGCCCTCGAACACCGCGGTGGGGGCGAACAGGCCCTCGATCGCGATCTGGTGCTGCCGCGACTCGGCCAGGGTGGGGTACAGCTCCCCGGGCGGGTCAAACAGGACTGCGCCGCTGCTGAGGAACGTCTGCACCTCCTCGGGCGCGAACTGCAGCGTCTTGGTGCGAACCGAGCCGTCCGGGAAGGTGACCGTGAAGGTGGGCGCGAAGCCGTGCCCCTGCAGGTAGACCCGGGCGCCGTCGACCCGCAGCGGGTCGTTCACCTTGAGCTGGTAGTCATGCCAGGTGCCCGAGTCCAGGTCCGTCTCCGCTTGATATCGGATGTTGGACGTGAACATGTCGGCCTGCCCGTTCGGCAGGTAGTCCGCCTTGAAGTCCTTCACCTCGACGCAGAAGGGGTGTAAGCCCGTGCCGTCCTCCTTGAGTCCGGCGCGGAACGTGTCATACATCGCCGGCGAGGAGTTGCAGAACCCGCCCTGGCCGTCTGCGATGATGATGACGTTGCCCTCATAGCCGAAGATCTTGCCCATCGCGACCGTGACCAGCACCCCGACCAGCGCTATGTGGAAAACCAGGTTGCCGGCCTCGCGCAGGTAGCCGCGCTCTGCGGAGATCGTGATGACGCCGCCCGGCTCGGTGCGAGTCTCCTGGCGCCAGCCGCGGAGCGCCGCGCGGACCGTGTCCGCGTTCTCCTCGGCGGAGCCCTCCACCTCGCTCTCCGCATGGTGCGGCAGCCGGGACAGCCGGCGCGGGGCCCGGACCGGTGGCGTCCGCAGCGCCCGGAAGTGCTCGGCCACGCGTGGGGTGATGCAGCCGACGAGGGAGATGAACAGCAACACGTAGATGGCGGTGAACCAGGAGCTGCCGAACACGTTGTAAACCTGCAACGTGTCGAACAGCGGCCCGATGTGCTTGTGGTCGGCGATGTACTGGTCGACCTTTTGCGAGTTCAGGCTCCGCTGCGGGACCAGCGCGCCGGGGATTGCGGCCAGGGCCAGCAGGAACAGCAGCACCAGCGCCGTGCGCATGCTGGTGAGCGATCGCCACAGGTTGCGCACGGTGGCCGCGGCGCGCCGGATGGGCGACGGCGTGGCAGTCGTCTCAGCAGTCAACTCGGGGCCTTCCTTAGAGGTCATACCGGTAATACCGTGTCGGTGATGAAGGCGATGCGTACCCAGTCCACGAACACTGCCCACATCCCCGTGACCAGTGCGAGGCCGACCAGCACGAGCATCACGCCGCCGATGATCTGGATGGTCCGCGCGTGTCTGCGCAGGAATCCGACACCCTGCAGCGCGCGGGCCGAGCCGAGCGCCAGGATGACGAACGGCAGGCCTAAGCCCAGGCAGTACGCGAAAATCAGGAGTACCCCGCGTGCCGCCGTCGTGCCCTCCGTGCCGGCGGCGACGGAGATGACGCCGGTCAGCGTGGGCCCGAGACACGGAGTCCAGCCGAGGCCGAACACCGCGCCCAGGATCGGCGCCCCAGCGAGGGAGGTGAAGCGGGTGGGCGCCATCCGGGTGTCCCGCTGGAGCATCGGGAAGAAGCCGATGAACACCAGGCCCATGATGATGGTGATGACGCCGCCGATGCGCTCGAGCAGCTCCCGGTTGAGTGTCATGGACTCGATGGCCCCGAACACCGACGCGGTGAGCAGCACGAAGACGACGGTGAAGCCGGCGACGAACAGCGTCGCCGCGCCGGCCACGCGCCAGCGGCCGGCCCGGGCCTGCGCCTTGGCCTCCGCCGCCGTGACGGCAGGCGCGTCTGCGCCGACCACCCCGGCCAGGTAGGAGAGGTAGCCGGGGACCAGCGGCACCACACAGGGCGACGCGAAGGAGACCAGGCCAGCTACCACGCAGGCTAGGACTGCGAGCAGCAGCGGCCCGCTGATTGCCGTTGTGCTGAAGGCTTCGCCCACGCCGTCGGCAAGGATCATGTCAGTCACTGTTCGGCGGCGATCTCCTCGACCACCGGCTGCAGCTCCTCTGCGGTGAGCGCCTTGAGGAACACCGCCGCGACGCGATGCTCACGGTCGAGGACGATCGTCGACGGGATCACGCTGGTCGGGAATGAGCCGAGCGCGATGACGCTGCGCATCTTCGGGTCGTAGATCGACGGGTAGTCGACCTTGTTCGACGTGTACCAGTCCTGCGCGCCGGAGCGGGGGGTGTCCTTCACATTGAGGCCGAGGAACCGCACCCCTTGGTCATATGTGACAGCCGCCACCTCGCCCAGCGCCAGAGCCTCGCCGCGGCAGGGGCCGCACCAGCTGGCCCAGAGGTTGAGCACCACGACCTGGTCGTCGAAGTCCTCGAGTCCCACGGTCGCGCCCGCATTCATGAGGTCATCGCCGGAGAGCGTGCCGATGCTGCCGCGATCAGCGGGCGGGTCGTAGCGGATCGTGGTCTGCCCGCCGGGCGAGACGAAGTCGAAGGTGCCGCCGCCGGTGGCCACCGCGTCGGTGCCCGTCGCGCAGCCGGAGAGCGTCAGCACGCTACATAGCGCGAGCACCGCCCCGGCCAACCAAGCCTTGGGGGACCTGGTCATGCCCCTGTCACCATGGGGTCGGACGCGCCGGCGGGCTCCGAGTAGACGATGTCGACCAGCAGGTCGCCCTCGTAGATCAGGCTCGTCAGCGACGCGAGACCGCACTGGCGGTTGCGGGGGTCGTGCCAGAGGCGGTTGCCCTGCATAAAGCGCCGGAGTGTCCACACCGGCAGCTGGTGGCTCACGCACACGGCCTCGTGGCCGCGCGCGGCGTCCCGGGCGGTGTTCGCGGCGGCGAGCATGCGGTGCGCGATCTGCAGGTACGGCTCGCCCCAGGACGGGGTGAAGGGGTCCCGCAGCTTGGCCCAGTGCCGGGGCCGGCGCAGGGCGCCGTCGCCGACGGCCACCCGCAGCCCCTCGAAGGCGTTGTCCGCCTCGATGAGGTTGTCGTCGGTCGCGATCTGAAGGCCATGCGCGGCGGCGATCGGCTGGGCCGTCTCCTGCGCGCGCTGCAGCGGCGAGGCCACCACATGGGTCACGTCATGGTCGGCAAGCGCCGAGCCCACGATGCGGGCCTGCGACTGGCCATTGAGGGACAGCCGGAAGTTCGGCAGCCGCCCGTAAAGGATGCCAGTGGGGTTGTGCACCTCCCCGTGCCGGAGGAAGTGGACCACCGTGCGGGTCTTGTCTTCGGGGGCAGGGCTCAACTGGCTCACTGGTCGCCTTCCTTGGCTGCGGCCGCTGCACGCGCCGCCGCGGTCGCTGCGGTGGAAATGGTCTCGAACGCATCGTCGTCTAGCGCCGCGGACACGAACCACGTCTCGAACGCGCTCGGCGGCGCGTACACGCCATGCTCCAGCAGCGTGTGGAAGAACGGTCGATAGCGCCAGGTCTGGCTCGCCCGCGCCTCGTCGTAGTTGGTGACGGGGGTCGGCGAGAAGAACACTCCGACCATAGTGCCCGCGTTCTGCATTTGGTGCTCCACGCCCGCCGCCGTCAGCGCCGCGCCGAGGATACTGCTGAGCCGCTGGGAGTTGCGCTCCAGAGCCGTGTACACCGCGTCGTCCGCCGCCCGCAGCGTCGCGAGGCCCGCGGCCACCGCAACGGGGTTCCCGGACAGCGTCCCCGCCTGGTAGACGGGGCCGAGCGGGGCCAGGTGCGCCATGACATCCGCGCGACCACCGAAGGCCGCGGCGGGCAGCCCGCCGCTCATCACCTTCCCGAAGGTCGTCAGGTCGCCGGCGACGCCGTCGATCCCATGCCAACCTGTCGAGCTGGCGCGGAAGCCGGTCATCACCTCATCCATGATCAGCAGCGCGCCGTTCGCGGCGCAGACGTCCTTCAAGCCCTGGTTGAAGCCGGGCAGCGGCGGGACGGTGCCCATGTTGCCGGCGGCCGCCTCCGTGATCACGCACGCGATCTCGCCGGGGTTCTCCGCGAACGCCCGCCCGACCGCGGCCAAGTCGTTATAGGGCACCACGATGGTGTCCGACGCCTGCGCGCCGGTCACGCCGGGCGAGGTCGGCAGGCCGAACGTGGCCAGGCCGGAGCCGGCCTCGGCCAGGAGCGCGTCGACGTGCCCGTGGTAGCAGCCCGCAAACTTGATGATCTTGCTGCGGCCGGTGAAGCCGCGCGCCAGGCGCACCGCGGACATCGTCGCCTCGGTGCCGGAGTTGACCAGGCGCACCTGCTCGACGGCGTCGATCCGGCGGACGATCTCCTCGGCCAGGTCGACCTCACCGACGGTGGGCGCGCCGAACGACAGCCCGTGCGTCGCGGCCTCCTGCACGGCCGCCACGACCTCGGGGTGCGAGTGGCCCAGGATCATCGGCCCCCACGAGCACACCAGGTCGACATAGGTGTTGTCGTCGACGTCGGTCAGCCGACAGCCCCGAGCCTCCCGGATGAAGCGCGGGGTCCCGCCGACGGAGCCAAAGGCCCTGACCGGGGAGTTCACCCCGCCGGGGATCACAGCAGAAGCGCGCTTGAACAGGCCCGCCGACACGGGCACATCACGGTCGGCGGGGTGGATTGAGGCAGTCACGACCTCGATTGTCCCAGTTCTTATCAATTTGCCAACGTCAGGGGCTATGCCGTTGAACACCTTCTAAACTTTTAGACTCGGCGATCCAGACAGTCCTGCAAGATCCGGCCGTCACCCATAGGCTTCGGACATGTCGACTCAACCGCTGCAGATGACCACCGCCGACCATCTCCGCCAGGCGCTCGACGGCCGCTGGGCCCATATCCGCGAAGCGAGCCGCGAGCAGTTGGCAGACCCGAGGTTCCTCGACGATCCCAATTTGCCGCTGGACGAGGCTCGCGCCCTGGCCCTGGCCCAGATGCAGGAGTTGGCGAAGACCGACTGGCCGGCGACAGGGTTCAGCGCGGACCATGGCGGCACCGGCGATCCGGGCGGCGCGGTCACCGGCATCGAGATGATGGCGTTCGCGAACCTGTCCCTGATGGTCAAGGCCGGCGTGCAGTGGGGACTGTTCGGCGGGGCCGTGGAGAACCTGGGCACGGCCCGGCACCACGAGAAGTACATCCGCCCGCTGATCGACCTCGAGCTGCTGGGCTGCTTCGCGATGACAGAGATCGGGCACGGCTCCGACGTGCAGGCTCTCGAGACCACCGCCACCTATGACACGGCCACCGGCGAGATCGTCGTGCACTCCCCCACCCCGTCGGCCACCAAGGACTACATCGGCGGCGCCGCGCTGCACGCCCGGATGGCCGCGGTGTTCGCCCAGCTGATCACCGACGGCGAGAGCCACGGCGTGCACTGCGTCCTGGTCCCCATCCGCGACGAGGACGGCAACGACCTGCCGGGCGTGCGAACCGAGGATGACGGCCTCAAGGGCGGGCTGCGCGGGGTCGACAATGGCCGCATCACCTTCGACAACGTGCGCGTGCCCCGGGAGAACCTGCTCAACAAGTACGGCGACATCGACGTCGACGGCGTCTACACCTCTCCGATCGACCACCTGGGCCGCCGGTTCTTCACCATGCTGGGCACCCTGATCCGGGGCCGGGTCAGCGTCGCCGGCTCCGCGGGCTCGGCCACCCGCCTCGCGCTGGAGATCGCCGTCCGGTACGCCACGCAGCGCCGCCAGTTTGACGTGCCCGACGGCCAGGAGGTGCTGATCATGGACTACCTGGCGCACCAGCGACGGCTGCTCCCGCTGATCGCCCGCTCCTACGCGCTGGGCTTCGCCCAGAACCAGCTCGTCTCGGATATGCATGACCTGCAGGTGGCCGAAGACCCAGACCGCCACGCCCAACGCGAGCTCGAGGGCCGCGCCGCCGGGATCAAGGCCGCCACCACCTGGCATGCCACCCGCGCGATCCAGGAGGCCCGTGAGGCGTGCGGCGGCGCCGGCTACATGGCCGAGAACCGCCTGACCACGCTCAAGGCCGACACCGACGTGTTCACCACCTTCGAGGGCGACAACACAGTCCTCACCCAGCTCGTCGCGAAGGAGCTGCTCACCGCGTACGCCGACGAGGTCTCCGACTTCGGCGCGGTGGGCTGGCTGCGCTTCGTGGCGGAGACCATCACCGGCACCCTGCGTGAGCGCAGCGCGGTGAGCACCTTCATCCAGTCCCTGCTGGACTCCTCCGACGAGAAGGTCGAGGACGCAGACCTGGCCCAGAGCTCCACCCAGCTGCGGCTGCTGGAGTTCCGCGCCGACCACCTCCTCGAGACCGCGGCCCGCCGGCTCCGCGGGGCGGCGAAGAACCCCGACAACGATCTTGACGATGACGGCGAGGTCGACGATTTCGAGGCCTTCAACTCGGTGCAGGACCACATCCTGGCGGCCGGCGCCGCGCACATCGACCGCGTGGTCCTCGAGTCCTTCCTCGAGGCGATCGACGCCTGCGCGGACGAGGACACCGCCGCGCTGCTCGCGGACGTGTGCACACTGTTCACCCTCAGCACCATCGAGGCGGACAAGGCCTGGTTCATGGAGCACCGGATGCTGTCGGTCGAGCGCGCCAAGGCCGTCACCCGGCACCTCAACGAGCTGTGCCGCACGCTCCGCCCCCACGCGCTGACACTGGTGGAGGGCTTCGGAATCCCCCAGGTCCTGTTGAACTCGGCCATGCTCGACGGGCCGGGCACCGACGCCGTGCGGCTCGCTGCCGATTAATCATCACGAAGATGCATCAATTGGGCTGATCTGCCACCGCCTCTGCCAGACTCGCACCAGCTTGCGAAGTCACCTCTGAGCACGGGAGATCCTCCATGGTCAAGCCCCGCCGCGCCGCCGTCGCGATCGGCGCCGCGCTGCTCAGTGCCATCCTGCTGCCAGGGGCCGCCCCCGCGATCGCGGGGGCGGCCCCTGGCTCCGCAGGGTCCGGCGGCTCCGGCGCGGTCGGGAACATCGGCTCCATCGACGCCTTCAACAGCGTCGACCCGTCGAGTCTGGCGGCCGGTGCCGGGGGCATCGGCTCCACAGGTTCGTCGGGCTCGTCCGTCACTTCGGGATCCGGCACACTGCCGACGCTGGGCACCGGCTCGCAGAACACCAACGCCACCCCGCCCATCGGTATGGAGCAGACGCCGATAACACAGTCTGAAGTGCGAGCGGGCACCTATGGCGACCCGCGGGTCAACAGCGGAGACCACCGCTTGGAGACGTGGACCGTGGCGTCAAAGTCGATGAACCGCATCTTCGCCATCGAGATTTGGCGTGCCAGGGATCCTGCGGCCCCGGCCCCGATGCTGTATCTGCTCGACGGCGTCGACTCCCCCGAGCCCAGCGGCTGGATGCTCCCGGGCAATGCCCATAACATCTTCGCCGACGACCAGGTCACGCTCGTGATGCCCACCGGCGCGGATGGCTCGCTGTTTGCGGACTGGGCCGAAGACGACCCAGTGCTGTCCCGCAACAAGTGGGAAACGTTCCTGACCGAGGAGTTGCCGCCGCTGCTCGAGGGCCGGATCCCGTTCAATGGCAAGCGCGGTGTGGCAGGACTGTCAATGGGCGCGGCCAGCGCGGTGGACCTCGCCGTCCGCCACCCGGACATGTACGAGTCCGTCGGCGCGATCAGCGGCTGCTACACGCCCACCGACGACATCGGCTTCCTGCTGACGAAGATCACGGTGGAGACCCGCGGCGGCAATGTCGCCAACCTGTGGGGTCCGCGCAACTCGCCAGCCTATGAAGACCACAACAGCGTGGCGAAGATCGGCGCGTTGCGCGGCAAGTCGCTGTTCTTCTCCGCCGCGTCCGGCATCCCCGACGGCGCCGAGTGGGACCGCAACAACCACGACATGCTGCGCTTCGTCCAGGGCGCGGCCATTGAGCAGGCCACACACGCGTGCACCGTCACGATGGACCGCAGCTTGACGGCCAAGGGCGTCGACGCCCAGGTCGTGTTCACCCCGTTCGGACTGCACAACTGGGACACGTTCGGCCCGCAGGTCGCGCCGATGCGAGCGCGCCTGCTGCCGGCGCTGACCAGCTGACGGGAGTCGGCTCTCCCGGCCCCTGGCAGAGCGCTAACTGCGGCGCTGCCGCGCGATCTCGGCGAGCACGACGCCCGCTGCCACGGAGGCGTTGAGCGACTCCATGTTGCCGGCCATCGGGATGCTCAGGATGTGATCGCAGTTCTCGCGGACCAGCCGAGACAGGCCCTTGCCCTCAGAGCCGACGACGACTGCCACCGCGTCGTGCGCCACGTCCAGGTCATCCAGAGTCATGTCGCCGCCGGCGTCCAGACCGATGACGATGACTCCGGAATCCTTCCAACCCTTGAGCGTTCGGGTCAGGTTGGTCGCCTTCGCCACCGGGACGCGAGCGGCCGCACCGGCGCTGGTGCGCCACGCCACGGCGGTGACGCTCGCGCTGCGGCGCTCCGGGATCAGCACGCCGTGCCCGCCGAACGCGGCGACGGAGCGGATCACCGCGCCGAGGTTGCGGGGGTCGGTGATGTTGTCCAGCGCGACGATCAGCGGCGGGCTGTACGCCTGCTTCGCCTCGGCCAGCATGTCCTCGGGGTGCGCGTACCGGAACGGCGGGATCTGCAGCGCGACGCCCTGGTGCAGGCCGTTCGAGGACATGCGGTCCAGGTCCGTGCGCGGCACCTCGAGGATCGAGATGCCGGCCTCTGCGGCCAGCTGGACGGACTCCGTCAGACGCTCGTCGTTCTCGGTGCCGACGGCCACGTACAGCGCGGTCGCGGGCACGCCGGAGCGCAGGCACTCGAGCACCGGGTTGCGGCCCAGGACGTTCTCGTACGGGCTCTCCTTGCGGCGGGTGTGCGATTCGCGGGCGCGCTGCGCGCCCTTCTCCACACGGTTCGCCCGCTTGGCGGCAGCGTGGTAGGTGCGCTCCTCGGCCGGCGGAGTCGCGCCACGGCCAGCGAGTCCGCGTCGCCCCTTGCCGCCGGATCCGACGACCTGCCCCTTCTTGCTACCGGAATTCCGGGTTGCCCCTCGTCGGGACGAATTGCCTGCCATCAGTTTCCACCTTCAGATGCTTTGAGGGACCATTCCGGCCCGTCGGGGGTATCCGTGATCTCGATACCCGCCTTGACAAGGCGATCGCGGACCTGGTCGGCGACCTCCCAATTCTTCTCGGAGCGTGCCTGGCCGCGGCGCTCGAGCTCCGCCTGGATCAGCACGTCCAACGCTGCCGTCGCGGCCTCCGAATCGCCGCCGACCGCCCAGTGCTCGTCGAGCGGGTCGACGCCGAGGATGCCCATCATCGCGCGCACCTGCGACGCCGCCGCATAGGCGCTGGCGGTATCGCCGGACTCCAGTGCCCGGTTGCCCTCGGTGACGACGCCGTGGATGACAGCCAATGCCGCCGGCACGCCCAGATCGTCATCCAGCGCCGCCGCGAACTGCGCGGGCCACTCACCGGGGGTGACGTCCCCCGCTCGATCGGTCACCCGGTTCACGAAGGACTCGATCTTGCGGTATCCGGCGGCGGCATCGCGCAGCGCGTTGTCGGAGTACTCGAGCATCGAACGGTAGTGGGCACTGCCCAGGTAGTAGCGCAACTCCTGGGGCCGAACCTGCTTGAGCACGTTCGGGATCGAGAGCACGTTGCCGAGCGACTTCGACATCTTCTCGCCGCCCATGGTGACCCAGCCGTTGTGCAGCCAGTACCGGGCGAAGCCGTCGCCAGCCCCGCGGCTCTGCGCCATCTCGTTCTCGTGGTGCGGGAAGACGAGGTCCATGCCGCCGCAGTGGATGTCGAACTCCGCGCCCAGGTAGGTCCGCGCCATGGCAGAGCACTCGAGGTGCCAGCCGGGCCGGCCGCGGCCCCACGGCGTGGGCCAGGACGGCTCACCGGGCTTCTCGGCCTTCCACAGTGTGAAGTCGCGCAGGTCGCGCTTGTGCCCGCCAGCGCTCTCGCCCTGGTGCACGTCGTCGAGCTTGTGCCCAGACAGGCGGCCGTACTCGGGGAAGCTCTGGACGTCGAAGTACACGTCCCCGCCCGCCGCGTAGGCCCGGCCGGTGTCGATGAGGCGCTCGATCAACTCCACCATCTGCGTGATGTGGCCAGTCGCGCGCGGCTCCACCGACGGCGGCAGCACGTTGAGCTTGTCGTAGGCGTCGGCGAAGGTCCGCTCGTAGGTGGCGGCCCATTCCCACCAGGGCCGGCCAGCCTCCGACGCCTTGTTGAGGATCTTGTCGTCGATGTCGGTGACGTTCCGGACGAAGTGGACGTCGCTGCCGTAGCCGGCCTCGAGCCAGCGCCGCAGCACGTCGAAGGCGACGCCGCTGCGCACATGGCCGATGTGCGGCGCCCCCTGCACCGTTGCCCCACATAGATAGATCGAAGCCAGGCCGGGGACCAGGGGCGTGAACTCACGCATGGACCGCGTCTCAGTGTCGAAAAGGTGCAGGGTCACAGGGGCATATCCTACTGGTTGGGGGTGGATACAGTGCTATCGGCCGACGGTGTCGGCTGACACTAGGCGATTGGCCAGGCCCTAGCGGGGCACGACCATCGCGGTCGCCACCGCGGCCAGGCCCTCGCCGCGGCCGGTCAGGCCCAGCCCGTCGGTGGTGGTCGCGGAGACCGACACCGGGGCGCCCAACACCTCCGAGAGCACCCGCTGCGCCTCCTCGCGGCGCGGCCCGATCTTGGGCTTATTGCCGATGACCTGCACGGCGGCGTTGCCCACCAGCAGCCCCTGTTCGCCCAGCAGCCTGCGTACCTCGGTGAGCAGCTTCGCGCCAGACGCGCCCGACCACTCCGGCCGGCCCGTGCCGAAGACCGTGCCGAGGTCGCCCAGGCCCGCGGCGGAGAGCAGCGCGTCGCACAGCGCGTGGGCGGCGACGTCCCCGTCGGAGTGCCCGGAGCAGCCGTCCGCGTCCTCGAAGAGCAGGCCGGCCACCCAGCATGGGCGGCCGCTCTCGACGGGGTGCACGTCCGTGCCGATACCGACTCTGCCGTACTGCATTAGTCCTCCATAGTCATGCGGCCAACAGCTATGCCAGCAACGCCTCGGCGAGGGCCAAGTCGATAGGGCGCGTGATCTTGAACGCCATCTCGTCGCCCGCGACCACGAACACCTGCTCGCCGATCAACTCCACCAAGGCCGCGTCGTCGGTGGCTCCGGACTCTCCGCGATACGCC
The DNA here is from genome assembly GCF_000524475.1 of Tomitella biformata AHU 1821. GTDB lineage: Bacteria > Actinomycetota > Actinomycetes > Mycobacteriales > Mycobacteriaceae > Tomitella > Tomitella biformata. Next base: position 108,118 of record NZ_BAVQ01000036.1, on the reverse strand, counting down.
CGCCGGAGCACTTCGGCGTCGAATCCCTGCGGCGTCTGCACTGCCCGCAGCGTGGCCCGGTCAGGGGTGCCCACGACCATGCCCGACGCGTCGACCGCCTTGACGGTGTCCACCACAGCCAGGCCAGGGATGACGGCCCGATGGCCGCTCCGCAGTTCCGCGACCACCCGTTGGATGAGGCCTGGCGGGGTCAGCGCCCGCGCGGCGTCGTGGACGAGCACGTAGTCGGCGTCGCCGGCAGCCTGCAGGCCGCACCGCACCGAGTCGGTGCGCTCCGCGCCGCCCACGACCACCTGAACCGTCGCGGGGAGCAGGGCCGCCGCCGCCGCGACGAGGTCCGCGGGCACGATCACCACCACCTGGTCCACGCAGCCCGCGGCCAGCAGCCCCTCGACCGCCCGCACCAGCATCGGCTTGCCCGCCAGCTCCACGAACGCCTTCGGCATGCCCGCCTCAAGGCGAATGCCACGCCCGGCGGCGGGAACCAGTGCGATCACTGTTCCGCCGGCAGTCGTGGCATTCGCTGTCAGCTTTTGCTCTTCCACACGCATTACGACGCGGTGGCCAGCACCTCGTCGAGAATAATGTCGGCCTTCTCGGTGTCGGTGCCCTCGGCGAGCGCGAGCTCGCCAACCAGAATCTGCCGCGCCTTTGCCAGCATGCGCTTCTCGCCGGCGGACAGTCCGCGATCCTGCTCACGCCGCCAGAGGTCACGCACCACCTCGGCGACCTTGTTCACGTCGCCAGAGGCCAGCTTCTCGAGGTTGGCCTTATAGCGACGAGACCAGTTCGTCGGCTCCTCAGTGTGCGGCGCGCGAAGCACGTCGAACACCTTGTTCAATCCCTCTTGGTCGACCACATCACGAACGCCCACGTACGCGGCGTTCGACGACGGCACTCGAACCGTCAAGTCCCCCTGCGCAATGCGGAGGACCAAGTATTCCTTGGCTTCCCCCTTGATCGTGCGCATCTCAATCGCCTCGATCAACGCAGCACCGTGATGGGGATAAACTACGGTATCTCCGACAACAAAATTCATCTGTCCGGTACCCCTTTCGATGTGCCCATCTTAACACGCCGCTGAGCTGCACCGTTTCCGTCCATGCAGGTCAGGCACCGTGAGGCGTCCAAGAGCGGCCAATTCGACGCTTTCGACGTGCCCCATACCAGCACCGACACCCTCCGAAAGCCCGTTCGGCGGGGGCGTTTTGGGCTTGTCCTGGCCGGCACTCAGGCCAACGCGGCTCTCGGCCGGACCGCGCCTCTCGCCGCAGCCCCGGCTCGCCAAATTCCGCGAACGCCTACCCGGGCTTTCACTCTGGGCAGGAGGCGCACTACTCTACGTAGGAGAAGTTCGGGGCACTTCCCTCGGCGGGGCACCTCAGGTGGGTACCATCCAGCCAGGAACCGAGCACTGCGCGGACTGCATTTCGCCCCGCCAGCGACCGGCTTAGTGCCTATTTATCAAACGCGAAATTGACCACGCGACACGTCCTGGAGGATCGCCCGTGACTGCCTCAACTGCGTCGAATACCCGCTCCGTTTCTGGAGCGCGACGTCTCATTGGCCGACGCGCCATCGTGGCCCTGGCCATCGGCGCAAGCGCAACGCTGGGCCTGTCCGCGTGCGGCGCCGGCCAGATCGCCCAGACCTCGTCGCAGGCCCCCGGAGTCACCGGTTCCGAGGGGATGAGCGCCAACGGGCTCATCAGTGTCCACGACGTGCAGCTGCTGTACCCGAGCCAGGAGGACGCGCTCGAGCAGAATCTCCTGCAGATCTCCTTCACCGCGGTCAACACCGATCCGGTGAACGCGGACACGCTAGAGAGCATCACCGTCAACGGGCACGAGCTGACGCTGGCCGACGGCGACTTCGCGGTCCGCCCCAAGGGCGCCATCGCGACGCCCGAGTTGGCCGCATTCAGCACCGCGGCCCGCGATCTCGCCGGGGAGCAGTCCAGCCCCGCCTCGACATCGACGCCCGCGGAGACCACCACCTCCGATGACGGTGACGCGACCGAGTCAACCACCAGCACCCCCGCGCCGACCACGAGCGCGGCGGCCACTTCCGCGGCGCCCGCCGCCGACTCCTCCCTCCCCTCCAGGGTGACGGTCAACGCCGTCGACAACGCCAAGGTGGGCGAGGTCGGCGAGAGCGTCACGGTGGTCTTCAAGTTCGCCAACGCCGGCGTCATCGAGATCCCGACGCCCCTCGCCGTCTGGCACGACGTCCCCCGTCGCGCGCCCGACACCACTGCGGCGACGCACGACTAGCCGCTCTGAGTCTCCGCGCTGACGCCATCACCGTTCTCGGTGGTGGCGTCAGCGCTTTCACGAGTTGTCGGAGGCACGTTCTAAGCTGCCGCTGTGGCTAAGCAAAAGAGTTCGTACCGGTGCACGGACTGCCGTCATGTCGCACCCAAGTGGGTGGGGCGCTGCCCGGACTGCGGTAGCTGGGGCTCGTTGGAGGAGACGGCTCCGCTGACCGCCGTCCCCGCGGGCAGATCCGGTGCCGGGCAGACCACGATGCTGCCCAGTACCCCCGCGGTGCCCATCACACAGGTCGACGCGAGCACCTCGCACTACCGGAGCACCGGCGTGGCGGAGTTCGACAGGGTGCTCGGGGGCGGCATCGTGCCGGGGTCCGTGGTGCTCTTGGCGGGCGAGCCTGGCGTCGGCAAGTCCACCCTGCTGCTCGAGGTCGTGCACAAGTGGGCCCGCCTCGACCAAGGCCCCGCCCTGTACATCACCGGCGAGGAGTCCGCGGGGCAGGTCCGCATGCGGGCGGAGCGCACGGGGGCCGTCCACGAGCAGGTGCTGCTCGCCGCAGAGTCCGACCTGCACACCATCATCGGCCATGTGGACCAGGTCCGCCCGAGCCTGCTCATTGTCGACTCCGTCCAGACCATGGTCGCCTCAGACGTCGACGGCGTCGTGGGCGGCGTGACGCAGGTGCGAGCGGTCACCAGCGCCCTGACGACGCTCGCCAAAACCCACGGCGTGGCCGTCCTGCTCGTCGGCCACGTGACCAAGGACGGTGCCGTCGCAGGCCCGCGCGCGCTGGAGCACCTCGTGGACGTGGTGCTGCACTTCGAGGGGGATAAACACTCGACTCTGCGCATGGTCCGCGGCATCAAGAACCGTTTCGGCGCTGCCGACGAAGTGGGGTGCTTCGAGTTGCGGGACAGCGGCATTGTCGGGATCAGCGACCCGTCAGGATTGTTCCTGCACCACCGGGACGCGAACGTGCCAGGCACCGCGGTGACGGTGACCATGGACGGCAAGCGGCCGCTCCTGGGCGAGGTGCAGGCGCTGGTCGCCACATCCAGCACCCCGTCCCCGCGCCGCGCGGTCAGCGGACTCGACTCCGCGCGAGTGTCGATGATCCTCGCTGTGCTCGAGAAGCGTTGCGGGCTAAAGCTTTCCGATAAGGATGTCTACGTCGCCACAGTCGGCGGGATGAAGGTCACGGAGCCCGCCGCGGACCTGGCCATCGCGATGGCCGTCGCGTCCGCGTTTATGGATCGGGCGCTGCCGGACGGGCTGGTGGTACTCGGCGAGGTTGGTTTGGCCGGCGAGTTGCGCCGGGTGGCGGGCGTCGACCGGCGGATCGCCGAGTCCTCCCGGCTGGGCTTCCACGCGGCGATGATTCCCATGGGCGCGGGCGCCCTCCCCACCGGCGTGCGCAGACTCGAGGCCGAGAACCTCGCACTGGCGTTGCGCTCGCTGACGGGGTGATGATCTCAGAGGCGCGAGGACAGCGCGGCAGTGTCCTTGAAGTGCTCCTCGGGGTCGATCGTCAAGAACAGCGCGCGGCTGGTGGCGACCACCAGGCCGCTGCCGTCCACGTACGCCTCGGCCGTGGTGTACAGCTTGCGGCCCACCATGCCGGCGATCCGGGCGCGGATCTCCAGCCGACTGCCCAGCAAGATCGGCCGCGCATAGTCGATCTCGAGGTGGGCCGTCACCACCGGCGTGTTGAGGTGGCTCGAGATGCTGCCCATCGCCTCATCGAACGCGGCGCTGAGCACGCCACCGTGGATGACGCCGGGGCCGCCCTCGAACTCCTCGGTCACATCGAACACCCCGGTGACGCCGAGGCCCTCCTCGAGGATGATCTTCGTGCCCATGCCGCCCTCGGCCTTGGGGCGGCAGCCGAAGCAGCCGCGCCAGTGCGCGTGGATCTCTTCGCCGAGCTTCGGAGCCCTCGGGTGCCTGTCCGGGAGCGTCGCTTCCGCGGGTACGGTCCATGTACTACTCATGAGTGAGTAATCTAATCGTGAAACATCCCCGATCAGCGGCCGCCCCATTAAGATGTGTGGCCGCTCACGGATCAGGGACCGAATAAGTTCGCCCGCGGCAGCTAACCACCCCACAAAGGCGGTTTGCCACGGTCTTCTGTCATGCGAGGGGATGGAGCCATGGAACACCAGAGCCGCACCACTGCGGGGCTCCGCGACACTATCGCCAGGTTGGCCCCCGGCACGTCGCTGCGGGACGGCCTCGAACGCATCCTGCGCGGCCGCACCGGCGCCTTGATCGTGCTCGGCTACGACGACCTGGTCGAGTCCATCTGCGACGGCGGCTTCGAGCTCGACGTCCGTTTCGCGCCCACTCGCATGCGCGAGTTGTCCAAGATGGACGGCGCCGTGGTGCTCTCCACCGACGGCAGCCGGATCCTGCGCGCCAATGTCCAACTAGTCCCCGATCCCAGTCTGCCCACCGAGGAATCCGGCACCCGCCACCGCGCCGCCGAGCGCACCGCGATCCAGACCGGCTATCCCGTGATCTCTGTCAGCCAGTCCATGAGCATCGTCAGCGTGTACATCGGCGGCCTGCGCCATGTCTTGGAGACCTCCAGCACCATCCTGTCCCGCGCCAACCAGGCTGTCGCCACCCTGGAGCGCTACCGGATCCGCCTCGACGAGGTGAACCGCCAGCTGTCGGTGAGCGAGATCGAAGATTTCGTCACACTGCGCGACGCGCTGACAGTGGTGCAGCGGCTGGAGATGGTCCGGCGGCTATCCCAGGAGATCGAGAAGAACGTCATCGAGTTGGGCACCGACGGCCGGCAGCTGGCCCTCCAGCTCGAAGAGTTGGTCGGCAACAAGGACACCGCCCGCGAGCTGCTGGTGCGCGACTACCTGCCCGGCGAGGTCCGTCCCGACAGCAAGGAGGTCCGCGCCACGCTGGAGGCCATCGACCAGCTTACGGACGCCGATCTCCTCGACCTGACGACGCTGGCCCGCACGTTCGGCTACCCCCCGACGATCGAGGCCCTCGACTCGCCGCTGGTGCCGCGCGGGTATCGGCTGCTCACCAGGATTCCCCGCCTGCAATACATCCAGGTGGACCGTCTCGTGGAGTCGTTCGGCACCCTTCAGGACCTGCTCGCCACCACCGCCGCGGACCTCTACTCGGTGGACGGCATCGGCGAGGTCTGGTCCCGGCACATCCGCGAGGGCCTCTCGCGGCTCGCGGAGGCCGGCATCGCGGAGCGGTTCGGCTAGTCGACTGGCTGGCGCCGTCAGCCGATGTTGAAGGTCTCCGGCGCGCTCGCCTTGCCCGCGCTGTAGGCGGTGACCGAATATGCGCCGGGGCCCACCGGCACTCGATCCGCGGAGCAGCCCTCGGTGGAGGTGGTCCCAGACCAGTCGATCTGGGTGCGCTCCTGCTTGCCGGGCTGCAGGGTGACGATCTTGCCTTCGCCGCCGGGGAAGCAGTCGGTGCTTGCCCACACACGGGTCTGGCCGTCGAGCGAGGTGACCACGTTGGGGGTCAGCTTGTCGCTGAGATCCCTGGTGCAGGGCGCGTTGCCGATATTGGTGATTGTCGTGAAGAACCGGGGCTGCTGCCCTGCGGTGTAATTCGGCTTCTCCGGGGCCACGGTGATGCCGATCGCGGAATCCGGGCACTGGCCCTGCGCGATGGCGGCCGCCTCAGCCTGCCGCGCCTGCTCCTCCTCGGCAGGATCGGCAGTAGTGGTCGCCGCAGCCGTGGATGAGGAGGTCGCCGTCGTGGACTTGTCGGTGACGGTCGCAGTCTCCGACGAACTGGTGCTCGCGGCGTTGTCCGCTGGCGCATCCGATCCGCCGCACTGCGTGGCCAGGAGCAAGATAACCACGATCAGGACGACAAGCGCCCCGCCGATTGCGACAGCACGCCTGCGCCTATAGGTAGTTTCGGGCAACGGGCCCTGAGGTTCCAACACAGGCCCCACGTTAGGCGAGCGCGCGCGGTCCGAGCTGGACCGCGCGCGGCGTGTCGCCCGTACTAGATTGCGGCTTCGCCCACATCGCCGATGACATCGCGTAGCTTCATGCAGCCGTCGGTCAAGGTGTAGGTGACGCCGACGATCGCGCACTCGCCCTTCTCGACCCTGTCCGAGATGATGCTCGAGCGCTGCATCAGGAGCTTGCCCGTCTCGATGACGTGCCGCCCCTCGAGCTCGTCGACTGTGGTGAGGCCCTCCTTGCGGCCGATCAGGACCGAGGGGATCACCCGCTCCACCACGCTGCGGATGAATCCGCCGGGCACGACGCCCTGGTCCAGCGCGTCGAGGGTGGCCGACAGCGCGCCGCAGCTGTCGTGGCCTAGCACGATCACCAGGGGGACGTCCAGGATCTCCACGGCGTACTCGATGGAGCCGAGCACGGAGCTGTCGATGACGTGCCCCGCGGTGCGGACCACGAACATGTCGCCCAGGCCCTGGTCGAAGGTGATCTCGGCCGCCACCCGCGAGTCGCCGCAGCCGAAGATCACCGCAGTGGGGTGCTGTTCGTTCACCAGCGAATTTCGTGTCGCGATGCTCTGCGACGGGTGGATGGACTCGCCGGAGACGAACCGGCGGTTACCCTCCTTGAGGGCGTGCCATGCGGTAGTGGGTGTTGAGTTAGGCATGCTTCGAGTATGGACCCGGTTCGCATCCGAATTTCCACCGGGAGGGGTTACGGCTTCCGCGCCAGAATAGTTACTGACCAGTAGGTATAGGAGTATCGACGTGGCGAGAGCCCCGCAGCACCCCGACTCCGAGGTGCTCATCTCGTGGTTTGCCGACCAGGGCCGCGATCTCCCGTGGCGGCTCCGCGGCACCCCTGCTTGGCACATCCTCATCAGCGAGGTGATGCTGCAGCAAACCCCTGTCGCCCGCGTGCTGCCGATCTGGCTCGACTGGACGCGGCGCTGGCCCACCCCCTCCGCGATGGCCGCCGCCAGCCCCGCCGAGGTTTTGCGCGCCTGGGGCAAGCTCGGCTATCCGCGCCGGGCGCTCAGGCTGCACGAGTGCGCCCGGGTGCTCGCCGAGCAGCACGGCGACGAGGTCCCGGCCGACGTGGACACGCTGCTGGGCCTGCCCGGCGTGGGCGCGTACACCGCCCGGGCGATCGCATGCTTCGCCTACGGCCAGCGGGTCCCCGTGGTCGATATCAACGTGCGCCGCGTCATCGCCCGCACCGTGCACGGCCAGGGCGATCCGGGGCCCGCCTCCACCACCCGCGACCTGGCCGATGTCGCCGCGGCGCTACCGGTGGGCCAACGTCGCGCGGCGCAGTACTCGGCCGCCCTGATGGAGCTGGGGGCTCTGGTCTGCACCGCCCGCAAGCCCGGCTGCGACCGCTGCCCGCTCCCCGAATGCGCTTGGCGCGCAGCAGGATTCCCCACCTACGATGGCCCGAAACGACCCACTCAGCGCTTCGAGGGGACTGATCGCCAGGCCCGCGGCCGGCTGCTGGATGTGCTGCGCGACGCCCCGGGCCCGGTCGACCGGACTCTGCTCGACCTCGCCTGGACCGTCGACCCCGGCCAACGCGACCGCGCCCTCGACTCGTTGTTGGTGGATGGGCTGATCGAGCAGACCGACACTGGCCTGTTCGCCCTGCCCGGGGAGTTGTCGCCGGGCTAATCAGCCGAGGACCTCCGATAGGAACGCCTCGACCGCGCCGCGGTACACCTCCGGCGCATCCGCCTGAACCAAGTGGCCCGCGCCGTCTACTCGGACATGGCGGGCCACACCCGACCTCGGCATCTCGGCCATGCGCTGGATCTGGCCGGCTGGGGCTAGGGAGAACTCCGCCTCGATCAGGAGCGCGGGGGCCGATACCGCCGCCCACTGCGCCCAATAGTCCCGGGTCCCCCAATGCTGCGCCACCTCGCGCCAATGCACGATCTCGCCGTGCAATCGCCACCCGGCATCGGTGCGATCGAACGAGTCCAGGAAATAGTTGCCCGCGACCTCCCCGAACATCCCCATCACCTGGCTCTTGTCCGTGAACTCCACCGGCCAACTGTCGAACCAGGCGTCCCAGGGCTGGGTCGTCTGGCCTTGGAAGTCCGGCGCCATGTCCTCGACGACGATCGCCGCCACCAGGTCCGGCCGGGCCGCTGCGAGGCACCACGCGTGCAGTCCCCCCATGGAGTGGCCGATGACGATGGCCGGACCACTCCCGATCGCCTCGAGCGCATCGGCCGCGTCGGCGACGAACCGCTCGGTCCGCATGTTCTGCGCGTCCGGGGCCTCGGTGACCTCGCGCCCTCGATGCCAGGCCGCGTCCAGCGTGAACACCCGCCCGTACTCGCGCAGCCAGTCCACGTGTGGAGCCCATGCCCGGCCACGCCCCATCAGCCCGTGCAGTAGCAGGATCGGCGGGCCAGAGCCGCCCCAATCGCTGACGCCCAGTCGGTCGAATTCCTGTGATCGGTTGTCCACGACTTCGCACGCTACGCCACCGTGGCCCGCGCCTTCCCTGACCTATCCGTTGGCAGCTACCGCACTAGTCCCCCGCGATAGGCGACCAACGCCAATTCAATCCGGTTCTGGGCGTTGACCTTCGCCATGATCGCCGAGATATGCGTTTTCACCGTGGTCACACCAAGAAATAGCGTTTCCGCGATCTCCTTGTTCGATCGCCCGCTCGCCAGTGTCACCAAGACCTGGCGCTCGCGATCGGTCAAGTCTGCCAGCTGATCCACATACCTGGCCCCGCCCTTATCTGGCACGATGCGCCCCCACATGCGGTGGTTCATCCACATATTTCCACCGGCCACGACTCGCACCGCCTCTTCAATCAGCTCTGGCGGATCTTGGCCGCACACAATGCCGTGCACTCGAGTGCCCGCCGCGCGGAGCCACTCGGCGCTGTCCGTGGGCAGTGCCACCGCGATGACCCGGACTTCCCCGCCGGCGACAGTTCGCGTGTGGGGGTAGTTCACCGCCTCTGCTGTCCGCATCAACACCACTTGCGGACCGTGCATACCGATGGCCAGCGCAAGCTCGGCCGCGCTGGTGACTACCCCGACGACGTCGATACCCTCTGAGTCCAAGAGCGCCGATGCCAGGCCCAATCCCCGATAATGGTCGTCGTCAAAGACCACCACGCCAACCATTGAATGCAGTTCGTCCACCCCTGCCATCTGCCGCTTCCACAAGTTTTCCTAACACATCCCCTCGTCGCCCAAAGTCGACTCTGACTACATGTTGCGGACCCTACGGGCAGGCTCTGACATTGATCCGGAGCGCGAGAACCAACCCCCCGATGCTGTTGAGACGGCCGGCCCGGCCGCCAATATCTCCACGCCGGTAGCCTCGGCCTCATGACTGTCGTGAAGATCAATGCCATCGAGATCCCCGCCGGCTCAGGCCCCGAACTCGAGCAGCGCTTTGCTGCCCGGGCCGGTGCCGTCGAAGGCTCGCCCGGGTTCATCCGCTTCCAACTCCTCCGCCCGGTCCAGGGCGAGGACCGCTACTTCGTGGTGACGGAGTGGGAGTCCGAGGAAGCGTTCCAGGGCTGGTCCGGCGGCCGCGCCCAGGCCGCCCACGCCGGCGAGCAGCGCAAGCCCGTCGCGACTGGAGCCGCGCTTCTCGAGTTCGAGGTTGTCCAAGAGGTCAGCGCCCGTTCCTGATCTCCGGCAGTACACCTGATCGCAAATACAAAGACGCGACGGTGCCGACCTCACGAGAGGTCGGCACCGTCGCGTCTTTGTTTGACTAAACCAGTGCGGCATCCAGCGTGATCTCCACGCCGGTCAGCGCCTTGCTCACCGGGCACATCTCCTTGGCCAACTGGGCAGCCTTCGCGAAGCCCTCCGCGTCCAGGCCCTCCACCTCACCGCGAAGCGTGAGCTTGATTCCAGTCAGCTTGAAGCCGGGGGTGTCAGGGCCCAGCGTGACGTCCGCGGTCACGTCTAGCGCGATCGGTGTGCCGCCAGCCTCGCCGATGATGGCGGACAGCTGCATCGCATAGCAGGCGGAATGCGCGGCGGCGATGAGCTCCTCCGGGCTGGTGGAGCCATTCGCGGTGTCTGCGGAGCGGGTCGGGAACGAGGTTGTGAACGTGCCCAGCCCCGAACTGGTCAACTCCACCTTGCCTGACCCCTCGGCGAAGGTTCCTGTCCAATCGGTGCGTGCGCTACGTGTAGGCATGAGCTGTCCTCTCGAAGTCTGACATCACTGAGCAAGCCTCATCCTTGTCTGTTTGCGCGCCAATGTCACTGCCTGGTCACGGTCCGCGCCGCGGATAGCCGAAAGTGCGGGCGGCCCCGAGGGGCCGCCCGCACTTTCGTTCTGGACTAACTCAATCGATCAACGCCGCGATCACTCAGCGGTGGGCTCCACCGTGGGCTCGGCCTTGGTGATCGAGACCATCGCCTCGGCCGGGGTGTCCGGCACCTCTGAGGGCCGAGGAGAGGACGCGAACGTGAACTTCGCCTTGTCGCCCTCGCCCTCGCCGTCCCAGTTCTCGACGTCGACCAGGACGATGTCGCCCGCGCTGACCTCGCCGAAGAGGATCTTCTCGGACAGCTGGTCCTCGATCTCGCGCTGGATCGTGCGACGCAGCGGCCGCGCGCCCAGCACCGGGTCGAAGCCGCGCTTGGCCAGCAGAGACTTCGCCTGCTCGGTCATCTCGAGCGCCATGTCCTTCTGCTTCAACTGCACCTCGAGGCGGCCGATCAGCAGGTCCACCATCTGGATGATCTGATCGCGCGTCAACTGGTGGAAGACCACGATGTCGTCGATGCGGTTGAGGAACTCCGGTTTGAAGTGCTTCTTCAGCTCGTCGTGCACCTTGAGCTTCATGCGCTCGTAGTTGTCGCCCTCACCGCTGCCGGAGGTGAAGCCGAGGCCCACCGCCTTCGAAATGTCGGCGGTGCCCAGGTTCGAGGTGAAGATCAGCACGGTGTTCTTGAAGTCGACCGTGCGGCCCTGGCCGTCGGTGAGACGACCTTCCTCGAGCACCTGCAGAAGCGTGTTGTAGATCTCCTGGTGCGCCTTCTCGATCTCATCGAAGAGCACCACGCTGAACGGCTTGCGGCGGACCTTCTCGGTGAGCTGGCCGCCCTCCTCGTAGCCGACGTAGCCGGGAGGGGCACCGAACAGGCGCGACGCGGTGAAGCGGTCGTGGAACTCGCCCATATCGATCTGGATCAGCGCGTCGTCGTCACCGAACAGGAAGTTCGCGAGCGCCTTCGACAGCTCCGTCTTACCCACACCGGACGGGCCGGCGAAGATGAACGAGCCCGAGGGACGCTTCGGGTCCTTGAGGCCCGCACGGGTGCGGCGGATCGCCTTGGACACCGTCGCGACGGCCTCGTTCTGGCCGATGATGCGCTTGTGGATCTCATCCTCCATGCGCAGCAGGCGGGTGGTCTCCTCCTCGGTGAGCTTGAACACGGGGATGCCGGTCCAGCTGCCGAGAACCCCTGCGATCTCCTCCTCGTCGACCTCCGCGACGACGTCGAGGTCTCCGGAACGCCACTGCTTCTCCCGCTCGGCGCGCTGCGCGATGAGCTGCTTCTCCTGATCGCGCAGGCTGGCGGCCTTCTCGAAGTCCTGCCCGTCGATCGCGGACTCCTTCTCACGACGCACATCGGCGATGCGGTCGTCGAATGCGCGCAGGTCTGGCGGCGCGGTCATCCGTCGGATTCGCATTCGGGCGCCCGCCTCGTCAATGAGGTCGATCGCCTTGTCCGGCAGGAAGCGGTCGTTGATGTAGCGATCCGCGAGGGTCGCCGCGGCAACGAGCGCGCCATCGGTGATCGACACGCGGTGGTGTGCCTCGTAGCGGTCGCGCAGGCCCTTGAGGATCTCAATGGTGTGCTCGACGGAGGGCTCGCCCACCTGCACCGGCTGGAAGCGGCGCTCGAGCGCGGCGTCCTTCTCGATGTACTTTCGGTACTCGTCGATCGTGGTCGCGCCAATGGTCTGCAGCTCGCCACGCGCCAGCTTGGGCTTGAGGATCGAGGCCGCGTCGATGGCGCCCTCGGCGGCGCCAGCGCCGACGAGGGTGTGCAACTCATCGATGAACAAGATGATGTCGCCGCGGGTGTTGATCTCCTTGAGGACCTTCTTCAGGCGCTCCTCGAAGTCGCCGCGGTAGCGGCTGCCGGCCACGAGCGAGCCCAGGTCCAGCGTGTAGAGCTGCTTGTCCTTGAGCGTCTCGGGCACATCACCGTTGACGATGGCCTGCGCCAGCCCCTCGGCGACGGCCGTCTTGCCGACGCCGGGCTCGCCGATCAGGACCGGGTTGTTCTTGGTGCGGCGGCTGAGCACCTGCATCACGCGCTCGATCTCTTTGGAGCGTCCGATGACGGGGTCGAGCTTGCCCTCGATGGCGGCCTGTGTGAGGTTGCGGCCGAACTGGTCCAGGACCAGGGAGGTCGATGGCGTGCCGCTGTCGCTGCTGCGGGTGCCGGCGGTGCCCGAGCCTTCTGACCCTTCTTTGCCTTGGTATCCAGACAGGAGCTGGATGACCTGCTGGCGGACCCGGTTCAGGTCGGCGCCGAGCTTGACCAGGACCTGCGCGGCGACGCCCTCGCCCTCGCGGATCAGGCCCAGGAGGATGTGCTCGGTGCCGATGTAGTTGTGGCCGAGTTGGAGCGCCTCGCGCAGCGAGAGCTCCAGGACCTTCTTCGCGCGCGGGGTGAAGGGGATGTGTCCGGACGGCGCCTGCTGGCCCTGCCCGATGATCTCCTCGACCTGGCTGCGCACTCCCTCTAGGGAGATGTCCAGGGACTCCAGAGCCTTCGCCGCAACGCCCTCACCCTCATGGATGAGGCCGAGCAGAATGTGCTCGGTGCCGATGTAGTTGTGGTTGAGCATCCGGGCTTCTTCTTGAGCCAGGACGACGACGCGCCGTGCGCGGTCGGTAAACCTCTCGAACATTGCTCTTCCTCACTCTTCGGCAGCTGGGTAAATGGCAGTTGCTTCAGTGGCAATGGCCTGGCGACCGCATGTCGACTTGTCCGACAACGGCTCCACCACCCCACAACACACTGTAGTGGCCTAGACCGCGCGCAGATGTCCCTCCTGCGCGCAACCGCTCCTTGATTGGGCACTGCTAGTACCAACGTCGCACGTCAGCGATTCATTACCACCAGCGGTACGCCACCAGCGAACAGCGCCATTCTGGCGTCCCAGACAGCTAATCCGTCGGCATTCAGCCGACGAAGGGCGGCACGAACACGCACGGGACGGGCTGCGCGTGGGCTGGGTCCAGCGTGTTCAGCACGATTTGCTGCGCCCGCACCGACGACCCGACTGCCACATGGTCGGAGAAATCCTGCTCGCAGGTGTCCTGGAGAACGATGTTCACGGCGTTCGGCGCCTCCACGTAGCCGGCGGTGTACGGCATCACCAGCTCGTCATAGCGGGTCATGACGTTCGTGTACTGCACGTTCGGCGCATAGGGGCCGCCGTCGGTGATCTCGTTCATGAAGTCCGAGCCCTTCGCCATCTGCAGGCAGGCCGGGCAGATCGGGTCCCACAAGGCCAGCGTCTGGTTCCGGATGCCGAGCTGGTCCATCACCTCGAGCGCGACGCCAGCGCCATAGGCCTCGTTGCCCCGCCACACCGGAGTGAGCGCGATGAGGTTGTCGACGTCGGTGGAACCGCCGAGGACCTTGACGTAATAGCCGGCCAGCAGGGTGCCGGTGGAGTGCGAGACGAGGTCCACCTGCTCGGCCCCCGTCGCCGCCAGCACTTGCTCGACGAAGACGGCGAGCTCGGCGGCGGCTCCTCGCATGTCCCCCACCGCGCCGATGACGTTCAGCGGGTATTCCGTCGCGTGCGGCAGCACCCCGACGGTGGGCGCGAACACGCAATAACCCTCGCGGACCAGCGCGCCCGACATTGGCACCCAGTTGATCTGGCGGTTGGCGGTGAGCCCGTGCACCAGGACCACAGGCTGCGGGTGCTCGGCCGAGGGCTTGCAGTCCCAGTCGTTGATGCCGGGCAGATTCCCACCGGGGTTGGCGGCCTCGGCCGCGTAGCCGGCATAAAACCCGCCGGGCACCGCCTCCGGCTCCGCGGCCGCGGGAACAGCCCCCGCCACCAGGGCGAACCCGGCGATGAGAATCGGTACTGTTGACCATAGTTTCCGCATTGCGCACCCACTTCTTCTAGTGTTCGGGTTGAGGTCGGGGCCCTTCCGGTTCGGACTCAGCCCAGCACGGGCAGCACTAGCACACACGGCACCGGCTGAGCGTGCGCGGGATCGAGGGCGTTCAGCACATACCGCTGCGAGCGCACAGATGCCGCGACGGCGAGGTGGTCGGAGAAGTCCTGCGCACACTCGTCCTGCACCACGATGTTTGTCGCGTTGGGACCGGGCGCATATCCGTTGGTGTATGGCGTCACCAGCTCGTCATAGCGGGTCATGATGTTCGTGTAGGTGACGCCAGCCGCGTAGAGGCCGCGCTCATGCATCCGGTTGAGGAATTCCGAGCCGTTGTCTTGCTGCGCGCAGGCGACGCATAACAACTGCCCATCCGGTCCGGTCAGATCCGCGAACGGGTCCTCCGCGCGCGGACCGCCGCCGAGCCATTCTGGGGCCAGCGAGACGTACCGGTCCACCTTTTCCGCCCCGCCGAGGTTCTGCACGTAATAGTTGGGCATCAGGGTGCCCTCCGAGTGTCCGACGAGGTCCACCTTCTGGGCCCCGCTCGCGGCGCGGACGCGGTCCACGAACGACGCGAGCTCCGCAGCGCTGTCCTCCATCGGAGCTAGGCCGCCGAGCGCGCTGACCGGCCACTGGGAGCCCGGCAGCGCCCCGTAGGTGAGCGCATACACGCAATAGCCCTCGTTCTTCAGGCGCGGGGCCAGCGCGCCCCAGTTCGTCTGCGCACCGCCGGCCTGCCCGTGCACGAGGACCACCGGGTTCGGATGCGCGACGCTGGGCTCACAGTCCCATTCGTTCACCCCTGGCAGGTCGCCGCCGGGATTGACCAGCTCAGGCCCGATGCCGGCGAAGAACGTCGGCGGCACGGGCAGCGGCCCCGCCTGCGCGGATCCCCCGCCGACAGCCACGGCGAGACCGACGGCTAGTCCCAGGAGCACTCTCGACAGCCTGCGCACGGGATATCAGCCAAAGATCGGTGGCACGAACACACAGGGCACGGGCTGGGCGTGGTCGGGGTCGAGGGCGTTGAGCACGTACTGCTGCGCGCGCACAGAAGCCGCGATGGCGAGATGATCGGAGAAGTCCTGCGCGCACTCGTCCTGCACCACGATGTTTGTGGCGTTCGGGCCCTCGACATATCCGGAGGTATACGGCAGCACCAGCTCGTCGTAGCGGGTCATGATGTTGGTGTACTGCACCCCCGGCGCGTAAACCCCGCCGGCGTGCATCTGCGCCAAGAAGCCTGGACCGTCGATCATCTGCCCCACCGCGTACGGCTTCAGCGCGTCCGCCACGCTGGCGCTGTCGCCGAGGACCTCGCCGCCAAGTTCCATGCCCGTGCCGTTCCACATCGGCGCCAGCGAGACGTATCGGCCGACCTTCTCCGCGCCGCCGAGCTCCTTGACGTAGTAGTTCGGCATCAGCGTGCCTTGCGAGTGCCCGACGAAGTCCACTTCCTTCGCCCCGCTGGCCGCCAGCACTTTGTCCACAAAGGCGGATAACTCCGCCGCGCTGTCGTCCATCCGCATGAGCCCGCCGAGTTGGTTGACCGGCCAGGGCGACCCGGGAATCGAGCCGTAGGTCAGCGCGTAGACGCAGTAACCCTCGTTCTTCAGCCGCGGGGCCATCGGGCCCCAGTTCGTCTGCGCGCCGCCGGCGGTGCCGTGGACCAGGATCACGGGATTGGGATGCGCGGCGCCGGGCCGGCAGTCCCACTCGTTGACTCCGGGGAGGTCCCCGCCGGGATTGCCGAGCTCAGGGCCGATGCCAGAGAAGAAGGTTGGCGGCACCGGGAGTGGGTCGGCCGCCGCTGCTGTCGCGCCGGCCAGGAGGGCAATCACACCCACGGCCATAAACGCCGTGGACCACAGTGTGCGCATCGAGACCCCTCACGGTTCACGCCGGAAATAGCGTGTGCCGAAGTTAACACGAAATCGAGCATTGTCCAGCACAATGGGCAGCATTTCTGGCGCAACGGGCGCGAAAACGGGTGCCCTCGCCAATCCGTGGATTGGCGAGGGCACCCGCTAGCACTTCAACGGCTAGGCGCCGTTAGTTCAGCTGGCCTTCTGGTAGGCGTCGAGCACCTCGGTGGGGATGCGGCCACGCGCCGAGACGGTGAACCCGTTCTCCCGCGCCCAGCTGCGAATGGCTGCGGTCTCCTCGCGGTGCGATGCACCACTGCGAACGCCAACCGTCGGACGGACACCGGTCTTGCGACGGCCGCCGGAGCGTCGTGCGCTGGCAATCCAGGTTGCCAGGCTCTCACGGAGCGCTGTGGCATTCGCATCCGACAGATCAATCTCGTACGTCACGCCGTCGAGCGCGAACTCTACGGTCTCGTCGGCGGTCGACTCCAGGTCGATATCGTCCACCAACGTCACGGTAACCTTCTTGGCCATTACACCCTCATCCCTTGCTTGCATGTCCGAAAGCAGTTGTATTCAGAGGCAATTCTTCAATTGACCCTATCCCCTGAATACGAGAGTACTCGCTTCAACAGATATTGCAGAACTTCGGGCTTCGAGCCTGATCAATTACGCTGAACCCAGTCAACGAATTGACTGGACAGTCAATCGGTAGCGGGCTTCACCATTGGAAACAGGATGGTCTCCCTGATTCCCAGACCGGTCAGCGCCATCAGCAATCGATCGACGCCCATTCCCGTTCCGGTGGTCGGCGGCATCGCGAACTCCATTGCGGCCAGGAACTCCTCGTCGAGTGCCATCGCCTCGACATCGCCGTCTGCCGCCAACTGCGCCTGGGCCAGGAAGTTCTCGCGTTGGATAACGGGATCTACCAATTCGGAATATCCGGTGGCGAGCTCGAATCCCCGCACGTAGAGGTCCCATTTCTCGGTAACACCCTTGATTGTGCGATGCGGCCGGGTCAACGGCGACGTCTCCGCGGGGAAGTCGCGGACAAAGGTCGGCGCGGTCAAATGGTCGCCCACCAGGAACTCCCAGAGCTCTTCGACCAGCTTGCCGTGGTTGACGGCCTTCTTGGGCACCTCGACCCCCAGCTTGTCCGCATGCGCTAGCAGTTCGGCAATAGTAGTGTCCGGGGTGATCTCCGTCCCCAGCGCCGCGGAGAGTGACGGGTACATCTCTAGCGTGGCCCATTCCCCACTAATGTCATACGTGCTGCCGTCCACCAAGGTCAGCACGCGAGTACCGAATACGTCATCGGCAATCTCCTGCACAAGCTCCCGGGTCATACGTGCCGAATCGTCATATGTGCCATATGCCTGATAGGTCTCAAGCATCGCGAACTCCGGCGAATGCGTCGAGTCGACGCCTTCATTGCGGAAATTCCGGTTGATCTCGAAAACCTGGTCAATGCCGCCGACCACACAGCGCTTCAGGAATAGCTCCGGTGCGATACGCAGGAACAACTCAAGGTCTAGCGCGTTTGAATGGGTCGCGAAAGGCCGGGCGGCGGCCCCGCCGTGCACAGTCTGCAACATCGGCGTCTCGACTTCAAGGAAGCCTCGCTTGGTCATCGCCGCGCGCAGCGAACTCATCACAGCGATTCGCTCACGGGCGATACGGCGCGCTTCTGGACGCACGATCAAATCAACGTAGCGTTGGCGGATACGTGATTCCTCGCTCATTTCCTTATGCGCGACGGGCAGCGGACGCAGCGACTTCGAAGCCATCGTCCAGGAAGCCGCCATCACGCTGAGCTCGCCACGGCGAGAACTGATCACCTCACCGTGCACAAAGACGATGTCGCCGAGGTCGACGAACGCCTTCCACTGCGCCAGGGATTCCTCCCCCACGCCGGCCAGGCTGATCATCGCCTGCAACTGCGTGCCGTCGCCCTCCTGCAGGGTGGCGAAGCACAATTTTCCGGTGTTGCGGAGAAAGATGACCCGGCCCGAGATACCGACAATGTCGCCGGTCTGGGTATCGGGTTCGAGCGCGGGGTGAGCCGCGCGAATCTCTGCCAGGGAATGGGTGCGCGGGACCGAGACCGGGTACGGGTCCAAGCCCTCCGCGAGCATCCGCTCGCGTTTTTCCATGCGGATCCGATGCTGCTCCGGAATCGCATTCGACGGATCTTCGACCGCGGCCGAAGTGGCGGCGGGGGAAGGCTGCGGCTGGGCTGACGCGTTATCACTCACGGTGACTCAGGGTAGTGCGTGTTGGGCGTCACGTGGTGTCCGGCACGCACTACCCGGCCGGCACCCGCGATTACGGCTAGTGCGCTGAGATCGACCGCGCTTCCCGACGCAGGTGCTGCGCCGAGGACACCGCACCCACCCCGCCTTCCGCCCGGAGCGCGCGATAGCCGCCCGCGACGTCCACGACGTTGCGTAGGCCCAATTGCTGCAGCGCAGTGGCGACGCGTGCGGAGACGCTGCCGTCGCTGCTGACCAGCACCCACTCGACGTCCTGGTCGACGGCGAGGGCCAGTCGGGTGGGCGCCGACGAGTCCAGGCGGTCCGCCAGCAGTGCCGGCTCGATGGCCAGTGCGCCGGGCAGCGTGCCCTCCACGGCTCGGGCCGATTGGGGCCGAATATCGACGACGACGGCACCACGCAGTACCGCAGCAGACAGGTCGGTGGCGGCCACGCGTAGTGGCCGGGAATAGCCAGCGGGCCGGGTCGTGGGAGGGGAAAGGGCAGAAACAGACAGATCTGCCAAGAAAGCAGTCATGGGAGAACTCCAGGAGTGAGGGATGGTCGAGGCGGAGGTCAGCCTCGACAACACTCCAAGGCACTGCAGGCCCGTACGCAGGCGGCGACGCCGACAGGGACGCCAAAGGCGTTCTGCGGGGCCACACTGCGAGCAATCACATCGTGAATAATGCCATAGGATCCGAGCAATTGCCAGCGATCAGCCGCGGACATTGCGCCGGCCGGCCCGCGTCCCGGCCTGGTTGCGTTCGAACACCAACCGCAGCCCCGTGACGGTGAGGTCGGGCTCGTGGTCGGTGATGGTCTCGCACTCGTCGATCACCAGGCTGGCCAGGCCGCCGGTGGCGACCACGGCCACGTCGTCGGAGTCGAACTCGGGCAGTTCGCGCTGCACGCGCCGGACGAGGCCGTCTACCTGCCCGGCGAAGCCGAAGATGACGCCGGACTGCAGGCATTCCACGGTGGACTTCCCGATCACCGAGCGCGGACGCACCAGCTCGACCTTGCGCAGCGCGGCGCCTGCGGCCGTGAGCGCGTCCACGGAGATGTCGATGCCGGGGGCGATGGCGCCGCCCAGAAACTCGCCGTCGCCGGTGACCACGTCCACGCGGGTGGAGGTGCCGAAGTCCACGACGATCGTCGGGCACGCGAAGAGGTGATGCGCGGCGAGCGCGTTCATCACGCGGTCCGCGCCCACCTCCTTCGGGTTGTCGACCTGCAGCGGCACCCCGGTGCGCACGCCGGGGGCGACGACGACCTGCGGCAGGTCTCGCCAATAGCGGTCGAGCATCATCCGCATCTCACGCAGCACCGACGGGACCGTGGACAGCGCGGAGATTCCAGTGATCCGCTCGGCGTGCCGGCCCAGCAGGCCGTTCACGGTCAGCGCGATCTCGTCCGAGGTCAGTCGCGCGTCCGTGCGCATCCGGCGGCGCAGCACCACATCCGCGTCGGCACCCTGTCCCTCGAAGACCGCGAGGGACAGATTGGTGTTGCCGACATCGATGGCCAGGAGCAACGTCAGGCCAGGGTGGGCTCGAGGACGTGCTGCATGCTGACCAGGCCCGAGTCGGCCGGCGCGTGGCCGGGGTTGGAGCCGAGGTCCACGGGCCGGTTGAGCTCGTCGACGAACACGACGCGGGGCTCGAACTCGCGGCACTCCTTCTCGTCCATCATCGCGTAGGAGATGAGGATGACGAGGTCGCCCGGGTCGATCAAGTGCGCGGCCGCGCCGTTGATGCCGATGACCCCCGAGCCTGGCTCGCCCGTGATCACGTAGGTCTCGAGGCGGTTGCCGTTGTTGATGTCGACGATGGCGACCTGCTCGCCCTCGTAGAGGTCGGCGGCCTTCATCAGGTCCGCGTCAACCGTGACGGAGCCGACGTAATGCAGGTCCGCGTGGGTGACCGTCGCGCGGTGGATTTTGGACTTGAGCATTGTGCGGAACATGTTGGCCTCTCGGTTAGGAGTGTGCGGACTAGTTGTCTTGGAAGTGGCTAGCTGTGAGCTCGTCCTCGGGGACACCGGGGGTGTCCGAGCCAGTGAAGCCGACGCCGATGGGCACCCCGACATTGTCGATGAGCCTGGTGCCGCCCAGTCGTGCCGCGATGAGCAGCCGCCCGTCCCCCAGCTCCGGCGCAGGACCCAGATCCAGGCCGCGCAGCTCGAGGTAGTCGACCTCGAGCTCCGGCGCGGTTGCCAGGACGGCACGGGCGGTGTCCAGCACGGCCTGACCGCCGTCGCCCGCGGCATGCGCGCCGGCGACCAGGGCCGCGGCGAGCGTCGTCGCCAGTGCGCGGTGCTCCGCGCTGAGGTAGCGGTTGCGGGAGGACAGCGCGAGGCCGTCGGCCTCGCGGACCGTGGGCACGCCGACAACGCGCACGTCCAGGTTGAGGTCGCCGACCATCTCCCGGATCAGCGTCAGCTGCTGGTAGTCCTTCTCGCCGAAGTACGCGCTGTGCGGGCTGGTGATCGTGAACAGCTTGCAGACGACCGTGAGCATCCCGCCGAAGTGTGTCGGCCGGGCGCCGCCCTCCAGCTCCGCGCCCAGCGGCCCCGGATGGACCATCGTGCGTGGGCCCCTCGGGTACATCTGCGCGGCGGTGGGTGCGAATACGAGCTCGACCCCCTCCGCACGCAGCAATTCGAGGTCCTGATCCAGGGTGCGCGGGTACGCGTCGAGGTCCTCGCCAGCGCCGAACTGCAGCGGGTTGACGAAGACCGAGACGATCACCACCGAGCCGGGAGTCCGCTTGGCGTGGCGCACCAGCTCGATGTGTCCGGCGTGCAGCGCGCCCATGGTGGGCACCAGCACGATCTGCCGGCCGACGCCGCGCAGCGCGCGGGAGACCGCGGCGATGTCCGCCGGATCGTGGTGCACCGTCAGCTCCCCGGGCACGTAGCCGCGGGATTTTGGTCGGGTCACTGCAATTCCTCCAACTGCTCGATCAGTTCGGGCGATGCGCCAATGCGCTGGGCGGTGCGTAGTGAGAGCGCGCGGTAGCTGGCGGCGATGCGTGTGTCGTCCTGCTCCAGCACCCGCAGGTGCCGGGCCACGGCGTCGGCGTCCCCCCGTGCAACGGGGCCGGTGAGTGCCGCATCGCCATAGCGCAGGGCGTTGTCGAGGGCCGCGGACAACAGCGGGGCGAGGATCCGCTGCGGCACACCGGCCGCGGCATCCTGGTCCAGCAGGCCCTGGCCGTCGAGCGCGTGCGATAGCGCAGCCACCGCGTCGTTGACCAGTGTCACCAGGTGGTTGGCGCCGTGGGCGAGGGCCGCGTGATAGAGCGTGCGGTTGGCCTCGGGCACGTGCACAGGCTCCCCGCCGATCTCCAGGACGAGTGATTGGGCGATGGCGAAGCCGACCTCGTCGGGCGCGGTGATGCCGAAGCAGGCGGAGATGAGGCGGTCGACGTCGCCCTCGTGGCCGGTGAAGGTCATCGCGGGGTGGATCGCCAGGCAGATCGCGCCGCGCGCCGCTAGCGGCGCGAGCACCCCGATCCCCTGCGCCCCGGAGGTGTGCAGCACGATGCGGCTGCGGAAGCTGACGTCGCTGGCTGCGAGTCCGCGGACCAGGCCCTCAAGCTCGGTGTCCGGAACCGCGAGGATGAGCAGCTCCGCGCCGGCCGCGACCTCCACGGCTGGGCGGACCGGGGTGTCGGGCAGGCGCGTGCGGGCGCGGTCCAGGGAGGCCTCGGAGATAGCGGCGACAGCGGTGACGACATGCCCGGCGCGCTCGAGAGCGGCGCCGAGAGCTGAGCCGACACGCCCAGCGGAGATCACGCCGACGGTCAGGCGCGCAGGCCGCGGCCAATCGGTCTCGTTATCGGGGCCGGGCATGTTGCCCAGACCGGGAGCCTGTCCGAGTGCAGACACTCGAGTAGTCCTTCCAGAGGCGTTCCAGTCCTGCAGGGCAGGTACCGGACGTACCGCTCGAGAATATCGTGGTGGCCGCTCGGATGGCGCCCACGGTGAGACAACTCACTCCCCACCCCACGGCCCAGTCCCCGGTCCCCGCCACTAATGCGAGCCGCCCCCGCTGCGGCGCGGCAGCGGGGGCGGCTAAGGCCTATCGGCTCGGAGCTTCTCGGGTCGGACTCAATCCTCGGAGCGGCGCCGGCGACGGCCACCGCTCTCCGGCAAGGTCCCATTCGCCTGTAGCCGGGCCATCAAGTCCGCGACGGAGCGTCCGCCCGCTCGCACCGAATGCTCGGAGTCATCCGCGAGGTCTTCCTCAGCATCGTCAAGCTCTACCTCGACCTCGCCGGCCTCGTCCTCGTCGTCGGCGTCATCGTCGTCGGCGTCATCGTCTGCCGCATAATCCCCGTCGGCGTGCTCCTCGACGTCGTGGTCCTCGACCTCACCGACCTCGACCTCATCGACCTCGAGCGCCTGGCCGTCAGTGCTGTAGTCCTCGGCGTCGTATTCCACCGCTGCGGCGTCCGAAACGGTGGAGCCCTGGACCCCGTAGCCCTGGGCCGCGATCTCCTCGGCGGACAGGATCTGCGTCTCAGCGGTCTGCGGGTCATCATCGGCGTCGGCGATGCCCGGGATCACGGTCTGCGCGGCCTGGCGGTAGCCCTCGTAGTCCGGCTCGAAGCCCTCCGCGTCCTCGTCCTGGGCGAGAGCGACGTCCTCGATCGGGGGGAGGTCGGCGGCCTGAGCCGCGACCAGCCGGCCGGGTGCGCCGGCGAGCTCCTGCAGACGGTGGGACTCCGCGCGCACAGCGGTCCGCTCGTCCGGCAGCTCGCCGTCGAACAGCGCCTCCAGGCTGGAGCGCAACGCGGAAATCTCCTCGCGGAGCCCGATCAGCTCCTCGGTGGACTCGACGCGGACCTGCTCCTCGACCTGCCGGCGGACCTGCGTCTCGACCACCAGCTCGTACTCGCGGCGGGCGGAGATCTCCCGCTCCAGCTGCAGCTCGTAGACCAGCTTGAGGTCGCGAGTCTTCGCGGCGTCGTTCTCGGAGTCCTTCCGATACTTCGTCATGGCGATCGAGCCGATGACGGCGGCCCACAGCGCGGCGACGAGGCCGATCCGGAGCATGGTGACGCTGTCGGTGAAGACCATCACGATGCTGGCCGCCACCGCCAGGAAGATGAGCGCGCCCAGCAACAGCTGGAGTTTGCTCTGGCTACGGACGGTTTTGCGGCCCGGCTCGCGACGAGCCGTCTCGCGACGGTTCGGGCGTGGGGAGGTGGCGCGGCCGGAATCGGTCATGTCGACAACATACCGTTAGCCGCCGCCAGGTTCGTAGAGGGCGGGCGGCGATTCTCCATTTTGCACTAACCTGCGCCATCGAGCGTGGATTGCGGCGGGGTGACGCAGCCGCGTTCCAGCCACACCGCCGCCGCGGCGAGCAGCGCTCCCACGATGAGCCCGATAATCACTCCTGGCAGGTCGGCCTCCGCGGCGTGCAGGCGGGAGGACTCCGGGACCAGGTAGATCAGCAGCCCTGCCCACAGACCCGCGGTGAACACGCCCACCCAGGCCGATGCCTTTGCGAGGACCGCGCTGCGGGCGACGGTGATCGGATGGGTCTCGTGCAGGCCCGAGCCGATCTCGCGGTGTGCGATGCGCCGCCGGAGATACCCGCCGAGCCCGACCTCCGCCAACGCCAGCACCAGTAGCGGCAGGCCCACCAGCAGGTGGACGGCCGGCAGGCTGCCATAGAGCGAATTGGCCAGGACCCAGCCCAGCGCCGTGCACGCCAGTGCCGTCAGCAGCAGGTCACGGATCCGGGTCACGCGCAGCTCATACATTGGCGATCGCCAATCGCTCCGCCACCTGTGCCACTCCGTCGCGTTCCCGCGCGGGCAGCGCGGCGAGTAGCGCCGCGACCGAGTCGCCGCCCAGGACGGCGTCGCGGTCCACATCGAGCCAGGGGCGCAGGACGAAAGCCCGCTCACGGGCGCGCGGGTGCGGCAGCAGCAGCTCGGGGTCCTGGCTGACGATCTGGACGCCGTCGCGGGCGCAGGTGATGACGTCGACGTCGAGGGTCCGCGGGCCCCATCGCACCTCGCGCACCCGGTGGGCCCGAGCCTCGAGGTCCTGGCCGAGCCGCAGCCAGCCCCACTCGTCGAGGCCGGGGGCGTCCGCGATCAGCGTGGCGTTGTAGAAGTCCGGCTGGTCCACCCCGCCCCACGGTGCGGTGGAGTACACCGGCGAGACGGAGATCACGCGCGGTCCGAGCGTGTCGAGGACCGATTGCAGGTTGCCCAGACGGTCACCCAGGTTGGTGCCGATAGACAGCACCGCGCGGGTCAACGCCGGCCCCGGGTCCGGCGCGCCACCACCGCGACGTCTTGGAAGACCAGGGGGATGGGCGCCGACGGCTTGTGGACGGTGACCTCGACCGCCGTGATCCGTGCATCGCCCATGACGTGCTCGGCGATCTCCGCTGCGACGGTCTCGATGAGGTCCCGAGTCGGGCCTGCCACGATGTCCGCGGCCCCCTGCGCCAGCGCGCCGTAGTCCACCGTGTCCGCCAGATCGTCGGAGGCGGCGGCCGCGCGCTGGTCGAACCACACAACGAGGTCGATCAGGAAGTCTTGGCCGTCGCGCTTCTCATGCTCGAACACCCCGTGGTTGCCGCGGACGGTCAGACCACGCAGCTCGATGCGGTCGCCGGTAATCTCGGTCACGTGGATCTCCTGGGGGTCGGGGGCTCGGGGTTCCTGCGCGCAGTGGGCCCAGCCGCGGAGTGCCCCGCCGTCGACCATGCGCTGGCCACCGCGATCGCGTCGAGGGATGCCCGGACGTCATGTACCCGCACGCCCCACGCCCCGTGCTCCGCGGCAAGGGCGCTGATCACGGCAGTGGCGACCTCGCGGCCTGCGGGCTCGCGCGGCTGGCCGTCGGGGCCCGCGAGCAGCCCGCCGAGGAATCGTTTTCGGGATGCGCCCACCAGCACCGGGAAGCCGACGTCGATCAGTCGCGGCAGTTCGCGCAGCAGCGCCCAGTTGTCGTCGGCGGTCTTCGCGAAGCCCAGGCCTGGGTCGAGGACCAGCGCCGACGCGTCCACACCCGCCGCGATCGCGAGGTCCGCCTGCTGGCGCAGCTCGTCGAGAACCACGTCGACCACGCTGGCGTCGCCCGTCTCCGCGCGGCCGCCGGCCTGCACATACTCGCCATCGGCCCGCCAGTGCATGAGGATCCAGGGCGCGCCCGCCTGCGCGACCACGCGCGCCATGTCTGTGTCGGCCCGTCCGCCGGAGACATCGTTGACTATGGCCGCGCCCGCCTCAAGGGCGTCGGCGGCCACGCGGGCTCGCATCGTGTCGACGCTGACCCGGACTCCAGCCGCGGCCAGCGCCGCGATCACCGGCACAACGCGCGCGGACTCCACGTCGGCCGTGACGCGGTGCGCGCCGGGCCTGGTGGACTCGCCGCCCACGTCGATGTAGTCCGCGCCCTCCGCGCACAGCCGCAGGCCGTGCGCGACGGCCGCGTCGCGGTCCAGATAGCGGCCGCCGTCGGAGAAGGAGTCGGCCGTGACATTCAGGACGCCGAAGACCGCGCAGCGCCCCCCGTAATCGAGCGGTGCGGAGCTCACTTGCGCAGGATCAGGTCCAGGGCCTCAGACCGAGAGGTGGCGCTGGTCTTCAACAGCCCGCGCACGGCCGAGGTGGTGGTGGTGGCGCCCGCCTTGCGGATGCCGCGCATCGCCATGCACAGGTGCTCGGCCTCAATCACGACGATCGCCCCGCGCGGGTCGAGCTTGTTCATGAGGGCGTCGGCGACCTGACTCGTCAACCGCTCCTGCACCTGGGGACGCTTGGCGTAGAGGTCGACCACCCGCGCGAGCTTCGACAGGCCCGTGACCTGCCCGTGCTCGCCCGGGATATAGCCAACATGCGCGACGCCGTGGAAGGGCACCAGGTGGTGCTCACAGGTGGAGTAGATCGGGATGTCGCGCACCACGATCAGCTCCTGGTGGTTCTCATCGAACACCGTCTCCAGCACCGCGTCCGGGTCGCAGTAGAGCCCGCCGAAAGTCTCGCGGTACGCCCGCGCGACCCGCGCGGGCGTCTGCACCAGCCCGGGGCGGTCCGGGTCCTCGCCCAACGCGAGGAGTAGCTCCCGCACCGCGGCCTCGGCCCGCGCCTGATCGAAATGGCGAACCGGGAGCCCGGCGCCTGACTCGTCGACAGACGAATCACTGCCAACGCTGTTCTGCGTGAGCACTCCGTGCACCTCCATGAAGGGCGGTCAATAGCGGCGATCCGCGCATCGCGGGCCGCTCGATTTATCCGGTCGCCTACCGCGAGCCGTCGTCAGTGCTCCAGTCTTGCCCATTGGCCACCGGCGGGTCCACCTGGCCGGGTCCGAGCTGCGGATTCTGCGCTCCGGGGTGCCACTCCTCGGGACGCTGTGGACCGGCTTGCCGGGGTCCAGGCTGGTGCGGCACGGGCTGCTTGGGGGACGGCGGCCACCCCGGCGCATGCCAGCCCGGAGGGGCACCATAGTTCGGTCCCGCGGGCGGGGCCGGCTGTGGCAGCGCATGGGCGCCCGGCTCCGGCGTGGTGCCGTTGGCCTCCGGGGGCGGTCGGCGGAACGCGGGCACCGGCGCGGGCGGGGGCCACGGCTCGCCGCGCTCCATCGCCAGCTCGCCGGGGGTCTTGATCGGCGGCTGGTCCGACGGGGTCCGCGTCCCGAACTCATTGAACGTGGTGATGCGGGGGCGCTTGACGACCGTGCTGAAGATCTGCTCGAGATCCTTGCGGTGCAGGGTCTCGCGCTCCAGCAGCTCGCCGGCGACGGCGTCGAGCGCCTCGCGGTACTCGCTGAGGATGGCCCACGCCTCGGTGTGCGCGGCCTCGATCAGGGCGCGCACCTCCTCGTCGATCTCGTGTGCCACCTCGAGGGAGTACTCGGCCTGGCGGCCCATGGACCGGCCCAGGAAAGGATCGCCCTGCTCGTGCCCGTACCGGACAGCGCCGAGCTTTGCGCTCATGCCATACTCGGTGACCATTGAGCGGGCAACCTTGGTGGCCATGTCGATGTCCGAGGATGCGCCGGTGGTCGGCTCCTGGAAGACGAGCTCCTCAGCCGCGCGCCCGCCCATGGCGAACACCAGCCGGGCAATCATCTCCGAGCGGGTCATCAAGCCCTTGTCGTCCTCGGGGACGGTGAGCGCGTGGCCACCAGTGCGCCCGCGCGCCAGGATTGTCACCTTGTAGACGGGCTCGATATCCGGCATCGCCCATGCGGCGAGCGCGTGTCCGCCCTCGTGGTAGGCCGTGATCTTCTTCTCGTGCTCGCTGATGATGCGGCTCTTGCGGCGCGGCCCGCCGATGACCCGGTCCACCGACTCTTCGAGGGCCTCGCCGGTGATGACGGTGCCGTGCTCCCGCGCGGTGAGCAGCGCGGCCTCGTTGATCACGTTGGCCAGATCCGCGCCGGACATGCCGGAGGTGCGCTTGGCCAGCCCGTCCAAGTCGGCGTCGGGCGCGATCGGCATCCCCACCGAGTGCACCTTCAGCACCGCGCGCCGGCCCGCGAGGTCCGGGGCGGTGACGGGGATCTGCCGGTCGAAGCGGCCGGGACGCAGCAGCGCCGGGTCCAAGATGTCGGGTCGGTTGGTGGCGGCGATCAGGATGACATTGGTGGTGGTGCCGAAGCCGTCCATTTCCACGAGGAGCTGGTTCAGCGTCTGCTCACGCTCGTCATGCCCGCCGCCCATGCCGGCGCCACGCTGGCGGCCGACCGCGTCGATCTCGTCGACGAAGATGATGCAGGGCGAGTTCGCCTTGGCCTGTTCGAACAGATCGCGCACTCGGGACGCGCCGACGCCAACGAACATCTCGACAAAGTCGGAGCCGGACATTGTGTAGAACGGGACGCCAGCCTCGCCCGCGACCGCGCGGGCCAGCAGCGTCTTGCCGGTCCCGGGCGGGCCGTAGAGCAGGACGCCCTTGGGGATCTTCGCGCCCAGGGCCTGGTAGCGGGCCGGATTCTGCAGGAAGTCCTTGATCTCGTAGAGCTCCTCGACGGCCTCGTCGGCCCCCGCGACATCATCGAACGTGGTCTTCGGCATGTCCTTGGTCAGCAGCTTGGCCTTGGATTTACCGAAGCCCATCATGCCGCCGCGGCCGCCTTGCATGCGGCTCATCAGGAAGACGAACAGCCCCAGCAGCAGGATCATCGGCACCATGAACATTAGAATCGACGTGAACCAGCTCTCCTGGGTCACGACGGTGTTGTACTTGCCGATCTTGGAGTTGTTCAATTCCTCGAACAGGTCGGGGGCCGTGCCGGACGGGTACTTCGCCACGATCTTCGTGGCCCCGTCGGTATCGTCGGCCGCCGCCTTCAACGTCAGCTCGAGCTGTTGCTCTTTATCGTTGATCTGCGCGGACTCAACGTTGTCGGTCTTCAACTGAGAGATGACGACAGACGTGTCGACCTCTTTGAACTCCTGGGATTTGCCAGTGACCTGGAAGATCACCCAGACCGCCAGTAGAAGGGCGGCAATGATCGCCAGGTTTCGGAACACCGTCTTACGGTTCATACAGCGTCGGCCGCGCTGGCCAGGTCCTTCCAGTCATGGGTTCCGGCTTGGTGTCGCCGGATTCTCTAGGCTACCTGGGCGGTCATGGCAGTCCGCAGCCACCGATAGCCCATTGTCCGATTAACGCGCGGGCCCGCGCTGGGGTTCCCAGCCCAATGCACCGCCTGGCTCGGCTCCGGCACGGCACTGGCTCGAACATGAAGAAGATTCACACTTTTGGCGCGAAACACCGGATCTTCTTCACATTCGACGCGAGCCCCTATGGGGCCTCAACGATAGTGCGGCGCCACGCGCTCCCACGGCAGCAGCTGCTCGATTTGGGCCGCCAGCGCCAAGATGGTGCCCTCGCTGCCCGGGAGGCCGCCGATCTGCACGGCCATCGGCAGCCCCGTGCGGTGGCTAATCCCCGCGGGCACGCTCGCTGCCGGCCACCCCAGCATGTTCCACACCGCTGGATACGAGGCGTACCGCACGTTGGAGACGGTATTCGAGAGCCACGACTTCTCCGACCAGCGCTCGGCGGCCGGCGCGGGCTGCGCGAGCGTCGGGGTGATGACGACGTCGAACTCCTGGAAGAACTCCTCGAAATCCGAGGTAAGCCTGCGAGCCTGCGCTTCTGTGGCCAGCCCGAACCTCTCCACCAGCGCGCCCAGCTGCGCGTGCCGGCGAGTGCGCGGGGCCAGCAGGCTCTGGTCGAGGCCCTCCGCGTCCGCGTAGACCCCGCGGGTCCAGCGGGCGAGCAGCCCGACGGGGCTCGCGGGATACGGCAGCCGTGCCCGCGCCACCTGGTGGCCGGCGCCGATCAGCTCGTCGGCGACCCGCTCCAGCCCGCCCGCGAGGGTCTTGTCGAGGCGCACCAGCGGGCTCGGGGTGTTGGCCGCAACGCCGATGCGCAGCCCGGGTGCGGGGTCCGGATTCGCCAGCGACGGACGGCCGGCCAGTACCGAGAGCATCAGCGCGGCGTCCGCGACGGTGGTGGCGAGGGGTCCGGACTCGGACATGCCGTGCCACGTCTCGAGAGCTGCCCCCGAGGGGACGACGTCGCGGCCGGGCTTGAGGCCGAAGAGCCCACAGTTGGCGGCCGGGATCCGGATGGACCCCATGCCGTCGGTGCCGTGCGCCAGCGGGATCATGCCCGACGCGACGGCGGCCGCGGAGCCGCCCGACGAGCCGCCGGGCGTGCGATCTCGGTTCCACGGGTTTCGAGTGATGCCGAACGAGGAGTCGGTGGTGCCGAACACACACAGCTCCGGCACCGAGGTCAGGCCCACGACCACCGCGCCCGCGGCGCGCAGGCGGCGGACCACCTCGTGATCGGCCGGAGCCGGGGCCGGTGAGGTCGCCGCGGAGCCGTGGCGGGTGGACTCGCCCGCCACCGCGACAGAGTCCTTGATGGCGATCGGCACCCCCGCCAGAGGCAGGGTCGCGAGGTCCGGGCGGGCGGCGACCGCATGTGCCTCCGCCATCGCCTCGGCCGCGCGGACCTGCCGGAACGCGCCGAGCTCGCGGTCACGACTAGCGATGCACTCGAGCGCCCGCTGCGTGGCGTCGACCGGGGACTGCCGCCCGGCCCGCACCCGCGCCGCGATCGCGACAGCCGTGTTGTCCGAAAAGGTATCGACCATTCCGGAAGGCTATCGCGGAATCACGGCTAGTGGTGCTCGTATACCTTCGGGTCCAGCCGCCCGATGTACGGCAGGTCGCGGTAGCGCTCCGCGTAGTCCAGGCCGTAGCCGACGACGAACTCATTGGGGATGTCGAAGCCGATATTCGCGACGTCGAACTCCGCCTTCACCGATTCCGGCTTGCGCAGCAGCGAGCAGACCTCGAGCGACGCGGGGTTGCGCGTCGCGAGGTTCCGCATCAGCCAGGACAGCGTGAGCCCGGAGTCGATGATGTCCTCGACGATGAGGACATCCCGGCCGGCGATATCGCGGTCCAGGTCCTTGAGGATCCGCACCACGCCCGAGGAGGACGTGGAGGAGCCGTAAGAGCTGACCGCCATGAACTCCATCTGCGTGGGGATCGGCAGCGCGCGGGCGAGGTCCGTCATGAACATCATCGCGCCCTTGAGCACACCGACGAGCAGCAGATCCTTGTCCGGATCGCCCTGGCCCGCCTCCGGGTACCGCGCACCGACCAACGCGGCCAGCTCTGTCGTTCGCTGCCGGATCTGGTCCTCAGTGATCAGTACCGATGCAATATCGCCCTCGTACACGGTCTTAACTCCCATTCTGTTCGCGCTGCACGGTCAGCCTCCCACGTTCTCGCTGGACCACGATCCGCACACCCGGCCCGCCACCTGCCAAAGCCACCCCGCCCTGCCCTCGCCAGTCCCCGATCAGCGCGTCCACCGACCGCAAATGCGCGTCGGTCAGGCCCTTCACGCCGGCCCCCAACAGCCACCAGCGCAGGGCCCGGCGGCGCACCGCCACGTGCTGTCCGGCAAGCACCGCGACCTCCAACTCCTCGGCGTCCGCGGCGAGTGCATGCAGGTCGGCGGCCATCTCGTCGAGCGCGTCTGCATCCTCGGCCAGCTGCGCGGCGGTGCGGGCCAAGGCCGTCGCGACCCCTCCGCCGAGCACCTCCTCGAGCAGCGGCAGCACCTCACGGCGCAGCCGGACCCGCGTGAACGCCGGATCGAGGTTATGCGGGTCCGCGTGAGGTTCGACACCGCGCGCCGCGCAGGCGGCAACGGTGTCCGCGCGGCGCACCCCCAGCAGCGGACGACCCCACGGCTGCGCCCAGTCGGCCATACCGCGGATCGAGCCCGGGCCGGAGCCGCGGGACAGGCCCAGCAGCACCGTCTCGGCCTGATCGTCCAGGGTGTGGGCCAGCAGCACCGGCTGCCCGTCGCGAGCGCCGTTCAACGCCGCGTATCGAGCCCTGCGCGCGGCCGCCTCCATACCGCCGGGGCCCGTCACATCCACTGTGAGCACCTGCGCGCGCACGCAGCCGAGCGCGAGCGCCTGCTCGGCGGCCCGCGCCGCCACCGCGGCGGAGCCCTCCTGCAGCTGATGGTCGACGATCAGCGCCGCCACCTCGCGCTCCCCGGCGGCGGCAGCGGTCAGGGCGAGGGAGTCCGCCCCGCCGGACAAGCCCACACACACCGGTCCCGTCGGCGCGTACTCCCGGAGCCAGTCGCGCACGGCCCGCCGCACCACTGGTTCCGTCAACCCAGGACCCTGTCGATCCACAGTCGCGGCTGCTCGATCTCCGCACTGCGCGGCAACGTCTCCGGACCCGTCCAGATCGCGTTGAACTCGGTCATGCCCACGGTGCCCACGACCTCGTCGACGAATGCCTTGCCCCGCACGTACTGCGCCATCTTCGCGTCGACCCCCAGCAGCGCGCGCATGATCCGCTGCACCGGGTTGGGGTTGCGCTGGCGGCGACCGTCGAACGCGCGGCGGATGCTCGCGACGGTCGGCACCACCTTCGGCCCGACGGAGTCCATCACGTGGTCGGCGTGGCCCTCGAGCAGCGTGCCCAGCATCAGCAGCCTCTCGATGGCCTCCCGTTGCGGCGCGGCCTGGGTGGCGGTCAACAGCCCGAGGATGCCCGCGCTCTCCGGCGCCCCGTCCCCGGCGCGGCGGCGGCGCACCTCCGCCGAGAGCCGCCCGGCGATGGCCGACATCGGCTCGTCGACCTCCTCGCCGAGCAGGTCGACGGACTCCTTCATGTAGTCCGCGAGCCACGGCGCGGACGAGAATTGGACCCGGTGCGTGACCTCGTGCAGGCACACCCACAGCCGGAAGTCGCCGGGCCGCACGCGCAGCGCCCGCTCGACCGCGATGATGTTCGGGGTCACCAGCAGCAGCGTGCCGTGCTCGCCGGTGAAGGGGTCGTACTGGCCAAGGATCGCTGTGGACAAGAACGCGAGCACCGCGCCGGCCTGCGCCCCCGAGGCCTGCCCGCCGACGCGCCGGACCAGCCCGGGTCGCTCAGTGCCCGTGCCAGTGTCGGTGTCGGTGTCAGCCTCGGCCTTGGGTGGGCTGAGCATCGAGCGCATCGACTGCGTGGCCGCCCCGATCCAGCCGGGCCGGTCCACCACCTGCGCCGCCGGCACCGGAAGACCGTCGGCTAGCCCCGTCACCTCGCGGACCGGGCCCTCCGCCAGGACGGCTGCCGCGAGCAGCTCCACGTTGGCCTTCTCGAGCGTGTAGGCCGTCGTCTTCGGACCGGCCGGGGCCAGCCTCGCGCCCACCTTCGCGGCCACCGCCCAGTCGATGTCGGCGCCCAGGTTCGCATTCTGGGGACCGGCACCGGGTTCCTCTAGCGACATCCGCATCCCCTCAACACCTCAGCCACCTCGTCGAGCGCTGGCCGCGCCAACTCCGGCGGGGTGCCGCCGGACATCAGCGCGAACGCCAACACCCGATTGTCCACGTCCGTGACGATCCCCGCCAGGGTGCTCACGCCGGAGAGTGTGCCGGTCTTAGCCCGCACCCAACCCGCGCCCGTCGCGCCGTCGCCGTAGCGGTCCACAAGCGTGCCCGTGCCGCCGGCGATTGGCAGCGAGTCCAGCAGCGGCCGCAGCTTGGGCTGGCCGTCGCCCGCCGCTGCGACGAACACATCATCTAGCAGTCGGGCGGGCAGCAGGTTGTCCACCGACATCCCGCTCAGGTCGTGCAGTGTCGCGCCGGCGGTGTCGATCCCCGCATCGCGTAGCGCGCCCAGAACCGCTGCGCCGCCGCCGCTGAAGCTGGCGGGCTTCCCGGCCGCCACCGCGACCTCCCGCCCCAGCGCCTCCGCCAGGACATTGTCGGAGTCCACCATCGCCTGTCGGATCAGAGTCT
The DNA here is from genome assembly GCF_000524475.1 of Tomitella biformata AHU 1821. Taxonomy (GTDB): domain Bacteria; phylum Actinomycetota; class Actinomycetes; order Mycobacteriales; family Mycobacteriaceae; genus Tomitella; species Tomitella biformata. The sequence continues at coordinate 74,276 of NZ_BAVQ01000036.1, read as the reverse complement.
CGAGCGGCTGGGACTGCACCGCGGCCAACTGCTCGGCCCCCGACGGCGCCGTGCCCAGCGCCACCGCGGCGGAGTCCACGTCCAAGCTCGCGGCGAGCGCCCGGCCAGCCTCGAGCGCCGGAGTGGCGGAGCGTGGGGAGAGATCGCGTGTCGGGTCCAGCCGGCCGCCGTCGAGCATGACGGGCCGCATGGGTGCGATGTTGCCGCCGCCGATGTCCTCCTCGAACCAGCCCTGCGCCATTTCCGGCCCGCTGTAGCGGCTCACGTCGACCGTGATGCTCGTGGCGGTGACGCCGGCGTCGCGGATCTGCGCGGCGAGGTCCGCGATGTGCGCCGCGCCCTCGAAGTAGCCTTCCTGGCCGATCGGGGTGGCCGTCAGCGTCGGATCGCCGCCGCCGACGAGCACCACTTCACCGGGCTTCGAACCGCGGACCACGGTCGTGGTCAGCCGGTGGTCCAACGGCATCGTCAACAACGCCGCCGAGGAGGTCAGCGCCTTCGTCACCGAGGCGGGGGTGCGGGGCGTCGACGCGCCCTGCTGCCACAGCACCTCGCCGGTCTCCGGATCGCTGACTTGGCCGGTGAAATCGCCGAGGTCGGGGTTCGCCAGCACCGGCGCCAGCGCGGCCGCCAGCGCGGCGGAACTCGGCAGCGGCGAGTCAGCTGGCACCGGCTCAACCTGTGGGCTGGCGGTGACCAACGCGGGCGCGGGCTCCGCCGGCTGGTAGGACCCACCGGAAAAGGCCCCGGTGGCGATCCCGGAACCGGCTAAGACCAGCAACAATGCCAGTGTCGACGCGACCATCGCCCGTCGTCCCCCACGACGCCGCACAGCAAGGTTCCCCGGCTTGGCTTTGCTCAATTCCCCACGTCCTGGCCTGACATTGGTGGGTGTCTCCTCGGTGTCGGACTCCCCGGGGTGGCTACCGCAGGTCAGTCTGCGTCCACACTATCTGGCGACCGGCTATCCTTCTTGGGTTGACTCCGCCGCGTGCCTAGATGATGTCGTGCCCGGTGCCTGTGTCAACACTGCCATCAGTGCAAGGCCGACATTGGGTCTGGTGATGGTCCCCCATTGTGAACGGCATCAGTGAACCGGAGCGAAGACGCGTGGAATTCGACGTCAGCATCGAGATCCCCAAGGGTCAGCGAAACAAGTACGAGATCGACCACAAGACAGGTCGGATCCACTTGGACCGCTACCTCTACACCTCGATGGTGTACCCCGCCGATTACGGCTACATCGAGGACACCCTCGGGGAGGACGGCGACCCGCTGGATGCGCTGGTCCTGCTGCCCGAGTCCGTCTACCCGGGCGTGATCGTCAAGGCTCGCCCCGTCGCGATGTTCAAGATGGTCGACGAGGCCGGCGGCGACGACAAGGTGCTGTGCGTGCCCGCGGGCGACCATCGCTGGGACCACATCCAGGACCTGGCCGATGTGCCGGAGTACGAGCTTGCGGTCATCAAGCACTTCTTCATCCACTACAAGGACCTCGAGCCCAACAAGCACGTCGATGGCGCGGACTGGGTCGGCCGGGCCGAGGCCGAGGCCGAGGTCACGCGCTCCTTCGCACGCTTGAAGGATCAGGGCGAGCACTAAGCCCCTGTTCTTCTAGGTTTTCTCTTCTAGGTTTTCGCCCAGCCGCGAGCCTATTTCTGGTCAGCGGGCCCCGAAGGGCCTGCAGGCCGCGAATAGGCTCGCGGCTGAGTCGTTTGAGGGCTAAACCTCGCTGGGATCCGGGCCGTCCTCCGCCTCGCCCTTCGCCGCCACCAATCCTGCACTCTCCCGCAGCGGCACCTCCTTCCAGAACAGCACCAGCACCCACGCGATGAGCGCGAATCCGGTGGTTGCCAGGAACACCTCGTCCATCGCGTCGGCGAACCCGTCTGCCAGGGGTTTCGCAAGCTCCGGGCTCAGCTTCTGAATGATCGAGCTGTCCTCCAGCACGCTGCCCGCCGCGCCCGAGTCCTTGTTCAGCAATCCCTGCGCGAAGGCCTTGTCGACGGGGTTGCCGCTGACCGCCGCCTGCTGGACGACCGCCACATACTGCGGATTCTGGGTGGCCGTCTCCAGCTGCGACGTGATGCTGGGGGTGATCTGGGCGAACAAGATCGACAGGAAGATCGCGACACCCAGGGTGCCGCCGATCTGCCGGAAGAACGTGGCCGACGCGGTGGACACGCCCATGTCCTTGGCCGGCAGCGCGTTCTGGATGGCCAGCACCAGCGGCTGCATCATGTTCCCCAGACCCACGCCCACGATCAGCATGAAGCCCATCACCACCGGGAACGACGTGTCCGCGCGCACTAGATGCAGCAAGAACATGCCGATGACCAGCAGGGTCGAGCCGATGATCGGGTAGATCCGGTAGTGCCCCGTCTTGGATATCGCAATGCCGGACGCGATCGAGCCCACCATCAGCCCCAGCACCAGCGGCAGCATCTGCAACCCGGCGATGGTCGGTGAGGAGCCCTTCGCCACCTGCAGGTACTGCGGCAGCAGCATGATGCCGCCGAACATCGCCATGCCCACCACGAAGGAGATCGCGACGCCCAGCGCGAAGTTCTTGTTCCGGAAGAAGCCCATCGGGATCAGCGCGGCGTCCTTCATCGCGATCTCCACCAGCACGAAGGCCACCACGCCGACGGCGCCCAGGAGATAGCAGGTCCAGGACAGCGCGCTGCTCCAGCCCCAGATGCGACCCTGCTCCGCGACGATGAGCAGCGGTACCAGGCCCAGGGTCAGCGTCGCCGCGCCCCACCAGTCGATCCGCACGTTGTTGCGCACCTTCGGCAGGTGCAGGTTTTTGAACACGACGGCCAGGGCGATGAACCCGATGGGCACGTTGACCAGGAACACCCAGCGCCAGCCGGAGATGCCGAGGATGCTGGCGTGGCCGGCGAACACTCCGCCGAGCACGGGGCCCAACACGCTGGACGTGCCGAACACCGCGAGGAAGTAGGCCTGATACTTCGCCCGCTCACGTGGCGCGAGGATGTCGCCGAGGATGGCCAGCGCCAGGGACATCAAGCCGCCGGCGCCAACACCCTGCAGAGCGCGGAACGCCGCGAGCATGTACATCGACGTCGAGAACGAGCACAGCGCCGAGCCGATGAGGAAGATGACAATCGCACTCATGAACAGAAGCTTGCGGCCGTAGATATCGGAGATCTTGCCGTAGAGCGGCGTCGCGAGCGTCGAGGTGATCAGGTACGCCGTGGTCACCCAGGCCTGCAGCGCATAACCGTTCAGTTCGTCGGCGATAGTGCGGATCGCGGTGGAGACGATGGTCTGGTCGAGCGAGGCCAGGAACATGCCCAGCATCAGGCCGCTGAGAATCAGCAGGATCGCGCGGTGGCTGAGGCCCGCCGGCGACTCGCCCTCGGTGCCCGCAACCGCCGCGCTCTCGGTCATGGCTCCACAGCACCCTGCCCGACACGGTCCAACGCCTCCGCCAGCAGGTCCTCGCGGCGCAGCTCGTAGTCGTCTAGCAGCCGGGTCATCAGCCGCACCAGCTCTTGCCGGTCCTGCCGTGGCCAGTCCCCGATCACCGTGGCCAGGCGCTCGTTGCGGCGTGCCCGCATGCGACCAGCCGCCGCCCGGCCCGCAGCGGTCGCCGCGATCACGGTCGCGCGCCCGTCCGCGGGGTCCGGCCTACGCTCGAGATGTCCCAGCGCAACCAGCTGCGCGACGTGGCGGCTCACTGTGGACGGGTCCGCCAGGACCGCCTCTGCCAGCGCCCCGGAGCGCATCGGGCCCAGCTCCAGCACCGCGAACACGCAGCGGTACGCGGCCATCTCCAGCCCGTCCGCACCCCGCCAGCCGAGTTGGTGCACGGTGCGCTCACGGACCCGTTGCAGGCGTCCGAGCTGGTAGCCGAGGTCGTCCGCATCGTGAGCGAGGTTGTCGTCCGCGCCACTCACGATCGAGCCCCCAGTACCCCAGGTCCCCCACGCCCCAGTACGACGACGAACCGCCGAGTGGCCCGGGCCGGTGCTCGGCCCATCCCGCTCGGCGGTTCGGTGTGTCGCGCAAGTCGTTGCATTCCCCAAGCATCCGCCTGTCGGCGCCGCGGCGCAATCGGTTGGCGCAAGTCAGGGCCCTGGGGTTCTAATGTCCCTTGAAGTCGGGCGTGCGCTTCTCGAACACCGCGCCCATCGCCTCCCCGAGGTCCTTTGACGGCAGGAAGGCGGCATTCCACACTGCGACGTACCGCAGGCTCGCGTCGATGTCGGCCTGTCGGGTGTGGTTGAGCACGGCCTTGACCCCGTGCACCACCAGAGGCGGGTTGCCGGCAATCTCCAGCGCGGTGGCGTGTGCGGCGGCCAGCGCGGCGGCCTGGTCCTCGTAGACATCGTTGACGAGGCCGATCTTCTCGGCGCGGGCGGCGTCGATGTCCTTGCCGGTCAGTGCCAGCTCACGCAGGTGGCCTTCGCCGACGATCCCGGGCAGACGGCTGAGAGTCCCCATGTCCGCGACCATGGCCACCCGCACCTCGCGGACGCTGAACTTGGCGTCGGCCGACGCGTAGCGGATGTCCGCCGCGGTGATCAGGTCCACGCCGCCGCCGATGCACCAGCCGGAGATGGCGGCGACGACGGGCTTGCGGCAGTCGGCAACCGCGTTCGCGGCGCGCTGCATGGACAGGACCATGTCGTGGAAATCGGCGCGTTCTTTGGCCATCGCGCCCGGCACCAGTACCGCACCGAGGGCACCGGCCATCGACTGCAGGTCCAGACCATAGGTGAAGTGCTTGCCGGCTCCGGTGAGCACGATGGCACGCACCTCTGGGTTCGAGTCGAGCTGGGCGAACACCTCCGGAGTCTCCGACCAGAAGTCCGGCCCCATGGCATTGCCGCGGCCTGGCCCCGTCAAGGTCACCTGTGCGACGTGCCCGGTGATGGACACCTCCAGAGACTTCCAGGTGGTCACTTCAGTTTCAGCGGTCATGCGGGCCTCCGGAGTAGTCGGGCGATGCTATTGCCATCGATTATGTACCAGCCAGTAACTTATGGCGACTGCCGCGTGCCCGATGCGTCAGGACTGGGCCAACCGCGCCTTCTCCGCCTCCACGTCGAAGTCCGCCGGCGGCCAGTTCAGGTGCTGCCGCTCCAGTGCGTCGATCACCAGCTCCATCACCGCGGTGCGGGCGAACCACTTCCTATCGCACGGGACCACGTGCCACGGCGCGTGCGCGGTGGACGTCTTGTCCAGCACCGCCTGATAAGCCTCCTGATATTCCAGCCAGTGCGCACGCTCGTCGATATCGCTCGGGCTGTACTTCCAGAACTTGTCGGGCCGCTCGAGCCGCTCGGCCAACCGCGCCTTCTGCTCCGCGAACGACACCACCAGCACCACCTTCACAATGATGGTCCCGCTGGCGGCCACCTCCGCCTCGAAGGCATTGATCTCGTCGTAGCGTGCGGACCACTCGGACTCCGGCACCAGATCATGCACCCGCACCACCAGCACGTCCTCATAGTGCGAGCGGTCAAACACGCCGATCTGCCCACCCACCGGCAGCGCGCGGCGGATACGCTGGAGGTAATGCTGCGCCTGCTCCTCCTCTGTCGGCACGCCGAAGGAGTGGTTGCTCACGCCCTGCGGGTCCACCAGCCCCATAACATGCCGGACGATGCCGCCCTTGCCTGAAGTGTCCATACCCTGCAGGACCAGCAGGACGCTGCGCCGATCCCCCGCCCGCCCGTTCGCGTACAGCAGCTCCTGCAATTTCGACAGGTAGTCGCCACGCTCGACGATCAGCTCCTTGGCCGCGGACTTATCGCCCTTGAATCCGGGAGTGGAGTTCGCGTCGAACTCGGCGATCCGTAGCCCGGCCCGCATGCGCAGGACCTCCGAAGGCGTCTCGGTCCAGTGCTTCGGCAACAAGCGTGTGTTCTGCGTCATCCGATCAGGATACGACCCGCCCAGCAACGTCGCATGCGGTCCGCGAACACCGATCCCGCCTCCCCTGTGCTTGGTGAGGATCACGGGGCTGGAGTGACATAAGTGCTGGTTGAGGATAGTGAAAACACCATCTTGCGTTGTTGTGTGCGATTAAAATCAGGGTATGGAACTACCCGGGCTGGTCATCGGCGAACAGGTTGTGGACCTGCTCGCGCACCCGCCCACCCCCGATCTGACCGCCCACCATAATCGGCAGGTCTGCGAGATCACCGAAGAGTTGATGCGCCTCCAACGCGCCGTGACCGTCGCCGGGTGGCGCGAGATTGATGAGATGGTCACCCGCGAGGGCACCCGCCGCGCCATCGACATCACCGCCGACTGGCTCCACGCCCACTCCTCATTGCTATTGCGCGATACCCGGGCGCTGGTGATTATGGCCGTGCGGATGTGCGCGGACCCTGCCGTCCTGCAAGCGTTCGCCGACGGGGATATTGGGGAGCGGGAGGCCAAATATATTGTCGACTTCCTCGCCTACCCACCGAAGTACATGAACACCGACCCCGCCACCGGAGAACCCCGAGATACGGCAGATCGGGACCAGTTGCGCGGTGAGGTGATCGACGGTCTGCTCGTGGCCGCCGGATCACGGGATATGCGGGTGCTGCGCGCCCACGGCGAATACACCCGCGACGCCCTCTCCGGCGAGATCAGCCCCGGCGATGATATTGATCGCAACACCGTCGATATCGCCGACTACGGCACCGGCCGGGTGCGGATCCGCGGCGATATCGACACCGAGACGGGCATGAACCTGCGGGCGGCGCTCCAGCCATTTATGGATGTACGCCCCGAGCATGATGGGAGCCCGGATCGGCGTAGTCCCAGCCGGGTCCGGGCGGACGCGTTGTCGGAGTTGGTACGCCGGCACACCCCCGCCGCCGCTGCGACCACTGCAGGCCCTGACAGCGCTGCGGCCACTGACTCGATTGATGTCCCGGCCCCTAACTCTGACTCTGATACTGATACTGATGCTGAGGCCCCTGGCTCATCCAGCCCTACCGACGTTCCCAGTCCTGACGCGGCTGCCGCGCAGCGCGGCACGGCAGTGCAACCGCGGATCAGCATCTACATCCCCATCGAGTTGCTTTTCGGGGATATCCCCACCCATGCCGAGGCCATCGAGATGATCAAGGACGGCCGCATCAAGGACGTTTTCGAGCGGACCGGGCGGGGGTGGATGTCTCATCTGAACTCGATCTCCATGGCCGCGGCGCAGCGCTTGGCGTGTGATTGCGAGTTGACGATGATCGGCGCGGATATTCACGGTGCCCCCTGACGCGGCTGCMGCTGACCGTGGACACCACCAAACGTTTTGCCAGCAAGAAGCATCGCATTGCGTTAGAGGGCCGGGACAAAGGGTGCGCGTTCCCGAATTGTGATCGGCCGGCGGATTGGACCCAAGCCCATCATATGATTCCGTGGGAAACCCGGCATGAGACGCAGATCGATGGATTGTGTTTGCTGTGCACCGCGCATCATGTCGCGGTGCACCACCAGGGGTGGGAGGTGGCTCTGGGGGCCACCCGATATCCGGTGTTTCGGCCACCGACCAAGATTGACCCGCTCCGCCGATGGCGCGATAGCAATGGGAACTTCACCGATGACCCACCGTCCCCGGAAACGTTCTTCGCGGCAGGCGCCTGACCCACCGATGCGGGACCCCCGCCAGCACACAGCTGACGGGGGCACCGTGCCGCTATCAATTACTCAGGCCGCGAAGCTGCCGCAGCCAGGGGTCGCGAGGTCTCCTAGCTGGCCCAGGCCCAGGAAGTCCGGCAGGGGGCGCGTCTCGGGGCTCGGGGCCCAGTGACCCTCGGTCTTGGCGTAGCCCCAGGCGGGGCCGCAGGTGCGCAGCGCCTCGATGGCCAGGATCAGCCGGTTCACGTCCGCGGCGGTGGAGCCCAGGCCGATGCTGGCCCGCACCGCGCCCGCGCCATGGCCGAGCTTGGCAAGCAACGGGTGGGCGCAGAAGCGGCCGTCGCGCACGCCGATCCCGTGCTCGGCGGACAAGTACGCAGCCACCTCGCCAGGCTCGAAGCCCTCGACGGTGAACGCGACGATCCCGACGGTGTCATCGGAGTCCTCGGCCCAGATGCGCAGGACGTCGACCCCGTCCAGGTCCGCCAGGCCCGAGCGCAGCAGCCGCGTCAGCGACTCCTCGTGCCGAGCGACGGTGTCCTCGTCAAGCGTGGCAATCGCGGTGCAGGCAGCAGCGATCGCGGCCACGCCCAGCACGTTCGGGGTGCCGGCCTCGTGGCGGGCGGGCCCGGTGGCCCACTCGGTCTCGAAGACGCTGACCTCGCGCACAGCCCCGCCGCCGGCGAGGTACGGCTCCGCGGCGTCGAGCCAGTCCGCGCGGCCGATGAGCACACCGGCGCCGAACGGGGCGTAGAGCTTGTGACCGGACAGCGCCAGGTAGTCGATGCCCAGGGCCTCGATGTCGATGCGGCGGTGCGGGGCCAGCTGCGCGGCGTCGACGAGGATGCGCGCGCCGTGGCGGTGCGCGATGGCGGCGAGCTCGGCGATCGGCAGCACCTCGCCGGTGACGTTCGACGCGCCCGTGACGGCCAGCAGCGCCGCCGGGGCGCACGCGAGCTCGGCCTCGATGGCCTCCAGCGTCCCGGCGATCGTCGGAGTGGCAGCGACCACGCGGGCCCCGCACTGCTGCCACGGCAGGAAGTTGGCGTGGTGCTCGATATCCAGATGCACCACCTCGCCGGGGGTGCAGTGCGCCAGCAGGTTCAGCGCGTCGGTGGTGTTGCGGGTGAACACCACCGCGTCGTCGGCGCGGGCGGAGAGGAACTCGCCGATGACGCGACGGGACTGCTCGTAGCTGGCGGTGCTGACCTGCGAGGCGTAACCGGCGCCGCGGTGCACGCTGGCGTAGTGCGGCAGCAGCGCGGCGAGGTGGTCGGTGACCGCGGCCAGGGCCGGGGCGCTGGCCGCGTAATCGAAGTTGACGTATCCACTGGTGCGGCCGTCGATCAACGGCACACACAGCTCCGCGCCGGACACTGCGGCGGCGGGACGGTCGATCAGGGTGGTGATAGCAGTCATCGCAAAGACATCCTTGGACCCAAGGACTCACGTGTAGGAGTCCGCGCTTGCCGTCGCGTCTTATGACGCGGGGCCTGGTCGTCACCCGGAGCACCCCACCGCAGAAGGAGGGTTGCCGACCAGCAAGCCGGGGCTGAACGCTGGTACTCGTGACCTGCGAAAAACAATGCCCAACTGCAGCCCTCTTGTCAAGTCCCCATATTTCGATCGGCCTATAACCACTGTGCGACAACCCAATTCAGAGGACACGCCATCGAGGCCCGACCGCGCTGGGACCGCGTCGGGCACGGCCCTGACACAATCAGCCCATGCCCACCGCACCCGCCGAGTCCTCTCTGGCCAAGAAAGGGATGACCCGACTGCTACTGGCGACCGTGTTCGCCGCCGCGTCCGGCTATATCGTGATGTTGCTGGCCGGCCGCCACCTCGGTGCCGCGGGCTACGCCACCTTCACCGTGTTCTGGGGCCTGTTCTTCATGTTCGTCGGCATCTCCAACGGCCTGATGCAAGAGACCACCCGCGCCGTCGGGGACCGCGCCCACACCCACGTGCGCGACGGCGCATCCCCCGCGCACGCCGCACTCTGGGTCGGCGCCGCGATGGCCGCTCTCATCGTCGCGACCTCCCCCCTGTGGGCCACCGTGGTGCTGCCCGGCAACCCGGCCCTTGGGGTCGCCGTGCTGGCCGTGTCCACGTGGTCGGTGGTCGCGCAGTGCACGCTGTGGGGCCTGCTCGCGGGTGCCGGTCGCTGGGGCCTGTACTCGGTGGCGATGGCCTTGGACGCCACGTTCCGACTGGTCGTCGCGGTGGTCGCGGTGCTGAGCGGCTATGAGGTTCTCGGCTTCGTGTTCGCGACCGTCGCCGGCGCGATGTCCTGGCTCCCCCTGGCGGCTCTGTCCTCGACAGCCCGCGGCGCGCTACGGCTGCGCGCCGACGTGCCGACGCGGGAGTTCCTGCGCCGCGCCGGGCTAGCGATGTCCGCCACCGCCGCCACCTCCGTGCTGGTCGTGGGCTTCCCCGTGCTGCTGGCGCTCACCTCGGGCGGAGACCTCACCGACGAGGCCGGCTCCCTCCTGTTCGCCGTGTCCATCACGCGGGCGCCGCTCCTAGTCCCGCTGACGTCATTTCAGAGCGCCATCGTCATCTACTTCCTCGAGCGCCGCGCGCACCTGCTCCGCGCCCTGCTGCTGCCGGTGGCGGCGGTCGGCGCCGTCGGCGGGGCCGGGGCCGCGCTCGCCTGGTGGATCGGCCCCCCGCTGATCCGGCTCGTCGGCGACGGCTTCGACATCAGCGGGGGCGCCGCCGCGGCGCTCACCTTCGGCGCGGTCGCCACCGCGATGCTGATGCTCACCGGCTGCGCCGCCCTGGCCAACGAGGCGCACCGCGCGTACTCGCTGGGCTGGCTGATCGCCACCGTCATCGCCGTCGTCATGCTCCTGCTGCCCATCGGCCTCACCGAGCGCACCGCGGCGGCGCTGATCGTCGGCCCCCTGGTGGGTGTGGGCGTGCACTTGGCGGTGGTGCTGATCGTCGCGCGCGATGGTCGCCGAGAGACGGCAGTCACGGCCAGCTAAGCTCTACGCGGATCACGCGACCGCGGATCTCCCACCCTCAGGAGGCGCCCCGTGCACGGCACATCGGATGTCTGGCTGGTGGTGCCCGTATACAACGAGGGCCCCGTCATCCGAGGAGTCGTCGAGGCGGCCAAGAAAACGTTCCCCAACATCGTGTGCGTCGACGATGGCAGCAGGGACGACTCGGCCACCGAGATCAGCGCCGCCGGCGCTCACCTGGTGCGCCACCCCGTGAACCTCGGCCAGGGCGCGGCGATCCAAACCGGCGTCGAGTACGCCCGCAGCCAGCCTGGCGCCGAATACTTCGTCACCTTCGACGCGGACGGCCAACACCAGGTCTCCGATGTCGAGGCGATGCTCGCCCGCCTGCGCGTCGAGCCCCTGGACATCATCGTCGGCACCCGCTTCGCCGGCCAGGACAACACCAACGTGCCGCTGATCAAGCGCATCGTGCTGCGGACCGTCGTGATGCTCAGCCCCCGCACCCGACGCCTCGGCCTATCCGACGCGCACAACGGCTTGCGCGTGTTCAACAAGAAGGTCGCCGACGGGCTCGACCTCACGATGAACGGCATGAGCCACGCGTCCGAATTCGTCCGGCTAATCGACGAGCACTCCTGGCGCGTCGGCGAGCAGCCCGTGACCATCCTCTACACCGAGTACTCCATGGCCAAGGGGCAGTCCCTGCTCAACGGGGTCAACATCTTGTTCGACGGTCTGCTCAGCGGACGGATGAGGCGATAGCGATGAACATCATCCAAATTCTGCTAGTCCTCGCGGTGCTGCTGGTGCTGGTGTACTTCCTGCGCTCGCGTGGCACCGCCAAGTCCTCCGCGCTGTTCAAGCTGTTCTTCGTGGCGTTCGGCATCTTCGGCATCTACGCCGTGCTGCGGCCCGAGGACCTCACGTGGATGGCGCACCAGGTCGGCGTCGATCGCGGCACCGACCTGATGCTCTACGCGCTGGTCGTGACGTTCGCGTTCACCACGCTGGGCACCTATATCCGCTTCCGCGAGGCCGAACTGCGCTACACCCGCCTGGCCCGCGCCATCGCCCTTCAGGACGCCCGCAAACCAGGCGAGTAGGCCCCGACCGCACTTTGCGCCCGCTGTTTGGCCATGCGCACCCTGTGCCATGCGCATGGCCAAAGACCAGACGCAAAGTGCGGAACAGCGCCTGCGGCGAGGCCTCTCCGGACAGTTATCCACAGGCACTCCCCCATCCACAGGTCATCACATTTCGGGCCGTCAGCGAGCGTCTGCCTATGCACACTTATGTCCATGGGATCACGGAAACCACCATTGCTGCACCGGCGCGACGCCATACTGGCGGGCATCACGGACACAGATCTGCGCCGCGACTGCCACCAGAACAATCTCGTCCATATCGCCCGCGGCAGTTATCTGCCAGAGCCTGAGTACCGAGAGCTCGACGTCGTCGACAAACACCGGGCGCGGGTCGTCGCCGCAGCTCACCGGCACGGTGAGACGGCTGTGTTCAGCCATATCTCGGCCGCGGTGCTGCACGGATTTGACGTCTGGAACGCGCCGCTGCAGGCCGTCCACGTGACGCGTACAGGGGCCCGGCCCGGAAGACGCGGGCCAAATGTGCACCACCACCCGACGGCCCTGGAACCCGCGGAGATAGTCGAGATCGATGGCTTACGCGTCACCTCGCCGGCGAGGACCATCACCGATCTAGCCAGAACCCTCAGCCTGCACTCTGCGGTGTCCACGGGCGATCACGCATTGCGCCTCGGGCTTGCCGTCGGCGACCTGGCCGCATCTGTCGCCACGGCCACCGGCCGCCATGGAGCCGCGAAGGCCCGGCATGCGCTCACACTGATGGACGGCCGCAGCGAGAGCGTTGGGGAGTCCCTCAGCCGCCTGCTGATCCGGGAGGTGGGACTGCCCACCCCGTCGTTGCAACGTCGGGTCTTCGGCTCCGGCGGCGAGAGCCTGGGCCGTGTCGACTTCGATTTCCCCGGCACGGCCGTGGTCGGCGAGTTCGACGGCAAAGTCAAGTACGGCAAGTACCCTAAGCCGGGCCAAGACGCGAGCGACGTTCTCTACCGGGAAAAGATCCGTGAAGACCGCATTCGCGACACCGGATTGGTTGTGGTCCGCTGGGTGTGGGCAGACCTTAGCCGTCCACTGGTGCTCCGCAGCCGAATCGCCGAGGCCTTCCGGCGTGCGCACAAATGGCGGGGCGGCCCGCGCACAACCTGATCCGCACGCGGCCATTGACCGGCACCGCAGCCTTGCGTCCCGTCTATGGCCGTGCGCAGGCTGCAGGGTGCGCATGGCCAAGGAACGGACGCAAAGTGCCGCGGCCACAAGCGGCATATGCCTAAATCGTCCAGCGGCGCCGGTCCCGCTCAGCTGGAGACGGGGATCACCCCAGCGCGTGCCGCACGAGCCGGCGAGCCGCCGGCCACTGCCGTCCGGCGAGCGCCGCGGGAATGGTGACGATCGCGTTCAAACGGGATGTGAGGTGACCGCGCGCCGCACGTGCCGCGCGGGGCCAACCGTGCGCCGAGAACGCCGCGGCCTCCTCTGCGAAGAAGTCGCGCTCCTCGTCGAAGCGCCGCCCGTCCACCGCTCGCACAGATGACACGGACTCGGTGTGGCGGCGGTAGCGGAACGCCACCTCCGGGGCGAGCACGAGGACGCCGCCGGCGCGGGCGAGGTCCAGCAGCAGCGCCAGGTCCAGGGCCACCTCGAGTCCCGGCCGGAAGCTGATGGGGGCCACCACCTCGGTGCGCCACGCCAGCGACGGGAAGTAGGTCCAGTTGCCGTGCAGCAGGCCCACGGCGAGGGTCTCCCCCACCAGCACTGTCGACTTCTCGGCGGACGGCGCGAGCATGGACTTGATGCGGTCGCCGAGCGGGCGCACCACCGCGCCACTGTCGTCGATCACGTGCACACCCGGCGAGACGACGGCCGCGTCGGGGTGCTGGGCAAATACGGCCAGGACCACGTCGACGTAGTTCGGCTCGAGCACATCGTCGCCGCCGAGCATCTGGAAGTAGGGCGCGCGCACCAGCTCGACGCAGCGGCGGAAGTTCCCGTTGACCCCCAGCTGGGACTCGTTGCGCAGGTACTCCACGCGCGGGTCGGCGAGCTCGGCGAGCCAGCGGCCGGCCTCGGGGTCGGGGTAGCAGTCGTCGACCACCACCAGCCGCCAGTCGGGGTTGCGCTGGGCGAGGACGCTGCGCACGGCCTGCTTCATCAGCTCGACGTCCCCGTAATAGGGCAGCATCACGTCAAATTCCGCGCGCACAGGATCAGCGGCCACGCTCGAGCACCTCCAGCAGGTAGGCCCCGTAGCCGGACTTGAGCAGCGACTGGCCGCGCTCCGCGAGCTGCGCGTCGTCGAGGAAGCCCTGCCGCCACGCCACCTCCTCGGGGGCGCCGATCTTCAGGCCCTGCCGCTTCTCGATGGTGCGCACGTAGTTCCCGGCCTCCAGCATGGAGTCGAAGGTGCCGGTGTCCAGCCAGGCGGTGCCCCGCGGCAGCACCTCGACCGAGAGCTTGCCCGCCTCGAGGTAGTGGCGGTTGATGTCGGTGATCTCGTACTCGCCCCGCGCGGAGGGCGCCAAACCGCGCGCAATCTCGACCACGTCGTTGTCGTAGAAGTACAGCCCGGGCACCGCGTAGTTCGAGCGCGGCGCGGCGGGCTTCTCCTCGAGGGAGATCGCACGGCCGTCGGCGTCGAACTCGATGACGCCGTAGGCGGACGGGTCGGCCACCCAGTAGGCGAACACCGCGCCGCCGTCGACCTCGTCGAAGCGGCGCAGCGTCGCCCCCAGTCCGGGGCCGTAGAAGATGTTGTCGCCCAACACAAGTGCGACGGAGTCGTCCCCGATGTGGTCCGCGCCGAGCACGAACGCCTGCGCCAGCCCGTTCGGCTCCGGCTGCTCCTTATAGGTGATCGAGATGCCGAATTGGGAGCCGTCGCCCAGCAGCCGCTGGAATTGCGGCGCGTCCACGGGGGTCGTGATGACGAGGATGTCTCTGATCCCCGCGAGCATCAGCGTGCTCAGCGGGTAGTAGACCATCGGCTTGTCATAGACGGGCACCAGCTGCTTGCTGATCCCCTGCGTGATGGGGTGCAGCCGCGTGCCGGAGCCCCCCGCCAGGATGATCCCCTTCATTTGCCCTCCAGGTAGGTCTGCACCGCGTCGTAGTTCGGCAGGATGCCCATCCAGGCGGCGTCGGCGAGGCTCGGCGCGGCCGCGTCCTTGTCGGACAACACGGGAGTCAGCCCCTCGGCCTCGCCCCAGTTGACGCCCAGGCTCAGCGGGTTCACACCATGCTCGGCGCCGGGGTTGTAGCCGGTGGAGCACAGGTACATGACCGTCGCGTTGTCCTCGAGCGCCAGGAATCCATGCCCCAGGCCCTCCGAGAGGTAGACGGCCTTGCGGTCGACCTCGTCGAGACGCACGGTCTCGACCTGGCCGAAGGTGGGCGAGCCAACGCGGACGTCGACGATGATGTCGAGCACCGCCCCGCGCACGCAGGTGATGTATTTCGCCTGGCCCGGGGGCGTGTCGGCGAAGTGGATGCCGCGCAGCGCGCCCGCGTGCGAGACGGAGCAGTTCGCCTGCGCCAGCTCGAGCTCATGCCCGACAGCCGCCGCGAACTCCGGGCCCTTGAACCACTCCAGGAACAGCCCGCGGTCGTCGCCGTGCTGACGGGGGGTGAACTCCCAGGCTCCGGCGATGGCCAGTTCTTGGATCTTCATGCCTGCCCCTGCTCTGCGTAACGAGCCTCGACGCGTTCCTTGTCGGCCGCCCACCACGCGGTGTTGTCGCGGTACCAGTCGATGGTGGCGGCCAGGCCCGCGGCGAAGTCGCCGTAGTCCGGCGCCCAGCCCAGCTCCGCGCGCAGCGGGGCGGCGTCGATGGCGTAGCGCAGGTCGTGTCCCGCACGGTCGGTGACGTGGTCGAACTCGTCGGGCCCATGGCCCATCTGCTCGAGGATCATCCGCATGACGGTGAGGTTGTCCAGCTCGCCGTCCGCGCCGATGAGGTAGGTGCGGCCGAGCTCGCCGGCGTCGAGCACCGCCCACACGCCGGTGTTGTGGTCGTCCACGTGGATCCAGTCCCGCACGTTCAGCCCCGCGCCGTAGAGGGCGGGGCGACGGCCAGTGAGCAGGTTGGTGATCTGCCGCGGGATGAACTTCTCGATGTGCTGGTAGGGCCCGTAGTTGTTGGAGCAGTTCGACAGCGTCGCGCGCACGCCGAACGAGCGCGCCCACGCCCGCACCAACAGGTCGGAGCCAGCCTTGGTGGCCGAGTACGGGCTCGACGGGTTGTACGGCGTCTGCTCGGTGAACTTCGCGGGATCGTCCAGCTCCAGGTCCCCGTACACCTCGTCGGTGGACACGTGGTGCAGGCGGACACCGTGCTTGCGGACGGCCTCCAACAGCGCGAACGTGCCGACGAGGTTCGTCTGGATGAACGGCGACGGATCATGCAGCGAATTATCGTTGTGCGATTCCGCAGCGAAATGCACGACGGTGTCGGCACCGCTGACCAGCTTGTCCACCAGCGCCGCGTCGGCCACATCGCCCACGACCAGATCGACGTCGAGGCCCTCGAGCGAGGCCCTATTGCCCGCGTAGGTGAGCTTGTCCAAGACGGTGATTCGCGCGTCGGGCCTGGTCTGCAGGGTTTGACGCACAAAGTTGGCGCCGATGAACCCCGCGCCGCCGGTCACGAGCAAACGCATGGCTCTCCTCAGCTCCGAAAGTATTCGACGGTGCGGCGGATGCCGTCTTCGATATCGATCTTCGGCGCCCAGCCGAGGACCTCGCCGGCCAGCGCCGGGTCCAGCGCCGAGCGGCGCACGTCGCCGAGGCGGGCAGGCAGCAGTGCTGGTGTGTCAGGGGCGTCGGCGGCCTGGGCGACCATGCTGTGCAGCTCGCGGTCGCTGGTCTCGACACCGGTGCCGATGTTGAAGCGTTGGCCGTTGCCGAACGTGCCGGCCGCGGCGACGAACGCCGAGACGACGTCGTCGACGAACACGTAGTCGCGGGTGTTGCCGCCGTCGCCGAACAGCTTCGTCCGCTGGTCGTGCAGCAGCGCCTGGGCGAAGATCGCGACGACGCCCGCCTCCCCGTGCGGGTCCTGCCGCGGGCCGTACACGTTGGCCGGCGCGATGTGCGTGCACTCGAGGCCGTAGAGCTGGCGGAAGGTGTTGAGGTAGATCTCCCCCGCCACCTTGCCCGCGGCATACGGCGACATCGGGTTCACCGGGACCTGCTCGGTGACCGGGAACTGAGTGGGCGAGCCGTAAATGGAGCCGCCAGAGGAGGTGAACACGACCTTGCGCACCCCAGCCAAGCGGGCGGCCTCGGCGAGGCGGACCGTGCCAATGACGTTGACCGACGCGTCGGCAGCAGGGTTGACGACGCTCGCGCGGACATCGATCTGCGCGGCGAGGTGAAAGATCACGTCCGGCTTGCACTCGGCGACGATGTCGTCGAGGTCCGCCGTCACCAGGTCCGCGTGGACGAAGCGGTAGTTCGCGTTCTCTCGGGCCTTCTGCAGGTTGGCGGCCCGGCCGCGGCTGAGGTTATCGACGGCGGTGACGCTGTGGCCGTCCTCCAGCAGTCGATCCACCAGTGTGGAGCCGATGAATCCGGCCCCGCCCGTCACGATTGCACGCATCGCTGCGGTTCCTCCTCTGCCTCGCGGCACCTAGCTTGAGCCCAATAGTCCTGGAATACCGTCACACGTGCGTGCCAGCCGCGTCAAACAGAGAAGGTGCTATCCGGTGCCCTCGGGCGGAACCCATCCGGGCTGCAGCTCTGGGCGTTCATAGTCGGAGGTGATGCCCTCCCGATCATCGAACGGCGCCCAGCCCACACGCACCTCGCCCGGGGCTGCGGGCCGCCACGTCTCGACGCGGTAGATCTGCGTCTCGCCGTTGTTGTAGATCTCGGTCAGGCCGGGCGTCTGATCCAGCTCCCGCAGACCTGGTGCCACCTCCTGGAAGTGCCAGAACACCGGTGAGCTCATGATCACGTACTTCACGTCGAGATCCCGCAGCGCTTTCTCCGCCAGGTCGCTCCGCTCCGGTTCGGCCGGATTGCCGAGATCGCGCAGATTCACCCACACGTCCCATTGCCGCGTCCCCACGTGGGCCGGCCAGAAGTAGTGATTGAACGCCATGTGCAGGCCGTTGAGCGAGTACGCCCAGCCGGTGCCCGTCGCGGGATCGTTGAAGATCGTCGTAGTCATCGCGTCCGGCTGCTCCGCCAGGAACGCGAACGCCTCCCGATCGCCCGCCGAGACCATCCGGTCCGTGCGGTCCATGTGGAGCATCGGCTGCATTTTGGTCGACAGCTCGGGGACCTGCCAGATCGCCGCGCCGAAGATGAACAAGACCACTGCGGCCAGTCCCCCGGCCCGCACCTTCTGCGGCACGGAGTCCAGCTTCTTGAAGCCCTGGAACGCGAACCAGAGCACCATGCCCAGCGCGCAGCCGGCGACCGTGATCATCAGGACGGCCTGGGGGTAGCCGAGCCGTCGGGCATCGTTGTAGAAGGAGTTGCTGAACTTGAACAGCAGGTCGGCCCACGGCTCGCCGAACGGGACCATCGAGTTCGTCGCAAGCAGCACCAGGCCGCCCCACATCGCCAGCCACCACCAACTGCGCAGCGCCAGCAGGATGACAGCACCCAGCAGCCCCAGGGCAAGCAGCACCCAGGGCGTCGAATGCGTGCCCAGGTCCCACCCCTGCTGCGAGATCACGTGGCCGAACGCCTCCATCCGCGGGATCGGCTGGACGAAGTCGAAGCTCTCGATCTCCTCGACCTCACCGAGCACTCCCAGGATCTGCGGCGCCAACACGATCGCCGTCAGGATCCCCACCGCGGCCAGGCTGCCCAGGTCCAGCAGCCGGCCCCGCCGGGGCCGGATCAGCACGTCGAGGAGCCACCAGGCGCCCACCATCATGCCCGCGACCAGCGCTCCCGAGGGGTGGATCGCGGCCAGGCCGATCAGGCCCAGCGCGGCCAACGGGATTCGCGACGGCGCGCCGGGCACCGCCATCACGAGCACCGCGACCAGACCCGCAAGCCCGACGCCGATCGCGAACGGCACCGCGCCGACGCCGATCTCCACATACGGCAGCGCGGGGAACATGCCGCTGATCCCCGCCGCGATACCCGCGGACAAGGCCGCCGGGGCCGGCGCCATCCGGTCGCGGACGATGCGCCAGGCCAGCGCGCCCACCGAGAGCGGGATCACCAGCGCCACCGTGACGATCGAGGAGATGTTGAACACCTGCACGGTCGTCGAGCCTGTCAGCGGGATGAGCAGCGCGTTCAAGGCATGCCACGCGTCGGGGTAGTAGAGCGCGCCGTGGGTCTCGACGTTCATCAGCCGGCCCAGTTGCACCGCGCTGGCGATGCCGGTCTCGTCGATGAACGTCATCACGCTGCCGTGCCAGTGCGAGTCCCAGCCGCTGGGGACGTTGTTCACACCGTCCACGGCCTTGAGGAGACTGTCCGCCAGGATGTACAAGATCGTGCCGAAGCCGACGACAACGCCCACGCCGGGGACGGCCAGCCACGGCCAATCAGGCAACTGCGACGGGCTGCTCGACTGCTCGGCCACCGCCGCATCGTCCCGCTTGCCATAGCGGGCCAGCACTACGCGGTACAGCACCGCCAAGGCCATAAAGACAAGCAGCGTGCCCGCCGCCGTCGCCAGATTCCACGGCACAGTGACCACACCCGTGAGGTAAGTGCCGACGGCAACCATCCCGTAGGTCACCGGCACCGCGAAGCCGAGCGCCAGATGCCACGGCATGCGGGCCAGATAGCCGACGATCAGACCCGGCACCACAGCGAGGAGAACCACCGTCCCCGCCAAGATTATTGTGTGCACTGCGGCCAAATCCTCCCGATGCCTAGGACTGCCGCGCTCTAGCGGACACGTCACCTGATGGTCCTGCCCCATTAAACAGGCCACCGTGGCGACACTCGCCATCGCCACGCGCAGTGCCCGTGTTACCGGCTCGTGTTACCGACACCCGGCTAGGTAGACGTGCGTCCTCTACCTGCATTCAGGACGACAGTCGCCAAAGGCCCGCTCGCAGCACTCTGCGAGCGGGCCCGATTGCAGCTTCTACGCTGCGGCTGAACGTCTTTGCGCTACTTGCCGGTCAGCTTGTCTGCGATCTCGTTGGCCTTGTCCTTGACCTTCTCAACGCCGTCCTTGACTGCGGAGGAAGCCTGGTCAGCCTTGCCTTCGGCCTTCAGGTCGTCGTCGCCAGCGGCGGCGCCGGCCGCCTCTTTCGCGCGTCCGCCGAGGTCTTCGGCCTTGTTGGAGAACTTGTCTGCGATACCCATCGTTCGACCTCCTAGTTATCCATTGGCGGTTGCCGCCCACCATGGTGCCACCACTCTTGAAACCTTGCAGCGCGAGAAGGTAGACGATCCGGCGCAACCGGCGCTCGACAAAAAGGGGCCCGCCCCGCTCTCCGGGGGGGGGTGGAGTGCGGGGCGGGAAGTAACTCTGCGGCCGGGGGGGTGGCCGACAGAGCCAAAAGCGGCGCGCACCAGGGGGGGTAGGCACCGACCGCCGCTGGACACAACGCTAACAGGTATCGGACGATAGTGCGAATTTAATATTGAACGACTTAACGCCAATATTTTCGCAAAAAAGTCCGGCCCCTCTTACTGGAGGGGCCGGACCTTATGGAGCCGCCTGACGGAATCGAACCGTCGACCTTCTCATTACGAGTGAGACGCTCTACCGACTGAGCTAAGGCGGCGAACTCGGCTTGTGGCCGAGCGAATGGAAGTTTAGCGACTTGCCTGCCAGAAGGAAAATCGGCGCCAACTATCGGGTCGCCGCCTCGAGTCCCGCGACCATCGCATCGACCGCGACCTGCGGTTTCACGTTGCCTGCCAACGCCTCGCGGCATTCCATCACCGACTCGACCGCCCGGAGCAACCCCTCCGGCCGCGCATGCTCCGCCAACTGGCGGGCGCGGTCCTCCACGTCGGGGTGCAACGCCGGCACGGAGGCCCCCAGCCGGATCGCCAACGCGTCCCGATAGAGCCCCGCCACGTCGATCAGCGCCCGGTCCAGGGCGTCGCGCTGCGAGCGGGTCAGCCGTGACTTCTGCCGCCGCTCAAGATCCTTCAGCACCCCCGCCGAGCCGCGCAGCGCGCCCCCCGAGCCCTTGCCGGTGCCGCCAGCCCCCAGCGCGGTGCGCATCTCCTCGGTCTCCTGCTCGTTGCGGTCGGCATTGGCCAGCTTGGCCTCCTCCGCGGCGGCCGTGATGAGGTCAGCAGCAGCCCCATAGCCGCCCGCGGGGCGCAGCACGGCCAGGGGGATCTGCAGCGCCTTGAGCCGCCGGGCACGGGCATCCGCGTCCTTCGCCAGCCACCGAGCCCGGCCCACGTGCCCGCCGCCGACGGATGCGGCCCAGTGTGCCGACTCCTCGTCGAGCCCGTCCGTCTCCCGGAGCACCTGCGCGATAGCCTCCGCGGTGGGCGTGGTCAGGCCCACGTGCCGGCAGCGGGAGCGGATGGTCACCGACACATCCTCCGGGTCGGTGGACGGGGCACACAGCAAGAACACGGTCCGCGCTGGCGGCTCCTCCACGACCTTGAGCAGGGCGTTCGACGCGCCCTCGGTGAGCCGGTCCGCATCCTCGACCACGACCACGAGCCAATTGCCCGTGCTGGGGCGCCTGCTCGCGATCCCGACAATCTCGCGCATCTCCTTCACACTGATGCTCAGGCCCTCGGGCACCACGCGCCGCACGTCCCCGTGGGTCCCCGCCATCGTCGTCGTGCACGCCTGGCACTGCCCGCAGCCCGGCACGCCTGGCGACTCGCACTGCAGCGCGGCCGCGAAGCACAAGGCCGCCACGGACCGGCCGGAGCCCGGCGGACCCGTGAACAGCCACGAGTGCGTCATCCCCGGCGCGCCCGAGCGCGCCGATTCCGCAGCGGCAGTCAACTCCGCTTCCACCGCCGCCTGGCCCACGAGCCGATCGAATACACCCGTCATAACCAGCGAGCGTAGTCGTAACCCCCGACAGCAGTCTGCGCGGACAGTGCCGCCGCAGGCTCGGGCCGACTACGGTTACATCCGTGCGTCGCATGTGGAAATTGGCTCGCTGGCTGCTCGGAACGCGCTGGCCGATCTATGCCTTCACCATGTTGCTCGCGAACATCGTCGGCGCGCTCGCCCTATTCGTGTGCATGAAGATGCTCATCCCCGACAGCCCCATCACCATCCCCAGCAGCTTCACCCCCGCCACCGCTGGCCTGTTCTTCGGCTACCTGGCGTTCGCCCTCGTGATCGGCGGGATCGGCGGCATCTACCTTGTCTTCCCGGTGCTCCGCTGGCAGCGGGACAAGGTTGGGAATGCCCACAAGGTGCGGCGCCGGGCACTGCGCATCCCGATATACCACGCAATCCTGCACCTGGCGCTGTGGTCGGTCGGCGTCGCGCTCATCACACTGATCAACGTCAACACCCTCGGTGGCGGGGCCCTGACCATCGCCGTGGCCGGCGCGCTCGGCGCGATCACCACCAGCGCGTTCGGCTATCTGCAGGCCGAGCGGATCCTGCGCCCCGTCGCGGCCGAGGCCCTCAGCTACGGCGTCATGGAGCAGACCAACGCGCCCGGCGTCTCGGGCCGCATTCTGCTGACCTGGGTCACCTGCACCGGCATCCCCATCTTCGGCACCGCCTTGATGGTCGCCGGGCTGTCCCTGGGCATCCTGCCGAGCGACTCCGAGAGGGTGCTCGACGTCGTCCTCGCCGTCTGTGTCATCACCCTCGTCGTCGGCGCCATCTCGTTCACTCTGATCGGCAGCACTATCGGCGACCCCATCCGCCAGCTTCGCGAGGCCCAGCGCAAGGTCCAGGGCGGCGATCTCAACACCCAGGTGACCATCTACGACGGCGGCGAGATCGGCCTCCTCCAGGCCGGCTTCAACAGTCTGCTCACCGGGCTTGAGGAGCGCCAGCGTCTGCGCGACCTCTTCGGCCGCTACGTCGGCGAGGACGTCGCACGCCGGGCCCTCGCCCACGGGACCGAACTGGGCGGCGCCGAGCGCTATGTGGCGGTGCTGTTCGTCGACCTCATCGGATCGACCCGGCTCGCCGCCACCGTCGGGCCCGAGGTCGTGGTGATACTGCTCAACGAGTTCTTCCGCGAGATCGTCGAGACCGTCAACCACCACGGGGGCTTCGTCAACAAGTTCCAGGGCGACGCTGCCCTCGCCATCTTCGGCGCGCCCCTGGAACATCCGGACGCCCCCGGGGCCGCTCTGGCCGCGGCCCGCGAGCTACGCCACCGCCTCGACATCGTGGTGGGCGAGGGCGAGTTCGGCATCGGGGTCTCCGCCGGCATCGCCATCGCCGGGCACGTCGGGGCTGCCGCGCGATTCGAGTTCACCGTCATCGGCGACCCCGTGAACGAGGCCGCCCGCCTGACCGAGCTGGCGAAGAATGAGCCCGGCGCCGTCCTCGCCTCGGCCCGTGCCGTCGAGGACGCCCGGGCCCCGGAGCCCAGCCACTGGGTCCTCGGCGAGACGGTCTTGCTCAGGGGCCGACGCGCGGAGACCCGGCTCGGCCGCCCCACCTGTTAGGACAGATATGTGGCGTACCGGCCGGCTCGCCCGCCCGGCACGATAGTTTTAGCCCATGCGTCTGACTGTGCCCTTCCGGAACAGGGCTGTGTGGGCCGCGCTAATCTCCGGCACCGCGCTGTCCAACGTGGCAGGCGCGATCTTCATCTACCTGCTGATGCGCTTCGCGCTCTCCTCGGCCGTCAACGAGCTGGCCACTCGCTCCGCAGAGGTATTCGTGGCCGTCGTTGTCATCGCGGCGGTGGCGCTGATGGCGGGCACCTTGTGGCTGGTCGAGCCGGTCGCGCGTTGGCAGCGTGAGAACCCCGGCCAACAGTCGGCGCGACATCCCGAGCATGTTCGTAGCCGCATCGTCAGCCTGCCAATCCGCCAAACGCTGCTGACCGCCAGCGTGTGGACGATTGCGGCGGCGGTCGTGGTCGTCCGCGCCGCGAACGAGTCCCCCGGTCTAGGCGCGGTGACCTTGCTCTGCGTGCTGCTCGGCGGCGTCGCCAGCTCCACCCTCACCTATTTCGAAGCCGAACGGATCCTGCGTCCCATCACCATCCAGGTGCTCGACGGCGCCGTGCTCGCCCGTGTCTACACCCCCACCGTCCGCACGCGCATCATCACCGCGTGGGTACTGGGCACGGCCCTGCCGATCCTCGGCATCCTCCTGGTCGCGGCGGACATCGGCATCGCCGGCAATGTGGGCCAGCCGGCCGATATCCGGCCCGCGATCATCTCCCTTTCCGTCGCGGCCCTGGCCTTCGGCGCGATCGCAACCTGGCTGGCCTCCGGCGCCATCGGCGATCCCGTCGACTCGCTGCAGCAGGCCGTCCAGCGGGTCCAGCGCGGCGATCTAGGCGCGCAGGTGACGGTGTACGACACCTCCGAGCTCGGCCAGCTCCAGGTCGGCTTCAACGCGATGACCCGCAGCCTCGCCGAGCAGCAGCGGATGCAGGACCTCTTCGGCCGCTACGTTGGCGAGGACGTCGCCCGCCAGGCGCTCCAGCACGGCACCAACCTCGGCGGGGAGGAGCGGCAGGTCGCGGTGCTGTTCGTGGATCTCGTCGGCTCCACCACCATCACGGACTCCTCGAGCCCCCAGGACGTGGTGCGCCTGCTCAACCGGTTCTTCGAGGCAGTCATCACCGTCGTCGACAAACACGGCGGCTTCGTCAACAAATTCCAGGGCGACGCCACCCTCGCAGTGTTCGGCGTGCCCGTCCCCCGAGGAAATTCCTGCACTGCCGCCCTAGCCGCGGCGCGGGAATTGCATCCGCTACTGGTCCAGATTGTCGGTCCAGCCGGTGCCGGTATCGGCATCTCGGCCGGCCCGGCCATCGCCGGACACGTGGGCTCGGCGGACCGCTTCGAATACACCGTGATCGGCACGCCGGTGAACGAGGCCGCCCGCCTCACCGAACTCGCGAAGGACGAGCCCGGCGTCACCCTCGCCTCCGAGACCGTCCTCGCGCTGGCCGATCCCGCCGAGCAGGCGCATTGGGTCCTCGGCGAATCCGTGACCCTGCGCGGCCGCACCGCCCCCACCCGGCTGGCCCGCCCGGCGGGTCTCACCCCCACGCCTCATTGAGGATCACCCGTTTGGCCTCTCGCCACGCGTCGGAGTCGACGTTGCCGAAATCCCCGTGCCCCGCACCGTCGATCAGCACTAGCTCCGCGGGATCGCCAAACTCCTGCGCCGCCTGAACATACGAGGACGACTGCACCGGATCCACCGTGGTGTCGGCGGTGCCATGCATCGCGATCACCTTCGTGCCGATCGGTAAATGCGCGATGGGAGCCGCCACCGCATAGCGCGCGGGATACTCCGACGGCGGGCCGCCGATCAGATCACGCACAAACTTGTCATGCCCGTTGAGCACTGCGAGCGCCGGATCGAACACCCCCGCCATCACCACCGCCGATTTCGCCAATACCGTGGGCTGTCCGCCCGGAGCGTCTGCCGGCAGCGTGTGCCGCCCCACGATCCACGCCGCCAGGTGCCCACCCGCCGAATGTCCGGCGACCACCACCCGGCCCAGGTCCAGCCGCCCATTCGCAGCGACCTGCACCACTCCGGTGAGCGCGTCGGTCGCATCGTCCGCGTCGGCAAGGGTCACGGGCCAACCGCCCGCGCCTCCCACCCGGCGATACTCGATATTCCACACCGCCACCCCCTCCGCCGCGAGCGCCTGCGAGAGCGGCTCGAAGTAGCTCAGGTCATGCTCCTGGATCCAACCGCCGCCGTGCACCATGACCACGACGGGAAAGGGGCCAAGGCCGGCGGGCACGTGCAACATCCCATAGTTGGCGGGATCATCGCCATAGGTGACCTTCGAGACCAGCGCCGCATCATCCGCAGACGACTCGCTGGCGCTGCACGACAGGAGCGCGCTCGCCACAAGCGCGACCATCGCCGCTGCGATCCAGGACATTCGACCCGAAGCCGACATCTGAACGTTCCCTCCACGTACCTGACAGTCAATAACGATTCGCCGTCGCTTCCGGCGTTCGCTCCCGTTGCAACGGGGGCGACCACAGGAAGCGACGGCGGATTCACATCGAGTAGGGGGCTACTCCGAGTCGGCGGCCTTCTTCGCCGCGACCTTCTTAGCCGGTGTCTTCTTGGCCGCCGCCTTCTTCGCTGGGGCCTTCTTGGCGGCGGCCTCCTTGGCAGGCGCCTTCTTGGCCGCCGTCTTCTTCGCGGCCTTCTTCACCGGCGCCTTCAGGCGTCGCTCGGCGAGCAGCTCCGCGGCACGGTCATCCGTGAGCGTCGCGACATCGTCACCCTTGCGCAGGCTGGCGTTCGACTCGCCGTCGGTGACGTACGGGCCGAAGCGGCCGTCCTTAATCACCATCTGCTTCTCGGTCGCCGGGTCGATGCCCATCTCGCGCAGCGGCGGCGTCGCGGCGGCACGGCCCCGACGCTTCGGCTCGGAGTAGATCTTCAGCGCCTCGTCGAGGGTGATCGTGAACATCTGGTCCTCGCTGGCCAGCGAGCGCGAGTCCGTGCCCTTCTTCAGGTACGGGCCGTAGCGGCCGTTCTGCGCGGTGATCTCCTCGCCGGACTCCGGATCGGCGCCCACCAGGCGCGGCAGCGACAGTAGCGTCAGCGCCTCCTCAAGGGTGATGGTCTCGAGGTTCATCGACTTGAGCAGCGAGCCGGTGCGCGGCTTCGGTCCGTCGGCCTTCTTCTTGGCAGCGGCCTTCTTCGCAGGCGCCTTCTTGGCCGCTGTCTTCTTCGCGGCGGCCTTTTTGGCGGGCTCGGCCGCTCCCGCTGCGGGCAGCGGATCCGGCTCGGGCTCCGGCTCCACGACAGCGGCCGCAGGCTCGGCAGGCGGCTCAGGCGTTGAGGGCTCAGGCAAAATCTCTGTCACGTACGGGCCGAAGCGGCCCTCCTTGGCGACGATTCGGTGCCCGGTGGCGGGGTCCACACCCAGCTGACGACCCTCCTGGGGCGTCGAGAACAGCTTCTCGGCGACCTCGAGGGTCAGCTCGTCGGGGGTGATCGAGTCGGTGAGGTTGGCGCGCTGCGACGTCGGCTCGCCGTCCTCGCCCACAATCGTCCGCTCCAGGTATGGGCCGTAGCGGCCGACGCGGACGAACACGGCGCGGCCCTCAGCGTCGTCGAAGACGTGGATGGAGTTGACCTCGCGCGCGTCGATGCCCTCGAGGTTGACGCCGACCATCTTCTTGAGCCCGCCAGAGCCGGACAGCGTGTCGGGCGCGTCGGTCTCGTCGCCGAAGTAGAAGCCCGTCAGCCAGTGGGTGCGGCTCTCGGTGCCCTGCGCGATGCCATCGAGCTCGTCCTCCATGGACGCGGTGAAGTCGAAGTCCACCAGGCGGCCGAAGTGCGTCTCCAACAGACCGGTCACGGCGAAGGCGACCCACGCGGGGACCAGCGCGCTGCCCTTCTTATAGACATAGCCGCGGTCCTGGATGGTCTTGATGATCGACGCGTACGTGGACGGTCGGCCGATGCCCAGGTCCTCGAGCTGCTTGACCAGGCTGGCCTCCGAGTAGCGCGACGGCGGCGAGGTCACGTGGCCCTCCGGCGTCAGCTCGGTGGCGGTGACGGACTGGCCCTCCTTGAGGTACGGCAGGCGGCGCTCGGCATCGTCGGCCTCGCCGCCGGACTCCGAGTCGACCGTCTCGACGTAGGCCTTGAGGAAGCCGGCGAACGTGATGGTCCGGCCCGAGGAGCTGAACACGCACTCCTCGCCGGAGGTCGCCGTGCCGGCGATGCGCAGGCTGAGCGTGACGCCCTTCGCGTCGGCCATCTGGGAGGCGACGGTGCGCTGCCAGATCAGCTCGTACAGGCGGAACTCGTCGCCATCGATCGCGCCGTGCAGCTGGCCGGGGGTCTTGAACGTCTCGCCGGCGGGGCGGATCGCCTCGTGCGCCTCCTGCGCGTTCTTGACCTTGCGGGTGAACTGGCGCGGCGTCGGGTGCACGTGGTCGGGGCCGTACAGCTCCCCTGCCTGCTGACGCGCGGCGTGGATCGCGGACTCCGACAGAGTCGTGGAGTCGGTACGCATATAGGTGATGTGGCCGTTCTCATACAGCCGCTGGGCGATGCGCATCGTGCGCTCCGCGGAGAAACGCAGCTTGCGGCTGGCCTCCTGCTGCAGCGTCGACGTCATGAACGGCGCATAGGGCTTGCGCGTGTACGGCTTCTCCTCGACGGAGGTGACGGTGAGTGCCTGGCCGCGCAGCGCCTCCGTCAGCGCCCGTGCGTAGGCCTCGTCGATGAGGACCGAGGTGTCCTTCGTGAGCTGGCCGTCCTGCCCGAAATCGCGGCCGGTGGCAACGCGTTTGCCAGCAACCGAGAGCAGCTTGGAGCCGAAGCTGCGGGGGCTGGTGTCGGCGCCGGCGTCGAGCACCGCGGCGATGTCCCAGTAGCCAGCGGACGTGAACGCCATGCGCTCGCGCTCGCGCTTGACGATGATGCGGGTGGCAACGGACTGCACGCGGCCCGCCGAGAGCTTCGGCATGACCTTCTTCCACAGCACCGGGCTGACCTCGTAGCCGTACAGCCGGTCGAGGATGCGTCGGGTCTCCTGCGCGTCCACCAGGTCGATGTCCAGGTCACGAGGGTTTTCGACGGCCGCAAGGATGGCAGGCTTGGTGATCTCGTGGAACACCATCCGGCGCACGGGCACCTTCGGCTTGAGCGCCTCGAGCAGATGCCACGCGATGGCTTCCCCCTCGCGGTCCCCATCTGTTGCGAGGTAGAGCTCGTCGACGTCCTTGAGCAGAGCCTTGAGCTCGGAGACCGTCGACTTCTTGTCGGGGCTCACCACGTACAGAGCCTCGAAGCCCTTGTCCACGTTCACGCCCAGGCGCGCCCACGGCTCGCCCTTATATTTGGCGGGGACGTCGGCGGCGCCGCGGGGCAAGTCGCGGATGTGCCCGCGAGAGGACTCCACTACATAGTTCGGGCCCAGGTAGGAGCCGATCGTCCGGGCCTTTGCCGGGGACTCGACGATCACGAGACGACGGATCGCGTCGCCACTGCTCTTGGAACCCTTAGTGCTCGCCACCTGTGGACCGCACCTTTCTTTCAACGTTTTTGCCGGCTTCAACAGCCGCGCGACACAACCAAGTTAGCCATAGGTTGCCAGATCATGGTTACACCAGCCTCGCATATTCCATCATGAGGTCCCCTGCGCAGCGACACTTCAGCCCACCGGCCAGGCCCCGACGGCCGTCGCACCCGACGGCGGCTCGCCGATATTCTCGGCCAACCGGGCCAGGCGCCGATGCCCCGTGATCCGCAGCGCCGGCCCGCCTCCCCGCGGTCCGATCAGCACGGCGGCGATGCCCACCCGGGCCAGCGCGCCGGCCAGCGGCTGGTGCGTGTCGGGCGCGTGCGGGTCCAAACCCAGCAGGTAGTGCCCGTCCTCGCTGTTGTCGATGCTGCCGCGTCCCGCCGCCAACGCCCACGCACGCTGCGCGCGAGAGCTGGGGGTCCAGCCGTCGGGCACGGTTTTCGCGGCCCCTTTGACCCAGGACCGGCTCAGTGCCGACAGCTCCGGCGCGAGTTCGGTGCGCACGAGGGGCCGGCCCTCCTCGGAGCGGCCGATCTCGGTGTCGAGGCGGCGGCCGGGAAGCGCACACTCCGCCATTAGCTCGGCGATCGCCTCCGCGCGCCACAAGTCCTCGACAACGACCGAAATGCGCGCCCGCTCCCCGGACAGCACGCATTGGCCGGGCCCCGCGAGTAGTCCCGAGAGGTCCGCGGGCTCCGGCGGCTCGGACTCGGCCGCGAAAAAGGAGAGCTGGTGCACAAGGGAAAGACTAAGGCACGCAGGGTCGCCCCGGACTCGCCGCGCGGCGACCGGCCCGGCCCACAGCCGGGACGCCTCCCATAGGCTGGCACATTGGAATCGATCCGCCACAGACCACAGGAGGCCACGGGCGTGACTCAGGCCTCGTTCGGGCAGTCGCTGCTGGCGCATATCCTCGCGGGCACTCCGGCCGCCGAGGCCAAACACGTTCTCACGCACACCGCCGAGCTGCCCCGGCGCGACGCCGTCTTCGCCGACTGGCCGGCCTGGTCCAACCCCGCCGTCATCGCCGCCATGGTCGAGCGCGGCATCGAGCGGCCGTGGCTGCACCAGACGCAGGTCGCCGAGCACGCTTTTGGCGGCCGGCACGTAGTGGTCTCCACCGGCACCGCCTCCGGCAAGTCCCTCGGCTACCACCTGCCGATCCTCACCGAGATGGCCGCCGACCCCCTCGCCAGCGCGCTATATATCGCGCCGACGAAGGCCCTGGGCGCGGACCAGCTCCGCTCCGTCGCCGAGCTGTGCCGCGACACCCCCGAGCTCGCCAGCGTTGGCGCCGCCTCGTTTGACGGCGACACCCCCACCGACATCCGGGACTGGGTGCGGGCCAACTCGCGCTGGGTGTTCACCAACCCCGATATGCTGCACCTGGGCATCCTCGCCGGCCACCGGCGCTGGGGGCCCTTCCTGCGCCGGCTCCGCTATGTGGTGATCGACGAATGCCATTCCTACCGCGGCGTTTTCGGCTCCAACGTGGCCCTCGTCATCCGTCGTCTGCGCCGCATCTGCGCCCGCTACGGCGCCAATCCCGTGTTCATCCTGGCCAGCGCCACCACCTCCGATCCCGCGGCCGCGGCGAGCCGGCTGATCGGCGCGGACGTTGTGGCCGTCACCGAGGACTCCTCGCCGCACGGGCCCCGCACCGTCGCCCTGTGGGAGCCGCCGCTGCTGCCCGAGCTCACCGGCGAGAACGGGGCCCCAGTGCGGCGCGCCGCCGGCTCCGAGGCCGCGCGGATCATGGCCGACCTCGTCATCGAGGGCGCCCGCACCCTGACCTTCGTCCGGTCTCGGCGCGGCGCGGAGCTCACCGCCATGGGCGCCGCCCGTCTGCTCGAGGAGGTGGACCCGGACCTTGCCCGACGCGTGACCGCCTACCGCGCAGGGTATTTGGCGGAGGACCGCCGCGCCCTCGAGGCCGACCTGGCCGACGGCACCCTCCTTGGCGCAGCGACCACCAACGCGCTCGAGCTCGGCGTGGACATCGCGGGCCTCGACGCCGTCGTCGTCGCCGGCTACCCGGGCACGGTCGCGTCGTTCTGGCAGCAAGCTGGTCGCGCGGGCCGCCGCGGCGAGGGCTCCCTCGTGGTGCTCATCGCCCACGACGACCCCCTCGACACCTACCTGGTGCACCACCCAGAGGCGATCCTCGGCAAGCCCGTCGAGGCCACCATCACCGACCCGTCGAACCCCTACATCCTCGGCCCCCAACTGCTGTGCGCGGCAATGGAACTATCGCTCACCGACGCCGAGGTCCAGGAGTTCGGCGGTGCGGAGGTGCTGGCCGTGCTGGCCGTACAGGGAAAAATCCGCCGCCGGCCCAATGGCTGGTTCATCACCGCCGGCACCCACCCGCACTCCGAGGTGGACATCCGCGGCTCCGGCGGCATGCAGATCGCGATCGTCGAGGCGGACACCGGGCGGATGCTCGGCACCGTCGACTCGCTTCGCGCGCCGGCCACCATCCACCCCGGGGCCGTGCACATCCACCGCGGCGACACGTTCGTCGTCGACGAGCTGGACCTAAACCACGGCGTCGCCCTCGTGCACGCCGAGAACCCCGACTGGACCACCAGCGCCCGCGAGATCACCGACATCGTCATCACCGACACCCACGAGTCCGTCACGCTTGGCGAGGTCACCATCGCGTCCGTGTCCGTGGAGGTCACCCACCAGGTCGTCGGCTACCTGCGCAAGCTGCTCACCGGCGAGATCCTCGACCAGATCGAGCTGGACATGCCGCCGGACACGCTCGACACCCGTGCCGTGATGTACACCGTCACACCCGAGCTTCTCGCCCGCGCCGGGCTCGAGGAGGCCGACTGGCCCGGGGCCCTGCACGCCGCCGAGCACGCCGCCATCGGCCTGCTGCCGCTGATCGCCACGTGCGACCGCAGCGACATCGGCGGCGTCTCCACCGCCCTGCACCAGGACACCGGGTTGCCCACCGTGTTCGTCTATGACGGCCACCGCGGCGGGGCAGGCTTCGCCGAGCAAGGACACCGCGACCTCAAGCACTGGCTCACCGCCACCCGCGAGGCCGTGCGCTCCTGCGGTTGTAGACACGGCTGCCCGTCCTGCGTGCAATCGCCCAAGTGCGGCAATGGCAACGACCCGCTGAGCAAGTCCGGAGCCATCGCACTGCTGGGCGCGGTGCTCGGCGAGATCACCCGCTAGGTCGCAGCCTCTAGACCGGTGCTGGACCTCTCGACAGGTGTTGATTGTGCAGCTACGCAGGAGCAAAGCCAGCTCGCTAGGCCGTGCCCGATGCCGCCAGCACCCTATGCGCCGCCGAGACCTCACGTGCCATCCCAATCCGCGGCCAGTCCTCCGCGTCAAAACTGTCCTCGTGGCTGAGGACCTCCTCGAGCTCCTGGTTGAGGTGCTCTCGAAAGCCCAGGCTCGAATAGTAGGGTGCGTTCCAGGGCACCTCGGTGAAGGTGGTGAGCGTCAGCAGCGGATAGCCCCGGGCCGCGGCGTCCTGCTCGGCGTGCTCAATGAGCCGGGCGCCATAGCGCAGACGCGCGAACGCCGGATCCACCGAAACCTGCTCGATGTGCAGGCTCGCGTCCAGGCCGATCGCCGCCAAGTACGCGACGACGCCTGCCGTCCGCGTCTCATACACCCAGCACATCTCTCGCTCGATGGCCTCCATGAGGCACTCCGATGATGGCGGGTCGTCGTCGGCGACGCTGAGCATCCCCAATTCACGAAATGGCTCCCCCGCCGCCACCTCAATCTCCTGCAGCCGAAGGATCTCCCATAGACGAGCCGTGCGAATCACCTCTACAGGATAGTCCGAGACCCCACCCTTCACCCGCCTCCACTGATAGACAGCCGCCCAGGAGTGCGACAAGTTAACGACAACCCCGGTCCATACTGAAACATCTGTGGTTCTACACTGACGTCCATCTGGGTTGCCGGGCGCCCTGCCACGGCGTCGACAACACTCAGCGCGGACAGGGGAACACATGAGAGTCAATCGCATCACAGCCATTGCGGCGGGGACCGCGGCACTGGGGGCCAGCCTGGCGATCGGCGCCGGCAGTGCCGCCGCGATCACGCCCTGGAGCGGCACCGGCTATGTCGGCGCCACCCTCACCCACGACGAGACGGTGCTCGCCGACCAGCTCCGCGCTGGCGCGCTCATCAACGTCGCGTTCGGGGACAACTGGCGAGTCCGCCTGCCCCACGACTCGATCTGGCACACCGGCGGCTGGACTCCCGTGACCGGCGAGCAGTTCGTCGCCGAGGCGGCCTCGCACCCCAACGGTCAAATCGGCGTGTGGCTGCAGGACTCCGGTATGTACGGCGAGCCCTTCCTGGCCGAGTCCATCTGGTGACCCGGGCACTGGTGGCGGCTCACTCGTAGACCGGCCCCGCCCGCGCTGCCGCGACCGCCGGCCCCAGCCCCACCGAGCCCAGTGGCAGGCCGAGCGGCAGCGCCACCGTCACCCGCACCACGACATCCGCCCCCTCGACGACGCAGCTCGAGAGCTCGCCCCCATTGCGGTCGGCGAGCCGCAGCGCCGCTGCGCAGCCCTCCCCGCCCAGCGCCACCTCGCCCGCGGCCGCCAGCGCCGCGAAGTCCGCCGCCGATTGCGCCCGGTGCCGCGCCGTCACCGCCCCACCGATCTCAATTCCCGCGGCCGCGAGCAGCAGCAGCGCCAGCAGCGCGAACGCGGCGAAGACCGTCCCCGCGCCCCGGTCGTCACCCATCTCAGCCGACCTCCGGTTCCATCGCGGCGACCGCCGTCGCACCGAAGGACACCAGCGGCAGCAGCGCGCTCTGGGCCCGCACGGTCGCGGTCGCGGTATCGCCGTCGACCCGCACAGTGATGCTCGCCCCCGCGGGGGCGACGCGGCCGGCGACCTCCTCGGCCCACGCAGTATCCCCGCGGGCGGCGAGCCTCGCGGCCTCGCGGGCAGCGTCGACGCACTGCACCTGCTGCCCCACCGCGAGGATCGCCCCCACGCAGCTCACCACCACGACGATCAGCGCCGCCAACGCGAGCGCGGCCTCCACCGTCGCCATGCCGGCGTCCCCCGCAAGGCCACCGGACCGACTGCTCAGACGCTGGTGCTCAGCGCCCGATCGATAATGCCCGTCAATGCGCTGACGATGTTGTCGCCGGTCACAACGGTGTACAGGATGGCGCCGAAAGCCGCGGCCGCAATAGTCCCGATCGCATATTCTGCGGTGGACATGCCGTCGTCCTCCAGCGCGGCCAACGTGATCCGCGCCTGCGTCCTCCTGATCCCCGTGCCAATCGCGCCCATGCCAATCGTCCCCATGGCCCGCCCCCTTCTCTTCTCCCACCGCGGCCAATCCGCGGCGGACATCGCCGGCGCTCACAGCACGTCCCCGTCGGGTAGCTGGGCCCTTGACCGGCCCCACCCCCGCGGCCGGACGGCGACGCGACTCGGCTCTGCGCCTTGCCGGTTCCCCTCGATCGCCATGGCTCCACAGTGCCCCATCACCGCAACCGGGCACCCCGAGAAACCGGTCGCCTGTGAATTCGCGAGTGCTTGTGGATAACCCTCAGAACCTGCACCGCCGCCCCACTCTCAGAGCATGGGGCGGCGGTGTGGAGCCAAATCCGCGCGCCTAGCGGCGGTGGGCCAGAGCTCGAACGATGCCATCGCCGATCGACTGGAAGATCTGCACCATGACGATCAGCACGACGACCGAGACCAACAGCACCGGCGTGTTGAACCGCTGGTAGCCATAGACGATCGCGAAGTCGCCCAGGCCGCCACCCCCGATGACCCCGGCCATCGCGGAGTACCCGACCAGCAGCACCACGGTCAACGTCGCGCCCGCCACCAACGCCGATGCCGACTCCGGCAGCAGCACCTTGCGGACGAGCTGACCGTTGGTGGCGCCCATGGCTTGACCGGCCTCGACGCGGCCGACCGGAACCTCGCGCAGCGCGGCCTCGACCACCCGCGCGTAGAACGGGATCGCGCCGATTGTCAGCGGCACGATGGCCGCGGTCGGGCCGATCGCCGTGCCGACGATCCACCTGGTCACCCCGATCAGCGCGATCATGAGGATCAGGAACGGCAGCGACCGGAAGACGTTGACGATAGTGCCAAGCACCATGTTGATGGCCCGCTGCGGCCACAGGCCCTTCGCCGAGGTGACATGCAGCACCACCCCGAGCAGGATCCCGCCAAGCACGGTGAGCAAAAATGCGATCGCCACCATGTACAGGGTTTCGAGCGTCGCGTCCCATACCTCGGGCAGCGAGTCGTACCAGGACAGTTTCTTCATTCGAGCAGTCCCTCAATCTCGATGTCAGCGCCCCAGGCGAGGGTGACGTTCGGTTGCGCGGCGACGAACGCGTCGACGGCAGCGCGGTCCACATCCGGACCGAAGCGCAGCCGCAGGCGGCCGACGGTCACGCCCGCCACCTGCTCGACCCGGCCGCCGACGACGGCGACATCGGCGTCCAGCGTGCGCACAAGCTGCGCGAGCCACGGCCCGTGTGCCTCGGCCCCGATCGTCGTGACCAGCGCGGTATCCGCGCGGTCGCCGCCGGACGGGTCGTCCCCGACCGGGACGATCGCCGCGCCCAGCGCCGAGCCGGGGTCGGCCACCAGGTCCAGGATCCGCCCCGTCTCGGCGACCCGGCCGTCCTCAAGCCGGGCGGCAGCGGTGCAGATGCGCCGCAGCACGCCCAGCTCATGGGTAATGAGCACGACCGTGACGCCGAGCGTGCGGTTGAGCTCGACGAGCAGGTCGAGGACCTGATCGGTGGTGTCGGGATCGAGCGCGCTGGTCGCCTCATCGCACAGCAGCACGTCCGGCTCCGACGCCAGCGCTCGGGCGATACCGACGCGCTGTTGCTGACCGCCGGAGAGTTGCGACGGGAACGCCTTCTCCTTGCCAGTCAGGCCCACCAACGCGATGAGCTCATCAGCCCGGGCCCGTCGCTGCACCCGGTCCAGGCCCGCGAGCTCGAGCGGGAACTCGACGTTGGCCCGCACCGTCCGCGCGTGCAGCAGGTTGAACTGCTGGAACACCGTGCCAATACGCCTGCGTGCGCCACGCAGGCTGGCGCCGGCGAGCTGCGAGAGGTCATCGCCGCGCAGCGCGATCCGGCCGGAGGTGGGCTGCTCGAGCAGGTTCAGGCACCGCAGCAGCGTCGACTTGCCCGAGCCGGACGGGCCGACGATGCCGAATATCTCGCCCTCGGCGATCTGGAGGTCGATCCCGCGCAGGGCTGAGACTTCCCCTGCCCCGCCTGCGGCGGGGAAGGTCTTTACCAGGTTCTCGACGAAAATCATCAGCTAGCCGCGTGCACCGGGACGACGGAGCCGGAGTAGTTCTCTTGGATCCAGGCGGCGGTCTCCGGGGAGACGAGAGCGTCGGCGAGCGCCTCGACTGCCGGGGAGTTCTCGTCGGCGGCGCGGACGACGAGCAGGTTCGCGAACGGGTTGCCGACGACGGTCTCCGACAGCAGCGCGTCGTCCGCCGGGATCAGGCCGGCCTCGATCGCATAGTTGGAGTTGATGACGGCGGCGGTGATCTGCGGGTCGCCGAGGTTGCGCGCGATCTGCGAGCGCTCGACCTCGATGAAGTTGAGGTTCTTCGGGTTCTCCTTGATGTTCTTCTGCGTCACGATCGACAGGTCCGCCTCGGCGAACGGCACGTCCATCTGAATCAGGCCGGCCGACTCGAGCAGGTACAGCCCGCGGGAGAAGTTGGTGGTGTCCTTGGGCAGCGCGATGGTCGAGCCGTCGGCGATCTCGTCGACCGCGGAGACCTTCTCGGAATACAGGCCCATCGGCTCGAGGTGCACGTCGGCGACGGCGACCAGGTCGTCGACGCCCTTCTGCTTCTGCCAGTCCGCCAGGTAGGGGGCGTGCTGGAAGTAGTTGGCCTCCACGTCGCCGGCGACGAGCAGCTCATTGGGGTCGATCTCGCCGGTGACGGGCTTGATGTCCAACTTCACGTCGCCCAGGGCGCCAGACGCGGCGATGTGCTCGAGGATCTCCACGTGCGGGGTGCTGGACGCGGAGACCACCAGCGTGTTCTCGTCACCGCCCGAGGAGCAGGCGGCCAGGCCCAGCGTGAGCAAGGCGGCGGCGGAGAGAACTGCGGTGCGGCGCAAAAACATTCGAGATGTCCTTTCGGTGGCGTCGGCCGTGGCCGACAAGAGCGTGGGAATGGTCAGCCGCGGAGTGCGGGCAGGTCGAGGAGGTCGCGGTGGTACCGCTCGGTCACGTTGGGGTGCGCGCGCAGACGCGACTTGAGCGCGTTGAGCCCGTACTGGGCGTGCAAGGCGCCGCCGTGCTCGTCGGGTCCGACGCCAGCGGCCTCGGCCGCGAGCTCGGGCGACAGCGACACAGTGGGCAAGGCGTGGTCGTAGCCGGGGTTGAGGAAGAACGGCAGCGAGACGCGGTCGGAGCCGGCGGGCGGCGGCAGCACCCGGTGCACGGTGGCCTTGAGATAGCCTCCGGTGGCGACTTCAAGGAGCTCGCCGATGTTGACCACCAGGTGGCCGGGCAGCGGCGCGACGTCGAGCCACGCGATCTCGCCTCCCGCACCCCCCGTCTCCACCTGGAACCCGGTGCTGCCCGGCTCGGGGTAGAGCAGGGTCAGTGCCCCGACGTCCTTGTGGCTGCCCACCCCCTGGCCGGTGACCGAGCCGTCGTGGCCCGGGTAGCGGGCGATCTTCAGCAGCGGGTCGGGATCGGCGAACGCCGCGTCGAAGAATTCTTCCGAGACGCCGAGCGAGGACGCCCACGCGCTGATCAGCCGCAGCCCGGCGGTTTGCGCCTGGGAAGACCACTCGAGCGCCAGCTCGCGCAGCCGCGGCACCCCGGCCGGCCACAGGTTCGGCCCGTGCAGCACGTCCCACGGGCGGTCCGGGTCGAACGGCTTCACCGCGGCGCGCTCGGGCCCGATATCGAGCTGCTCGCGCCAGTCGATATACCCCTGGGTGCGCTCGCCGCCGACCCGGGTGTAGCCCCGGAAATGCGGTGATTTGCCGTTCTCGATCTCCAGCTTGTCGGCCTCGGGCAGCGCGAAGAACTCACGGGCCGCAGCGACGAGGTCGTTGGTGAGCTGCTGCTCGATGCCGTGGCCGGTGAGGTAGAAAAAGCCGATCTCGTGCGTGACCGCACGCAGCAGATCCAAGTCGAGGCTCTCCAGATCGATTATCGGGAGGGTTTGAGCAGGCATGGCAATGATTCCTTTTCCCACGGGCACCGGCGGACCACTCATGCTGCGACGGTGTGGTGCCCGGTGGGAAGAATCAGCACAGGGATGCGGGATGGCCAGGAGGGGCCATCACGCGGGATCTCGTCTCAGTTCACGCGCATGCAGCGACAACACACGTGGCGCATTCGCGTCGCGGTGGCGGTGGCTGCGGTGCCGCGCATCGAGGTCCTTCCCGGACATGATCTAGAACGGGCGTGTCGGGGGTTGACATGCCGATCGGGCATAGGCTAGCGGCTTCCAGCCGCCCAATCAAATCGCGGCGCGCTCACAGCACGCCCCCGCCGAGCACTTTCCCGGCCAGGCCCAGCACCACCGGCGCGATCCCCAGGCAGAGGAAGGCGGGCAGAAAGCACAGGCCCAGGGGCCCGGACACGGCGACGCCGGCCCGCTCGGTGGCGATCAGCGCGCGGTCTCCGGCCTGTTCCCGGGTCGCCGTCGCCAACTCCGCCGCGCCCGCCGCCAGCGAGGATCCCGAGTCCGCAGAGCGCCGGGCCATCCGCGCCACCGGCCCCAGCCCCTTAGCCTGCCCGAGGGTCTCCCACACGGCGCCGGCATCCCCGCCGAGCGCGAGCAGATCCGCCGCCCGGCGCAGCCCCGACCGCATCCGCGGCGCGCCATGCAGCGTCCCCGCCACCGCGCCGACGGCCGTCGCCAACGGCAGCCCCGCCAGTAGGCAGGCGGAGAGCAAGTCGAGCCCCGCGGCGACCGCCAGCGGATCATCCGCCGGCTCCCGCACCGACCATCGTCGCAGGACGAAGGCCAGCGCCGCGGCAATCACCGCGCCTGCCAACACTCCGGCGAGGCCGCCGACCACCGCCGCGGCCGCCAGCCCGCCGAGCACCGCGAAGACGCTGTGCCGCAGCCACTCCGCGCCGCCGGATCGCTCCAGGGTCGACAGCGGGAGCCGCTCGCGGACCTGCCGGCGCGGGGCCGTCAGCACCGCCGCGGCGAGGAGCACCGCCACCAGCGCCGTCATCGGACACCGACCCGGGCGATCCGCTCCGCCCACAGCAGCCCGCCGCAATCGAGGAGGACACCGACGACCAGCAGGACCCCGCCGAGACCGCCGCCGAGGAGGACCCCCAGCGGGGCCGCCCCCATGAGTTGCCCCAGCCCCACCCCCACGACTGGCAGGAGGGCGAGCACCGTGGCGGTCGCCCGTGGACCGGCCAGGCCAGCCGACACTCGCCGGCGAAATCCCTGACGCTCCAACAGGTCCCGGCGCACCACGTCGAGCATCTCCCCCATCGCGATGCCGTGCCGCTCCGCCAGCGCCCAGACTCCCGCCACGCGCGGCAAGTCCGG
The DNA here is from genome assembly GCF_000524475.1 of Tomitella biformata AHU 1821. GTDB lineage: Bacteria > Actinomycetota > Actinomycetes > Mycobacteriales > Mycobacteriaceae > Tomitella > Tomitella biformata. The sequence continues at coordinate 34,953 of NZ_BAVQ01000036.1, read as the reverse complement.
GAAGTCCGCGACGTCCGAGTCCAGCGCCTCGGCGATCGATCCGCCGAGCGCCGCCTGGGCCGCCGCCCGCTCCAGCACCGGGCCGACGGGACTCCCGCCGCATTCCACGGCCGCGAAGGCGCACGCCATGCCGGGATGCACGCCCACTCGAAGCTGCGAGACCAGCACGTCGAGGGCCTCCACCAGCGCTGCGGACCCCTCCTCCCCGCGCGCGTCCAGGATCCGCGCGTGCCGCCGAAAAGCCAACGTGCCCACCACCATCGCCGCCGCCACGATCCCCGCGAGACCCACCCAGAATGCGCCGGCCAGCACAGCCAGCACAGCGAGCACCCCACCCGCCTGCCCCCGCCTGCGCACCGTGCGGATCCCGCGCGCTGGGTCCGCGCGCAGCCGCTGCCGGGCCGCGCCACCCGGCCAGGCCAGCAGCGCACCGGCCAGGGCGAGCGCCGCGAACCCCAGCCCCGCGGTCATGCGAGACCCCCGCCGTGGCCCCGGTCCGCGAGTAGACGCACCAACTCCGGAAACCCCGCCGCGGGCCCCGCGCCAGCCGTCCACGCCTCCACCACCCGCGCGCTGTCCCCACCGCGGACGAGCATCGCGATCGAGGCGAGCTCTCGTCGTCCGCCCGCTGTCCGTCGCACATGCAGCACGGCCTGCACCGCCGCCGTGAGCTGGCTGTGCAACGCGGCGCGGTCCATCCCGCCGGATGCCGCGAGCGCCTCCATCCGTGCGGGCACCTCGAAGGGCGAGTTCGCGTGCACCGTCCCCGCCCCGCCGTCGTGGCCAGTGTTCAGCGCGGCGAGCATGTCCACGACCTCCGCGCCGCGAACCTCGCCGACGACGATCCGGTCCGGGCGCATGCGCAGGGCCTGGCGGACGAGGTCGCGCAGTGTCACGGCCCCAGCCCCCTCGACGTTGGGCGGGCGCGCGACCAGCCGCACCACCTGCGGGTGCTGCGGGGCGAGCTCGGGGGCGTCCTCGACGCAGATGATCCGCTGCGCGGGGTCGACCTGGCCGAGCATGGCTGAGAGCAGCGTGGTCTTGCCGGCCCCGGTGCCGCCCACGACGAGGAAGGACAGCCGCGCCGCGATGATCGCCCGCAGCAGCAGGTGGGCCCGCGGCGCGATGGCCCCGCTGGCCGCGAGCGCGTCGAGACCCTGGGTCGCCGGGCGCAGGACGCGCAGCGAGATGCAGGTGCCGTCGATCGCGATGGGCGCGAGCACCGCGTGCATCCGCACGGCCGAGACGCCGGCATCTGCCCCTGCGAGGCGACCGTCGACCCAGGGTTGCGCGTCGTCCAGCCGTCGGCCGGCCGCGAGGGCCAGCCGCTGGGCGAGCCGGCGCACGGCGGCCTCGTCCGGGAATCGGACCGCCGCGCGTCGCAGCCCCGCGCCGTGGTCGACCCACACCTCCGCGGGTCCGTTGACAACCACGTCGGACACCCGCGGGTCCGCGAGCAGCGGCGCGAGGATCCCAGCGCCGGTCAACTCCATCTCGAGTTCCCGCAGGATCAGCAACATGTCGGTGTCGCCGACCACCCCCGAGGACTCCGCGCGCACGGCCGCGGCCACCGCTGCCGCCCCGGCGGCTCCCCCGACACCCGCGAGCCGCTCGCGCACCCGCTGGACCAGCCCGGGGTCGACAGCGCTCACGCCGCACCGTCCGGCCGCAGATTGTGCACCCGCAGCACAGCTCCCGCCGCGGCCGCCAACGGTGACCGCCGGCCCAACACCAGGCCCGAGTGCTCGAGCCGGCGGGCCAGGCCCGGCTCCGGCCGCATCGAGGTGAGCAGCGGCAGCCCCACCGCGGCAGAGATGTCGGTCGCACGCAGCCCGCCCGGGGACGGCCCGCGCACCACCAGGCACCGGTTGGGGTTGTGCGGCAGGATCCACGCCGCGGCGCGGGCGGCCGCGGCGCACGCCGACACATCCGCCGTCGCGAGGAGCACCACCAGGTCCGCAAGCTCGAGGGCCAACTCAGCGACGGGGCTCCGCGACCGGGACACGTCGCACACCACAACGAGCCCGCCGTCGCGTCCCGCCTCCAGAACCGCGCGCACCGCGGGCTCGGCGGGCGGCGCCAGATCCCGGCCAGAGGACAGGACCGAGACCCCGCCCTTGCTCGGCAACGCCCGCCGCAGCGCCGCCGCATGCACGCGGCCGCCCTGCAGGCGCAGATCCGGCCAGCGCAGCCCGGACGCGCGCTCCAACCCGAACATCAGATCCAGGCCCGCCCCCATCGGGTCCAGGTCCACGAGCAACGCCGCCGGCTGCGCGCAGGCGGCGACGGCCGCGGCGAAGACCGAGGCTCCGACCCCGCCCTTGCCGCCGACCACCGCGACCACCCCACCAGTGCCCGCCCCCGTCGCCCGCGGCGCGCTGCCCAGCAGCCGCACGAGCTGCGCGGCGTCGGCCGGCAGCGCGAGCACGTGCTCCGCGCCCAGCCGGACGGCCAGCTGCCAGGGGTCCGCACCCTCGGATCCATCGCTCAACACCAGCACCCCGCCTCGGCGGGGCAGCCCGGCCTCGATGCATGCCCCTGCCGCCTCGACATCGAGGAGGAGCGTGCGCGCGCGGTCCCACTGCCCACGGCCCGGCGCCGAGTCCAGCTCCTCCACCGCCACCGCCGCCGCCGCGGTGGCCCGAGACACCTCGCCGCGCAGCACGGGCCCGCTGAGCCAGCTCAGTACCGGCTCCGGCCGGGGTTCGTCGATTCCCATGACCCCACCGTGCCCCAGCGCTTAGCCCTCGCACCCCGCGAATCAGGCCGCCTGTGGATAGGCGAGCAGCTGTGGATAACTCCAATGTCTAGAACGGAGGTTCAGTTATCTGCGAAGGAAGACGCCCGAGAACATGGGACAACCCCCGCCAAGGGGGGTGGGCGGGGGTCGTCGCGTCCAGCCCCGGGGGGCTGAAGGCGCTCGGGCCTGGCCCGAGCGCTGTCGATGCTACTCCCGGATCGACGCGTTGTGTCCGAGTCCCCGAACCGTCTCACCAGCGGTTTGTCCGATGCCACACCCCCCGTGCCGGCGTCCGCCTATCCTTGACTGGTGAGCGAAGACAACAGCACCACCACCTCCACCGGGCGCGTGGCGGCGTTCTTCGACCTCGATAAGACCCTCATCGCGAAGTCGAGCACGCTGGCATTCAGCCGCCCCTTCTTCGACGAAGGCCTGCTCAACCGCAGAGCGGTGCTCAAGAGCAGCTATGCGCAGTTTCTGTTCCTGATCTCGGGCGCCGACCGCGACCAGATGGACAGGATGCGGACTTACTTGACAGCCATGTGCGCGGGCTGGGACGTCGAGCAGATCAAATCGATTGTCGGCGAGACCCTGCATGACATCGTCACCCCACTCGTGTTCGCCGAGGCCGCCGACCTCATCGCGGAGCACACCGCGCTGGGCCATGACATCGTCGTGGTGTCGGCCTCCGGGGAGGAGGTGGTCCAGCCCATCGCGAAAGCCCTCGGAGCCACCCATAGCGCAGCCACCAGGATGTGCATCGAGGACGGTAAATACACCGGGGAGCTCGAGTTCTACTGCTTCGGCGAGGGCAAGGTCGAGGCCATCAACAGGCTGGCCGCCGAGCATGGCTACGACCTCGAGCACTGTCACGCATATTCGGACTCCAGTACGGATCTGCCGATGCTAGAGGCGGTGGGCCACCCCACTGCCGTCAACCCCGATCGGCTGTTGCGCAAGTCCGCCGCCGCGCATGGCTGGCCGGTGCTGACCTTCACCGACGCTGTCGCGATCAACTCCCGCCATCTGACCCCCGGCCCCTCCACTCTCGCCGCGGGCGCGGCGGCGGGCGTGGGCGCGGTCGCGGCGGGCGCGCTGGCCTACCGTTTGCTGCGCCGCCGGCCCTGAGCCCTGCCGAGACCCGGCTGCGGACTGCGGCGACTGCTCTCACCAGCGGGCAACCCCTGCATTCTGCCTGAGATTCGCCCGCCTCGTCGCCAATTGGCGGCCTTCGAATTACCCCTTGCACCACTGCGAGAGACGGGGTAGAACTGTGTTACGGAAAGCACGGCAGGCCAAGGCCGGATCAGAAGAGAAGGTCCGCTCTCCCGGCCGTGAACTCCCGACATGGACATCCAGACTCTCCACGCGGAGCACGCCGCATCAGGCATAAAGCGTTGTGGGCCTGCGTTGTGCTCGCCGAATCAGTGGGACATGAACCCTTTGGGTAGGGGTCCCCACATGGACGACGAGCACCCGCCGAGGCCACCCACACAACCCACCATTGCACGCTTGGAAACTGGCAGTCTGTGTTCGCGGGCGGCGGGGTTCGAGAAGGTCGGACACGCCGCCCGCGTCATATTCTCTAGAAGGATTAGATCCCCGCGCGCCGCACCGCGGCATCCATCAATCGCGGCGACACCCGATTCACGATTCGCAGCAGATCGACATTGCGCGGATGGATCTCCAACTCCCGGGTGCGCAGCGCCCGCAGCACCCACCCCGCGGCCTGCTCTGCGGTCAGCGCCGGTTGGTCCTTGTACGCGGCGGTCGGCGCGATCATCTCGGTACGGATCAGCGGGAAGGACACGGCGGAGGCATCGACCCCGCTGCCGCGCAACTCGGCTCCCAGACTCCGCGTGAACGCGCTGATCGCGGCTTTGGACCCGTGGTACGCCGAGAATCTCGGCATCACCCCCGCCGGCACGCCCCACGTTGCGACGTTGACGACATGGCCGCGGCCCGCCTCAACCATGGCCGGCACCAGCCCGAGGGTCAGGCGCACCGCGGCAAAATAGTTGATCGCCATCGTGCGCTCATAGTCGTGGAAACGGTCGACGGACTCCAGCACCGAGCGCCGGATGGAGCGCCCCGCGTTATTGACGAGCACGTCGACGCCGCCATCCGCCAGCACCTGCGCCACGAGCGCGTCGACCTGCGCGCCATCGGTGACATCGCAGACCCTGCCCCTAGCGGTTCCGCCCGCGGCGGCGATCTCCGCACACACCTGCTGCAGCTCGTCCTCTCGGCGGGCGACCACGGTGACGTCCGCGCCCCGCTTCGCCAGCAGCTTCGCCGTCGCCGCCCCGATACCGGCGGACGCGCCCGTGATCAGCACCCGGGTGCCGGCCAGCTCGTCCGGATGTCGCCGCCGCGCGGTGGACACCGCCGCCCGCAGGCTCGGGGACGGTCCGAGCAGCAGCGCGGCGGCCGACCTCACCAGGCGGGCCACTACTGCGCCGCGTGCGCGTTCGCGATGCCCAATGCCTCCTGGGCTCCAGTCTCCAGCGCGCCGCAACACGTGATCACCCAGTTCGCGACACCCTCTGGAGTGCCGGTCGCGAAGCCGTCCAGCGCGGCGAAGTACGCCTTGCGACGCTTGAGCCAGTACACCTCGGGCACGCCCAGGTTATGCGGGTCCAGGCCCGTGGATGTCGAGATCAGCCGGGACACGGCGCGGGCGATCACACCGTCCGCCTGGCCAAAGGGCTCGAGCGCGGCCAGTTCACCGTGCACGACGGCCGCCAGCACCGGAGCCGGCACATTCGTACCGCCCGTCACCAACTGCGACAGCGCGTCGAGCCGCTCGCCCACGCCCTGATCGGTGCGGGGCCGGCCCAACTCGTCCGCGCTCTCGACCAGCCCGGCCGCGGCCAGCACGTGCAGCCGCGCCAGCACCTGCAGCGGCGCGCGCTGCCAATTCGCGATCGTCGCGGGCAGCGCGTCCCCGTCGAGCGCCGCGGACACCCGCAGCGCGCCGGCCAGAATCGGGTCCTGGATATCGCCGTCGAGAGGCAGTTCCAGGGAGCCACCGGCGATCGAGGCGGAGGCCCGCGCGCCACGCACCGACGCCTCGGTGGCCGTCGCCGGCCAGCCCCGTCTGTTCGTCTTATGCCGGTGCACCTCTTCGAGGCCCTTGCGCGCCCGGTCCGCCGCCTCCGCGACGCCGGGCAGCGCAAGGATGGGGCCGAGTGGGTCCGTGTCACTGAATTGGCTGGCGGTCACAGTTTCCGACGCTACCCGGCCCGACGGGGCTTGGGCAGCTAGGCTCTATCACTGGTGTGCCGGGAAGTCTGGTCGGCGGCCGACGAAAACGTCGGTCTTCGCGCCTTGTTATGCCCGGAGAGGGACACCATGACCGACCTTCCCAAGCCCACGGCTTTCGGCCGCTATCTGCGGACCGAGACCGCCGGCGGACTGTTCTTGCTGGCAGCGGCCGCCCTGGCGCTGCTCTGCGCAAACACCCCCCTGTACGACGCCTACCTCAATCTGCGGGACTTCAACCTCGGCCCGGCGTCGCTCAATCTGGACCTGACCCTCGGCACGTGGGCGCAGGACGCCCTGCTCGCCGTGTTCTTCTTCGTTGCCGGCATCGAGCTCAAGCGGGAACTGGTGCTGGGCGAGTTGGCGGACCGGCGCAAGGCCGCGCTGCCGATCATCGCCGCGTTCGGCGGCGTCATGATCCCCGCGGTGATCGCGCTGTCCATCGGCTGGGGCACCCCCGGCATCGACCAGGCGTGGGCGATCCCCGTCGCCACCGACATCGCGTTCGCCCTCGGTGTGCTGTCGTTGACGGCGAAGCGGATCCCGGCGAGCGCGCGGGTGTTCCTGCTCAGCCTCGCCGTGGTCGACGACCTCGTCGCGATCGCCATCATCGCCCTCGTCTTCACCGCGACCATCGCGATGGCCTGGCTGGCCGGGGCCATCGCCCTCCTCGTGGTCTACGCCCTCGCGCAGCGCCGCCGCATCACGACCCCGCTGCTGTATGTGCCGCTCGCCATCCTCGCCTGGGTCTGCATGTACCAATCTGGGATCCACGCCACCGTCGCCGGCGTCGCGCTCGGCCTGCTCACCAGGGTCGTCCACGACCCGGGTGAGGCGGAGTCCCCCGCCAGCCGCCTCGCGCACCGCATCCAACCGTGGTCCGCCGGCCTGTGCGTTCCGCTGTTCGCGTTCTTCGCCGCGGGCGTCCACGTCAACGGCGCGCTACTGCAGAACATCACGACCGACCGGATCGCGATCGGCATCATCGTGGGCCTGGTGGTCGGCAAGACAATCGGTATCTTCGGCTCGGCATGGCTGGCAATCAAATTCGGCCTCGCCACCCGCCCCGCCGGCCTGCAGAACGCGGACATGTTCGCCTTGGCAGTGCTCGGCGGCATCGGATTCACTGTCAGCCTGCTGGTCGTGGAGCTCTCGCTCACCGGCATCGACGGTGGCGAGGCGGTCGAGACCGCGAAGGCCGCGGTGCTCATCGCGTCGGTCATCGCGGCCTTGGCCGGCTCGTTCCTGATCTCGCGTCGGGGCAAGCATTACCAGCGGGTCGCCGCACAGCCGCCTAACTCCTGACGCCACGCCGTCGACGCCATCCGGTGCGCGCTCGGCGGGCATGGCACGATGAGGACCGATACCGCGCAGGACAGACACATTTCGGAGGGTTGACGTGAGCTTGACCGACCGCACCACAGGCCGAGGAGCCGGCAATGGGGCCCCGGGCTCCATCACGTCGATCCCGCTGACCAACTTAGATCCCGACGTGGCGCAGGCGTCCATCGGCGATCTCGTCAAGAACGCGACCAGCCAGATGTCGACGCTGGTGCGCGCCGAGGTTGAGCTGGCGAAGGCCGAGGTCACCGGCGAGGTCAAGAAGGGCCTGCAGGGCAGCATCTTCTTCATCCTGGCTGGCACGATCCTGCTGTTCAGCACCTTCTTCGCGTTCTTCTTCCTCGGCGAGCTCCTCAGCGAGTGGCTGCCGCGCTGGGCGGCCTTCCTGATCGTGTTCGCCGTCCAGGTCCTGGCGGCCGCGCTGTTCGGTTTCCTCGGCTATCTGCGGGTCCGCAAGATCCGTGCGCCGAAGAAGACGATCGACTCGGTCAAGGAGATGTCGACGCTGCTGCCCGGCTCCGACGCGGCTGGGTCCGACACCGGCCGCCACGCCCTGCGCTGACCAGGCACTAAGCTCTGTCAATGCCCACACCTGATCCCTCGAGCGTCCGGCACCCCGGGCCGTGGCGGCATCTCGACGTCCACGCGAACGGCATCCGGCTGCACGCGGTGGAGGCCGGCCCGGATTCGCCCGACGCGCCCCTGGTGGTGCTCCTGCACGGGTTCGCCGACTACTGGTACTCCTGGCGACGCCAACTTGTCGCCCTGGGCGCCGCCGGCTACCGCACGGTGGCGGTCGACCTGCGCGGCTACGGCGATAGCGACAAGCCGCCGCGCGGCTACGACGGCTGGACCCTCGCCGGCGATATCGCCGCGCTGGTGCGCGCGCTGGGCCACGACACCGCGACGCTGATCGGGCACGCCGATGGCGGTCTCGTCTGTTGGGCCACCGCGCAATTGCACCCGAACCGGGTCGCGGCCATCGCCACGGTCTCCGCGCCACACCCTCTCGGCCTGCGCCAGGCCGTCCTGCGCAATCGCGCCCAGCGCGCGGCCTTCGCGGGACCACTGCTGCGGGATCAGCAGCCACGTGTCGCGGAGCGCAGGCTCACCGACGACGACGGTTTCGGCGCGGAGCTGCTGCTGCGCGCCCGCTCCGGCCCGGCCTGGCTCGGCGGGCCCGACTTCGCGGAATCCGCCGCCCACGCCCGATCCGCCATCCAGGTCCTCGGCGTCGCGCACTGCGGCCTGGAGTACCACCGCTGGGCCTTCCGCAGCCAGTTCCGCCCCGACGGCCGCCGCTTCCGCGCCGCGATGGGTGGCCGGGTGCGGGTGCCCGTCCTGCAGATCACGGGCCAGCAGGACCCATATGTGCTCGCCGCCACGTATCGGCGGTGCACCCGATGGGCCCCGCACCGCACTCTGACGACGCTGCCGGTGGGGCATTTCGCCCACCAAGAGGCCCCCGCCGAGACCACCGCGGCGCTGCTGGGGTTCCTCGACGCCAATAGGGCCTAAGAACCGCGTTCACTCTCGCAGCAGGTAGAACCGCCAGAATCCAAAGTCCTCGATCGGCAGCACCTCGAACTCGGCGAACCCCGCAGCCTCCGCATACCGCCGCAAGGTGTCGGCGCGCATCACGGTGCCGGTCGCCACGCTCGCCGGATGCGCCATCCCGTCAGGTAAACAGACAGTCAGGCTGAACCCGTACATCAGCCTCTCCGTCTCATCGCCGGGTGCGGCGAACGTGTCCGCGACCGCCTCATCCATCACGATCATCACCCCGCCCGGGGCAAGCGCGCGGCGGGCGGCGGCCAACACCTCCACTGGCCGTGGCATGTCGTGCACGCATTCGAAGGCGAAAACCGCCTGGTAACCTCCCCGCGGCAGCGCCGCGGCGTCGGCCTCTGTGACGGTCACCCGCACGGCCACCTCGGGGGCCGCGGCCACGTTGGCCCGGGCGAGCTCGACGGTGGCGCGGTCGATGTCCACGCCCCGCACCGTCGCCTCCGGATAGGCCCGGGCCAGCGCGATCGTGGACCAGCCACCCCCGCAGCCAAGATCGGCGAGCATCGAGCCGGGGGCTCGGAGCAGCCTATCCACCTCCGGGATCGAGCCAAGCGCGTCGGCCAGCGAGTGTTCGTACCAGGGCCGGTTCATGTCCGCCTGCCCGTCCCGAGCGTCACGCCCGTACCGCGCCCAGCCCACCCCGCCGCCGGACCGGTACGCCTCCAACAGCTCCGGCAATCGCTTCGCAGCGCCGCACAACAGCCTCGCGAGCGGGGCGAGATACGCCAGGCTGTGCTCGTCCGCGAAAACCTCGGCTCCCGCCCGGGACAGGGCGAACGAAGGGTGCTCTCCATCGGCGACGTCGAGAAGTCCGGTCACCGCCTGCTGTTCCAGCCATTCCCGCGTGTACCGCGAGTTGGTCCCGGTGCGGGCAGCCAACTCATCGGCCGTGGCTGGCCCATCGACGTCGAGGCTGCGGTACCAGCCGAGCCTGTCCCCGAGGTAGATCGAGAGGATGTCAACGGTCCCCAAGGCTGCGTCCACGACCCGCTGGGCCAGCGCATCGGCCGGGGAGCGCTCAGGGGATAGGGCTTCTGCGGTGCTGGACATGGAGTTCCCTCCGGTCAGTCGGTGGAAAGTGCAGTCGCCTCCATCTTCGTCGCCGAACCGACCGCTGTCACCCGTCGGCCGCCTAGCTGGCTATAGGTCGTGTCAAGTGTGGGCTCCGCCAGGTGGCATCGCCGTCGCAGACGGCGGCGGTGTCAGGGCCGGTGCTGTTGAGCCGAGAAGTCGTGGCGGGGGTGGGCACCCAGCGCCCACGCTGACATATGCGACCTCACCCCATGCGGTGGTGGGTCATCTGGCGACGTTCGGGCTGCTATGAGGGCGAGGGGCCGGGTGCCAAGCTAGGCGCGGCGTAACCGGGTGACCGGTCCGCCATAGCTCACGCGGCATCTGATCCAGCCCCTCGTCCCCCCTCTAGCGTGGCATCCTCGGCTGGCGTTGTGAAGGGCAAACGCAAATAGATTCCTCCTGACGTCCGGTGTCATGACTGTGTCGCCCTGGGCCGGGCCTCCGCGGCCGATCGCGCGAGTGTGCGCCGGTGCTCGTCGCCGTCCACCACCTCAATGAAAACTGTTGACAGGCAACATATTTCCGGTGGTGGACCGCTCCTGCGCGCCAACGCCGACGGCGAGGACCGGGGGCGGGGGCAGCTCCGGAGCTCTGGTCAGGCCCAGCGGCCGGGTTCGTAGACCGTGTGATCGCGGACCATCGCGTAGGCGATCCGGTTCGCCCGGTTCGCCATCACGCAGGCGATCACCTTGCCCTTCTTGCCGCGGGCCTTCAGCTCGCCTGCGCGGGCCTTCGCGGCGGGCTCGACCAACCACAACCCCATGCCGAGGTCGATCAGGGCGCGGCGCAGCCGCACGGAACCCTCGCGGCTGATCTTCCCGTCCCGGCGCCGCCCGGCGGACTCGTACTGCATCGGCGAGAGCCCGGAGGCCCGGTAGACCTGCCGTGGTCCGGGCCATCGGCCTGGATCACCCAGCGCCCCACCATAATTCGCGGCGCGGACGACGCCCCAGCCGGGGACGGTGGGCAGCGTGGCGAACGGGCTGGCGGGCAGCAGTTCCGCGAGCCGGGCCTCGGCGTCGGCGATCTGGCCGTCGAGGACGGCGAGCATCGCCACGTCCTCGGCGAGGATCTGCCGGGCCGATTCCGCGGCGTCGGTGGGCATCGCCTCACGGGCTGCAGCGACGATCCGCTCCGCAACGGGCAGTCGTAGTTGCAGTTTCCGCTTGCGGCGAAGGTCACCAGCTTGGCGGGGCCGAGGGCGCGGAGGCGGGCGGGGTTGGCGAACTCGGCGACTATCAGGCGCCCGATTTTGGTGCCGAGTACGTTGGGCAGCGCCAGGGCCAGGCCGGGGAAGGTCCGGTCGAGTTGGCCGATCAGTTGGTTCTTGACCGCCGTGCGGGCCAGGACGCGGCGGCTGCGGTGGGCGGTGAGCGCGGTGATCTGCTCGATGACCAGGGCATGCGCGGCGGCAGGATGACCCTGTCCGGCGAGGACGAGGTCGGTGATCGCCACGAGGTCGATGGCATCGGTCTTGATCCGGCGTTTGCCATTGATCCGGCGTTGTTCGCCGACGCGGGCGGGGTTGATCTCGAGGACCTCCCAGCCGGCGGGCCAGGTGTGGTCGAGCAGGGGGTGGTGGTAGTGGCCGGCGGCCTCGATACCAACCTTGACCTGGGCGTCCGTGGGGATGCAGGAGCTGATCTGGGTGGCCAGTTCGGCGACCGCGGACTCGGTCATGGTGATCTCGGCCGGTCCGAAGAGTCGGTGGCGGTCGGCGTCGGTGGCGGAGATCGCGGCGACGGACTTGCCGACATCGACGGCGACGACGATGGTGGACGGTGTGACTGGAGCGATGGTGACAGACACGGAAAACACCTCCGGTGGTGCACGGGGCTGGACGCGTCAACGTCTTGGGCCTCGGCGAAGTGGGAACTACTGACATTCCCTTCCTTGCACCTCCGGAGGTGTTTGTGAAGGCCTACTCGATATATATCAGCTCACGCAGGCGCCCGTGCCCACCTCGCGGTGCATGGCGGCCGAGGCGTCGAGGTTCGCGCGCACCTCCGCCGCCGTGAGCGCGAAGCCCGTGTCCGAATCATCCGCCGCGGCGCCGAACACCACGCCGAGCACCTTGCCGTCGACGCCTACCAGCGGCCCGCCGGAGTTGCCGGAGCGCACCTGCCCGCGAATCGTGTAGACCTCGCGGGTGACGGTGGCGCTGTGGTGAATGTCGGGGCCAGAGAGCATGATCGTGTCGCGGATACGCGCCGCGCTCGCCGTGAACGGTCCACCGCCGGGGTAGCCGAGCACCACAGCCTCGTCCCCGCTGTGCGCGGGGACTGCGGTGAACGAGAGGGCGGGCTCCGTCAGTCCTGGAACGTCGAGCACCGCGATGTCGACATCGGGGTCGAACAACACGACAGTCGCCGCGAGCGGGCCGTCGGCGCTCTGCACCACCACATCGGTGGTGCCGGCGACCACGTGGGCGTTCGTCATCACCCGCTCGGGAGACACGACGAATCCGGAGCCCTCAAGCGCCCGCTGGCAACTGGGCGCGGAGCCGAGGATCTCCAGCACGCTCGCGCGGGAGGCGGCGACGACGGGCAAGTTCGCGATCGCCGGGTCGGGCGGATCGACGGTGGTGATCGGCGTCTTGCCGAAGGGGCCCAGGACGTCGGGCAGCCCGGAGTCGTCTAGGAGCGCGGACAGCCTGCTCGGCACCGCCCGTAACCAGCCGGGGACCACCGTGTCGACGTTGCTGAGCACCCACGAGCCGCGCACCGCTGCCGCGACCGCCGGCTGTGTGCTCGAGGCCAGGGGCACCGCCAGCAGCCATGCGATCGCTAGCACCGCCACCGTTTGAAACAGCGCGCCCACCGTCGAGTCGACGGTCCGCACCGCGCCGCGGGAGAGTAACTGCCGGGCGTATCGGCCGCCGAACATGCCGAGCATCTGCCCGGCCACCACCAGCACGACGACAACCAGCACGCCAAGCAGCACCCGGCCGCGCGGATCGGTCACGCCGGAGACCAGGTGCGGCGCGAGCGTGATGCCCACGGCGGCGCCGGCCAGCACGCTCACGAATGACAACGCCGACGCGACCGCGCCGTGCCGCCACCCCGACATGGCGGCCGCGATCGCCACGGCGACGACCAGCAGGTCCAGCCAGTGCGAAGCCGTCACTGCTCGATCACCGTGGCCTCCAGGTCCGCCAGGCTGGCATCCAGCTCACGTACATCCCCGGTGTCCCACTCCTGCTCCCAGCCGGCCTCGGCGATCAGCGCGGACAGCAAGCCTGCGGTGAAGCCCCACACCAGCATCCCGTCCACCGTGAAAGCCGGGCCCTTGAACATTCTGCGATAGCTGATCTGAAAGCGGTTCGCCGGATCCACCAGATCCGACAGCGCGATCCGCGACACCCGCGCCGTCTCCGCCTGGTCCACCGCGCGCACCGGGCTCGGCTCGCGCCAGTAGGCCAGGACGGGGCTGACGACGAATCCCGACGGCGGGATATACAACGTCGGCATCACCACCAGCGGCTGCACGCCCGCCGGGTCCAGCCCGGTCTCCTCCTCCGCCTCCCGCAGCGCTGTGCCGATCGGGCCGGCGTCGCCCGGATCCTGCACTCCGCCGGGAAATGCCACCTGGCCGCTGTGGTGCCGCAGCGTCGACGCGCGCTGCAGGAGCAGCACGTCCGCGCACGGCACTCCCGGCGGCGGCATGAGCGTGCTCACCGGCTCCTCCGATTCGCCGAACAGCATCAGCACAGACGCGGGCCGAGAGCTCGTGCCGGGGGGAATCAGCCGCTGCTGCAACCGTTCTGGCAGCGAGCCGCCGTGATAGTCGCGCACACGCTCCGCGAGGTCGGACAGCCAGTCGGGAGTCTCGCTCATGCCGCCACCCCGAGGTACTCCCGCACGGCGTCGGCGATCTCGTCCGCATTCGTGAACGGCACCGCGAGCACCTTGGCCACCGTGCCGTCCGCACGCAGCAGCACCGTCACCGGCAGCACATTGGGGGCGCTGGCCGCGGCCGCGACCTTCGCGCCGGGGTCGTCTACTCCGGGCAGCTGAACCCCCAGCTCGGCCAGCATCGCCAACCCGCGATCCTGATTTTTGTCCTTGTGGACCGTCAGCACGGTCACCGCGTCGCCCGCACGCGCGGCGAACTCCGCCATCGCTGGCAGCTCCGCCCGGCACGGCGCGCACCAGTACGCCCACAGGTTGAGGACTGCGGGCCTGCCAGCGAGTGCGGCGCCAAGGTCCATGGGCGAGCCGTCCGCCAGGCATTCCAACACCAGCCCAGCAAACGGGCCGCCAGCCGAGGGATTCGCCATCGCCGCACCGCTCGGGGCCGGGCACAGCTCTAGGCTCGCGTCGGCGCGCAGCGCGGCCAGCTCGCTGGTGTCCACCGGCGCCTCGGCGCCGCTGGGCAGGACGGGTGCGGCCAAGCCACCCCCACTGTCCTTGTCCCAGATCGGCAGAATTGCGATCATCAGCGCCACTAGCACGACCAACACGCCAATCCCCGTCTTGGCAGACACGCTCATCTTGGTCAATTCACAGCCCTGCCAGCGCGAGCAGATGCTCGGTCTCAGGTCCGCGCACCAGCGCCGCCGCGGCGGCGGGATCGGTGGGGCCCAGTCCGTACGACGGGCAATCCCGGGCGAGGACGCACACCCCACACGCAGGCTTGCGCGCATGGCAGACGCGGCGGCCGTGGAAGATCACCCGGTGGGACAGCAACGTCCACTCCTTGCGCTCGACCAACTCGCCGATCGCGTGCTCAACCTTCACGGGGTCTGTCAGCTCCGTCCACCGCCAGCGGGCGACCAGCCGTAGAAAATGCGTGTCCACCGTGATGCCGGGGATATTGAACGCGTTGCCCAGCACCACATTTGCCGTCTTGCGTCCGATGCCGGGCAATTTCACCAGTTCAGCGAGCGAGTGAGGAACCTCACCGCCGTGGTTTTCCAACAGTGCCTGTCCGAGGCCGATCAGCGAGTTCGCCTTGTTCCGGTAGAAGCCGGTGCTGTGGATCAGCTCCTCCAATTCGCCACGATCCGCCTCCGCGTAGCCCCGCGCGGACGGGTAGCGGGCGAAGAGCGCAGGGGTCACGATGTTGACCCGCTTATCGGTGCACTGAGCCGAGAGAATAGTGGCAACCGCCAGCTCAAGGGGGGTATTGAAGTCGAGCTCGCAATACACGTGGGGGAAGGCCTCACCCAGTCTGCGATTCATCCGTCGGGCCCGCCGAACCAGAGCCAGCCGCGTTTCCGGCGCCGCCATCCGCCGGGCGGAGGGCCGCGCCTGTTCAGTCGTCACTCCCACAGACTACGGACCACCTCTGACAGGGCTGCCCCCCGCCAACCCGTCGCCTCCCCGTTGCCGTTCCGAGACATCGACGGTGTTTACTCAGCGGTATGGAAGGACTACTCGTTGTCATCGCCCCTGTGCTCCTGATCCTGTTCGCCCTCTCCATGGAGCGGATCGAGGGGCATCTTCGGCGACTGACCGTCCAGCGGCAGGATGTCCAGGATTTCATCGAGACGCATGCGCCGGTGGACATCCTCACCGATCCCGCCGTGGGGCTGATGTCCGTCAGCGCTCCACTGCCCCGCCCCGCGAACGCAGGCAGCGCCGCCCACTAGCGCGTCGACCGGTCCCGGAATCCGATGCGCTGACAATCGCCGCCACACAAGGCATAGTGTGAGTGGGATCTCACGGGTCGCCCGGCAGAGCCCCACAGCAGTCAGCGAACAGCAAGTGCCCCATTAGCAGACGGCATCGCCGCCGAGGTTGTAGCCTCGGTCACACGGCGACGCAGGCGTTCACTACACTGTTGTGCGGCACCACTGTCTGGTAGCTCGACAGGGGTGCCTTGCCTGTGTGGTCCGCGTGAAACCGGGTCCACACGTAGCGTTGAATACCTACAGCTCGAGTTAAATATTTACACCCCAGTATCAGCCGCCCACCGCATCCAACCCCCGGTGGCAATATCGATCGATGAGGAGCCCCACGTGGACGAGATCCTGGCCAGAGCAGGAATCTTCCAGGGAGTCGAACCTTCCGCCGTGTCAGCGCTGATCAAGCAGCTGCAGCCGGTCGAGTTCCCCCGCGGCCACATCATTTTCCATGAGGGCGAGCCTGGCGACCGGCTCTACATCATCGGCAGTGGCAAGATCAAGATCGGCCGCCGTTCCCCGGACGGCCGCGAGAACCTATTGACGATCATGGGTCCGTCCGACATGTTCGGCGAGCTGTCGATCTTCGACCCCGGCCCCCGCACGTCCAGCGCCACCACCGTCACCGAGGTGCGCGCGGTGTCCATGGACCGGGACGCGCTCAAGGACTGGATCGGCCAGCGCCCGGAGATCGCCGAGCAGCTGCTGCGAGTGCTCGCCCGTCGTCTGCGCCGCACCAACAACAGTCTCGCGGACCTGATTTTCACCGACGTCCCCGGCCGCGTCGCCAAGGCGCTGCTGCAGTTGGCGCAGCGCTTCGGCACCCAGGAGGCTGGCGCGCTGCGGGTCACGCACGACCTCACGCAGGAGGAGATCGCCCAGCTCGTCGGCGCCTCCCGCGAGACCGTGAACAAGGCCCTGGCCGACTTCGCGCATCGCGGCTGGCTTCGGCTCGAGGGCAAGAGCGTGCTGATCATCGACTCCGAGCGCCTGGCCCGCCGCGCTCGCTAGTCCACAACGCCGAATGGCGCTGGTCCCCTAGGGGGCCAGCGCCATTCGGCGTTTGGCGACGTTAGGCGCGCTCACGCAGGTAGCGCAGCTGCACCTCGACCGACCAGGCGGCGACGGGCCACAGGGCCGGGTCCACATCCTGGTAGACGTGCTCGACAATCGTCTTCACGTCGGCTGTCGGCCCCATCAACGCCAGAGCGTCGCGGACCTGCGTCAGCCGCTCATGCCGGTGGTCCCGATACACGCGCGCGATGGCCGCCACGTCGGGCAGCTCCGGGCCGTGCCCGGGCAGGCAGATCCGTCCGACGCCGGCCTCGATGAGCACGTCGAGGGAGTCCAGGTAGTCCCCCAGGTCCCCGTCCTGCGGGTCCAGCACGGTCGTGCCATGGCCGAGGATCGTGTCGGCGGTGAGCACCGCGCCCGGATCGTCGGGACCGATGCCGTCCAGCACCAGCGAGACCGAGTCCTTCGTGTGGCCGGGCGTACGCAGGACGGTCAGCCGCAGCCCATCGACCTCGAAGACCTCCCCGTGCTCGAGCCCACCGCCGCCGCCGGAGCGGAATTCCTCGGTGACCGCGTGCACGGGGCTGCCCGTGAGCTTGACGAATGTGTCCAGGCCCTCTGTGTGGTCGAAGTGCTGATGGGATGCGATCGTCAGCGCCACCTCCCCGACATCGGCGACGCGGCGTAGGTGCTCAGGGTCCTCGGGCCCGGGGTCGAGCACCACGACGCGGTCGCTGCCCGGCGCGCGCAGGATCCACGTGTTGGTGCCGTCCAGGGACATCTGGCCGGGGTTGTGGCACAGCAGCACCGAGGCGGTCGGGGTGACCGCGCGTAGCGTGCCGTACGAGGGGTGCGTCAACGCTCCCGGGCTCTCTGCCATTCCCACTCCTCTAGCCGACCTCGACCTGCAGCTCGATCTCCACCGGGGAGTCGATTGGCAGGTCCGAGACGCCGACAGCGCTGCGAGCGTGGATGCCGGCCTCGCCGAACACCGCGCCGAGCAGCTCGGACGCGCCGTTGACGACGCCAGGCTGGCCGCCGAAGCCGGGCGCGGACGCGACGAAGCCGACGACCTTGACGATCCGGGTGATCGAGTCCAGCCCGACGAGGGCGTCGATGGCCGCGAGGGCGTTGAGCGCGCACACCTGCGCCAGCTCCTTCGCATCCTCCGGCGACACGTCGGCGCCCACCTTGCCCGTGCGCAGCAGCTTCCCGTCCACGGTCGGCAACTGGCCGGAGGTGAACACCCACGACCCGCTGCGCACCGCGGGCACGTAGCTGGCCAACGGCGTCGCCACCGGCGGCAGGCTCAGGCCGAGCTCGGCCAGGCGCGCCGCCGGTCCGGTCTCGCTCACTTGCGGCGCTTCAGGTACGCGACGTGCTGCTCCCCGGTCGGGCCGGGGAGCACCGAGACGAGTTCCCAGCCGTCAATCCCGAAGTTATCGAGGATCGCCTTGGGGTTGTGGATGAGGAGCGGTGCGACGAAGTACTCCCACTGGACTGGCCCTGCCTGCGTTGATTCACTCATGCCGTCACCCTAGCCGCCCGGCGGCGACGCGCAGAAGTGGCACGGGCCACCATTCCCAACGGAACTTCGGGCGGGCTTATAGGCTCAGGCGGTGTCCACCACCGAACCACGCTCATTGGTCGCCGACATCACGTCGGCCTGGCCGGCGCAGGCCCAGCAGGCCCGACTGCACTTCGTCACCGGCAAGGGCGGCACCGGCAAGTCCACCGTCGCCGCCGCATTAGCGCTCGCGCTCGCGAAGGGCGGCCGCAAGGTCCTGCTCGTCGAAGTGGAGGAGCGTCAGGGCATCGCGCAGCTCTTCGACGTGCCCCCGCTGCCGTACGTGGAGACGAAAGTCGCGGTCGCCGACGAGGGTGGCAGCGTCTTCGCCCTCGCCATCGACATCGAGGCAGCGTTCCTGGAGTACCTCGACATGTTCTACAACCTCGGCTTCGCGGGCAAGGCGATGAAGAAGGTCGGCGCCGTGGAGTTCGCGACGACGCTCGCGCCGGGCCTGCGGGACGTGCTGCTGACCGGCAAGATCAAAGAGGCCGCAGTACGTAGAGATAAGGCGGGCCGTTATGTCTACGACGCCATCGTCGTCGACTCGCCCCCCACCGGCCGCATCGGCAGCTTCCTGGACGTGACCAAGGCGATGGCCGACCTCGCGAAGGGCGGCCCCATCCGCTCGCAGTCCGAGGGCGTGATCAACCTGCTGCACTCCCCGGACACGATGGTGCACCTCGTGACACTGTTGGAGGCGCTGCCCGTGCAGGAGAGCCTGGACGCCGTCGCAGAGCTGACCGGCCTGGATCTGCGCCCGGGCACCGTCATCGTGAACCGCACGGAGTCCACCTACCTCGCCGAGGACACCCTCGCCGAGGCGGCGCAGGGCCGCGTCGACGCCGCCGCGCTGCGCGCTGACTTCGCCGCGGTGGGGCTCAAGGTCGACGAGGACGACTTCGCCGGGCTGCTGACCGAGACCATCGAGCACGCCATCCGCTGCCAGGCGCAGCGCGTGAGCGCCGAGGAGCTCAGCGCGCTCGACGTGACACAACTGGAATTGCCGCAGCTGTCCGATGGCGTCGACCTCGGCGGAATCTACGAGTTGGCCGACAAGCTGGCCGGGCAGGGCGTGCGATGAGCACCATCGATGTGGGCGCCATCCTGGCGAACCCTGTGACCCGCGTGGTCGTGTGCTGCGGCGCCGGCGGCGTCGGCAAGACGACCACCGCCGCAGCGCTGGCCCTGCGCGCGGCCGAGCTGGGCCGCTCTGTCGTGGTCCTGACGATCGACCCCGCCCGGCGCCTCGCCCAGTCGCTGGGAGTCGAGGAGCTCAACAACACTCCACAGCCGGTGCCGCTGCCGGACAACACGTCCGGCGGCCAGCTCCACGCGATGATGCTGGACATGCGCGGGACGTTCGACGACATGGTCATCGAGTATGCGGCCCCCGACCGCGCGCAGGAGATCCTGGGGAACCCGTTCTACCAGACTGTCGCGTCCTCCTTCGCTGGCACGCAGGAGTACATGGCGATGGAAAAGCTCGGCCAGTTGGTCGGCGAGGCCGAGTGGGACCTTGTCGTCGTGGACACCCCGCCCTCGCGCAACGCGCTGGATTTCCTCGATGCCCCGCAGCGCCTGGGCGCGTTCCTGGACGGGCGCATGATCCGCATGTTCATGGCCCCCGGCCGTGGGCTGCGCAGGCTTGTCACCGGTGCCGTCGGGCTCGGGATGAAGGCCGTCTCGACGGTGGTGGGCAGCTCCATGCTGTCCGACGCGTCGATGTTCGTGCAGTCCTTCGAGGAGATGTTCGGCGGTTTCCGCGAGCGCGCGAACCGCACCTATGAGCTGCTGCGCCAGCCGGGCACCGAGTTCCTGGTGATCTCGGCCGCTGAGCCGGACGCGCTGCGCGAGGCCGCGTTCTTCGTCGAGCGCCTCACCACCGAGAACATGCCGCTGGCCGGCCTGGTGCTCAACCGCACCCATCCGATGCTCTCGCAGCTGCCCGCCGAACGGGCCCTATCTGCGGCGGAGGACCTCGAAGAGAGGGCCGAGGAGACCGCAGACCAGCCGCTCTCCGCAGCAGTGCTGCGTATCCACGCGGAGCGAGCGGCGACGGCGAAGCGGGAGATCCGGCTGCTCAGCCGCTTCCGCGGCGCACACCCCAGCGTGCCGATCCTCGGCGTGCCGTCGCTGCCGTTCGAAGTCTCCGACCTGCAAGCCCTCCGTGCCATCGGTGACCAGCTGGTGCCGGCCAGCCAGGCCTAGCCGCTTTCGCGGAGGGCTGTCCGTGAAGCCGTCAGCCCGCCGCTTGACGACGTCGATGCGCCTCGAAGAACTCGCCCCACGACGTCACATCGGGATGCTGTTTGAGCAGGGCTCGGCGCTGCCGCTCGGTCAGGCCGCCCCACACCCCAAACTCCACCTTGTTGTCCAGCGCGTCTGCCGCGCACTCCATCATCACCGGGCAGTGCCGGCAGATGTTCGCGGCCTTGCGCTGGGCGGCGCCCCGAACGAATAGCTCGTCCGGATCGATGCTGCGGCACGTCGCCTGGGAGGCCCAGGCCAGTCGCGCCTCCGAGCTGTCCACTGAAAAGGCCGGCACACCCACCCGACGCAATTTCGTCGGCCCCGCCCCTTGAATCACGTTGGTCTCGCCAATCTGATTATTGCCGTCATTACTGTTGGCGACTAGTCCGGACGATGCCTGCTTGACCGTTACGCGCATGCAGCCTGCCCTTTCACGAGGGACTCCGCATCCGCGGAGTACCAGCCGACCGTGATGTACGAACGTCCCGATCACTACACACCGGGAAACACACTTCGCGGAGATACATCACATTATCGGCTTCTTGTTAACTGGATCACACTGATTAATAACTTAGGCGACTGAACACCCCGCCGCAAGACCGGGGGTCGATTACGTCCTGAACTTCCGTCCTATGCCACTAAAAGTAGGGTCGAAACCGGGTCGACACCGCCCGCGCTTCCCTGCCGCAACGCGCCTTTGCCGCTGCGCCTGCGTAGTCTGTGCTTCGTGCCACCTGGAAAGACCATCTGGAAGTTCATCGGACTGTGCCTCATCGCGGGCGTAGTGCTCTCTGGCGTGCTGTTCCCCGTGTTCGGCGGCCTCGGCATCGCCATCAACCGGGCAAGCGACGCTGTGGACTCGACGTCAGGCGAGGTCCTGGAAGGCGACGCGCCCGCGGTCACCACCGTCACCGACGTCAACGGGACACCCATCGCCTGGCTCTACGACCAGCGCCGCTTCGAGGTACCCACCGAGGAAATCTCGAACTACATGAAGATGGCCCAGGTCTCCATCGAGGACCGCCGATTCACCGCCCATAAGGGCGTGGATTGGCAGGGCACCCTGCGCGCGTTCCTGACGAACACCAGCAGCGGCGAGGTCCAGCAGGGCGCGTCGACCATCGACCAGCAGTACATCAAGAACTATCAACTCCTCGTCGTCGCGCAGACGGACGCGGAGCGCAGGGCCGCCGTCGAGACCACCGCCGCACGCAAGATGCGCGAGATCCGGATGGCTCTGACCCTCGACAAGTCCCTGTCGAAGACCGAGATCCTCACCCGCTATCTCAACCTCGTCCCCTTTGGCAACAGCAGCTTCGGCGTGCAGGACGCCGCGAACACGTACTTCGGCATCGACGCGAAGGACCTCAACCTGCCGCAGGCCGCGATGCTCGCCGGCATGGTGCAGTCCCCGTCCCGGCTGAACCCGTTCACCAACCCGGAGGAGGTCACCGCCCGGCGCAACCTCGTCTTGGACTCGATGGTGACCAGCAGCTCCATCACCGCACAAGAGGCGGCCGAGACCAAGCTGCTGCCCCTGGGCGTGCTGCCCGAGCCGCAGTCGCTGCCCCGCGGCTGCATCGCCGCCGGCGACCGCGGCTTCTTCTGCGACTACGTGGTCAAGTACCTCTCCGACGCCGGCTTCAGCTCGCAGCAGCTCAACCGCAGCGGCTACACCATCAAGACGACGCTCGACCCGGCCGTGCAGGACGCCACCAAGGGCGCCATCGCCAGCGAGGCCCCCGCCAGCCTCGACGGCATCGCCATGGTCATGAACGTGATCCAGCCTGGCCAGGCCGAGCACCGGGTCCTCGCCATGGCCAGCAGCCGCACCTACGGGCTTGACGTGAGCCAGGGCGAGACTGTGCAGCCGCAGCCGTACTCGATGGTCGGCGACGGCGCGGGCTCCATCTTCAAGGTCTTCACCACGGCCGTCGCGATGGAGCAGGGCCTGGGCCTCGACACCGTGCTCGACGTGCCGTCGTTCTTCGCCGCGCAGGGCATGGGCCACGGCGGCGTCGTCGGCTGCCCGGCCGACTCGTACTGTGTCCGCAATGTCGGCGCGTATCCGCCCACCATGACGCTGACGCAGGCGCTCGCCACGTCCCCGAACACCCCTTTCGTCAAGATGATCCAGGACGTCGGGGTCTCACCGACCGTCGACATGGCGGTCAAGCTCGGCCTGCGTTCCCTGGACCATCCCAACACCTCCGGCGTCGACGGGCGCAGCCTCGCCCAGATCGTCAAGGACGAGAACCGCGGCTCGTTCACCCTCGGCCCCACCCCGGTCAACGCGCTCGAGTTGTCCAATGTGGCGGCAACCCTCGCGTCGGACGGCGTGTGGTGCCCGCCCAGCCCCATCGACTCGGTCACCGACCGCAACGGCAAGCCCGTCGCGGTCACCCAGCAGGCGTGTGAGCAGGTCCTGGACCCCGGGCTCGCCCGCACCCTGTCTGTCGGCCTGGGCCAGGACCACGTCGGCGGCGGCACCTCCGCCGCGGCCGCAGCGTCAACCGGCTGGACGGCCCCCGTGTCCGCTAAGACCGGCACCACGGAGACCTTCCGGTCCTCGGCCTTCCTCGGCTACACGGAGTCGCTGGCCAGTTCCACCTACGTCTACAACGACGGCACCCGGCCCGGCCCGGTGTGCTCCAGCCCGCTGCGCCCCTGCGCCGAGGGCAACGTCTACGGCGGCACGGAGCCAGCCCGCACTTGGTACAAGGCCATCGGCGCGCTGCTCGGCCAGTTCCCCGCGAACGGACTGCCCCCGGCCGATCCCCGCTTCGTCGCCGGCGCGGTGGAGTCCGCCATCCCCGACGTGATCGGGCGGACCGAGCAGTCCGCGACGACCCGCCTCAAGGGTGCCGGCTTTGCCGTCAAGGTGGCCACCGTCCCCGGCAGCGACCGTCGCGGCACCGTCGTCTCCACCACGCCCTCGGGGTCCGCGGTGCCCGGCTCGACGGTAACCATCAACATCAGCGACGGCTCCCAGCCGAAGCCCCCGCGGGGAGCGCAGCCGACATCGCCGGCGGGCACCCCCCCAGGCGACTAGCCGGCGAGCTTCGCCCGCACGATCGCCGAGATCCGCGTGCCATCCGCGCCGCCGGCAGCGCGGGCGGTCGCGGCCTTCATGACCTGGCCCATCTGCCGCATGCCGGGAGCCTCGCCGGTCTGCGCCTGGACCTCCGCCATCGCCTCGGCCACCAGCGCCGCGACGGCGTCGTCATCGAGCGGCGCGGGCAGGTAGGCGGCGATGACCACTCCCTCGGCGCGCTCCTTGTCGGCGAGTTCCGGGCGGCTGGCGTCGTCGAATAGCTGCGCCGCCTCGGCCCGCTTCTTCGCCTCCTTGGCGAACACCTTGAGCACCTCTTCGTCGCTGAGCTCGCGGGCCACCTTGCCGGCGACCTCCTCCGCCTGCACCGCTGCCAGCAGCATGCGCAGCGTGCCGGTCGTCAGCGCGTCGCGGGCCTTCATAGAGGTGGTCATATCTTTCCTGAGCCTGGCTTTCGCATCCGTCATAGCCGTAAACGCTACGCCCCCTTGGCCCGGCAACCGACCCAGGAACGCCCTTCTCCCTGCGTGTTGACGTATCCTGGTCTACGTGTCAAAACTGTTGCGCCACCCCTGGACCACTGCGGCAACCGCGGTAGCCGGCGCTGGAGCGCTTGCCCTCGGCTACGCCACCCTCATCGAGCGGAACGCGTTCACCTTGCGCACCCAGACCATGGAGGTGCTGGCCCCCGGCTCCGCCACGCTGCGCGTGCTGCACATTAGCGACCTGCACATGATGCCGAACCAGAAGCTGAAGCAGGACTGGATCCGCGAGCTGGACCGACTAGAGCCGGATCTGGTGATCAACACCGGCGACAATCTGGCGCACCCGAAGGCCGTGCCCGCGGTGGTGCAGGCGCTCGGCGGGCTGCTCGCCCGGCCGGGGCTGTTCATCTTCGGCAGCAACGACTACTTCGGTCCGCTGCCCAAGAACCCCCTCAAGTACTTCGACAAGAACCATAAGCGGGTCGCCGGCGAGCCGCTGCCGTGGAAGGACCTCCGCGCGGCGTTCAATGAGCGTGGCTGGCTCGACACCACCCACAATCGCCGCGAACTCCGGGTGGGCGGCGTGCGCATCAGCGCGGCGGGGGTAGACGATCCGCACCTCAAACGCGACCGCTACGACACCATCGCCGGCCCCGCAAACCCCGAGGCAGATCTGCGCATCGCGCTCACACACGCGCCCGAGCCCAGCATCCTCGACAAGTTCGCCGCGGACGGCTACGACTTGGCACTGGCCGGGCACACCCATGGCGGGCAGCTGTGCCTGCCGCTCTATGGGGCGCTGGTGACCAACTGCGGTATCGACCGCTCCCGTGTCAAGGGCCCGTCACGCTGGGGCGCGCACATGCGGCTGCATGTTTCGGCGGGCCTGGGCACCTCCCCGTACGCGCCGGCGCGCTTCCTCTGCCCGCCCGAGGCAACACTATTGACACTGGTCCCGGTCAAATCCGATACCGTCCGCACCCTCGAGACTAAGGGCGTTTCGCGTTTTGAGGCTGGTGTGCGTTAGACTCAGCGAGGTTCGATCGACCGGCAATAGCCATGAGATCAGACTGCAATAAGGATCAGCTAATTGATCAAAACGGGGTGTGGCGCAGCTTGGTAGCGCGCTTCGTTCGGGACGAAGAGGTCGTGGGTTCGAATCCCGCCACCCCGACGCTTTGGTTGAGAAGCAGTCGAGACCCCGGCTAGCGGAAACGCAGGCCGGGGTTTCCTCGTATCTGCAGGAGCCGCAGGTCCCGCAGCCATCGTCGGCAACGGCCGGCCTCGCCGCTGCGTCTTCTCGCGGCCCGGTGCAATATGGAGATTGACATGACAGACGCCCATACAGGACTCGCGTATCGCACCGACCAGATCGCGATCACCCCGCCGGCCGCCACGTCGTGGCGATGACCGCCCCCGCCATCATCTGGTTCCGCCGCGATCTGCGCGTTGCCGACCTCCCCTCCCTCCTCGCGGCGGCGGACCACACGCGGAACGCCCTCGCCGTGTTCGTGCTCGACGACGCGCTCCTGGGCCCCGCGGGGACGCCCCGCATCGCCTTCCTCGCCGGCTGCCTGCGCGCGCTCGACTCGGACCTCGGCGGCCGACTCCTCCTCCTGCGCGGCGACCCCGCCCGCGTGCTCCCCAACCTGGTGACGACGGTCCAGGCGGGCGCGGTGCACGTGAGCGCGGATTTTGGCCCCTATGGCGCGCGCCGCGACGCCGCGGTCGAATCCGCGCTCGCCGCCGCCGGACCCCCGGCGCCGCTGATCCGCACAGGCTCTCCGTACGCCGTCTCCCCCGGCCGCATCCACACCAAGTCCGGTGGCCCGTACAAGGTGTTCACGCCGTTTCGGCGCGCGTGGCTCGAGCACGGCTGGCACACCCCTGCGCGCACCGACGCCGGCACCCTCGACTGGCTCGACCCCACGGCCCTGCCCGGCCGGATCAGCGTCGAGGACGCGGCGCGGGCGATGACCGGCGCACCCGCTGCCAGCGATGCCGCGGCGCTCCCCGAGCCCGGCGAGGCGGCCGCCCTGCGCCGGTGGCGTCAGTTCCGCGGCGAGCCGCACGGCGATCTGGACCGCTACGACCCCGACCGCGACCGCCCAGACCTCGACACCACCTCCCGGCTGTCCCCCCACCTGAAGTTCGGCTGCATCCACCCCCGCACGGTGCTGCACGATCTGCGGGGCCGCACCGACCCCGGCGCGAACACCTTCCGCAGCGAGCTGGCCTGGCGGGACTTCTACGCCGACGTGCTCCACCACCGCCCCGAGACCGCCCGTCGCAACTACAACGCCAAGTTCGACCTCCTCCGCCACGACACCGGCCCCGACGCCGACCGGGCCTTCGAGGCGTGGCGCACCGGCCGCACCGGCTACCCGATAGTGGACGCGGGCATGCGGCAACTGCTCGCCGAGGGCTGGATGCACAACCGCGTCCGGATGATCACCGCCTCGTTCCTCACCAAGGATCTCCACCTGCCGTGGTGGCGCGGGGCCCGCCATTTCATGGCCCACCTGGTGGACGGCGATCTCGCCTCGAACCAGCACGGCTGGCAGTGGACCGCCGGCTGCGGCACGGACGCCGCCCCCTACTTCCGGGTGTTCAACCCCACCGCCCAGGGCGAACGGTTCGACCCCACCGGCGAGTATGTGCGGCGGTGGGTGCCGGAGCTGCGCGGGATCCCGGGCAAGGCAGTGCACCGGCCGTGGGAGGCCCTGGTCGCGGAGGATCTGTTCACCGCGTCCGCGTCCCGGCACAGCACGAGTCCAGCCGGCGGGTACCCACGCCCGATCGTGGACCACGGAGAGGAACGCCGGGTCGCGCTTGCCCGCTACGGGGAGTTGTGAGCGGCGGCGCTCGGGTTTAGGTCTTCCCCAACTGGTGCCGCAGCGCCGTCTCCAGGTCGGGGTGGCGGAACCGGTGGCCCCGCTCCTCGAGCCTGCCGGCGGCCACCCGCTGGCAGGCGAGGGCCAGCTCCCTCGCGCCCTCCGCGCCGAGCAGCAGTCGCGGGCCGAACGCCGGCGCGGGGAGGACTGCGGGACGGCGCAGGACCTTCGCGAGCACGGCGGCGTACTCGGCGTTGCGCACCGGGTGCGGCGCGACCGCGTTGACCGGGCCGCGCACGTCGAGATCGACCAGCGCCCGGTGGTAGACGCCGACGAGGTCGTCGAGGTCGATCCACGAGAGCCACTGCTGTCCGCTGCCCAGCCGACCGCCCACCCCGAGCTCGAACATCGGCCGTTGCAGGCGCAGCACCCCGCCGAGCGGGGACTGCACAATGCCGGTGCGCACGGCCACCACCCGCAGGCCGGCGGCCGATGCGGGCGCGGTGGCCGCCTCCCAGTCCGCGACGGTGTCCGCGAGGAATCCGTCGCCGCGAGTCGAGTCCTCGGTCAGCACCTCGTCCCCGCGGTCGCGGCCGTAGAACCCGACGGCCGACGCGCACAGGAACGTCGCCGGCCCGTCCGCCGTGTCGGCCGCCAGCTGGGCGAGTTTCCGCGTGGGCTCGATGCGGCTGGCGCGGATGGCCCGCTTGTGCGCCGGGGTGAAACGCCCCCCGATGCTCGCCCCCGCCAGGTGGATCACCGCGTCCACGCCGGCGAGCAGGTCCGGCGCCGGGGTCTCGACATCCCAGCGCCGCTCGTCGGGCCCCGCGGGTGCGCGGCGGACCAGCCGGATCACCCGGTGCCCGCCGGTGCTCAGGAACGCGGAGAGCGCGGTGCCGACCAGCCCCGAACTGCCGGTGATCGCGACTGTCAACTTGCGGTCGCCGATCGAGTCGGCCCAGCGGTGGGCGGCGAGGTCCGCCGCGACCTGACGGTGGCGGTACTCGAACATCGGGCGCAGGAACCACTCCGGCGCCACGGTCTCGACCTGGTCCGTCATCAACGTCCGGCCCTCCGCCACCGCAGCGAACGTGTGGGTGTGCCGCCAGGGCAGGACCGTGGCGAGCGGACGGCCCGCCGAGTAGTCGACGAACCGGCGCGGCGGGTCGTAGGCGGCCGCGTCGTGCTGCGCGACCCACCGCACCCCGCCGGGCAGCCGCAGCAGCGCGCTCCCGTCGGCGAGGGAGTCGGCCTCCCGGAGCAAGCGCATCGGCTGCCAGGGCGGGGAGAGCCGGGTGAAGGCCCCTGGCCTGCTGTGCCAGTCGAAGACCTCGGTCTGTGCGGCCTCGACTTCGCTTGCATATGTGATGCCCATTACTAGACAATAGCCGTCTCGGTGCTCAGCCTTGCAGCGCGCGCTCCACGAACTGCCGTAACACGTCCACCTCGGCCGCGGAGTTCCTGGTGCGCGGCAGGTAGTGCTCCGGCCGGGTCTTGCGGTCGTGCCAGAACCGCGCGTTCGGCAGATCGTGGGCCGTGGCGGCGAGCCAGGTGATGGTGTCGGCGCCCTGATCAGGACTGCGCAGCACCGCGCCGGCCACCCGGTGGAATCCCGGGAGCGATGCCGCCACCCCCGGAGTCTCGACCCACCCGGGATGCATGGCCGCAACCGTCACATTCGCCTCCGCCCAGCGCGCGGCCAAGGCGGGGAGCAGCGCGACCTGCATACGTTTGCTCCGGGCATATGCGGTCGCGCCACGGTACGTCCCACTGCGGTACTCGAGGTCCTCCACGTGCAGAGACTGGGTGTACATGCCGCCCGAGCAGACGAACACGACGCGCGGGCGGGCCGATCGGGCGAGCGCCGGCAGCAACTCCTCGGTGAGCAAGATCGGGCCGAGGACATGCGTGGCCATGGTGATCTCGTGCCCCTGCGCCGATTGCCTCCGCACGTCGGGCAGCACGCCGGCGTTGTGGACGAGCGCGTCCAACTTCGGCAACGTCTCCCCTAGCCGCCGGCCTGTCGACCGCACGTCGTCGAGGTCGGAGATATCGCAGCGCTCAATCCGGATGCGCGCGCCCGGGTTTGCGCGCAGGATATCCGCGCGCGCGGCAGCGCCCTTCTCCACGTCGCGCACGAGCATGACGACCTCCGCCCCGAACCCCGCCAGCTGCGCCGAAGCGGCCTTGCCGATGCCGGAGTTGGTGCCGGTCACCGCGACGACCGCGCCGGTCAGCGCCTGGTCGACAGGGTCCTCGTCGCCCCAGCGGCGCGCCCGAAGCGCATACCCGAGGCGGGAGTAGCCGGGCGCCACCATTCGGTCGAGCGCCGCGTCGGCGAACGCGGACACGGCCGATCCGGCCTCGCGTGGCGAGAATCGTGTCATGGCGGGGTTCCTTCCCTACGGATGTCGCGCGCCCTCTGCGGAGAGTAGGTGTGCGTACCCCTCCCGGTAGGTCGGGTAGGCGAAGCGGAATCCGCTCTCGCGCAGCCGCGCGTTGGTTAGCTGTTTGCCGGCCAGGGGCGTTCGCCCATCGTGCTGTGCAGACTCATCGACTGACGGTGTCCCCGCGTCCGCCGGCAGCACTCCCCGCTGCGCGGCCAAGAACTCTGCCACGTCGCTGCGCACCGCCGGCTCGCAGTCGCTGCCGAGGTACAGACGCCGGGGTTCCGCCACTGCGCTGGTCAAATGCACAATCGCGGCGGCGTCATCGCGGTGAATCCGATTGGTGTAGCGGTCGGGACCGGAGTGCGCGACGCCGTCACGCACCTGGCGCAGCAAGCGCCCGCGGCCCGGCCCATACAGCCCGGACAACCGCAGCACGATGGCGTCGGGAGCCCGGAGACGCACCAAACATTCGCCCGCGTAGACGATCTCGCCGGTGCCAGGCCGCGGCGCCACCGGCGACGATTCGTCCAGCACGCGGCCATCGTCGATGTCGCCCCACACCGAGGTCGAGGAGACCAGCAGTATCCTCCTCGGGCGCGCCCCGGCCTGCTCGAGCGCGGCGAGCAGGTGCGCGGGGGCATCGAGGTAGGCGTGCCGGTAGCCGTCGACGCTCCGCGTGTCCGGCGTCAGCGCGAGCACCACGATGTCGGTGTCAGCGGGAATCTCGGGGATGTCACGGGCTAGATCAATCCGGCGGCCCTCGATGGCCGACGGCAATAATTCCGGGCGGCGGCGCAACCCGAGCACCCGGTGGCCGGCGGCGGCGAAACGCAGACCGGCCTCGGTGCCCAGATCACCGCAGCCGGCGATCACGACCGTCACCGGTGCTGTCCGCTCATGCCTCGACCACGGCTTTCATGCGTTCCAGGGTGCGGCGCATGTCGTTGCGAACCCGCCGTCCACGGAGAGCGCCGAACAGGATCCAGTACGGCCGCGCCCACAGCGCGGCGGTGAAGTCGAACGTCTCGGTCACCTCGACGCCGCCGCCCGCCCGGGGCTCGAGCCGATAACCCCAGCGGGTCAGTGGGTTGTCGGCCGCGCCGACGCCGAAGGTGAACTCGCGCTGCGGGTCGCACACCTGCACGGTGCACGGGGTCCAGTAGGTGGGGCCGATCTCGTTTCGGCGCACGTGGCCGCGAAACCGTGCCCCCGCCGCCGGTCCGGTCGCGCCCCCGAGCCATTCGGCCTCGAAGGTCTCCGGCGAGAACTCCCCGATGCGGGTCACATCGCTGACCAGGTCCCACACCTTGTCGATGTCGGCATTCATCGTGATCGTCGCTTCCTCATGCATGACACGACACTACCGGTGCTCCTGGACCGCACCGCGATGTCAGCGGGCCACACCGGGTTTGCCGTCCACGGCGCTGAAATCGGTGATGCCCAGTTCAGAACACCGCGATGAGGTGCGGGCGCGGACTCCGGATCGAGTCGCCAACTCTATGCGGCGACCAATTCACGCAGATCAATCACGTCCTCGACACACACATCCACAGACCTCCGGACCAGGCGGCGCACGGCGACGCGGACGTCCTCCGCGACAGCGGCCACCGAGCTGCCGCAATCAACGATTATGTGCACCTCGACGCGCTCGAACTCGTTGACACGTACCCCGCGGATCCGCCGGCCGAACAGCTGCGTCACGATCTCGTCGTGCGAACCGCCATCGAGTTCGATCACCCCCGGAATTGATTGAACGGCCGCAACAATCTTATCGGCCAACCCTGCAGTGCTCACTGTCATCGTGCACTCACTTCCACCCGTGTTGATTACTCACCTCGCCGACGGCCTCAGCTCTTCGCCCGCTATAAAGCGCGGGCGACTTCAGGGACCTTGAAGTCGCCCGCGTCGAAACTCGGCTAGTTGTCGCCGGCGATCTTCGCGGCGATCTCGTTCGCCTTGTCCTTGACCGTCTCTGCGGCCTTCTTCACTCCCGACGACACCTGATCGGCCTTGCCCTCGTTCTCAAGGTCCGCGTCGCCGGTCGCCGCGCCCGCAGATTCCTTGGCACGGCCCTTCAACTCTTCTGCCTTGTTCTCGAACTTGTCCTTAATACCCATGTCAGCACCTCCGTGATTGGGGACTTTCACTTTCCGCACAGCGCGCGGGATTAACAGCTGCGCCATGGCGATGTCCTGCAGCCTGCGATTACGGCGGGCACTACGCGGTTTGACTAGATCGCGGCCGGCGAGAGTCGCGCTTCGCACGAGGTTCCGCCACACGATGGTCGTCGATCACTGAGCGCCGACCACTGAGCGCCGATCAGAGCAGGCTGCCCGGTTCCCCGAGGGGGGTTACCAAGGTGAATGCAAACGATCCGAGCACCATGCTGATGTCCTTTCGATCGTTGTTTGATGCATGCTCGACGGTAGGACATGAATCTGTGTGTTGCAACAACTTTGAGTGGTGGAATCCAGGGGAAATACGCGCTGCGCTGGTATGACCTGAACAAAAATCGCCCTCGGGGACGGCGGGTCGCGGGGCTGCTGTCCGCCGTGCCGCTGCCAGCTCGCACCGCAGGATCGCTGCCACGCCCAATCTGTCAGAGAGGCGCATCGTCGCTGCGAAGTCCCGGCGGCTGTGGCATCGTCGAGGTCATAAACCCGAGCCGTTGCCTGTGCACGGCGGACGGCATCCAACGTGCGGAGCGAGGTGAGATGGCCATGGCCGCCAGCGCCAGCGGGGACGCCTTCGAAGGCGTTGCCGCTGAACTCGACTATCCGATGCTGATCGCCACCACGAGCGCGGACGGCGAGTCCACCGGCTGCTTGGTCGGCTTCGCCACCCAGGTCAGCCTGCAGCCAGCGCGCTTCCTGGTCTGCCTGTCCGATAAGAACTACACCCATGCCGTCGCCACCCGCGCCAGCCACCTCGCGGTGCACTACATCGCCGCCGATCAAGTGGAGTTGGCGCGGCTATTCGGCGAGCAGACGGGCGACGTGATCAATAAATTAGCGCGCTGTGACTGGCGCCTGGCCGCAGACGGCCTGCCCGTGCTCACCGGCGCCGAGTGCTGGTTTGCGGGCCCCATCGTGCAGGTTGTCCCGTTCGGCGACCACACAGGTTTTGTCATCGAGCCCGACCGCGGGGCAGCGCCAGAGCGCTCAGCCCAGCTATTGTCCTCGCTCCAGGTCCGGAGCCTCGAGCCTGGACACGGAGCGTGACCTCGACTGCATCTCGTGCGTGCCGTGCCCGCCGGGGAGACGCGTCCCGCGCACCGTCGCCGGGGCTCGTGGCGGCGCACCTCGTCGGGGTCGGCGAGCTGCGCATGGATTGGCCTGGACACGCCGCGCACGCGGCAGGCGGCGCGTAGCCTCGGACCATGAACCGCGAGCGAGTGCTGGTGACAGGCGCCACGGGGTATATCGGGGGCCGGTTGGCCCCGCGTCTCGCCGCAGCGGGCTTCCGCGTGCGGGTGCTGGCAAGGTCGCCGCAGAAGCTCCAAGACGTGCCGTGGGCAGACAGCGTCGAGATCGCCCGCGGGGATCTCGACGACGTGGCCACGCTGCGGGCCGCCTTCACCGACGTGGACATCGTCTACTACCTCGTGCACTCGATGAGCGGGTCCGCGAACTTCGTCGAGGCGGAGCGGCAGAACGCCGTCAATGTCGCCGCCGCGGCGCAGGAGTGCGGTGTCGGCCGGATCGTGTACCTCAGCGGTCTGCACCCGGACACCGCCGACCTCTCCCCCCACCTGCGGTCTCGGACGCAGGTGGGGGAGATCCTCATCGGCTCGGGAGTGCCGACGATGGTGCTGCAGGCGGGGGTGGTCATCGGCTCCGGGTCGGCCTCCTTCGAGATGATCCGCCACTTGACCAATCGGCTGCCGGTGATGACCACGCCCAAGTGGGTGAACAACCACATCCAGCCGATCGCGATCCGCGACGTGCTGCACTACCTGCTCGCCGCGGCGGACGCCGAATTGGCCGCGAGCCGGACCTTCGACATCGGCGGCCCGGACATCCTCACCTATAGCGAGATGATGAAGGTCTACGCGGAGGTTGCTGGGCTGATCAGGCGTCGGATCCTGGTGCTACCGGTGCTGACCCCGAAACTCGCAGGGCTCTGGATCGGCCTGGTCACGCCAATCCCCCTACGGCTCGGCCGCGCGCTGATCGAGTCACTGAGCCACGACGCGGTCGCGAGCGAGCATGACATCGACGCCGTGATCGCGCCGCCCGCCGAAGGCCTGACGCCGTATCGCCGCTCCGTCGAGCTGGCGCTGCGCCGCATCGAGACCGGCGAGGTGGAGACCACCTGGGCCAACGCCTCGGCCGTCGGGGCGCCCTCCGACCCGCTGCCCTCCGACCCAG
This sequence comes from Tomitella biformata AHU 1821, assembly GCF_000524475.1. GTDB lineage: Bacteria > Actinomycetota > Actinomycetes > Mycobacteriales > Mycobacteriaceae > Tomitella > Tomitella biformata. The sequence goes on along the minus strand of NZ_BAVQ01000036.1, from coordinate 1,374 downwards.
ACTGGGCGGGCGAGGTCGTCTATGTGGACCGCCGGAGCACCGAGTGCGAGGCTGACTCGCAGACGCTCTGGGAGGTGGTCGAGGGCATCGGCGGCGAGAACGGCTGGTACTCCTTCCCCCTCGCCTGGTCGGTGCGCGGCTGGCTGGACCGGATCGCGGGCGGGGTGGGCCCCTACCGCGGCAGACGCAACCAGGATCGGCTGAACACCGGCGATCCCCTGGACTTCTGGCGCGTGGAGAAAATCGACCGCGGCTCGCTGCTGCGCCTGCGGGCGGAGATGCTGGCACCGGGCGGAGCCTGGCTCGAATGGGAGATCAGCCCGCTGCCCGGCGCACGCTCCCGGTTAGACCAGCGCGCCATCTTCTTCCCGCGCGGTTTGGCCGGGCGCGCCTACTGGTACGCGATCTTGCCCTTTCACGGCGTCATCTTCCGCGGCATGCTCCGCAATCTCGCGGGCACCGCCGAGCGACGCCAGGAAGCGAACTAGGCCCGCACGCGCACCGCCGGCGCCATCACACGGTGCACAGCGGCTGCACGCCCGCGCGGCCGCCCGTCGTCGGCGAGGTCAACAGCAAGCACGAGTTATAGCCGCGGGCCTCGACCACCGAACGAATCTCCCGCCACTGCGCATCGGAGACCGACGGGTTGCGCGAGAGCACGAACCCGGACAGCCGCGCGGGATCGCCCACCAGCGCCCACGAGTAGTCGTCGGCGATGTGGGTCACCACATAGTTCGACGGCCCGTCCTGCCCGCCCTGGAAGGGCACCCCCGGAAAGCTCACGTGCAGTGCGGCCCCGGTGATCGGATCGTTGACCCGCGCGTTCCCCGCAATGCCGCTGACGCCACCGGTGTACGTGGTGCACCTGTTGTCCACGCTGATATTGGACTCGTCGATCAGCCCGTAGGTCGCGGTGGTGTCCCGCGCGCAATTGAGGTTGAACGGCTGCGGCACGGCGGCCAACTGATACCAAGATCCCAGGTAGCGGGCCGTGTCGAGCTTAGCCACAGGGGCCAGCGGCGCAGGGAAGACCGCGCCCAGGGAGCCCACCACCGGATTGGGTGCCGGCCCCGCCACCGCTGGCGCCGCCCCGAGCAACAAACCCACGGCCCCCGCCACGGTGCCAGCTGCCGCGCACCACCTCGTCATTTTGCCCATGATTCGCACACCTCGTCCATTATCCGGGCCGCAAGGTTTGCGGCCACAAGAGAGAATTCGGAGCGACCGGCGATTCGGATGGCCCCGCGGCCATCCGAATCCTGCGCGGCTCCGAATCTGCCATAGATCTACTGTGCTCTATTGAACTGCCCCAGGTTCTGTGCCGCTCCTAAACGGGCTGCGGCTCAGCCTTGAGGGCAGCATAATGAACTTGCT
>NZ_BAVQ01000037.1 GCF_000524475.1 Tomitella biformata AHU 1821 | reverse complement strand
GCCTCGGCAGCGGCGAGCGCCGCCTCGATACCAGAATCGATGACGGCCATCTCGCACCCCCTCTGACCAGCGACGTCAACGCCTCTTAGAACGTAAAACCGACACTACCCGGGGGGTATGACAATCCCGCCAATCCGATTTCACAGCACTCCGCCTGAGCCGATACGCAACTTGCCGAATGCGTCCAGACCCCCTTCCCCGTCGCCTCCAAATTGGATACAGTCATGTATCGAGCGTCGCGATAGATCACGAGGAGGACCGCATGAGCGATTCGGCACGCACGGCCGTCCGCGACAAGCCCGCCACTCGCAATCGTGCGAATACCCGACAGCGCCTACTTGACGCAGCTCAGAATGTCTTCGCCACCAACGGCTTTGGCCGCAGCACCGTGGAAAATGTCTGCGAGCGGGCCGGATTCAGCCGTGGGGCGTTCTACTCCAACTTCGACTCATTGGACGAGCTGTTCCTCGCCATGTGGGAATCGCAGTCCGAGCACCTCATCGCCACCCTGCGCACGGCTATCGAGGCCGAATCCGGCAAGCCCAAAGAGCCCACAGTGCACGACGTGATCGCGCGCATCCTCAACGCGATCCCAGTCGACGACCACTGGTACCGCATCACCGCGGAGTTCTCGGCACACGCGCTGCGAAACCCTCCACTGCTACGCGCCATCGCAGCCCGCGAGCAGGCCATCCGCGAGACGCTGCTGCCCATCATCATCGAGCAGCTCGCCCATTTCGGCATGAAAGTCGATGAACCCCAGATGCTCGGCCGCGCCCTTGTGGCCATGCACGACGGCACCACCATCCAAGCCTTAATGGAACCTGGTGAAAACACCTACCGCACAGAGCTTTTCGCTCGACTGATCCTCAGCTACAGCAGCCCAGAGCGCAATACCCCAGACCGCAATACCGAAGTGAAGGAGTGAGCATGTCCGTTGACGCCGATGTGATTGTCGTGGGGGCCGGGCTGGCGGGACTCGTCGCCACCTATGAGCTGGTCAAGGCCGGCCGCAAAGTCCTCGTGGTGGACCAGGAGAACTCAAACAACCTTGGCGGCCAGGCATTCTGGTCGCTTGGCGGGCTGTTCATGGTCAACAGCCCCGAGCAACGACGCATGGGCATCAAGGACTCCTACGACCTGGCGATGCAGGACTGGCTGGGCTCCGCCGGTTTCGACCGGGAGCGCGAGGACCACTGGGGCCGGCAGTGGGCGCAGGCCTACGTGCAGTTCGCGGCAGGCGAGAAGCGCGCGTACCTGCATGCGCTGGGCATGCGCTTCATGCCGACGGTCGGCTGGGCGGAACGCGGCCGCGGCACCGCGCTGGACCATGGCAACTCGGTCCCCCGCTTCCACATCGCCTGGGGCACAGGACCCGAGGTCGTTCGCGTGTTCCGCGAGCCCGTGCTCGCGGCGATCGAGAAGGGCCTGGTCACGTTCAAGCACCGCCACCAGGTCGATGAGCTGATCGTGGAGAACGGCACGGCGGTGGGCGTCAGAGGCACCACCTTGGTCCCGTCAGCAGAGTCCCGCGGCATCAAGTCCAGCCGGGAAGCGGAGGGGCAGTTCGAGTTTCGCGCTCAGGCCGTGATTGTCACCTCCGGCGGCATCGGTGGCAACGCGGAGCTGGTGCGCAAGAACTGGCCCGTCGAGCGCCTGGGCCGGATGCCCGACCGAATGATCTGCGGCGTGCCCGCCCACGTCGACGGCCGGATGTTGGAGATCGCCGAGAACGCCGGCGGCCACATCGTGAACCGCGACCGGATGTGGCACTACACCGAGGGGATCATCAACTGGAACCCGATCTGGCCGGACCACGCCATCCGCATCATCCCCGGCCCGTCGTCGCTATGGCTGGACGCGACAGGCAAGCGCCTACCGGCGCCGCTGTTCCCGGGCTTCGACACCCTCGGCACGCTCGAGCACATCTTGAAGACGGGCCACGACCACAGCTGGTTCATCCTGACGCAGTCGATCATCGAGAAGGAGTTCGCGCTCTCGGGCTCCGAGCAGAACCCGGACATGACGGAGAAGGACCTCAAGCTGCTGCTCGGCCGCGTCGGCAAGGGCGCGCCCGCACCGGTGGAGGCGTTCAAGAAGTATGGCGAGGACTTCGTGGTGCGCGACAACCTGCGCGCGCTGGTCGACGGTATGAACGCCATCGGCTCGGGCCCCACCTTGGACTACGACCAGATCGAGCGCGAGGTGGTGGGCCGCGACCGCGAGCTCGACAACTCGTACTCGAAGGACTTGCAGCTGATGGCGGTGCGCAATGCGCGAAGTTACCTGGCGGACAAGGTGACCCGTGTCGCCAAGCCCCACAAGCTGCTCGACCCGGCACACGGTCCCCTGATCGCGGTGCGCCTGCACCTGCTCACCCGCAAGACGCTCGGCGGCCTCGAGACCAACCTCGACTCGCAGGTCATCCAGCCCGACGGCACACCATTCGAAGGCCTCTACGCGGCGGGCGAGGTCGCCGGCTTTGGCGGCGGCGGCGTGCACGGCTACAACGCGCTGGAGGGCACTTTCCTCGGCGGCTGCATCTTCTCGGGCCGCGCGGCGGGCCAGGCACTGGCGCGTGACCTCGGCTGAGGCTGGGGCTGGGCAGCGGACCAGTCAACAGCGCGCTAATCGGGCAGCCACGCCCCGTGCAGTCCTGCGGGGACCCGTTGCGGGAGCTTGACTCTCGCAACGGGTCCCGACGCGGGATCGTCTGCGGGGAAGACCAGGAACCAGCTCTCCAGGTCCTTTCGGCCGGTGGCGATCATGCCCCAATAGTCGGCTGCCCCGGCTGAGAGGTAGATCGGTTCACCGATAGCCAGATCGCCCGAGTCCCAGTGGGTCTCGACGCCGGTGTCGGTGTCAAACCAGTACGCACGGTCGGCGTCGCCGGACACCAGATCCTGTATCCCGCTCTCCCCCACCAGCGCCGCCGTGCGGTGTCGCAGGGTCAACAGGGTGTCGTCGATCCGCGGGAATTCCATGTCGGCCTGGGCGATGACCTCGCGGCTGATCCGCCCGGTCATCGGATCGATACGCGCCCGGGTCAGGGCGCTGAGGTTGGGCAGATCGGATTCCGCGACGAAGCCCGCGCGGGTCCACTCCACGTAGTCCAGCACGATGGAGCCGTCCGTGTCCTCGTAGGCGTTGACGGTGTGCCACAGCCAGAATGCATCGGTGACGCCCCACCGGACGGGGCTGCCGTCGCGGGGTATGACCGCCACTCGCGTGCCCACCTCGGGCTTCCACTGCAGGAGCGAACCGCCCGTCATCATGGCGGCCATGTCGAAGTACAGCGGGCCCAGCAGCAGCACCACATAGTTCGGCGTCAGCGCCATGTCGTGGATCATCGATGGCTGCTCGACGCCGGGGACCGGCGTGGGGCCTCTGGTGACGGCCCCGTCCGCGCCAACCACCGACCACATCAGATAGGGCGGCTCGAGCATGTAGCAGAACGAGACCATCTCCCCGGTGCTGGGATCGATCTTTGGATGGGCGGTCATGCCGGCCGGCAATTGACCGGCGAAACTCTCCCGGCAGACCGTGTGCAGATCGACCCCGTCGAGCAGGAACGGCGGTGCCGATTCGGCCAGCGCCAGCAGGCGGCCGCCATGCCGCACCACATTGATGTCCGGCAGGTCGCGGGTGGTCCCGGCAAGCTCGTCCCCGACGGTGGCCGGATCCGGGAAGTACGGATCGAGGATGCCGGCCCACAGCGCTCGGCCTGCCTTCTCCTCCGCAACCACGGCAGGAGTGCGGACAAAGCGATTGGAATACGACGCTCGACCATCACGGAAAGTCAGCCGATGCACCATGCCATCGCCATCGATGGGATACAGGTAGGTGCCCAGCGGATCGAACCGCGGGTTCTCGCCGTTGCGGAGATAGCTTCCGGACAGGCCCGCGGGCAATGTGCCGACGATCTGCAGGTCGGCGGCGTCTATCTCAAGCCGCTGCGGGGCGAAGACTCCGGCAAGATGCGGGTGGCTGTCCATATCGATGACAGCCGGGGCGTGTGGAGCGTTCATGGCGATCCCATCCGCTGATGGAGCGTTTACAGCATCACTCCGCACGCTACGCCTTCGCCGAGGATCAATCAGGCTATTTAGGCGATCGCAACACTATGATCGGGTGTCGCGGCGCAGCGGGTGGTCGGCGGGGACCTCGACCAGCACGATGAGGACGCCGTCGGGGTCGGCCAGCCACATCTCGTGCAGGCCCCAGGGCTCGATACGAGCGTCGCGCACGATGTCCACACCACCTCGTCGCAGTTCCTCCTGCACCGCCACCACATCCCGCACCTGCAGCCACAACGCCCCGCTGAAACCAGTCCCGGCAGAGCCGTCGTGCCCGGCGACCTCGATCAGCGACTGGCCGGCATAGAACACCGTGCCGCCCGGATATTCGCGGGCGATCGCCAGGCCCAGCGTCTCCCGGTAGAACGCGAGCGTCGTCGGGTAGTCCGCCGGCCGCAGGATCACGCGGCTGCTCAGGATTTCCATGATGGACCTCTCTCTGAATGGGGCAGCCTCACCCAAGAAGCTGCAACACGTTCTACTATGGCCCAGACCACCGAACACGAGGAGCAGCCCGTGCGATTCACCTATGCCGACGCCATGACCGATCCCGCCTTTTACGTTCCACTGGCCAAGGCCGCCGAGAATGCCGGCTACCACTCCTTCGCCGTGGCCGACAGCATCTGCTACCCCGAGGTATCGGATTCAACCTATCCGTACACGCCCGACGGCAGCCGCGAGTTCCTGGAGAACAAGCCGTTCGTCGAGACCTTCATCCTGACCATGGCGATGGCCGCAGCGACGGAGCGGATCCGCTTCACACCCTTCGTCCTGAAGCTGCCGATCCGCCCGCCCGTGCTCGTCGCCAAGCAGGCCAGCTCGCTCGCCTACATGTCGGGCGGCCGCCTCAGCCTGGGCGTCGGATTGAGCCCGTGGCCGGAGGACTTCGAGGTGATGGGCGTGCCGTTCGCGCGCCGCGGTAAGCGCATGAACGAGGCCATGGAGATCATCAAGGGCCTGACCACCGGCGAGTACTTCGAATACCACGGCGAGATCTACGACGTGCCGTCGATCAAGATCAACCCCGTCCCTGCGCAGCCGATCCCACTGCTGGTGGGCGGGCACAGCGACGCGGCACTGCGTCGGGCGGTGCGCTTGGGCGATGGCTGGATGCACGCGGGCGGCCCGCCGGCAGAGTTCGACGCCCTCCTCACCCGCCTGAACGAGATCCGCAAGGAGGAGGGCAAGGAGAACGACCCGTTCGAGATCCACGCCATCTCCGGCGAGGCGTTCACAGTCGACGGCGTCAGGCGGCTCGAGGACAAGGGCGTCACCGATGTCATCGTCGGGTTCCGCCTGCCCTACCAACTCGAACTCGATCAGCAGCCGCTTGCGGAGAAAATCGCCGCGCTGGAGGGTTTCGCCGAGCACATCATCGCAAAATGCGGCTAACCGCCAGCGCAAAGTGAAAAATGCCACAGCCATAGAACTGACAAACCCTTCCAACAGGCGCTAGCTTAGGTGTATGCAATTGCAAGCACCGCTGGCACGGGAGCTGATTAGGCGTTCCGTCGTGGTGTACGGCATCAGAATGATGCTGGGGCATTTAATCGGCGGCGTCGTCGTGTTCCTTCTTCTCCTGCTCGTGCTTCCGCTGCCCAGCGGGGTGCCACCGTTCGAGATGGACCGGCCTAACACCATCGGTTTCCTGATTTTCCTGCCGGTGGCGCTGCTGATGCTCGTCGGCGGCGGGGTGCTCGCCGCGCTGCCGATCATCACCTGGACAGCCCGCGGCGGGGACCCCACACCCCGGGAACGCCGGGCGGCGCTCATGCAACCGCTGCGCCAGCTCGGCGTGCACGTTGCCACCTGGCTCACCGGACTGATCATGTTCACCGCCTTGAACATGAACCTCGGCGCCGGCATGGCCCTGCGCATCGCCATCACCACCTTCATGGGCGGGGCCACCGCCTGCGGCATCGCGTATGTGATGGGCGAGCGCGAACTCCGCGGGCTCGTCGCCCGGGCGCTGCGCAGCGGCTCCGGCGACGACTGGCACACAGCCGGCATCACACCCCGGGTCCTCATCATCTGGTTCCTCAGCTCCGGCGTTCCGGCGCTCGGCATTGCCATCACGGCCGCGCCGCAACTGACCGGGTCCGGCCCCGAAGTCACCGGCGCCATCGGCCCCTCGGCCTTCGTGCTCGCCCTGATCACGCTCGTGGTGGGACTGGTCGGCATGGTCTACGTGGTGCGCACCATCGCGGACCCGGTCCGCCAGGTCAGCGAGGCGATGCAACAGGTCGGCGAGGGCCGCACCGATGTCCGCGTGTGGGTGTACGACGGCTCCGAGATCGGCCAGCTGCAGGCCGGCTTCAACCGGATGGTGGCGGGGGTGGCCGAGCGCGAGCTCATCCGCGACCTGCTGAACAAGCACGTCGGGGAGGACGTCGCGCGCCAGGCTGTGGAGCAAGGCACCGCCCTCGGCGGCGAGACGCTCGACATCGCCGTGTTGTTCACAGACATCATCGGCTCCACGGGGCTCGCCGAGCGGCTGCCTCCAAACCAGGTCGTCGGGATGCTCAACGAGTTCTTCCGCGTCGTGGTCGCCACCGTCGACAAGCACGGCGGATTCATCAACAAGTTCGAGGGCGACGCGGCCCTTGCCGTGTTCGGCGCGCCGGAGCCCCTCGAGGATGCCGCCGGCGCCGCCCTGCGCGCGGCGCGCGAACTCCGCGAGGAGATCGTCAAGCTGGGCCTCGCCGACGCCGGGATCGGCGTCTCCGCAGGCCCGGCCGTCGCCGGCTACATCGGCGCCTCCGACCGGTTCGAGTACACCGTGATCGGTGATCCGGTGAACGAGGCGGCCCGGCTGACCGACCTGGCCAAGCGCCGACCCAGCCGCGTCCTCGCCTCGCAGCGCACCATTGATGCCGCGGATCCTGCCGAGGCCGAGCAGTGGAAGCTCATGGAGCGCGTCTCGCTGCGTGGCCGCAAGGCCCGCACCCGCATCGCGGCACCCCGCCACTCCACCCGCCAGCGCGGGTTCGCCGTGGTCGACGGCGAATTCTCGCGCAGCAGCTGACGACCCTCCCTCGGCCACCCTCCACAACAGCACCGGTGACGTGCATCACAACGGGAATGACTGGGGCTCCCCCTAGGTTCTAGATACTTGAAACTTCAATACATTCGGAGGAAACAACATGACTATTGCTCTCGCGAACACGGGTCTCGTAGCCGGCACCTGGAACATCGACCCCACGCACTCGACCGTCGGCTTCGCAGTCCGGCACCTAGTCGTGTCCAAGGTCCGCGGCACGTTCGACGACTTCACCGGCCAGATCACCATCGCCGAGGACGGCACCCCGTCCGTCGTGGCCGACATCAAGGTCGACTCCGTCAACACCCGCAACGAGGGACGCGACGGCCACCTCAAGAACGCCGACTTCTTCGAGGCCGAGAAGTTTCCCGTGGCCACCTTCCGCTCCACCTCGGTCAAGGCCAAGGGCAGCGACTACGTCCTCACCGGCGACTTCACCCTCCACGGCGTGACCAAGGAGATCGACCTGGATCTCGATTTCCTCGGCGCCAACCCCGGCATGGGCCACGGCCCGGTCGCCGGCTTCGAGGCTTCCACCGTGATCAACCGCCGAGACTTCGACATCTCCATCGACATGCCCCTCGAGGGCGGCGGCGCGGTCGTGGGCGACAAGATCACCCTCACGATCGAGATCGAGGCCGGCCTGCAGGCCTAAAGCTTGGGGCCCCACCTCGGCCCCAATCGACCGCGCGCGACGCCCCCACCCGGGCCGTCGCGCGCGGTCCTCGTTGCGGGACCTCTACGGTATAACGCGTGAGAAGATATGTGCTGCCGCTGGCCCTCCTGGCCGACGTCGTCCTAATAATCGTGTTTGCCGCCATCGGTCGCCGCACCCACGAGGAGGCCAACGCGCTGCTCGGCGTGCTGGACACCGCCTGGCCATTCCTGGTGGGACTGGCCGTCGGCTGGGTGATCTGCCTAGCCGCCCGCAGGCCCGCGCCCTGGACCGCCCCCGGCGGCATCGTCATCTGGGTCGCCACGGTCGCCGTCGGGATGGCCTTGCGCCAGGCCACGGGCGGGGGCACCGCGCTGGCCTTCATCATCGTCGCCACCTGCTTCAATCTGGCGACACTTGTGGGTTGGCGTCTGCTCGGTGCGGTTGCGCTGCGCAAGCAGGCCACCCATGGAAAGATCCAGCCATGAGCCCCATCGAGGCTGAGGTCGTCAGCCAAGAGAAGCCGCCGCACGACCGCGCATTCTTCGGCCATCCGCTGGCGCTGACGAACCTGTTCGGCGTCGAGATGTGGGAACGCTTCTCGTTCTACGGCATGCAGGGCATCCTGCTGATCTACCTGTACTACTCGACCACCGACGGCGGCCTGGGGATCGAGCGCGGCACCGCCGCCGGGATCGTCGGCGCCTACGGCGGACTCGTCTACATCTCCACGATCCTCGCCGCCTGGATGGCCGACCGCGTCCTGGGCGCCGAGCGCACCCTGTTCTACAGCGCTTTCCTCGTGATGACCGGCCACATCGCGCTAGCCGTGATCCCGGGGCTCACCGGCGTCGGCATCGGCCTGATCTTCATCGCGCTCGGCGCTGGCGGTGTCAAAGCCAATGCGACCTCCCTGGTTGGCGACCTCTACGACGAGCACGACGTGCGCCGCGACGCCGGCTTCTCGCTGTTCTACATGGGCATCAACATCGGCGCGCTCGTCGGCCCGCTCATCACCGGCGTGGTGCAGACCTCGTTCGGCTTCCACATGGGCTTCGCCCTGGCCGCCGTCGGCATGGGCCTGGGCCTCATCCAGTACACCGTGTTCCGCAAGAACCTGCACGGCGTCGGCTCACGGCCCCTCGATCCGCTATCCCGACAGCTCAAGCTGTATTACGGCGGGTCCGCGGCGGTGTTCGTCGCGATCGTCGTCGCGCTCGCGGCTGCGGGGGTCATCAATGCGGAGAACCTCTCGGACATCACCGTCGGCGTCGCCACGGTCGCCGCCATCATCTACTTCCTCGTCATCCTCACCAGCCGCCAGGTCGACTCGGTCGAGCGCAAACGGGTCTACGCGTTCATCCCGCTGTTCATCGCCAGCGTCGTGTTCTGGTCGCTGTTCCAGCAGATCTTCACCGTCATCACCATCTACGGCGACACCCGGCTGAACCGGAACCTGTTCGGCTGGCAGTTCCCGGTGTCCTGGGTCCAGTCGATCGAGCCCGTCTGGGTGATCGCCGGAGCCGGCGCGTTCGCGGCGCTGTGGACCAAACTCGGCCCGCGGCAACCGTCGAGCCCCATGAAGTTCGCGATCGGCACCGCTGGCATGGGCGTGGCATTCCTCGCGTTCCTGCTGATGCCGCCCGGGGTCAACACCGCACCGGTGATTGGGCTGATCATCATCATGGGCATTTTCGCGGCCTCGGAGCTGATGCTCTCCCCCATCGGGCTGTCCCTGGCCACCAAACTCGCACCGAAAGCCTTCCACACGCAAATGGTGGCGCTGTTCTTTCTGTCGGTCGCGATGGGCACCGCGTTGTCGGGCTCGCTGGCGAAGTTCTACGACGAGGCCAACGAGACGCCGTACTTCCTGATCCTGGGACTGGTCGCGATCGCTGTCGGCGCCGTGCTCGCCGCGGCGACCCCTGCCATCAAGAAGCTGATGGGCGGGGTGACGTAGCCCGCGCTTGCCTCCTCGCGGACCGTCCAATAGCTCACGGACCCTGCATCGTTGGCGAACCACAAAACGGTTCGCGAGGACGGGCAGGCTCAGCCGACCAGCAGCACGCCGCCCAGCGCGATCCCGGCCACCCAGACCGTCGCGGCCGCGGCCAGGATGAACGGCCTCGGCCCAACCTTCCTCATCGTCGCCACCTGCACCCCCGCGCCGAGGGCGAACATCGCGGCGGTCAGCAGCGCGGTGCCGCAGAACTTGGCGATGTCGAGCACGCTGTCCGGCACCACGCCCGTGGAGCGCACCAGCACCAGCGCCAGGAACATCGCGACGAACAGCGGGACCAGCGGCGGGCGCTTGGACTCACCGGCCACCGCCCCCTCTGCGACGGCACGCCGACGCATCACCAGGCCCAGCACAGTCAGCACCGGTGCGAGCATCAACACGCGGGCCAATTTCACCACGACCGCGACAGCCAGCGCACCGCCGCCGATGGCGCCACCTGCGGCCACCACCTGGGCGACCTCGTGAATCGAGGCCCCCGCCCACATGCCCGCGTCCTCGTCGCCGAGGCCGAACGCGGCCGCGAGCAGCGGAACGGCCAGGATCATCAACGTGCCGAACACCACCACCAGCGCGATGGCGGTGACGGTCTCCTCCTCCTCGGCGTCGATCACGCCGTCCGCGGCGGCCACGGCGGCGGCCCCGCAGATGGAGAAGCCGCAGGCGATGAGCACGCGCTGGCTCCAGGACAGTCCCAACCTGGCTCCGAGCCACATCGTGCCGAAGATCCCCAGCACCACCACCGCCACGACGACAGCGATGACGCCCCAGCCCAGCGCGAAGATGTCCCCGAGCACCAACTGCAGGCCCAGCAACGCGACACCGACGCGCAGCAGCCGCTTCGCCGATAGCGCCAGGCCGGGCGTCAATGCCGCGGGCAGCGACACCGTGTTCGCCAGGAGGGCGCCCGCGAGGATCGCGATCAACAATGGGCTGACGGCCGGCACCAGCGCGTTGAACAGCATCGCGGCGGCAGTCGCCACGAGCACGAGGCCAAGGCCTGGCAGTATCGAGGCCGCCGACGTCTGTGCCCGGTCCCGCCGGGGAAGGATGATCATTCGTCTAGCCTGGCCGCTCCCGTGCACTCCCGGTAGCCGCCAATACCGGATCAGCTCATGCGTGATTGATATGGTGAGCGGCGCAGGCATACTGTTCTGATATGGACCTGCACCCCCCGCCCAAGACCACGGACTGGCCCGACCTCGCCGTCCTAGAACTCCTCGTGGGCATCGATGAACACTCCAGTCTGGGCGCGGCGGCCCGGCGTGTCGGCATGGCACAGCCGAACGCGAGCAGGCGGGTCAAGGACCTGGAACGCCGCCTCGGGCTGCCGCTGCTTGAGCGCAGTGCCCGCGGCTCCCGCCTCACCCCGCAGGGCACTGTCATCGCGCACTGGGCTCGCGAGGTCCTCGCCGACGCGGCCCGACTGCTCGACGCGGCAGCGGCGCTGCACCTGGAGCGGACGAGCGAGTTGGAGATCGGGGCCAGCATGACCGTGGCCGAACATCTGGTGCCCGCCTGGCTCGGCGAGTTCCGCGCGGCCCACCACGACGTGCAGATCCAGCTGCGGGTCGAGAACTCCCGCGAGGTGATCGAACGGGTCCTCAGTGGCGAGCACGACGTCGGCTTCGTCGAGTCGCCAACCGTGCCCACCTCCGTGCACTCCATCCCGGTGGGCCAGGACCGGCTGACAGTCGTGGTGCATCCGACGCATCCCTGGGCGAGGTTGCGCCGCCCTCTGTCGGTTGCCGAGCTGGCGGCCACTCCCCTGGTGGTGCGTGAGGCGGGCTCGGGCACGCGCACGACGCTCGACGTGGCACTGCACGAGTACGAGCGCCCCGCTCCCCTGCTCCAGCTCGGCAGCAGCGCGGCGGTGCGCACAAGCGTCCTCGCGGGTGTGGGCCCCGCAGTGCTCTCCACGCTGGCCACCGCGCACTGGATCACCACCGGCGAGCTCCACGAGGTCCAGGTGGAGAGGCTGGACCTGCGCCGCACTCTGCGCGCGGTGTGGCGCGGCCCCCAGCAGCTGGAGGGCCCGGCTGGCGAGCTCGTGAATCTAGCCCGTCGATCCCGACTGCCCGCGTACTAGGCCGGGTCTACAGCGGGGGTCGCGCCAGCGCGCGGAGGAACTGGTCCGCGACGATCACCGCATTGCTGGTGCCGTCGGTGGCCCCGACGAACACGGCGAACGCCAAGTCGCCGGTGATGCCGATGAGCCAGCTCGGCGGGTTCTCCGCATCCGACTCCACCTGCCCGGTGAGAGCGTTGAGGCCGGAATGCGCGCCGAGCACGGTGAGCGCGCCGGTCGCCACGGAGTCCGCCATCAGCCGCCGGTAGTTGTCACGCAGCTCGCCCGGCAGCGCCTCCGTGGGACCTGTCACCTCGCCCGCGTCGCCGGTGAACAGCGCGGGGCTGGGCAGCTTCCCGTCGGCAATTGTCGTCGCCGCGACCGCCATGCCATACGCGCTGGCCACGGGTTGTCCGTCGTCGCCGATCTTGCCGGTGGTGGCGGTGAAGCCGGGCAGCGGCAGATCGACGCCGAGGCCGATCTGCCGGGCCGCCTTCTGCACCTGCTCAGCCGAGGTGGGGTCCACCCCGCCCGCCCGCAGGAACGCGCTGAAGATCGCGCCGGGCGGCTCCAGCCGCTGCAAGCCCACCTGCCCCTCGACGTCCGCCTGGCTGTTCTGCGCCACCGCGAGGACCTGCCCCGTCGAGGGCCGGAATGCCACCAGTGCGGCGGGCTGCCCGACGCCGACGACGCCGTTCACGGCCGAGAGCTGCACGTGCGAGTCCAGGTTCACGCCGAGGTCGGGCGGCGGCGGGCCCTGATGTCCGGCGACCTGGTTCACAACCCCGCCGGGGCCGGTGATGGTCACGGCCCAGCCGGCGGTGTTGTCCCGGGTGGCCTGCCAGCGCCGCGCGATGTCGCTGGTGACCGGCGACGCCAAGTTCGGGTTGGCCAGCACCAGCTTCGGCACCTGCTCCACGCTGACGCCCGGGATCGCGCGGATCGAGCCCTCGAGGATCGCGAAGTCGGGACCGCGCAGCGCGACGGCGTCGACCGGCCCGGACTTCGAGGAGGCGCGGTCGATCAGCACCTGCGCGGTCACCAGCGGCGCCACAGGCACGATGACGGCGGCCAGCCGCCGTGCGCTGTCCTCGAGATCAGGCGTCTGCGACGCGTCTATCCGCACCTGGTTGACGGTCTGCTCCGCCATGTATGGCTGGCCGTTCGCGTCGAGCACTTTCGGCGGCGCCGCATCCGTGCGAATCAGCTGCACCGTCTGACCGGCCTTGAACTCCGGCACCAGCAAGTCTGGCGCCCACGCGAGACGCCACCCGATCGAGAGCTGCGTCATCGTGCTGTCGGTGGTGTACTCCCAGGTGCGGTCCTTGCCGAAGTCCCACTTGGCCCGCAGGCTCACATTGCCGGAGCCACCGCCCGTGCTGGACGCCTGCTCCACCTCGAACCGCACGTCATCGGCGGGCAGCCCCGCCAGCATCTGCTCGATCACCGGCCGTGCGGCGGCCGGGTTATCAGTGAGGTTCGCCGCGGAGGCCGCGTTGCCGCTGTTGATGGCGGCGACAAATTGCCTGGCCACGTTCTCCACCGACGTCTCGCCGCCGCCGCATCCGGCAAGCACCAGCAACAGCGCAGACATGGCCGCCATCCCGCCCAACCACGCCCGCCGCCCACTGGGACTGCCCTGACCGCTCTCTCGACTGATCCGCACAAGCTCGATTGTCCTATGGCGGCACAGTTTGTTCGGCACCGGCTCGCAGTCGTGGCCTATTCGACACTCAGCCGAGCGGTTCCCACTCAGCCGAACGTGGCGTCCAGCGCCTGCCGCAGATCCGCGATAATGTCGGCCGCATCCTCGATACCCACCGAAAAGCGCAGGTGGCCCCACGTCTTGAACTCGGGCGGGTAGGCGGCCACGCGCGGCCCATCGCCGGAGACGTGCACAATGAGCGACTCGTCGTGGCCCAGCGACACCGCCGAGGTAATCAGCCGCAAGTTGCCAACGAACCGGTTCATCGTGTCTGGGTCGCCCCGGACCGCGAACGCCATCATCCCGCCATACCCGTCGGACATCTGCCGCGCGGCCAGCTCGTGCTGAGGGTGCGACGCCAGCCCGGGATATGCGACATAGGCGATGCGCGGGTCCGCCTCGAGAAACTCGGCGGCGGCCTGGGCGTTGGCGCAGTGCTGGCGCATCCGCAGCGGGAGCGTGATGGCGCCCCGGCCGATCAGCCACGCGTTGAACGGGCTGATCACGCCGCCGACATCCACCATCGCGTCGGCCTTGATGGGCTCGATGAGCTCCTTGGCGCCCAGGACCGCGCCGCCCATCGCGTCGCCGTGCCCGTTGATGTATTTGGTCAGCGAGTGCACCACCAGGTCCGCGCCGAGCTCTAGCGGCCGCAGCAGCAGCGGGGTCGCGAAGGTGGAGTCCACCGTGACCAGCGCGCCGGCCGCGTGGGCGATCTCGGCGATGGCCCGCACATCGGTGAGCTTCGTTGTCGGGTTCGCCGGGGTCTCAAGGTGCACCAGCTTGGTCTCCGGCCGCAACGCTGCCCGCACCGCGTCGGGGTCGGAGGTGTCCGCGAACGTGGCCTCGATGCCGTATTTGCGCGGCAGGAGGTCCGCGAACAGGCGGAAGATCGCCTCATAGCTGACGTCGGAGACCACCACGTGGTCCCCGGACTTGAGGTGCGTGAAGAACACCGCATGCAAGGCGGCGACACCGCTGGCGAGGACCACCGCATCCTCCGCGCCCTCGAATGCCGCCAGTTTGCGCTGCAGCGCCAACTGATTGACCCCGCTGTTGCGCGTGTAGAACGGCACCTCGGTATTGGACCAGCTCATCTGCGAGGGGTCATATGGCAACGCGTAGGAGTTGGCCAGCACCAGCGGCGTGCGGACGGCCCCGGTGCCCGGGTCGATGTCGTTGCCCACGTGCACCGCGGTGCTCATCGGACCAAGCTGACCTGCCTGCTCTTCCCCTGGGATTTTCACCATTCCAACCTATGCCTGGAGCGGGATTACCGTCCGGCCACACCCCTGGACGGTCAACCTATAGGGTCACTGTGATGCGACACACAGCCCTACTCGCCGGTAGAAATCAGGATACCGATGGGTAACCAATCACCTACCGGCCAGTACGGCAAATAATACCCGACAGTAATAGGGAATTGACGGGCTTTCAATTACATAAACTTCCTAGAATTCAACCAAAGTCGCTGCGCCACAGAGGTTTTCAATATTCACATAAGCGTCCAATTCATTTCCGCGGACGCCCGCAGGGAAACATGACAATGAGCAGTCAATGCGGCATTATTGACCACGGCAGAGGAAACAAGGCGGGGCTACCAGGCGGGGGCAACAAGGCGGGGCCGACGGCTCCCCACAAATCCGGCAGTCCGGAAGCCGCCGCCAGGCCGCGCAACAGTGCATCCGAGACAGCGCACATGGCCACTCCGGGCTCCAGCCCGGCCCAGAAGCAGCGACCAGAACGGTGAAAATTGAGCATGTTCAAGCGAATTGCAGTAGTCAACCGCGGTGAGGCCGCCGTCCGCCTGATCCGGGCGGTACGAGAGCTGAACGCGGAGTTCGACTACGGCATCGAGACCATCGCTCTACACACCGAGGCCGAGCGGCGCGCGATGTTCGTGCGCCAGGCCGACGACGCGGTCTGTCTTTACCCGACTGGCACGGCAAGCGCCTACCTCGACTACGACGCGCTGGCCGACGCCCTGCGCCGCGCGCGCGCCGACGCGGTCTGGGTCGGCTGGGGCTTCGTCGCCGAGGACCCGGTCTTCGCGGACCTGTGCAAGGAACTCGGCATCACGTTCATCGGCCCCAGCGGCGACGCCATGCGGCTGCTCGGGGACAAGGTGCAGGCCAAGCTCCTCGCGGAGAAGGTCGGCGTGCCAGTCGCCCCGTGGTCCGGCGGCCCCGTCGAGACCCGCGCGGACGCCCGGCGCCACGCGCAGGCCATCGGCTACCCGCTGATCATCAAGGCGCGTAGCGGCGGCGGCGGCCGCGGCATCCGCAAGGTGTTCGTCGAGGACGAGCTGGAGTTGGCCCTCGAGCGCACGCAGGGCGAGGCCGAGCGCTCCTTCGGCGACCCCGTCGTCTTCCTCGAGCGCCTCGTCACCGACGCGCGCCACGTCGAGGTGCAGATCATCGCCGACGCGCACGGCAACGTGTGGGCCCCGGGCGTGCGCGATTGCTCCATCCAGCGCCGCAACCAGAAGGTCATCGAGGAGTCCAGCTCCCCGGTGCTGTCCCAGGAGCAGGCCGACCACCTGCGCGCGGTCTCCGCGGACCTCGTGCGCGCCGCCGGCTACCAGGGCGCGGGTACCGTCGAGTACCTATACCAGCCCAGCCAGGACCTATTCACCTTCCTCGAGGTCAACACCCGCCTCCAGGTGGAGCACCCCATCACCGAGTTCACCACTGGCATCGACCTGGTGAAACTGCAGATCCACGTGGCCACCGGCCGCCCCCTGGAGGGCGACTGCCCGGCCGAGTTCGGCCACGCCGTCGAGGCCCGCCTCAACGCCGAGGACGCCGACAACGACTTCGCGCCCGCCCCCGGCACCGTGCGACTGCTGAAGTTCCCGCTGGGCTCCGGCCTGCGCGTGGACACCGGCATCGCGCAGGGCGACGTCATCCCGCCCGACTACGACTCGATGGTCGCCAAGGTGATCGCGTGGGGCCGCGACCGCTCTGAGGCCATCGCCCGCCTGCGGACCGCGCTGCGCGAGACCACCGTTGTGCTCGACGGCGGCACCACCACCAAGTCCTTCCTGCTCAACTTGCTCAACGAGCCGGAGCTGCTCGATGGCTCCGCAGACACCGGTTGGCTCGACCGGACCGGCGCGGGCACGTCCGACGGCCCGACCCCGGTCGCCGAGATCGCGCTGCTCACCGCGGCCATCGAGGTCTACGACGCCGAGGAGGCCGTCGAGCGCACCAACTTCCTTAGCTCCGCCCGCGGCGGGCGTCCCCGCGCCAGCCACAGCATCGGCCGCGCGGTCGAGCTCAGCTACCAGGGCCAGGGCTATGAGCTGACCGTCGGCCAGATCGGCCCGCGCAGCTACCGCCTCGAGGGCGACTGCGGCGAGGTGGAGATCGACATTGAGCGCCTCGGCGAGTTCGAGCGCCGCCTTGCCATCGTCGGCGGCAAGCGCCACCAGGTCGTCACCGTCGCCGGTGCCGCGCAGTACCTCGTCGAGGTCGACGGCGTCAGCCACCAGATCAGCCAGGACGAGGCCGGCGTCGTGCGCGCCCCCGCCCCGGCTGTCGTGGTCGCGGTGCCCGTCGCGGTGGGCGACGACGTGGCCGCCGGCGATGTGCTCATCGTGCTCGAGTCCATGAAGATGGAGACCGCGGTGCGCGCCCCCATCGCTGGCCGCGTGCGCGAGGTCCTGGCCGTGGTGAACTCCCAGGTGGACGCCGGGGCCCCGCTGCTGCGCGTGGACCCGGTCTCCGAAGAAAACGTCGCCGCGGCCCCCGCTAGTCCCCGTATCGAGTTCTCCACCCGCACAATCGATTCCGATGCCGATTGCTCCGGCCGCGCGCTGGCGCTGCTTGACGTGCTCGGCTCCATGGTCACCGGCTACGACGTCAGCGTCGAGCACGCCCGCACCCTCCTCACCGAATATGAGGGACTGCGCGCCAAGCTGCCCGACGATGAGCGGATCGTGGCGGCGGAGCTGACCCTGCTACGCACGTTCGCGGACCTGTGCGAGCTCTCGCGTAACCGTCCCACCGCCGCAGAGGAGGTGGGCGTCGAGAGCGTCCACAGCCCCCGCGAGCACTTCCACTCGTACCTGCTCTCCCTCGATCTCGACCGGGAGGGCCTGCCCGAGTCGTTCCGCCAGAATGTCTCTCGCGTGCTGCGCCACTATGGCGTCACCACGCTGGAGCTCGGCGAGGATGCTGCGCCGGGAGCCCGCCAGGCCCTTGAGGAGGCTGTCTACCGGGTGTTCCTGTCCCAGCAGCGCCTGGACAATCAGATCTCCGTGGTGGCCGCACTCCTGAACCGCTGGCTCTCCGACGGCACCAGCACCGACGCCGGGCAGGCCGCGCTACTGACCGAGCAGTTCGCGCCCGTGCTGGACCGGCTGATCCTCGCCACCCAGCTGCGCTACCCAGTGATCGGCGACGCCGCGCGCACCCTGCGCTACCGCCTGTTCGACCAGCCGCGCATCGACAAGTCCCGCCAGGACGCGATGGACCGCATCCGCGGCGTGCTGACCCAACTGACCGCCAACCCGACTGCGCCCGACTATGCCGAGCGCATCACCGAGATCTCCTCCACCCCAGAGCCGCTGACCGATCTGCTGGCAGGGCATGTCGCCCGCGCGTCCGCGGAGTCGGGCCCGCTGCTCGAGGTCATCACCCGGCGCTACTACGAGATCCGTGATCTCGAGAACGTGCGGAGCCTCGAACGCGGTGGACAGCACTTCGTCACCGGCGAGTACCAGCTGCGGGACGAGCACCTGGACTTGATCTCCGCGATGGGCCAGCAGCACGAGCTGGGCAAGCTCCTCACGCAGATCGAGGAGATCGCGGCGCCGATCACCGACCGCGCCAACCTCGTGCTCGACGTCTATCTCACGTGGGCGGACCCCATTGACGACGCTGACGCCGTCTCCGAGCTGATCCGTGGCGAGCTGGCTCGGCACAGTATTGGGAAGTCGTTCCGCCGCTGCACCTTCACCGTCTGCACCGAGGGCGGCACCACCCACCGGTTCACCTACCGGGTCAAGCCCGAGGGCCCCCGTGAGCAGCTGATCATCCGCGATATTCACCCGCTCACCGGGCAGCGCATGGACCTGTGGCGGCTGAAGAACTTCTTCGGCACCCGCCTGCCCGCGGCGCCGGAGACCTACCTGTTCCACCTCTCCGGCCGGGAGAACCCGTCGGACGAGCGCCTCATCGCGATGGCCCAAGTCCGCGACGACACCCCCGAGCTGAACGCCGACGGCGAGATCGTTGGGATGCCCGACCTCGAGCGCATGCTCTCCGCATGTCTCGACGGCATCCGCCGTACGCAGAACTCCGCCGAGCACAGCACCGGGTCCAGTCGCCGGCGACATGATGCCAACCGCGTCGTGCTCTATATCTGGCCCGTCGTCACCCTGTCGGCGGAGCAGATGTCCGTCATCGCGGGTGGCCTCGCCCCGCTGACCGTCGGCGCCGGCATCGAGCAGATCATCTTGATGGCCTCGATCCGCGAGAAGCCCGGCGCTGAGCCCCGCGACGTCGCCATCCGCGCCTCCTACCGCCCCGGCGCCGGCGTGGTGCTGACGGTCACCGAGCCGCCGACCGAGCCGATGCAGCCCCTCGACGAGTACACGCAGAAGATCCAGCGCTCCCGCGCCCGCGGCACCGTCTACCCGTATGAGCTGATCCCGCTGCTCACCGGCACCGAGGGCACGTTCGTCGAGCACGACCTGGACAAGACCGGCACGGTGCTGGTCCCCGTCGACCGGCCCTACGGCCAGAACAACGCCGGCATCATCGCCGGCCTGGTCACCACCCCCACCAGCCGCTACCCCGAGGGCATGACACGGGTCGCGCTGTTCGGCGATCCCCTTCGCGCCCTGGGCACCGTGGCCGAGGCCGAGTGCGCCCGCGTCGTCGCGGCGATCGCGCTCGCGGAGCGCATCGGCGCGCCCATCGAGTGGTTCACCCTGTCCTCCGGCGCCACCATCTCGATGGAGTCCGGCACCGAGAACATGGACTGGGTGTCCCGGGCTCTGCGCGCGATCATCAACTTCACGCAGGCCGGCGGCGAGATCAACATCATCGTCGCGGGCATCAACGTTGGCGCGCAACCGTATTGGAACGCCGAGGCGACCATGCTGATGCACACCAAGGGCATCCTGGTGATGACCCCGGACAGCGCGATGGTGCTCACCGGCAAACAGTCGCTGGACTACTCCGGCGGCGTCTCCGCGGAGGACAATTTCGGCATCGGCGGCTACGACCGCGTCATGGGGCCGAACGGCCAGGCGCAGTACTGGGCGCCGAACCTCGGCGCGGCCTGCGAGGTGCTGTTCGCGCACTACGCCCACGCCTACATCGCCCCCGGCGAGCGCTTCCCCCGCAAGGCTGTCACCGCCGATCCCGTCACGCGCGACGTCCGCAGCTACCCGCATGTGCACCCGGGCAGCGACTTCACGACGGTCGGCGAGATCTTCTCCGCGGAGTTCAACGCCGAGCGCAAGAAGCCCTTCGACATCCGCACCGTCATGCGCTCCGTGGTCGACCAGGACCACACCACGCTCGAGCGCTGGGCGGACATGGTCGGCGGCGACACGTCCGTGGTGCTCGACGCCCACCTGGGCGGCAACCCGATCACCATCGTCGGCATCGAGTCGCGGGCCATCCCCCGCAAGGGCTGGTTCCCGGCGGACGGGCCCGACCAGTGGACCTCCGGCACCTTGTTCCCGAGCTCCTCCTGGAAGACCGCGCGCGCGATCAACGCGGCCAGTGGCAACCGCCCCGTCGTGGTGCTGGCGAACCTGTCCGGCTTCGACGGCTCCCCGGAGTCGCTGCGGAACTTGCAGCTGCAGTACGGCGCCGAGATCGGCCGGGCCATCGTCAACTTCGACGGCCCCATCGTGTTCTGCGTCGTCTCCCGCTACCACGGCGGCGCGTTCGTCGTGTTCTCCGGAGCGTTGAACGAGAACATGGAGGTCCTCGCGATCGAGGGTTCCTTCGCCTCGGTGCTCGGCGGGGCGCCTGCGGCGGCGGTCGTCTTCACCCGCGACGTCAACAACCGCACCAAGGCGGATCCCCGGATCCGTGAGCTCGAGGCCGAGCTGGCTGCCGCCACCACCGACGCCGCCCGCTCGCGACTGCGGGTGGAGCTGGCCGACGAGGTGACCGCGGTGCGCTCGACCAAGCTCGGTGAGGTGGCGAGCGAGTTCGAGGCCATCCACAACATCGACCGCGCGAAGGAGGTCGGCTCGGTGCACACGATCGTGCCGGCCGCCGAGCTGCGCGGCCAGATCGCCGCGGCCGTCGAGCGGGGCATGGCGAAGGCCGAGGCCAAGCAGAAGTAGCTCTGCCGCTCAAACGCGACTTACGCGCGTCCACGCAGATTCCGCACTCGGAATTCCTGCGTGGGCGCGCGTAAGTCTTTCCGGGGGCGGGCCAGCTCAGCCCGCCATCGCCCCGATCTCGATGAACAGCACGCCCGCCATGATCAGCCCGATGCCGGCGATCATCTTCAGCGTCAGCGGGTCCTTGAAGATGACGCGACCGAGGACTGCGGTCAGTGCCACCCCGCCCGCGACCCAGATGCCGTAGACGACGCCGACCGTCATCCCGCGTCCGAGCACTACCGAGACCAGCGCGAGCGAGGCCAGGTAACTCGCCCCGACGGGCAGGATCCAGCGCCGCTTGGACAATCCGTCCGACGCTGTCAGGCACATCGTGCCCGTCACCTCCAGGAGGATGGCGACGATCAGCAGCAGCCAGGTGGTCATGCGGCCTCATCTCGCCCAGCCCGCTTATTGGCGGCCTCCTGGGAGCCCAGCTCCACCACGAGCACCCCCGCGATGACGAGCCCCATCCCGATGACCATGGGGATGGTGAGCGAATCGTTGAACAGCACCGCGGCGAGCAGCGCCGTCAGCGTGATGCCCCCGGCGCCCCAGATGCCGTAGGCGACGCCTACGGGCATCAGCCGCAGCACCGCGGCGAGCAAGATGAACGACGCGCAATAGCCCACGACCACCAGCGCGTACCAGGCCGGGTGGTCGATGGCACCGCGCAACGAGAGCGTCGCCGCCACCTCGAATGAGATAGTTCCGGCCAGCAACCACCACTTCACGGCTCTGAGCCACCTCCACCAGCGTCGTTACCGGCTTCCCGATGTGGTGCCGATAATCCCTGGCCAGAGTATCGCCAGCGGGACCGAGGGTGCACCCGGACCGCCGAGGCCTAACCAGCCCCCAGCCGACAGGCATAGCTTTCATCTCGACGACACACACCACGTGCTGAAACTCGCCCCGAGAATCACCGCCAGCAGGCTGCGCGTGAGCCGCCGCCGCGCGCTCGCGGCACTGAACCTCGGCATCAACGTGTGCGCACACCAGCTCGATGGAAGGATGGACCCATGACCGCTTCCCGCTCCGGCATCGACCTCACCCACCGCAACCCCGCCGTCCGGCCGCAGGATGACCTGTTCGCCCACGTCAACGGACAATGGCTGGACACGTATGAGATCCCCGCGGATCGCGCCGTCGACGGGGCGTTTCGCACGCTCTACGACCGCGCCGAGGAGGACGTCAAGACACTGATCGACGAGGCTGCCGCCGCCGCCGACGCGGCGGAGGGTTCCGAGCAGCGCAAGATCGGCGACCTGTTCCGCAGCTTCATGGACACCGCGGCCATCGCCGCCGCCGGCCTGGACCCGATCCGGGAGGACCTCGACGCGATCGCGGGTGCCGCCGACGCCGCCGAGCTCGCCGCCGTGATCGGCCACCTGCAGACCACCGGCGTGCAGGGCGCGATCGGCATGTACGTCAACACCGACCGCAAGGACTCCACCCGCTACCTCGTCTACCTCACGCAGTCCGGCCTGGGCCTGCCCGACGAGTCTTACTACCGCGAGGACTCCTACGCCGAGATCCGCGAGAGCTACGTCGCGCACATCGCCCGGATGCTCGAACTCGCCTCGATCCCCGACGCGACGGCCAAGGCAGCCGGCATCCTCGAGCTCGAGACCGCCATCGCAGCCGCGCACTGGGACGTGGTGCGCAACCGCGACGCGGACCTGACCTACAACCTCACCAGCCCCGAGGCCCTCGCCGCGGACGCGTCTGGCTTCCCGTGGCAGCAGTGGATCGGCGCGCATACCCAGGACCCGTCAAAGTTCGCGGAAGTCGTTGTGCGGCAACCGAGTTTCCTCACCGGGCTGGGCGAGCTGTGGCAGTCTCGCCAACTGGCGCAGTGGCAGGATTGGGCGGTGTGGCGGGTTCTGCGCTCGCGCGCGGCATACCTGACCGACGACCTCGTGCAGGCGGACTTCGAGTTCTACGGCAAGGCCCTCTCCGGCACCGAGGAGAATCGCGAGCGGTGGAAGCGTGGTGTGAGCGTCGTCCAGGACCTCCTCGGCGAGGCCGTCGGCAAGCTGTATGTCGAGCGGCACTTCCCCGCGGACTCCAAGGATCGCATGAAGGTCCTGGTGGACGACCTCACGGAGGCCTACCGCCGCAACATCTCCGAGTTGGAGTGGATGAGCCCGGAGACCCGCGTCAAGGCCCTGGCCAAGCTCGATAAGTTCACCCCCAAGGTCGGCTACCCCGACAAGTGGCGCGACTACTCCGGCCTCGAGATCACGCCCACCGACCTGTTGGCCAATATCCGCAACGGCAACCTTGCCGAGTACCGTCGCGAGCTCGACAAGCTGGGCGGGCCGGTGGACCGGGACGAGTGGTTCATGACCCCGCAGACCGTCAACGCCTACTACAACCCTGGCATGAACGAGATTGTGTTCCCCGCCGCAATCCTGCAGCCCCCGTTCTTCGACCCGGAGGCCGACGACGCCGCCAACTACGGCGGGATCGGTGCCGTGATCGGCCACGAGATCGGCCACGGCTTCGACGACCAGGGTGCCAAATACGACGGCGACGGCGAGCTCGTGGACTGGTGGACCGACTCGGACCGAGCTGAGTTCGGAAAGCGCACAACGGCTTTGATCGCCCAGTACGCGGCGCTGTCCCCGTCGGATCTGCCCGGCCACAAGGTCAACGGCGAGCTGACCATCGGCGAGAACATCGGCGACCTCGGCGGGCTGTCGATCGCGCTGGCCGCCTACCGCATCGCGCTCGAGAGGACCGGTGAGGAACCGCCCGTGCTCGACGGCCTCACCGGCGTGCAGCGCGTGTTCTTCGGCTGGGCACAGGTGTGGCGCACCAAGGTCCGCGAGTCCGAGGCGATCCGCCGGCTGGCCGTGGACCCGC
The DNA here is from genome assembly GCF_000524475.1 of Tomitella biformata AHU 1821. Classification (GTDB taxonomy): domain Bacteria; phylum Actinomycetota; class Actinomycetes; order Mycobacteriales; family Mycobacteriaceae; genus Tomitella; species Tomitella biformata. Next base: position 80,224 of record NZ_BAVQ01000037.1, on the reverse strand, counting down.
ACTCCCCGCCCGAGCTGCGCTGCAACGGCGTGATCCGCAACATCGACGAGTTCTATGAGGCCTTCGACGTCTCAGCCGACGACGCCCTGTTCATGCCCGCCGAGGAGCGCGTGCGGATCTGGTGAGCCGCGCGGGCGCCGAGCCGGCGCCCGCGTATCGCCGCCGGCCAATACGACGGGAAGCCATGCCAGACATCACGACCCCACCCTCCACCCGCACCGGCTTCGACCCCGCCGCGATGCGGGGCGGCGAGTTCTACAAGCTCATGACCGCCTCGGTGGTCCCCCGGCCGATCGCCTGGGTCTCGACGCGATCCGCGGACGGCGTGCTGAACCTCGCCCCGTACAGCTTCTTCACCGTCGCCTCGAGCAAGCCGCCGATCCTGCAGTTCAACTCGATGGGCCACAAGGACAGCTGGCGAAACACCGCGGACACCGGCGAGTTCGTCGTCAACATTGGCTCCGAGTCTCTGATCGACCAGATGAACGCCACGTCAGCGTCGTTCGACCACTCCGTGGACGAGTTCGAGGAGGTGGGCCTCACCGCCGAGCCGAGCACCGTCGTCTCGGTTCCCCGGGTGGCGCAGGCGCCCATCTCCTTTGAATGCGTGCGGCATTCGATCATCGAGATGGGGAATAGTTCGCTGATTTTCGGCAGGGTCGTCCACGTCTCGGTGCGTGACGACGTCCTCGCGCCGGACGGCCTCCCAGACTTCCGCAGGCTCGCGGCGCCGTCGCGTCTCGGGCGGTCCGACTGGGGCCTGACTCCTGAGACCGTGGCGCGGCAGCGGCCCGCGAATCCCTAATCTCCTCCTAAGCGACCGGCGGGTTGATCGCGTTAGTCGATCCCACAACCATCACGAATCACGTTGCGCTTCAATCCTGCAAGCTCCGCGCCACCGCAGGAATCTCCGGGCCAACTAGACTTACCTGATGACGCTAGGCATCAACAAAGACACCACGCTGTGCATCTCGCTGGCCGCGCGCCCGTCGAACATCGGCACTCGCTTTCACAACTTCCTGTACGCGGAGCTTGGGCTGGACTTCGTCTACAAGGCGTTCACCACGACGGATCTCGCGGGCGCGGTCGCCGGGATCCGGGCCCTCGGGATCCGCGGGGCCGGCATCTCAATGCCATTCAAGCGTGACTGCATGCCGATGCTCGACGCCCTAGACCAGTCGGCGGTCGCCATCGACGCGGTCAACACCATCGTCAACGAGGACGGCCACCTGACCGGATACAACACCGACGTGCTGGCCGTGCAGGAGCTGCTCCCCCAGCCGGACGGGCAGGCTGTGGTCGCCGGCAGCGGCGGCATGGCCTCGGCCGCGCTGGCCGCGCTGCGCGGGCGGGGATACGAGGACCTCGTGGTGCTCGCGCGCAACGCGGAGACCGGCCGCGCCCTGGCCCGCATGCACGGCTGCGATTGGATCCCCGAGCTCGGCCCGCGGCGGCCCGCACTGCTGCTCAACGCGACCCCGCAGGGCATGGCCGGCGACTCGGCGGCCCAACTGCCCTTCGACGACGACGCCATCGCCGCTGCGCACACCGTGTTCGACGTCGTCGCCATGCCGCCGCGCACCCCGCTCATCCGCCGCGCCGAGGAGCTCGGGGCCAGCACCGTCACCGGCGACAACGTGATCGCGCTGCAGGCCGCGGAACAGTTCGCGATGTACACCGGCGTGCGGCCCAGCGACGAGCAGATTTCCCGCGCCTCCGCGTACTCGCGGGAGGTCTAAGAGAGGACCCAGCTATGCCCGACAGTATTTCTCCAAAGCGTGTTCCGCCCCAGAGCCACGCCGTCACCCCTGGCTGGCTGCCCCAGTTCAACAAGCGCACGCACAACAAGCTGCAGCGGATCTGGGCGCCGTACCTGCCGCCGTGGGCGATGATCGTGCACGTCGGCCGCAAGTCCGGCCAGCGCTACGAGACGCCGGTGACTGCGCTCAGATCCGGGAGCCAACGATCCGGGTACACCATCTCGATCATCCTGCTCTACGGCTCGCGCACCGACTGGATGCGGAACCTGTTCGCAGCTGGCTCCTGCGAGTTGCGCCGCGGCGGCCACGTCTACCAGGTCACGAATCCGCGCGTCGTGACCGATCCCGCCGATCCCGCGCTGCACGGCCTGGCCCGCCAGTCCGCCAAGCGCGTCGGCGTGCTGGTGGCGGATATCGCGGAGGTCTAGGCCAGGTCCGCGAACACCGAGCGCAGCGCCGTAACCCCCGCCCGGACTGTGGGTCGGTCGTTATCGGCCCGAGACAGTGCCAGCACGTCCCGGTACAGGATGGGCGTGGTGCGCACGATCCGCACGCCCGGCGGGGTCGCCACCTGGGCCAGCCGCGGGATCAACGCCGCGGCCAGCCCGCGGTCCACGAACTCGAGGTGGGTGGCGAACTCCGCAACCTTGAAGTCGATGCGCGGGTCCACACCGTTCGCCCGGAGTGTCTGCACCAGCCAGTCGTGAAAGTCCGTGCCCTCGTTCCAGGCGGCCCACCCCAGCCCGTCGAGCTCGGCCAGCGGGATGCATTCGCGCTGGGCCAGGGGATGGTCCGCGGGCAGGGCCACGTCGGCGATGTCCCGGTGCAGCATCGTGAACACCGCGTCGGGTGGGATGTGCAGGGGCAGCGTGGACCAGCTGTCCACCACCGCCACATCCATCGCCCGCCGCATCACCTGTGGAATCAACGTCTCGGACTCGCCCTCGGCGAGCGTCACCGCCAGGTGCGGGTGCGCGGCCCGAAGCCGGGTGACGGCCTCTGGGAGCGCGGCGCGGCTGGCGGAGACGAACGCGCCCAGCCGCAGCGCCCCGACCACATCGCCGTGCAGGGCGGCCACCTCCGACTCTGCTCGCGCCAACAGCGAGATGATCTCGTGGCCGCGGCGGGCCAGCAGCCGCCCCGCGTCGGTCAACCGCACGCCCCGGCCCTCGCGCTCGATCAGCGCGGTCCCCACCTCCTTCTCCAGTTTGGCCAACTGCTGGGACACCCCTGACGGCGTCACCCCCAACGCATCCGCCACCGCGGCGATTGAGCCGTGGTCCGCCAGGGCACACAGCGCCCGCACCCTCTCGATATTCAACACATAACGAATACTACTGCTTTTTCGATACTTTTAGTTATTTGTGCTTATCTGTCTGACGCGCGAGAATAGCTCGGTGACAATCGCTGCTCCCCCCGCCCCCGTGAAGGCCGCCCCCGCGGCGTTGGATGCCCGCTGGATCGCCGCCGCTGGCGCCGCTTCCATCTCCCTGACCTCGGTGTTCACCAAACTGGCCGACACCTCGCCCGCGACCGCCGTGTTCTTCCGCTGCCTGATCGCGCTCCCCCCGCTCGCGCTGCTGATGTTGCTGGAGTTCCGCAGGCACGGCATGCCAACCCGCAGGGTCGTCGCGATCCAGGCCGTCGGCGGCGTCATGCTCGGAATCGACTTCGCGCTGTGGACGCAATCGATCTTGATGGTCGGCGCGGGCATCGCCACAATCCTCAACAGCGCCCAGGTCCTGGTGGTCCCGCTACTCGCGTGGGCCTTCTATCGCGACCGGATTCCGCTGCGGTTCGTACTGGCCGTGCCGTTGATGTTCATCGGCATCACACTCACGAGCGGCCTGGTCGGCGCGGCTCCGGCAGAGGGCGGCGGCCTCCTTGTCGGCACGCTGCTGGGTCTGGCCTCCGGCGTCGCGTACGCGGTCTACATCATCATCGTGGGCCGCACCAGCTCGCGCGAGCGCGCCAACTCGCAGGTCTTCATCTCCACCGCCGCTGCGGGCATCGCGGGCACCGCAATCGGGCTGCTCTGGGGCGCGGTCGACTTCACGCCTGGCTGGGAAGCCATCGGCTGGCTGATGGTGGTGGGCTTGTCTGGCCAGGTCCTCGGCTGGGTGCTCATCGGGGCGGCGCTGCCGAAGCTCTCCCCCTCGGTCGGCTCCTCGCTGCTCCTCCTCCAGCCTGTGCTGGCGGTCTTCTTCGCGATGGTGCTGATAGGCGAGCGCCCGAGCCCGGTGCAGCTGCTGGGCTGCGCAATCGTGGTCCTCGGGGTGTGGTTCGTGTCCCAGACCGCCGCCCCGGCGCCCGACCGCCCCGATCAGCCCGATCTGCCGGTCGAGATGGCGGAACCCCCGGCCGCTGTGCACGCCGGGGGCTCCGTCAAGGTCTAGGTCAAGGTCTAGCGGGGTCTTGGGGGCCTACTCGTTGACCCACTCGCCCCACGGCATGCTGAAGTCGGTCAGGCCGTCATGGCCGTTGATGGCTCCGCCGGTGGTGTTCACGACGACGACGGCGTCGCCACGCTTGGTGTTCTGCATGAACCACTCGCCGTCCGCGGGGCTGACGTTCAAGCAGCCGTGGCTGGTGTTGGTGTTGCCCTGCGCCCACATCGACCACGGGGCGGAGTGCAGGAAGATACCGCTATTGGACATGCGCACCGCGGTGTCGACCGTGACGCGGTAGCCCTGCGGATCGCTGAGCGGCACACCGAGGGTGGTGGAGTCCATCACGTAGTCGCGGTGCTTATCGCCCACCGTGTAGATGCCGTTGGGGGTCTCGTAGCCGGCCTTGCCCATCGACGTCGGCATGGTCTTGACGACCTCGCCATTGCGGGTGATCGTGATGGTCTTGGTGGCGTCGTCCGCGGTGGCCACGACGGCGTCACCGATCTGGAAGGTGCGCGTCGCGTCGCCGGCCTGGACGGTGACCGTCGTGTTGCCCGGCCACAGCGCCTCTGGACGCCAGCGCACCTGCGTGTCGCTAAACCAGTGGAACGCGCCCGAGAGCTCGCCGCCACCGGCGGTCACGCGCATGGCCTGCTCGGCGGCACCACGGTCCGACACGGCGCTCGGGAAGCGGATGATGATCGGCTGCGCCACGCCCACGACGTCGCCCTCGTTGGGCGTGATCGACGGGGTGCCGAAGTTCGCCGGGGCCAGTGCGCCGGAGTCCTGGCCCTGCGCGGGAACCCCAAGAACCCCTCCGACAGTGGGGCCGCCGGGGAAGACCTGCGTCTCCAGCAGAGGCGACGCGACATCGGGCTGGCCGGGCAAGTCCTGCAATCCGGGAATTCCGCTGAAGATCGGGGCGGCCTGGGCGACACCTGCGGAGCCGACGACCATGGCTGCGCCAGTGCCCAAGGCAACCGCGAGTGCCACTGCGGGCCGCATCAACCGGCCTACCGCTCCGGATTTTCCATTGGGCTTCATTGCGCTAACACCTCGGTTCGTCGTGCTCATATTCGGTTCGTTACCCTGCCGACTCTATCGGGGCCCCTCGGCGCACCACGCACCGCCACGTCGAAAACAACAGAGTTCCAGATGTGCGGGAAGTCGCCGGCGCTCACCTAACGGAACGCATGCCCCATTCCCACACTGGAACATGGACGTTGGTTTTTATTACATAGCTGCTGATCAGCGACGTAAAGATGCCGCCAGAGTGCTAGAACTAGTGCACAATTCCATAACAATGTGACCCTGAACACCTAGTTCTGTGTCATCATTCGATCAGGCCAGCCGCCAGGGCGAGCCCATCCACCAGGAGGTTGACGTGGCACAACCGGGATCGCTTCACCTGCTGAACACGCCGGGCCTCACGCCGGGTGGCGGGCCCGCCCCGATGCCCACCACCGTGCGCCGCCAACACATCCGCGGCACCAGTCTCGCCTCCCAGGCCTTGTCCCGTTCCCTCCAGTTCACGGTCCGGCCTGCCCTCTCCGTGTGGTCGCGCACGAGCCGCCTGCCCTGGCCCGTCGCGCTGATCGACAAGGCCGCCGGCGCGCTCCGCCCCATCGACGGCACCACGTACCAGCCGGTCCGGTTGCAGAACTGCAATGCCGAGTGGCTGCAAGGCCCGGGTTCCAACACCAAGCACGTCATCTTGTACCTGCACGGCGGCGCGTTCCTGTGCTGCGGCATCCGCACCCACCGACGCTTGGTCTCGAGGATCTCGGCAGTGAGCCAGTCCGCGGTGCTGATGGTCGACTACCGCATGCTGCCCGCCGCCACCGTGACCGACTCGATCGCGGACGGCGTGGACGCGTACCGCTGGCTGCTCGACAACGGCTACTCCTCCGAGCAGATCACCGTTGCAGGGGACTCCGCGGGCGGCTACCTCGCCTTCGCGGTGCCCCTGGCCATCGAGGCCGCGGGGATGCCGATGCCGGCCGCCATCGTCGCCATCTCCCCGTTGACCGAGATGGACCCCACGCACAAGATGCAGAGCAAGAACGCCAAGCGCTGCTCCATGTTCCCCAAGAATGCGGTGCCGCAGCTGACGAAGATCTCCGAGCGGCAGGACCAGACGGCGATGGCCAGCCGCGGGCAGGCCCCCCGCGTGTGCCCGGTGAACGCAGACCTGCGAAACATGCCGCCGACGCTGATCCAGGTCGGCTCGCACGAGATGCTGTTGGAGGACTCCGAGCTGATTGCCGAGCGCCTCGCCCAGGCGGGCGTGCCCTGTGAGCTGCAAATCTGGGATCGACAGCCGCACGTGTTCCCCGTGTTCGCGGACGTGATCCCCGAGGGCCAACGCGCGATCGCGGAGATTGGCCGCTTCATCCGGACCACGCACGGCTCGCTACTGACCGCTGTGAACTAGCGACGGATCCGGTCAGCGAGGCTCACCCGCCGGGTTTTGCGTCCCGTTCCGTAGCGACGACGCAGGCTCCAGCCCCCGGGCGGCGGCTCCCACTCGTCGAAATGGTCCGACTCGTCCGCATTGTATAGCGCCACCAGGACCGCGCCCACGACCGCGCCAGCGAACCCCGTGTACGCCAGCCACACCAGCCCGGGCTGGGCTGCGTCGCCCAGGAACAGCACCCCGATGAGGCCCGGCGCGGCGGTCTCGCCCACCACCAGCATCGCTGTCACGCCGTTCACGCGTCCGACCTGTAGCGCCACGGTCTGCACATAGAAGCCGACGCTGCCGGCGATCGCGATGGTCCACGCGGCAGGGTCCATCAGCAGCCGTCCCGGGTCGAAGGGGCTCACGCCGTCCAGGACGCGCACGCCCACCGCGATAACCCCGAACATAACCCCGGCCAGCGCCCCGTAGAGCAGCCCGCCACGCTCGGCCAACTGCCAGATGGCGAGCAATGCCAGACCGCTCAGCACGAGCGTCGAGACGAACAGCGCCCAGTGCAGGTCCCGGCCCTGCCCGCCGCCGCTGTGATGCGCAGACGACACCCCCAGCGCGCACAGCGAGAACACGACGGTGGCCATCGCCACCCAGTCGCGGGCGTGCAGCGTGTTGTTCAGTGCCAGGGAGCCGATCAGCGCCGTGACGATGAGGTTGGCCGAGACGATCGTCTGCGATAGGAACAGCGGCAGGATCCGGGCCGCCACCGCGCCGCCAGCGAAGCCGAGCAACAGGAATCCGGTGCCCAGCAGGAAGCGGCGATTGCGGAATGTGCCCACCGTCGAGGGCAGTGCTGGCGAGGGCACGGCGGTCAAGGGCAAGGCGTCCTGGTGATCGGCGATCGCGGCATTGCGCGCACCCATGGCCCGCAGCACCGTGGAGATGCCATAGGCGACCGCGGCACCGCTGGCGACCAGTACTCCGAGTAGGAACACGTGCGCCTCCCGTCTTCTAGCCGGTAGAATGGCTTCGCGGTTTCCGACTATTGGATTGAGGCCTCCCTGGCTAGTTCAAGCGACGCGTAAGCCCTCGTATTCCCCTGCACGGCAATGGTTTTCACGGCCGAGGCGGTGGCTGATGTCGGCCTCGCGCACGTCGACGAGGAGGCCTGATGTCCACCGAATCCGGCAAGAGAGTGCTGATCACGTTCGGCCGGTCGTTCCTGGCGCTGCAATTGGCCCGGTTGTTCCAGGCTGGCGGGCATCGGGTGTACACCGCCGACTCGCTGCATTTCCCCATCTCCCGGTTCTCGAACTCGACCGCGGACTCCTTCCTCGTCGCGCGGCCCAGCCACGAGCCCGTCGCGTGGGCGCAGGACCTGGCCCGGATCGCGCGCGAGCACCACATCGACCTGGTGGTCACCGTGCACGAGGAGACGGACATCCTGGCGGCGGCGGTGCGCCGGCACCCCGGGCTGTTCCCCGCGGAGTGCGAGCTGTTCCTCCTGGACTTCGAGCAGGTCGACCGCCTGGACAACAAGTTCGCGTTCCAGGAGATGCTGCGCTCGATGGGAGTGCCCACGCTCCCCTACGCCCTGGTCGACACCGAGGCGAAGCTGGCGGAACTGGAGATTCCCGGGCCATTCGCGTTGAAGCACTGCTACTCCCGCGGCGCCCAGGACGTGCTCAAGGTGTCCCCCGGCGAGACTCCGCGCGTGGCGTTCGACCCACAGAACCCGTGGCTCGCGCAGGGATGGGCGGAGGGCCCGAGGTACTGCACTTACTCGATCTGCCGCGACGGCCAGGTGCTGGCGCACACGCTCTACCCCGTCAACTACGCGATTGACGGCCGATCCAGTCTCTACTACGAGCATGTGGAGCACGACGGCCTCGCCGGGTGGGTCCGCGACCGCGTCAAGGCGATCAACTTCAGCGGCCAGATCGGCTTCGACTTCGTCGACACCGCGGACGGCCTGTTCGCCATCGAGTGCAATCCCCGGGCCACGAGCGGCCTGCTGCTCTTCAGCCGCGAGGACCGCGTCGATCGTGCGTTCCTGGGCGCCGTCGACCCCGGCGAGCCCGTCATCACCCCGAAGCCCGGGGTCCGGCGGATGCTCGGGCCGGGCATGCTGCTCTACGGTTGGCGCAAGTCCGCGCTGCCCGGCAACACGCTGCGCGGATTCCTCCGCGACGCCCGCGCGGCCGACGAGGTGATCACCTCGCGGTCGGACCCGCTGCCCGCCCTGGCCCTGCCGCTCGCGATGGCAGACATCCTGGGTCAGAGCATCCGGTACCGCGTCGGATTCCCCGAGGGATTCATGCACGATCACGAGTGGGACGGCGTGCCGCTGCCCGAATAGGTTGACTCAGTTCTTGACAGCCCGGTGCAGTGCCGTGATCCCGCCGGTGAGATTGCGCCACTCGACGGCGCCCCAACCCGCCTTCTCGATGCGATTTGCGAGGGCCGCCTGGTCGGGCCAGTCCCGGATGGACTCCGCCAGATAGACGTACGCGTCGGGATTGCTGGAGACGGCGGTCGCCACAGCGGGCAACGCCTTCATCAGGTACTCCATGTAGACGGTGCGGAACGGGCCGAAGACCGGGGTGGAGAACTCTGAGACCACCAGCCGCCCGCCGGGCTTGGTCACGCGTGCCATCTCGGCGAGCGCCACGTCCGTGTCCGCGACGTTGCGCAGTCCGAAGGAGATCGTCACCGCGTCGAACATCCCGTCCCCGTACGGCAGGGCCATCGCGTCGCCCGCCACCATGGGGACGCGGCGCGTGCGGCCGACCTTGAGCATGCCCTTGGAGAAGTCGGTGGCGACACACCAGGCGCCGGAGCGGCGCAGCTCCACGGTGGAGACGCCGGTGCCGGCGGCCAGGTCCAGCACACGCTCACCGGGCCGCAGGGCCAGCGCCTCACGGGTGGCGTTGCGCCAATTGCGGTCCTGCCCGAAGGACAGCACGGTGTTGGTGATGTCGTACCGCTTCGCCACGCCGTCGAACATCGACGCGACCTCACGCGGATCCTTCTCGAGGGTTGCCCTATTCACGCTTGCGACCGTACCTGCTGCGCGCGCCGCAGGAGCCATAGCGCCCCGCCAGCGATCAACCAGGTGCCCAAAATGACGGAACCCACGGGCACCAAAGCGATGCTGACGTCCCGGCCGCTGACCCGCACCAGGTCCGGGTCGGCGCGGTCGTATTCCACCTCAATCGACTGGCCTTGAACCAGTTTTGTCGGGTAGAGCACGCCCAGTGGCGGGTTGTAGGTGGCGCCGTCGGGGGTCACGAAGCTGACGGTGGAACGCAGATGTCCGGCGGATAGGACCTGCGCGTAGGCGACGCCTTTATCCGCCTCGATGGCGTGATCGTTGCGCCAGACCGCGGCCAGCAGCACCGCGGACAGCACGGTGATAGCGATGGCCAAGCCCCACACAATCCGCTTGCCCAACGCGAGCGGCTCGATGGGATGCCAGGAATCCGGCCAGGTCAGACGCAATGCGCTCATCGCAGCCCGGCTCGGATGGCAGCGTGCAGCGCGCGCAGCCCGGAGCGGTCCGTCGCTACCTCTAGGACCCGGATACCGCCGGTCGACGCGCCCAGCGCCACCGCCAACTCCGCCAGGGGCACCGGCGTGTGCGGGATGTGGTGGGCCGCGCACAACGCCGCGAGGTCCACGGCGTGCGGGGTGCCGAAGACCCGCTCGAACGCCGCACCGTGGCGGGGGTCGCCCTGTTCCAGGAGCTCGAAGATACCGCCGCCCGCGTCGTTGGCGACAACGATGGTGAGATCGCGTGGCCGAGGCTCGTCGGGCCCGAGCATCAGCCCGTTCGCGTCGTGCAGGAAGGTCAGGTCGCCCAGCAAGGCCACGGTCCGGCCGCCATGTCCCAATGCGGCGCCGATCGCGGTCGAGACGACGCCGTCGATGCCCGCCACCCCGCGGTTAGAGCGCACGAGCACACCCGCTGGCACCTCGCCGACCAGCGAGATATCGCGGACCGGGTTCGACGCGCCGAGGATCAGCTGGTCCCCCGCCCGCAGCGCGCGCAGCACCTCCCGTGCCACATGCAGGCCGGTCGGATCGGGGTGTGCGGCGAGCTGTGTGGCCATCGAGGCCTGCGCCGTGGCGTCCGCCGCTGCGCAGCTGGCCAGCCAGTCCGCGGAGGGCGCGCCGACGACCAGCGGCCGGGTGCCCGTGGCCGCGATGTTGCCGGTGACGTCCGGCCAGCGGGGTCCGGTGGTCAGCGCGATGACGTTGACGACCGGGTCCGCGAGCAGCGCCGAGACCGGCCGGTGCAGCGTGGGCCGGCCGGTGATGATCGCCTGCCGCGGCCGCACCTCGAGCAGGGCCAGGGGGTTGGTGGGGATGCCGCGCTGGCGGGCGGTGGGCTCCGCGATGGTGGGGACGCCGTCGAGCTCGGGCAGCCGGCCGGAGCCGTGGCCGGCGATGACAACTGTGTCTAGGGAGAGGTCGACCGGGACGTCCACCTCGATTTTCGCGTCGGGCACCCGGGTCCACGGTCCGCCGTCGGCGCGGCCCTCGGGCGCCGCCGCGGGTTGCGCGTCAGGAACTAGCGGCTCACGCAGCGGCACGTCGAACTGCACCGGCCCGGACAGCCCGGAGCGGGTGCCGCAGGCCTCGGCCAGGACCCGGCACACCGCGGAGCGCCACGCGCTGTGCTGCCGCTCGGGCTCGGGCTCCGCCAGGCCGAGGCCGATGGTGGCCCGCACCTGCGAGCCGAAGAGCCCGAACTGCTCGACGGTCTGATTCGCGCCCGTCCCAAGCAGTTCATAGGGCCGGTTGGCGCTGAGCACGATCAGCGGCACACGGGCGTAGTTCGCCTCGAGCACAGCCGGGCCGAGGTTGGCGACGGCGGTCCCGGAGGTCATCACCACCACCACGGGGCGGCCCGACGCGAGAGCCAGACCCACCGCGAGGAAACCGGCGCCGCGCTCGTCGATGCGCACATGCAGACGCAGCCGACTCTGCTTGTCAGCCTCGAACAGGGCGAACGAGAGCGGGGCGTTGCGGGAGCCGGGGCACAGCACGACATCCCGGACCCCGCCGCGGATCAGCTCGTCGACGATGACGGCGGCCTGGGCAGTGGACGGATTCACGGCATCCAGGGTGTCACGCCGCTCGCGCGGAATGAACTCAGACCCGCCCCTTGGCGATGTCGATCATCTGCGCCCAGTCGGTGACCTTGACGCGGGGGCGGCCGACCTCCTTGCCGCGCTCGCGCTCGACGCGGTCCAGCGCAGTCCACTCCTGGAAGCTGACGGCGTCTGGCTGCCGCTCGGCGAGGAGCGCGTTCAGCGCGTCCCGGCTCTGCACGGGGCGGGCCAGGAGCTTGTCCTTAACGTCTGCGGCAAGCAGTTTGACCATGTCGGCCGCGCACTTCTTGTTGGTGCCCAGGGTGCCGGACGGCCCGCGCCGAATCCAGCCAACGGTGTAGATACCCAGCAGCGGCTCGCCGGTAGCCGGGTCGATCACGCGGCCGTCGACGTTGGGGATGATGCCCCGCTTATCGTCGAAGGGCACGCCTGGCACGGGCACGCCGCGGTAGCCGATCGAGCGCATGACCAGGCCCGCGTCGAGAGTCTCGACCTCGCCGGTCGCGTGCGCCTGGAGGGCGCCGGCGTCGTCGACGACGAGCTCGTTGCGCGCGATGGCGATGCCCTCCACGCGGCCGTCGCCCACGAGTTCCACCGGCGAGCCGAGGAAGCTCAAGACGATGCGCTTGTGGTCCGGGTTTGGGGTGCGCGCCGCGAAATCGCGGGCCCACCGCATCTTCACCTCGAGGGGCAGCGGTGCGTCGGGCGAATCCACGAGCGCCTGGCTGTGGTCGTCGAGCTCGAGATCGCGGGGGTCGATAACAATGTCGACACCGGCGACATCTGCCAGGCCCATCAGCTCCTTGCTGGTGTACGCGGCCTGCGCCGGGCCGCGGCGACCGAGCACGACGACCTCGCGGATGTTGCTCTTGCGCAGCGCGGCGAGGGCGTGGTCCGCGATGTCGGTCTTGGCCAGCACGTCAGGATCGCTCACGAGGATCCGCGCGACGTCGAGGGCCACGTTCCCGTTGCCGACGATGACGGCCCGCTCGCCGCTGAGGTCGAACTCGTGGTCCGCGTAGTCCGGGTGGCCGTTGTACCAGGCGACGAAGTCCGTGGCGGCATGGCTGCCGGGCAGGTCCTCGCCGGGGATGTTCAGGTGCCGGTCGGTGGACGCGCCGACGGCGTAGACGATGGCGTGGTGGTGCTCGAGGAGCTCCTCGTGGCTGAGGTGCTTGCCGATCTCCACGTTCAGGTGCGCCGCGACGTTGGGCTTGCGCACCGCACTCTCGAAGGTGTCGGTGATCATGCGGGTGCCCTGATGGTCAGGCGCGACGCCGCCGCGCGCCAGGCCCCACGGGGAGGGCAGGCGGTCAAACATGTCGACCTCGACGGAGCGCCCGCCCTGGGTGACGATGTCGATGGCGGCGTAGGTGGCGGCCGGGCCGGTGCCGATGATCGCGACCCGCAGCGGGACGTCCTCCTTGGCCACGACGATCGGCGTGGGCGGGGTGAAGGAGTCCCAGTCCACGACGAGCGGGTTCTTCTCGAAGTAGTCCGCGTTGATCTGCGTGTATTTGGCGTTCTGCTCGCTGAGCTGATCATCCGGGAAGATCGCGTCCACCGGGCACGCGTCCACGCAGGCGCCGCAGTCGATACACGTGGTGGGCTCGATATAGAGCTGTTCAGTGGTGGCGTACGCCGCGTCGTCGGCCGTGGGACGGATGCAGTCGACCGGGCACACGTCGACACACGCGGTGTCGTTGCAGCATGCCTGGGTGATCACATAGGTCATTTCAATCCTCACGTTCGCTGTCTCGGCACTGCCCGGAAATCGCGCAGACACCGACCGTCAATCTATAGCGCAATACTGAAACACTCGAGTGATTCAGATCACATGCACTGTAAAACTAGAACACGTTCAACCATCATAACCTGCGCCTGGCCGTGTGGGCATAATTGGCTGATGGACACATTCACTCGCGACGGACTGCGATTCGATGTCTCGGATTCCGGTCCCGCCGCAGCCAATTCCGCCGCAGCCGATTCCGCCGCCGAGACCGTCGTGCTGCTGCACGGCTTCCCGCAGAACCGCCACTCCTTCGACCCGGTCGCAAAGCTGCTCAACGCCGCCGGGTACCGCACCCTGGCCCCGGACCAGCGCGGTTACTCCCCCGGCGCGCGCCCGCGCGGGCGGCGGCAGTACACCGCCGACAAGCTCGCCGCGGACATCGTCGCGATGCTGGACGCCGCGGGCGTCCAGCGCGCGCACATCGTGGGCCATGACTGGGGCGCGATGGTCGCCTGGACCCTCGCGCAGCGCCATCCCGGGCGAGTCCGCACCGTCACGGCGCTGTCCGTGCCCCACCCGGGCGCATTCCTGCGCGCGATGACGGGCACCCAGTCGCTCAAGAGCACCTACATGCTGTTCTTCCAGCTGCCGTGGCTGCCCGAGTTCATCCTCGGCAGGTTTGCGCGTCGCGGCATCCCAGGCCTACCGCCGGAGCTGGCCGCGACGTATACCGCGCAGCTGGAGGATCGGACGACCTGCCGCACCATGCTCAATTGGTACCGCGCCATCCCGCTGGCCAGCCCTCGCGCAACGGCGACGCCGGTGACCGTCCCCGCCATGTTGATCTGGTCCGACGGCGACCCATTTCTGGGCCGCCGCGGCGCGGAGCTGACCGCCCGGTTCGTGGACGCGCCCTACCGGCTGGAGGTCCTGCCCGGGGTGCACCACTGGATCCCCGAGCTCGCGCCGCAGCGCACCGCCGAGCTGATCCTGGAGGAGATCGCTAGCGCCGGCTGAGCGCCGCCGACGTCAGCCCCGCCCCTTGGCGATGTCGACCATTTGCTGCACGTTGGCGAACCGGACCCGTGGGCGGCCGGACTCCTTGCCTCTCGCGCGCTCGGCCCGGTCCAGGACGCTCCACTCCTTGAAATTGACCGAGTCGGGCTGGCGCTCCGAGATCAGCGCCTCCAACGCGGCCCGGTCCTTCACCGGGCGGCTGAGCAGTCTGTCCTTCACGTCCGCCGCCAGCAGGCCGACGGTGTCGTTGGCGCACTTCTTGTTGGTTCCGAGGAAGCCGGACGGCCCCCGCTTGATCCAGCCGGTGACATAGACGCCGAGCACCGGCTCGCCGGTCGCCGGGTCAATGACGCGGCCACCCTCGTTCGGGATGACGCCGCGCCTGTCGTCGAACGGCACCCCGGCCATCGCGACGCCGCGGTAGCCGATCGAGCGCATCACCAGGCCCGCCTCGATGGTCTCCGTATCGCCGGTCGCGTGCGCCTGCAGATTGCCGGCCTCATCGACGACCAGCTCAGTGCGCGCCACCGTGATGCCCTCCACGCGGCCCTCGCCCGTGATCTCCACCGGCGAGCCGAGGAACTTAAGCACGATGCGCTTGCGGTCGGGGTTCGGCGTGCGGGCGGCGAAGTCGCGGGCCCACTCCATCTTCAGCCGCAGTGGCAGCTCGATGTCCTCGGCGTCGGCCAGTGCCTGGCTGTGCGCGTCGAGCTCTAGGTCGCGGGGATCGATATAGACGTCCACATCGCGCACATCGCCTAAGCCCATCAGCTCCTTGCTGGTGTACGCAGCCTGCACCGGACCACGACGGCCGAGGATGACCACCTCCCGGATGTTGCTCTTGCGCAGCGCTGCCAGGGCATGGTCCGCGATGTCGGTCTTCGCAAGCTCATCGGGGTCCATCACGAGCATCCGCGCGACGTCGAGGGCGACATTGCCGTTGCCGACGATCACCGCCCGCTCGCCGCTGAGGTCGAACTCGTGGTCCGCGTAGTCGGGGTGGCCGTTGTACCAGGCCACGAAGTCCGTGGCGGGATGGCTGCCGGGCAGGTCCTCGCCGGGGATGCCCAGCTGCCGGTCGGTGGACGCGCCGACAGCGTAGATGACGGCGTGGTGGTGCTCCAGCAGCTCCTCGTGGCTGAGGTGCTTGCCGATCTCCACGTTCAGGTGCGCCGCCACGGCAGGCTTGCGCACCGACATCTCGAAGGTGTCGGTGATCATGCGGGTGCCCTGGTGATCCGGCGACACACCGCCGCGTGCCAGGCCCCACGGGGACGGCAGCCGGTCGAACATGTCGACCTCCATGGAGCGCCCACCCTGGGTGACGAGCTCGGTGGCCGCGTATGTCGCCGCGGGGCCGGTCCCGACGACGGCGACCCGGAGCGGGGCGTCCTCCCTGGCGACCACGATCGGAGTCGGGGGAACGTGCGAGTCGTAGTCGACGACAAGGGGGTGCAGCGTGAAATAGTCCGCGTTGATCTGCGTGTACTTCGCGTTCTGCTCGCTGAGCTCGTCCTCCGGGAAGATCGCGTCCACCGGGCACGCGTCCACACAGGCGCCGCAGTCGATGCACGTGGTCGGCTCGATGAAAAGCTGCTCGGTGATGCCGTACTCGGCATCGTCGGCAGTGGGGCGGATGCAGTCGACCGGGCACACATCGACACATGCCGTGTCGTTGCAGCACGCCTGGGTGATCACATAGGCCATGACATTCCTCGCCTTCAATGTCTCGGCGCCAGCCAATGTCGCTGGCGCAGATAGCAATATTGCAATGGGGTCGGACTCGGGACGCCAGTCCCGGTTTCTCAGCGTGGGACTAAACCAGGTTCGCCAAGGCGACCGTTGTGGACCAAGGCTGTGCCGAGGACATGGTCACCACTCGCGGTCCATCAGGACCCGCTTGAGCAATTTGCCCGTCGGCGTCCGCGGCAGCGACTCCTCGAAGGACACCGAGCGGGGGCACTTATAGGCGGCCAGTTGCTCACGGCAATAGGCGATCAGCGTCTCCGCCATCTCCGGACCGGACACATGCCCGCCCTCCAGCTGCACGACTGCCTTGACCTGCTGTCCGTACTCGTCGTCCGGGACTCCGATCACCGCGACATCGAACACCGCCGGGTGCTCAGCAAGCCGCTGCTCGGTCTCCGCCGGATAGATATTCACGCCGCCGGAGATGATCAGGTCCGTCCGCCGCCCGTCGAGGTACAGGTAGCCGTCGGCGTCGAGGTAGCCCAAGTCGCCGAGCGTCGCCCGGCCCTCCGCGTCGAAAACCTCGGCCGACTTCTCCGGCGCGTGGTGGTAGGAGAACTGCGGCGCCGCGTCGAACCAGATAGTGCCGCGCTCGTTCGGCCCCGTCGGCAGGCCTTCGCCGTCGAGGACCGAGATCGTGCCCGGTGCCGGCTTGCCGACGGAGCCGGGATGCGCCAGCCAGTCCTGCGGACCGATCAGGACCATGCCGATGTTCTCGCTACCGCCATAGAATTCGTAGAGGACCGGTCCCCACCAATCCATTATCGCTTGCTTGACGGGCTGCGAGCAGGGCGCGCCGGCGTGCAGGACAGTCTTCAGCGAGGACACGTCGTACCGCGCCCGAGTCTGCGCGGGCAGCCGCAGGAACCGGACGAACATGGTCGGCACCATGCTGCTGTGCGTCACGCCGTGCCGATCGATCAGGCGCAGGCTCTCCTCCGCGTCGAACTTCCCGGTCAGGACTAGCGTGCCGCCCCATCGGATCACCGAGGTGCAGCTCTGCAGTGGGTACGCGTGGTAGAGCGGCGCGGAGTTCAGCCACACAGAGTCGGAGTCGAACCCCCATATTTTGGAGAACACCTCGGTCAGCGAGTCACCCTGCGCGAAGGACACATCGGGCACCGCGCGCAGAATGCCCTTCGGCTTCCCGGTGGTGCCAGAGGAATAGAACATGAACGTGCCCTGCCGGGTGGCCGAGGCGTCCGCGGGTCCCGGGTCGGCAAGGCTGTCGTAAAGCCCGGGGACACCGGTGGCCTCAGACACACCGCCGGCCACAACAATCGCCGGCGGCCGTGCGGCACCCGCCTGCGCCGCGACCGCAACGTCGACGAAAGCCTCGCCGACGACTACGAGCCTCGCATCGGAGTCCACGACGACATGCACGGCTTCCGCGGCGGTCAGGTGGATGTTCACCGCGACGAGCCGCACACCGGCCCGCAGCGCCGCGATCGCCACGACGAGGTAGTCGGCACAGTTCTCCATGACGATCGCCACGCGGTCGCCAGCCTCGATGCCCCGGCCGATCCAGTCCTGCGCGAGGGCGCGCGATTTCCACGCCAGGTCGCCGTACGTGATCGACGCCCCGCCGGGGACGACGACCGCGAGCCGATCCGGCTCGCGGTCCGCCCACCAGTCCGGCGTCAACTCTCGGCGATCTGTTTGCGCCACGATGCTGATCCCCTATAGCCCGAGGATGAGCCCGGCGCCGGCGTCGATGCGCAGCGCCTGGCCGGTGAGATACCGCGACTCGTCGGAGGCCAGGTACAGGACCGCGTTGGAGATGTCGGACGGCTCCACCCACGGGGTCGGGATCGCGTGCATGCTCGCGAACCCCTCCTTGACGTCGTCCAACGTCGGATTCTCCAGGTCGTCACGGAACATCTTGTACATCGGCGGGCTCTGGAGCATGTCCGTGTTGCAGTTCGACGGGTGGATCGTGTTCGCCCGGATCCCCCGCGCCGCAAGCAAGTGCGCGACGGTGCGGACATATTCGGGGATCATCCGCTTGGCCAACCCGTATCCCGTCCCCCCGGGGCTAGTGAGCCCCCCGGGCATGAGCGCGGCGAGGGAGCCGGTCGCGATGATCGAGCCGCCGTCGCCGATGTGCGCAATCGCGGTGTGGATCGTGTTGACGACGCCCACGAAGTCCACGTCGAACGCGTCCACGAAACCCTGGACGGGGACGTCGTCGCCCAGCGGGCAGATACCGGCGTTCGCCACCACGATGTCGAGCCGGCCCAACTCGTCGACCGCGGCCGCGAGAGCCGCCTCAAGACCAACCCGGTCCCGCACGTCCACCTTCGCGGCCACCACCCGGCGCCCCTCGGCGCGGA
This sequence comes from Tomitella biformata AHU 1821, assembly GCF_000524475.1. GTDB lineage: Bacteria > Actinomycetota > Actinomycetes > Mycobacteriales > Mycobacteriaceae > Tomitella > Tomitella biformata. The sequence continues at coordinate 61,713 of NZ_BAVQ01000037.1, read as the reverse complement.
CCAGCGCCGCAGTCTCCGCGAGGTCCTCGGCAGTGGCCAAGGCGTAGTGATTGGTCTCGACGTCCGCGCATAGATCGAACGCGATGATGTCCGCGCCGTTCCTCGCGAGTTCCACCACGTGACTGCGGCCCTGTCCCCGTGCCGCCCCGGTGACGAACGCGACCTTGCCTGCAACTCTGGTCATGATTTCCCCTCACGGTCCGCACAGGGGCAATCTGCCGCGCTGGCGATGGTGCCGCAGAAGCGCCGAAGCCCCGTGGTTCCACAAGACCTGATCCCGCTATCTGACACCATGAACATTAACGGCGGAGGGGCTCAACTGTCAACGGCCAAAGCAGACCCGGCCAGTGGGCCCGCTCAGTGCGGAGCCTCGCCTGCCATGGTGACCCGATGCATCTCGCGGACGCCCGAGCCGATGTCGTGGCAGGCGTAGTGCTGGGTCACCCTGTTGTCCCAGAAGGCGACGGAGTCCGCGCGCCAGCTGAACCGGCACTGGTACTCCGGCTTGCTCGCCTGCCGATAGAGCAGCCGCGGCAGCGCGTCGCTCTCCCGGATATCCATGCCGGCGATCCGCGTGGTGAACGGCTCGTTGACGTAGAGCAGCGGGGCCCCAGTGTCCGGATTCGTACGCACGACGGGGTGCTCCACGGCCGGGTACCGCTCTGCCATCGCGACCTTCTGCTCTGGCGGCAGCCCGGGTCCGAAGGACTTGTCGAAATCGTGCACCGCGCGCAGGGGCCGGAGCGCCTCCTGCATAGACGGGCTCAAACCCGCGAACGCCGCCTCCATATCCGCCCACAGCGTGTCCCCGCCCATGGCCGGGACCTCCTTCGCCCGCAAGATCGAGCCAAAGGAAGGGTCCGCGCGCCAACTCACGTCGGAGTGCCAAAAGTCCTCGCCATACGGGTATTTGGCCCTGCCCACCGGTGTGTCCGGTGCGCGTCGCAACACCATCAGCTCAGGATGGCCGGAGGCTGCGGGGGCGAACGGATGCTGCTCCAGCTCGCCGAAGAGCGCTCCGAAGGCAACCTGCCCGGCCTCCGTGAGCTGATGCTGATCTCGAAAGAACAGGACCTTGTGCTCGACGAGCGCCGCGCGCAGCTCGGCCACGACGGACGCATCGAGGCCTCCACCAAGGGAGACACCCCCACTTCGACGCCGATGCGACTGCTAAGCGGATGGATAGTGATCATGGCCGGTTCTCCTAGGTCTGTGCGAGTTGCCCGATGACTTCTGCGTGCCGCCAGACTGCGGCAATCTCGGGTGACCTAAGTAGACCGGCGAGGGCGCCGGACTGTCCAAGGAAAAAGTCGAATAGGGCCATGTGCCGGACTTATGGCGCTATCCGCCCGGCGCCGGCCGCTAGCCAGGGCCACGGCGGCGGGAGGCCGCGTAGTAGGAGACTGCGAGGTCGCGGAAGGCCGCGGCGGCGGGCGCCAGATCGCCCCGCCGGTAGATCAGGCCGACCTGCGTGCGCCGCATCGGTGTGATCGTCTTGACCTGCAGCCCGGCTGGCAGCCGTGAGAATGAGGACTTGGCCAGACAGGCGCCAACTCCCAGCCGCACCAACTCAATGGTGGATTCGTAGTCCTCGTTCTCCACGGTCGCCGAGACCGTGAGATCGAACTCGGCGAAGATCCTGTCGATACCCAGCCGCGCCGGGTTTCCGGTGGGCGGCAGGATCAAGGGCAGCATCGAGACCTGCTCCCAGGAGGCCGTGTGGCCCGAGCCGATCAGGTCGCTCCCCTCGGGAAGAACCACGGCCAACGCCTCTTCGTCGAGCACTTGGGCCGCCAGTCCAGGCGGCAGCTCGACCATTCCGGCCAGGGCGACGTCGCACTCCCCGAGCGAGACCAGCGAGCACACGTCGAACTCGGCTAGCGGCGAGGAGATCTGCAGGTTGACCAGCGGATGCAGTGCATGGAATTCGGCGGCCAGCGCTGAGAACGGCGTGGTGAACGACCGTGAGCTCACGATGCGCAGCGTGCCTGCCAGGACGCCGTGCAGCGACGCGGCCGCGGACTCGACGCCCTCGATGGCCCACAGGGCTTGACGTGCGCGCTCGAGGAGCATGCTCCCCGCCGAGGTCACCCTCGCGCCGGTGGCTGCCCGATTGAACAGGCGGACGCCCAGCTCGGACTCGAGCTTGGCGATGGCGTGGGAGAGCGCGGGCTGGGTGACGTGAACCGCGGCCGCGGCTTTGGTGAAGGAGCCGTGGTCGGCCACGGCGGCGAAGCATCGCAATTGCTGGATCTCCACAATGCGCCTCCTCAGCTCGCGGAACCGGGAGTGCTCACGCCGGTCATTTAGGCAGGGCCTGCATCATCCCGCCGTCCAGCTCGTACGTGCTGCCCGTGATGAACGAGGCCTCGTCGGAGAGCAGGAACGCGACCAAGTCCGCCACCTCTTGGGGCCGTCCCATCCGCCCCATCGGGATGAGGCCTTGCCACTTCTGCTGCAGCTCGGCCGGGTAGGAGAGGATGGCCGGCGTCGCAATCGTCCCCGGCGCGACGGCATTGACGCGGATGCCGTCCGTCGCGTAGTCGATCGCCGCGTTTCGCGTCAGGCCCAGGACTCCATGCTTCGAGGCCACGTAACCCGGCATCTGCTCTGCCGATTTGAGCCCCGCACACGAGCTCATATTGACGATGGCGCCGCTGCCCGCGGCGACGAAGTGCGCCAGCTCGGCCCGCATGCACAAGAAGGTGCCGCGGAGCGTCACGTCGACGGCCCTGTCGAAGTCCGCCACGGCGAGCTCGTGCAGACGGCCGAGGGGGTGGGCCACGCCCGCGTTGTTGACCGCGAGGTGCAGTCCCCCGAACACGTCGACCGCCTGCGCCACCATGTTGTCGACGTCGTCTGGACGCGAGACGTCGGCGTGCGCATAGGCGGCGACACCGCCCGCGGCAGAGATCTCCGCCACGACGCGGCGGCCCGCCACGTCGTCGACGTCCGTGACGAGCACTGCCGCGCCCTGGCTTGCCAACGTCCGCGCGCAAGCCTCCCCGATCCCGTTGCCCGCGCCGGTGACGATCGCGACTTTCCCGCTGAAACGCACAGCCATGCCTCCCTCTGCCAGGTGCCCGCCAACGCGTCCGCGCGGCTCCGAGAGCATCTCATTCAATAGCCGATATCTGACGCCAATGTACAATATTGGAATGCGTGGCGCGGACGTTTTGACGAGCCGCCCGCACACCGCCCCGCCCACCACCACGCTTGCGAGCCCTCGCCCTCGAGCCCCACGGCCCGAGCGTCGGCGCGCCCAAACCGGGAGGAACCCGCACCGCTATGGACCTACTAGTTCGAGACAAGGGATACCTCGTGGTCGGCGGCACCGCCGGGATGGGCTTGGCGACGGCCCGGGTGCTGGCCGCCGACGGCGCGTCCGTCGTGGTCGTCGGACGCGATCTCGGACGCGCGGAGGCCGCGGCCCAGACCCTTCGGGCGGACGGCTCCCCGCACGCGCGCGGGGTCGCCTTCGATGTCAGCGTCGAGGGCGATGCCGAACGCGCGGTCGACGCCGCCGTCGAATTCCTCGGCCGCTTGGACGGGGTGGCCACGACCACCGGCATTCTCGGCAAGGACCCCATCGAGTCGCCCGACGCCATGTGGACCGCGGCGTTCCGCGACGTCCTACTGGGCGTGAGCCGCACCGTCGAGGCCGCGCTCCCGCATCTGGTCGAGACCCGAGGCACCGTTGTCACCACCGCCGCCTACTCGGTCCGGGCACCCGAGATCGCCCGCCTGCCCTACGCGTCGCTCTAGGGCGCCGTCGCGGTGTTCACCAAAGGCATCGCGAAAGCCTATGGCGGCCAAGGAGTCCGGGCAAATTGCGTCTGCCCGGGGGCGGTGGAGACAGATGCCCTCCGCGCGATTCGCGCACAGGTCGCGGAGTCGCGCGGCTACCCGTACGACGAGGCCCTCGAGCGGGTGATGGTCGAGGAGTGGGGACTGAATGCCGCCCTGGCGCGCCCCGGCCAGCCCCACGAGGTCGGAGAGCTGATCGCCTTCCTGCTCTCCCCCCGCGCGGGCTACCTGACCGGGGCGCTCATCAATGTCGACGGGGGCACCGACTTCTGAGGATGGACGGCCAAGGGGCGGCAGGCGAGCTCAGGGGAGGCAGGCGAGCAATGCCTCCCCCAACGCCGCCGGCTCGCTGACCATCACGTCGTGGCAGGTGTCGATCTCCACGATATTGCCGACTCCGCCCAGGTTCTCGATGTGCCGGCGTTGCTGCGCCGGGGCGACCGCGCGGTCCTGCGCGGTGAGCACCCAGGTCCGCGGAATCGACGCGGGCATCCGCGTCCGATCCACGCGCTGGGTGGCCAGCAGGCTGCTCTCTGGACACATCTGGCCGACGACGAAATCCACCTGCTCGGCACTCATCCCATTGCAGAACAGCTGCTCCGCCAGCTCCCGCGGGAACACTGCGGGCGGCGGCGCGGACTCCGACACCCTCTCGAGCACCTCCTCCTGGAGCGCACCTGTGAGGTTGTCCGCGATGGACCAGCCCTCGGGCGGCACTGCGGCGGCGATGAAGACCAGGTGTGCGACGCGGTCCGCGCCCAGCTTCGCCGCCACACCGGGCAAGGTCACCCCGCCCATAGAGTGGGCAGCCAGCACGATGTCCGTCAGTCCCGCGCCCTCGATGTCGGCCACCGCCGAGGCCACGCACTCGGCGATCCCCACGCTGGCCAGGTCGGCTGGATTGTCGCCGCGGCCGGGGAGGTCGACCGCCAGGACCTCGACGTCCGGCCGCACCCTCCGCAGGTAGTCGACTGTCGGCTGCCAGCACTGCCCGGTGTGCTGGCCGCCATGGATCAATACAATTCCCGTGCGCAATCGACTGCCTCTCAGTTGGTTTCTCCCACACCATCACCGCCTCAAGCGATTCCGAGCTTCCCCTTCGCCGCGGCCAACTTGGACGGGATGTGCTCCGTCGGCCACAGGCCGTCCGTCTTGTGGTGCCCCTTGAGGACGCCGATGGCGACCTGCCGCAGATGCACCTCCGTGGGCCCGTCCACCAGGCCCATCACCGGCGCCGAAACCCACATCTTGCTCAGCGGGGTGTCCTGCGTGACGCCCAGCGCGCCATGAACCTGGATCGAGCGCTGCACGATGTCGTGGAGCACCTTCGGTGTCAGGAACTTGATGGCGCTGATATCCGTGCGGCACTGCGAGTAGTCCTTGGTCTTGTCGATCTTCCACGCGGTCTGCAGGACGAACAGCCGGAACTGCTGAAGCTCCGCATAGGACTGGGCGATGTAGGTCTGCACGGTCTCGCGCTCGGCCAACGGCTTGCCGCGGGTGGTGCGGCTCAGGGCCCGCTCGCACATCATGTCGAGCGCACGCTGCGCGAGGCCGACCGTGCGCATCGCGTGGTGCACGCGGCCGCCACCGAGGCGGAACTGCGCCACCTCGAACGCGCGGCCCTCGCCGCCCAGCAAGGCGGTGGACGGCACCCGCACGTTGTCGTAGTGGATGTAGGCCTCGGAACCCTCTTCCACCGGCTCGTGGATCAGCGCGAGATTGCGCTCGATGTTCAGCCCCGGCGTGTCCGTCGGGACGAGGAACATAGACATGCCCTTGTGCGGGCCCGCGTCCTTGTCGGTGTACGCCATGACGATGCAGAACGTCGCGTAACGGGCGTTGGAGGAGAAGAACTTCCAGCCGTTGATGATCCAGTCGTCGCCGTCGCGCACGGCGGTGGTCTTGAAGCCCGAGACGTCGGCCCCACCTTGCGGTTCGGTCATGGAATAGCAGGAGAAGATCTCGCCGTCGAGTAGTGGCTGCAGGTACGTCTGCTTCTGCTCCGCGGTGCCGAAGTGGGCGATAATCTCCGCGTTGCCCGTGTCGGGCGCCTGCGTGCCGAAGATAATCGGCGCCCACGTGGACCGGCCGAGGATCTCGTTGAGCAGGGCCAACTTCAGTTGCCCGAAGCCCTGTCCGCCGAGCGCCGGCTCGAGGTGGCAGGCCCACAGCCCCTGGTCGCGGACCTGCTGCTTGAGCGGGTCCACGATCCGGCGGTGCTCGTCGTCGAGGGGCTTGTAGTTGTCGTACGGCCAGACCAGGTCGAGGGGCTCCACCTCCTCACGCACAAAGCGCGCCACCCAGTCGAGCTTGCTCTGAAATTCTGGATCGGTCTCGAAATCCCATGCCATCTCTTACTCCTCGTGATTCAGGTTGGTAGGTCTCGTGTCGACGGTCAGCGCAGCGGGGTGGTCTTGGCCAGCGAGGCCGCGAATTCCATCAGCTCCAGGACGATTGGCCCGAACCGGGCGACGCGGTCGTCCGCCTGGCCCTTGGCATGGCGGGCCACGCTAGCCTCAAGCACGATCGCTAGTTTGAACCGCGCGAGGATCACGTAGTAGTCGATGTCGGACACGTCGCGGCCGCTGACGTTCGAGTAGTGCTCCAGCATGTCCTCCCGCGACGGCATGCCGTCGTAGTTGAGGTAGCGGGCGTGCTGCATCGCGTCCCCCTCGGGCGGCCACCCGACCAGCACCCAGCCGAGGTCGAGCAGCGGATCGCCGATCGTGGCCATCTCCCAGTCGATGATCGCGGCCAGCTTCGCCGGCTCCCCGTGGCGGTACATGACGTTCGCGAACTGGTAGTCGCCGTGCATGATGCCGGGGGTGAAGGACTTCGGCTGGTGCGCGCGCAGCCACTTCGCGGTCTCCTCCAGCCCGGGGATCTCCCGGAACTTGAAGCCCGACAGGTGTGAGAGCCAGCGGTCGACCTGGCGGTCCAGGAAACCCTCCGGCTTGCCGAAGCCCTCGAGCCCCTGAGCCTTCCAATCCACGCGCGCCATCTTCGCGGCTCCGTCGACCAGCTCGATCGCGAGGCCGCCCCGGGCCTCGAGGTTCACGTCGAAGGGGGCCACCCACCCGGCGCCCATCGGGCTCCAGCCGTCGACCAGGTCCATGAGGTAGAAGGGCGTGCCGATCACCGACTCGTCGTCGGTGGCGGCCCGCAGTCCCGCGTGGGGGACGTCGGTGCCGGCGAGCGCCTTGAGCAGCCGGGCCTCACGCATCAGCACCTTGGCCCGCCCCTCGACGCCGTAGCTGGGCGGGCGACGCAGCGCCATCTTCTCCCCGCCGCGAATGATCTCGAACAGTTCGTTCTGCGAGCCTCCGACCAGCGATCGAGCCTGGGCCAGCTCGCCCTGGCCTGGAAGCCCCTGCGCGTCCATCCACCGGCTGAGGGACTCGATGTCGAGGGTGGGCGCCGGCGCGCTCACCGCGTTGCTATCTGTTAGTTCCGTCATACTTCAGAATATAGTTACCCTAAGTGTAGAATACAATTACTCCCTGCCGCCAGACTCCCAAACCTGCTGGTAGCAGCCCACAAATCAATCTGACGGAGAGTTCATAAATGACGGTGCGCGGTACCACTAGCGGCACGCCAGCGGCGACCATGAGGGCCGCCCGTATCCACGAGATCGGCGTCCCCGACGAGATCAGGCTCGACTCCGTGGCGGTGCCGGGCCCCGGGCCCGGCCAGATCCTGGTGGCCGTCCACGCCGCCGCGGTCAACTTTCCGGACACGCTGATGATCGCCGGGTCGTATCAGTTGCAAACCCCGCTGCCATTCATCCCGGGCAACGAGGCCGCGGGCACCGTGGCGGCGCTCGGCGACGGTGTCACCGGGCTGCGCCTCGGCGACCGCGTCGCGATTCTCGCGCCCAACGCCTTCGCCGAGTACTGCCTCGCTCCCGCGTCCGCGGCCGTGCTGATCCCCGAGACGGTCTCCTTCGCCGAGGCCGCCGCAACCTGGGTCTGCCACCTCACCGCATTCCATGCGCTCCGCTCCGCAGCGGCGGTCCGCCCCGGCGAGAACGTGCTCGTCCTCGGCGCTGGCGGCGGAGTCGGCCTCGCCGCGGTGGAGCTCGCCACCGCGCTCGGGGCGAACGTGGTCGCCGCCGCGTCGTCGGCGGACAAGCTCGCCGCGGCCCGGGGCAAGGGCGCGGCCCACACCGTGAACTACGCCGACGACGGCCTGCGCGAATCGCTGCGGAGCAGCCTCGGGGCGGGACAGCTCGATGTGGTCATCGACCCGGTCGGCGGGCCGCTCGCCGAGCTCGCGCTCCGGGAACTGCGGTGGGGCGGCCGATTCGTCACCCTCGGCTACGCGAGCGGCGAGATCCCCAGCATTCCGCTCAACCTGGTGCTGCTCAAAGGGGTCACCGTCAAGGGCCTGGAGATCCGCACCTTCGCGTCCCACGACCCCGCCAGCGCGGCCCGGGACCGCGAGGAATTCACCGCGATGTGGACGTCCGGCCGCATCAGGCCCGTGATCAGCGCCGAGTTCCCCCTGGAGCAGACACGGGAGGCCCTCGAGGCTGTCGCGCACCGCCGCACCGTGGGCAAGACGATCATCCGCATCGCCTGATCGTCGATCCCGCGGAGCGCAGACCCCCGGCCGACTGGCCGGGGGTCGATTCGCTCAACTGTTGCGCACACCGACATCCAACTCGGCGCGACTGCCATAGGGGGCGAAATTCTCCCTGTCCATCCAGGATGGCCTGGTCTCATGTCCGTCTGCGGGCCTCGCCCAGTCCACCCAGTCGCCCCAGTCCCTGCGACTGAGCCTCTGTTCCTCGGTCTGCGGGAACTTCGCCAACGCCTCGTTGTACTCCTTGACGAACCGCTTCATCTCACCCATCAGCCAGATATCCTCCTCCGAACGCCACTTCCCGTTGCCGGCGTAGATGATGTTCTGCCACGACGAGAATTCGATCGGCGGGCCGCCGGGCTCAGGGTTGTCTGCCCGGTTCAGCACCTCGTACACCACCCGGTTGCCGTCGATCACGTACCAGACCAAGGGGTTGTAGACGTGCGGGGCCGCCCCCATCGTGCCCTCGATGAATCGCGTGATCTCGCCCGGTCCGGTGAACTTTCCGTAGTAATGGTCGTGGTAGACGGCATCGCCGGTGAATAGGTGCGCCCACCCCTCCCAGTTTTCCGTGCCCTGCCCCACCATGAAGTAGTGGCGGAAGGCCGCTTCAACCTCGCTACGAGAGAACTCGCCCATTATTGTCAACCTCTCAATTCGTCATCGTCCGCGAATTCAGTTCGCGGAATGCACTACCGGTCGCGCGTGAACTCACCCAAGGTCGGGCCGCAGACGGATAAACAGGCCCTCGGCCTCCGCCAGCAGTTCGTCACCGTCCTTGAGTTGGCCGCGGATGAGGGTCTTGCGCCCCTCGACGCTATTGATCGTGGCCGTCACCGTCAGCTTCCGGTTCGCCGGCGTGACCCGGCGGTAGTCCACCTTGAGGTATGCGGTGCGGGTGTCGGGATCGGTCTGCAGGCCGACGAAGATTCCCAGGAACTCGTCGAAGAACAGGGTGATCACTCCCCCGTGCACGGCCTCAGGGCCGCCGAGGTGCGCGTCGTTGAACTCGACGGTGGCGACCAGATGGCGGTCCCCAATCTCGACGACCACCCACGGCGTCAAGACCGGATGGTGGCACTGGTCGAAATTATCCGCGCGCCGGGACAGCCGCCCCTCCTCAGGAGCGCGGAACTGCTCGAGTCGCGCGGTCGCCGAACGTAGTTCGCCAGCGATCTCGGCGCACAGCGCCATGCTCGGCGCCCCGACACTGATGGCCGACTGCAGACGATGAAATTCGTCGACCAGCGTGTCGAACTCGTCCGGGACCCTGGTGGAGAGCGCAGCCCTTGAGGCTTCCTCCAATTCCGCAGGGTGGTCGATCATTGGCATGCCTGTCACTCCTTCTTCTGCCCCAATCTGGGGAAATCGTCCGACCGTCGCCTCAGGCGAGACCTTCGCGCCGGCCCCTATGGGATGTTCTGGCGCGCGGTGCCCTCATAGCCAAAAAATCGGGCGAAGTTCGCATCGTTGATGGGGTGCCGGGCATTGCGTTCCGCCGCGGCCCGCAAATCCGCGAGCCTGCCCCTCGCGTCGTCGAGCTCCTCCTCGCCGGCGCCACCCTCCGCCTCCAGCTTCCGGACACGGGCAACAAGCTCCGCCACCTCCCCGCTCAGCCTCGCGCCCGCCTCCCCGAAGGTGAGCAGGTCGTGATCGTCCTCTTCCTCGCGTGCCGTGCCCGACTCCGCCGCGCTGTCGTCAACCATCGGAATCCTCCTAAAAGCTTGCCGTCTTCTGACAGTTATATCTACACTGCCAGTGAAGTGCATCACATCAACGAGGGGGTGGCAAGGAATGCGAGCCAGCCCCGCACCGCCCTATCGCGGACGTCGACCATCTCCGCGTTCACGAATTTTCACGCCTGACCTGGCAACTTGTCGCCAAGACGGCCGGACTCCGACACCCAAACGGGCGCCGGTGCCGCGGAAACCCGCGGCACCATCCACCGCCATCCCGTCGTCAAATTTCTAACGTCCACGTCACCACCGAATGATTCACCAGAAAGGGCGCATCGTCGATGCAGCATCTTGTCTTCCTCGTCCTAGGCCTCGGCAACGGCGCAGTGTTCGGAGCCCTGGCTCTCGCGCTGGTGCTGACTTACCGCAGTTCCGGTGTGTTGAACTTCGCCACGGGCGCGATCGCCCTCTACGCGGCGTACGTCTACGCCTACCTCCGCCAGGGCGAACTCTTGCTGTTGATCCCGGGCCTGCCCAACTCGATCAGCATCGGCGGCCCCCTAGGAATGTGGCCGGCACTTATCCTCGCTGTGGCGATTGCCGCGGTCTTCGGGCTAGTTCTCTATCTGCTCATATTCCGTCCGCTGCGCACGGCGCCGCCAGTGGCCAGAGCCGTCGCGGCGTTGGGGCTGTCGCTGGTGATCACCGGGCTGGTGGCGCAGAAGCTGGGCACGTCCCCGGTCACGGTCAGCCCAATCCTGCCCACCGACGTGTGGTCCTCCGGTGACATCCACGTCAACTCCGACCGGATCTACTTCGCGTTGCTGATCATCGCTGTCGCGGTCGTGCTCGCTGTCGGTTTCCGCTACACCAAGTTCGGTCTCGCGACACGCGCCGCGGCGGAGACCGAACGCGGCGCATTCGTCAGCGGCATCTCGCCCGATCGCATCGCCGCCTACAACTGGATGCTCAGCTCCGCGGTCGCGGGACTCGCTGGCATCCTGATCGCGCCGATTGTTCCCCTGATCCCAGTGGCGTACACCCTGTTCATCGTGCCCGCCCTCGCCGCGGCCATCGTCGCGCGCTTCGAATCCGTCATCATGGCGGTGCTGGCGGGGCTCGTGGTGGGTGCGCTGCAGTCCGAGATGCTGTACCTGTCCGCAACCTACGATTTCTTGCCGTCCTCTGGGCTGCCGGAGCTCGTTCCGCTGGTGTTGATCCTGCTGGTACTGGTCATCCGCGCCCGCCCCCTGCCCGGCAGAGGCGCCATAATCCTGCAGACCCTCGGCCGGGCTCCCCGGCCCCAACGGGTGCTGCCAGCGACAGTCGTCGCGGTGGCCGTCGCGCTAATCGGGCTGTTCGTCCTCCACGACCGCTATCTCAACGGGTTGATCGTCAGCATGATCCTGGCGATCATCGCCCTATCGACGGTCGTCGTCACCGGGTACGCGGGCCAGGTGTCGCTCGCCCAGCTGACCATCGCCGGCGTCGCAGGATTCAGCCTCGGCCCCATCACGACCACCCTGCATATCCCGTTCCCCTTCGCCCCTCTGCTCGCCGCCGTCGCGGCCACGGTCCTGGGTGTGGCGATCGGACTGCCGGCGCTGCGGATCCGCGGGCTCACCGTGGCCGTGGTGACCTTCGCATTGGCGTTCGCCCTCGAGGCCTTCTGGTTCCGGAACGTGGACTTCATCGGGTCCGGCGGCGTCAGCGTCGCCAATCCCACCCTCTTCGGCTGGGACCTCGGCATCGGCACGGGCCACTCCTATCCCCGCATCCAGTTCGGCATCCTGTGCCTGCTCGTGCTCACCGCCGTCGCTATCGGTGTCGCGATGCTGCGCCGCAGCCAGATTGGCTCCCAGATGCTCGCCGTCCGCGCCAACGAGCGGTCCGCCGCCGCGGCCGGTGTGAGCGTCGTGCGGGTCAAGATCCTCGCCTTCGCCATCGCCGCCTTCATCGCCGGGCTCGGCGGGTCGCTGCTCGCCTACCAGCAGCAGACGGTCACCTTCAACTCGTTCTCCGCGCTCGGCGGCCTCATCCTCTTCGGCAGCGTGTACCTCGCCGGCATCACCTCAGTCTCCGGCGGCATCCTCGCCGGGATCATCGGGGCGAATGGCCTGGTCTACATCGTGGTCGACGAGGTGTTCTCGGCGGGCGGTTGGTTCGCCGTCATCTCCAGCGTCCTGTTGATCCTGACCGTGATCGCGAACCCAGAGGGGATCGTCGGGCCGGCCCACCAGCTCATCGCGAAGCGGCGCCAGCCCGACGACCTAACCGCGGCAGTCGGCTCGCTGGCCGCATCCGAGGAGGACGAGCTGCCGGCGGCGCCCGCGGGCAAGAGCTCATTCCGGGCGGACGCCCCCACCGTCCTCGAGCTGCGCGGGATCTCCGTGCGCTACGGCGGCGTCGTCGCCGTCGACGACGTCACGATCTCGGTGCCCAAGGGTGCGGTCGTCGGACTGATCGGGCCCAACGGCGCAGGCAAGACCACCCTCATCGACGCGATCAGCGGCTTCGCGCCGAGCACCGGCGACGTGCTGCTGGGGGACCGCAAGATCGACGCCCTGCAGCCGCATCAACGTATTCGGAGCGGTCTCGGCCGGACTTTCCAAGCGATCGAGCTCTATGACGATCTGAGTGTCGGCGAAAACGTCAGGGTCGGCCTCACCGCGGCGCGCCACGGCATCGGAGCAGACAAGGACGAGCGCGCGGACGAGGCCGGGCGGCTAGACCGCGTGTTCACTCTGCTGGGCCTATCCGAGGTCCGCGAGCGCCCGGCGGGCGAACTGTCCCAGGGGCAGCGCCAACTCGTCTCCATCGCCCGGGCACTCGTGGGCGACCCCGAGGTGCTGTTGCTCGACGAGCCGGCCGGAGGGCTCGACACCTCCGAGAGCCAGTGGCTCGGCGAGAAGCTCCGTCAAATCCGCGACCACGGCGTCACCCTCGTCATGGTCGACCACGATATGAGCCTCGTGCTCGGGCTCTGCGACCAGATTCACGTGCTGAATTTCGGCGAGATCATCGCCTCCGGCACCCCCGCCGAAATTCGCGCCGACCGGACGGTGGCCAAGGCCTACCTTGGCAGCGCCCACGAAGAGGAAGTTGCCCACTCATGACCGAGCCCACCCCCCTGTTGGAATGCCGCGACCTCACAGTCGGCCACGGCAAGGTCTCCGTGATCCGAGATTTCAATCTCTCCCTCCAGCCCGGACAGGTCCTGGCCGTCCTCGGGCCAAACGGCGCCGGCAAGACCACATTGATGACCAGCATCGCCGGCCTCATACCCCGGATGGCCGGTCAAGTGATCGTCAACGGCACCCCCCTGCGGAACGGCCGGCCTGGTGTCGCCAACCGGTCGGGGGTTGTGCTGGTGCCCGACCAGCGCGCGCTGTTCAACACGCTGACCGTGCGGGAGAACCTGTACCTAGCGCGGAAGAAGGGCGGCCCGGAGCTGGCGGAGACGATGGAGATGTTCCCCGCTCTCGCCAAGCGGCTGAAGCTCGCGGCAGGCGAGCTGTCCGGAGGCGAGCAACAGATGTTGGCGGTTGCCCGCGCCCTGGTCCAGAATCCAAAGGTCCTGCTGATCGACGAGATGAGCATGGGTCTCGCGCCGGTCATCGTCGAGGATCTGCTGCCCATGGTCCGCCAGGTCGCGGACCAGTCCAAGGTGGTCGTGGTCCTCGTCGAACAGCATGTCAAGCTCGCGCTGGAGGTCGCGGACCAGGCGATCGTCGTGGTGCACGGCAGCGTGCACCTGCGGGGCAGCGCCGCCGAACTGGCCGCGAATCCCGCGCGACTGGAAGAGGCGTATATGGGCGGGGCTGCCGATGTCGCCGTCTGATCGGCCGGCGTCCGCGGGGATCCGCGGCACCGGCGAGGACGTCGCCGCATGGGACCACGCCCTCACGCAGTACCGCCGACTTGCGGACGGCCTCGCGACCGCGTGCCCCACTGCCGCGCAGATTCGTTCGGTGACAGCGGCGCTCAGCGCCGTCGCGGACCAGCTCGAGGCCAGCCATGCCCCCGAGGCCCGGCGGTTCGCCGGGCGGTCCCCAAGCCTCCCCGGGCGCGGGCACCCGTTGCTGGCGCCGATGACTGTCGACGAAGAGTCCGCGCACTCGATGCGCGGACGGGTCACCTTCAACGCGGCGTTCTCCGAGGGCTCGCACATCGTGCACGGCGGCACGCAGCCGCTGCTGTTCGACGAGGCGCTCGGCGTCCTGGCGGCACAGAGCGGCCACGGCCGTATCCGCACCGCCGCCTTGACCGTGAACTACCGCGTTGTCACGCCCACCGGCGTGGAGTTGCACGTGGACGCGACCATCGACTCGGTGCAGGGCCGCAAGATCGTGGCCACCGGCCGGCTCTGGCACGGCGAGACGCTGCTGGCCGACGCGTCGGCCCTGTTCATCAAGCTCCGAGACGACCAGCCTTGATCGCTGATGCCGCCCCAGCAGTCCGGGGCGGCATCAGCGATCTGCGTACTCGCCGGCCTCAGCGCCAGCGCCAGGTCAGCGCTCCCCCGCGCTCACGCGCCGGGACCCCCATGTTGGACGGCCACTCCCGCCGCCAGCAGGCCGGCGACCTCCTCCGCGCCGAATGCCATCTCGGCGAGCACCTCCGCGGTGTGCTCGCCTATCCGCGGGCTTGCGCGGTGGATGGCCGGGAGCTGATTGTCGAATTGCACGGGCGCGGCCGGCAGCCGCACCGACGGGTGCTCGGGGTGCTGCATCAGATAGCCGTTCAGCGACACCGCCTCGTCCCCGAGCACCTCCTGGGGCGTGGCGTAGAACGAATAGATGCACTCGTGTTCCCGCAGCGCGCGCTCCACCTCCGCCTTGGTCAAGGCGCCGATCGCCGCTTGGAACGGCTCCCGCAACTCCAACCAGTGCGGACGCCGGGCCGCGGCGTCGGGGTACCGATCGGCGAGGGCAGTCAGGCCGAGCGCGGTGGTGGCAGGCCCCCAATACCGGTCCTCGTTGATCATCATGAGGTTGACGAACCGGTCATCGACGGTGCGGTACGGCATCGTCAGCGGGCTGCGCGGGGCGACGCCCAGCGGCATCTGCTCGCCCGTCATGGACGTGTAGGCCAGATCGGGCCCGAGCGTCCACGTCGCCGCGTTGAGCAGCGAGGTGTCCACGACCATCCCCTTGCCCGTCCGCGCGACCTGCACAAGCGCGGCGCACACCCCCGCGGTGAGATAGGTCCCGGAGGGGATATCGCCGAGCGCCGGCCGCTGCATCGCCGGCTCCACCGCGGCCTTGTCTGTGAGCACATGCGCGACGCTGCCACGCGACCAGTAGGAGACGGCGTCGTAGCCACCCGTCTCCGCGTCCGGGCCGCGTTGCCCCTGCCCATGTCCGCGCGCGATCACCAGCTTCGGGTTGATCGCCAGCAGGTCCGCGGGCTCGGTGGCCAACTTGCGTTGCACCCGCGGCAGCTGATTGGTGATGTACACGTCCGCGGACCTGAGCAGCCGCTCGAACACGGCACGGCCCTCGGGCCCGGTGATATCGAGCGCGATGCCACGCTTGTTCCGATTGAACAGCTCGAACAGGAAGTCGTAGCCGTCCTCCCCCGTCGGCACCATGCCCGCGGCGATCACCTGTCGCATCGGATCACCGCTGGGCCGCTCGATCTTGATCACGTCGGCGCCAAAGTCCGCCAGCGCAGCGCCCGTGGTGGGAACGAAGCCTTGCTCCGCGAGCTCGATGACCCGGATACCCTCTAATGGCAGTGACACGTCACTCGCCCTCTCTACTTATGGTGATGAATCGGCGCCAGGGCCGCGGCAACGCGGCGCCCGCCACGCGAAGTTCTCTCCGGGCGACGGGCGCCATGCTGTTCGAGCGGGGGTTGATCAGCTGGTGGGCATCGCGTACAGCGACGGGTCACCGGCGATCAACTGGTAGTCCGACAAGTTGCCGTCCTTGTCCGACGTCGCGATGATTCCGTCCGAGTTGCAAATGTTCGGCGAGATTGCCATCTGCTCGCCATTGCACTGGAACTTGGCCCCGTTGGCCAGCGGGTAGAGGGTGGGGGGCGCAGACTTGATACCGGCGAGAATCGTCGCCGGCGTCACCTCGGTCAGCCCTGCCGCATTCAGCGCCTGGATCATGCCCAGCATCGGGGAGTAGCCGAATGCCGCGGTGGTGCCGAACTTGGCGCCGTCGCCGTACTTGTCGAGGATCGCCTGGAACAGCTGGGCCTCCTCTGTGTCCTTGGACAAGTTCGACGTGGTGACAACCTGGACGCCCGCATAGCCGCCGGGGATTGACGATGCCGCGGCCGGGTCAAGGCAGCGGTCGATCGCGACGATTTTCGTGTCCGCGGCGACCGTCTTGATGGCCTTGAACGCGCTGGTGCAGAAGCTGTCATTGCCGAACACGTGGAACATGCCCGGCTTGCTCGACGCCGCGGAGGTGATCTGCGGGGTCATGTCCGCGGTGCCTGGGGCAACCGCGGTGACCGATGCCTCGACGCCGGCGTTCTTGTAGAGCTGGACACCGATCTGCCGGGCGGGGCCCTCCGCGCCGGGCACCGCGATCACGACCATGTTCGCGGTCTTCAGCCCCTCGGCCTTGGCCAGCCCCGCCGGCGCTCCAAAGTAGGACAATCCGTTGAACAAGGAGAACACGCCCGGCGTCGTCAATGCCGTCTGCGTGCTGGCGATGCCGACCAGCAGTGGAATGTTGGCCGCCGTCAGCGCCGGGATCGTCTGGTCGACCTCCGCGAGGGCGCCCTGCACCACGGCCGCCACGTTGGCGCTCACCATCTGATTCGAGCAATCTGTCGCGGCCGCCGGGATCTGCCGGGCCTCACAGACCTTCACCTCGATGGGGTGGCCCCCGATGCCGCCGAGGTAGTCGTTCGCGTAGGCCGCCGCCGCCTGCGCGCCCTTGAACTCGTCGGTGTTGTCGAGTGCCTCGCCCTTGCCGTCGCTGATGAAGCCGATGGTGACCGGAGTGCCCGTCGCCTTGTTCGCGGTTCCAAGCGCCGCCTCCGAGGAACCCCCGCCAGCGTTGCCAGATGCGCCGCCAGATGAGGAGTCCGTCGAGGAACTGCAGCTGGCAAGCGCCAACGCGACCGTCACCGCGAGTGGCACTCCGAGGGCGAGACGCCAGCGGCTGGTTGAATTACGCATTTTCTCTCTTTTCTCTAGAGGAGCATTACCTGGTAGAACGACTGATCGCCGGCGGAGTGGGGCCGGCGCACGCCTATGCCAGACGAGGGAAGCGGAGCATCTTTCTGGCATTGAGCTCGACGATCTTGGCCACCTCGTCATCCGGCACGTCCGCCAGCACCTCTGCGGCGCGCTTGCGGCTATTCGGCCAATTCGAGTCGGAATGCGGGAAGTCGCTCTCCAGCATGATGCGATCGATCCCAATCTGGTGACGGTTCTTCACGCCATGCTCATCATCGATGAAGCAGCCCCAGAAGTGCTCTCTGAACAGGTCTGAGGGCTTCGCGTCGAAGTCGATCTTCTGGTACCAGCGGTGGCGTTCCCACACGAAGTCCGAGCGCTCGAGGATGTATGGGATCCAGCCGATGCCACCCTCCGCCAACGAGAACTGCAGATCCGGGAAGCGCTGCAGTGCCCCGGAGAACAGCAAGTCCACCGTGCTCCACATCAAGTTGGTCGAGAACAGCGTGATGGCCACCGCGAACGGGGCTTCGATCTCGGGCATCTGTCCCGGCACCGGCTTGAATGCGGAGAAGGAAAAGCCCGGCACATACGCCCCGGATCCGAAGTGCAGCGAGATCGGCATCTTGGCGTCCGCGCAGACCTGCCACAGCGGATCCCAGTGCCGAGAGTGGAACGACGGCAGGCCCAACGGGACCGGCGCATCGGGGAACGAGATCGTCCGCGAGCCCTTTGCCGCGACCCGCTTCGCCTCGGCCACGCACAGGTCAATGTCCCAGGTGGGCAGGATCGACATCGGGATGTAGCGCGCCGGGTCGGTGGCGCACCACTCATCGATGTGGAAGTCGTTCCACGCCTTGACACATTCGAGCGCGAGCTCCTTGTCGTTGGCCCGGTGGAACATGCCGCCGCCGAAGCCCGGGAACGACGGGAAGCACAGCGCCGCCTCGATGCCGTCCAGATCCATGTCCTTGAGACGCGCGGCCGGGTCATAGCAACCCGGGATCATGTCCTCATACCGGATCGGGTCCATGCCCCACTCCTTCGGATCTTTGCCGGCGACGGCGTTCAAGCCGATTGTCGGGTAGATCCCGCCGTCGTAGGACCACTGGTGGGCGCCATTCACCTCCAAGATCTTCGGGGCGGCGTCCTTCATCCGTGCCGGCACACGGTCCTGCCACACCCGCGGGTGCTCAACAAGATGATCATCAACGGAAACGATCTGGTGATGCTTTTGCAGCGGCACGAATATTCCTTCCGGTTACAGTGACCCACTTCACAGCGAGTGTAGGCACGACCGTCAGATTCCGGAAGGGCAACGACGAAACTTCCCAAATTCCCCCACCTGGGAGAACCCCGTCTGGACCACCTGCTGCGATGGTGCCGCGACGGCGCCCAAGGCACCGTTCCAACCGTCCGACGTCCCGCCATCGACGCTAACTATCTGACGATAATGAATAAAAACTTGACCTCATTGATCATGACTTCGGGATGGGACCCCACCCCCACCCCTTCACAACCTGAGCACTCAATATCGTGAATCTTTCTGCAGGACAGCGTCTTACGCCAACATCTGACCGAGGCGCACGACGAGGATCTAGAGTCCAGCCATGGCGAAGAAGATACGAGTAGGGGTGATCGGAACCGGCTGGGGAAGCTTGGTTCTGACACCAGCGTTCCAATCAGTTCCGGACTATGAGGTGGTCGCGTTGTGCGCGCGGAGGGAGTCGTCCGCCAGAGCCGCGGCGGAGCGCCTGGGGGTCCCCGAGAACACCACGGACTGGCGTGCACTCATTGCCAGAGAGGACATCGATCTGATTGCGGTGTGCACTCCGACGACCCTGCACCACGAACAGACGATGGCCGCGCTCCGAGCCGGCAAGCACGTGCTGTGCGAGAAGCCGCTCGCCCTGGACCCGGACCAAGCGCGTGAGATGTCCGAACTGGCGGAGGAGCGCGGGCTCGTCTGCGGGGTCAACTTCGAGGGCCGTTGGCTGCCCGAGCGGCTGCCGGTGTGGCGGCATGTCCGGGACGGCCGCATCGGCCAGCCCTACCTCGCGCGGGTCGTGACCAACGCCGACTACTGGCATCCCACCAGGGATCTGCAGTCGGAGTGGATGTACGACGAGGCGCAGGGCGGCGGCTACCTCCTGGGCATGGCCTCTCACGACATCGACTTCCTGATCGCGCTATTCGGCCCGCCGTCCGCGGTGTGCGCCGATGTGCGGACCAGCACGCCCACCCGTACCCGCGCGGACGGCTCCACGCTCCAGGTCACCGCGGACGACACCTCGACCCTGTTGATGCGGATGCGCGACGGGACGACCTGCGTGATCAGCACCACCGCCGTCGCGTTGCAGCACGATTCGCGAGTGTTGGAGATATTCGGCAGCGAGGGGTCAATCACGGTGACCGGCAAGGTCCAGGGGGACGCGACGAACACGTCGATCCAATGGAGCCACGCCGACCACCGCGGGCTCGCACCATTGCCTCTTGGGGACCGCGAGCCGCTGGGCGGCCGACCCATCCCCAACCGTCGCGCGGGCGCCGCCATCCGGGCGCTGGCCCTCATGCTCGAGGACTGGCTGCCAGCCTTCGACGGCGAGCCCAGCCCGGTGCCAACCCTGCGCCAGGGCTGGCTGGTCTCCGAGGTCGTCGACGCCGCCCGCCGAAGCTCCGCCGGAGCGGGCTGGGTGAGCCTGCCATGAGGCTTGCCGATCTGATCGAACCTCGGCACACCGCCGTGCTGGTCTCGGAGATGCAGCGGGGAATCGCGGGCGACCTGGTGTCCGAAGAACTCTCTGCCATCTCCACCGCGATGGCCGAGAGCGGGGTCGCCCCCAACCTGGCGCGACTGCTCGCCGGGGCGCGCCAAGCCCACGCGCGGGTGGTCCACGCGACTCTGCAATTTCGTCCAGACCGGGCCGGCGTGCGCATCGTCAGCCCGCTGATGGCGGTCACTATGCGCGACCCCGGACACCTGCTGGCGGGCTCCGCGCAGGCGGAGATCATGCCCGAGATCGGCCCCGAGCCGACCGATATCATCTCCGCTCGCCTGCACGGGATGTCCGCGTTCACCTGCACCGACCTCGATCCGGTTCTGCGCAGCCTCGACATCACGACCGTCATCATCGGCGGAGTCTCCCTCAACGAGGCGATCATCGGCGCCGCGATTGAGGCCGTGAACCGCGGCTATCGTGTGGTGATCCCGCGCGACGCCGCGCTCGGCATGCCTGCCCAATTCGCGGAGGACATGCTCCGGCACGCGTTCTCGCTACTCGGGCGGGTCACCACCACCGACGACATCCTCGGGGTCTGGTCCGCGTCATAGCTGCGGCTATCCGGTCGGCGCCGCATTCCAGTAGTCGCGATTGCCGACGACCTTGCCGTTGCGGAATGTCCCCACCGAAGACCCCCGCAGGCCCACCGGATGCATCACCCATTCTGCGGCGAAGTCCTCGCCGCAGGTCATCGCGGTCACCACCTCGTACGTCGCTCCGGGCACCAGCTTGAGGGCCTTGGCAACGAACTCGCGCGCCTCCGCGGCCCCGGTCACGATGTGCTGTTTCGCCACGTCCTCAAGGACCACCGCGTCATCGAGCCAGGCCGTGATCGCCTCGACGTCCCCGGAGTCCCAGGCGGCGTAGTAGTCCCTGATCCATGAGTTCTCGGTGTGGGTCATTGTTCTGCACCTTTCGTTGTGTGCGATTCGATGTCGGAAGCCTCATTGAGCACCCTGCGAAGGGCGGCCTCGAGGGTTTCGGTGTCGTCGGCGATACGCCCCGCACCACCGGCCGTGGCGAGCGCGGGGTGGACGTTGCCGCCCTCGGCGAGGCCGCGGGTCGCGAGCCAGCCGACGAAGATCAGGTAGGTGGTGACGAACAATTCGCGAGCGGCGCCGTCCGGCACACCGGCCCGGTGCAGGATCCCGAGCGCGGTGCTGGTGAGGCGTTCGGCCGCGGCCGATGGACCTGTTGCGGTGAGCGCCCGCAATCCGGTCCCCGGGTATTGGATGAACGCCCGGTCCATCGCAATCACGAGCGCGACGTACTGGTCTACCGCGGTCGCGCTGGGATCGACTGCGATGTCGATCTTCGCGGCCACCGCCTCGACGACCCGATCGGCGAGGTCGGCGCCGCCCCGCAGGTGGTAGTGGATGGCGGGCGCGGTGACGCCGCATTCCTCGGCGACGGTTCGCACCGTCAGCCGCTCCAGCGAGGTGCGGGCGACGACGCGCAGAGCCGCGTCGAGAACATCCGCCTCGGTCAGCGGCGACGGTTGCGTCCCGCCGCGGTATCGCGCCACGCGCATGCCCCATCCTCGATTCCTGTGACTGCAGGGCTATCGGAAACTCAATCCATTATGTCATAGTAAATGAGATCTCATTATGTCACAGTAAATGGAAATTCGAGAGGAGAACCTCATGGGTTCAGACAGGCCCGACGTCGTCGTCATCGGCGGCGGGGTGGCCGGGTGCGCGCTGGCCGTCCGCCTCGCCGCCGCGGGGTTGGTGGTCACTGTGCTCGAGCGCGAGATCGCCTATCGAGACATCGTCCGAGGCGAGGCCATGGTGCCGTGGGGATACGGCGAGGCGGTGGCCCTCGGGGTCGCCGACGCGATCATGGAGACCGAGGGGGCCTCGGTGATGACCAAGACCGTCCCCTACGACGAATCGCTCAGCGTCGCGGAAGCCCAGGCGCGCCCGACAGACCTCTCCACCTCGGTGCCCGGGGTGGGCGGCGTCATCGGCATCGGCCATCCGGAGTTGCGAGAGTCGCTGGCGACGCTCGCGACCAGGGCCGGCGCCCTCGTGGTGCGGGGCGCGCGGAACGTGATCGTGGAACCGGGGCCGGACCCCGTGGTGCGATACGAGGCTGCGGACGGCGCCCGCACGCTGCGCTGCCGGCTCGTGGTCGGCGCTGACGGAAAGGGCTCCGCGACCCGCGCGGCACTCGGCGTGGCGATGTCCAGCACTAGTGCACGGGTGCGGCTGTCCGGCATGCTCGTCGATGACGGCGGCCTGTGGGAGCGCTCGGAGATGGCGTCGTCTGTGGACGGGCGGAATCAATACATCGTGATTCCGCGGGGCGACAACCGCATGCGGCTCTACGTCGGCCGCAGCGTGAACGACCCTGAACCCCTCAATGGGCGGACGGCGGGGGCCATGCTCCTCGACGCGTATCGAACCCCCATCTTCCCGGGCAACGGCGGCCTCGGGGAATCCACGCCGCTCGGCCCCTGCGGGACCTTCCCGTTGAACGACGCGTGGGTGACGGAGCCCGTCGTGCCCGGCGTGGCACTGATCGGGGACGCGGCGGGGTGGAGCAACCCGATCATCGCGCAGGGGCTGAGCATCGCGCTGCGCGACGCGCGTGTGTTGGCGGACTCGCTGCTCGACACCTCAGTGTGGAATCCGCAAACCCTGGCGGGATACACCCAGGAGCGCGCCGTCCGAATGTCCCGACTTCGATTCGTCAGCGCGCTGGCCGACCTGCTGTCCGGCTTCGGGATGCCGGATCGGGCGGCCCGCAGGGCCCGGATAGGCGGGCTGCTGCGGCAGCGGCCCGAGTTGATCTCCGCGATCAAGGCGATCCATGTGGGCCCGTGGGCCGTGCCCGACGAGTCGTTCGCGCCGGATGCGCTCACCTCGCTCGCGCTTGCCTGACTCGCGTCGCCTCGCCGGGCACACGTCACGGCAGAATCGGCACTGGAGCGGGCATCAACGAAGGCTATGCGGCCATAGAGAGAATTCGTTGGATCTCCGGCCCGTCGGCCTGT
The DNA here is from genome assembly GCF_000524475.1 of Tomitella biformata AHU 1821. Classification (GTDB taxonomy): domain Bacteria; phylum Actinomycetota; class Actinomycetes; order Mycobacteriales; family Mycobacteriaceae; genus Tomitella; species Tomitella biformata. The sequence goes on along the minus strand of NZ_BAVQ01000037.1, from coordinate 38,718 downwards.
GTACTCGAAAGCAGCACCGGCTAATAAAGGAGTCCGCCCATGATCACCCTCACCCCCCTCACCAGCCGAATCGGCTGCGAGGTCAGCGGCGTCGCCATTTCCGGCGATCTCGTCCCCGACGCGGTCGGGGACATCCGCAAGGCCCTCATCGAGCACAAGGTCCTCTTCTTCCGGGACCAGCACCACCTCACGCCCGCTGATCACGTCGCCTTCGGCAAACTCTTCGGCGAGCTGGAGAGCCACCCATTCATTGGCGCACACCCGAACCATCCCGAGCTCGTGGTCCTGAACCGCTCACCCGAGGCAAAGACGGCCCGCTCGCGCAGCCCCTACGGCGAGAACTTCTGGCACTCCGACGTCAGCTGGCGCGCCGAGCCGTCCTTCGGCTCGATCTTGCGTGCGAGGGAGATCCCGCCAGTGGGCGGCGACACCTTGTGGGCGGACATGGAGGCCGCGTTCAACGGCCTAAGCAAAGCTCTGCAGGACGCGGTGCGGCCGCTGCGCGCGGTCCACGACTTCGACAAACCGTTCGGCCCGACGATCGCCCCGGCACAACGCGCGGCAATGGCGGAGAAATTCCCGCCCGTGGAACATCCGGTGGTCCGGACACACCCGGATACGGGGGCGTCGATCCTCTACGTCAACGAGCCGTTCACCTCGCACATCGTGGGGATGGACATCCGTGAGAGCGACGCCCTGCTCGCAATGCTGTACGCCCAGGCGAGCAAGCCCGAGTACCAGTGCCGCCTCAGCTGGCGTCCTGGCACCGTCGCATTCTGGGACAACCGGTCAACCCAGCACTATGCGTGCGACGACATCGGCCAGGGCACCCGCATCATGGAGCGGGCCACCATCGCTGGCGAGCCGACCTACTAAGGCGGGCACCCCGGCCGTCGTCAGCCGTCCTGGCGATCGACCCACACGATGCGCTCCGACAGGAGCCATCGCCCGTGGACGGGCACCAGCACATCCCGGTAGCGTCCCCAGTGGTCCAGCCCGTGGCCTGTGAGCACCGCGAAGTAGGACGCGACCTCGGCTCGGTCCGCGTGGAGCGTGATGTGCGTGCCAGTCACGAAATGCCGCACATAGCGCGTCGAACCCGTCCGCGCGTTGCGCTGGGTCGTGCCGTCGGCGACGAAGGCCGTCAGCATCTCGATGATCGCGGAGCGGCCCTCCGCCCGGTCGATATTGTCGGGCTCTCCCGCGCGGCGGACTTCGAGCACCCCGTCGGGGGTGAACGTCTCGGCCAGCTCCGCGACCCGGCCACGATCGCCGGCATGGTTGTAACTGGCAATTGTGTGCCGGATCGCCTCGCGCGCAAGGAGTTCCGCGATGCCCCCGATCACGATCCGTCCTCCGCGCGCTGGACGACGACCCCCGCCGCCAGCAACGCGGCGACCTCCTCCTCGGTGAAGTCGGCCTCGCCGAGGACCTCCGCCGAATGCTGGCCGAGCCGGGGGCTGCCCCGGTGGATCACGGGCAGCTGATCATCGAATTGCACCGGCGCGGCCGGCAGCAACACCGACTCGTGCTCCGGATGCGACATCATGTAGCCGTTCTCCTGGACCGCGGCATCCCGCAGCATCTCCTGCGGGGTGGCATAGAAGGAGTAGATGCACTGGTGCGCCCGCAGCCGAGAATCCACCTCGGCCATCTCCAGCGCTCCGATCGCCTCCCGGAACGGCATTTGCAGCTCCGTCCAATGCGCCCGTCGAGTGGCCGCGTCGGCGTATTTCTCGGCGATCTCGGTGAGCCCGAAAGCCTGTGTGGCGGCGGGCCAGTACCTTTCCTCATTGATCATCATGAGGCTGACGTAGCGGCCGTCGGCGGTGCGGTAGGGCCGCGCCAACGGGCTGCGCGGCTCGCCACCCAGCCGCATCTGCTTGCCGGTGATCGACGTGTACGCGAGATCCGGTCCAAGCGTCCACGCCGCGGCGTTGAGCAGGGAGGTGTCCACCACCATCCCCTGCCCGGTGCGGGCCACCCGCACCAGCGCCGCGCACACCCCCGCTGCGAGGTAGGTGCCGGAGGGGATGTCGCCCAGCGCGGGTCGCTGGCTGGCGGGCTCCGTCGCGTCCTCGTCGGTGAGCAGGTGCGCGACGCTGCCTCGCGACCAGTAGGAGACGGCATCGTATCCGCCGGCCTCCGCGTCCGGGCCGCGCTGGCCCTGGCCGTGGCCGCGCGCGATCACCAGCTTGGGGTTGATCGCCAGCAGGTCGGCGGGCTCCGTCGAGAACTTGCGCTGCACTCGCGGAAGCTGGTTCGTGAGGTAGACGTCGGCGGTGCCGAGCAGCCGCTCGAAGACGGCCCGGCCCTCCGGGGTGGCGATGTCGAGCGCGATGCCCCGCTTGTTGCGGTTGAACAGCTCGAACAGGAAGTCATAGCCGTCCTCGCTCGTGGGCACCATGCCCGACGCGATGATCTTCCGGCCGGGATCGCCGTCTAGTCGCTCGATCTTGATCACATCGGCGCCGAAATCGGCCAGGGCCGCCCCGGCGGTGGGGACGAAGCCCTGTTCGGCGAGCTCGATCACGCGAATGCCCTGCAGTGGAAGCGCCAACTCAATCGGCCTTTCGTGTTGATGGTGTCGTCGAGACGGCGGACTTGTCCTGTGCGGCAAAGTGCCCGGCCAGATAGCCGGAGACCAGAGCGGGGCCCAGCGTTCCGCCGGCGCCGCCGTACGTCATCCCCATGGAGGAGACCGCGGCGGCGTTTCCCGCCGCGAACAGTCCTTGGATGGGCTGGCCGTCCACATCGAGAACCTGGGCGTGCTCGTCGGTGCGGGGCCCGCCCTTGGTGCCCAACGCGCCGCTGCGAACCCGGACCGCGTAGAACGGCGCGGTGGCGACGGCCCCGAGTGTCGCTGCCGGGCCGTCACCGTAGTCCGGGTCGCCCCACCATTTGTCGACCGCGCTGGTGCCGCGCCCGAAGTCGGGATCGCGGCCATCGGCGGTGTTGGCATTCCAGCGTTCGACCGTCTCCCCCAACGCGTCCGCCGACACCCCGAGCTCAGCGGCCAGCCCGGCCAGGCTCTCGGCCCTCGTGATCCACCCGGGCACCTCGCCGCGACTTCCGGCGAGCCCGTATCGCGTCCAGTACTCGTGGTCGAAGAGGAGCCACGCGCGATTGTTCTCGTAGCGGAAGTGGGTCACGTCCACGGTGTGGAAGGCCGCGCCGAAGGCGTTGTAGTTGACGGCCTCATTCGCGAACCGCCGACCAGCGCCGTTCACCATGATGCTGTGCGGCCTGGTGCGCTCACCGTTGACCAGCCAGGCGGCGACGCTGCCATCCGGCATCGGGACGTCGATGGTGGGCGCCCACCACGCCTCCCGCATATTCCCCAGGCTCACACCGACCCGCATCGCCATTCGCAGGCCATCCCCCGTGTTGGACCGGGGAGAGGCGGGCCGTTCCAACGGGCCACGCAGGAAGGCCGAGACCAGTTCCGGGTCCCATTCGAAGCCGCCCGAGGCGATGACCACGCCGCTGCGCGCGCGCACCTCGACCGGGCCGTCTACTGTCTCGAATCGCACACCGGTCACAGCGTCGCCTTCGGTGAGCAGCGCCATCGCGCGCATGCCCGTGCGCGGGACGATTCCCCGGTCTAGACAGCCCTTGAGCAGCCGGCCGGCCAGCGCCTGGCCCGTGCCGCGCTCGTCCCGGATCTTCCGCTTGGCCAGCTCCTCCGCCGAGATGCCCTCGGGCGCGCCACGCCCCAGCGGAGTCTCCGAGATGGTCATCGCACCGGAGAGCTGCGGCCCCTTCGTCACCTTGGCGGCCCACTCGCCGAGTTCCACGAACGGGAACAACGGGCACTCCATCGAGCGTCCGCCGTCCGGCAAGCCGCCCGGGTTCTCCGGGTGGTAGTCCGGGAATCCGCGCAAGATATCGAAGACCACCGGGGTGTGCTCCGCCATCCAGCTCACCATCGCGGGCCCGTTGTCGAGGAAGGTCGCCAGCGCGGCGTCGTCGATGGCTCCCAACGACAGGGACTCCATGTAGGTCATCGCCTGTTCGCGACTGTCCGCGATACCGGCCTCCCGCATCAGCGGATTGTCGGGAATCCACACCATCCCGCCCGACCACGCCGCCGTGCCCCCGACTAGCTCGGACTTCTCAAACAGGCCAACACGCGCTCCCGCGGCCTGGGCGCGGATCGCCGCGGTCATGCCCGCGGCCCCGCAGCCGAGAACCACGACATCAAATACTTCCATCGAACTCTCCACAGCTGTCCTCGCACTCTCTCGATTCACGTATTGCCTACCTGGCTCTCAGCCGTGGCCGCTGCACCGGACGCCACTCGAGCAGACTGCTCGAACGCCTCCTCGATGGCTCGATGCCGCTCGCGCACCGAGTCGAGCGTGTCCGGGTGGGTCACGATGTAGAGGTCTCCGCGCTCGATGGAGTCGACCACCATCTCGCCGACTGAGGCTGCGTCGAGCGCTCCCGCGGGAATGCTGGCGGCCCCTGTGTTCGGCGCTGGCATGGACTGGTAGACGGCTGGTCGATTCCGCTCGCTCGTCGCGATATTGGTCTTGACCATGGCGGGCACCAGCACCCCCACCCCGACGCGGGCTTGCCGAGCGGCGAGCTCCTGGCTCAGCGTCTCGGTCAGCGCGAGCACCCCGAACTTCGAGGCCGCGTAGGCGGCCAGCCGCGGCGCGGTCCGCACCCCGGCGATCGACGCCGTGTTGACGATGTAGCCACACTCGGACGTCTCCTCGATGAGCGGCAGGAACGTCCGCATACCGTGGATGACCCCCCACAAGTTGACGTCCAAGACCCATCGAAAGTCCTCGGTGGTCAATTCCTCGAAGGGCGCCACCCGCGCAACCCCGGCATTGTTGACCGCGATATCGAGCCGGCCGTGCAGACGCCGGACCTCGTCCGCCAGCCGTTGCAGGTCCGCCTCCTGGGAGACATCGGTGAGGACTCCCACGACGCCTAACACCTCGGCGGCGGCGGCCAGGGCGCCGGGCTCGACATCGGCGATCACCACAACCGCGCCGCGCCGCGTCAAGGACTCGGCGATCGCGTACCCGATGCCGGCTGCGCCGCCGGTCACGACAGCGATCTTGCCCCGCACATCGCCGACGCCGCTCACATCCCCACCTTGCCCGGGAAGCGGGCGTCGGGCGCCGACTCGACGCCGGCATGGCCCAACTTCAGAATCGGGTCGCTGAGCGTGTCCGCCGCGAACGGTGGCCGGGGCGGCCGTGGCAGGTCCTCGCTGACCGCGCCCTTCGCCGCCAGCATCGCCTCCCAGCCGGCCGGGTCTCCGCCGAAGAACTTGCCGCTGCCCATGATCACGCAGTACAGGACCGCGCCCTCCGGGCCTGCCTCCCACGGCCCGAACATGTTCCCCCAGTCGAGCATCATGTGCGTGCCAGCGCCGTATCTGCCGCCGGGACCGATCAGCTCGCCCTCGAGGATCAGGATCGTGTGGTCGCCGTGATGCCCGTGGTGCGGGGCCAGCGCGCCAGGCTCCCACTTGTTGTAGAACACCAGGTATCGCGGTGTGTACTCGACCCACTTCTCCCAGATCGAGGCTGTCCGGCCATCTTCGAAGCGCAATCGCATCGCCTCGAACCATGGCACGTCATCGAGATGCTTGACCCGCGGTCCACCCTGCATTTCTCGCTCCTCCTGCCGAACGCCCAATGTGGGCGCCGAAGCTGCCATCGGTGCGCCCGCGACGCCCTGGGTTGCTATCCGCGTGGTCACTGTCCGCCGGTGACCGCGACGTTCCGGAGATCGAAGGCTCCGCCACTGGTGGGCGGGCTCATCCGGTCCAGCCCGGTCACGTTCTGGTTGTAGGCGTACTGCGTGGGGATCGCGCACACGAAAAGCTCGACGGCATTCTCGGAGGCGCTCCGCGAAGCCGCCGTGAGTGCCGCCTCACGCTGCGCCGGGCCCAGGTTCGAGTCCAGAGGCTTGGCGAACACCTCCGCGATGTCCGTCGGCAATTTCGTCGGATACAGCCAGCCCGTGTAGATGTCCTCCATCGTCGCGCCGGGGTCCGCCAGCGCTGGGTGCGTGTATTGGAAGCCGTCCGCGTCTCCGGCCCGCCACTGCACCACGGCCTGGCTGAGGTCTCGCTGCTGCAGGTTCAGTTCGATCCCGACCTTGGCAAGCTGGTCCTTGATCGCCACCGCCACCCCGTCGCTGGTCCGGACGCCGGCCAGGGTCAGCACATTCAGCTCGAACCCGTTCTCATATCCCGCTTCCCTCAGCAGCCTCTTCGCCGCGTCGATGTCGTATCCATAGCGGTCGGCACTGTCCGGGTCGTGTCCCATCACGCCCTCCTGGAGCGGCTGGGAGGTGGGGTCGCATTGCCCGTTGAGCAGCGCGTCGCTGATCGACTGGCGGTCGATGGCCAGGTTCATCGCCTGCCGCACCCGGACGTCGGCCAATGCCGGGTGGCCAATGTTCATGTACATCGCGTACCACGCGCTGCGGTCGGTGTCGGTCAGCCCGAAACCATTGCGCTCCTGCAGCTTCACTGCTTCCGTGTACTGCGTGACCTTGGTGATACCCGCATCGAGCTGCCCGCTCTGCAAGGCATTCATCCGCGCCTGGTCGTCGACGATCCCCACGATCTCGATCTTCGCCATGTTCTGGGCATCCTCGTCCCAGTAGCCGCCGTACCGCGTGAAGGACGCCCGATCACCGACCTTGAGGCTCTCCAACTCGTACGGCCCAGATCCAGCGGTCGCCAGGCTCAGATCGCCATCGCTGGCCGCGGGATTGACGATCGCGCCGGCCAAGGTGGAGAGCCAATACAGGACATCGGAACGCGGCGCGGTCAGGTGGAGCACCACCGTGTTCGCGTCGGGGGCCTCCACCCTGTCGATGCCGTCGAGCTCCATGGCGACCGTCGAGTTCGCCTTCGTCTTCGCCCGCTCGAGGCTCCATTTCACCGCCGCGGCGTCGACCGGGGCGCCGTCGTGGAATTTCGCGTCGTCGCGTAGATGAAAGGTGAGCACCATGCCGCCGTCCGAGAACTCCCACGACTCCGCGACCATCGGCGAGAAAGCCTGCCCGTCGGCGCGGGTGGTGTCGACCCTGACCAGACGGTCGTAGACCAAGCTGAGATAGGGGAAGGCCCCGACGATCGATGCCGTCGCATGCGGATCCATCACCGGCGGCGGCAGCATCCAACCCATGCTCAACGTCGCGCCCCGGTCGATGTCCGCGTCTGCGCCAGCAGCCGGGCTCGCGCCAGTCCCGCCATTGCCGCACCCGGCCGTGAAAAGTATCGCCGCACAACTAAACAGCGCTATTAGATGTGATCTCCGCATATCGCTTCTCCGCTCTGGTGGATAAATCGTGTGGCTCCAGTGGGGCGTGATCTCAGTGGCCGACGCGGCCGGTCACAGCCGGCCCTCGACGCGGAACTGCGCGGGCACCCAGTCGGGCGAGCGCCGCTCCTTGAATGCCGCATACCCCTCCTGTGCCTCGGGGCCCGTTTGGCTGCGCCGCATGGCCATCCGGTCGTAGAGACCCAGATACTCGTCCAAACTCCTCTTGATCTCGGCCCGCGCGACCGGGGCGGCGCGGCACACCTGGGCGAGCGACTCCATCGCCTCGTCGTGCAGGTCCGCATGCGGGACGACCCTCGTCACCAGGCCCCATTCGAGGGCCTCCGCCGCGGACAAAACCCGGCCGGTGAACATCAGGTCCCGGGTCCGGACCGGGCCGATCGTGCGCGCGAGCACTTGGGCGTAGTAGGTGTCGGCGATGCCGCGAAATAGCTCCGGCACCCGGAAGGTCGCCCGCTCGCTGACGACGGACACGTCGCTGCAGAGAGCGATCATGAAGCCCCCGCCCTGGCAAATCCCGTTGACCGCGGACACCACCGGCACCGTCGACGTCCGCAGCGAGTCGAATGGCGTGGTGTCCATCCCCAGCGCGCCGAAGTCCATCCAGTCGTCGACTCCGTGCCGGCCCAGGTCGCCGCCGGGGATGAACACGTCCCCCACCCCAGTGAGCAGGAGGCCCTCGATCTCGGGGTCAGCCGCACAATGCGCAACCGCGTGGCGCAGCCCGTAGTACATCGCGGGGCTGAGCGCGTTCCGCGCCTCAGGCCGGTCGACGGTCACCCGCGCGATTGAGCCGAGCCGGTCCAGCCGGAGGTACGGGGTACCGAGCCAGTCGCCGTCCGGCGGCCGTGGAGTCTGGGCCATGTCGTTCCTATCCGTGGCGCGCCGCCACCTAGTCAGGAGGTTGTCTTGCCCGCATATCGGATGTCGAAAACGCTGGTGAAATCGGACTGTCCGAGCGTGTCCATACCGACGGTGTTCGAGGAGTACGCGACCATGGTCGGGACCCCGCAGAGAAAGACGTCATACGCTCCGTCCGAGGCGATCGCGGAGGCTTCCACGTACAACTCAGTGCGTTCCGCATCGCTGATCGAGGGGTCGAGGGACTGCAGGACCACGTCCGCGAACTCTGGTGACGGTGGTGTCGGGAAGCGGTAGTCCGCCAGATAGTTGAGCATCAGAGACTGCCCCGGAATGGGATACGCCAACCGGGAGTTGAGCAGGCCATAGTGCCCGGTCCGGAACGTCGCTTGCGCGTCCACGGCCGGGATTGGCAATAGCTGGGCTGTGACGCCGACGGCCTGGAGTTGGGCCTGCACCGCGGTTGCCATCTCCTGCTGCGGCGAGGCCCCCGCGACAAAGATCACCGGGATCGTCAAATCTTCCGGCGCATTGGCCGCCTTCAGCAGCGCGCGAGCCTTGTCCGGGTCGTAGGCGTATCGGTCCGTCCGTGTGCCGTCATGGCCATCCACACCCTCGGGCAGGGGCTGGGAGACCGGCGTGCATTTGCCGTCGAGCAACGCCGAGTTGATTCCCTCTCGGTCGATTGCGTAATTCAAGGCCTGGCGCACCTTTGGGTCCTCTAGGCCGGGGGTCCCGATGTCGAGTTGGACGGCGTAGGTCTGCACGGTCGGGTACTCGTGGAATTCGAACCCTGCCTTTTGCACCACGTTCTGTATCTCGACGTACTGGTCGGGGTCCACCTTGATCGCGTCCACCTGCCCGGAGCGAAATGCGTTCAGGCGCGAGTTGTCGTCTGGAATCCCCATCAATTCAAGGCGTGCGGGCTTCTGTGCCTCCGGGTCCCAGTAGCCGTCATACCTCGCATAGGTGATCCGGTCGCCGGGGCGAACCTGATCAAAGACGTACGGCCCGGAGCCGGCGTCGGTGGTCGCGATGTCCACGCCCGCTTCGATCGCCCGCACATTCACGATCGCCGCCTCGGTGGTGGAGAGCACAGAGGGGAGGTCCAGCGCCGGCCGGTTGGTGGTGATCCGCACGGTCGCGTCATCGACAGCAGTCACGGTGTCCACCATGTCGAACCGCCCGGCCACCTTTGAGCGCTGCGGGTCGCGGGCGCGTTCGAGGCTGGCCACGACCGCCGCCGCGTCGACCGCGGCGCCGTCGTGGAACTCGGCGTCCGGGCGCAGGGTGAAGTCCACGGACCTGCCATCGTCGGCGAAATCCCAAGACTCAGCCAGCATTGGCACGATCTCGGGGCCGCTGACCGCCTGCGCCAGGCGGTCGTAAACCGGTGACAGATAGGGGAAGTCGATCTGGTAGTTGCCGGATTGGTGTGGGTCGAGGTTGTTGGGCACCACATTGCCAGCGACCCTCAGCGTCGCGGATCGATCGATCTCACCGGTGGAACCGGCTTGCCCGCCGTCGGCGCCACATGAGGTGAGCGCCACGGCGAGAATTAGCACGGCGGCCACCGGAATGCCGCGAACCGACCGCGGCGATTGTTTCGACAATTGACTCGAGTCCTCTGTGCAGAAGTGTCCATTTGACGAGCAGGGCGGCGTGGAGTGACTCCTCAACGCCGCCCTGCCTCTATCCACTCGGGGAGAACGACCTGTTAGGAGGTCTTCCCCAGGTAGCGGGTGTCCATGACGCCGATGAAGTCGGCCTGGCCCATGGTGTCGATGCCGACGACCTTGTCGGTGTAGCCGACCATGGTCGGCAGCCCGCAGATGAACACGTCATAGGCGTCGTTGCCGGCGATTCCGGAGGCCTTCGTCAGCGCGGCGGTGCGATCCGCATCGCTGATGGCGGGGTCAAGTGAGGTCAGCGCAGCGTCCGTGAAATCCTGCGACGGGGCCGTCGGGAAGCGCAGCGGCACCAGGAAGTTCGTCTGCAGGGTCTGCATCGACGTCGGGTAGGTCAGCCGCGGGTTCAGCAGCGCCATGTCGCCCTGTGCCATCCGGACCTGTGCATCGGAGGCCGGCAGCGGCACGATGTCCATGGTGACGCCGACGTCCTTCAGCTGAGCCTGGAGCACGGTGGCGATCTCCTGCTGCGGGGACAGTCCCGCGATGGTGATCAGCTCGAGCTTCAGATCTGCCGGGGCGTTCGCGTCCTTGAGGAGGGTCCGCGCCTTCTCGGGGTCGAATTTGTAGAGACCTTCCAAGGCCTCGTCGTGACCGTCCAGGCCCTTCGCCAGTGGCTGGGACAGAGTGGTGACGCAGCGGTCGCCGAGCAGCGCGGAGTTGATCCCGTCCCGGTCGATCGCATAGTTGAGGGCCTGTCGCACTCGCGGGTCTTCCAGACCGGCCTGGCCGATATCCAGCTGCGCGGCGTAGTACTGCGCCACCGGGAAGGTGTGCATGTCGTAGCCGGACTGCTTCGCGAGAGTCTCCACGTCCGCGGCCTGGCCGGCCTTCGTCAGCATGACGTCGATCTGGCCACTGCGGAACGCGTTCAAGCGCGCATTGTCATCGGCGATGCCGACGATCTCGAGCTTGGCGGACTTCTGGGCCTCCGGGTCCCAGTAGCCGTCGTAGCGGTTGTAGCTGATGCGATCGCCGCGGCGGATCTGGTCCGCGATGTAGGGGCCGGAGCCAGCCATCTCGACCGAGAGGTCCACGCCGCCGTCGATCGCCACCGGGTTGATTATCGCGGCGGTGGTCGGGGATAGCGCCGAAGGCAGGTCCGCGGCCTTCCGGTTGGTGCTGATCCGCACGGTGCTCTCGTCCAGGGCCTCGACGCCCGAGACCATGCCCAGTGAGGAGGCGCCCTTATTCGCGGGGTCGCGGGCGCGGTCCAGGCTCTTCACCACCGCGGCGGCGTCCACCTTGGTGCCGTCGTGGAATGTCGCGTCCTTGCGCAGGACGAAGTCCGCGGACATACCATCGTCCGCGAACGTCCACGACTCAGCGAGCATCGGCGCGACCTCAGGCCCCGAGATCACCTGGGTCAACCGGTCGTACACCGGCGAGAGGTAGTTGAAATCCACCTGGTAGTTGGAGGACTGGTGGGGATCGAGGTTGTTGGGCGCCAGCGTCCACGCCATGCTCAACGTCGCGTCACGGTCGACGTCGCCGACTGGTCCGCCTCCGCCCGTCCCAGATCCACCGCTCCCGCAGGCAGAGGCCACGAGTGTGACGGCCACAGCCGCCAGCAGCCCCTTCACGATGGGCGTTGCGCCCATTCCTTTTCTCATCTGACTTCGCACTTCCTGTTAGTTGTCATTGTTTGCACCGCACCCGCGAGCTGCCGCATTGGGCGGCTGGCGGCTAGTTTCGGATCTTGGGGTTGAGGTATCCGTAGGACATGTCCACCAGGAGGTTGCACAGCAGCACCGCGAGCGCGCTGATGATCACGACGCCTTGGACGACCGGCAGGTCGCGTTGGATCACCGCGGTGTAGCCGAGCATGCCCAGGCCGGAGATCGCGAACACGAACTCGACCGTGACCGCGCCACCCAGGATCCGGCCCATCTGCATGCCCAGCACTGTGACGATGGAGATGCCGGCGTTCTTCATGGTGTGCTTCCACAGCACAGCGTGCTCGCTCAATCCTTTTGCGCGGGCGGTGCGGACGTAGTCTTTGTTCAGGGCATCGACCACGGATCCTCTTGTCTGCCTGGCCAATTCCGCGGCCGACACAGCCGCAAGCGCCAGTCCGGGCAGGATCAAATGCTTGGACCATTCGATGAACCCGCCCTCGGCCAACGTCGTATAGCCTGTGGCCGGCAACCACGCGCGACTGATCGCGAAGGTGATCACCAAGATCAGCCCCAGGACGAATGGCGGGATCGCCATCAGCAGCGCGGCCACTGTCGTCACCGCACGATCCACGATCGAGCCCTGCTTCATCGCGGCGATCACGCCGAGCGGGATCCCGATCACCACGGTCAGGACGATGGCCCACAGCGCCAGCGAGCCCGTGATCCAAATCCTGTCCATGATCGCGTCTGTGACCGGCTGGCCGCTGTAGAGCGAGGTGCCCAAGTTGCCGGTGACTGCGTTGCCCACCCACTCGAGATACCGGACCAACATCGGCGCATCGAGATTGAGATTCTCACGCACCATCTCGATCTGCTGCGGCGTGGCCCCATCGCCTGCGATCCGTGCCGCTGGGTCTGTCCCGCGGTTCGCCAACTCCAACAGCGTGAATGAGAATAGCGCGACCAACAAGAGGAGCGGTATCGCGACAAAGACTCGATTGATGACAATTTTTAGCATGAAGCCGACTCCTCGATAGCGGCAGTTCTGTGCCGAAGTCCCACAATTGCGCCCCGCTGCACGACGGGCGTCACGCTGTCGTGACCGCTGCGCGCCGCTCCGCGCGCTTGCGCGGATTCATCTTGGGGATCGCGGACAGCAATTCCTTTGTGTACGGGTCCTGGGGGTCGCTGAAGATCTGCTCCGTCGCCCCCTCCTCAACGATTTCCCCTCGACGCATGACCGTCACGTCATGGGCGAACATCTTCACCAGCGCGAGGTCATGAGAGATGAACAGATAGCTGATCTCCCGCTCGCGTTGCAGATCCAGCAACAGGTTCAGCACCTGCGCCTGGATCGACACGTCGAGGGCCGCCACCGGCTCGTCGCAGACGATCAGCTCCGGTTCCGTGCTCAGCGCCCGGGCGATCGCGATCCGCTGCAGCTGCCCGCCGGAGAACTCATGGGGATACTTTTCGAGCTGGTCGACTCGCAGGCCAACCCGCTCAAGCAGTTCCGCCACCTTCTGCTTGCGGTCGTCGCCGCGCAACGGCGTGTGCAAGGTCAGCGGCTCCGCCACCGACTGGCCCACGAGCATGAGCGGGTCGAGCGAGTTGAACGGGTCCTGGAAGATCATCGTCGCCCGCCGGCGAAGCCGACGCACGTCCTTCGCCGACATCTTCATGATGTCCTCGCCAAAGAGCTTCACGCTGCCCGAATCTGGAGTGGCAAGCCGCAGGGCCATTCGCCCAACTGTCGACTTTCCGGCGCCGCTCTCGCCGACGATGGCTCGAGTGCGCCCCTTCTCCAGGGTGATCGACACGTTCTTGACCGCATGCGTGTGAGCCGAAGGCATGCCGATCAGATTTCGCTTCTTCACAAAGGACTTCGACATCCCCTGGATCTCGAGTACAGGGCTCATCGCGCAATGCCTTCCAAGCGGAGCTCGTCGGCGCGAGCGCAACGAACTAGATGGTCGCCTTCGCCGGCGAGCGGGATCGCAACTCCGTCGCAAACCCCCGCCTTCGCATATCCGCACCGCGGGTGGAACCGGCACCCATCTGGCCAATCCCAGGCTGGGGGCACCGTGCCCGCAATCGCGAACAGCCGGTCTGCGCGGACCTGGGCGTCCGGCGTGGATGCCAGCAGGCCCTCGGTATAGGGGTGGCGCGGGTCGAAGTACATGTCCTCGCTGACGGCGGACTCCATCATCTGCCCGCCGTAGAGGACGGCGACGGTGTCGCACGTCTCCGCCACCACACCCAGATCGTGCGTGATGAACAGGATCCCCAGGCCCATCCGGTCCTGGAGCTCCGCCAGCAGGTCGAGCACCTGGGCCTGCACCGTCACATCGAGCGCGGTGGTCGGCTCGTCGGCGATAAGAACCACCGGCTCGCAGGCCACAGCCATCGCCAGCATCACGCGCTGGCACATGCCACCACTGAACTGATGGGGGTACTCGGCCGCGCGCTGCGGGGCGTCCGGGATGCCGACGAGCTCGAGCATCTCGACCGCTTTGGCCCACGCCTGCTTTCGGCTGAGCCCGTCACCGTGGCGGCGGACGACCTCCGCAATCTGGTCCCCCACCGTGAAGGCCGGATTCAACGCCCGCCGCGGCTCTTGGAAGATCATTCCGATCGTCTTGCCGCGCAGCGCGTTCATCTCAGCGTTCGACAGCCCGATCAACTCTCGGCCGGCAAGCTTGACCGATCCGCTGACCTTGACCCTGGGCCCGCTGAGCAGGCCCATGATCGCCAGCGAGGTCACGGTCTTGCCCGACCCCGACTCGCCGACCAAGCCCAGCGTCTCCCCACGCCGCACGATCAGGTTGACGTGGTCGACCACCGTCGACCAGCCGTGCTCCGTCTTGAACTGGACGCATAGATCAGAGACCTCCAGGACGACGTCGCCGAAGTCCTCGCCCGTGGGGCCTTGCGTCTCGAAATCCGATTCCGCGGGGTCCATCACCGAAATGTCCTGCATACGATCTACCTTTTCTGTCGATGGCCGGTCAGCCATTGGCCCCACGTCCCTCGAATGCGTCGCGCATGCCATCGCCGAAGGTCGACAGCGCGAGCACTGTCAGGACAATCGCCGCAGTCGGCGCGATCATGTAGTTCGCCGAGACGTTCACGTTCTGGAATGCGTCTTGCAGCATCGATCCCCAACTGGCCTGAGGTGATTCGACGCCCAAGCCCAGGAAGCTCAGGCTGGCCTCGACGATGATGACGATGCCGGCTCCGAACGTCACCTGGATCATGAGAGCGGAACTGGCATTGGGCAGCACATGACGCCACAGCAGCCTGTAGTTGGAGCAGCCGACGCTGCGGCAGGCCTCGATATAGGACTCACCGGAGACTGCTTGCGCCTCGGCCCTCGCTATTCGAAATAGCCTGGGAGCCAATAGGATTCCCACTGCGATCATCGCGTTGGTAAGCCCCGGCCCGAGCACGCCGACCACAGCGAGCGCAAGAATCAGCGGCGGCAGCGACATGAGCGCGTCCGCGATCCGGCTGAGCACTCCATCCACGAATCCTCCGACGAGACCCGCCAACAGGCCGAGTGGGATACCGACGGCCATGGCCAGCACCATCGCTTGCACAATGGCCAGCACCGCAACCTGAGTCGAGGCGACGAGGCGGCTGAACACGTCTCGGCCATACCCGTCGGTGCCAAGCCAATGCTCCCCGGAAGGCCCTTGCAGCCGCGCGCCCAACTCCTGCGCATTCGGGTCATGCGTCATCAACAGCGAGCCGAACACCGCGACCAGAACCATCAGCACCAAAAACGCGAGCGAGACCATCGCCGCACGATTGGATCTCAGGGCGCGCCACTTGCGGCCGCCCTGGAGCCGCTGCGCCATCGTCTTCTTCGGAACTTGCGACAGGGGCACCGCAACCACACCGCCTACCGGTGCGGCAGTCTTCTCAACTTCAGACATCTCTTGTCTCCTGGGACCTGATCTCGAGTAGCACCTCGCCCTGCTGGGCGCGCCACCAACAATCTGTGTCGACTACTCCGCTACGAGTCGCGACGAAGCAGCATGCAGCCGGCCTCCGGACCGCCTCCGATACCCACGGCGGCAATCTCCAAATCCTTCTTGATCTGCCGGTCCCCCGCCTCGCGCCACAGTTGCGCGCACGCCTCGTGCAGGAAGCCGTAACCGTGCAGGCGCCCGGCGGAAAGCTGGCCACCGTGCGGGTTGATCGGCAACTTCCCATCGATTCGGTAGTTGTCCTCGTCGTCCAAGAACGCCCCGACCTTGCCGTGCTCTGTGAACCCCAAGGCCTCGATCCACTGGGTTGTCAGATAGCTGAAGCCGTCATATAGCGTCGCGAAGTCGACATCCGCGGGCGTCAGGTCCGTCGTCTCCCACATCGAGGCAGCCGCATCATGCGATGCCATCGTGGTCAGGTCATTGCGCTGGTCCCAGGTGTGGCGCTCGTAGAGGCCCGCACCGGCTGCCGCGATGCTGAGCGGTGCATTGCTCAGTCCCTCTGCGGCCTCCCGGCGGGAGACGATGATCGCCGTCGCGCCATCAGCCGGCACGTCGCAGTCGTACAGCCCCAACGGCCACGAGACCATCCGCGCGTTCAGGTAGTCGTCCATCGTCATCGGATCGCGGTAGATCGCGTTCGGGTTCAGCGCCGCGTTGCTGCGGCTGTTGATCACCAGCTTGCCGATCTGCTCGCGCGTCAACCCGAAATCGTGCATATAGCGCTGGGCGTACATCCCGATCCAGTTTGCCGGCGACGCCGCGCCGAATGGCAGGCGGAACTCCGCGTGCCCTGATGCCCGCGTCTGCTTCCCGGCCAGGGCCGCGGCCCTGCCGCTCGCCTGCGCGGTCGCCTCCCACACCGAGCGGAAGCACAGCACGTGGTTGGCACGGCCACTCGCCACCGCGGCGGCCGCATCGAGCAGGGTGCCGATCTGGCCGGAGGTCTCGACCCCGCTGACATGCCAGCGCGTCCGCATCCCGAAGGCGTCCCGGACGTCATGCGTCGTCGCGCCCACAAACCCGCCCTCGGCGCTGACCGGGCCGGGATAGCTTGCGATGCCGTCGATGTCGTCGAACGACAGGCCGGCGTGCTCCACCGCCCGAGCTGTGGCCTCGAGAGCGAGGTCGATTCCCGTGCGGCCGATTCGACGGCCGATCTGGGACTGTCCGATACCCGTGATCACTGCACGGTTGTCTACGAAGGTCATGCTCTCACCGGCTTGAAGAAGGGAATGGCGACATCGTCTTGCTCATCGAAAACGACCTCCACGGGCATGCCGACAACGACTTCGTCGATGTCGCACTCGACCAGGCAAGTGGTCAGCCGCAGTCCCGGCTGCTCCTCGAGCTCGACAGCGGCGATGACGTACGGGGGCGGAAACGCCGGGAGCCAAGGATGGTGGTTGACCGTGAAGGCCGCCACTGTGCCCTTGCCCGAGGCCACTTCAGGGCCGACATCGAGGCTTCGGCATTGCCAGCAGGCGCCCACCGGCGGGTGGATCCAGCCCCGGCAGGACTGGCAGCGGTAGATCCTGAGCTCGCCCTCGAATCCCCCCGCCCAAAAATCGCGGGACTCCCCTGTCACCTCGGGTAGCACCCGCCCCGACTGATTTGACATCGCTGTCCTCCAAAGATGAATTGCGTGATTGGTTCGAGCCATACACACCGAACGTGATTCCGATCACTCCACGGCGACCATAACATCTGATGGTCATGTCACGAAAGGGTCAATGCCAAAACTCGCACCGGACATCACCCCACGGCCCCCACCCCACGACGACCCGTAGCAGCCCGAACACCCTCCCGAATCCTGTCGCAACCGGACCGTGGACGCCCGCCTTCCGGCCGCCAGACCTCAAAATAAATATGCATCTACCTGCAATAATCAATACACTTTGGCATCGTGCGGCGATTTCTCCACGAGCGGGTCAAGGACTTTCACAGACTGGTCGGCGGCCGCCGAAAAGCCGCGAACCCTAGCCGCCACCCCGCAAGGCCCCAGTCCCGACAACCGGCCGCCACTAGCCCCCAGCGACGCGATCTGACTCCAAAAGTCGCCCAACTCTGACACTCATGTGCACTCGAACCGAAGCCCCAGCCCCACGGCCGCCGCACCCGTCACGGCACCGCCTGAAAACTACATGCGAATCCCGCCCTACCCCCTGCGCGAACATCCACGTAGCAACACTAGTGCGTCAGATGGAAGCAGTGAGAAAATCGGGGAGTCGCCTCCGCAGATCCACTGGAGGACCACGAAATCCACGCCAACAGGCACGCCGGCGAACGAGGCATGCCATGACACCAACATGGCTAGCTGGGACGACCCTTGCCGTGACGCCGATCGGGACGACCCTCGCCGACATCAACCGGGCCGTGCATAATGGCCTGTGACGCACCACACAGCCTCCGGCACGTTTGATGTACACTGAGTCAGATTGATCCGAAGATGGAGAGTCTGCAGGGCTCATCGAGGGTGTTCCCAAGTCCTGCTGGACGCCGTAGGTCAACTTCTCCCCACATATCCGGAAGGAAGCACGCCGTGATCGGTGTAATGAATGGAATCCGCGTCGTCGAGGTCGCGGCCTGGACGTACGTTCCCGTCGCAGGGGCGATCCTCAGCGAATGGGGCGCAGACGTCCTCAAGATCGAGCACCCCGAGACTGGCGACCCCCAGCGGGGGCTCGTCAGCTCTGGACTAGTCCCCGCCGGCGGCGTGAACCATATGTTCGAGCTCCCCAACCGGGGGAAGCGAAGCGTGGCACTGGATCTCAAGACCGAGGAGGGGCGCGAGCTCCTGATGAAGATCGTCGCGACGGCAGACGTCTTCCTCACGAATTTCCGTCCGGGCGCCCGCAAGAAGCTCGGCATCGATGTCGAGGACGTGCGCAAGCACAATCCGAATATCATCTACGTCCGCGGTTCCTCCGTGGGCCAGCGCGGCGAGGAGTCGGAGCGCGGCGGTTACGACATGACTTCGTTCTGGGGCCGGAGCGGCGCGGCCGACAACGTCAGTCCCGACGAGCTCGGCTACCGCGTGACAATGCCCGGTCCCGCCTTCGGCGACAGCCTGGGCGGACTCACCATCGCCGGCGCGATCTCCTCAGCGCTGTTCCACCGTGAGCGCACCGGGGAAGCGCTGACCGTTGACAGCTCCCTCCTGGCGCTAGGCGCCTGGGCGATGGGCGCCACGATCGCCGGCTCGCACGCGTTCGACCTTGAGCGCTATCCCAAGACGAACCCGAAGACCGCGGCCAACCCCCTGGTCAACAGCTACGAGACCTCGGATGGCAGGTTCATCTCGTTCGTCATGTTGGAGTCGGATCGTTTCTTCCCCGAGCTCATGAACGTGCTGGACTGCCCGGAGTACATCGCCGACCCCCGCTTCACCAGCCACAAGGACCGCAGCGCGAACCACCTAGACCTGATCGAGGTCATCAGCACCGCCTTCGCGAAGAGGACGTTGGCCGAGTGGCGTGTCGCGCTCAAGGACATCCAGGGCGCGTGGTCCGCGATCCAGACTCCGCTCGAGGTCGTCAGCGACCCCCAGGTGATGGCCAACGGCTATATCGCCGACCTCGAGGACGCGGCCGGCACGCCGTTCAAGCTCGTGTCCGCCCCTGTGCAGTTCAACGAGGAGCCCAGCGAGCTTCGACGGGCGCCCGAGCACGGCGAGCACACCGATCAGGTGCTCGAGGAGATCGGCCTGACGATGGACGAGATCATCCAGCTCAAGGTCAGCGGCGCCGTACTCTAGCCCCCAGCATCACCCTCCGATGGCAGCTCTAGGACTCCGGCAACGGAGTCCTAGAGCTGTTTTCGCACAACTTGAGAGCAGCCATGAGCCTGGACGACGACACGACCGAGGCGGCGGGGTGCTCGGCGCCTGCGCCCACATTCCCTCCGCCAACGCGGGCGCAGGTCATGATGGCCCTTGCCGGAACACTGTTGGGCATTGTGCTGGCGGCGCTCGCCTCCACCACGATCCTCACCTCGCTGCCGGTGATGATGAGCGACCTCGGCGCGGGCCAGACCGCCTACACCTGGGTGGTGACCTCCACCCTCCTCACCACGACAATTAGCCTCGCCGTCTGGGGCAAGCTGGCCGACCTCTACTCGCACAAGCGGCTCATGCACGCGGCCATCGGGCTCTTCGTGCTGGCCTCCCTCTGCGCCGGCCTGTCCCCCACCGCAGAGATCCTCATCGGCTTCCGAGCACTGCAGGGAGTCGGCGCGGGCGGGCTGATAGCGGTGGGCCCTGTGCTGATCGCAGATCTGCTCAGCCCGCGCGAGCGTGGCCGCTACGCAGGGCTGATCAGCGGTGTCATCGGAGTCGGCACCATGGGCGGCCCGGTCCTCGGCGGCCTCATCACCGACTCCATCGGCTGGCGCTGGAACTTCTACCTCGGCATCCCGTTCGCGATCGCGGCCGTGCTGCTGCTGGAGAGATCCGTCCACCTGCCGCCGAAGACCCGCCCGGCGCGGATCGACTGGCTCGGCGCCACCCTGATCTCCGCGGCCACCAGCGTGCTGCTGGTGTGGGTGACGGTGGCCGGGCAGCAGTTCGCGTGGGCCTCCTGGCCCTCCGCCGCGATGGGGGCCGCGTTCGCGGCGTTGCTGATCCTGGTGATCCTGGTCGAACGCAGCGTGCCCGAGCCCATCATCCCGCTCGCCCTAATGCGCGACGCGTCAATCCTGCGCGTGGTGATAGCCGGTGTGGCGCTTGGCATCACGATGATCGCGGTGCCCACTTTCATGAGCCAGTACTTCCAGATCGCGCGCGGCCTCAGCGCCTCGGCATCAGGGATGCTCATGCTGTCGACGTCGGTGGCCACCTTCGTGACCGCCACCGTGGTCGGACAATCGATCAGCCGGACCGGGCGCTGGAAGCTCTGGGTGGTGCTCGGTGGCGCCGCTCTGGCGGCCGGGTTGGGCGGGCTGGCCACCATCACAGTCGGATCGAGCCTGATCACCGTCTCCGGCTATCTGCTGTGCATCGGTTTCGCGGTGGGGATCTTGATGCAGAACCTCCTGGTCATCTCCCAGAACTGTGCGCCCCCTGAACATCTGGGCGCCGCCAGCGCATTGCCGGCCTTCTTCCGGCAACTGGCCGGCACGGTCAGCATCAGCGTTCTCGGCGCGGTGCTGACCGCACGCCTGCTCACGTTCCAAGCGTCCACCGGAGTTGCCCACACCGACGAGCCCGGCACCGCGGTCCCCCGGGCGGCGGATCTCGAAGAACCCCTGCGCGGCCTGGTGCAGGAGCAGTACGCCGACATCATCGCCGATCTGTTCTTGTTGTGTGTTCCACTCGCGGTCATTGGCCTGGTCGCCATCCTCACGCTCCCGAACATCCCATTCAGCACGCAGACCGCGGTCGAGCGCCACGCCAACACAGACGGCTGAGCTCCCACCCTCATTCGGGCGGGAGCTCAGCGGCGGGGTACGGATCCGATCAGAGGGAGTCCGCCGCCGGGTAGCGCAGCACCCCTCGGATGTTGCGGCCGGCGCGCATGTCCTCGTAGCCGTCGTTGACCTCCTCCAGCGAGTACGTCTTAGTCACCATGGAGTCGAGGTCGACCTGGCCCGCGCTCCACAGCTCCAGCACGCGGGGGATGTCTCGGCGCGGGTTGGCCGAGCCGTAGAGGCTGCCGACAATCTGCTTCTCGGTGAGCGTGAGGTCCATCAGGTTCACCGAGATCTCCCGCTCGGCCATCGGGTGGATGTTCGTCACCACCACGCGGCCGCGCTTTGCCGTCATAGCCAGGGCCTTGGACATCAGGCGCCCTTCGCCGACGCCCATCGCACAAATGAACTTATCCGCACCGCGGTCCCACGTCGCTTCCGCGACAACGGCTTTCGCCTCTTCCCACGAGGCGGCCACGTGGGTGGCGCCAAGCCGCAGCGCCTCCTCCCGCTTGAACTCGACCGGGTCGATCGCGGTGATGGTGCGGGCTCCTGCCAAGCGGGCGCCCTGCACGGCGGCGGCGCCGATGCCCCCGATGCCGGCGACGACCACCGTCTCGCCGGGCTTGATGTGCGCGGTGTACACGGCCGAGCCCCAGCCCGTGATGAAGCCGCAGCCCAGCAGGCAGGCCCGGTCCAGCGGTGTGGCCGGGTCGATCTTGATGCAGCTCGCCTCGTGCACCACGGTGTGGTGGGCGAAGGACCCGATGCCGCATGCGAGCGCGAGCTCCTGGTCGCCCACGTGGTGGCGCGCCGTGTCGTCGAAGATCTGGCGGCCGCTGTAGATCTTGGCCCCGAGGTCACAGAGGTTCTGGTGGCCGCTCGAGCACGATGGGCAATGCCCGCAGGACGGGATGAACCCGAACACCACGTGGTCTCCCGGCTTGATCCAGGACACGTGCGAGCCGACCGCCTTGACCACGCCAGCGCCCTCATGCCCTCCAATGCAGGGCAGGTGGAAGGGCATATCGCCTGTCACGATGTGCTCGTCGGAGTGGCACATCCCGGAGGCGTGCAGCTCCACCAACACCTCCTGATCCTTCGGCGGGTCGAGTCGGATCGTCTCGATCGACCAGGGAGTGTTCCGCTCCCAAAGGACCGCTGCCTTCGTCTCCATGTGATTCCTTCCAGTAGTGCGAATGCTGTCAAGTGCTGCGGACGCGGATCAGAGGATGATCGACTGCGCCTCGACGTAGCTGGCGATCCCCTCCGGGCCGCCCTCCCGGCCGATCCCGGAGTTCTTGAAGCCGCCGAAAGGGCTCCCGAAATCTAGGGGCGCCGCGGAGTTCACCGCGACTGTGCCCACGCGTAGGCGCGATCCCACCCGGCGCGCGCGGTCGCGGTCGGCGGACCACACCGCGGCGGCCAGCCCGTAGTCCGAGTCGTTGGCCTGCGCGACGGCGTCGTCCTCGTCGGTGTACGGGATCACTACGGCAACCGGGCCGAAAAGCTCCTCGCGCGCGATTTCCATCGTGTTGTCGACATCCGCGACAAGCGTAGGGGTGACATACCAGCCGGCTTCCGGGCTGGTTGGGCGGGTTCCGCCGACGACGAATCTCGCACCGGCGGTCCCAGCTCGCTGCAGATAGCCCTCGATGCGGTCCCGCGCCGCGCGGTTGATCACGGGTCCGACGTCCGTGCTCCGGTCTGCCGGATCGCCGACCTTGAGCGCCGCGACCGCCGCGCCGAGCGCGTCCACCACCTCGTCATAGCGCGCTGCGGGCACCAGGATGCGAGTCTGCGCCGCGCACACCTGGCCGTTGTTGGACATCACTCCGCCGACCAGGCTGCCGATGGTCTTGGCATCCAGGTCCAGGTCGTCGAGCAGGATCGCGGCGGATTTCCCGCCAAGCTCCAACGTGCACCGCCGGATGTCCGCGGCGCATACTGCGCCGATCCGCCGGCCTGCCGCGGTGGAGCCGGTGAAGCTGACCTTGTCCACGCCAGAGTGCGCCACCAGGGCCTCGCCCGTCGCCACGTCGCCCGAGACGATGTTGACCACGCCAGCCGGGACACCTGCTGCCTCAATCGCCTCGGCCATCAGCGAGATCGCCAGCGGCGCCTCCGGCGACGGCTTCAGCACCATGGTGCAGCCGGCGGCCAAGGCCGGCGCGATCTTCAAAGCGGCGGTGAACAGCGGCGCGTTCCACGGCAGGATGGCGCCGACCACCCCGACGGGCAACTGCCGCACCGCGACCTCGCCGCCCATGACAGACGGGCGGATGGACTCGAACTCGTAGTCTGCCGTGATCTTCTCGTAGGTGCGCAGCACCCCGAGCATGGTCGCGATCTGGCCGAAGGATGCCCATCGCCGCGGGGATCCAACCTCTGCCGAGACCAGGTCGGCGAACTCCGCGGATCTGGACTCGATGTGGTCCGCGATCCGGCCGATGGCGGCTGCCCGCTCGGCGGCGGTGGTGCGGCCCCACGGGCCGTGCTCCAGCGCTGCGCGCGCCGCGTCCACCGCGTCCGCCACATCGAGGCTCGTCGCCTCAGTGACGTGTCCGAGGACCTCCCCATTGGCCGGGGATGCCACCGTCATTCGCGGACCCGCGCTTGGGCGCCACTGTCCCGAGATATAAACACCTTCGAATTCGTGCACGGACTGCCTCTCCTCGCGATGTCTGCCGACGCGGCCCGGAATTATGGACGGCACCAGGCCTGCCAAGAATCGATTCTGGCAGTAATGTCACTTTACGGCAAGGGCTGGCCTCAACTCCGCCCGAGCACCGGACCCAGTTGGTCGGGAGTGCTCCCGTGCAGCACCAGCTCGTCCGCCCCAGCCTCCCGGTAACGCTCGAACATCGCGTGGCACTCACTTGCCGTGCCCAGGGCCGACGCGCCCCGAATCCACTCCTCGGGCAGCGCCCTCGACACCTCCGTGAGCTCCTCGCGCGTGCGGACCGAGTCCGCCGCGCCACGCACGCCGGCCAGCAGCGGATGCGATCGCAGCGCCTGAAGCGCAGCCACATCCCAGCCATTGACCTTGGCGAGCTGCTCTCCGAAGGTCGGGATCTGGTAGTAGGTCACCGCCCGGCCGCCCACCACCGCGGCCTCCTCGCCCGGCTCGAGGCCCGAGGCCACCACGACGGTGGCGTAGACGCGCACAGAGTCCCGCGCCCGACCCGCCGCCGCCGCCGCATCGCGCACAATGGCGACTGATCGCCGAACCGCGTCCGGGGTCAGGAACGGGTGCAGCAGCACGCCGTCGAAATGTTGTCCCGCCAGGGCTAACCCCTTCGGCCCGATCGCGGCGAAGACAAGGGGCGGGACGGGCGCGTCCGGCACGTCGTTCAATCGCAGCGAGGGGTACGTCCCCGCAGGTCCGTCGTATTTCACCTTCTCCCCCCGGCACAGCCGGCGGAAGATGTCCGCGGAGTCGATGATCGAGGCATTGGTCGACTTCGGCAGCCCCACGGCGCTCCACATCCGGTCGACGGACCGACCGATCCCCATCACCATCCGGCCGTCCGTGAGCCCCTGCGCGGTCATCGCCAGCGACGCGAGCATCGCCGGGTGGCGGGACTGGAAATGCGTGATCCCCGCCGCGATATTTATCTCCTTCGTGACCTGGCTGAACGCGCCCGCCAGCACCCCGAAATCCTTCGTGCCCCACCGCTCGCTCAACCACAACGTACGCAGGCCCAGCCGCTCGGCCTCAATAGCCTGGGCAATCGCTGGACGCGGATCCGGCACCCGACCGGGCAGCGCATAGGCGCCTAGCGCGAGCCGGCCAGCTCCGCCGAACCCTCCGACATGGGGATCCGATGTATCGACAAGACTGGAATTATTCTGGTTCATGATTGTATTCTGACAGTATTGGCTACAACTTGGGAAGACCTACGGCTTCGCGCTCCGTCGCGATCCAATAGAAGGGAGTGGCCTTGTCCTACTCGGCAACCCGAGGCCAGCTCGACGGGGACGTGCGCTCGACACTCGAGCAGTGGCTACCCAGCCGCCTCGTGGCGGGCGACCATTCGGATTTCACCATCTCGGAGTTCTCCGCCCCCGACGCCGGCTATTCAGGCAAGACCGTGTTCTTCACCGCCAGCTGGCAGGACCGCGAAGGTGGGCGGGAGCAAATGCCCCTCGTGCTGCGCATGCAGGCCTCCGACCACCAGCTGTTCGTCGAACCCGATGCGGTACGCCAGGCCGAGGTGATGAGCAGGCTCGGCGTCCACGCCGGCGTCACCACACCAGCCATCGTCCTCACGGAACGCGATCCGAGCATTCTCGGCACGCCGTTCTATCTGATGCGCCGAGTCGACGGACGGACTCCGTCCGACGTGCCAAGCTGGCACAAACGAGGCTGGGTCGCGGACCTTGCGCCTGAGGATCGAGAGACGTTGTTCAACAACGCCTTACGTTCATTGGTAGCGGTCCATCGGGTGGACGACCCGCAAGATCTGGCCTACCTCCGCGGAGACGTCGAGGACACCGGGACCGCACTCGGCCGATACATCGAGCATCTCCGCGGCTGGCACGAGAGAATTCGCGCGGACGTGGTCGTTGGCGCGGGCGTACTGTCCACCGCGATCGACGTGCTCGTCGAGCAGATGCCGGCCACCACAGCCGAGGGCGTCGTGTGGGGAGACGCGCGGGTGGGCAACATGTCCTTCGCCGACGACCTCACCGTCGCCGCGATCTTCGACTGGGAGACCGCTAGCACCGGACCACCCGAGATCGACCTCGGCTGGTGGCTGATGTTCGAGCGCTATCTCTCCGAGTCCCTCGGCTTCGCCCGCCTCCCCGGCATCCCCGACGACGCGGAGACCATCCGCCGCTACGAGCAGTTCGGTGGCCAGCCCACCAAGGATCTCGCCTACTTCCAGCTCGTCGCCGCCTGCGTCCTGTCACTGATCACCAACAGCCTGGCGACACTGCTTATCCGCGACGGCCTGGACGTGGAGACCGCGCACAGCTACCCGGGGAACGCAGTCACCCTCGTCGAGCAGTACCTCGGCGAACACCGAAATCAAAGGAGCTCATCACAATGACCGCAAGTTCCGGGTCCGCCACACCCCCCGAGCCCTCCCCCGTCGGCACGGTCGGCGGCGAGTGGGAGGTGCATATCGAGCGCGGCAAGATCCGCGAGTTCGCCCGCGCGATGCAGTCCGAGAGCACCGCATACGAGGGGCCGGACGCGGTTGTCCCGCCCACGTTCTTGATCAACGCCGTCCAATGGGCCCCGGCCGACGTCCGCGTCACCCTCGGCTTCGAACGCAAGCGCCTGCTGCACGGCGAGCAAGAGTACATCTTCCATGGCTCGCTGCCGAAGGTCGGCGACACGCTGCTGGCTCGAGAGCGGGTGCTCGAACGCTTCGACAAGCCGGGCAAGCGCGGCGGGCAGATGCGATTTGCCGTGATCGCCACCGAATTCCGCTCTGCTGACGGCGAATTGGTCGCCGAGGCACGCGGAACCTTCATCGAGACCGCGGCAAAGGAGCCCAAATGATGATCAGCACTGACTCGATCGACGTCGGCGCCACCACGGAGCCCCGGGTGTTCGGGCCGCTGACGACCCAGATGTTCGTCCGCTACTCGGGCGCCTCGGGCGACCTCAACCCGATGCACTACGACGATGTCCTCGCCCGCGCCGCCGGCAATCCGTCCGTGTTCTCCCAGGGCATGCACCAATCAGCTCTCCTCGCCACGTTCGCGACCGACTGGCTCGGCGCCGAGAACGTGCGGCGTTTCGGCGTGCGGTTCCGCGAGCAGGTCTGGCCCGGGGATGTCTTGACCTGCGCCGGGGAGATCACCGCGTCCGCGCCTGCCGCGCACGGCGGCACGCTCGTCACGGTCGAATTGACGTGCACCAGGCAGACCGGCGGAATCGCGATCAGCGGCTCGGCAGACTTTCACCTGCCCGCCCGGGCATAATAAGTACCGATTCCTGGGAACACAAGGACAATCCCGCCGAGGAGTCCATACCACCTCGGCCCTACCGCTAGGCTGTGCACCGATGTCTGCTAACCCGATCACGCGCCGTGCCAGTTATGGCCCCTCCAGCCCGGAGATCGGCACCCGCGGCGCGAACACCCGCAGCAAGATTGTCGACGTCTCCCTCGACCTGTTCTCGCAGGTGGGCTTCTTCAACACGTCCGTAGACGCGATCGCCAAAGCCGCGGACATCTCACGCGCCACCCTGTACCAGTATTTTCCAGGAAAAGATGAGATCTTCATCGAGCTGCTCGAGGAGTGCGGCCGGGCACTCTTCCGGGTCGCCCGCCGCATCGGGCCGCTGGGCCCCACCGAGGTCGGCTTCGACAACCTGAACTGGTGGCTTGGCGAGTGGAGCTGGGTCTTCGAGAAGTACTCCACGATGTTCATCCAGTGGACAGCAGTCGCGTCCTCCGACACCGCCGTCCGCCCGCAGATCAGCCGCTTCATCGGCGGCTACAACAACCTCATCACCACGCGGCTCGAGACCTCGGAGATCGACGGCATCGACCCCGTCGCCGGTGCCATGGTGATGCAGGCGATGGTGCACCGGATGAACTTGTTCATGCACACTGGCCGCGTCTACGGCCGTGACACGCAGTCCATCATCGACGCCGTGTCCGTCTACCTCCAGCTGGTCCTGTTCCCCGACACGCCAGCCTCGGTGCTCAACAGCCTGGCTCTGCGGCCCAGCGGCGGCACCGAGATCGCGATCCCCGAGCCGCCCTCCACCGAGGGCCTCACCACCGAGGATCGGATCGCCGGGCTGAGCACGCGCGCCGTCAAGACCGTGCGCACGCTGATCGAGGCCGGGGCCACACAGTTCAGGGAGAAGGGGTACCACCGCACCAGCGTCGACGACATCGTCGAGGAGGCCGGCTTCGCCCGCGGCACGTTCTACAAATACTTCAGCGAGAAGCAAGACCTGCTCGTCACCCTGAGCACCCAGGCGTTGGACGGGGCCCTCGACCTCGCCGAGCGGATCCGCCACATCGACCCGATGGCCGAGCACGAGACCGCGCTGCGGCAGTGGATCGCGGACATGGCCGAGTTCTCCGCCCACTACGCGGGATCGATAGACGCGTGGACCCAGGAGGGCAACGACCGGGATCTGGTGTACGAGTTCGGTGCGCACGGGCAGGGCATGATGGATGCGTCGCTCTTCACGCTGATCGACCGCAAACGCGACTACCCCTTGGACCCGGTGCTGGCGGCAGTCCTGTTCCGCGCCCTGGTCTCCCGCGTCCCGGCCGCGGCGCAAGAGCTGCCCGAGCCGATGTCCGAGGAGCAGTTTGTGGACCTGATCATCCTGTGCATCCGGCGGGGCTTTTTCAGCCACCTTCTGACATAACGACTATTTAGACCGCGACGCCGCCCCGCCGCCACACCGCGCCTGCCAATAGTCCGAATCCCAGCGGGGCGGCCATTGTCGACCGAATTTCATCAGTGCCAGACCGCTAGAGGGCGGCCCATCCGCCAGCCGCGGCGCCGACAGCTCGCAATCAGACGACACCCAGACCTCACCCGGCCAAACTATTTCCATCTATTCCGTCGCCACCTCTTGAATATTTCTGACAGACATGTCATGTTGGTAATCGGCACGCGACCCGTTCGCCCCAGCAACCTCCCCCAACATTTCCTCAGAGAGGACCCCATGGACATCAGCAAGGCGTCTGCGCTCGTCACCGGCGGAGCCGGCGGCCTCGGCGAGGCCACCGTCCGCCAGCTCGCCAAGGCGGGCACAGCCGTGGTTATCGCCGACCTCAACGACGAGCGCGGCAAGGAGCTCGAGACGGAGCTTGGCGGAAGCGTTCGATACGTCCGCACCGACGTGCTGGACGACGACAGCGTCAACGCGGCGCTGGCTGTCGCGAATGAGCTCGCACCGCTCCGCATCGTCGTCAACGCCCACGGCGGAGGAGCCGGAGCCTCTCGAGTGGTCGGCCGGGACGGCGAGCCTGCCTCCTTTGAGCAGTTCCAGTGGTACGTCAACCTGTTCCTCAACGGCACCTTCAACGTGCTGCGCCTCGGCGCGGCGGCGATGGCGCGCAACGAGGCCGATGACAGCGGCCGCGGCGTGATCGTGAACACCGCCAGCATCGCCGCCTTCGAGGGGCAGATCGGCCAGACCGCGTACTCCGCCGCGAAGGGCGGGGTTGTCGGCCTGACGCTGCCCGCCGCACGCGATCTGACCAAGCTCGGCATCCGCGTGATGGCCATCGCGCCGGGCACCTTCTTCACTCCGGCGTTCCAGATGGAGCGTGAGGAGGCCGAGAAGCATTGGGGCTCCACGGTTCCGTTCCCGAACCGGATGGGCAGCCCCTCTGAGTACGCCGCGCTGGTCCAGCACATCGCAGAGAACGACTACCTCAACGGCGAGGTCATCCGCATCGACGGCGCGCTGCGGTTCCAACCCAAGTAGCGTCGGAGCGCGAACGAGAATGGGGTCCCACCGAACTAGTCGGTGGGACCCCATTCTCGACTGGCGGCCCGTCAGATGACGCCGGCCCCACGCAGCCGGGCGATGTCCGGCTCGGACCGCCCGAGCTCCGCGAGGATGGCGGCGCTGTGCTGACCCACCGCCGGGACCGGGCCCATGTGCGCCTCCACCCCGCGCAGCGTCGTCGGCGGCAGCAGCGCCTCGATCACGCCGCCCGGGGTCTCGACTTCGCGCCAGCGTTCGCGCCCGGCGAGAACCGGATGCTCCCACAACTGGGCCATAGTGTTCATTCGCGCATTCGCGATCGCGGACTCCTCCAGCCGCGCCGCCAGCTCGTCGGCCCCGAACCGCTGGATGTCATCGGTGATGATCTTCTCCAGCTCGTCCCTGTTCGCCACCCGGCCCGAGTTCGCATTGAACCTCGGATCATCCACCAGCTCAGGACGATTGAGGATCCCGGCGCAGAGATTGCGCCACTCGCGATCGTTCTGGATCGCGAGCAGCACCACGCCGCCATCGCCGGCCGTGAACGGGCCATAGGGCGCGATGGTGGCATGGCGGGCTCCAGTGCGCAGGGGGCTGGCACCGCCGTAGCGGGAGTAGTAGGCGGGCGAACCCATCCACTCGGCCAGCGACTCGAACAACGAGATGCTCAGCGCGCGGACCTTGCCGGTGACGGCCCGGGTGTAGAGCGCGGTGAGGATCCCCGAGAACGCGAAGGTGCCAGCCGCGATGTCGGCCACCGAGATCCCCGCCTTGGCCACCTCGCCGGGGGCGCCAGTGACGGAGAGCAGGCCCGCCTCCGCCTGCACCAACAGGTCATAGGCTTTCCGGGTCTGCCAGGGGCCATCGCCGCCGTAGCCGGAGATGTCGCAGACGATGAGCCTCGGATGCGTCAGCGCGAGGTCGTCTGCACCCAGCCCCATCCGGCCTGTCGCCCCGGGCCCCAGGTTCTGCACGAGGACGTCGGCGTCCGCCAACACCTCGCGCAGGATCTGTTGACCCTCGGCGGTTTTCAGATCCAGCGTCAACGACTCCTTCGACCTGTTCAGCCACACGAAGTAGCTGGACTGGCCGTGCACGGTCTCGTCGTACCCGCGGGCGAAGTCGCCAGCCCCGGGGCGCTCGACCTTGATCACGCGCGCCCCCAAGTCCGCGAGCTGGCGGGTGGCGTACGGTGCCGCCACCGCCTGCTCCAGGCTCACGACGGTCACTCCAGCCAGTGGTAGGTCAGTCACCATCTGCTCCTCTTGTCATCGGTGGACACCGCTACCGGGTCAGCGGGTCTCGCGGCAATCCGAGGAGCCGCTCCGCAATGGTGTTGCGCATGATCTCCGAGGTTCCGCCCGCGATAGTCAGGCAACGAGTGAACAGGTAGTCGTAGGTGAGTCCGGGCGCCTCGCCGACCACGGCAGCCGCCCCGGCCAGCGACATCCCCAGGTTCACGATGCGCTGCGAGTGCTCCGCCTTGAGCAGTTTCGTCACGTTCGCCTCAGGCCCGGGACCCGAGCCGATGATCGCGCGTGCTGCCTGCCGCAGGTTCAGCAGCCGCAGTGTGTGCTCCTCTGCGAGCACCTGGCCCACCTCGCGTTCCGCCCCGGGACGAGCCGAGCTCTCCAGCAGCTTGACGAGCTCCACGCCCGTGAACTTGATCGAGCCGCTGCCGCCGCCGATGGACACGCGCTCGTTGCCCAGCGTCGCGCGGGCGACCTTCCAGCCCTGGCCCTCACCGCCCACGACGTCCTCGTCGGGGACGAACACGTCGTCGAAGAACACCTCGTTGAACAAGGCGTCGCCGGTGATCTCGCGAAGCGGGCGAATCTCAACGCCTGGGGCGTTCAGGTTGATCGCCATCATGGTCACCCCGGCGTGCTTGGACGCCTCCGCGTCAGTGCGAACGGTGGCCATGCCCCAGTCGCAGCCGATGACGGCGCTGGTCCAAACCTTCTGGCCGGTGACTCGCCAGCCCCCGTCCACCTTTTTCCCCGCGGTGCGCACGGCGGCGGCGTCCGAGCCGGCACCCGGCTCGCTGAACAGCTGGCACCAGTTGGACGTCCCGCGGAGGACCGGATCGATCCAGCGAGCCTTCTGCTCGTCGGTCCCCTCCTGCGAGATCGTGAGGTTCACCCAACCGCCGATACCCAGCTCGGGCAGCTCGACACCATCGAACTCCTCCTCGATGACCAGCTGTTCCACGACGCCCGCCTCACGGCCCCACGGCTTGCGCCAGTGCGGGACCAGGTAGCCGCTGTCCACCAGGAAGTCCCGCTGCTCTGCCTCGGGCAACGCACGGAGACGCTCGACGGCGGCACGTGCCGCCGCACGGTGGGCGGACGCCTCCGCGGGCAGTTCGAACGGCGCGCCATGGGCCTCGCCGGCGATGAACGCCGCAGTCACATCCGCCAACGGGTCGCGCCCCTCGTTCAGGATCGCGGCCACCGTGTCCGCGCGGCGGAGGTACAGATGCGCGTCGTGCTCCCAGGTGAAGCCGATCCCACCGTGCAATTGGATGTTCATGCGGGCGGCGTTGACCTGGGCGCGAGCCGCGTGTGACGCCGCGACCGCGGCCGCGAACCAGGCCTCGTCGATATTCGACGTGCGGGCCGCGTCCCAGGTCGCCGCAACTGTCATCTCGATGTCGATAAGCATGTTCGCGCAGTGGTGCTTGACCGCCTGGAACGTGCCGATGGTCCGCCCGAACTGCTCGCGGGTCTTTGCATAGTCCGTCGCCATCTCTAGGCAGGCCAGCGCGCTGCCGACGCCCTCCGCCGCGGCCAGGACCCGGTACAACGTGATCGCCGTGCGCGCCGCGCCGCGCAGGATCCGCTCAGCGGGCAGTGCCGCACCGGACAGGATCACCTTGCCAATGCGCCGGCTCGAGTCCAGGCCGGCCTGCTCCTGCACCGTCACCCCGGGATCGCCCGGCTCCACGATGACGACATCGTCGCCCACGACCAGCAGGAGGACCTGCGCCTGCGGCGCGCCCAGCACGACGAGGCTCTCCCCGAACACGACGCCGTCGGAGTCGAGAGACAGGCCATCGGACATGCCCAACGCCCCGACGGCCGAGCCATCGGCCAGACCGGGAAGGAGCGCCTCGCAGATAGTCCCGGGCGCGCACCGGGCGAGGGTCGCGGAGGCCGCGACTGTGGGCAGGAATGGGATGGGCGTCAGCTCATGGCCCATCGCCTCGAGGACGATGGTGAGTTCGGGCAAGCCGAAGCCGGAGCCGCCGTACTGCTCGGGCAGATGCAGTCCCATCCAGCCCAGCTCGGCTGTGGCCGACCAGAGCGCGGCCGGCTCGGCGGCGTCCACGGCCAACTGCGCCCGCGCCGACTCCCGCGACTTCTGCCTCGTGAGGTGGGACATGGCCACTTCAGCCAGTTCCTTGTGTTCGTCCAAAATCGCCAATGCCATGGCGGAATTCCTTTCCATTGAGCTGCACGTGGGGGTGGACCGTCGGGTCGAACCGGCGCCCGCCGGCCTCGACTGCGGGCTTCGTCGGCGCCAAGGACTTTGATCGAGTGACTCTCGTTGTCAGATAGAGGCTATCTAAAAGGAGGCGTGGGCGACAGTCCCCGCGCGATTCTCCTGCCCGAGACCACCATAAAAGCCCGCCAGACAGCGATACGCTGCCATAATCAGCAAATGACGCACTGGACCGGCGATTACCTGCGTCATGTAGACAAGATGTCAGATGATGTCTTATCGTACGGGGTGTGAATGTGAGTGTAGTCATACTCGGAGCTATCCCCGTGCCTGCTCACAGCCAGTGGCCCAGCCCAGACGACGTCGATCGGAACTGAAAATGAGCATCACCTTGATTCTGGAGATGGCGGTGTCCGGCAACCCGGACCGCACGGCCATCTCCGCCGACGGCACCACCTTGAGCTACCAGGAGTTCGCGGAGCTGGTGACGGGCGTTGGGAGCGTCCTCATCGAGTCCGGAGCCAAGAGCCTGGTCTTCCTCGGCGGCTCAGGACTCGCCCTGCCCACCGCGCTGTTCGCCTCCGCGCACGCGGGCATCCCGTTCACTCCCATCAATTACCGGCTCAATGCCCAGCAGCTCGAACAGCTCATCAACCGCATCGACGGCGCCCTGGTCGTCGTCGACCGCGAGTATCTCAACGTCGTCGCCGGCGGCGCGGCCACCGTCATCACCACCGAGGACCTGCTCGAGCGGGCTCGCACCGCCGCGCCACGGCCCGCCGCCGAGGTTGATCCAGATGCCCCCGCCATTGTGCTGTTCACCAGTGGCACCACATCCGAGCCGAAGGGGGTGGTGCTTCGCCACAGCCACCTGCTCAGCTACGTCATGGGCACTGTCGACTATGGCTCCGCCGATGAGGCCGACGGCGCGCTGATCAGCGTGCCGCCCTACCACATCGCGGGCATGGGGACGATCCTCACCAACTTCTACGCCGGACGCCGCATGATCTACCTCGCGCATTTCGACGCCGGCCGCTGGGTCGAGATCGCCCGAGACCAGGGCGCCACCTCCGCGATGGTCGTGCCGACGATGCTGGACCTGATCGTCGACCACCTCGGCGCCGCCGACGCCGACATCCCCACCCTGAAGTCGCTGTCGTACGGCGGGGCCCGCATGCCCTTGCCCACACTCGAGGCAGCGCTGCGCGCCTTTCCCGGGGTGGGTTTCGTCAATGCCTATGGGCTGACCGAGACCAGCTCGACCATCGCGCTGCTCGGCCCCGAGGACCACCGCATCGCCATCGCGAGCGACGAGCCGTCGGTCCGGGCCAGGCTCGGCTCGATCGGGCGCGCGGTTCCCGGCATCGAGATCGAGATCCGCGACCTCGACGACCGGCCTGCGGCCAACGGCGAACAGGGCGAGCTGTGGGTGCGCGGGCCCCAGGTCTCCGGCGAGTACATGGGGATCGGCTCCGTGCTGGATAAGAACGGCTGGTTCCCCACCCGCGATGTCGCCTACCAGGACCAGGACGGCTTCCTCTTCGTCGTGGGCCGCAACGACGACACGATCATCCGGGGTGGCGAGAACATCGCGCCCGCGGAGATCGAAGACGTGCTGATCCACCATCCGCAGGTCCGCTCCGTGGCCGTCGTCGGCGTGCCGGACGACCGCTGGGGCCAGGCCATCGTCGCCAGCGTGGTGTGCGAGCCAGGCGAGAGCCCCGACCCCGAGAGCCTCCGCGAGTACGTGCGCGAACGCCTCCGCGGCTCCCGCACGCCCGACCGGATCATCTTCCGCAGCGAGCTGCCGACGACGCTCACGGGGAAGATCCTGCGCAAGGACATCGTCGCCGACATCCTTGCGGAGTTAGCCCAGCCCAGCCACGCCTGAGACCCCCGTCAACCCAGTTCGATCGAGAGGAAACACCATGTTGAAATCCGGATCCCGACTCCGCAGCCAGGTCTGCGCGACCGAGGTCATCGTCGTCCGCGCCAGCGAGTCCAACGCGCCGCTCAAGTGTGGCGGGCACGCCATGATCGATATCGGTGAAACCCCAGCCGCGGACCTCGCCATCGTGGCGGGACTCCAGGATGGCTCGCTGCTCGGCAAGCGCTATACCGACGACGACGCCACCGTCGAGATCCTGGTGACCAAGCCCGGCGAGGGCAGCCTGGCACTCGGCGACGCGACGCTCGCGGTCAAGACCGCCAAGCCGCTGCCCTCGAGCGACTGACCGTCCGCTATGCCCACACAAGCCGCTGAGCCCCTCCCCGCCCCTGCCCAACCCGTCCGTGGGCCTCTGGCCGGTGTCCGCGTGCTGGAGCTCGCAGGCATGGGGCCCGGGCCCCATGCCGCGATGCTGCTGGCGGATCTGGGGGCCGACGTGGTCCGTGTCCAGCGCCCGGGCCTGCTTCCGGCCGAGGGCCGCGTCGCCAGCCAGCAGTTGCGCGGGCGCGTGCTAGTCGAGGCCGATTTGAAGGCCCCTGAGGGCATCGACACCGTCCTCGGCTTGCTCGAGCGCGCGGACGTTCTGGTCGAGGGGTTCCGTCCTGGTGTGACCGAGCGAATGGGCCTTGGCCCGGACGTCGCGCTGGCCCGCAACCCGCGGCTGATCTACGGGCGTGTGACCGGCTGGGGGCAGACCGGACCACGTGCCCAACAGTCGGGCCACGATCTCAACTACATCTCTCTCACGGGACTGCTGCACGCGGTCGGTCGCCCGGACCAGCCCCCAACGCCGCCCCTGAACCTGTTCGGCGACTTCGGCGGCGGTTCCATGTTCCTGGTCGTCGGCGTGCTCGCGGCCCTGGTGGAACGCCAGACCTCCGGGCGCGGGCAGGTGATCGACGCCGCGATGGTAAACGGCACACCCGCCCTCGCCCACCTGTTGTGGTCGATGCGTGGCACCGGCCAGTGGTCCGACGAGCGCGGCACGAACGTGTTCGATGGGTCCGCCCCGTTCTATGACACCTACGCATGCGCCGACGGCCGGTACGTCGCCGTCGGCGCGTTGGAGCCCCAGTTCTACGCGCGCTTGCTCAGCACCCTGGGACTCGACGCGGAAACGCTGGGGCCCCAGCGTGATCAGGCGGGTTGGCCAAAGATCCGCGCGGCGTTAGCTGAGCGGTTCGCGCAGCGTGGCCGAGACGAGTGGGCGAGGGAGTTCGCCGGGGTCGACGCCTGCGTCACGCCGGTGCTCACCTTCGACGAGGCCGCGGCCGACCCCCATATGGTCGACCGCGACGTGTTCCTCGAGCTCGACGGGGTCCTGCAACCCGCACCGGCTCCCGCGTTTTCGCGCACCCCCCTCGCCCACCCCACCACCCCGCCACGGGCGGCAGTGCCCGCCGCGAGCGTGTGGCGATGACCGGCCCCCGCCCCGCCGGGGGACCGCTCGACGGCCTGCGGGTACTGGAACTCGCCGGTATCGGCCCGAGCGCGCACGCGGCGATGATCCTGGCCGACCTCGGCGCGGACGTCGTGCGCGTGCAGCGCCCGGGCGAGCTCGGCGAGCCGCCAAACCACATCCACCGCGGCCGTCGGATCGTGGAGGCGGATCTCAAGTCCCCGGCGGGCGCCGAATGTGCCCTCCGTCTGATCGAACGAGCCGACCTGCTCGTCGAGGGCTTCCGGCCGGGAGTGGCGGAACGCCTCGGCGTCGGCCCCGAGGTCGCGCTCGCACGCAACCCGGCCCTCGTCTACGCGCGGGTCACCGGGTGGGGCCAGGACGGACCGCGCGCCGGGCAGGCCGGGCACGACATCAACTTCCTCGCACCCACCGGCATCCTCCACGCGATGGGCCGGGCGGACGACCGGCCGATTCCGCCCCTGAACGTCGTCGCCGGCTTCGGCGGCGGCTCGATGTTCCTGGTCGCCGGCGTACTCGCCGCGCTCTGGGAGCGCGGGCGATCCGGGCGCGGCCAGGTGGTCGACGTCGCCGCGGCGGAGGGCGCGATGCTGCTGGCCCAGCAGTCCTGGTCCATGCGGCCAAGCGGGCAATGGTCGGACGAACGGGGCGCGAACCTGGTGGACGGCAGCTGCCCGTTCTGGGACACCTACGAGTGCGCCGACGGCGGCTATATGGCGGTCGGCGCCTTCGAGTCGCAGTTCTACGCCAGGCTGCTCGCCGCCCTCGAACTCGAGCCCGCCGCGCTGCCCGGGCAGTACGACAAGCCGCGTTGGCCCGAGCTCCGAGCGGCCATCGCCCGGCGGTTCGCCCTGCGCACCCGGTCCCAGTGGACCGACCTGTTCGCGGACGTCGACGCCTGTGTGACTCCTGTGCTGAGCTTCGCCGAGGCCGCGACCGAGCCGCAGTTCGTGGCGCGCGACGCCATCGGGACCATCGACGGCGTCCTCCAGCCGCTCCCCGCACCCCGATTCTCCCGCACTCCCCCCGCCCGGCCAGGGCCGTTAGCGCGCTCGGCCGTCTCCGCCCAGCAGGTATGGGCGGGTCCGACCGAGTTCTCCCCCGCACCGACAACAACCAAAGGACACCCATGACCTCGGAAACCACCGACACTGTCGCGCCACCCGCGTTGATCGAGCGGCGCGGCAACATCATGCTCATCACCTTGAACCGGCCTGCGGCGCGCAACGCGGTCAATGCCGAAATGTGCGTTCTAGTCGGGGACGCCCTCGAAGAGTCCGAGCGGGATCCCGAGATCCGCGCTGTGGTGCTGACCGGCGCGGGCGACAAGGCATTCTGCGCGGGCGCCGACCTCAAGGCGATCATGCGTGGCGAGAGCGTCATTCCCGTGGGCCGCGAGCACTGGGGCCTGGCCGGCTACGTCTCCCACGCCATCAGCAAGCCCACTATCGCCGCCGTCAACGGCCCCGCGCTGGGCGGCGGCACTGAGCTCGTGCTGGCCAGCGACCTCGTGGTCGCCGCCGACACCGCGACGTTCGGCCTGCCCGAGGTGACCCGCGGACTCATCGCTGGCGCGGGCGGCGCGTTCCGTCTCGCCGCGAAGCTGCCCCAGACCGTCGCGATGGAGCTGCTGCTGACCGGCGAGGCCATCACCGCCGACCGGGCGTTGGAGCTGCATCTGGTCAACCGCGTCGTGAGCGCCGACAAGGTCCTCGACACCGCGCTCGAGCTGGCGGAGCGCATCGCGGCAAACGCCCCGCTCGCGGTCCAGGCGCACAAGCGCATCGCGCTCGGCCAGGCAGAGGATGGCGCTCGTCCCGACGAGCAGAAGGGCTGGGAGATGACGTCCGCGGCGCTGCCCGCCATCGCATACTCCCAGGACGCCAAAGAGGGCCCCCTCGCGTTCGCCGAGAAGCGCCTCCCCGTCTGGCAGGGCAAGTGATGAGCGACCGGACCGCCCTCGTCACCGGCGGCACCGGCGGGCTCGGCGCCCCGGTCACGACCCATCTGTTGGAGCGAGGTTGGCGGGTGGTGGTGCCGTGGCTCGTCCGCGACGAGCTCAGCCGGCTCCCGGAGCACCCCAACCTGCACCTCGTGCAGGCCGACCTCGACGATGAGGCCCAATTGGAGGCCGCGATCGCAGTCGCCACCGCCGACCCGTCGGCCCCACTGTTCGGCGTCGTCAACCTCGTCGGCGGGTTCACCTCCGGCCAGCGGGTGCACGAGGCGCCGATCGCGGTCCTGGATTCCCAGCTCAACCTGAACCTGCGGACGGCCTACTCCGTCACCCAGGCCGCGCTCACCCATTTGATCCGAGGCGGTGGCGGCTCGGTGATCTGCATGTCAGCCGCGGCCACCCGCCGTCCCTTCCCCGGTGCGGCGCCGTATATCGCGTCGAAGGCCGCCGTGGTCGCACTGGTGGAGACGCTGGCGCTGGAGTACATCGAGGACCACATCCGGGTCAATGCCTTGATGCCGTTCGTGATCGACACCCCCGGCAATCGCGCCGCCATGCCCGACTCCGACCGTCGCAACTGGGCGCAGCCCTCGAGCATCGCCCGGGTGGTGGAGTTCCTGCTGTCCGAGGACGGCG
>NZ_BAVQ01000038.1 GCF_000524475.1 Tomitella biformata AHU 1821 | reverse complement strand
CTGGCACCGCCGCCACTCGCGACGGCGATGCCACCTGGGCCAGCCCGCACTTGACAAGACCTATAGCCAGCTAGGCCAGGAGCTCGCGGATATCGTCGGCGTTGATCGAGGATGAGAGGGTTCCGCCGTCGTCGAGGACGCTGGAGAACAGCTCGAACTTGCGGGCCTTGAGCGCCATCACCTTGTCCTCGATGGTGTTGCGGGCGATGAGCCGATAGACCATGACGTTGCGGGTCTGGCCGATGCGGTGGGTGCGGTCGATCGCCTGAGCCTCGGTGGCGGGGTTCCACCAGGGGTCCATGATGAAGCAGTAGTCGGCCTCGGTGAGGTTGAGGCCGAAGCCGCCGGACTTGAGGCTGATCAGGAACACGGGCGCCTGGCCGGTTTTGAATGCGGATAGGACGGCGGCACGGTCGCGGGTGCTGCCGTCGAGGTAGCAGTGCTCGATGCCCTCCTCGTCGAGGCGCTCGCGGACCCTGCCGAGGAAGCTGGTGAACTGGCTGAAGACGAGGGCTCGGTGATCGCCCTCGACAACGTCGTGCAGATGCTCGACCAGCGCGTCGATCTTCGCCGACGGCATGCCTTCATGCTCCTGGTCGACGAGGCTGGCATCGAGGCACAGCTGCCGCAAGATGGTCAGCGAGCGCAAGATCGTGAACCGGTTCTTGTCCATATCGTCGATCAGGCCCAGGATCTTCTGCTGCTCGCGCTTGAGCTGGGTGTCGTAGAGCTCGCGGTGGCGCGGGTGCAGATCGACTTCGAGGACCTGCTCCCACTTCTCCGGTAGGTCGGAGACCACCTGCTCCTTGGTGCGGCGCAGGACGAGTGGCCGGATCCGCTGGCGCAGCTGGGCCAACAGCTCGGAGTCCCCGCCCTTCTCGATGGGCACACGGTAGTACTCGGTGAACCGCTTGGGGCTGGGGAACAGGCCGGGGGCGACGAGGGAGAGCAGCGCCCATAGCTCCATCAGGTTGTTCTCCATGGGCGTGCCGGTGATCGCGAGCTTGAACGGCGTGCGGAACAGGCGGGCGCACTGGTAGAGCTTGGACTGGTGGTTCTTCGCGAACTGGGCCTCGTCGAGGATCAGGCTGGACCACTCGAGCTCGTCGTAGGAGTCGAAGTCCAGCCGGAACAGCGTGTAGGAGCTGATGACGATGTCCGCGCCCGCGATGGTCTGTGCGAGGTCCTGGCCGCTCTTGCGGCGTGTCTCGGTGATGGTGACGACCTTCAGGTGCGGCGCGAACTTCGCGACCTCGTCGGCCCAGTTCGGCACGACGGAGGTGGGCGCGAGGATCAGGAAGGGCGGCAGGCCGGGATCACGCTCCATCGCATGGCAGATCATGGCGAGGGTCTGCACGGTCTTGCCCAGGCCCATATCGTCGGCGAGGATGCCGCCGAGCTGGTGCGTCCACAGGAATGCCAGCCACTGGTATCCGGTGAGCTGATAGGGGCGCAGCTCCGCCTGCAGGGACGCGGGGGCCTCGGCGGAGGCGACGGACTCCAAGTCGAGGAGCCCCTGGACCTGTCGCTGCCAGGACGCGGCCTGGTTCTCGACCACGCCCAGGCCGGCGAGCTCCTCCCACAGGCCTGCCTGGAAGCGGCTGATGCGCAGCCCGTCATGCTCCTCGTCTTTGTCCTGCAGCGCCCGGGCCTCCTCGACGAGGTGGCGCAGCGCCTGCAGCTCCGGCTTGTCCAGCGAGATGTACGCGCCGGAGGTCAGCAGCAGGTGCGTTTCGCCTTTGGCGATCGCGGCCAGGATCTCGGGCAGCGGCACATCCTGGCCGTCGACGGTGATGGAGATGCCCAGATCGAACCAGTCGGTGTTGCGCTTGGACGAGGTGGTGGACACACCGATCCGCATCGTGTCCCCGGCCTCGCGGTAGTCCGCGGCAGAGCCGTCGACGACGACCTCCACATCCTCGAGCGTGCGCAGCAGCGGAATGAGCTCTGTGGACACGCGCATCGTGTCCATGCCGGTCAGCGAGACGAAGGGCCGCAGGGCGGTGTGCGGGGAGTGGCGGAGCCCGTACTTCTCGAACGGCACATCGAGGCGGTCGATGATCTGTCGCTCGAGCGACAGATTGCGATAGTGCGCGATGTCCATGGAGTCCAGGGCGCTATGGCGATGCTCGCGGCCGACCGCATAGGACCACTGCCAGCGCAGGTCGAGGCGGTGGGCGTCGGCGTACGACGCGACCAGCTGCAGGGTGGGCCCGGAGATCGCGGGGGGCTGGAATGACTCGTTGGAGGACACGACCGTCGCGGCACGTTGGAGACGGGGCAGGTAGACGTCAGAGAACTGGTCCTGATCCTCAGAGGGGATGGTCAGCGGCTCCCTGTCTACGAGCAGAGAGCGCAGAGCTCGGGGAATGGGTGAGTCCAACCGGGCCAAGGTGATCTCGCCGGTCATGGAGTCGACAGTGAACAGCCCGTGGCTGGGCTCGCCGATGTACCCGACCTCGTCCGCGGTGACGCGGTGGCCGTCGAACATGATGCGGGGATAGATGGACAGCGCATCGGTGTCGTCGGCGTGGACGACGTCTACGGTGAAGTTCGCGGTGGTCGGCCGGGACAACGCGCCGAGCCGTTTCGTCTGGTGCACCAACTCGATGCCGAGCGCGTGGGCCTCCTCGAGGAGCAGCCAGAGCCGGGCGCTGTCGATGAGTGTGAGGTCGATGTCCTTGATGGCCCCGTAGCCGTAGCCATAGCGGGAGTTGGCGCGGGCGCCGGACTCGTACAGCGCGAAGAGTTCGGTCAGGAGCAGCAGGTGCTCAGGGGTGGCGTCCATGTTCGCATTGCGGACGGTGGACCAGGCGAGGTTGTCATTGACCCAGCCGGTCTTGCCAGGTCGGACGATCCGCGCTGTGAGCGGCCAACCGGACACCCCAGTGTGGGCGTCGCGGTTGGAGGCGAGCTGGATGCCGAGGGGGACCTGCGGGGCCTCGACGGCCGCGGGCAGAGCCATATTCAGCACGGCCTGCCACGTGCGCAGCGGCGTGGGCGCCGAGGGGAGGGTGTTGTCGATCGTCACCAGCAGCAGCGCGACGGCGTGCTTGCAGTTCAGTGCCACCGGGCAGGTGCACACACCCATATCGAAGACGAATCCGCTCGGCCCGTCCGTCAGATACACCGACGTGCGGTACGTGACCCCGCCGCTGCCGCGCACCACGCCCTCGACCGTGGGGCTGTCGGACTTCATGTGGTGCTCGAGGACCATGTCCTTCTTCGCGTACTGCTCACCGCGGAAAAACATCGGCGCGCCGACTTTACGCACCAAGACGGCGCGATTCTGCTCGGACGGGATGTTCAGGGACATGGGTACACGGTATCGAGGGGGTCTGACAGGTCTGACAGCAAGGCATCCGACCGGCCGCCCGGAGTTGCCGCAGGGAGTCCATAACAGGGCGGGCTGGCCGGGGCAGGTGTCGCCAAGAATTCACAAGGCGTCATCCCCACAGCTCCGACTGGTCTGGATCGACCTCCTGGGGGGCGACGAGGCTGTCCCGCGCGGGGACCGCGGCGCGCAGCTTGCGCTTGCCGTCCCACTCCCACCTGGTGACGAGCACCGCGGCGACGTCGTCGGTGCGGGAGAGTTGCGCGATCGCGAGCCCGGGCACCTCCGGGTAGCAGCCCCATTCGCGCTCGCTCGTCATCACGACGTCGAGGTCGAAGGCAGCCAACAGCCCCAGGTACTTGGCGCGGGCGTTGTCGTCGACGCCCGCGAAGGCCTCGTCGAGCGTGACCAGGCGTGGCGCGTGCGGGTTGCCGGCGGACCCGTAGTGCGCGGACGCGGCCGCGAACAGGGGCACGCTGGCCGCGAGGACACGCTCGCCGCCAGAAGCGGGGCCCGTCGCTGATCGCCACTGGCCGTTTTGATGGCGCTTGATGACGAAGCGGTTCCACGACCGGTAGTCGAGGGCCTCGGTGAGGTGCTCGAGCCAGGTGCCGGTGGCGTTGCGCAGGCGGACGTCCGCGATCTCCTGCTGGAGGAAGTCGCCGACGGCCGCACGGTCCTCCTCTGACCACAGGTCCGGCAGCTGCCGCAGCTTCTGCTGGGCGGCGGCGAGCCCCGCGGGGCCATCATCGCGCGGCTGCCAGTGCAGGCGCAACCGCATGCCAGTGCTGGTGGGCCGTGAGTCCAGCTCGGCGTTCATGCGGGCGACCTGCCCCTCGGCGCCGGCGATGAGCTCCTGCATGGTGCTGGCGACCTCGTCGACGAGGTGGTTCTCCAGGATGGCGCGCTCACGCTCGCTGAGCAGCCGGTCGCGGTCCCCGTGCTCCGTCTCGAGGGCGGCGGCCAAGTCCAGGACCCCCGTGGGCCGGCCGCGGAAGGTGATCTCGATGCCCAGGACGCCATCGACGGTCGAGATGGCGACGCTGTTGCCCTGCCGGCCCAGCACGTCCGCGAGGCTCTTGTGCTCCTCGGAGACGGCGCGCTCGGCACGGGTGAGGGCGTCCTCGCCCGACGCCGTCTCGGGCAGCGCCGCGTCGATGTGCCTGGCCAGGTCCAGGGCCTGCTCGGACGACCAGCCGCCAGGGGTGTCGGGATCCGGGTGGGCGCCGCCGGGGATGGACACTGCGAGCAGTCCGGACGCGGTGAACCGCCGCAGAGACTCCGCGGCGGCATGCTGGCGCTCGCGGGCCTCCTCAACGCGGTCGGCGAGCTGCACCCGCAGCCCACTCGCCGTGCCCCGCGCCTCGAGGGCGGCCTCATG
This sequence comes from Tomitella biformata AHU 1821, assembly GCF_000524475.1. Classification (GTDB taxonomy): domain Bacteria; phylum Actinomycetota; class Actinomycetes; order Mycobacteriales; family Mycobacteriaceae; genus Tomitella; species Tomitella biformata. The sequence continues at coordinate 29,076 of NZ_BAVQ01000038.1, read as the reverse complement.
CTCGGCGGCGGCGGTGGTGGCCGCCTGCCTGTTCGCGGCCAGATCCAGGCCGACCTGCTCGAGCATGTGGTGCAGCTCCTGGACCTCGGCGCCGACGCTCCCGCGCAGCGTGGCCAGGCGCTCCTGCGCGGTGATCGCGCGGAGGCGGGCGACGCCGAGGCGTTCGCCGGCGAGGAGCAGCGCGGCGGCGGACTCCTCCGACTCCTCGCGCCGCTCCGCCAGCTCCGTGAGGGCGCCGTCGCGGCGTTCGAGCTCGGCGGCCAAATCGGACAGGGCTCCGCGGTAGACGCCCAGCGCGTCCCGCAGCTCCTCGACCGAGTTCGTCTCCGCGGGCAGTCCCGTGTCCTCGGCGGCCTCCGCCGCGGCGGTGGTCGCAGCCAGATGGGCCTCGGCGAGCGCGGCGACCTGCGCCGCGGCGACGGTCTTCGACTTGGTCAGCTGGTGCTGGTCCGCCGCGATCGCAGATAGCGCGGAATGTGCTTGCCGCAGTGGGATATCCGTGGGGATGGCGGCGATCTCGGCGGCCAATGCCTGACGCCGTCCGCGCAGCTCTGTGCTGCTCGCGGACAGTGCCTCGAGGGCCGTGGCGATCTCGTCCTGGCGCCGGTGGACCTCGCCGAGGCGGGCCCGCCGGGCGGCCTCGCGCGCACCGCTGCCGATATACGACGCGGACTCCTTGCGCCAGAAGCCGGTGAGGACACCGACGCGGAAGGCGCCGTCGAGACCGACCCAGGTGTGCGCGAGCGCCGAGTCCGCGCCGGGTTGGACGAGCCCGATGGCGTCCAGCACCGCGGTGACGGCCGCGTCGGAGAGCGCCGCGGCCTGCGGGTCGGCGGAATCGATGGCCGGAGTCAGCGCGGTCGATAGGGCGATTCCGACGGTGTCAGACATGGGCGCGAGTGTGATGTCATGGCCGTCGGCACTGGTCAGCCCGCCGTCGGGAGTGATCCACGCGTCGAGGATGCCGGCGGCCTCGAGGGCTGCCTCCAATCCGGCGCGCTGTGCGGGGTCGAGGTCTGCGGCGAAGTCGGTGACCCGCCACAGCGGGGCGCCGGGGCGCGCTGCGCGGGCGGACGCCGAGCGGGTGTGCGGCGCCGCCGGGGACGCGGTCTCGCCGGACTCGAGCCGTGTGGCCTCGGCGCGCAGCCCCGCGTCCTCGTCTCGCAGCGCAGAGGTCTGCCCGGAGATGGCCGCACCGGCGAGCACGAGCTGCTCGTCGGCGGCGGCGTTGGCGGCGGCGATGCGAGCCCCGGCCGGGTTGGGGCCCGCGGCCGAGACGGCCCACAACTCGAGCTCGGCCAGCAGGTCCTCGGGCTGTGGGAGCGCCAGTTCCCGGGCGGCGTGGAGCTGTCGGCGGGTGCCCGCGACGAGATCCGACGCGGTGGTGGCGATGTGCTCGCGTGCGGCAGCGGTCCGGTCGGCGAGCTCGACGGTCCGCGAGTCGACGCCGTCGAGGTCGCGGCGGGCATTCGCCAGGCGCGCGCCCGCCACGTCGGCGGCGCTGAGCAGGTCGCGGACGTGGGCAATGGCGCGGGAGTGGGCGCCGAGGAGCTGCTCGCCCGCCTGCCGCACGTCGCCGCTCAGGTCGGCGTCGACCCGGTGCAGGTGCTGCGCGCCCAGGCCCGCGGTCCCGGCGGCGGCGCGGGCTTGGGCGCGGACGGCCTCGAGCCTTGTGCGGGCACTGTCGAGCCGGTCGGTGACGGCGTCGAGTTGGGCTTGCCTGCGGGTGGCGACCTGCTCCGCGGCGGCGCTCTCCTGCTCGGCCCGCGCAGTCTCGGTGGCCGTGGCGGTGGCCGCCTCGCCGGCGTGCTCGAGCTCTCGGGCGCTGTCCATCACCTCGCTGCCGCGGAGCGTCCGTTCCCGCTCGCTCAGCCCGGCCTGCTCCTGCTCGAGCCGGGCGAGGGCGCTTTTCGCAGCCGCCGCGTCGCGCTCCGCGGCTTTGTGCTTGGCCTGTGCGCGCGCCAAATCCTTTGCGACGGCATCGAATCCGGACTGTGCGCGCTGGGGCTCGTAGGCGCGGCGTTTGGTGACCAACTCCGCGTAGCGGCGGTACCGGCGGAGGAACGACGCGGTGGCGTCGGCGGACTCCTTGAGATCGGACACCTCCTGCCGATCCTCCTCGAGGCTGCGGAAGGCCTCGGCGACGTCGGCGAGGACCGCCTGGTCTAGCGGCGGCAGCGCGTGGGTGAGGGCGGCGGACAAGGCCTTCTCGCTGGGACGCTTGGACAACTGTGGTTGGCGGAGCTGGATCAGCAGGTCCACGAGGGCGCCGTAGCGCTGCTCGCCCAGTCCGAAAAGGGCCTCGTCAACGGCCCGGCGGTAGGCCCCGGCCCGGTCATAGCGCAGTCCGCGCTCGCCCAGCGCGTCGCTGAGCCGGTCCTTCGTCAGTGCGATGCCCGTGTGGTCGACTAGGGACAGATCCTCGCCGATGCGCTGCTGGGTGACGAAGTACCAGGGCGGTGCCATGCCGCGACCGGCGACGGCCTTGAGCCCGGCGCCGATGGTGCGGAACTGCGCGACACCGTCCTCATCGATCCGGCCGAACTCCAGCCACGTGTAGCCGAGCCGCTCGGTGTTCTGGTGCGCGCCGCCGAGCAGCAGGTTCCACTCCATGCGCTTCTTCGGGTCGGCGTCGGGCTCCACCCGGTGCGGGGACAAGTCCGCGTCGAGCAGGAACGGGAGCATCAGCGCGAGCACCTTGGACTTGCCGGTGCCGTTGTTGCCGCGCAGGAGCAGGCGGCCGTCGCGGAACCAAAACTCGTCGCGGTCGTAGTAGAACAGGTCCACCAGGCCGGCGCGCAGCGGTTGCCAGCGGCTGAGCTGCGGCATCGGCAGCGGGGTCGCGTCGGGGGCCACGAGGCTGGCGAGGGAAACAGGGTTGGTGCTGGTCACGAAGTCGAAACTCCCACGCTAGGGTCTTGCACACTGGGATCATGAACGCTGGGGTCTTGAACGCTGGGGTCCTGGGGGTCCGGCAGGCCGGTGACGGTGGGCTCGGCCAGGGCGAACCGGGCAATCGCCGGGCGCAGGCGGACCGCGTCGAGGTCGCTCTCGCGGACAATCAGCCGGAGGGCCTCCAGCCGGTCCAGGACCGTGCCGAGGAGCTCCTCCTGACCGGCAGGCTCGGCGGAGTCCTTGCGCCACAGGTGCTGCGAGACAAACATCAGCGCCTGCGCCCGCAGCCACTCGCGGAGCTCGTCTACGGGGACGACGGCGCTACCTGAGGACGCGAGGAAGTCGGCGACCAACAGCGTGGCGTGGCCGGTGGTGCCGGTCTCCGGCATGCGGACGTCGGTGAGCTCGTCGTGGGGGTCGACCATCGCGACCCCCTCGCGGCGCGCCTCCGCGACCAGGCCGGTGAACTCGGCGATGCGGCGGGTTATGGCGATGCGGTGGCGGACCAGATACTCGCGCTCGTCCGCAGCCAGCTCGTCGTAGTAGAGGACCGGCTCGTCCAGGAGCCGACGGGTCAGCCGGCGTCGAAGCTGCCGCTCGTGGTGCTCGTCGGTGGCGGCGCGCGGGGGCGCGGTCAGCAGGGCGAGCCGCTCGCCATTGTCGGCCGCCGCCACGGTGGAGGGGCCGCGGTCGGTGGCGAGCAGCGCGGACAGCACCCGACGCTGGACGTCGTAGAGGACGTCGCCGGTGTGGTCCACGAACGAGTCCTCCTCGCCCGCCACCCGGGAGAGCGCCCCGTACTCGATGAGCCGGCGAACCACGGCCACCAGGTCGGAGCGCTCGTCCCGGTGCTCGAGGGTGAAGGCGATGCCCGCGGCGGCGAGCTCCGGGTCGGCGGCGCCCAACACCACCTGCTCGGCCAGCCGACCGAGTGTGATCTGTGTGTCCGCGCGCGAGAGCGCGGCCAACGACAGACAGAACAGGACGTATCGGCGCCGCGTGAAAGCAGTCTTGCTGCGGGCGTCGACGGCGGGGTGGGTGTGCTCGCCGGAGACCGACTGCCGCGACTCGACCGTCTTGACCAGGCGGGCCAGCTCCGTGTCCACGAGTAGCGACCAACCGGTGTTCGCGCGGTGCCAATCGCGTAGGTACTGGGCGTGCCGCCGCACCATCGCGAAGGTCTCAGCGTCGTGGTCGGGGATGTCCCTGCCTGGGATGTCTCTGCCTGGGAGGTCCCGCCTTGAGACGTCCTGCCCGGCGGCGTGCAGGAGCGGGCGTAGCAGCAGCGCGCGGGCGGCCCGCATCCGCTCCGCGTCGCGCGTGGCGGCCAGGGCATTCGTCAGCGCCCCGCTCGTGCCGGGGCTGGGCGGGCGGCTCATCAGGCGGTCCTCTCCGACACCGACGCCAGGTCGGTGATCTGCACCAGGTGGTCCGGGCCGCTGAACACCCCGTGCGGGGTCTCGATATGGGCCCGTCCCGAATCGCCGGCGGGTAGCTCGGCCAGGCTGATCGCCATGGAGCCGTCCGAGGTGCTGGTCTCGACGCGAGTGGCGCCGGCCGCCTTGCTGGCCAATGCGTCGCCGAGGAGTCCGAGGAACAACCGGAACTCGGGCGGGTCCAGCCGGCCGATATCGGAGAGCCGGATCGGGCCGTCCGTGGCCAGGCGGGCGCGGGCAGCGGCGACCTCGGCGGCCTCGCGGGTGGCGCGCTCGGCCAGGTAGCGGCGCTCGGAGGTGCGATCCTGTACCCGGTTCGGCTTGCCGCGCCGCTCGTAGCTCCCGGTGCGGCGCAGGCGTGGGCTGATCAGCAAGGGCGGGGCCGAGGCCCAGGACATGCCCGCGTCGACGGGATCCTCGTCCCGCGCGTCGAGGGTTTCCATGTCGATCGTCAGGTGGCGGCTGGGGGACAACCCGAACGCCCCGCGCCAGAGCCGGTGCATCGAGGCGTCGTCGGTCGCCTGCGCGAACCACAGCGCCAGCGTGCGGAAGTCGGCGGCGCGGTCCGAGCGGCCGGAGCGGCGCTCATTGAGTGCGGCGACCACCTGCAGCAGCCGCGGGACCGCAGCCCGGGCCTGCGCGCGCAGTTGCGCGGCCTGGCTGGACTGGTGGGGGGTGCCCACGAACCACGCGCGGATGCCCTGCCACCGGTCCTGCCACAGCAGGTGGCTGTGCAAGAGCTCCGCGGCGGCGTCGGCGGCGGTCGGCGTGGGATGCGCGGGATCCGGGGCGACGTCCTGGGACTCGCGGGCGGCGGCGATCTCGAGCAGCCGGCCGACGCCCACGGCCTCCAGGTCCTCGATGAGCCGGGCGATCTCCCCGCCGGTGCCCAGCAGGTCCTTGATGAAGCGCTGCAGGTACTCGATCAGCCGGTCCTTATAGGCGACGAACGCGTCGGCGGCGCCGTCTTGGAGGTCGATGGTGCGGGCCAGCGCCCCCATGAAGGCCTGTGCGTTGGCGGCGAGATCCTGGAAGCGTTGGGCGAGCACGACGAGCGCCGGATACGCCTTGGCCGGATCGGGATCCGCGGCGCGCGCGAGCTCGAGGAGGATCCGCAGCTGCTCGGCGATGTCGATCAGCGCGACGGACTGCAGCGCACCGCGCCGGCCCAGCGCCCCGTCATAGGTGTCGAGCGCCTCCTCTGCGGCCTCCCCATGTGGGCTCAGCTGGTACAGATAGCGGGCGCGGCGAAAGTCCTCGACGGTGGTGACGCGGCTGGTGTCGGGGTCCGAGCGCAGATTGCCCCAGCCCTCAAGCGCCACCAGCGCGTCGTTGACAGTGGTGGGCTCGGGCGCCAGACCGCTGGACTCGAAGATGGCCTCACGAACGTCCTCCGGCCGCAGGTGCACGGTGAACCGCCTCTTGGCCTGCACGAACGCGCCCATGATCTGGCGGTAGGTCGCTGCATTCTGGGCCTGCAGGTGGGCGAACGGCCGTGGGGCGGCGTCGGGCAGGGCTGTTGCGTCGGGGAGTGGGTCCGAGCTGTCCTGCACAGACGTCTCCTCAGAGGTTTGGGGGCGGGTTGATGGCAGCGTCAAGGATACGTCGATTCCGCGGTGGGTTCTCCCACGCCAGCCCTGGCCGGACACCTGGTCGGCGAAAGCCGTTCAGCAACTCTTCATGTTACGGATCCGTGTTGGTCCTGACCTGGGTGGGCGCGCCGCCGTACCGTCGAAGCCAGCGGGCAGTGGGGAAGCTGCCCGTCCGGGAATCCCGATAGGGATGACCGGCCCGATAACCGAGGTTCGCCCGGCGGCCGGGCGGACGTAGGAGTCCGCAATGGCTACTCGCACGTATGTCCTGGACACATCCGTCTTGCTGTCAGACCCCTGGGCGGTGACGCGCTTCGCCGAGCACCAGGTGGTGCTGCCCCTGGTCGTGATCGGGGAATTGGAGGGCAAGCGGCACCATCACGAGCTCGGCTGGTTCGCACGTGAGGCGTTGCGCATGCTCGACGATCTGCGAATCGAGCACGGCAGGCTGGACCTGCCCATCCCGATCGGGGATGACGGCGGCACCATGCGCGTCGAGCTCAACCACACCGACCAGGGCGTGCTGCCCGCAGGCTTTCGCACCGATGGCAACGACGCGCGGATCCTGGCCTGTGCGCTGAACCTGCAGGCGGAGGGCAAGGCCGTCACCCTCGTTACCAAGGACACGCCGTTGCGGGTGAAGGCCGGCGCGGTGGGCCTGCCTGCCGACGAGTACCACGCGCAGGATGTCGCCGTCTCCGGCTGGACCGGCATGGCGGAGCTGGAGGCGCCCGTGCAGCAGATCGACAGGCTCTTCGCCGAGGGCGTCGCGGACATCGACGCGGCACGAGAGCTGCCCTGCCACACCGGGGTTCGGATCCTCGCCGGGACCTCCAGCGCGCTGGGGCGCGTGACGGCCGACAAGCTGGTGCAGGTGGTGCGCGGAGACCGGGAGGCGTTCGGCTTGCGCGGGCGCTCCGCCGAGCAGCGGGTGGCGTTGGACCTGCTGCTCGACGAGAGCGTCGGCATCGTCTCGCTCGGCGGCCGCGCCGGCACCGGCAAGTCCGCGCTGGCGCTGTGCGCGGGCCTGGAGGCCGTGCTGGAGCGGCGCAGCCACCGCAAGGTCGTCGTGTTCCGCCCGCTCTATGCCGTCGGCGGGCAGGAGCTCGGCTACCTGCCCGGCAGCGAGTCCGAGAAAATGGGGCCCTGGGCGCAGGCCGTGTTCGACACTCTCGAGGGCCTCGCCGAGCCGTCGACCATTGAGGAGATCGTCGCCCGCGGGATGCTCGAGGTGCTGCCGCTGACCCACATCCGCGGCAGATCCCTGCACGACTCGTTCGTCATTGTCGACGAGGCACAGTCCCTCGAGCGCAACGTCCTGCTGACGGTGCTCTCGCGCCTGGGCTCCGGCTCGCGGGTGGTCCTCACCCATGATGTGGCGCAGCGCGACAACCTCCGCGTAGGCCGGCATGACGGCGTCTCCGCGGTGATCGAGAAGCTCAAGGGGCACCCGCTGTTCGCGCACATCACCCTGCACCGCAGCGAGCGTTCCGCCATCGCCGAGCTGGTCACCGACATGCTGGAGGAGTTCACGCCCCGCGCGTAGGAATTACTATTTAATTCCGCGCGCTAACGGTATTGAATTCGATTCCTGGAGTGTCGGATAATTGAACTAACGGCAATGGAATTTGGGGCATGACTACCGTGTTCGATTGTGATAATCGGGTTTGGTAGTGGCATTATGTCGATCGTTTGACGGACTTGTGCGCACAGTTCGGCATTGCGAGAATAGTCGAGTGCAGTGGCTGGGGATATGAATATGGCCCCCGAAGGAATCGGGAGTGGAACCCGATAAACAGAGCGCTTGATATTTAAGTATTGCCGAAATGGGGAAGAATGATGGAGCACAAGACACGAGTGGGAACTCGCACCCGTCGACGGATCGCCGGCATCGCCGCGCTGGGCAGCGCCTCCAACGCGCTGGGCAGCGCCTCTAACGCCGGCGCGCTGGGCAGCGCCATGATCCCGGAGGGCTTCGTCGAGGGCGTCATCGGCGACATCGTGGTCAACGGACCGCCCACCGATATCGGCGGCCTGATCAACTTCGGCACGAATGTTCTCAACGGGACCGGGAGTCTGGCGCCCACTCAGCCGTGCTCGGCGACAACCATCTCTGGTGGCGCGGGCACGACCATCACCAACCACGACCTCGGCAGGGCCGGCCCGACGCGGTTCTACCTACGCTACGAGACGATCAACGTCCCCGACCAGATTGAGGTGCTCTACCAAGGCCGCATCATTGCGAACACCGGCTATGTCGGCGACAACCTCAACCAGGGGACCGGCGGCATCTGGGTCGACGTCCCGGCCGGCGCGTCGTCATCCGTGATGGTCCGTGTCACCGGACCGCAGGGCACCGAGTGGAACTACACCGTCAACTGCCCCTAGCTAAAAGGACAACCGGCCCCATCCGCAGCGTGCGGATGGGGCCGAGTGCCGTTCAGGGCCGCGGTCAGGGGTCCTGGCGGTGGATTGCCATCGTCGTCTCGGTGACGTCCACGCCCAGTGAACGACCACGCGTCGTCGCGGATCATCTTGTGCCAGTATCCGTTTTGGCCGTCCTGGCGGCCCTCGACGTGGAGCTCGCGCGCGTCGGAGCCCGCACCGGTGGGCTCGATGGAGATCTGCGAGGTGATCTCGCCGGGGATCTTCGGCTGGTGCTCCCACGACGGGGCGGGCAGCTGGATCTTCGCGATGCCGGATTCGAGGAGGCCGCTGAACTGGTTGTCGGGCGCTCGAAGTCCGCTCTGGTCGGCCCACGAATACTGGAAGAACAACGTGTCGGCGCCGGCGATGTCGAAGTCGAACAGGCGGGTGTACATGTCGCCGTACTCGTTCATCACGAACGTGGTGGACGCCGCGGCGGACAGCGACTGCGCTTGGAACCGGCCGCCCAGGGGGGCGCCGATCTCATAGCTGTGATCGTTGGGCAGCCACGGGTCGAGGTAGACGATTCGGCTGCCGTCGTCGACGAGCACCACGGTCATCGTGCACTTGGCATTGCCCACGAACTGCTGATGGCCTGCGGTGTCGGTGAAGGTGCGCTGCTCCTGGGGGGAGTGCACCGAGGCCGCCCAATCCCATGCCCGTCCGGCATCTGCTGCCCGCGGTCGAGCCAGAGCGGGGCGCCGAACGAGGATGTCCAGTTCCACATCCAGGGCGGGTGCAGCACGTTGTCCATCGTGTACAGCCAGCCTTCGCCGTCTATGGCGGTCATCTCATCGTCGTCGACGGAGATACTGGTCAGGATTCCGTTCAGGCAGTGCGGGAGGGGCACGAGCCGCCACGGTCCCGGGTCCTCCCGGGGACGTGTGTGCAGTTCACAGGCGGTTGAAGGTGGTCGTCGCGGTGCGCAGGTCCACGCGCCCGGGCAGGCCGGTCTGGTCGGCGACGGGGAACGTGTCAAAGCCCGAGCGGGACGCAGGCTGCCGGTCCGGCGCCGGGGGCCAGGATTCCGAGCGACACGGCTCCGGTGTAGTCCGAGGCGGGATCGGCCAAGGCCGGGGTGGCTGACACCGCGAGCATGGCGCCAGCCAGTGCGATCATGGTTGCGCTCCGTCGTATCCGCATTACCTGAAACCCTTTCCCAGCCAACGATTCTGTCGCGGCCACCGTAGTCGGGCGCTACCGGGGCTTGGCCAGCGGGAATGGCAGCGTCTCACGGATGCTCATGCCGGTGATGAGCATGACCACACGGTCCACTCCCATGCCGAGGCCCCCAGTGGGCGGCATGCCGTGCTCGAGCGCGCGCAGGAAATCCTCGTCGAGCTCCATGGCCTCCGGGTCCCCGTCCGCGGCCAGCAGCGACTGCGCGGTGAGCCGCTCGCGCTGATCCAGTGGGTCGGTCAGCTCGCTGTACGCGGTGCCGAGCTCCACGCCGTAGGCCACCAGATCCCAGCGCTCCGCGACGCCAGCACGCAGCCGGTGCGGCCGGGTCAGCGGCGAGACCGAGGTGGGAAAGTCGGTGTAGAAGGTGGGCTCCTGGGTGGCGTCCTCCACCAGGTGCTCGTATAGCTCCAGCGCCACCGCGCCCGCGTCCCACGCGGGCTGCCACGGGACTTTCGCGGCGTCGGCGTAGCGGCGCAACTCCTTGAGCCCGGTCTCGGGTCCGATGTCTTCGCCGAGTGCCCGGGCGACGGCGTCGTGCAGGGTGATCACCGGCCACTTACCGGAGATGTCCACGGGCTCAAGGCCCCCAGAGGGGCCAGGCCGCATGATCACGCAGCTGCCGTTGGCGGCGATGGCCGCGCCCTGGATCAGCGCGCGGCAGGTGTCCATCATGCGCAGGTAGTCGCTGTGCGCCTCGTAGGCCTCGAGGATGGTGAACTCCGGATTGTGGCTGTAGTCCACGCCCTCGTTGCGGAACGTGCGGCCCAGCTCGAAGACCTTGTCCATGCCGCCGACGCAGAGTCTCTTGAGATACAGCTCTGGGGCGATTCGCAGGTACAGATCCAGGTCGTAGGCGTTGATGTGGGTGGTGAACGGGCGGGCGTTGGCGCCGCCGTGCACCTGCTGCAGGATGGGCGTCTCCACCTCGAGGAAGCCCTGCCGGTGCAGCGAGTCGCGCAGCGAGTGCAGGACGGCGCTGCGGGCAGTGGCGATGGCGCGGGCCTCCGGGTTGATGGCCAGGTCCACGTACCGGTTGCGCACGCGCGCCTCGGGGTCGGTGAGCCCGCGCCATTTGTCGGGGAGCGGGTGCAGGCATTTCGCGTTCATCCGCCACTCGCGGACCAGCAGCGAGAGCTCGCCGGAGTTGCTGGCCCCGATGCGGCCGGAGACCTCGACGAGGTCGCCGAGGTCCACCCTCGATGTGAACTGCGTGAGGGCCTCGGCACCCATGCCGGAGACATCGGCGAGGATTTGGATATCCCCAGACCAGTCCCGCAGCAGCGCGAACACGACGCCGCCGTGATCGCGGAGCCGCAGCAACCGGCCGGACACGCGGACCGTGGTGCCGGCGACGACCACCAGCGCCTCGGCGATGGTGTGGGTGGGCTGCTGGGCGACGGGATACGGGTCGACGCCGTCGTGGATGAGCCGCTGCGCCTTCGCGATTCGGACGCGCACCTGGTCGGGGCGTCGTGGCCCGGGTCGGGATTCGACAGATTGGGACGCCGCCAGCTCGGCGGGCAGGTCTGGCCCGGTGCCGTCGGTGTGCAGGAGCTCGGTGGATTGGACCAGCGCGGGCACGGAGGAGTGTTGACCGGTGTGCCCCGAGGCGCGGCGGCTGAGCCGGGGCACGGAGATGAAGCCCTCGGCGATGCCGGAGGCGATGCTGATGCGCGGCAGCAGCCGGTTGTCCGCGAAGCAGAGGTAGCGCGGCTCCCACTGCGGTTGGTACTTCACGTTGGAGCGGTACAGGGACTCGAGCTGCCACCATCGTGAGAAGAACAGCAGCAGGCGCCGCCACGCCCGCAGTATGGGGCCCGCGCCGATCCGCGCCCCCTCCTCGAAGACAGACCTGAAGACGGCAAAGTTCAGCGAGATCCGTTGGATGCCAAGGTGTTCTGACTCCTCGGCCAGCTCGGCGGTCATGAACTCGACGACGCCGTTCGGCGACTTCGGATCTCGGCGCATTAGGTCCAGTGAGACTCCGGTGCGACCCCAGGGGACGAAGGACAGCATTGCGGCGACGACGGGCTCGGCGCCTGGCTCCGGCGGGATGAGGGTCTCCACCAGTAGGCAATCGCCATCGGCGGGATCGCCCAGCCGGCCCAGCGCCATAGAGAAGCCGCGCTCGGTCTCCGCGCCGCGCCACGCGTCGGCAAGCCTGGTCACCTCGGCCATCTCAGCGGGCTCGATGTCACGGTGCCGGCGGATACGGACCAGTGCGCCGGACCGCTTGATGCGGGTGACCGCTTGGCGGACCGGACGCATCTCGCGGCCGGCGAGGCTGAAGGTGCGGGTGTGGAGGATGGCCTCGTCGCCGAGCTCGAGCGCGGTGAGCCCGTACTTGTCGTACGCTGTGGCCCCGCTGGAGCTGGCGCCCATGACTGCCGGGGTCCAGCCGTACTCGGCGGCTTGCGCGAGCCAGGCCTCGATCGCGGCGGGCCAGGCGGCCGGCTCGCCGATCGGGTCCCCGCTGGCCAGGCACACGCCCACTTCCACCCGATAGGTGACCGCAGCCCGCCCGCTCTCGGCGAAGACCACGGCCTTGTCCCGCCTGGTGGCGAAGTAGCCGAGGGAGTCCTCGGCGCTGTACCGGGCCAGGAGTCCGCGTAGCAGGGACTCGTCGTCGCCGGTGAGCGCGTTGTCCGCGCGCTGGGAGCGGAACAGGGTGACGGCCGCGGCGATGACCGCGAGGGCGCCGAACAGCCCGAGGACGGTGTTGACCGGTCCGTGGGTGTGGCCAATGAAATTATTGTCGTCCGCGTTCGAGAACAGCACCACCCGGTTCGCGGCCCAGGCGAGATGGTCGCCCTGTTCCAGGGTCCCGGGAAACAGGGCCACCAGGCCCCAGCCGGCCAAGGTGCCCAGCGCGAGCCCGCCGATAAGCACCGCGAGGGCCCGACGCCCAGAACCGCGCCGCACGCGGGTGGGGAACTGCCGTTTCGCGACGATGAGCAGCGCGATCACGAACACATGGACCGCGAGCGCGACGGCGGCGTTCGCGTTGTCCGGATCGGCGACCAGCTCGCTGATATTCGCCACCAGGAACAACGCCAGGTAGATCACCAGCAGCCACCAGCCGATGCGCTTGCGCGCGGCGACGGCGGCGGCGAGCAGCGCGAGCACCACGGCCCAGGCGAGGCTGGTGTCCGGCATATCGAAGTAGTACTGGTCCATGAACCCACGGGCACCATGGGTCAGGTGCCGCAAGGCCGGGAAAATGCTCGTCAAGAACGCGGCTGTCGAGAACAGGGCCAGGACAAGCCCGGCAACGTGCGGCACCTGGCCCCGCCACCGGTCGAACGTGCTGTGCTTCTCGGTCGTGCTGTGCTTGTCGGGCTTCACCGGCATCGCCTACTCCCTGTCCCACCAGATCATGCAACGTGCGAACCAAGGATGTCGCATGATCTGCGAAATTGTGTGCAGGGGGCCCCGCCGCGCCGCTACCGGGCGGACTCTTGGGCGCGGCCGAAAGCTGGTGGGCACCACCACATTGGGTGCCGACACAGGTTACCGGTTGACGATCGCCAGGACCTCGGCCGCCACATCCCGCCGGCAGATCAGCAGGTCCGGGAGCCACGGATCGTCGTGGTTGTACCGCAGCGGCGATCCGTCGATGCGGGAGGTATGCAGGCCGGCGGCGGCGGCAACGGCGACTGGCGCCGCCGAGTCCCACTCGTACATCCCGCCGGAGTGCGCGTAGATGTCGACGTCCCCGCGCACGACGGCCATCGCCTTCGCGCCGGCCGAGCCCATGCGCACGATCTCCGCACCGAGGCCGTCCGCGATCACCGCGGCCACGGTGGAGCGGCGCGAGCGGCTGACCGCGATCTTCAACCGGCCGGTGTCGCCGAACATCGGGGGCGTGACGGTGCCGCTGCCATAGGTGATGCCGAGCGAGGGGATCGCGACGGCGCCGAGCACCGCAATGTGGTCGATCACCAGCGCGATGTGCACGCCCCAGTCGCCGCGCTCAGCAAATCCGTACTCGTTGGTCCCATCGAGCGGGTCGACGATCCAGGTGCGCGCGGCGCGGAGCCGGCTCTTCTCGTCGACGCCCTCCTCCGATAGCACTGCGTCATCCGGAAAATGCTTGTCCAACAAGGCCATGATGTGCTCGTGGGCACGTCGATCGCCCTCATCCCGCAACTCGTCCGGATCCTGGATGCTCGCATCCAGCCGCAGGTCGAGGAGCAGTTTCCCGGCACTGGTGGCGATCTTGGCCGCGAGGGCCGCGTCAGCGATGAGATCGAAATCCGTGGTGGTCATAGCACCTCAATTCTTAGAGAACGTGCCGAGGCCGTTCTGGTCAAGGTACTCGATCTGCATGACGCCATCGGCGAAAACGACCCGTGAGATCGATGCCGGGGGCGCGGCGCCAGCGGGCGGCGTCATCGTGAACGTGCCGCCGTCCCAGTGGGTGAGCGGGAATGTGGCCCCGTCCGGCCCGAGGGTCAGGATCAGGGAGTCGTTGCTGGTGGTGACGGTGGCAGGGCCGAAGAAGTCGTTCTTGTAGACGCCGTCGTAGCTGGTCAGCGCGGCGGTCGGAGTGGGTTTGGCCGGCGGTGTGGCACCCGCCAGCGTGCCGGTGGCAGCGCCCGCCGCGGCCGCTGTGGCCTCCTTAGCCAGCGCCGGCCAGTCCTGGGTCTGCGCGCCGGTCTGCACGAGGTCGGCAAACTGCGCGGTGAGCGCCGCCGGCACCCAGGAGTCCGACGCATTGCTCAGCACCACGATGCCGACATCTGCGGACGGGATCAGGGTGAACGCGGCAGCAGCGCTTGGTGCGGACAGCTGCACCCGGCCAGCGGCGGAGGTGGAGATGTCGAAGCCGAAACCGTGGCTTGCGGCGCGTGCGTCGGCCGTCGCGGGCGGGTCCGGCACCGACTGCGGGGACAACGCCGGCAACAGGTCCTCGGCCGGGATCAGCTGGGCGCCCGCAGCGGATCCGCCGTCCAGGACCATGGCCATCCAGCGGCCCATGTCCGCGGCGCTCGAGCTCACGCCGGCGGCGGGGGAGAGCGCGTCCGGCTCGACCGCGTCGGGTACGACGGTGAAGGCTCCGTCCTGCTCCACATGCGTGACGGCCCGGTCCGCCCGGGCACGGTAGTCGCTGTCGCGGGAGCTGGTGGCGCGCATGCCGAGTGGCTCGTAGAGCAGCCGCTGGGACAGGGAGGCCCAATCGGTGCCCGCCGCCTGTGCGACGGCCTCGCCGGCGGCGGTGACACCAATGGCACTCGGAACCGAGGTCGCGCGAAAGGGCGTAAGCGGCAGATAGCGCAGCCGCTCGAGCTGCTGCTGGCGGTCGAAGCCGAGGCTCGCCGCGAGCTCGCCCGTGTGCGCGGGGAGGCCGGAGCGCTGCGCGAACAGATCGCCGAGGGTGACGTGGTCGCTGACATAGCTGTCCGCCAACGTGAACGTGGGCAGCAGCTGGCGGACCGGGGTATCCCACGACAGGTCCTGCTCGCCGAGCTGCCGCGCGACGACGGTGGCGGCGAGCGCCTGCGACGCCGCCCCGAGCGGAAACACGGTGTCGGCGTCCACCGGGGTCTTGGTCGCAACGTCGCCGACGCCGAAGCCCTTGGCGTAGACCGTCTTTCCGTCGCGCACCACCGCGACGGACAGACCCGGCGCCTGCGAGGAGTCCAGCAGGCCAGTCGCGAGCGAGTCCAACTGCGCGACAGCGGCATCGATCTGCCCGTCGGGGATCGGCACAGCGGAGGCCTGCTCAGGGGACGGCTTCGTCGGCTCCGGCGCGGGTGCCTCGGCGGTTGGGGTCTCCAGGCCGGGGATCGGCTGGGGCACTGTGGTGCACGCGGAGAGGGATATCGCGGCGGCGAGGGCCACCCCGACCGCGCTGAGAGCCGGCGCCCCAGCGCGACCGAACCGGCGGCGGGTGCCGGTCAAGACTGCTGCATCGGGGTCGACTTGAGGTGGGTCGACTGCATGTGGGTCAAGGCTGCTCCTCATGGCCGCCGTCGGCCGGGGTGAAATAGGCTCGGGCCGAGTCTAATGCCGGACGGGGATTGACGCGCGCGTAAACGCGGCGACCGTGCACGCCCTGGTAAAGCCAGGCGAGCGTCGGCATGGCGCCCCGGCGGTGCAGCCAGAATCGCCGGGGGAGCGGTAGCGACCGGGCCACCGCGCCCGGCTGGATCTCCGCGAGCACCACCCCCGGCCCCTGCTCGGCGGAGCGTTCGGCGAGCACCCGGCCCGCCCCATCCGTGATCAGCGTTGCGCCCTCGAACCTGCCGCGGTAGCGCAGCGGCAGCCACGGCATGGGGCATTCGATCGGACCACAGTGCGCGGCGTGCACCAGTGGAGCACCAGCGAAGCGGGCGAAATCAGCGGCGGCGGCACGGGCGGTGGCGGCGTTGCGGCGCTCCATCGCGTCGAACACCGTGTGGGGCCGCCAGCCCGGCACCGTCCACCACCCTGAGCCAGTCATCAGCAGATCAACCCGGCCGCGCAGCCGCTCCGCGGTGCCGGTGCGCATCAACTCCCAGCAGACCGCCGCCCCGACCCGCAGCGGGGGCGCGCTGAGAACCCCGGAATCCGCCCCGCCGATATAGAAGGCGTTCTCCCACATCGTCGGCAGATCCTTATCGTGCCGGCCGAGGACGCCGTCGGGACCGGCGAGCAGATACGCGTTGCGCACGTGGCCGTCCGCGTCACGGCAGAGGAACGAGCCGCCCACCAGGGCGTGGTGGCGTCGGGCGAGGCGGGTCAGCAACTGTGTCGCGGCGCCGTCGGGCGGTAGCGCGCAATCATGGAGCCGCCGGTCGAAAGCGATCCCGGTGCTGAAGAACTCGGGCAGGCCGATGATCCTTGCGCCGCGACTGCCGGCTTCGTCGGCGAGCCGCTCGCACTGCGCGAGGTTGTGAGAGACGTCGGCGAGCCGGGCGTCGAGCTGGATTGCCGCGGCCAATACCGGACCGCCAACAGCTAAGGGGTTCACGGCATTTCCTGCACCCTGGTCATCGCCAGCACATCTAGTCGCCGGTCCAGCTCCTCCTCGCTGAGCTTGTCGGGCACCAGTCCGCGGTCGAGGACGGCCTGGCGGATCGTCTTGCGCTCCCGCAGCGCCTCTTTCGCGACGGCCGCCGCCTCCTCGTAGCCGATCGCCGAGTTCAGCGGGGTAACAATGGAGGGCGAGGACTCGGCCATCTCCTTCAGGTGCTCGACGTTCGCGAGGAGCCCGTCCACGCAGCGGTCCGCGAACAGGCGGGAGACGTTGGCCAGCAACCGGAATGACTCCAGCAGGTTGCGGGCCATCATCGGGATCGTGACGTTGAGCTCGAAGGCGCCAGATGCCCCGCCCCACGCGACGGCCGCGTCGTTCCCGACGACCTGGGCGGCGACCTGGGCCATCGCCTCCGGTAACACCGGGTTCACCTTGCCGGGCATGATCGAGCTGCCGGGCTGCAGGTCCGGCAGGTGGATCTCGCCGAGCCCGGTGAGCGGACCCGAGCCCATCCAGCGGATGTCGTTGGCGATCTTCGTCATGGACACTGCGATGGTGCGCAGCGCGCCGGAGGCCTCGACAAGCCCATCGCGCGCCGCCTGCGCCTCGAAAGGATCGAGGGCCGCACGCAGGTCGGTGAGCCCGGTGGACTGGACGAGCTCCGCGACCACGAGGGGGCCGAAGCCGGCGGGCGCGTTGAGCCCTGTGCCGACGGCCGTGCCGCCGATGGGGAGCTCGCCCAGCCGCGGCAGTGTCGCCCGTACCCGCTCGATACCCGCCTCGACCTGCCGCGCGTAGCCGCCGAACTCCTGCCCGAGCGTCACGGGCACCGCGTCCATCAGGTGGGTGCGGCCAGACTTGACGACGGTGCGCCATTCGCGGGACTTGGCGGCGAGGGCGTCGTGCAGGTGCTCGAGCGCGGGGATCAGGTCGGTGACCGCCGATTCGGTGGCCGCCACGTGGACCGCCGTCGGGAAGGTGTCATTGGAGGACTGCGACATGTTCACGTGGTCGTTGGGGTGCACTGCGACGCCGGCGCGCGCGGCGATCGACGCGATCACCTCATTCGCATTCATATTGGAGCTGGTGCCGGACCCCGTCTGGAACACGTCGATGGGGAACTGCGCGTCGTGCTTGCCATCGGCGATCTCCGTGGCCGCGTCGATAATCGCGGTGGCACGTGCCGCGTCGAGCAGCCCCAGGTCCAGGTTCACCTGCGCGCACGCGGCCTTGAGCAGCCCCATCGCCCGAATCTGCGAGCGCTCGAGCCCCCGGCCGCTGATGGGGAAGTTCTCCACCGCGCGCTGCGTCTGCGCCTGCCACAGGGCGTCGATGGGCACGCGGACCTCTCCCATGGTGTCGTGCTCGATGCGGAACTGGGCCTGGCCGTCTGCGGCGTCGTTCGTGGGATCGCTCATGGGATCCACTCTGCCACCGGGTGGTGGCGAAACCCAGGCCTAGCGCGGCGCGATGCGCAGGAGCCCCGTGATGGTGCCCTGGTACATGACCCGGTCTGGGGTGATCATGCCGACCATCTCGAGGGTGTCGACCACCGCGCTGGCCCCGATCTGCTGGCGCGCCCGGACCTCCCCGGTACCCGCATCGATCGCGGTGTAAGAGTAGCTGTCGAGGACGCCGGTGGCCATGTCGAGCATGGGCTCCTGGATCGGCAGGTCGGCCGAACCTGCGATGGCGTTGGGGAACAGCGCGTCGCGGGTGATTGTGTACAGCAGGCCGTCGGCCAGAGACAGCCGCGGCACGGCTGAGGAATGGATGTCGTTCTCCCACACCGTCTCGCAGCTGTCGCCCGCGGCATTGACGTCGATGCGGGTCATACCGCCCGCGATCGGGGCCATCGCCGGGGACGACGGGCCGGCACCCTCGGGCAGGGCGGGATACGGGTAACCATAGGTGCTGGTGAGGAACACCGAGTTGCCGGAGCCGACGGGGGAGTCCTCGGTGCCACTGGACCCGGGCGTGAAGATTGGTGCCTCGCAGACGGTCTCGCCGGTGGCGGAGCGGTAGACGATGAGGCTCTCCTGCGCGTCGGCGTTGTCGGTGATCGCCAGGTACTCGTTGCCCTTCTCCGGGCCGAAGAACGTGGGGCTGGCCCCCGAGCCCCAGCTGAGCTGGCCGGGCTTGCGGGCAGTGCCGCGGTCATACTCCGCGCGCCAGACGACGGTGGGCGCGCTCGCGGAGTCCGCGGTGAACAGGTACGTCGCGTGGTCGGTTGTCACTGCGGTGCCGAAGGCCGCGGTGGAGATGCTGTTCGCAATCTGCTCGCCCGCAAGGATTTTGGTTCGGACGGTACCGTCCGGCGCCACGACGCCGACGACCCCGAGGGCGCTCGCCAGCCAGACATTGCCGTCCCGGTCAGGCATCAGCGAGTTGACGGCGTCGCAGTCGCCGCCGCCGCAGTGCCCGGTGACGGGGTCGGCCAGCGGGGTCTCGGAGTCGATGGTCAGCCGCCAGGCCCCGTCGCCGCCCCGGGAGTGGCCGATGCGCAGCATGTCCGTGTTGCCGTCGACCATGACCATCCGGTCTTGGTCGTCCACATAGGCGTACACGCCGCCCAGCAGGCTGCCCTTCGTCAGCGTCAACGACGCGATCGAGGCCCCGGTCGCGGGATCGAGCAGATGCACCACCGGCTCACGGCCGATGATATTGGTGCACAACGCCATCGGCATCTCGTCCGAGCCCTGCAAGATCGTGGGGCAGGCGCCCAGCAACGGCACATACCGGGCGTCGACCGCTCCGGTGCCGGGCCCGGCGGAGGGCGTCGTGTCGGAGGACTCCGCGTCGCCGTGCATCGTCGCGGTGCCCACCGGGCCGAGGAACGGGTTGGCCGGCGGCAGGGGGCCGAACGGGGCGGCGTTGGCCAGCCCGTGCCCCGAGATTGCCAGCGCCGTGGCGGCCAGCAGCGTGAGAGATCGAGTGGCGAAGGCGTTGCGGCGCATGGGCGTCCTTAGTTTTCGACCGGTGGGCTGGCGGGCTGGCCTACAGCGTGGGGCGCGAGCATGGCCGCGGTGAGCATCGCGACGGTGTTGGCGACGAAGAGGTCGTGGTCGAGGAGGATGGGCTGGCCGCCGTCGAGACGTCGGCCGCGGTCCGCGAGCACTGCGGTCAGCATGCTGACCAGCATGGCGAGGCGTTCGAGCGCCACCTCCTCCGGCAGGACTGTCCGCAGCGCGTCGTCCAGCGCAGCGAGTTGGCCACCGACGCTGCTTCCGCGCAGTGGATTCGGCATCTGCCGGGTCGTCACGCCGGACTGTCCAGACAGCTGCACGATGATCCGGAGGAAGTTGCGGCCCGCCGGCGACTCCAGCTCGCGAGAAACCGGGGTTGTGATGATGCGGATCAGCCCGGGGATGTCCGCGGGCAGCGGCCCTTCGGGTTGGCGGGACTCGATGGCGGCCATGTGCTCGTCGAGTATCGCGGTGAGCAGGCCGTGGCGGGAGCCGAAGTGGTAATTGATCGCGGAGTCGTTGGACTGGCCGGCCGCGGTGACGATGGCCCTGGTCAGCGCCCCGTCGATGCCGTCGCGGGCGAAAAGTTCCGCGCCCGCGGCCAGCAGCTTCTCTCGTGTGGAGCTTGGTTCCCGTGACATAGAGCACAGATTAACGGATACTATTAACAGGCGCTGTTAATTGGCGAGATCCGTGAACGGACGAGGAGCACTCATGACCCAGGCACTGACCACCGTGTATGACCCCTTCGGCGACGCCTTCCAGTCGAACCCCTACCCGGCGTACCACGAACTCCGCGAGAACGACCCCGTCCACCGGCACGCCGAGCCCGGATTCTGGGCGCTCTCCCGCTTCGAGGACATCTGGACCGCGGTGCGGGACAACTCCGCGTTCTCCTCCGAGAGCGGTCTGACGTTCT
The DNA here is from genome assembly GCF_000524475.1 of Tomitella biformata AHU 1821. GTDB lineage: Bacteria > Actinomycetota > Actinomycetes > Mycobacteriales > Mycobacteriaceae > Tomitella > Tomitella biformata. Next base: position 8,698 of record NZ_BAVQ01000038.1, on the reverse strand, counting down.
ACCCCGACGAGATCGGCCAGCTCGGCCTCGCCCCGACCATCGTCATGCTTGACCCGCCCCGCCATACCCGCCTGCGCAGCCTCATCGCGAAGGGCTTCACCCCGCATCGGGTGCTGTCGATGGAGCCGCTTATTCGCGAGTTCGTGCGCGGCCGCCTCGACGAGATGGCCGCCATGATCGCGCAGGGGGAGACGGTGGACCTGCACGGTGATTTCTCCTCGCAGATCCCGACCTTCGTGTTGGCTGAGCTGTTCGACCTGCCGGAGGGCGAGCGTGACCAGTTCGACCCGTGGGTGCGGGCCCTGACCTCGCTGCAGGACAGTGGGTTCGACATCCAAGCGCTAGAGGCCAAGGACGCTGTAGCGCAGATGTTCGGCTATTTCTCGGAGCTCATCACCGCCCGCCGCGCGAATCCCGGCGACGACATGATCAGCGTCCTTGCCCACGCCGAGCTCGATGGCGAGAGGCTCACGGACTGGGACATCCTCGGCTTCTGCTTCGTGCTGGTGGCCGGTGGCAACGACACCACCGGCAATCTCATCTCCCACGGCGTGATGCTGCTCGACGGCGACCACGCGCAACGTGACCGCCTCGTCGCCGAGCCCGAGCTGATCCCCAACGCCCTCCTGGAGTTTCTGCGCCTCGAGGGATCAGCGCAGGGCTTGGCCCGAACCACCCTCAAGCCGGTGACGGTCCACGGTATCGAGATCCCGGAGGGGGAGAAGGTCATGATGCTCTATGCGTCCGGGAACCGTGACGAGCGCGAATACGGCCCCACCGCAGGGGAACTCGACATCACCCGGCGCATCCCGCGACACCTCGGGTTCAGCAGCGGCGTGCACTTCTGCATCGGCTCGCACCTGGCACGGTTGCAGGGGCGGATCGCGTTGGAGGAGCTGCTGGCCCGGCACCCCAACGTCGGTGTGGACCTCGACAACGCGGTGCGGCTGAAGTCCGCCTTCACCCGTGGCTGGACGAAGCTGCCCGCGACGGGGCTGAGTAGCTGAGACAGCCCGGCCGGAGCAGCGATTGCGGGCTGTCCCGGCCGGGCTGTGTCCGTCTTAGCTCTTCCGCGTCTAGCCCTGGTGGGTGAAGTCCACCGTGGTGTACTCGCGCAGCTTTGCAAGCCGGTGATGTGCCTCGACCATGCGGACCGTGCCGGACTTGCTGCGCATGACGATGGAGTGCGTCGTCGCGCCGCCGCCCGCGTAGCGCACGCCGCGCAGTAGGTCGCCATCAGTGACGCCGGTGGCGCAGAAGAAGATGTTCTCGCCGGAGACGAGGTCCTCGGTGAACAGCACGCGGTCCAGGTCATGCCCGGCCGCGATCGCCTTCTCGCGCTCCGCGTCGTCCATCGGGGCGAGCTTGCCCTGCAGCGCGCCGCCCATGCAGCGCATCGCGGCGGCCGCGATGATGCCCTCGGGGGTGCCGCCGATGCCTAGCAGAATGTCGACGCCGGACTCGGGGCGCGCGGTGGCGATGGCGCCGGCGACATCGCCATCGGAGATCAGCTGGATGCGCGCGCCGGTGTCGCGGACGTCCTGGATCAGCTTGGCGTGGCGGGGACGGTCGAGGATGCACACCGTCACCTCGGACACGTCCGAGCGCTTCGTCTTGGCGACGCGGCGGATGTTCTCGAGGATCGGGGCCTCAATGTCGATAACGTCGGCGGCGTCCGGGCCCACCGCGATCTTCTCCATGTAGAAGACGGCGGACGGGTCGAACATGGCGCCGCGGTCGGCGCACGCCAGGACCGCGATGGAGTTCGGCATGCCCTTGGACATCAGCGTCGTGCCGTCGACGGGGTCAACCGCGACGTCGCAGTCGGGGCCGTCGCCGTTGCCGACCTCTTCGCCGTTGTACAGCATCGGGGCCTCGTCCTTCTCGCCCTCGCCGATCACGACGACGCCGCGCATGGAGACCGAGCTGACCATGTGGCGCATGGCGTCTACCGCTGCGCCGTCGCCGCCCTCTTTATCACCGCGCCCGACCCAGCGTCCGGCCGCCATGGCAGCCGCCTCTGTCACGCGCACCAACTCCATGGCGAGGTTGCGATCGGGAGCCTCGCGGTGCGTGGGTGCAGATGTGGCCGTCATAGGGCGCGTCCTCCTAGGCAGGTCATCAGACACGCGAGGTTAACGCGCGGCTGATGGGTGAATGTCCGGAATTTGGGTCAATTCTCGCAGAGCGCCGGTCGCTGACTCGCACCGGAGTCCAACCAGCGTTCGGCTGGCTGCGATACTAGGGGCGTGGCAAACCAACAGTCCCGTTTACACTTGAGCAGTCGCGACATGGTCATGACGCTGATTCCGTTCGTCATTATCTGCCTTATAGTCGCGGGGATTGCAGGCTCCTGCGCGTTCCGTCCGGGCGGACCGTCGGTGGGCGAGATCCCCAGGTACGACGCCCAACTCGCGCTTAGCTCGCAGGCTAAAAAGGTGGCCTTCCCGCTGCGGCTGCCGGCGACTCCCGAGGGCTGGACCACCAACTCCGGCGGGACTGTGGAGATCGCGAACACGGACGGCGGCGTGGCCGTGAACCTCGGCTACGTCACCGATCGGACGACGTTCTTGCAGATCACGCAGTCGGGCATCTCCGCCGACATGCTGCAGCAGTTCACGGCCTCGGGCTCGCGGAACATCACGGGCGAAGAGGTGATCGGCGACCAGGTCTGGGCGGTGTTCTCGGACGCGGACGCCGAGACCCTATGGGTGGCGCAGCTACCGAACTCGAGCGTCTCCATTACCGGTAGCGGCTCGCCGGAGGAATTCTCGGCACTGGCAACAGCCTTCAGCCAGGCCCAGCCCCTGCCAACCAGCTAGCTAGCCAGTCAGCCCTGGTCGGCAGTGCCCTCGGCAAGGGTCTTCTCGATGCGCTCGCGGGCCCCGGCCAGGTGGAACTCGCAGCGCTTGGCCAGCTTCTCGCCCCGCTCCCACAGAGATAGCGAAGCGTCCAGATCCAGGCCGCCCTGCTCGAGGACACGGACCACGTCGATCAACTCATCGCGCGCGTCCTCGTAGCCGAGCTCGTCGACGGGCTTCTCATCGGTGCTGCTCACTGCTTATTCCTAACGATTGAAGGGGATGGAGAGTCAGTCCTTGCCGATGACGGCGGCGCGGACCGCGCCGTCGGCGACTCGAACGCGGATCTGTGCGCCGGGCGGCGCGTCTTGGACGGACCGCAGCACCTCCGTGGTGGCGTCGGGCAGGATCCGCTGCACCACCGCGTAGCCGCGGGCAAGCGTCGCGGCGGGGCCCAGGGTGGTGAGGCGGGCAGCGAGGTGCGCCAGCGTCGTCTGCTCGGCGGCGACTCCACGCTGGACATCGCGCCGGACGTTGGCGAGTAGCCGGGTGACCTCCTCAGATTTCTGCTCCATCGCACCGAGAGGGTTGGCGAGCACCGGACGGCTCCGGATCTGGGCCAGTCCGTGCATCTCGCGTTGGACCCAGGAACGCAGGGCGCTCGCGCTGCGACCGCGCAGTTCCGAGACCAGCGCGCGTTCCGCAATAACGTCGGGCACCACCATTTTCGCTGCGTCCGTGGGTGTGGCCGCGCGGAGATCGGCGACATGGTCGAGCAGCGGATTATCGGGCTCGTGCCCGATGGCGCTGACCACCGGGGTGGTGGCCTTGGAGACCGCGCGGCACAGTGCCTCGTCGGAGAACGGCAGCAGGTCCTCGACGCTGCCGCCGCCGCGGGCGATGATGATGACCTCCACGGCAGGGTTCGCGTCGAGCTCCCGGAGCGCCTCGATGACCAACGGGACGGCGGTGGTGCCCTGCACCGGGGTGTTTCGGACCTCGAAGCGGACGTCCGGCCACCGACGCTGGGCCACCGAAAGGACATCGCGCTCGGCCGCGCTGGCGCGCCCGGTGATCAGCCCAATCGTGCCTGGCAGGAACGGCAGCGGACGCTTGAGGCGGGGGTCGAACAAGCCCTCCGCCGCGAGCAGTTGCCGCAGTCGCTCGATGCGCGCAAGCAGCTCGCCGATCCCGACGGCACGGATCTCCGTGACCCGCAGTGAGAGCGTGCCGCGGCCGGTGTAGAACGTCGGCTTGCCGTAGACGACCACGCGGCTGCCCTCGGTCAGCGGAACCGGGGAATCGCGCAGCAGGGTGGGGGAGCAGGTGATGGACAGGGACATGTCCGCGGACGGGTCCCGCAGCACGATGAACGCGGTGCGGGTGCCCGGCCGCGCGTTGAGTTGCGTGATCTCGCCCTCAACCCAGATGGAGCCGAGACGGTTGATCCAATCCGAGATCTTCGTCGCGACCACGCGCACAGGCCACGGCTGCTCCGCAGTGCTGGCACCCTGGGCCGGACGGGCCTGGGGTGCGGTCACTTGGCGGGGGTGCTGGCGATGCGGTTCTCCAGCATCGTCAGATACGGCGAGCGAGCGGATCCGGCGCGCTCATGCGTCAGCAGTTCCGCGAGCTCATCCAAGGACAGCGTGCGCAACCGCGAGCGGAGCTGGGCGAGGGTGAGCCCGTCATAGTTGAGGTACTCCACGACGCCTGACTTCTCAGCGGACTCCGGAGTCGAAGCGGCAGCCTCGACGGCACCTGACGCCTTCACTTCGGCTGGCCCAGTGGTCGCCTCCACCGCGGCGATCGGTGTGGAGTACAGCGCGAAACGCCCGATTCCGCCAGCCTCCGTGCCACGGTCCGCCTTCACCGCGGGCAGGTCTGCATCAGGTGTCTGATCCTCATCGAAAACCGCCCATTCGGGCTGCTCTCGGGCGGGATACATGAATGACAGCGCCTGGTCGCCCTTGATCGCGAGGCCGGTGATGGTCTGCTGGACCCGCATGGTGGTCTGCAGCATCAGGCTCACCGAAGTCATGGGCAAAGTCACCGCGGTGGTGGGCAGCCGACGGGTTTCTTCAACGAGGGTCAAAGCCAAGCCAGCGGCCACTCTCGCCATAAAAGGGGGACGGATCATTCCTCTAGAGTGCCCTATACCTCGGGTCGATGGTAGGCGAGGTGCCGCCAGCGTTTTACATACGTACGATGGGGTCATGTCTGCCTCTGTCATTCCTGCTGGTGAAAAGCGAGTTCTACTTGCCGAGCCGCGCGGCTATTGCGCTGGCGTCGATCGTGCGGTTGAAACCGTCGAACGTGCACTGAAGAAACACGGCGCGCCCATCTACGTGCGCAAGGAGATCGTCCACAACCGCCATGTGGTGGACACCTTGATGGAACAGGGTGTGATCTTCGTCGACGAGACGGACGAGGTGCCGGAGGGCTCGCTGCTGGTGTTCTCCGCGCACGGCGTCTCGCCGGCGGTTCGCGACGCCGCCGACAATCGCCACCTGCACACCATCGACGCGACTTGCCCGCTGGTGACCAAGGTCCACCAGGAGGCCAAGCGGTTCGCGCGCGACGACTTCGACATCCTGCTGATCGGCCATGACGGGCACGAAGAGGTCGAGGGCACGGCGGGCGAGGCGCCCGATCACGTACAGGTCGTCAATGGCCCTGAGGACGTCGACAAGGTGACTGTGCGGGACGAGTCCAAGGTCATCTGGCTCTCGCAGACCACACTGAGCGTTGATGAGACCATGCTCACCGTACGGAAGCTGCGGGAGCGTTTCCCCGACCTGCAGGACCCGCCGAGCGACGATATTTGCTACGCGACGCAGAACCGCCAGGTCGCCGTCAAGGAGATGGCTCCGCGCTGCGACCTGGTGATCGTGGTCGGCTCAGAGAACTCGTCAAACTCGGTGCGGCTCGTCGAGGTGGCGTTGCAGGCCGGAGCCAAGGCGTCCCACCTGGTGGACTACGCGAACGAGATCGACCTGGCCTGGCTCGAGGGTGTGCGGACGGTCGGCCTGACTTCCGGCGCGTCAGTGCCCGAGATTCTGGTGCGAGGGGTTCTGGACCTGCTCTCCGAGCATGGGTACGCCGACGTCGAGCCCGTCAAGACCGCACAGGAGACGCTTGTGTTCTCCTTGCCCCGGGAACTGCGTCCCAGCCGCGTCCTGAACCTGACGGTCAAGCCCAGCTGATGCCACCGGGCTGACAGCCCCACAGCGCAGGAGGCCCTGCAGTGCGAATTGCCCGCCACCTCGGGAAACTGAGGTGGCGGGCAATTTTGGCGTTGAGGGCGAACGAGCTGGGCGAACAGCCAGGACTAGAGGTCTGGACTGGGGGTCTGGACTGGCTAGTCGCGGTACCGGACGTTGGGCAGCCTGGGATAGTCCGACTTCTCGTCCGGACTTGTCTTGCCCGGATCTGCTGTGTCCGGGCGAGGCTTCTCCGGCCGGTTCGCCCGGTAGCGCGGCACCTCGGCCTGGCGCTCCGCGAACTCGCGCACCGACTCCTGCTGCCTCCGACGCCGACCCGTGGTCGTGGTGGGCTCATCGGTTGCGGGTGGCGGAGGGCTCCTGCGTGGTGCCGGCTGGCTGGGCTGTGACGACTGTTGGGGTTCGCCGGCATAACGGTGGCCGCGCGAACTGCGGGTCCGGGGCACATCGTCACGGTGCGTACGCGGCTGCCGATCCGGGGAACGTGGATCTTCGCGGGACGGCTGCGCGGACGCCCGCCGGGTCCGAGTATTCGGTGGCACGCTGCCGCTCTGGCGTGGTTCGTTGCTGCGGTGTGCGTCGGGGACAGCGGCAGCAGGATTGGCTGCAGAGGGATTGGCTGCGGCAGACCTGGGCGAGGCAGCTCGAGGAGTCGCCGAGCGCTGGCCGGCCGCGGGCCTGTCCGCTGCTGCCGATGAGCGTGCTGCAGGCTTTCGCAGTGGCGCCTGCCGCGCCGAGTCGCTGCGAGTCGCGGCGGAGGAGGCTGAGACCGTCTCGCGGTTCGTGGTCCTCGGGGAGCCCGTGGGCGACCGACGACGGCCTGCGGCGCCTTGTTTTCCGCGGCGTTCCTGGATGTACAGCGTGAGCCTGAATGCGCCGATGACCCAGACAACCACTGTGGTGAACGCCATGGTGGGGAACCGGTCGATGAGGGGCAGGACCAAGTCCAACACCAGGCTCTTCAAGCCCTGCGTGGGCCCTACCGCGAAGGTCTTATATGCCAAGGGGACGGCGATGATCAGCAGCAGCGGTGGCTGCACCATGGCGGTGAACAGCGACTTATTCTGGACCATCAGCACGGCGGCGACACAGCCGATGAAGAACATCACGCTGAAGAACATGGTGAGCTCTGAGCCGGCGATATCGTCAATCAGATAGCCGATCGTGATGGGGATCGCCGCACATGCCAACGCACCCCACCAGGGCAGGCCAGACACAGACTGAAGCACCGACCGTTGGTCGAGTGGTACTCGTCCTCGGGCGCGTTGAGTAACTGTCACCCCCCGAGGTTAGCTGTATTGGTCAGGGGAGTGGCATTTGTAGACATGTCGGTCTCGCGTGTCGATGCGGCCCGGAGGTGCCTAGGCGACTCGTCTACCCGCCGAATCTCCGCCGGCTGGTCGCTGGAAACATCGAGCTCGGCGAGTTTCCGGGCGGTCACCATCACTCGGGACTCCATGGACGCGGCCGTGGCATTGAATGCCTCCACGGCCTTCCCAAGGTGGCCACCGGCCTTATCCATGTGCCGGGCCATCGTGTCTAGCCGCTGATACAGCTCCTTGCCGAGGTTGTGAATCGCTGTGGCATCGCGCGAGAACGCCTCCTGCCGCCACGTCAACGCCACGGTGCGCAGGAGCGCGATCAGAGTCGTGGGGGTGGTGAGCACAACATTTTTGCTGAACGCGAACTCGAGCAGACCGGGGTCAGTGGACAGTGCGGCGTCGAGAAAAGGGTCGCCGGGGACGAAGAGCACCACGAATTCCGGGGTTGGATCGAAGGACTGCCAGTACGACTTCGCCGCCAGTTGGTCCACATGGCTGCGCAACTGCGCCGCATGCCGGAACATCAGTTGCTCTTTGTCTTGGGGCTTGTCGGCCGACAGCGCGTCCAGATAGGCGGAGAAGGGCACCTTCGCGTCCACAACGATCTGGCGTCCGCCGGCGAGCCGGACGATCATGTCGGGGCGGACCTTGGTGGTGCGCCCACCCTCGGCAGCATCGGCCGACACCTGGGTGTCGAAATCGCAGTGCCGGGTCATACCGGCGAGTTCGACTACCCGCTCCAACTGCAGTTCGCCCCACCGGCCCCGGATCTGCGGCGAACGCAGGGCTCCAACTAGCTGGGTGGTCTGCGCGGTCAGCTGCTGGGAGGCCCGGCGCATGCCGACCACCTGTTCGGTCAGGCCCGCATAGGCGTGGACCCGCTCACGCTCGATCGCCTCCACCTGTTTGGCCAGGGTCCCCACGGCGTCTCGGAGCGGGCCCACGATATGAGCCATCTGAGCCCCCACCGCCCCGGCCTGGCGTTGGGCCGAGTCGGCGTTGACAGCGTTGAGGGAAGTCAGCAGGGTGCGCTCCCCATCCTCGCGCGCCTCGAGCAGGGCTTCTGCGCGGGCGAGCCGATCACCGGTTCGCGAGGCATGGGCCAGCCAGCCCAATAGGGCACCGAGAAGCAGCGCGGCGAGCAGTCCGATTGCTGACAGAGCGTTCATGGTGGGGATGATGCGCCGAGGGTGTGACAGTTTCGAGAAAAGCGCAGGTGAGGGTGCTGTGTTGCCGGGCATTGTATGGCTGCCGATAGCTTGTCTTGCCGTCCGGGCGTTCTCGTGTGGTTATTCTCGTTGTGGCGGTGGTTGACCGTCCGGCCCAGGAAAATCGGGTGTCTCACGTAAAT
>NZ_BAVQ01000039.1 GCF_000524475.1 Tomitella biformata AHU 1821 | reverse complement strand
GGTCAAGTCCTTTTGAGTGGTGTATCGGCGCTTTCTCGGATTCCTCCTGATGGGCGAGGTTTTCAGGCGGCGATCGCCGCGGGGTCCGCGGTCTCGGTGACGGTCTCAGGATCGGTTTCGGTGGCGGCGGCCTCCCATAGAGCGTCGGTGGCGGTGAGAGATTCCAGGCTCATATAGCGCCGCGATTCGGACCACTCATCGTGCTGCTCGGCGAGGACCGCGCCGACGAGCCGGATCACCGAATCACGGTTGGGGAAGATCCCGACGACATCGGTCCGACGCCGAATCTCCTTGTTCAGACGCTCATTTGGATTATTCGACCACACCTTCTTCCACAGCTCCTTCGGGAAATGCGTGAACGCGAGGACGTCCTCTCTGGCGGCCTCGAGATGCTCGGACGCCGCCGGCAGATGCTTGTCCAAGGTCTCGACCATGTGCTGGTACTGGGCTCGCACCGCCTCGGCGTCCGGTTGGGTGTAGACGCTGTGCAGCAGCGCTTTCACCGCTGGCCACTGAGATTTTGGGCATACCGCCATGAGGTTGGTGGCGTAGTGGGTGCGGCAGCGTTGCCAGCAGGCGGCCGGGAACACCGCCCCCGCGGCCTCCACCAGCCCGGCGTGGGCATCGGAGGTGATCAACCGGACCCCGCTCACACCTCGGGCGGCGAGGTCGCGGAAGAACCCCAGCCACCCCTCCTTGGTCTCCGCGCTCGCGAGCTGGACGCCGAGGATCTCCCGGAAGCCCTCGGCGTTGATGCCGGTGGCGACCATGCAGGCGACCTTGACCACCCGGCCGTGCTCACGCACTTTCAGCATCAGGGCATCGGCGGCCAGATAACGGTAGGGGCCGGCATCGAGGGGCCGGGTGCGGAACGCGGCGACCTGGGAGTCGAGGTCTTTGCTCATCTCCGAGACCTGCGACTTCGATAGGCCCGTGATCCCCAGGGTCTGCACCAGCTTGTCCATCCGCCGCGTCGAGACCCCTAGCAGGTAACACGTGGCGACGACGGTGGTCAGGGCCGCCTCTGCGCGTCGGCGGCGCTCGAGGAGCCAGTCGGGGAAGTAGCTGCCTTCCCGCAGCTTGGGGATCGCGACGTCGAGGGTGCCGGCGCGGGTATCGAGGTCGCGGTGGCGGTAGCCGTTGCGACGGTTGGTCCGCTCGTCGCTGCGGGAGCCGTAGGCGGCACCGCACACGGAGTCCGCCTCGGCGCTGAGCAGGGCGTTGACGAAGGTGGTGAGCATCTGACGCATCAGGTCCGGGGACGCTTGGGAGAGCAGGTCGGCCAGGAAGTTCTTGGGGTCGATATCGTGGGGTGCGGTCATCGCGGTGTGGTCCTTCGAGTGGGATGTAGGAGTTTCCTCGAAAGCCTCCCGCGGTGGCCGCTTTACGTGGCGGTCAACACGCCGACCTGGTCAGCGATGTTGCGGGGCTCGTACACCACCCTGCAGGACATAACCG
>NZ_BAVQ01000040.1 GCF_000524475.1 Tomitella biformata AHU 1821 | reverse complement strand
TACGCGTGGGCCGCGAGATGCCCTCCGCCGACTACGTTTTCGAGGTGACCTGCCGCAAAGAGGCCGAACCCCACGTGCGCCGGCTGACGGTCCAGGCGATCAGCAGGCCCGAGTTCCAACTGCGATCGGTCCGCTCCTCCCGAACCGAAAAAGGCACAGTCACCGTCCTCGCGGAACTCACCGCGACCGAGCGCGACGACGCCCTCCTAGAGGACGCCGTCAGCCGCCTCAGCCTCGAGCCCCTGGTCAC
>NZ_BAVQ01000041.1 GCF_000524475.1 Tomitella biformata AHU 1821 | reverse complement strand
GCCTCCACGCCTGGATCACTCCGACGCTTCCCTGGCTGCACGACGCTCCCCTACCCACCCACACCACTACACAACTATCCGCAGACAGAAGTGAATGTATTGTATGAGTGCCGCGGCTTCGGCGGTGTACTTGAGCCCCGCTACATTGTCGGCGCAGGATCACTCGACCAGTGAGCTA
>NZ_BAVQ01000042.1 GCF_000524475.1 Tomitella biformata AHU 1821 | reverse complement strand
TTCCTTGGTGATCGCCCGATGCTTGTGCTCCATCGTCCCGGAGGACCAGTTCGACGGGGTGAACCCGCAATACGCCGCGAAGTCCTCGGCCCGGGCGAACCGGGAGCCGTCGCCGAGCCACCCGCGAATCGTCGCCGCGGTGACCGGCCCGGTGCCCGGCACCGACAGCAGCAGCTCGTCAGGGCCGTAGAACGCGTGCCAGAGCTGCTGGAGCTGCTCTGAGTAGCGGTCGAAGCGGCGGGTCGCGTCGTCGATGTCCTCGAGCATCCCGGCGACCTTGATCTGCCAGAAGCCGAGGTCGTAGTAGCCGTCGAGGATGCGGACCCAATCACTCGCGGCGCCGCGCAGCTGGTCGGCGATCTGCTCGTGGCGGCCGCCGCAGTACGAGTGCTCGCGCAGCACGCCGGCGACGGTGGCGCGGCGTGCCCGGGCGAGTGCGCGCAGGTCTGGCCAGCGTCCCAACACCGCGAGGGTGCGGGTGCGCGAGCCGGCGAGGATCTTGTCGATGTCCGGGACCGTCGCCGCGACATACGATCGGAGCCTGCGCCAGCATTGGTCCAGGTGCACCCGCGCGTCGGCTCGGGAGAGCGCCGAGCGTTTGATCGCCTCGGCGCCGCCCTCGTCCCGGGCGAGGGGCTCGAGGTCGAACAGGTCGAGCGCTTTGGCCAGCAGGTGCGCGTCGATCACATCTGATTTGTTCTTGCCGGCCACCGCGGCCCGCAGACGGGCGGAGTGCTTGGTCCCGATCAAATAGAAGCGGGCTCCCGCGGTGCCGACGGCGGCATGAATGCCGACCCAGGTCATCGAGGTCGGCTCGGCGATCACGTCGACGGGCACGCTGACCGCGGTGAGCATCCGGGTTAAGGCGTCCATCCCAGCGGCAGTGCTGGGAATGGTTGTGCGCGTGGTCTTCTCGGTGCCGTCGTCGCGGTATTCGATGAGTTCGCATTGGTGGCTGGCGGTGATCGCGCAGTCGATCCCGGCGCGGGCGCGGATAGTGGTGGGATCATGGGTGGTGCCTATGGAGGTC
>NZ_BAVQ01000043.1 GCF_000524475.1 Tomitella biformata AHU 1821 | reverse complement strand
GCGCCCCCCCCGCCTCTCTGTGGATTGCTAGACGGTGGTCAGCACCACGTCGGCCAGCGCCGGGGCCTCGTCGCGCTCGGGCACGACGGCGGAGACCAGCAGCTGCTTGCCCTCGCGCCAAATCCGCACGCGGAGCGTCTCGCCCGGGAACACGATCCCGGCGAACCGCGCCTTGAAGCCGGCGACCTGCGCGACGTCGCCGCCCAGCATCGCGTCGACGACGGTCTTGGCGACGATGCCGTAGGAGCACAGCCCGTGCAGGATCGGCTTCGGGAAGCCGGCCGCGATCGCGAACTCAGGATCCGAGTGCAGCGGGTTGCGGTCCCCGCAAAGGCGGTAGAGCAGCGCCTGCTGGGGGAGGATCGGGGCGTCGACGACGGCGTCGGGCTCCCGGTCCGGCAGCTCGAGCTTGTCGGACGGGCCGCGCTCGCCGCCGAAGCCGCCCTCGCCGCGGGCGAAGATCGATGAGCGGGTGGTCCATAGCGGCTGGCCGTCGGCGTCGACGGTCTCGGCCTCCTGCACGATCACCGCGGCCTTGCCCTTGTCCCACAGCTCGGCGATGCGAGTGCGGGTGGTGCCGGAGCCGTTCGCGGGGATCGGCCGGTGGACGGTGACCTCCTGGCTGCCGTGGACCACGTTCGCCAGGTTGATGTCGATGCCGGGGAACGAGACCTTCGGCGCCTCGGTCGCGTTGAAACTCGCGGCCACGGTGGCGAAGGTCGGCAGCACCTGCGAGGCGTTGTCGCGCAGGTAGCGCAGCTCGGCGGCGTCGGTGGACTTGGCGCCCGCGCCAATGCCGAGGTGGTAGAGCTGCACGTTCGTGCTGGTCCAGGAGAACTCCTGGACGGGCAGCTCGGCGCCGAGGGCGATCTTCGGGTCAATGGGCACTGGTGGTCTCTCCCGTCGTCAGCGACTTGGCCTTGGCGGCGAGATCCAGGACGGCCAGGTACGCGAAGGTCATAGCGGGGCCGATCGTGGCCCCTGGACCAGCATAGGTGTGTCCCATGACGGGGGAAGAGCAGTTCCCACTGGCGTACAGGCCGTCGATGGCGGAGCCGTCCGCACGCTGGACCCGGCCGACGGTGTCGGTGAGCACACCGCCCTTGGTCCCGAGATCGCCCGGGACCATCTTGATCGCGAAGAAGGGCGCCTTGCCGATCTCGCCGAGGCTCGGGTTCGGCTTGTTGCGGGGGTCGCCGTAGTAGTGGTCGTAGCCCGACTCGCCGCGGCCGAAGTCCGGGTCGTGGCCGTCGCGGGCGTAGCCGTTGAACTGCTCGACGGTCTGCGCCAGGGCGTCGGCGGGCAGCCCGGTCTTCTCCGCCAGCTCCGCGAGGGTGGCGGCCTTGACGACGACACCGGCCTTGAGCCAGCGGCCCGGGAACGGCGAGCGCGGCGTGATGCCGGCGAACGTGTAGCGGTTGCGGTAGCGCTGGTCGAGGATCATCCAGGTGGGGACGTTTTCGCCTGGACCCTCGCCGCGGCCCCACTTGCCGCCGTACATGGCGTGCGTGGCCTCGACGTAGGGGGCGGACTCGTTGACGAAGCGCTGGGCCCGGTCATTGACCATGATGCAGCCGGGCAGGCTGCGCTCGGACAGTGCGAACCACGGGCCGCCGGTCAGGGGGATGGACGGGCCCCACCAGGCGTCGTCCATGAAGTCGACGTCGGCGCCGAGGGCCTGCGCCGCGCGGATGCCGTCGCCCGTGTTGGCCTTCGCGCCCACGGTCCACTCGGTGCCGATCGGGGCGCGCTGGTACTTCTTGCGCATCTCGTCGTTGTGCTCGAAGCCGCCGGAGCCGAGCACGACGCCCAGCTTGGCCGTGATCGTCCTCTCCTCGCCGTCCGCGGTGCGGACCTTGACGCCAGTGACGCGGCCGTCGGTGGTGACCAGCTCTGTCAGCGCGGTGTTGAGCAGGATCGGCACGCCGGCCTGGGCGACGCCGAGCCGCATGCCCGCGATCAGCGCCTGGCCGCGGACGAGCAGGTTCTTTTTGCGCAGCTTTGCGCCCATGAAGCGGAAGCCGACCTTCATCGCGCGGACCGGGCCACGGGGGTTGCGCAAGATCAGGTTCAGCCAGCGGTAGTCGGCCTGCGTGATGACAAAGTTCTTGGGGGCCTTGACGTAGTCCGGCTCGAGGTTCTTGATGTCCTCGCCCAGGAGGTTGCCCTCGAACGGCACGGGCTCGACGGAGCGTCCGCCGAGGCGTCCGCCGGGGGCCTCCGGGTAGTAGTCGGAGTAGTCCGGCACCCAGGTCAGCTTCAGCGGGGAGTTGGCCAGGACGAAGGAGAGCATCTCCGGGCCGCGGTCGATGTAGGTGTCGATGCGCTCCGGCGCGACCGTGTCGCCGATGATGCTGTGCAGGTAGGTGCGGGCCTTGTCCGGGGTGTCGTCGACCCCCGCGGCGTTGAGAACCTCGTTGTTGGGGACCCACACGCCGCCACCGGATCGGGCCGTCGAACCGCCGTAATGCGGGGCCTTCTCGATGACGACGGCGCGGAGTCCGTTATGGGCTGCGGTCAGGGCGGCGGTGAGGCCCGCTGCGCCGCTGCCGACGATCACGATGTCGTACTGCTGCTCGGTCATGTAGAACAGGTTATAGAATGGGGTGGGCCTAGCGCTAGGCGCATTGTTCTGCGGGTATGCCACAGCGGCCCGACCTGGATAGATACACGTTCTATTTTCGAAGGGTGAGTGGGAATGACGAATACGGCGGCGTGGGACTTGACGACCGAGGTGCTGGTGCTGGGCTTCGGCGGGGCGGGGGCCGCCGCGGCGCTCCAGGCCCGCGAGGCGGGGGCGGAGGTGCTGGCAGTGGACCGATTCGCCGGCGGCGGGGCCACCACCCTCTCCGGCGGAATCGTGTACGCCGGCGGCGGCACCGCCTTTCAGCGCGGCGCGGGCGTCGAGGACGATCCGGAACAGATGTACCGGTACCTCAAGGTCGAGGTGGGCGATGCCGTCCGCGACGAGACGCTGCGCGATTTCTGCGAGACGTCCGCCGAGATGATCGACTGGCTGACCGAGCGCGGCGTGCCGTTCGAGTCCTCGCTGTGCCCCTATAAGACGTCCTACCCGTCGAATAAGCACTACCTCTACTACTCCGGCAGCGAGGCCGCCGGCATCGGCCGCGCCGCCGCGACCCCCGCCCCGCGCGGGCACCGGGCCAGGGGGGCCGGTGTCTCCGGCAAGGCCCTGTACCGCCCGCTGGCCAAGGCCGCCGCCGCGCGCGGGATCCAGCTGCTGCCGAACACCCGCGTCACCGCGCTGGTCACGGATGGCGAGGGCGCCGTGGTGGGAGTGGAGGGGATGACCATGCGCGATGCCCCCGCGAACATCCAGCGCATCTATAACGGCCTGGTCCGCGTCTCCGACAAGCCCGGCGTCTACGCGCCCGACCTGCGCGCGATCATGCAAAAACGCGCCCGCAAGCTCGAGGCCAAGCACGCGCGGCCCATCCGGATCGGCGCGGGCAAGGTCATCCTCGCCACCGGCGGGTTCATCGCGAACAAGGCGATGGTGCGCGCGCACGCGCCGAAGTATCGCATCGGGCTACCGCTCGGCACCGCGGCGTGCGACGGCAGCGGCATCACGATGGCGGCCGAGCTGGGCGCGGCCACCGGCAAGATGTCCCACGTGTCCGCGTGGCGTTTCATCACCCCGCCGGCCGCGCTCATGGGCTCGCTCGCGGTGAACGTGGCCGGTGCGCGGATCCTGGACGAGTCCCGCTACGGCGCGGCGCTCGGCGTGGAGATGGTGGACAACCACGACGGCCGCGGCTGGCTGCTGCTCGACGAGGCCCTGCTGAAGGACGCCCGCACGCAGCTGGGCCCGCAGACGGTGTGGTTCCAGCGGATGCAGATGGAGGGCCTGTTACGCATGGGCCGCGTCAGCGGGGCCACCCTCGAGGAAGTCGCGCAGAAGGCCGGGATCGACCCCGTGGGCCTGCGGATGAGCGTCGACGCACACAACCTCGCGATCACCAAGGATGTGGAGGACCCGATGGGCAAGCCGGCCGAGTTCCGTCGCCCGCTGATCACCGCGCCGTTCTCGCTGCTGGACATCTCCGTCCGGCCCAGCCAGATCAACCCGACGCCGATGCTCACGCTGGGCGGGCTCGTCGTGGACGAGAAGACCGGCCTGGTCCAGACGACAAGCGGCTCCAGCATCCCCGGGCTGTACGCCGCGGGCCGCGCCGCCGTCGGCATCTGCTCCAACGCCTACGTCAGCGGGCTCTCGATCGCCGACGCGATCTACTCCGGCCGCCGGGCGGGGGCGCACGCGGCGGGGCGATAGCCGACAGCCGGTGCCGGGTGTCAGCCGATGACAGCGCGCAGCGCGTCCAGGACCCGCGCCAGGCCGAACTCCCAGGCGGCCGCCGGGCTGTAGGCCGCGTCCATCGCCTCGCCGGCGGCGGCGCCGACGCGTTGAGCAAGGGGATAGTCGTCGCCGAGATAAGCGGCCAGTCGAGGACCCCAGGCGGACCACGCCGCGGCCATGTCGGCGGCGCGGGGATCGGGGCGGCGGGCCTGCGCGGAGGATCGGGCGAAGTCCAGGACGAAGGTCAGTGCCGCGTCCCGGTCGATGTCGGACAGGCCCGCGCCGTCGAACGCGCGGAGCTCGTGGTCGTACTTGGCGATGGTGCCGGGCCCCAACGCGGTGCGCTGATCGGCGATATCCAGGATCCACCAGTGTCCCGAGTACAGGTCAAGCTCGGACTTGGCGACCTGCCGGACGCGCCCGCGCCAGCCCTCGTCCGCGTATAGCGCGGGTCGGTGGCGGGCGCAGGCGGTGTCGAGCATGAGCACCCGCAGGTCCTCGAGCGAGCCGACGTGCGTGTACACGGCCATGGCGGAGATGCCGAGGTCCGCGGCGAGGCGGCGCGCGGTCACGGCGTCGAGCCCCTCGGCGTCCGCGAGGGCGATGGCGGCGTCCACGGCCTGCGAGGTGGTGACCTTCGCCCGCGGGCCGCGGGCGCCGCCGCGGGGCGCGAGGGGATGCTCGCGCCACAAGAGGTCGATCAGCTCCTGGGCCATGCGGCGCCTCCACCGGTCGGGAATACTTCTGCCACGATAAACCTTATACGTCGTACAACTATCTTGGAGGTCATCTTGAACGTCACCGGCACCGCACTGTCCCTGAACGTCGCCGACACCGCCGCGTCCGCCGAGTTCGCCAAGGCGCACTTCGGCTTCACCGAGGAGATGGCGGCCGACGGCTTCGTCTCACTGGCCCACCCCAGCGCCGGGTTCAACATCGTGTTCTTGCGCACGGGCCTCGAGTCCTTCAAGCCGGCATCCATTGCCGGGCCGGCGGGCGAGGGCCTGCTGATCGCCTTCGTCGTCGAGGATATCGACGCCGAGTTCGCCCGCATCGCGGCCGGGGGCGCGGAGGTGGTCACGGCGCCGGAGACCGAGGAGTGGGGCGAGCGCTTCTGCCAGTTCGCCGATCCCAACGGGATTGTGTGGCAGCTGGTGCAGTGGGTGTGACCTACCGCGAGACGGTGTCCTTCGCCCAGCGGTAGTCGGCCTTGCCGCTGGGGGAGCGGCGGATTTGCTCGACCACCACGAGCGAGCGCGGGGCCTTATAGCCGGCCAGCAGCGGGCGCAGATGCTCCTTCAGCTCGGCGAGCGTGGGCTCGGCGAAGCCCTCGCGGAGTTGGACCACCGCGGCGACGGCCTGGCCGAACTTCTGGTCCGGCGCGCCGGCGACCAGGGTGTCGAGGATGGCCGGGTGGCTCTTGAGGGCCTGCTCGACCTCCTCGGGGAAGACCTTCTCGCCGCCGGTGTTGATGCAGCCGGAGCCGCGGCCGAGCACGACGATGGAGCCATCGGCCTCGACGCGCGCCATATCGCCCAGGATCGACATGCGCACGCCGTCCTTGACGGGGAACGTCTCGGCGGACTTGACCGGGTCGCCCAGGTACTCGACGGGCACGTGGCCCAGGCGGGCGAGGTAGCCGACCTCGTCGGAGCCGGGCTCGATCGGGTCGAGGCGCTCGTTGACGACCGTCGTGTGCTTGCTCGGCGGCAGGCGCAGCACGCCCTCGTCGTCCATGGTGACCGTGCCGTCGGCCCCGGACTCGGACGCGCCGAAGCTGTCGCGGATAAACGTGTTCGGCAGCAGCTTGAGCAGCTTCTGACGGGATGCCTGGGACCAGATCGCGCCGCCGTTCGCGACGGAGAACAGGCTGGACACGTCGTACTTGTCGGGATTGGCGGTGAGCTCGTCGACGAGGGGGACGCCCATCGCATCGCCCACGATCATGACGATCTGGATCTTCTCGCGCTCGACGAGCTTGAGGGCGTCGACGTGGTCGAAGTTGCGCATCAGCACCTGGCGGGCGCCCATGAAGAACATCGAGAACATGGCGTAGGACGCCGCGCCGTGCATCAGCGGCGCGGTGACCAGCAGCGTCATCGGCGGGAAGTCCACGGCCGCGTCGGTGAGCTCCTTGATGGACTCGCGGGGCTCGCCGTACTGGTTGCCGCCCGAGAGTGCGGCGTAGAAGAAGTCCTCCTGCCGCCACACGACGCCCTTGGGGTTGCCGGTGGTGCCGCCCGTGTAGACGATGAACTTGTCGTCGATGCTGCGCGGGCGGAAGTCACGGGCGTCGGACGCGGGCTCGTAGATGTCGGCGAAGCGCTGCACAGAGACTCCGCACGCCGCGCCGGCCGCGACGAGCTCCGGCACCGGGTCGCCGATCACGAGGACCGCCTTCAGGTCCGGGCAGTCCGCGAGGACGTGGGCGACGAGCGGGGTGAACTCCGTGTCGACGACCAGCACCTTGGACTTGGAGTTGGTGTACAGGTATGTCAACTCCGCCTCGGTGTAGCGGTAGTTGATGTTGACCGGAACCGCGCGGATCTTCAGCGCGCCGATGAGGCACTCGAGGAACTCCAGGCTGTTGCGCATGTGCATGGCAACGTGCGTGCCCGGCTCCGCGCCGACCGCGGCGAGGGCGTGCGCGGCCTTGTTGGAGGTCGCGTCGAGCTCGGCGAAGGTCAGGGTCGTGTCCTCGAAGACCAATGCGTCGCGTTCGCCGATGGCGTCGGCGAGGGCCTCGTAGATGTCGGCAAGGTTCACAGCTCAGTCACCAGTCCTCAGTTGTCATTCGTCGTACGAGACCTTCACAATGTCGGTCAGGGGAAGCGATTGGCAGCCGAGGCGGATGCCGTCGGCAATGTCTTCGGGCTCGAGGACCTCGTTGATCAGCATGGACACGTCGCCCTCGGTCACGATGCACGCGCAGGCGCTGCATGCGCCCTGGCGGCAGGAGAACGGCGCGTCGAGGCCCTTGCTCAGCAGCAGGTCCAGGAGCTTGGTGTTGCGGGGCCACGCGAAGTTGTGGGTCTCACCGTCGAGGATGACCTCCACCTGCGCGGCGTCGGCCTCCTCCTCCGCGGTGAGATCGTTGAGGACGATCTCCGCGAACGGGTCGCCGTCGATGGACTGGAACACCTCGACGTGCACGCGGGCATGCGGCATCCCGAGATCCGTCTTGAGCGCAGTCTCTGCGGCCGCCATGAACGGGCCGGGGCCGCAGATGAACGCGTCGCGCTCGTGGAACGGCGCGGCCAGCGCACCGAGGGTGGTCTGCGACGGCAGGCCCTGCAGGCTCTGGATCCAGTGGATGATCGACAACCGGTCTGGGTGCTTGGCTTGTAGGTCGCGCAGCTCCTCGGCGAAGATCACCGAGCCCTCGTCGCGGTTGGCGTAGATCAGCGTCACCTTGGCGGAGCCCTTGAGCAGGGCGGACTTCAGGATCGACATCACCGGGGTGACGCCGCTGCCCGCGGCGATCAGCAGCAGGTCCGTGTCGAGGTTCTTCGGCACGAACATGCCCGACGGCTGCAGGACTTCGAGCTCGAGGCCCGCGGCGGCGTTGTCGCAAAGCCAGTTCGAGGCGTAGCCGTCGATGGTGCGCTTGACGGTCACCGTCAGCTCGTCGTCCGCGAACGGCGAGCTCGACAGCGAGTAGCTGCGCGCCACCGAGCCGGTGCGCTCGCTCGGAATGCGCAGCGTGAGGAACTGGCCGGGTTCATATGCAAACCTCGTGCTCAGCTCGACGGGGATCTCGAACACCAGCGAGCGCGCGTCGTCGGTCTCCGCGACCACCCGTGCCAGCTTCAGGGTGTGCACGTGGCTCCCGACCAACCCAATGTTGGTCGGGAGCCCGTTGTTGTCTTCCTCAGGCATTCCCAGCGTCCTCTTTATTGTCCTCGAACTCCGGAGCAGCATTGCCATGCTCCGGCAGTGTGATCACACCTAATCGAACAGCATGCCCGATCGAGGACTCTAGGTTGGGGCAGGCGTCTTGCAGAGCGGAAACTTTGCCTGCCGCGCGGGCCTCGGCGAACCGGGGGCACACCTTCGACGGCGTCTCCTGCCACTGCACGCTGGTCTGGTCGAGGCTGTTCTTGCGCACCAGCACCTCAGTGCCGCACGCCTCGCAGGAGACTGGCGCCATGCCGGCCTCCATGTAGCGGAACCGGTCGTCGGCGGTCGCCGCCCGCATCGCCTGCGCCGCGATGGGGTCGGTGAACGTCTTGGCCTTGGCCCAGCCGTGCTGCTCTGACCCGGACACTGGACTAGGCCTGTGCCTGCTGCTTGCGCGCCAGGTTCTCCGCGACCTCGGACTCCCAGTACTCGTTGGCCTTGGTGGTGTCCACCTCGTACTCGAAGCGCTGCGTCATGTCCTCGGTGATGTCGGCGACGTCGACGTAGAACTGCTCGTACCAGCGTCGCATCTGGTAGACGGGGCCGTCGTTGTCGCAGAGCAGCGGGTTGTCGATCTTGGTCTTGTTCTTCCAGATCACGACATCCTGGAGGAAACCCTCGCTGATGCCCTCGGTGAACTTCTCCGCGAGGGTGTTGGCGAGCTCGTCCGTGACGCCCTCGGGCTTCTTGACCATGACGCCCCACTGCAGGACGAACGCGTCCTGGCTGATGGGGTAGTGGCAGTTGATCAGAACCGACTCGACGCGGTAGCCGCTGTAGATGTTGATCAGCGGGTTGATCATGTAGGACGGGCCGTAGTACGCGGCGACGGACTCCAGCAGCGTGTCGCCGCCGTACTGCGAGGCCATACCGACGTCCGGGCGACCCTTGGTGGTCAGCCACTGCGAGGCCACATGGCCGTCGAAGATGTTCTTGAAGTACGTCGGGAACGCGTAGTGGATGTAGTAGAAGTGCGCCATGTCGACGACGTTGTCGACGATCTCGCGGCAGTTGGAGCCCTCGATGACCATCGAGTTCCACGTCCACTCGGTCCACTCGTCGGAGCCGAAGCCCTCGAGCTCGGGGATCGAGATCTCATCGGTGGGCTGGCTGCCCTCGGGGTCGTTCCACACGAACAGCTGGCCGTTGCGCTCCATGGTGGGCCAGGTCTGCGTGCGGGCGCGCATGGGGACGCGCTTGGCGTAGGGGATGTCCTTGCACTTGCCGTCGCCGCCCCAGCGCCAGTCGTGGAACGGGCAGGCGATCTCATCGCCCTTGACGGTGCCCTGGGAGAGGTCTCCTCCCATGTGGCGGCAGTACGAGTCGAGGACGTTGAGCTTGCCCTCGGAGTCGGCCCAGATGACGAGCTTGCCGCCGAAGGCCTCGATGGAGTGGGGTGTGCCGTCTCGGAAAGTCTCGGCCAGGCCTAGGCAGTGCCAGCCGCGGGCATAGCGGGTGGGGGCCTCGCCGACATCGATGTGCCTGACGTCTTCATGGATTTCGCTGCTCGGCATTGAACTCACATCCTTGCTCATTGCCGGCCCCGGCGCGGGAACGGCGTTGATCGCTGTAGGTAGAACAGGTTATAGAAATACTACTAGCGATGCTAGTCCAGAGGGTTGTATAGGGCCAGATTGCCAGGAGAACTGGCTGAGGGGATCCTGGTCTCGACACCTTTAGGAACGTGTTCTAGTCTTGCAGCTATTAAGGTGTCCGATAGTCACTACATGAGGAGTTCTGGGGATGAGCAAGGACATGCAACACGAAGTGCTGGGCCGTATTGACGCCCTACTGCCGGCGATTCGCGAGCGCGCGGCCGAGGCGGAGGAGTTGCGTGTGCTGCCCGAGCAGACGCTGACGGACCTGCAGGAAGCGGGCTTCTTCAAGCTGCTCCAGCCCAGCCAGTGGGGCGGTTACGAGGCCAACCCCGTGGTCTTCTACGAGGCCGTCCGCCGACTGGCCGGGGCCTGCGGATCCACCGGCTGGGTCGCCGGCATCGTCGGCGTGCACAACTGGCACCTGGCGCTGTTCTCCCAGCAGGCGCAGGAGGACGTCTGGGGAGTCGACCCCAACACCCGCATCTCCTCCTCGTACGCGCCCATGGGCGCTGGCGAGGTCGTCGAGGGCGGCTACAAGGTCAACGGCTCCTGGGCCTGGTCCTCGGGCAGCGCCCACGCGGAGTGGATCGTTGTCGGCGGGCCGGTGTTCAAGGACGGCCGCGCGGTCGACTTCGTCAGCTACCTGATCCCGCGCGCCGACTACGTCATCGATGACGTCTGGCATGTCGTCGGGCTCAAGGGCACCGGCTCCAACACGCTGAAGGTCAAGGACGCGTTCGTGCCCTCGCACCGCGTGCTGAGTTTTAAGGCGATGTCGAACCTGACCGCGCCGGGCCTGGAGAACAACACCGCGCCCGTCTACAAGATGCCGTGGGGCACCATCCACCCCACGACCATCTCCACCCCCATCGTCGGCATGGCCTACGGCGTGTACGACGCGCATGTGGAGCACCAGGGCAAGCGCGTGCGCGCGGCCTTCGCCGGGGAGAAGGCCAAGGACGACCCGTTCGCGAAGGTCCGCGTGGCCGAGGCCGCCAGCGACATCGACGCCGCCTGGCGCCAGCTCTCCGGCAACGTCGCCGACGAGTACGCGCTGATCGTCGCCGGCGAGGAAGTGCCCATGTCGCTGCGCATGGCCGCCCGTCGCGACCAGGTCCGCGCCACCGGCCGCGCCATCGCGTCCATCGACCGGCTCTTCGAGGCCTCCGGCGCGACCGCGCTGGTCACCGACGGTGTCATCCAGCGCCTGTGGCGCGACGCCCACGCCGGCCGAGTGCACGCCGCGAACGACCCCGAGCGTGCGTACGTGATGTACGGCGGCTCGGAGTTCGGCCTGCCCATCGCGGACACGATGGTGTGAGCATGAGCATCAGGGCGCTGGCGTACCTGCGCATCGAGACCACCGACATGGCGGCCTGGCGCGACTATGGCCTCAAGGTCCTCGGCATGGTCGAGGGCAAGGGTGCAGACCCCGAATCGCTCTACCTGCGCATGGACGACTACCCCGCGCGCCTGGTCATCCAGCCCGGCGAGCGCGAACACCTGTACTCGATGGGCTGGGAGTGCGCCACCGAGGAGGGCCTGCAGGAGATCCGCGACCGGCTCACCGCCGCGAACTGGGCCTTCGAGGAGGCGACGGCGGAGGAGCTCAAAGACCGCTGCGTCGTCGGGATGATCAAGTGCGTCGACGCGTCGGGCGCGCGGCTGGAGATCTTCCACACCGTCGCCCTGCAGCACCGCCGCATCACCAACCCGTACGGGCATAAGTTCGTCACCGGCGAGCAGGGCCTGGGCCACATCGTCCTGGCCACCAAGGACGACGAGGCCGACCTGGCGTTCTACCGGGACGTCCTCGGATTCCGCCTGCGGGACTCGATGCGGTTGCCCCCGCAGGTGGTCGGGCGGCCAGCCGACGGCGAGCCCGCGTGGCTGCGCTTTCTTGGCTGTAACCCCCGTCACCACAGCCTGGCGTTCGCGCCGCTGCCAAGCGCCACGGGTATCGTGCACCTGATGGTTGAGGTGGAGAACTCCGACGATGTCGGACTGGCTCTGGACCGCGCGCTCCGGCGCGAGGTCAAGATGTCGGCCACCCTCGGCCGCCATGTCAACGACCAGATGCTCTCGTTCTACATGAAGACGCCCAGCGGCTTCGATGTGGAATACGGTTGCGAGGGACTGGAAGTCGACGACGCCGATTGGATCGCGCGCGAAAGCACCGCGGTCAGCCTCTGGGGGCACGACTTCATGATTGGATTCAAATAACATGACCGACGCGGCACCGGTGGAGATCGACGGCAGGGCACTGCGCAACATCTTTGGGCAGTTCTGCACGGGGATCACCATCATCTCGACGATGGTCGACGACGAGCCGGTGGGCTTCGCCTGCCAGTCCTTCGCCGCCCTTTCGCTCGATCCTCCACTGGTGCTGTTCTGCCCGATGAAGTCCTCCCGCTCCTGGCAGGCCATCGAGCAGACGGGGAAGTTCTCCGTCAGCATCCTCTCCGAGGAGCAGCAGGAGGCGTGCGCCGTGTTCGGCTCGCGCAACCCCGACAAGTTCGGCAACGTCGACTGGCACAAGTCTCCGGGCGGGATGCCCCTCCTCGACGGCTCCCTGGCCTGGCTGGACTGCACCATCGAGAACGTGCACGACGGCGGCGACCACCTGGTGGTCTACGGCCGGGTGCAGGCGTTCAACTCGATGACCAACAAGACGCAGCGGCCGCTGCTGTTCTACCGCAGCCAGTACACCGGCATACAGCCCGACAAGTCGGTGCCTGCCCAGTGGCGTGCCGACCTGGAGGAGTTCCTGTTCACGGCCGGTGACAAAGAGACCTGGCTGTAAATGGGTGTGCACCGCGACCGCATGCTGCGCGGTGAGCTGTACCTCGATCAAGACCCTGAGCTGCTGGCAGAGCGAGAGCGCTGCCAGCAGCTCACTGGTCTATTCAATGCCGCTCCGGAGCCTGAGCGCTTCGGGGTCCTCGAGGATTTGCTGGGTTTTGTGGGGGAGGGAGTGCGCATCATGCCGCGCTTCCAATGCGACTACGGCTACCAGATCCGCATCGGCCGCGGCTCGTTCATCAACTACGACGCCATATTTTTGGACTGCGCCCCGATCACCCTGGGCTCTAGCGTCTTCATCGGCCCCCGCGCCCAGCTGCTGACCCCGCTGCACCCGATGGCGGATCACGAGGCCCGACGGCAGGGCTGGGAGACCGCCAAGCCCATCGTGATCGGCGACAACGTGTGGCTCGGCGGCGGCGTCATCGTCTGCCCAGGCGTCACCATCGGCTCCGAGTCCGTGATCGGCGCGGGCAGCGTCGTCACCCGGGATGTGCCTGCGCGGGTCTTCGCGGCGGGTAATCCGTGCCGGGTGATCCGCGAGCTCTAGCCGAGGGTGCCCCGCGTGGCGAGGAACAGCAGCCCCGCAAGAGCGCCGCCCAACAGCGGGCCCACGATCGGCACCCACGCATACCGCCAGTCCGCGGAGCCCTTGCCCTTAATCGGCAGCAGCGCGTATGCGACGCGCGGGCCGAGATCGCGCGCCGGGTTGATGGCATAGCCCGTCGGCCCACCAAGGCTCGCGCCCAGCCCGAGCACCACGAATGCCACCGCCGCGTAGCCCAGGCCCGCGTTGCCGACATTCAGGCTCGCCACCCCGTCCGTCGCCGAGAGGCCGGGGCTCAGCAGGATCCAGAACACCAAGACGAACGTCGCGATCACCTCGGTGACGGTGTTCCAGCCGTAGTGCCGCACCGCCGGCGCGGTCGCGAAGATGCTGACGGACTCCGAGTGGTCGGCCTCCGCGTCGAAGTTCTTCTTGAACGCCAGCCAGCACAGGACCGCGCCGACGAATGCGCCCAGCAGCTCCGCCCCGAAATACACGGGCACCAGCGCCCACGGCGACTTGTTGGAGATCGTCAGCCCCAGCGTCACAGCGGGATTCAGGTGCGCGCCGGAGCGCCACGCAATCGACGCGCCGGCGAAGACCGCCATGCCCCAACCCATGTTGATCAGCAGCCAGCCCCCGCCGTGGCCCTTGGATTGCTTGAGCACGACGGTCGCCACCACCCCCGCGCCGAGCAGGATCATGATGGCGGTGCCGATCGACTCCCATACGAAGACCTGGAGCACAGAGGGGTGGACGGGCATGGCGGCTCCCTGGTGGCGGCGGTGTGGCTACACGGTATTCGGGCCCGCGGTACTTGGCAGGGAGAATGGGAAAGGCCCCCGACCGGGCGAACCGGGGCGGAGGCCTTTCTGCTGCGGATGGCTCTAGATGCTGGCGTCGAGCGAGCCCATCGACAATGACGGCGCGCCGGCGAGTAGCGGGCCGAGATCGGTGATGGCGCCCTCGCCCGCGCGGAACTTGCGGTACTCGGCGTCGTGCTCGGCTGACTCCCACAGCTCGAGGAAGCGCCACACGTTGGAGGACTTGGCGTCGATGACTGTCTCCACGCGCACGCAGCCGGGGAATGCGCGGGTCTCCTTGAGTACCCGCGTCATGATCTCGCGGGCGGCATCGAGGGACTCCGGCTTGAACGTCAACTCCAGGATCGCGAGCTGCTGCATTTTCACTCCTAGTAATCGGGTAATTAACGTGGTCGAGGATTCTGTGGATCATTCTGCGCCGACGAAAACCCCGTGTGGCCGAGCCCAATTGGACGGCATGGACCACCGTGGCCACAGTTTCCGACGCTTCGCCGATAGTAACCCGCGTCACTTTTGGCTGAGGGCCATGGTCGACTCTGCCGACATTCGATGCGGGTGCTGGGCGCACTGTCCAGGAGCCGTCTGGCTACTGAGCAGTGGGCCGTGGACGCTCCAGCACCGTGTGATCACCCGGCTTGAAGCCGAACCTCTCGTATAGCCCGTGTGCGTCCTCGGTGTGCAACAGCCAGCGGAACCCCGCGCCGGGGCCGTTCTCGATCATCTCCGCGACCAGCCGGACCCCGAGGCCGTGCCGGCGGTGCTCCGGCAGCACGAACACATCCGACAGGTACGCGATAGATACCCCGTCGGAGATCGCCCGGGCGAAAGCCACCAGGCTGCCCTGGGCGTCGTAGCCGCCGACCACCCGCCAGGAGCCGTCGATGCACGCCGAGATCTGCTCCGCGGTGCGCCACCTGCCCCAGTAGGCCTCGGCCATCAGGAATGCGCGGATGACCTCGTGGTCGAGGCGCTGGGGATCATCGCTGAAGGTGTAGTCCACTGGTTGATTATGGCCCGTGGACGGTCCCGCGGGACCGTCCACGGCGGGCGGGACTGTCAGAGGGCGGGGATAGAGTGCGGCAAATCGTTCTACGGGGGTAGAGATGATCGATCCACTCGGCGAGCCACTGCCTGACGATGCGCACATGGCTGCGGCAAAGGCCAAAGCGGCGGAGATAGCGGAGTTGGGGGATGAGCTCTGCTCGCTGGCCGGGCATATCGCGGCCGCCACCGCGAAGTTCCTGGCCTTGCTCGCAGAATTCGATGCCAAGGCCGGCTGGGCCGGCGCCGGCATCGTCTCCTGCGCGCACTGGCTGTCCTGGAAGTGCGGGTTGGACCTGCGCACGGCACGTGAGCACGTGCGGGTGGCGAAAGCGTTGACCACCCTGCCGAAGACCGAGGCCAAGTTCGCCGGCGGCAGATTGTCCTACTCCAAGGTGCGGGCCATCACCCGGGTCGCGAAGCCGGAGACGGAGGGGGACTTGGTCGAGATCGCGCTGGAGGCGCCGGCCTCGCAGGTGGACAAGCTCATCCAGGGGTTACTCGCCTCACCAGATCCGGACAGCGACCCATCGGTGGTGGTGCCGCCAGATCCCAGCCGCCTGCGAATGTCGCATCGCTGGGACGAGGACACTGGCGACCTGGTGATCACCGGGCGGTTCACACCGGAGGATGGCGCGGTGATCCTGGCTGCGCTGACCAGGGCCGAGTTCGAGCGACTGCGCAAGGACGATGGAGAACCGGACTTGACGGGGCCGCCGCCGTCGAACGTGGGCCCCGCGATGGTCGTCATGGCCCAGACAATGGCGGCGGTGGTGGAGGCACCGGCCGGCGCGCCGGCGGCGGAGATCGGCTTCATTGTGGAGAAGGGAGCCGCGAGGGTCGAGGGCGGGCCAGGCCTGGGGAAGCAGGCCGCGAGCGAGGTGCAGTGCGGGGGCATCGGCCGACGGATCACCAAGGGCCGCGGCGGCGGCCCGATCCTCGGCTACGGGCGGCGGCGCAGGATGCCGTCGCAGGCACAACTCGACGTGCTGCACCTGCGAGACGGCTGTTGCCAGACCCCAGGGTGCGGCCATACCCGCTTCCTCCACGCCCACCACGTCCGCTTCTGGGAGAGGGGTGGCAGGACGGATATGGACAATCTCATTTTGCTCTGTGGATCGTGCCACCGGGCACTTCACCATGGGGAGTTCACGATAAAAGCGTTGGGGCAGCAACAGTTTCAGTTCCGGAACAAGGTGGGAGCGGTTGTGGAGCGGGCACCGGGTATCGCCGGAGATCCGGCCAAGGTGTTCGACGGCAGCGTGGATCGGGACGCGATCATCCCTGGATGGCGGGGCGACGTCATGGATATGGGCTACGCGACGAGCGTCTTGATCGACAGTTGGGAATACCAGAAGCGGGCGAGGAAGGCCGCGGAGGAGGAAACGAAAGGGGGCGCGCCGGAAGAAGATCCGACGCGCCCCTCTGACGAAGCGACCTAGCTGAGGCCGACCGCGCCCTCGAGTGCTCTCAGATGCGTGCGGGGCTGCCCAAAGAGCTGGGCACTGCCGTGCGCGCGCTTGAAGTACAGGTGGGCATCGTGCTCCCACGTGATCGCGATGCCGCCGTGCAGCTGGATCGACTCGCCGGCGACCGTCTGGAAGGCCTCCGAGCAGTAGACCTTAGCCAGCGCGGCGTCGGTCGAGCTCAAAGACTGGGCCGCGGCGTAGGACATCGACCGGGCGGTCTCCACGAGGACGTAGAGGTCCGCCATGCGGTGCTTGAGCGCCTGGAAGCTGCCGATCGCACGGCCAAACTGCTTGCGCTGCTTGGTGTACTCCACCGTGAGCTCGAGCAGCCGGGCCGCTGCGCCGACCTGCTCAGCGGACAGCGCGATGGACGCGATGGTGAGGGCCCGCTCGACGACCTCGGTGCCGGCGGCCAGCACGGTGGTAGCAGCGCTGTCGAACCGCACGCTCGAGAGCGGGCGGGTGGGGTCCATCGCGGCGGTGCGCGCGCGGGTGACGCCGGCCGCATCCCCGGCGACCTCGAACAGCGCGGGGCCGTCCGGCGTGTTCGCGGCGACCAGCAGGACATCGGCGGTGTCGCCGCCGATGACGTAGGACGCCTCACCGGTCAGGACGCCATCAGCGAAGGAGACCGCGAGATCCGTTGCGTTCCACACGCCCTCAGCTCCCGACCAGCACAGCGCGAGGGCGGTGGAGCCCTCTGCGACGCCGGGCAGCAGGCGGGCACAGGCCTCGGTGTTGCCAGAGGCGAGCAGCGCCTGCGCGCCGATGACGACGCTGCCGAGCATGGGCGAGGGCACCAGGTTCCGGCCGAGCTCCTCGAGCACGAGGTGCGACTCGAGGTAGCTGACGCCGATCCCGTCGAACTCCTCTGGGATCGACAGGGCGGCGACGCCGACCTGCTCGCACAGCAGCGACCACAGCGTCTCGTCGTAGCCGGCCGCGGACTCGGCGGCGGCGCGGACGGCCTCGCTGCCTGCGTGCTTGGCGACGACGTCGCGGACCGTCTTGGCTAGCTGGCGCTGGTCCTCCGTCAGGGTGCCGGCCGCGGAGAGGCTGACCGGGGCGCTCACAGCGCCGCCAACACGCGGGCGCGGTGCGCGGCCGGGGTGCCCCAGGCTGTGAGCAGGGCGCGGGTGCGGGTCAGGTACAGCGACAGATCGTGCTCCTGCGTGTAGCCGATGGCGCCGTGGACCTGCAGGGCGACGCGCGAGGACTTATAGGCGGCCTCGGCGCAGGCGACCTTCGCGGCGCTGACGTCGCGGCGTGCGGTGGGGGAGCCGTCGCGCACGGCCATCGCGGCGGCGTGCAGCAGAGGCGCGGCCATCTCGACGGCGACGGCGACCTCGGCCAGGTGGTGCTTGATGGCCTGCAGGCTGCCGATAGCGCGCCCAAACTGCTTGCGCGCCTTGGCGTATTCGACGCTGACGTCGAGCATGGTGCGGCCCAGGCCCTGTAGTTGCGCCGCGGTGGCAAGCGCGCCCAGGTCGAAGGCCGCAGCCAGGGCCGCGTCGTCGATGGTCCCGAGGGACTCGCCCGCGGTGACCTCGAAGAGCTTGCGGGCCAGGTCCACAGACTGGCGGGAGGAGCCGGGCGTGCCGACGGACACGTCGTTGCCGGTGACGAGCAGCGTCAGCGAGGCCGCGTCGGAATCCACCGCGAACGGCGTCTCCGGCGGGGCGGCGACGGTGGCGAGGGCGCCCTCGGCGAGCGCCTCGAGGCGCTCGGGCGCGACGGCCGCGAGCAGCGCTGGGGCGACCGCGAGGGTCTCGGCGACGGGGCCGGGCACGGCGTGGCGGCCCAGCTGCTCGATCGCGACGACGAGGTCGATCGCGTCGGCGCCCATGCCGCCGTGCTCCTCGGCGATGGTCAGCGCGGTCACGCCGGTCTCGGCGAGGCGCTCCCACACGGTGAGGCCGGGGGCGGTGTCACTGGTGTTCCAGGAGCGGATGACGGCTGGCAAGTCGGCCTTGCCGAGCAGCGAGTCGATGCTGGCGGCGAAGTCGGTGTGGTCGGAGGTGAGTGCGAATCTCATCGGTCTGCCTTCGGTAGGCCGAGGAGACGCTCGGCGATGACGTTCTTCTGAATCTCGTTGGTACCGGCGTAGATCGGGCCCGACAGGGAGAACAGGTAGCCGTCCATCCAGTCGGTCATCAGCTCGGCCTCGGGGCCCAACAGGTCGAGGGCAGTCTCGTGCGTGGCGACGTCCCACTCGGACCAGAAAACCTTGTTGATCGAGGACTCGGCGCCCAGCTGGCCGCCATCGTTGAGGCGAGTGACGGTGCCCCAGGTGCTCAGCTCATATGCGCGGGCGCCGATCCAGGCGTCGGCGACGCGGCCGGCCAGCGCGGTGTCGCCCGCGTCGCCGGTCTCGCGCCACTGCTTGAGCAGGCGGTCGGTGGTCGCGAGGAAGCGGCCCGGTGCGCGCAGGGACAGCCCGCGCTCGTTGGAGGCGGTGCTCATCGCGACGCGCCAGCCGTTGCCGACGTCGCCGATGATGCCGGAGTCTGGCACGAAGACGTCCTCGAGGAAGACCTCGGCGAAGCCGGGCAGGCCGTCGAGCTGGTCGATCGGGCGCACGGTGACGCCCGTCGATTTCAGGTCGAACATGAAGTACGTGATGCCGCGGTGGCGCTCGGAGTCCGGGTCGGAGCGGAACAGGCCGAAGCCCCAGTCCGCGAAGCTGGCCCGCGAGGACCAGGTCTTCTGGCCGTTGAGCAGCCAGCCGCCCTCGACCTTCGTCGCGGTCGCCCGCAATGATGCGAGGTCGGAGCCGGACTCGGGCTCGGACCAGGCCTGCGCCCAGATGTCGTCGGCGCGCGCCATGCGCGGCATGATGACGTCGAGCTGCTCCTTCTTGGCGTGCTCGAACAGCGTGGGGGCCAGCAGGAAGATGCCATTCTGGCTGACGCGGCCCGGCGCGCCGGAGCGGTAGTACTCCTCCTCGAAGATGACCCACTGCTCGAGGGACGCGTCGCGGCCGCCGTACTCGGCGGGCCAGGATACGACGGACAGGCGCGCGTTCGCCAGTGTGCGCTCCCACTCGCGGTGCGCCTCGAAGCCTTCGGCGGTGTCCATCGAGGGGAGGGGCTGCGAGGGCACATTCTCGCGCAGGAAGGTGCGGACTTCGTCGCGGAAGGCGACGGAGTCGGCATCGAATTCGAGGTCCACTACGTGTTGTCCTTTTCTCTGTTTGCGGCTGCCATCGCCTTGGCGTCCATGCCGCCGAGCGAGTCTCCGGCGCGGGTCTCGGCGTTGTAGGAGTGGGCGAAGTGGTGGTAGCCGAAGGCGGTGTCGATCCCGTCCTGCAGGCCCATCTGGTTCTCGCAGAGGTTGACCACGCGCTTGGTCAGCGCCAGGCCGAACTGCGGCATCTGCGCGATCTTGCCGGCCATCTCGTCGACGGTCGCGGCCAGCTCCTCGCGGGGCACGACGCGGTTGACCATGCCGACCTCATAGGCGCGCTGCGCGGTGAAGCGGTCGCCGGTGAACAGTATCTCCTTGGCCAGGCGCGGCCCGAGCATCCACGGGTGGGCGAAGTACTCCACGCCCGGCATCCCCATGCGCAGCACGGGATCGGAGAAGAACGCGTCGTCGGAGGCGACGATGAGATCGCAGATCCAGGCGAGCATGAGCCCGCCGGCGATGCACGCGCCATGCACCTGGGCGATCATCGGCTTCGGGATCTCCCGCCAGCGGCGGCACATTCCCAGGTAGACCTCCATCTCGCGGGCGAAGCGCTGGTCGCCGCCCTCGCGATCGGTGTGGTCCCACCAGATGGCGGCCTTGTTCTCGTAGCTGACATGGTGGTCGCGCCCGGGCGTGCCGATGTCGTGGCCGCCGGTGAAGTGCTTGCCGTTGCCGCGCAGCACGATCACCTTGACCGCGTTGTCCTCGGTGGCGCGGGTGAACGCGGCGTCGAGGGCGTAGGTCATCACCGAGTTCTGCGAGTTCGAGTACTCGGGGCGGTCCAGGGACACGTACGCGACGGGGCCGACGACCTCGTACGCGACAGGATTGGCGTCACTCATTTGGCTGTCTCCTTCAGGACGAGGTCCCGGAGCTCGTTCTTGAGCACCTTGCCCGACGCGTTGCGCGGCAGCGCCTTGACGAGGCGCACGGACTTGGGGTTCTTGAAGTTCGCCAGGCGTTCCTTGGAGAACGCGAGAACCTCTGCCTCCGTGAGGGACTGGCCGTCCTTGACGACGATGAACGCGCAGCCGACCTCGCCCATCCGCTCGTCGGGCACGCCGATGACGGCGGACTCGGCGACGGCGTCTAAGCGCGCGAGCTCGTTTTCCACCTCGGCGGGGTAGACGTTGAAGCCGCCGGAGATGTACATGTCCTTGAGGCGGTCGGTGATGTCGAGATAGCCGCGCTCGTCAATGGTCCCGACATCGCCGGTGTGCAGCCAGCCATTGGCGTCGATGGTCTTGGCGGTGGCCTCGGGGTCGTCCAGGTAGCCCAGCATCACGTTGTCGCTGCGGACGAGGATCTCGTCCTTCTCGCCCAGGCGGACCTCCATGCCGGGGATTGCCCGGCCGGAGGATGTGGAGATCGTGACGGGGTCGTCCTCGGTGCGGCACATGGTGATGACGACGGCCTCGGTCTGGCCGTAGGCGGTCAGGACCGCGTCGAAGTTGAGGTCGGACTGCATTTTCTCGACGAGTGCGACGGGCACAGGGGCCGCGCCGGTGATGGCGATGCGCAGCGACGTCATGTCGAAGTTCGCGCGGTCCGGGTGGTCGAGGATCGACTGGTAGACCGTCGGCGCGCCGGGCAGCACGGTGATGCCCTCCGCGGCGACGATCGTCATCACGGCGGGGACGTCGAACAAGGCCATTGGCACGATCGTCGAGCCGTGCAGCAGGCAGGGCAGGATCCCGGCCTTGTACCCAAAGGAGTGGAAGAACGGGTTGATCAGCAGCATCTTGTCGGTCGTAGTCATCTCGGCGCAGTCGGCCCAAGCGGCGGCGATGCCGACGGTCTGGCGGTGCGCGGACAGCACGCCCTTGCTCTTGCCGGTGGTGCCAGAGGTGAAGAGGATGTCGGCGACGTCCTCTGGCCCGACGGCGTCCGCGCGCGCCTCGGCCGCGGCGGGGTCGACCGCCGCTGCGGCCGTGCTGATGTCGGCCCAGTCCAGGACGGCGCCCGAGGGCAGCGTCGGAGTGGTGGGCGCGGAGCCGTTGCGCAGGTCGCCGCCCATCACGGGCATCCGCAGCGCCAACCTGAGTGCGGGCAACTCCGTCGCGACGGCGAGCATCTCGCCGAGGCGGTCATAGCCCAGGAAGCGCTCGGGGACGATGATCGCGGCGGCACCGGTGCGCTCGACGAGGTCGAGGGCCTCATGTCCGGTGTAGCGGGTGCTGATGGGGACCAGCGTCGCGCCGACGTAGTGCGCGGCGAGCGCGGCCTCCACCCAGTGGTGGGTATTGGGGGCCCACAGCGCGACGCGGTCGCCTGGCTGGACCTCGTGGGCGATCAGCGTGCGGGCGATGAGGCGGACGCGTTCGAGCAGTTCTTTGTACGTGATCCGCTCGGTGCCATCGACGATGGCCTCCGCTGCGGCGTGCAGGTCCGCGGCGCGGCGTAGGACGGCGGGAGTGGTCCTCGGCTCGGCTTCGGCGCTCAAGGCTTCGGTGCTCAAGAATTCTCCTCGACTGGGCAAGATTCAAAGTTACATAGACGTACACAAGCAAGTGCTTGGTAGGGTACCGTACCAATGTGGATGAAAGCCAGAGTATTGACTTCGAAGCGGGTGCGCCGATGACTGATCAAAGCCTGTCCCCTGCCGATTCGGCGTTCGCGGCTGAGGTGCGTGAGTGGTTGGCGCAGAACCTCACTGGCGAGTTCGCCAAGCTCAAGGGCCTGGGCGGCCCGGGCCGTGAGCACGAGGCCTTCGCGGAGCGGCTCGAGTGGGACCGGCACCTCGCCGCTGCCGGCTGGACCTGCCTCGGCTGGCCCGTCGAGTACGGCGGCCGCGACGCCAGCATGGAGCAGCAGGTGCTCTTCCACCTCGAGTACGCCCGCTCCGGCGCCCCCGCGCGCGTGAGCCACATCGGCGAGGAGCTGCTCGGCCCCACGCTCCTCGCGTTCGGCACCGAGGAGCAGAAGCAGCGCTTCCTGCCCGGCATCAAGAACGTCACCGAGCTGTGGTGCCAGGGCTACTCCGAGCCCGGCGCCGGCTCCGACCTGGCGGGGGTGACCACCAACGCGAAGCTCGACGGCGACAAGTGGGTCGTCAACGGCCAGAAGGTGTGGACCTCCCTCGCCCACCTGTCCGACTGGTGCTTTGTCATCGCGCGCACCGAGCCCGGCTCCGCGCGCCACAACGGGCTGTCCTACCTGCTGGTCCCGATGGACCAGCCCGGTGTGGAGGTCCGCCCGATCATCCAGCTCACCGGCACCTCGGAGTTCAACGAGGTCTTCTTCACCGATGCCGTCACCGACGCGTCGCTCATCGTCGGCGCGCCCGGCCAGGGCTGGCGGACGGCCATGGGCACGCTGGCGTTCGAGCGCGGCGTCGCGACCCTGGGCCAGCAGGTCCAGTTCGCCGGCGAGCTCGCGGCGCTGGTTGCGCTGGCTGAGTCCAACGGCTCCGCCACAGACCCCGTCATCCGCGAGAAGCTCAGCCGCGCGTGGGTGGGCTTGCAGGTCATGCGCGCGCACGCCATGCGCACCCTCGGCGAGGGCAACCGCGAGATCGCCGGCGCCCCGTCCGTGGCGAAGCTGCTGTGGGCCCGCTGGCACCGCGACCTCGGCGAGCTGGCGATGGAGGTCCAGGGCGGGCCGTCGCTGCTGGCGGCGCCGTCAGTGACCAGCGAGGGCGACCAGTTCGACGAGTGGCAGCGGATGTTCCTGTTCACCCGCGCGGACACCATCTACGGCGGGTCCGACGAGATCCAACGCAACATCATCTCCGAGCGCGTGCTCGGACTACCGAGAGAGGCTCGCCCATGAGCGCAGCAGCCCAATCCCCGGCACCCAAGTCCCCGTTGGCCACCATCCCCGAGGAGATCGGCGGCCACGACCTGCTCAAGGGCAAGAAGGTCGTCGTCACCGCGGCCGCCGGCACCGGTATCGGCTTCGCCACCGCCCGCCGCGCGCTGCTCGAGGGCGCCGACGTGCTGGTCTCCGACTTCCACGAGCGCCGCCTCGGCGAGACCGTCGACAAGCTCGCCGCCGAGTTCCCGGAGCAGACCGTGGTCTCCTTCGTCTGCGACGTCTCCAGCACCGAGCAGGTCGACGCGCTGATCGAGAGCGCCGCGCAGCAGCTCGGCCGCATCGACGTGCTCGTCAACAATGCCGGGCTGGGCGGGGAGACCCCCGTCGTCGACATGACCGACGACCAGTGGGACCGGGTCCTCGACATCACGCTGAACAGCACCTTCCGCGCCACCCGCGCGGCGCTGCGCTACTTCAAGTCGGTGGAGCACAACGGCGTGCTCGTCAACAACGCGTCGGTCCTGGGCTGGCGCGCGCAGCACTCGCAGGCGCACTATGCCGCGGCGAAGGCGGGCGTCATGGCGTTGACCCGCTGCAGCGCGGTCGAGGCCGCCGAGTACGGCGTGCGCATCAACGCCGTCTCGCCGTCCATCGCCCGCCACGCGTTCCTGGCGAAGGTCACCAGCGAGGAGCTCCTCGACCAGCTGGCCTCCGGCGAGGCCTACGGCCGCGCCGCCGAGGTCTGGGAGATCGCGGCGGTCATCGCGATGCTCGCCAGCGACTACACCACCTACATGACGGGCGAGATCGTCTCGGTCTCTAGTCAGCGCGCATAGTAGATCCACGAAAAAGGTGGCCTCCCCGCAATCGCGGGGAGGCCACCTTTTTGTCTTTATGCGTTCGCGCCCACGAGCTCTGGCTCGGCAGCCTTGCGCTGGGTCTGCTGCTTGGGGATCGCCAGGGTGACGGCGGCCGCCACGACCGCAACGGCACAGCCGATCAGGAGTCCGACGCGGAAGCCGGACTCGGTGGGCAGGAAGTGCGGGCCGACCTGCACGCTCATCTGGGCGAGCACCACGCCGACGACGGCCGCGGCGAACGAGGTGCCGACGGAGCGGGTGAGGGCGTTGAAGCTGTTCGCCGAGGCGGTCTCTGACAGCGGCACCGCGCCCATGATGAGGGCCGGCATCGCGCCATATGCGAGGCCCGTGCCCGCGCCGCAGATGGCGGCGACGATGGCCAGGCCCCAGACGGAGCCCATCAGGGCCATCGAGGAGCCGTAGCCCGCCGCGATGACGAGGCAGCCGATGAACAGCGTCACCTTCGGCCCGTAGACGGTGGATAGCTTGCCGCCGAAGCCCGCCGCGATCATCATCACGAAGCCGCCGGGCATCATCCACAGGCCCATCGCGAGCATGGACTGGCCCAGGCCGTGGCCGGTGGAGGTCGGCAGCTGCATCAGCTGGGGGAGGATCAGCGCCTGCGCGTACATGGCGAAGCCGACGGCCAGGGAGGCCAGGTTCGTCAGGAGCACCTGGCGGCGGGCGGTGATCCGCAGGTCCACCAGGGGATCCTGGACCCGCAGCTCCCACATCCCCCACGCCAGGAGAACGGCCACTGCGGCGACGAATAGGCCGATGGTGGTGCCGCTGGTCCAGCCCCAGGTGCCGCCCTTGGATACGCCGAGCAACAGGCAGACGAGGCCGACGCCGAGGCCGAGGCCCCCGATCAGGTCGAAGCGGCCGGGTGCCCGCTCGACGGGCATCGGGGGGATCGCGCGCCACATCAGGCCCATCGCGACCAGGCTCAGCGCGGCGACCGCCCAGAACAGCATTCGCCAGTTGTAGCTCTCGGCAACGGCGGCAGCCATCGGCAGGCCGAGCGCCCCGCCGATGCCCATCGACGCGCTCATCAGGGAGATCGAGCCCATGAGCTTCTCCTTGGGCAGCAGGTCACGCATGATGCTGATGCCCAACGGGATTAGGCCCGCGCCCAGGCCCTGCATCGCGCGGCCAGCGATCATCGGCAGCAGCGACCCGGACACCGCGCACAGCACCGAGCCGAGGATTAGTGGCACAGTGCAGATCATCAGCATGCGGCGCTTGCCATACATGTCGCCGAGGCGGCCGGAGATGGGCGTGGCGACGGCGGCTGCGAGCAGCGTGACTGTGATGACCCAGGTCGCGTTGGACGCGTCGGTGTCCAGGATGCGGGGGAGGTCGCCGATCAGCGGGACGACGAGCGTCTGCATCAGCGCGGCGACGATGCCGGTGAAGCCCAACACGGCGACGAGGGCACCGGGCTTGACTGCGGGTGGAGCGGGGGTCGGGCTGGCCACGAGGGGCTCCTTGCTGTGGATATTGAGTCAATGTGCACGATACATACCCATTGCATGATGCACCATTCCTGCATGGTGCATAATTGGTCACATGGAGAAGCCGACGGACATGGTTGAGTTCGAGACGATGTTGCTCGCCCGGCACATGATGCGGCAGTCGCCGCACCCGCGCCGGGCCGCCGGGCACCTGGACTCCAGCGCGTACACCCTGCT
Organism: Tomitella biformata AHU 1821; assembly: GCF_000524475.1. GTDB lineage: Bacteria > Actinomycetota > Actinomycetes > Mycobacteriales > Mycobacteriaceae > Tomitella > Tomitella biformata. Next base: position 202,335 of record NZ_BAVQ01000043.1, on the reverse strand, counting down.
CAGCCGCATCAGCGTGGAAGGGCCAATGTCGATCGGTGAGCTCAGCGCCGCCTTCGGGCTCGACTCGTCGACCCTGCAGCGCCAGACGGCGGCGGTGCTGCGGGATGGTCTAGTGGATCGCATCCCGGATCCGGACGGCGGGATGGCCCGCAAATTCCGGATCAATGCCGAGGGCTCGAGACGACTGCTCGCGCACCGCGAGGAGAACATGTCTGGGCTCGAGAAGGTGATGGCGGACTGGTCGGTCGAGGACGTCGCCGAGTTCGCGGGCTGGCTCCAGCGGTTCAACACAGACATCGAGCGACTTGCCGAGAACTTGTGGCCACGGCCCGAATCGTAGTCCGCAACCCCTAGCAAGCGCTTGGTTGCTATCATGGGTGGGTGACTGTCGATCAGGTGGGGAAAGCGGACTCGTCGAAGTCTGAGCGCCGAGCGGAGCTGCTCGGCATCGCGGCTGCGCTTTTCGCGGAACGGGGCCTGCGCGCGACGACGGTCCGGGACATCGCGGACGCCGCAGGCATCCTCTCTGGCAGCCTCTACCACCACTTCGACTCGAAAGAGTCCATCGTCGACGAGATCCTGCGTGGCTTTCTCGACGCGCTGTTCGGTCGATACCGCGAGATCGTGGCCGCGGGGGAGGACTCGCGCGCGACGCTCGAGGCGTTGGTGCGCGTCTCCTTCGAGTCCATCGACAACTGGCACTCGGCCGTCGCCATCTACCAGGACGAGGCCAAGCGCCTGGCGACGCTGCCGCGCTTCGACTACCTCGCCGACCGCAACCGGGAGTTCCGCCATCTCTGGCTGACGGTGCTCCATGAGGGCGCGGAGGACGGCAGCTTCCGCGAGGGCCTCGACGTCGAGATCGCCTACCGCTTCATCCGCGACACCGTGTGGGTCGCGGTGCGGTGGTACCGGCCAGGTGGGCCTCGCGCCATCGACACCATCGCCAACGAATACCTGTCCATCGTGCTCGACGGCATCTCAGCCGACAGCTAAGACTTTAGGAGAAGGCCATGCCAGAGGCATACATCATCGACGCCATCCGCACCCCCGCAGGCAAGCGCGGCGGAGCGCTGGCGAATATGCACCCCGCTGATATGGGCGCGCATGTCATCAAGGCGATTGTCGAGCGCACCGGCATCGACGCGGCGCAGGTCGATGACGTCATCTTCGGCTGCGTCGACGCCATCGGCGGCCAGGCCGGCAACATCGCGCGCACCGCGTGGCTCGCCGCCGGCATGCCGGAGGAGGTCCCCGGGACCACCGTCGACCGCCAGTGCGGCTCCTCGCAGCAGGCCATTCACTTCGGCGCGCAGGCGATCATGAGCGGCACCGCCGACCTGATCGTCGCCGGCGGCGTGCAGAACATGAGCCAGATCCCGATCTCCGCCGCGATGATCGCTGGCAAGGAGTTCGGCTTCGATGACCCGTTCTCCGGCTCCGAGGGCTGGCGTGCGCGTTACGGCGACCAGGAGGTCTCGCAGTTCCGCGGCGCCGACATGATCGCCGAGAAGTGGGACATCTCCCGCGAGGACATGGAGAAGTTCGCGCTCGAGAGCCACACCCGCGCGTTCACCGCCATCGCCGAGGGCCGCTTCGACCGCGAGATCGTCCCGGTCGGCGACTTCACCACCGACCAGGGCCCGCGTGAGAGCTCGCTGGAGAAGATGGCCTCGCTCAAGGTCCTGCAGGAGGGCAGCCGCCTGACCGCGGCCGTCGCCAGCCAGATCTGCGACGCGGCCTCCGCCACGCTGATCGCCTCGGCCGCGGCCGTCGAGAAGTTCAACCTCAAGCCCCGCGCGCGCATCCACCACATGAGCGTGCGCGGCGCCGACCCCATCTTCATGCTGTCGGCTCCGATCCCGGCCACCGAGTATGCCCTGAAGAAGGCCGGCTTGACGATCGACGACATCGACGTCGTCGAGATCAACGAGGCCTTTGCGCCCGTCGTCATCTCCTGGCTCAAGGAGACCGGCGCCGACCCCGCGCGGGTAAACCCCAACGGCGGCGGCATCGCCCTGGGCCACCCGCTGGGCGCCACCGGCGCGAAGCTGTTTGCCACGATGCTGTGCGAGCTCGAGCGCACTGGCGGCCGCTACGGACTGCAGACCATGTGCGAGGGCGGCGGCACGGCGAACGTGACCATCATCGAGCGCCTCTGACACACGCAGACCGCAACGGGCAGGCACCAGGTTCGACGGTGCCTGCCCGTTGTTCGTTTACCGACCGGTGAGACAGCGGGCCTGCGGATTCGGACTCTGCGGTCTAATCGATTTCATGACAGACATCGAAGCCCGATTTTCCGCGCTTGAGACCCGGTTGCGCCTGCTCGAGGACCACAACGAGATCCAGGCCCTCATGTACAGCTACGGACCCGCCGTCGATAGCGGCTCCGCGCCCGAGGTCGCTGCCCGCTGGACCGAGGATGGCGTCTACGACGTGGACACCGGGGCGATGAACAGCCGTGCCGAGATCCACGCGATGGTGTTGTCCGACGCGCATCAGGGGTATATCCACAATGGCTGTGGGCATGTGATGAGCCCCGCCTACATCGTCGTGGACGGCGACACCGCCGTCGGCACCACCCACACCCAGCTGATCTTCCAGCGCAAGGACGGCAAGGGCTACAACATCAGCCGCGTCACTGCGAACCGGTGGGAGTTCGTGCGCACCGCGGAGGGCTGGCGCGTGCAGGTGCGCAAGAGCCGGGTGCTCGACGGCGGCGAGGAGGGCCGCGGAGTGTTCGCCGCGGGCGTCCGGACCTAGGCCCGGTCGCGTAACTCCGTGAGCATCCGCTGCAGCTCCACCACATCGTGCTGGAGCTTGGCCAGCGGATCCTCGGGGTCCGGGGCGTCGGCTCGCGCCGTGAACCCGTCGAGGAAGACCGCGATGGTGTCACGGCGCAGCTGGTCCGCGAGCTCGGGGAGCGACACGCGATTGAATCGCACCGTCGTCCACACTGACTCGCGCAGCATGCGGTGGAACTGCGCGGCGTCCACGTCTGCCCGTAGCTCCCCACCGGAGACGCCCTGGGCCACGGCGCCCGCCCAGTGTCGGTTCGACACCTCGACCGCCGTCCGCATGCGCTCGACGTCCCCGCCCAACGCGGCCAGCCCCTCGTTCTGGTAGATCTCCGTCGCGTAGGGGTGGGCGATGGCGGCCTCGAACGACGCGGCGACCATCCGGTCCAGTCGCTCCCGCGCGGACTCGCCCGCGACCTTGGCGCGCTCGTACTTCGCGTTGAGGTCGTCGATGAACGCGATCACGATGGCATAGGCGATCGAGTCTTTGGCGGCGAAGTAGTGGTACAGGCTGCCGGAGAGTATGCCGACCTCCTCCGCGATGTCGCGGACCGTCGTCGCCGCGACCCCCTTCTCGCTGAATAGCCTCGCGGCGTGCAGCAGGATCTCGTCGCGCCGGGACAGTCCCACGGTGTGCCTCTCTGTTCCAGAGATCTAGCAAGCGCTAGATTCCTGCTGACTCTAGCGCAGCCAGGGGTAATCCTACTGGCCTGCGGACAATGGACCTACTGATTGACAAGACCGCACAGGCTTGTGACACTTGCCACGTCACAATCAAGCAAATGCTTGATTGCCCAGGCCAGTCACCATGGCCAAGCTGAGGAGAGATATGAAGACACTGATCATCGGTGGCACGGGCATGATCGGCACGGAGATCGCGGCCGTACTGCGCGAGCGGGGGGACGACGTGACGGTGGCCGCGCGCACCGCGCCGGCGAGCGGCACGGTCGCCAGCGAGTTCCCCGTCCTGCTGGGCGACTACAGCGAGGGCGGCTTCACCGCCGCGGACCTCGCCCCGTTCGAGGGCATCGTCTTCGCGGCCGGCAACGACATCCGCCACATCCCCGCAGACGCCGACAGGGCCGAGTTCTGGGAGAAGATGCAGATCGGCGGCGTGCCCCGCTTCGCCGCACTGGCCAAGGAGGCCGGCGTCCCGAACTTCGTCCAGATCGGCAGCTACTACCACCAGATCCTGCCCGGGCTGGTCGAGACCAACGACTACGTCCGCGCCCGCGCGCTGGCCGACGAGCGGGCCCGCGATCTGGGCGATCACCAGTTCACGGTCTCCACACTCAACGCGCCGAATATCCTGGGCGTCACCCCCGGCCCCTCCATGGCCCGCATCGGGCGATTCCTCGCGTGGGCCGACGGCACGATGCCTGAGATCCCGAACTTCACCCCCGCGGGTGGCACCAACTACATGTCGGTACGCTCGCTCGCCGAGTCCGTCCGGGGCGCGCTGGACAACGCCGAGACCGGCACGGCATACCTGCTGGGCGACGCGAACCTCGCGTTCCGCGAGTACTTCCAGATGATCTTCGACGCCGCGGGCAGCTCCATCACGCTCGTCGAGCGCGACGAGGCGCATCCGATGCTCCCGGACCCCTTCATCGTGCAGGGCCGCGGCAACACCATCTCCTATGAGACGGACCCGGCCGAGACAGCGGCGCTCGGCTACACGCAGGGCGACGCGCCCCGGGCGATCACCGAGATGGTGGCGCTGACCAGGGCCGGAGCCTGATGACCACCGAGATGTCCGGGCCGCTTCTCGCGGGCCGGACGGCGATCGTCACCGGCGGCGCCAACGGGATCGGGGCGGCAATCACCAGGCTGTTCGCCGCGCACGAGGCGAAGGTGGTGCTGGTCGACGTGGACGCGGCCGCCGCGGCGGCCCTGGCGCGCGAGGTCCCGGGCGTGACGGCAGTCGTCGCCGACGTCACCGACCGTGACGTGGCGCTGCGCCTCGCGGAGCACCAGGCGGACATCCTGGTGAACAACGTCGGCGACTTCGTCAGGCCGCCACTCAATTTCGCCGACGCGGACGCCGGCGAATGGCAGGGCATCGGGGAGGTCAACCTCGGCCACGTCCTGCGCGTGACCCACGCGGTGCTGCCCGGGATGATCGAGCGCGGGCGGGGCGGGTCCATCATCAACCTGACCACCGTCGAGGCGCACCGCGGCATCCCCGGCCACGTGGTGTACTCCACCTATAAGGCGGCGGTGCGGCACTTCACCCGCAGCCTGGGGCTCGAGGTGGGGCGCCACGGTATCCGGGTCAACGCCATCGCCCCCGACCTCGTCGAGACCCCGCAGGTCCCGTACGAGCGGCTCGTCGCGGAAGAGGATCGGCACCGCTGGCCCCAGTGGGCGCCGCTTGGCGGCCCCGGGCAGCCGGCGGACGTGGCGGGCCCCGCACTGTTCCTCGCGTCGGAGTTGTCCCGTTTCGTCACCGGCACGACGGTGCACGTGGACGGCGGCAGCCACGCCGCGGGCGGCTGGTTCGCGCGCCCGGACGGGAGCTGGACCAACCGCCCGCTCAACCCCTAGTGCGAATCACCTGAGAAGGCGCTCCGATCTGCAGAAACTCCACTCGCGAGAGTGCGAGTTGAGGCGAGATTCGGGGTGCCTTCTTGTGCCTTTACCACCTCTCGCATGACCCATTCGCCAAGCGCTCGCTTGGGTTTGACCGAGCGCTTGCTTCGGGTATAGCTTTGCTCTCGGCCATTGCCGGTGGGTGACGACTGTCACCGTCCTTGGCCGTACCTGGGCCAGTGCGGCCCGCCGGACGGAATGAATGGAGTCACGGTGAAGAAGTGGAAGTTGCCTGCGGTCGCCCTCGTGGGCGTCGCGAGCTTGACCCTCGGGGGTTGCGCCGGTGGGTCCGACGGCGTCTCGGATGACACGTTCAACGTCTATGTCGCGGCGGCGGTCAGCGGGCCGGACCAGTTGGCGAAGAACGCGAAGACCTCCGTCCTGGCGGTGCAGGCCAGCGCGCAGATCGTCAACGAGAAGGACGGCGGCATCGATGGCCGCCAGGTGAGGGTGACCGTGCTCGACGACGGCGGCGACCCCACCATCGCGGTCTCGAAGCTGTGGGAGATTGCGGCCGGTAAGAGCCATCCGGACCTCTACATCAACACCGGCGCGTCGACGATCGCGGCGGCGACAGTGCCGATCTTGACGCGGAACAAGATCCTCTCGTTCTCGATGAGCCCCACCGATAACGGCTCGAATCCTGAGTCTGCGCCCTACAACTTCGATATCTCGCCGAGTGCGGCGACCTACGCCGCAGGCATCGCGGAGTATGTCGCCGGCGAGGGCCTGCAGGACGTCGGCGTTATCCACGGAAGCAGTTCCTATGGCGAGCTGTTCGGTGCGGAGATGGTATCCGCGCTGGAAGCCGTCAAGGTCAAGGTTGCCCAGAGCCAGGAGTACGACACGGCGGCGCTGGACATGACCGCGCAGCTGCAGTCGCTGAAGAACTCCGGCGCGAAGGCGCTCATTGTCGACGCCTACGGCGCGCCCTTGGGCTACCTGCTCAAGAGTCTTGAGCGCCTCGGCTGGGAGGTGCCGCTGATCGGCAACAACTCCATCGCCGGCACGTCCTCGATCGCCACGCCCGCCCCCGCCGGCTTCCTTGGCGTGAAGGAGGCGGAGAACGTGATCATGCAGGTCTTCCAGTCCACCTCGTTCGACGCGGACAACGTCCTGGTCAACAACGCGGTCGCGACAATGGCCGACCTCGGCAAGATCGAGTCCACGCTGATCGTCGCCCAGTCCTTCGATGCCATCCCGATGGTTGCGGCAGCCGCGGCGAAGGCTGGCAATACCAACCTCGAGGAGCTCGTCGAGGCCATCGAGGACCCGCAGGTGCAGGAGAGCGCCGAGACGGCGATGGTCCCCGTGCCGAACTACAGCGCCACCGACCACAGTTCCAGCCCGGACTCGGCGACGTTCACGTACATCTCGCCGTCGCTATTGCTCAACGGCCAATTCGGCAATCCTGCGGCCGGGGGAGCGTAACTATGACTCTAGTGTGGTCAGGTCTCGCGCTCGGCGCGGTTTACGCACTGGTGGCGATCGGGTACAACATCGTCTACATCTCCTCGAAGTCCTTCAACTTCGCGCACGCGCAGTTGATGATGATGGGCACGTTCGTCGCGTACACGGGGCTGGTGACGCTCGAGCTCCCGGTGCTCGTCGTCGCGGTGCTCGCCGCCTTGGTGGTGATGATCATCGCGGGCCTCGAGGAGGTCCTCGCGGTCCGCCCGGTCAAGGACCACCGGTCGCTGCTGGTCACCACCCTCGGCGTCTCGGTCCTGCTCGACGGCGTCACCCAGCTGCTCTGGGGCCGCGATCCCCTCGACGTGCCCTTCTTCGCCTCCAATAACGTCGTCGAGATCCTCGGCGGCCGCACCTACCCGGCGGAGATCGTGCTGTTGCTCAGCGCAGTCGTGCTGGTGGTGGTGCTGTCCCGGTTCACGAAGATGAGCCGCTACGGCCTGGCGCTGATCGGGCTCTCGCAGGACGAGGAGGCGGCGAAGCTCAAGGGCATCAACGTCCGCAAGTTCATGTTCATGGCGTTCGTCGCCTCGGGCGCGATCGCGGGCCTGCTCGGCCTGCTGGTGGGCCCGAAAACGTTCGCCGTTGCCACCCTCGGCACGTCATTGGCGCTGAAAGGCTTTGTGGCGCTAGCCATCGGCGGATTCGGCTCGCTCTATGGCGCGTTGATCGGGGGACTCTCGGTCGGATTGATCGAGGCGTTCGCGACCTATCAGCTCGGTTCGCAGTACAGCAACATCTCGGTGTTCGTGGTGTTGATCGGCATCCTCATGCTCCGCCCCGCGGGCCTATTCGGCAAAGTCACAGAAAGGGTGGTCTGACCATGGGTATGTGGTTGGTAATCCGCCGGATCCCCAGCTGGGTGTTCCCACTGGCGCTCGGTGTTCTCCTGATCTTCCTGCCCATGCTCGGGCTGGACTACGGCACGACGCGAAACTTGCAGCTCGCCTGCATCCTGGCGCTGGTGGTCAGCGGTTTGAACCTCAGCCTCGGCTACGCCGGTGAGCTGGCGATGGGCCAAGCCGCGATGTACGCGGCCGGCGCCTACGTCGCGGGGCTGATGTCCGTGCACGGGCACACCGACCTGTTCCTGCAGATCATCGTGGCCTCCGCCGTCGCGCTCGTCGTCGGCGTGGTCACCGGCATCCCCGCACTTAGGCTGGGCAGCTGGTCGCTCGCGATGACCTCGTTCTTCCTAGTGCTCCTGATCCCGGACGTGCTCTCGATCTTCAGCGTGCAGACCGGCGGGCAGAACGGCCTCACGGGCATGGTCCCGGCCACCCTGTTCGGCGGCACCATCAGCACCGAGGCGTTCTACATCGTCGTCGTCGTGGTCATGATCGCGTGGTTCGCGGTGTTCCGGAACCTCGTGGTCTCCCGGCACGGCGTCGCGTTCCGCACACTCAAGCAGAGCCCCATCCTCGCGTCGGCGCAGGGCATCTCCGTGTACCGAATGAAGCTGACCGCCTTCGCGATTGGCGCGATCCCGGCCGGGCTGGCGGGCGCGCTGTTCGCGAACCTCGACCTGTATATCTCGCCGCTGTCCTTCAGCTTCACCATTGCGATGACGGTCCTCGCAGCGAGCATCCTCGGCGGCTCCGCCAGCGTGTACGGCGCGTTCGCCGGTGCGCTGATCATGCAGTTCGGGCCCAACCAGTCCACCGAGTTTCAGGACTACGCCCTGATCTTCTACGGCATCTTCCTGATCGTCGGCGGCGTGCTGCTCAGCGGCGGCCTCGCGAAGTACGCGAAGCTCGGCATCGCGAAGCTCGACCGCATGGCGGGCTGGGCGCCGCCGACGCCCACGGCGCGGCCGGGAGATGCGTTGCCGGAGCAGGCGATTGCCGGCGAGAAGCTTGTGGTCAGCGGACTGGAGAAGTCGTTCGGCGGCAACAAGGCGCTCAACGGGGTCGAGCTGACGGCGCTGCCGGGGCAGATCACCGCGCTGATCGGGCCCAACGGCTCCGGCAAGACGACGCTGATGAACATGATCGGCGGGTTCTACCGCTCCGACGCCGGCGTGATCCGCCTCGGCGACGGAGAGCTGCAGACGCTCACCTCGGACGCCGTGGCGCGGCGCGGGGTGGCCCGCACGTTCCAGACCCCGAACATCCCGGAGGAGATCACGGTCCTCGAGGCTGTGCAGACCGGCCGCTACACCACGGACCGGGTCTCGATGCTGGCGTCGATCCTGCGGCTGCCGAAGTACTGGAAGGTCAAGCACGAGGACCACTTCGAGGCGATGCGCGTGCTCGAGCTGGTGGGCCTCGCGGAGCAGGCCCACGAGAAGGCATCGGACCTGCCGCTCGGCAACCGCCGACTCCTCGAGCTGGCGCGCGCCGTGGTGGCCCGGCCCGGGCTGCTGCTGCTCGACGAGATCGCCTCGGGGCTCGACGAGCACGAGATCGTGCGGCTGGCGGAGCTGGTGCGCCAGATCCGCGCGGCCGGCTCCACCGTGGTGCTGGTCGAGCACAACTTCGACCTGGTGCTCAAGCTCTCGGACGTGATCTACGTGCTGGCGCAGGGCCAGGTCATCGCCGAAGGTACCCCGGACGAGATCGAGACGAACCCGCGGGTACTCACCGAGTACCTGGGGATCAGTGTGGAAGAGGTGAGCTCCTAATGGGCGCAACAGGATTGACGGTTGAGCACGTGGCTGCAGGCTACGGCGACATCCGCGTCGTCACGGACGTGAGCGTGCAGGTGTGGCCGGGCAAGATCACCGCGCTGCTGGGCCGCAACGGTGCAGGCAAGTCCACGACCCTGCGCGCGATCTCGGGGCTGAACAAGGCCACGGCTGGGAAGATCATCCTCGAGGGCAGCGACATCACGTCGATGCCCGCGCACAAGCGCGTCGGCGCGGGCCTGGCGTATGTCCAGGAGGGCAAGAAGGTCTTCCGGGAGCAGACGGTGGACCAGAATCTGATCCTCGGCGGCTTCTCGCAGCGGTTCTCCAAGAAGAGGCAGGCCGCCGCGCTCCACGAGGTCTACGACATGTTCCCGATGCTGGCGGAGCGCAAGACCCTGCTCGCGGGGGCGATGTCGGGTGGCCAGCAACAGATGCTGGCGATCGGGCAGGCGCTGATGTCGAAGCCGCGGGTGCTGCTCCTCGACGAGCCGTCCGGCGGACTCGCCCCGGTGATCGTCAAGGACGTGATGCGGCAGGTGGAGCTGCTCAAGCAGAGCGGCCTCGCGGTGCTGTTGGTGGAGCAGGAGGTCGACACGGCGTTGTCGGTGGCCGATCACATGACGGTGATCGACATGGGCAGGGTTGTGATGGATAAGCCGGTCGCGGAGATTACGGATCGGGTGGGTCTGCGTGAGGCCTACCTGGGCCGCGCCGACATGGCCACAGTCAAATGAATCGGGAATAGTCGACACTGGTCGAGTTGGAAGTATCAGTGGCGGAGCAGTGCCTCGACATCGAGGACATCAAGCGGCTGTTCGTGGAGTGACTGCGCGAGTCCTTGGACGGCGGGCTGCCCCAGGACAAGCCGCCGCGCTCCGGGGACGGAGAGCCCCTGCCGTAGTTCGACCGCGACTTACACGAGGGGTAGTACCACTAGCCCAGAGGCAACAGGAATTGGCCAGGTCTCCGCGCACACGGGGGCCTGGCCAATTCGCTGTCAGTTGGCAGAGGCTATTTCGCCGCTGCGAGCTGCGGCACCAGCTGGTCGAGCGCGAAGGGGATGCTTAGCGCGTTCGGCATCGACATCGCGCTGCCCAGGGGCTGGTCCACGTAGACGACGCGGCCGTCGCGGACCACGTCGAGGGCCTGGAACAGTGGGTCCGCGGCGAGCTTGGCCTGGGCGTCGTCGTAGTCGAGGACCACCAGCGTGTCGACGTTGAGCAGCTCCGCGTTCTCGGCGGAGATGTCGGCGTAGAACTTGCCATCGGCGATGAGGGACTCGACGTCCACGGGCAGGGTGAAGCCGAGCGAGGCGAGGGTCTGGCCGCGGCCATCGCCCGGGCCGTAGACGTAGTAGCCGCCGGTGGCGTTCATCAGCATTACGGCGCCGGTGCGCGTGGAGAATTCCGGGTTCTGGGCGCGGGCCTGCGTGAACAGATCCGTCGTCTGCGCGATCAGTTTCGTGGCCTGCTCACCCTTGCCGATCGCGTCGCCGATCATCTGGGTGCTGACCTCCCACGGCACGGACCAGTCTGCATAGTCGGCGGGCCGCACCACGGTGGGCGCGATCTGCGAGAGCTGCTCGTAGGCGTTGCGGTCCACGACGTTGTTGACTGCGATGATCAGGTCCGGCTGGGCTGCGGCGACCTGCTCGACGATTGCGGAGCCGACCCCGTCGCTCCCCGTGTCGATGACCGTCGGCCGGGCGTCGCCGAGCGCGTCCTCGGCCCACGGGCCGACGCCGGCCTCGTTGACGATTGAGCCCGAGCCCCAGGGGGAGACAGTGATGGGCGTGACGCCGAGCGCCAGGATCGTGTCGATGTCGCCGAGGCCCAGCGCGACGACGCGCTGCGGGTTCGGGGGGACCTCGGTGGAGCCGTACTGGTGCTCAATGACGGAATCGCCGCCGACCGCCGCAGCGGTGTCGTCGCCCGTGGCCGACGAGCAGCCCGCCGCCAACATAGATAGGGTTGCGACGGCCGCGACCAGGGCCTTGGTGGATTTCCGCACGATATCTCCGCTCATTCGAGAATTAGGCCAGGCTAGCCTAACTGAATGGTTTCCGGGCTTCGCAGCCAGACCGGGACTAGGGTCGAGTCATGTGCCGAAACATCACCGAGCTCCGCGGGCTCGAGCCGGCCGCCACCGCGGAGGAGATCGAGGCCGCGTCAAGGCAATACGTCCGCAAGGTCAGCGGGATCGCGAAGCTCTCCGACGCCAACCGTGAGGCCTTCGAGACCGCGGTCGCCGAGGTCACCGCGACGACCACGCGCTTGCTCGCCGTGCTGCCCGCACGGCGGCAGCCGCCGCCGACCGTCCCGCCGCTGCGCCGGCCCGAGGTTCGGGCCCGGATCGCCGCACGCAGTGACTAAGACACGCCCGGCCGCGGGGTGATTTACGGTCCCGCGGGACCGTCGAGATGAGAAAAAGGCCGGCCGGGAATGGATCCCGGCCGGCCTTCTATCTGTGCGGTTCTACTTGCGGAGAGCGGCGAGCGCGTCGATGCGCTCGCAGGCCTCGAGCACGATGCGTTCGATCAGGTCCTGGCAGCTGGGCAGGTCCTCGATCATGCCCACGACCTGGCCCGAGGCCAGGACGCCGGCGTGGGTGTTGCCCTCGACCAGTCCGGCCTTGAGCAGCATCGGCGTGTTCGCGGCCATGATGATCTGCTGCCACGTGCGGTCGCCGGCCTTCTTCATGGCCAGGCCGTCGCGCGCGATGGTGGACCACTTCATGCCGGTCATCGCCTTGAACTTCACGGCGTTGGAGACCGCTGCCGCGAGCCCGCGGGCCCCGTTGGAGCCCTCGAGCGCGTTCACCAGCTCGGTGTTGAGCACGCGGTGCGGCATGCCGTCGACCTTGCGGGAGACCGTCGTGTCCTGCAGGCCCCGGCTGAGGTATTCCTGCTTGACGGAGTCCGGCACGGAGCTGTCGGAGGTCAGGAGGAAGCGGGTGCCCATCGCGACGCCCGCGGCGCCATAGGACAGGGCCGCCGCCAGGCCGCGGCCGTCGAAGAAGCCGCCGGCCGCGACGACGGGGATCCCGTTCGGGCCCAGCGCGTCGAGCACGCTCGGCAGCAGCAGGGTGGTGGCCACCGGTCCGGTGTGCCCGCCGCCCTCGCCGCCCTGCACGATGACGGCATCGGCGCCCCAGGAGGACACCTTCACCGCGTGCTTGGCCGCGCCGATCGATGGGATGACGACGACGCCGTTGTCCTTGAGCTGTGCGATCAGCTCCTTCTTCGGCGCCAGCGCGAACGAGGCGACCTTCACGCCCTCGCGGATCAACAGCTCGGCCCGAGCCTTGGCGTCGGACGCGTCGGCGCGCATGTTGACGCCGAACGGCTTGTCCGTCTGCTGCTTCGTCTTGATGATCGCCTGCTCGAGCTCCTCGTACGTCATCGTGGCCGAGGCCAGGATGCCGAGGCCGCCCGCGTTGGCGGTCGCCGAGGTCAGCGCGGGGCCGGAGACCCAGCCCATGCCGGTTTGGACGATCGGATGCTCGACGCCGACCAGCTCGGTGAACGGGGTGGAGAGCTTCCCGGTCACAGAGAGACCTCGCGGTCACGCGCGTTGCGGGGGTCGATGACGTCGCGGATCAGGCGCAGCTCCTCGGCGGTGGGCTCGCGCGTGACGGCGGCCTCGTCGAGCCCGGCGATCTCGAACGACGTGTTCTCGCGGACCTGCTCGGCGGTCACGCCTGGGTGCAGGGACACGGCGCGCATCGTCTGGCCGGGGCCCTCGTAGTCGAACACGCCCAGGTTGGAGATCACCTGGTAGTTCTTGAGGAAGCGGAACGCCGGGTTCTCCGGGTCCACCTTGTCATAGCCAACGCCGCACACGACGTCGACCTTCTCGGTGAACACGCGGGTGGAGTGCTTGCCCACGAAGTAGCTGGTGGCGTGGTTGATGGAGTTGCCGGGTGCGCCGCGCAGACCGAACATCTGGCGCGTGGGCTTGTCCAGGGGGCCGAACGCGGCGAGGTTCTGGTTGCCGCGGCTGTCCAGCTGGTTGGCACCCATCACCACGTGGCGACGGCCCTGTGCGACGACGTCGAAGACCTTCGAGAACGGGATGTAGCCCTCGATGGCGGCGGTGGCGCCGAGTGCGGGGGCATCGGCCAGGATCAGGGCCTCGCCGTCGGTGATGATCAGGTCCGGGACCGTGGTGAGCTTGGCCAGGCGGGCGCCGATCAGCGGCAGCGTCGCCATGGGGGACGCGAACTTGTCGGCGTCGTCGGCGAACATGTCGGCGCACGCGATGGCGCAGTACTCCGCGCGGGTAATCTCACTCATGACTGGTTCTCCTCTGCGAACTTCTGCACTGCGGCCTGGTAGCCGGCCTCGCCGCCGGACAGGTACGTGTCGGTGAATGCCTGCCAGCCCTCGTCGGTCTTGGCGGACTCGGCGTAGTGGCGCTGAAACTTCTCGTCGCGCTTGTAGCCGCCGGCGAACGTGAAGTGCGCGCCGTTGGGGGCCGCCGAGACGGAGTCGACCATCGAGCGGTTGAGGATCAGCGCCTGGCGCGGCACGGCCGCGACGAGCTCCTCGGTGCTCACGATCTTCTCCGCGCTGACGATGCGCTGCTGCGCCGCGAGGCAGAACAGGTCGTCGAAGTACGGGTCGATGCCGGTGTAGGCGGCGTTGCCGTGGGCGTCGGCCAGGTCCAGGTGGACCAGGGCGGCGTCGAGGTTCAGCGCGGGCATCGCGATGACGGACTCGATGCGGCCGTCGGCGTCCGGGTACGGAGATGCGACGGTCTTGAGCTCGTCGCCCCAGACGGTCTGCGCGTCGGAGCCGAGGCCGCCGCGGATGGGCTGGAACGGGAGGCGTGCGGCGGCGGCCTGCAGGCCGGCCTTGACCATGCCCTCGTCCATCTCGCGGGACTCGAGGGTCCCGGCGAGGCGGGCCTTGGCGAACCAGGGATCGTAGAACGGCGCCGAGTCCAGGGACACGAAGCCGTAGTAGGCGCGCTTGACCTTGCCCGCGGAGATCAGCAGGCCCAGGTCGGCGCCGAGGTAGCCGACGACGGTCAGGTCGGTCACGTCGGTGCGCATGAGTGCGCGGACGAGGGCGAGGGGCTTGCGTCGTCCGCCCCAGCCGCCGATACCGATGGTCATCCCGCTCTCGATGCCGGCGACTGCCTCATCGAGTGAACGGCGCTTATCGCGCATTTCGGCCATTACTTGCTCTCTCCCTTGATGGTGTTGGACTTCGGCTTGCCGGAGGCCACGAACTCGTCGCGGTGCTCGTCGGCAACGCCAGCCAGGTTCAGCTCGAACGTGAAGCCCTGCTCCAGGCGGTAGCTGGTCTTGACGTCGATCGGATCGATGCCGTTGATGGCCTCTTTGGCCGCGCGGATGACCCGCGTGTCCTTGGCGGCGATCTTCTCGGCGATGTCGATGGCGGCCTGGTCCAGCTGCTCGCGCGGGACGACGTCCCACACGGAGCCGAACTGCTGCAGCTTCTGTGCGCTGATGTTCTGGGCGCTGAAGTACAGGGTGCGCATCATGTGCTGGGGGACCAGGCGGGCGAGGTGCGTGGCTGCGCCGAGCGCGCCGCGGTCCACCTCGGGCAGGCCGAAGATCGCGTCGTCGGAGGCGACAATGACGTCCGCGTTGCCGACGAGGCCAATCCCGCCGCCGACGCAGAACCCGTTGACAGCCGCGACGACGGGCACGGGGCAGTCGTAGACCGCGGCGAACGCGGCGGCGCAGCCGCGGTTGGCGGCGATCAGCGCGTCATAGCCCTCGGTGGCCTGCATCTCCTTGATGTCGACGCCCGCGTTGAAGCCGCGGCCCTCGGCCCGCAGGATCACGACGTGCGTGTCCAGGTCCGCGCCCGCGGCCAGGATGACGTCGGCCAGCTCGAACCAGGCGGCCGAAGGCAGCGCGTTGACTGGCGGGTAGTCGACGGTCACGGTCGTGATGCCGCTCCCGTTCGAAGAGGTGGTGATGCCCATGGGGGATCTTCCTAACGTTGTTTACCAAACCAAGCAATTGCTTGGTAAGTTATCACATTAGGAGCCGGTATGGCTGTGATCATTTCTACGACAGGAGCAGTGCAGTGAGCGGATTGGTCGAGGGACGCGTCGTCATCATCACGGGTGCGGGACGTGGCATCGGGCGCGAGCACGCGCTGGCCTACGCGGCCGAGGGCGCGAAGGTCGTCGTGAACGACCTCGGCGCCGGCGCCGACGGCTCGGACGTGGGCGAGCACCCCGCGGAGCAGGTCGTGGCCGAGATCAAGGCCGCCGGCGGCGAGGCCGTCGTCAACGGCGACGACGTCGCGGACTGGGCTGGCGCGGAGAACCTGGTCAAGCAGGCCGTCGAGACTTTCGGCGGCCTCGACGTGCTGGTCAACAACGCGGGCTTCCTGCGTGACCGCATGCTCGTGGGCATGAGCGAGCAGGAGTGGGACGCGGTCACCCGCGTGCACCTCAAGGGCCACTTCGCCCCGCTGCGCCACGCCGCCGCCTACTGGCGCGCGGAGTCCAAGGCCGGCCGCGCCCGCGAGGCCCGCATCATCAACACCACCTCCGGTGCGGGTCTGCAGGGCAGCATCGGCCAGGGCAACTACGCCGCCGCCAAGGCCGGTATCGCCGAGCTGACCATCCAGGCCGCGGCCGAGATGGCGAGTTACGGGGTCACTGCCAACGCGATCGCCCCCTCGGCCCGCACTCGGATGACCATGGGCGCCGGTGGCGAGATGGCGGAGGCCATGACGGCCAAGGAGGGTGAGTTCGACGCGATGGCGCCGGAGAACATCTCCCCGCTGGTCGTCTGGCTCGGCAGCGTCGAGGCGGGCTCCGTCACCGGCCGGATCTTCGAGATCGAGGGCGGCAAGATCACCGTCGCGGAGGGCTGGAGCCGCGGCGCCGTGAAGGACAAGGGCGCGCGCTGGGAGCCGGCGGAGCTCGGCGCCGTGGTGCCCGCGCTGCTTGAGGCGTCCAACACGCCGATCCCGGTGTACGGCGCGCGCTAGTCGCATTCCGCGCGAAGGGGAGCTCAGCCGAGCTCCCCTTCGAGGTTCTCGTATACGTTGTTAGGCATGGCTAACACTCTTGACTCGGGCCCCGTCTCGCCCCTCATCGCGGACCTCTATGCGCGTGCCGCGGCGACACCGCGGCCCGCCCAGCGGCCCGGCCCGGACGCGAGCGCCCAGGAGCGCGCCGACGCGATGGCCGAGGTGTATATGCCGATCGACCCCGTGGCCGGTCGGATGCTCTACTCCCTCGTCCGGGCGACGCGCCCCGAGATCGTCGTCGAGTTTGGGATGTCCTTCGGGATCTCCACCCTGCACCTGGCCGCCGCGGTCCGGGACAACGGCGTCGGCCGGGTGGTCACCACCGAGATGAGCGCCGCGAAGATCGCTGCGGCGACGGCGACGTTCGCTGAGGCGGGCCTGGCCGACGTCATCGAGGTCTTGGCGGGCGACGCGCTGGAGACCTTGGCCGCGCTGCCCGGCCCAGTCGGGCTGGTCCTGCTCGACGGCTGGAAGGAGCTCTACCTCCCGGTGCTGGAGATCCTCGAGCCGCGGCTGCCCAGCGGCGCGCTGGTGATCGCCGACAACGCCAGCCATGCCGGTGCGCAGCCCTACCTCGAGCGCGTCCGCGAGCCCGCTAGGGGCTATGTCAGCGTGAACTTCCCGTCCAAGGCGGACGACAGCATGGAGCTGTCCTGCCGGGTCTGAACATAAAAGTAGGGGCAGCCCAGCCGGGCTGCCCCTACTTCTTTCTGTCTAGCCGCGGCCGATCTGGGTGCGGACCACCAGGTTCACACCTGGGAAGTACGCGGCCAGTTCACTGCGCACCTGCTTGAGCGCGGTCGTGCCGAAGCCCTGGGCGCGACAGTCCCGGCAGATCCACAGCCGGACCTCGACCTCGCCGTTCACAAGCTCGCCGATGACCAGGCCCACGGCCTTGCCGTCCTCCTGGGGATCCTCCGCCACGAACCAGGCGGCCGCCTCCTCATCGATGCGGCCCAGGCCGGCTTCGATCTCCGCGTCGACCCGCTCGTCCGCGTACAGCGTAGAGCCGTCCGGGCGGGGCTCGGTGGCACGGTCGCGGAACAAGGTGCGGTCCACGTCGCGGGCCGCGAAGGGGCGCAGGCGCACCTCGCGGTCGCCGGGGCCGATCCACTCGAGGGCGCTGTTCGCGTCCTCAAGCTCCTGCTGCATGCGTCGCAGGTCCTGGCGATTGAGCCGCCAGAGCTGCAGGTTCAGCACGGCCTCGGCGTGGGCCTCAGGGATATCGAGCAACCGCTGGATAGCCGCCGCGGCGTCGCCGCGGTCGGTGCCGCCGGTGATCGCGTCGAGGACCTCGTGGCGACGGCCCAGCGCCTGCACGAGGCTGTCGAGCAGGGCCCGTCGCTCAAGGGTCAATTCCGGTGAAGACATCTGCCGCACACTCCCCGTAGTCGAATTAGATTCTCTCGATGATGGTACCGGTGGCGAGTGCGCCGCCGGCGCACATCGTGATCAGGGCGGTCGAACCGTCGGTGCGCTCGAGCTCGTGCAGCGCGGAGGTGATCAGGCGCGAGCCGGTGGAGCCGACCGGGTGGCCGATAGCGAGCGCGCCGCCGTTGGGGTTGACCTTGTCCATGTCCGGGTTGTGCTGGCTGACCCACGACAGCAGCACGGCGCCGAAGGCCTCGTTGACCTCGAACAGGTCGAAATCGGACATCTTCATGCCGGACAGGTCCAGGAGGCGCTGGGTGGCCTGGACCGGGCCGTCGAGGTGGTACTCGGGCTCGGCGCCCACGAGGCACTGCGAGACGATGCGCGCGCGGGGCTTGAGTCCCAGGGCCTTCGCCTTGTCCTCGTCCATGATCAGCACGGCGGCCGCGCCGTCGGAGATCTGCGAGGCGGTGCCGGCGGTGTGCACGGCGCCCTCGACGACGGGCTTGAGCTTGGCCAGGCCCTCAAGGGTGGTCTCGCGCAGGCCCTGGTCGCGGGTGATCGTCGCGGTCTCGGCGGTGATGTTGCGGTCCGCGTCGAGCACCGGCGCGACGACGGGGATGATCTCGCGGTCGTAGTGGCCCGCGGCCCAGGCGGCCGCGGCGAGGCGCTGGCTGCGCACGCCGAGCTCGTCGAGCTGCTCACGGGTGATGCCGCGGCGCTTCGCGATGCGCTCAACGGAGCCGAACTGGTCCGGCAGATCGACGCTCCAGGAGGCGGGGCGACGGGGGCCGGCGTGCGTGCCGACGTTCGCTCCGAGGGGAACCTGGCTCATCATCTCGATGCCGCAGGCCATGCCCACGTCGATGGCGCCGGCGGTGATCAGGCCCGCGATGAGGTGGTTTGCCTGCTGGCTGGACCCGCACTGGCAGTCGATGGTCTGGGCACCGGTCTGCCACGGCAGGCCCGCGTGCAGCCAGGCGGTGCGGGTGATGTTGTTGCCCTGGGCGCCGACCTGCGTGACACA
The DNA here is from genome assembly GCF_000524475.1 of Tomitella biformata AHU 1821. Taxonomy (GTDB): domain Bacteria; phylum Actinomycetota; class Actinomycetes; order Mycobacteriales; family Mycobacteriaceae; genus Tomitella; species Tomitella biformata. The sequence goes on along the minus strand of NZ_BAVQ01000043.1, from coordinate 183,421 downwards.
GCCGCCCGCGACCTGGTTGACCAGCATCGGATCGATGCCGGCGCGCTCGAGGACACCGGTCTGGGCGACGCCGAGAAGCTCAGCGGCGTGCAGCCCCGACAGCCAGCCGCCGCGCTTGCCAATGGGGGTGCGGCCAGCCTCGACGATCACGGGATTTCCCATGGTGGGTCCTTTCAACGATTCGCTTATTGGTAATCCCTGCAAGTTAGAACAGGTTCGAGATGTGGGCAAGCGGGGGTCTCGGTGGGTCTTCCGTGGTGGGGGGTGTTGTGATTCAATGAACCTAGAACGTGTTCCAATATGGACGGGCAACCTGAAGGCTACGCCGTCCGGACGCGCCATAAACGACAGTCAGCCGAGGCAGGAGAAGAGACGTGTCACAACCCAATCTTCCTAAGGGTTTCGACCCCACCGATCCGGATATCGCGCTCAGTGGCGCGCCGCATGCTGAGTTCGCCGAGCTCCGCCGCACCGAACCCGTGTGGTGGTGCGAGCAGCCCCCGACCGTGGGTGGTTTCGCCGACGAGGGCTACTGGGTGGTCTCCAGCCACGAGCTCATCAAGGAGGTCTCCCGCGACTCCGAGCTGTACTCGTCCTGGGAGAACACCGCGATCATCCGCTTCGCCAACGACATCCCGCGGGAGAACGTCGAGCTGCAGCGCTTCATCTTGCTGAATAAGGACGCCCCCGAGCACACCAAGCTGCGCGGCATCATCGCCCGCGGCTTCACCCCCCGCGTGATCGCCGGCCTGCGCAGTGCGCTGGCCGAGCGCGCGCAGAAGATCGTCGAAGAGGCCTACGCCGGCGAGACGGGCGACTTCGTCACCCAGGTCGCCTCGGAGCTGCCCCTGCAGGCGATCGCCGAGCTGATCGGCGTGCCGCAGGAGGACCGCGGCAAGCTCTTCGACTGGTCCAACGACATGATGGGCTACGACGACCCGGACACCGACCAGGACGCGCTCGTCGCCTCCACCGAGATCCTCGGCTACGCGTACGCGCTGGCCGAGGAGCGCAAGGCGTGCCCGGCCAACGACATCGTCACCAAGCTGCTCGAGGCGGACATCGACGGCGAGGGCCTGAGCTCCGAGGAGTTCGGGTTCTTCGTGATCCTGCTCGCCGTCGCAGGCAACGAGACCACGCGCAACGCGATCAGCCACGGCATCCTCGCGTTCATGGAGAACCCGGACCAGTGGGAGCTCTACCGCAAGGAGCGCCCCGACACGACGGCCGACGAGATCGTCCGCTGGGCCACCCCCGTCGCCGCGTTCCAGCGCACCGCCACCCGGGATACCGTCCTCGGCGGCAAAGAGATCAAGAAGGGCGACCGGGTGGGCATGTTCTACACCTCCGGCAACTTCGACGAGGCCGTCTTTGACGAGCCCCACAAGTTCGACATCACCCGCGACCCGAGCCTGCACCTGGGCTTCGGCGGCACCGGCGCGCACTTCTGCATCGGCACGCACCTCGCCCGCCTGGAGATCAACCTGATCTTCAACGCGATCGCCGACGTGATGCCGGACATCAAGCGCCTCGGCGACCCGGATCGTCTGCGCTCCGGCTGGCTCAACGGCATCAAGGAGCTGCAGGTCGACTACACGGGCAAGTGCCCGGTGGCGCACTAGCGGCTAAGAACCTGGGGAGGGACCGCATTCGCGGGCGAGACTTCGGTCTCGCCCGCGAATGGCGTTTTTAGGCCCAGTGGTCGTTCGTCGTGAGCGCGGCGAGCAGGTGCCGCACGGCCATCGCCCGGCGATACGGGTGGCCCTCGAGCTGGTCCAGCGCGCACTCGGGGTCGGCTGGCGGGCCGAGGTGGGTGCAGCCGCGCGGGCAGTTCTTCGCCGCCTCGTCGAGGTCCGAGAACGCGCCGAGCACATCGCCGGGGGAGATGTGCGCCAGCCCGAACGAGCGCACGCCCGGGGTGTCGACGACCCAGCCGCCGCCGGGCAGGGGCAGCGCGACCGACTGGGTGGACGTGTGCCGGCCCTTGCCCACGCCCGAGACGACGCCGATAGCGCGGAACGCGTCGGGCACCAGGCGGTTGACCATGGTGGACTTGCCGACGCCGGAGTGCCCGAGCATCGCCGTGACCTTGCCGTTGAGCAGCTCGGTGACGGGGCCGACGTCGTCCGCCTGGCCGCCGAGGACCACATCGATATCGAGGTCCGCGAAGGCGCTGGCGAACTCCTCCGGGTCGGCGAGGTCGCTCTTGGTCAGACAGAGCACGGGCGTCACGCCGCCCACATACGCCGCGACGAGCGCGCGCTCGACGAAGCCGGTGCGCGGCGGCGGATCGGCCAGCGCCACGACAATCAGCAGCTGCGCGGCGTTCGCGACGACGATCCGCTCGAACGGGTCGGTGTCGTCGGCGGTGCGTCGCAGGACGGTGCTCCGCTCATGGACGCGGACGATGCGGGCGAGTGTGTCGGGCTTGCCGGACAGGTCTCCCACGACGTCCACATAATCGCCGACCACCACCGGGGTGCGGCCGAGCTCGCGGGCGCGCATCGCGACGACGCGGCGGTTCGGGTCGCCGTCGATGGCGCAGCCCCAGCGGCCGCGGTCCTTGGAGATCACCATGGCGCGTTGCGCGTCGAGGTGGTCGGGCCGGGTCTTGGTCCGGGGTCGCGTGCTTTTGCCGGGCCGGACGCGGACATCGGACTCGTCCCAGTCCCGTCGGAGGCTGGACCGTCGCGGAGTGCTCAGGAGCTCGCCTCCAGCATCGTCGTCCACATGGCGGGGAAGTCCGGCATGGTCTTGCCGGTGGTCTCGATGTCCTCGACGACGACGTCGCGCACCTGCAGCCCGATGATCGCGCCGGCGGTCGCCATGCGGTGGTCGGCATAGGAATGCCAGGTGCCGCCGTGCAGGGGGGCCGGGGTGATCTCGATGCCGTCCGGGGTCTCGACGGCGTTCCCGCCCAGGTTGTTGATCTCGGCGGTCAACGCGGCCAGCCGGTCCGTCTCATGCCCGCGCAGGTGCTCGACCCCGCGCAGGCGGGAGGGCTCGGAGGCCAGCACGGCCATCGCCGCGACGGTGGGGGCCAGCTCGCCGGTGGCGCGTAGGTCGATATCGATGCCCCTGAGCTGCTGTGGTCCATGCACGGTGAGCAGGTTGTCCGCCCAGTCGACCCCGCAGCCCATCTGCTCGAGGATCTGGCGGATGGCGTCGCCGCCCTGTGTGGTGCTGGCCGGCCAGTTCGGGACGCTGACCCGACCGCCGGTGACCGCGGCCGCGGCGAGGAACGGGGTGGCGTTGGACAGGTCCGGCTCGATAACCCAGTCCACCGCGCGGATGGGCCCGGGCGTGACGATCCACGTGTCGGTGCCGGCCCCGTCGTGCTCGGTGGTCACGGTGACGCCGGCCTCGGTGAGCATCTGGATGGTCATGTCGATGTGCGGCATCGAGGGGACGGGCTTGCCGCGGTGCCGGACGGTGAGGCCGTGGCGGTAGCGCGCGCCGGAGAGCAGCAGGCCGGAGACGAACTGCGAGGAGCCGGACGCGTCGATGTCGACGATGCCGCCCTCGAGGGAGCCGGTGCCGAAGACGGTGAAGGGCAGCGCGTTGCCGGCGACCTGTGCGCCGAGCAGGCGCATCGCGTCGAGGATCACGCCGAGCGGGCGCACCCGGGCCTGGGCGTCGCCGTCGAAGAAGACGTTGCCCTCCGCGAGCACGCTCAGCGGCGGGAGGAAACGCATCACGGTGCCGGCGAGCCCGCAATCGACAGTCGCGCCCTGGATGGCGCCGGGCCGGACGGTGAGCTCGTCGCCGTCGCCCTCGATGTTGATGCCGAGCTGGCGCAGCGCGTCGATCATCAGGTCGGTGTCGCGGCTGCGCAGCGTGCCAGTGATGGTGGAGTCGCCGTCGGCGAGAGCCGCCAGGATCAGGGCTCGGTTAGTGATGGACTTCGATCCGGGCAGGGCCACAAGGGCGTTGACAGGACCATCGACGGCAGGCGCATTCCACAGGCTCACCCCTCCATCTTGGACTATGGGGGTCCGCAGGCGGCGCGCAGACACGGGGATCGTGCCAGCATTGAGACATGTGCGGCAGGTATGCGACGACGGTGGACCCGGCTTTGCTGGCGGTGGAACTCGACGCGATCGACGAGAGCGGGCCGGGGCAACCCGACTACAACGTGGCCCCGACGACCCCGGTTCTGACTGTGGTGCGCGTGCCGGCGGTCGCCGAACGGACCCTGATCAGGCGGATGCGCTGGGGGTTCGTGGCGCCGTGGGCCGAGGAGTTCGCGGCGGGCCCGCCGCTGTTCAACGCCCGCGCGGAGTCAGTGGCGACCAAGCCGACCTTCCGCGACTCCATCCAGTCCCGCCGCTGCCTGGTACCGATGGACGGCTGGTACGAGTGGCAGGACAAGGTCCCGCTGTATATGGCGCCGCGGGATGGCTCCACCCTGTTCATGGCGGGTGTGTGGTCGTTATGGGGCGGGCAGCGGCCGTCGGTCGCGATGCTGACCACCGACTCTGTCGGGCCCCTGCGCCAGGTCCACGACCGGATGCCGCTGATCCTGGCGCGCGCGGACTGGGCGCGCTGGCTTGATCCCGCAGCCGGGCTGGAGCCGGCGCTGCTGGCGCAGCCGTCCGCGGAGATCGCCGAGTCGGTCGGCATCCGGCGCGTGTCCCGGCAGGTCAACAGCGTTCGCAACAATGGGCCGCACCTGCTGGACCCGGATCAAGACGAGCCGGAGCAGCTCACATTGCTGTGATGGCCGCCGTCGTCGCCCCGCACAGCGCGATCAGGTCCGCCGGCGCCAGCTCGAGGTCCAGGCCCCGCCGCCCGCCGCTGCACAGCACCCGATCCCAGCCCAGCGCGCTGGCGTCGACCACGGTCGGGAGCCTCTTGCGCTGGCCGAGCGGGGAAATGCCGCCGACGACGTAGCCGGTGGAACGCTCCGCGTCGGCCGGCTCCGCCATCACAGCTTTACGCGCGCCGAGCGCCTTTGCGGCGGCCTTCAGCGAGAGCGAGCTCGGGACTGGCAACACCGCCACCGCCAGGCCGTTCTCGGTCTTGACCAGCAGGGTTTTGAAGATCTGCGCGGGTGCCACGCCCAACTCGTCGGCGAGCTGGGCGACGGCCTCCGCGCCGAAGGACCGTACCCGCGGATCGTGCGCATAGGTGTGCACGGTGTGTGCCACGCCGGCCTTCACGCAGGCGGCGGTGGCGGGGGTGGTGGGGGCTTTCGACATGGCACTGAGGATAGGTCGGGAACATCGGACGGCGCGCGGCTGTTGCACCAATGGCCCCAGCGAAAGGAAGATTGTGGTGTCACAGTTATGCGCGGACAGGCCTCTGACCCTGGTCGAGGTCGTCGGAGCGGCGTCGACGGTACCCTTCACAGGTGGGGCAACGGAAGGAATAAACTTGCCGATCACCGAAGGGTCTAAGTCACAGCCCGAGGTAGTTGAGTCAGATGCAGTTGTAGAGACCGACGCAGAGCTCAGTGAGCGCTTCGAGCGCGACGCGATGCCGCTGCTCGACCAGCTCTACGGCGCGGCGCTGCGCATGACGCGTAAGCCTGCGGACGCCGAGGACCTGGTGCAGGAGACGTACTTGAAGGCGTTCTCCGCCTTCCGCTCGTTCCGTGCCGGCACCAACCTCAAGGCGTGGATGTACCGCATCCTGACCAACACGTACATCAACGGCTACCGCAAGAAGCAGCGCCAACCCGCGCAGTATCCGACGGAGGAGATCACCGACTGGCAGCTCGCGGCCTCGGCGGAGCACACCGCGGTGGGCCTCAAGTCGGCGGAGATCCAGGCGTTGGAGCAGATGCCCGACTCGAAGATCAAGGACGCCCTGGCTCAGTTGCCGGAGGACTTCCGGATGGCTGTCTACTACGCGGATGTCGAGGGCTTTCCCTATAAGGAGATCGCCGAGATCATGGACACCCCGATCGGCACGGTCATGTCGCGGCTGCATCGAGGCCGCAAGCAGTTGCGGGGCTTGCTCGCAGATGTTGCCCGCGAGCACGGAATCGATGTGGACAAGGTTGGCGCGAAGTCGGCCGCCACGGCTCAGGGGAGCGTCAAATGAGCGAGAGCCTGCCAGAGAACCTCGATTGTTCGGCGGTCATCGCCGACGTCTGGCTGTTCCTCGACAACGAGTGCGACGAGGCGACGCGGGAGCGGCTCAATCGGCACATGGCCGGTTGCCGCGCCTGCCTATCCACCTACGGCATCGAGGAGCAGCTCAAGGTGTTGCTGGGCCGCAAGTGCGGCGGCGAGCATGCGCCGGAGGGGCTGCGTCAGCGCCTGAGCATCGAAATTCGCAGATCGGTCACCATCACGCGGATCGAGACTGGGGATTAGCTGAAACTAGAAAAACGGGCCGGGAGTCGAATCGACTCCCGGCCCGTTTGCTCGTCTTAGTTCGCGTTCGGACGCTTGCCATGGTTGGCCTTCGACTTCTTGCGGTCACGACGCTTACGGCCTCGCTTGCTCATGCGATTCCCTTTCGACTGGTGGACCCACACTGGAGCGGGTTCACATCGGGGTCCTAATTATCGCACGGGGCCGCCCTTGTGGTTCGATTGGTCCAGGAGTAGCGGCCAGCGAGGAGCATTGATGACCGAGGAGATCCGGGCCGAGATGGTGGCCAGCGTGTTCCAGGTGGTGGCCGCGGAGGGTGATTCCGTGGTGGAGGGCGACACTCTGGTGGTGCTCGAGTCCATGAAGATGGAGATCCCGGTACTCGCCGAGACGGCTGGGACCGTGACCTCTGTGGACGTCGCCGTAGGCGATGTCATCCAGGCTGGCGACCTGATCGCGACCATCTCCTAGCCTCGTGTCGACACTCAGCGAGCTGCTTGCCGAGCACACCGACCTGTACGGCGAGGCCGTCGACCACCTGCAGCAGCTCGTCGGGGAGTGGCAGCTGCTCGCGGACCTTTCCTTCGCGGACCTGATGCTGTGGGCTCCCCGGCGCGGCACGGCGGACGAGACGGTGTGCGTGTCCCAGTGCCGCCCGACCACGGCCGCGACCGTGCGCCCGCGTGACGAGGTCGGCTCCATTGCGACGCCCGACGAGGTGCGCCGGGCCGCCGATGGCGTGGTGTCGGTGCGCTGGCGCGGCGAGGTGATCGCGGCGCTCAGTAGCGCGTCGGGCACCGTTCGTCCCCGGGTGCCCAGCCCGCTGGAGGCCGTCTACCTCGACTGCTCGCAGCTGCTGAGCCAGATGATCAGCGAGGGCACTTATCCGATGCCCGAGCAGGCGGAGGTCATCCACTCCAGTCCGCGGGCCGGCGACGGCCTGGTCCGGCTCTCCCGTGCGGGCATGGTGACCTTTGCCAGCCCCAATGCGCAGTCTGCCTTCCACCGCATGGGCCTGGCGGTGGATCTCGCCGGCCAGAACCTGGGCGATCTGACGCAGACACTGATGACCGATTCGCTCGACGGCCAGGAATTGCAGGAGCGGCTGCGGACGTCGCTGGTCGACGGGGACCCGCTGCGGATCGAGATCGATGCGAGCGGGGCCACGATCATGCTGCGCGCGCTGCCGCTGCGGACGGCCGGTATCGCCCGGGGAGCGGTGGTGCTGGTCCGGGACGTGACCGAGGTTAAGCGGCGGGATCGGGCGCTGCTCAGCAAGGATGCGACGATCCGCGAGATCCACCATCGGGTGAAGAACAACCTGCAGACGGTGGCGGCGCTGCTGCGACTGCAGGGCCGGCGCAGCGGCAACGACGAGGTGCGCGATGCCCTGACGGAGGCGGTGCGGCGGGTGTCCTCGATCGCGCTGGTGCACGAGATGCTGTCGATGACCGTCGGCGAGGATGTCGACCTGGACGAGGTGGTGAGCCGCCTGGTGCCGATCATGGCCGAGGTCGCTGGCGGCAACCGAGTGGAGATCCGGCGGACGGGCTCGCTCGGCGTGCTCGAGGCGGACCGCGCGACGCCACTGGTGATGGTGCTGGCGGAGCTGGTGCAGAATGCTGTCGAGCACGGCTATACCGATGATGAGCAGGCCGGGACGGTGACTATCGCGGCGAATCGGTCGGCGCGGTGGCTGGATATCGTGGTCCACGACGACGGTGCCGGCCTGCCAGCGGACTTCGACCTCGACCAGTCGAAACAGCTCGGCCTGCACATCGCCCGCACGCTGGTGGCCTCCGACCTCGGCGGCACCCTCACGCTGACGCGGGCGGAGGCCGGCGGCACAGATGCACGGGTGCGGGTGGACACCGTTCGGCGCAGAGCTTGAGCTGGAGACGACGATGGGACCGAGCCACAAGGCCCGATCCCATCGTCGTGGAAGATCTCTGTCGGTGGTTAGACCGTGCTGCGTGAGCGGATCCGCGCGTTGCGGCGCTTGAGCGTACGACGCTCGTCCTCGCTCATCCCGCCCCACACGCCCGCGTCCTGGCCGGACTCGAGAGCCCAGGCAAGGCATTCGCTGGTGACGGGGCAACGCCCGCACACAGTCTTGGCCGTGGCGATCTGCGCGATGGCCGGGCCGCTGGTCCCCACAGGGAAGAACAGCTCCGGATCCTCGTCGCGGCAAATCGCTCGATGGCGCCAGTCCATCACCAACTCCTTACTGGGTGCGTAACGCACCGTTAGTTCAATATTATTGAAAAGTCTGTTTGGCGGTAACCTTCGTACCCCGCCAATGAATGCTGCCATGTGCTGCGGTAATGTCAATAGAGTTCCGCTCACTCGTGGTCAAGGTCACTAGCGATCTGGTGGCCCTTGGCACTCGCAGAGCTGATCTCCGCATGCGCAAAACCGCGGGCCCATGCAGCACCCCAACGCACCCCGAGTACACTACGCGGATTGCCGCCAGTAGGGTAGGGGTTTTGCGGGAATTGTGACCCAGGCCAAGTTTCAGTTGGCCGCTGGAGCCACCACTTCGAGCATGTCCGGGACGGACGTGAACTCGATATCCGAGCGGGTGCCCAGGTAGTCGCCGTCGATCTGGAAGCCGATCGGTTCGGCGCTCTGGATCCGCACGGAGGGGATGTCGTCGAGCCGCAGGAGGCTCTTGTTCTTTGGCTGCGCGCTGGCGCTAAGTAGCTGCCGTGTCACCAGCAGGCTGGTGATGGTCCCCATGCTGCGCATCGCGAACAGGCCGAGGCCGCCCTCGAACGTGGTGCCCGGATTCGTCTCGACTGGCCGTTCATTCAGGTATGTCCACGGGCTGGTGTTGGAGACGAACGCGTAGTGCACGCCCTCGACCGGCTCGCTGCCGGGGACGGTCACCGTCAGCCGCGCCGGGGAACGGGCATCGCGCAGGAACGTGCGGACGGTGGTGCGGACATAGCGGGCGGGCGTCGCCAGGTGCCCAGCCTTGCGGGCGCCCTCCATGGACTCGACGACCTTGGCGTCCACGCCCATGCCGGCGGTGAAGCAGAACCAGCGGTTGTCGCAGTGCCCCAGCCCGATGCGCCGCATTTGGCGGGCCGCGAGCAGGTCCAGCAGCTGGTTGGTGGCCTCAACCGGGTCCGGCCGGATGCCCAGCGAGCGGGCGAAGACATTGGCGGAACCGCCGGGCACAACGCACACCGTGGGTGTGCGGCCGAGCGGAAGCTGTTGCATCGATCCGGGTTGCGGCGCGCCGAGCAGGCCGTTGATGGCCTCGTTCACGGTGCCGTCGCCGCCGTGGATCACCACGTGCGACATGCCCTCGAGCGCCGCACGATGGGCCAGCTCGGCGGCGTGTCCGCGGTGGGTGGTGTGGGCGACTTCGAGCTTGAGGCGGCTCGCGAGCGCATGCGCCAGCAAATCCCGGCCCGCAGGGGTCGTCGCGGTCGCGTTCGGATTGACGATCAGGAGGGCGCGCACGGTCAGTCACCCTAGCCGGTCTGGCAGTGTGCGGCTGACCTAGGCTGGGCCGGTGCCCGAGAACTTGTCGAAGGAAGATCCCGAGAACCATCCGAGCGGCTTGCCGCAGACCGTGCTGGGGGCTGGCCTGATCGTGCTCCTAGAGGGCCTGGTCGGCGTGGGCGTGGGGGTGTACTTCCTCATCGACGGGCTGCGCGGCCATGAAGAGGTCGGTATCAGCGCCTACGGCACGGCGGCCTGGTTCATCATCCTGTTCGGCGCGGTGCTGGCGGCGGGCATCGGCCTGCTGCGCGGGCAACGCTGGGGCCGGGGCATCGGCATCATCACCCAGGTGCTGCTCGCGCCCGTGATGTTCGCGCTGTTCGGCGAGTCCAACCAGCCGCTCTGGGGCACGGTGCTGCTGGTGTTGATCGTGCCGGCGTTCGTGATGTTGGTGATGCCGAAGACCTCGGCCTGGATGAGTCGGCGCTAACGTCCCCCGGCCGCCAGCGCGTGGAGCGGATTGCCGGTGAGCCGGTAGTTGGTCCACTCCGTGCGTCCACCGGCGCCGATGGACTCGTAGAACCCGATGGCGGGCGCGTTCCAGTCCAGCACCTCCCACTCCAGGCGGGTATAGCCGCGTTCGACGCACACCTGCGCCAACGCGCCCAGCAACAGAGCGCCATGCCCCTGGCCTCGGCGCTCGGGCAGGACGTACAGGTCCTCGAGGTGGATGCCGTGCACCCCGTCCCAGGTGCTGAATGTCAGGAACCACAGCGCCATGCCGACCACGGCACCGTCCTCCACCGCGACGTGCCCGAACACGGCGGGCTGCTCGCAGAACAATGCCGCATGAACCTGTTCCGGCGTCGCGGTGCATTCGTGCCGCAGCCTCTCGTATTCGGCCAGACCGTAGATCAGTTCGACGATGGCGGGCACATCGGCCGGCGCGACCCTGCGGATCACGCGCGCGGTCCGGTGATCGAGCAGATCAGCGGGATATTGTGCGCATATCCGAGCACGGCGACGCCGGCCGCGGGCATTCCGAGATGTGCCCCCATGGAGACCTCCTGTGCCAGCCAGCGCGCCATCAGCACGCGGGAGAAATGGCCATGCCCGACGAGTATCGCGTCGCGCTCGGCGGGTAATGCTGCTAGGACCTTATCCGCCCGTCGTCCCACGTCCGCCGCGCTTTCCCCGCCGGGGCAGGGCTGCGTGAACACCGTCCAGCCTGGCGCGCTCTCCCGGATCTGGGGGGTGGTTCGCCCCTCATAGTCGCCGTAGTCCCATTCGGCCAGGTCAGAATCGATGCGATCGGGGGCCAGCCCGGCCAACTCCGCGGTGTCCAGGGCACGGCGGCGAGGGCTGGCGAACACCAGCGGATCGCGGAGATCCAGTTCGTCGAGGTGCCCCGCCACGGATCTGGCCTGGCGAATGCCGAGGTCGGTGAGGGGGATATCGGTGCGGCCCGTGTGGCGGCCAGTGGCGGACCACTCAGTCTCGCCGTGGCGCAGCAGGATGACGCGTTTGGTGATGGTATTCACCTAGACATAATGCACTTTTCCGCTGCCGGTGTGGCATGTGCTAGTCCCATCGGACAAGATGGTGCCGTGGCGAGAACTCTGGCAGTGGCCAATCAAAAGGGTGGGGTGGCGAAGACGACTACGGTCGCCTCGCTGGGAGCGGCGCTCGCGGGGCTGGGCAAATCGGTCTTGCTGGTGGACCTGGATCCGCAGGCCTGTCTGACTTTCTCGCTGGGGCATGACCCGGACCAACTCCACGGTTCGGTCCATGAGGTGCTGGTGGGCGACGCCGCGGTGGCAGACGTCCTGCTCGACACCGAGGGCGGCGCGAAGCTGTTGCCGGCGACGATCGACTTGGCTGGCGCGGAGGCGCTGCTGCTGATGCGCCCCGGCCGCGAGCACGCGCTCCGCCGGGCTCTGGTCGCGGTGGCCGACGACTTCGACGTGGTCTTGATCGACTGCCCGCCCTCGCTGGGCGTGCTCACACTCAACGGGCTGACGGCCGCCGACGCGGTCATGGTGCCGCTGCAGTGCGAGACGCTGGCCCATCGAGGGGTGGGGCAACTGCTGCGCACGGTCTCCGAGGTGCAGGCCATCACGAATCCGAACCTGTCCTTGCTCGGCGTGCTGCCGACTCTGTTCGACGCGCGCACAACGCATAGCCGCGACGTGCTGGCGGACGTCTCCGACCGGTACGGCATGCCCGTGCTGGCCCCGCCGATCCCGCGCACCGTCCGGTTCGCGGAGGCGTCGGCCTCGGGTGCGACAGTGCTGTCCGGCCGCAAGAACAAGGGGGCGACGGCGTACCGGGAGCTCGCCGCGAACCTGGTCAAGCACTGGGACGACGGCGCCGAGCTCAAGATTGTCTCCGTCGACGAGATCTACTCCTGAGCTGAACTATCTGGTCCCAGCGCGAACAGCTGGTCCCCGCGCTGCTCCAACACCACAGCACCCGCGACCGCGGTCTCGACCGGGCCCGTGGCCGCTCCGCGATCGACGGGGATGACCCGCGCGCCGAGCCCGGTCCACGGGTCGGCGACGGCGATGCCGCCGGGCACCGGCAGCAGCAGCTGGCCGGCCATCATCGCGCCGGCGCCCAGAGTGCCGGGCCGCGTCCACAAGGTCTCGAACGTCGTCGCGTCAAGCGCGACGGTGGCCGAGCCGGTCGAGAATGTCAGCACCGGTCCGGACTGGACGGCGGGCGGGCCCTGTGCGAAGCCCGCGTCCACGGGCAGCTCGGACTCGCCCAGCGTCGCGCCCAACGCGTCGAAGATGAGGATGGACGGGCGCGGGCTGGGGATGAGCACCGCCGTCCTGCCAGCTCCCGTGGCCAGGACACGGGCACCCTCGACGGGCTGATCCTCGTGCATCAAGAGCAGGGAGCCCTGCACGTCCGGCTTGGTGCTGTCCTCGGGGTCGGGGGTCATGGCGGTCAATCGCTCCCCGGACTCATTCGGGCACTTCTCGAGCAGTGCGATCCGCTCCGGGGAGCTGGCGACCGAGCGCAGCTCGCAGCCGGAACGGGGCTGGAAGCCGGGGTTCACGGGGGCCTCGACGCGGCCGTACTCGACCGTGCGGACCAGGTCATTGCGCCAGGACTCGAGCCGGGTGTCGCCGTAGGCCGTGACGAAGGTGCCATTCGCCTGCAATGTGATGTCGGAGTCCACATTGCTGGAGCGCTGCGGGCCGCGTGCGCCGGTGTCGGCCTTGAGCGCGGTGACCTCGCTGCACCCGTTCGCTGTCCGGTACACGCTGACCGCCATGTCCCAGGCGCCGATCACCCCGCACAGGGGCACATCGCGCTGATACCGCCACCGTTGCTCGCCAGTCAGATGGTCGCGGCCCACGACGGCGTCGCCATCTGCGGTGACCACGGTGGCGCCGAGCACAACGGGGGCTTGGGTCGCGCCGCTGCGCTGTTGCCAGAGCGGCGCCAGCACGTCGGGCACCGTCGCTGCGGCGCTCAGCGGCTCGCCGTCGCCGGGCGGCGCGGTGAGCGACGTGGTCGCCCGCTCGGCGCTGGTCGGCCATACGACAGCCGCCACGATCAGCACGGAGAGAGTGATAACGGCGACGGCAATCAGGTCTCCGCGAGTGCGTCTCTCGGGCTTCAGCTTGGGCACTGGGCCAGGTTAGCTGGCGCGCAACAGCAACGTGGGCGCGCCCGGCCGAAGCCGAGCGCGCCCACGTTGGGAAAAACTGTCTAGCTGTCCGAAGCGCCCGTGCTCGCGGCCGCGGCGTCTGAGGACGGACGGCGACGACGGCGACGACGGGGCTTGCTCTCGCCCGCAGCGCCCTCGGCGGCCGGTGCGCCGGTGGCCTCTGCGGGGGCCGCGGTGTCGGACTGTCCGGCGCGGGTCCGCGTGCGGGTGCGGGTCCGCGGGGCGGAGTCGCCCTCGCGGGGCTTGCGCGGGGTACGAGTCTCATTCTTCGCGCCTGCGGTCTTGGAACTGGGGGCCTTGGCCGTGGGGCCGCCGATCGAGCCCTTGACGGTGGTGGGGATGTCCAGCTCCACGTACAGGTGCTCGGAGTTGGAGTAGGTCTCCACCGGGTCGTCGATGTTCAGGCCGAGGGCCTTGTCGATCAGGCTCCAGCGGGGCAAGTCGTCCCAGTCCACGAGCGTGATGGCAATGCCGGTGCGACCCGCGCGACCGGTGCGGCCGATGCGGTGCACGTAGGTCTTCTCGTCGTCGGGGCACTGGTAGTTGATGACGTGCGTGACGTCGTCGATGTCGATGCCACGGGCCGCGACGTCGGTGGCGACCAGCACGTCGATCTTGCCGCTGCGGAAGCCGTCGAGAGCCTTCTCGCGTTGCACCTGGTTGAGGTCGCCGTGTACGGCGCCCACGTTGAAGCCGCGCTCGGCGAGTTCGTCCGCCACCTTCTGCGCGGTGCGCTTGGTGCGGGAGAAGATCATCGTCGCGCCGCGCTCGCGGGCCTGCAGGATGCGCGCGACCATCTCGACCTTGTCGAGGGCATGGGCGCGGAAGATGTGCTGGACGGTGCGGTCGTGCACTGCGGAGGAGTCGGGCTCCTCGGCGCGGATGTGCGTCGGCTTCGTCAGGAACGTGCGGGCCAGCGTGATGATCGGGCCGGGCATCGTCGCGGAGAACAGCATCGTCTGGCGCTTGTCCGGGACCATGCCGAGGATGCGCTCGATGTCTGGGAGGAAGCCGAGGTCCAGCATCTCGTCGGCCTCGTCGAGCACCAGCACGCCGACCTTGCCCAAGATCAGGTGGCCCTGGTTGGCCAGGTCCAGCAGGCGGCCCGGGGTGCCGACGACCACGTCGACGCCGGACTGCAGGATCGCGATCTGGCTCTCGTATGGACGGCCGCCGTAGATCGAGGTCACGCGCGTCGGCATGTGCTTGGACGCGTCCTCGAGGTCCTTCGTCACCTGGACGCACAGCTCGCGCGTCGGGACGATGATCAGGGCGCGCGGGGTGCCGTCGAGGGGGCTGGTGGCGTCATCGGCGGCGATGCGGTGCAGCAGCGGGATACCGAAGCCGAAGGTCTTGCCCATGCCCGTGCGGGCCTGGCCGATGAGGTCATCGCCAGCCAGCGCCAGGGGGAGCGTCAGCTCTTGGATCGCGAACGTGCGGTCGATGCCGACATCGGCGAGTCCGCGGACGAGCTCCTCGCGGACGCCGAGCTCGGCGAACGTGGGGGCGGGTGCGTCGGGGGTGTGGTTCAGGGAGGTCGAGCTCACGTCCGGACTCGGGGTCACGGTCGTGTCGACGGTTGTCTTACTCAGGGTTCTGGCCTTCCATGCGTCTCTCGCGCGCACGAGGGTCGGGCGGGGCCTGCCAACGGCGGCTCTCCCTTGACTAAACCCGTCCCCCTACGAACCCACGGAACGAATGCCGGATACCGGGTCGGTGGCCTGACTGTCGAACCGCATCCAGCGTCCATCTATCTGGCCGCGGTGCTGGTCGGTGCGCGCACAATTTCAATTGACGCCGACGGTAATGCCGGTCATCGGGCACCAGTCTAGCTGTTCCTGCGGCTCGTGGGGGCGGCACCATCAACGTCACATACTCCTCGGACTATCCTCGGTGACCATGAGTGTCACTGCTGAGACTGCTGTGCCGTCGGACCATCCGGGTGTGGACGAGTTGTTCGGGCTGCTTGCCTATGGACAGCTGTCCGCTTTCTACCGACTGTCGTCGGACGCGGAGATGTCGCCGGGCCTGCGCGGAAAGGTGGCAATGGCGGGGCTGGCTGCCACCGACTTCGAGCACTTCGAGCTGCTCTCGAGCGCTCTTTCCGACCGTGGCGTCGACGTGTTCGAGGCGATGGCCCCCTATACCGAGATCCTGGAGCGATTCCACGCCTCCACCACCCCCAGCTCCTGGCTGGAGTCCCTCGTCAAGGCCTATATCGGCGATGGCTTGGCGTCGGACTTCCACCGCGAGATCATCGCCGCCCTGCCTGAGGACGTGCGGGAGATCGTCCGGGAGTCGCTGGAGGAGACGGCGCGCTCGGAGTTCGTCGTCGCCGAGGTCCGCGCGGCCATCGCCGCGAATCCGCAGGAGAGGTCCCGGTTGGCGCTGTGGGCCCGCCGGCTGCTCGGCGAGGCAGTCACCCAGGCCCAGTACGTGGCGATGCAGCGCGAGGCGCTGGCAGAGTTGGTGATGGCCGCGGCCGGTGACATCAACAACCTGGCGGTGCTCTTTGACCGTTTGCAGGACGAGCATGCGCGCCGGATGGAAGCTCTCGGCCTCAGCTAGTGTTCGATATTGAGTCAGCAAGAACTCACAACCAAGGAGGTTGACCGTGGAGGTCAAGATCGGTATTTCCGACAGCCCGCGCGAACTGGTGATTGCGAGTTCGCAGACTCCCGCAGCGGTCGAGAAGCTTGTGTCGGCGGCGCTGGCAGACGGCACGTCGACCCTGAGCCTCGAGGACGAGAAGGGTCGCAAGTTCCTGGTGGCCGCCTCGCGCATCGCGTATGTGGAGATCGGCGCCGCGGGCGGCCGCACCGTCGGCTTCAGCAGCTGATTCTCGTTATTTGACTGTGCCCACCTCGGATTTCTCGAGGTGGGCACAGTGCTTTCTCAGACCGGTGGGTCTTAGCCTCATCGGACTCCACCATCGAGGCGGTGGCGGGCAAGGTGGGATACAGCAACGCGTTCGCACTGGGCGCGGCGTTCAAACGGGTGCGTGGCATCTCGTCGACGGAGTACCGCAGGACAGTGGCCTAGATCCGGTTTCCCTGCATCGGGACGTGGGACAGGCCGCCCCAGAGGAGGGAGGCCGTCGTGTTGATGGCGTCCTCCTGGGAGATCGGCCGGTCTGCCTCGAGCCAGTAGCGGGCGCTGACCTGGCTGGCGCCGACGAGACCGACGGCGAGCATGCGGGCGCGATACGGGTCCAGTCCGGAGTCCTGGCTGACCATGTCGAAGACGGCGTCCACGCAGGCCTCGGTGCCACGATCGACGGCGGTCTGCACCTGGGTGTCGCCCATCAGGTCCGACTCGAAGACCAGGCGATAGCCCTGCGTGTCGTTGTCGACGAAATCGAAGAACGCTTGCACAGCGGCGTGCACGCGCTGGCGGTTGTCGGTGGTGGAGCGCAGCGCCTGGCGTACACCTTGGACCATCAGGTCGATGTGCCGGCCGAGGACCGCCATATAGAGGTCGAGTTTGCTGGGGAAGTGCTGGTAGAGCACGGGTTTGCTGACGCCGGCCCGCTCCGCGATCTCATCCATGCCGGCGGAGTGGTAGCCGTTGATGACGAAGACATCGCTCGCCGCCGTCATCAACTGAAGGCGGCGCTCGCTGCGAGGCATGCGGACGCCCTTCTTGGGTCGTTCGACCGCGGGTGCGCCGCCAGCGTCGTGCATTGAGTCCGTCATAGCTCTCCAGTCTGGCGCAGAAACGTTGATTGCCGTGAGGCAGATAGGGCGTGCGTCAACTTCGGACCTATCACGTGCGGGGCCGTCCGGTCATTGGCCGCCGAGGGCTTACACAGTACTAGGGTCGCTTCGGCAAGAATTCGCCCATTGCCCCCGACGAAAGTAAGGTGGGCCAAGACCCCCCGCGCGGCGTGCCCTGAGACAGTCTAGGCGGCGTGTGAGATTCTGTGGTCGTGACAAATCGGGACGGCGAGATGCGGCGGAGTGCCCTTGATGAGGGAACCGGCGATTCGTCCACCCCTCAGGAGACTGACGACGGCTTCTCGTTCCCGTCGTGGAACCAGCCCCTGCGGGCCCATTGGGACCCGGCGGCGCAGGCTCCCCCTCGGACTAAAGCCCGGCGCAGCGAGCGGGAGGGCATCCGACGTCAGACGAAGCTCGGCCGCTTCGTCTCCCAGTACGGCTGGCGGGCATATGCGATCCCCGTGCTGCTTATCGTCACAATCTTGGTGATCGTGGACGCCTCGCGCGGGGGCACCCCGGTTGCCGCTGGCGGAGACCCCGGACTGGGCGCCCGGACCACCCAGGTCAACGGCATCGTGGGCGCGCCCCGCGGGGACGGCCAATTCGACGCCTCGATCCCCGCCGTCGCGCTGCCTGCGGGCGGCGCGTTCACCGAGCGCGGGACCGGCGGCTTCCACATCGTGCCGGGCACGACGGAGCAGGTCGGCCAAGGACTCGACCACGTGTACACGTACACGATCGACGTCGAGGACGGCGTGGACACGGTCGGTTACGGCGGCGACGAGGCCTACGCGCAGCTGGTCGCGGCGACCCTCTCGAATCCCAAGAGCTGGATCAAGGACGAGAAAGTCGGCTTCCGGCGTGTCGACGATCCGAATGCCGACTTCCACATCGCGTTGACCTCCCAGATGACGGTCCGCGACACCTGTGGCTACGACATTCCCGTTGAGTCGTCCTGCTACAACGCAGACCTCAAGCGCGTGGTGCTCAACGAGTCCCGCTGGGTCCGCGGTGCGGTGGCCTATCAGGGCGATATCGGCTCCTACCGGCAGTACATGGTCAACCATGAGGTTGGCCATGCAATCGGCTACGCGCAGCACCAGCCGTGCGAGTCCTCGAACGGGCTGGCGCCGGTGATGATGCAACAGACCTTTGGCACCGCGAACAACGAGCTCTCGCAGCTGGACACGCACGGCGTCGTCAAGGCGGACGACCTCGTCTGCACCGCTAATCCGTGGCCCTACCCGCGCGCATGAGCCCGCTGGCGCCTGTGGTGTCGCCCGGCCCGGAGCTGACGGCGACGCAGCGGGCGCGGTTCCACCGGCACGTGATCCTCCCGGACCTCGGCGAGATCGGCCAACGCCGCCTCTGCAACGCGAAGGTGCTCGTGATCGGCGCGGGCGGCCTCGGCTCCCCGGCGCTGCTGTATTTGACGGCGGCCGGGGTGGGCACCATCGGCATCGTCGATTTCGACGTGGTGGAGACCTCCAACCTGCACCGCCAAGTTATCCATGGCCACGCCGACGTGGGCCGGCTCAAGGCCGAGAGCGCCAGGGACTCGATGCTGGCGATCGACGCCGACGCGCACGTCGTGCTGCACACCGATCGACTCGAGCCGGGCAACGCCGTCGAGCTGTTCAGCCAGTACGACTTGATCCTGGACGGCACCGACAACTTCGCCACCCGCTACCTGGTCAACGATGCCGCGGCGCTGGCCGGCAAGCCATATGTGTGGGGCTCGATCTTCCGCTTCGAGGGCCAGATATCCGTGTTCTGGGATGCCGCGCCAGACGGCCGGGCGGTGAACTACCGGGATCTGTATCCGACTCCGCCGCCGCCGGGCACCGTGCCGTCGTGCGCGGAGGGCGGGGTGCTGGGGGTGCTGTGCGCGGCCGTCGGCTCAATCATGGCGACGGAGGCCGTCAAACTGATCGCGGGCCTCGGCGAGCCGCTGCTGGGCCGGCTGCTCTGCTACGACGCGCTGGCTATGACGCACCGGACCATTCAGATCCGCAAGGACCCAGGCGTTGCGCCGATCACCGAGCTGACCGACTACGACGCGTTCTGCGGGCTGCCGAGCGCTGCTGTCGGGGGCGAGGTGACGGCCGACGAGTTGCGGGACATCCTGGCCGATCCGACGGCTGTGGACCTGATCGACGTCCGCGAGCAGGCCGAGTGGGACATCGCGCATCTGCCCGGCGCCCGGCTGATCCCCATGGGGCGGTTGCGATCTCAACTGCAGGGTGGGCAGCTGACCAGTGAGCGGCCCATCGTGCTCTATTGCAAAGTGGGCGCCCGGTCTGCTGAGGCGCTGGGCTGGCTCCGTGAGGCGGGTTTCGCCGATAGCCGCCACCTGGCCGAGGGGATCGACGGCTGGTCGCGGCGCGTCGATCCGAGCCTGCCGCGGTACTAACCTCGACGACACGGCTCGGCCGCTTCGTCGCCCGGACACCGCGGGCCGGTAGGTTCTATAGACGTGAGCCTTGTCGTTGAACCTCCCGCGCACGTCCGGTCCACCTTCGGTTTACGCGAGAGCGTCGGGGTGGCTCTAGATGGCACGTGGGATCGCGGCTGGCGGTACGACGACGTGGTGCTCGCCCCAGTGGCCGACAACGCGCGGGCGGCCTGGTCCGCGAAGATCCGCGAATCCCTGGATGTCGATGGCGTCCGGCTGGCTCGTCCGGTGCGCTCCAGTGACGGCCGCTACGTGGTTTCAGGTTGGCACGCAGAGAGTTTCATCACCGGGACGCCGGAGCCGCGTTATGACGAGGTGGTGTCGGTGGCCGTGCGGTTGCATGCGAAGACGGCGACGCTGGAGCGCCCGCGATTCCTTGCGCAGTCGGTGACGGCGCCATATAGCGACGTCGACGTGTTCACCGTGGCGGATCAATCCGCGTGGGCAGATGATCCGCTGCAGGCGGCCCGGGGTCACGGCATGCTCGAGAGCGTCACCGAGGACAGCGCGCGGAGCATGGCGCTGATCTCGCAGTTGGCCGGGCTACGCCGGCCGGTGCACACCCCGGACCAGGTGGTGCACGGAGACCTGTTCAGCACCGTTCTCTTTGCTGGCGCGGCCGCGCCCGGCATTGTGGACTTCACACCGTATTGGCGTCCGGCGCCCTGGGCCGCCGCCGTCGTGGTGGTCGACGCCATCTCATGGGGCGGCGCGGACGCGGGGCTGATCAGCCGCTGGAGCGTGCTGCCCGAGTGGCCGCAGATGCTGTTGCGCGCGTTGATGTTCCGGCTCGCCGTGCATGCGCTGCATAAACGCTCCACGCCGGGCGTGCTGCCCGGCCTGGCCTATACCGCTGAGCTGGTCCGGACTGTGTTGTAGGTCAGCGGGGCATTCCAAAACCCTCGGCCACAGTGGCCGCGAGCTCTAGGAAAGCCCGACGCGTGGGCTTGCTGACCAGATCGAGATCGATCTCCGCGCCCTCCGCGAGGTGGCTGTCATATGGGACCACCTGGACTGCGCGGCAGCGGTCGAGGAACAGCCGCTCCAGCTGGTCGAGGTCGACGGAGGATGAACCCTTCCGGGCCGAGTTGACCACTACGACGGTGCGTTCGACCAGATCGGCGTGGCCGTGGTGCTCCAGCCAGTCGAGGGTGGCGATCGCGCTGCGGGCCCCGTCGATGGCGGGCGAGGTGATCAGCACCAGCGCGTTCGCGGTGTCCAGCACGCCGGCCATGGCTGAGTGCATCAGCCCGGTGCCACAATCGGTCAAGATTATATTGTAGAAATTCTGCAGAATCCGCAGTACAGAGCGGTAATTGGACTCGCTGAACGCCTCCGAGACGGCGGGGTCCTTCTCCGAGGCGAGGACCTCGAGCCGGCTGGGGGCCTGCGAGGTGTGCGCGCGGACGTCGGAGTAGCGCCGCACGTTGCGGTCCTCGAGCAGGCTGCGCGCCGTGGACGTCGTCTGGCTGGGGATGCGCTGGCCGAGGGTGCCCAGGTCCGGGTTCGCGTCGACGGCGATCACGCGGTCCCCGCGGATGGACGCGAAGGTGGAGCCGAGGCCCACCGTCGTGGTGGTCTTGCCCACGCCGCCTTTGAGGGAGAGCAGCGCGATGCGGTAGTCGCCGCGGATCGGCTGGTTGCTGCGGTCCACCAGCTCGCGCTGGGCGATGTCCGCGGGGGACTCGCCGGGATTGATCAAGCGTCCGGAGATCAGGTAGATGGCCCGTCGCCACCCGGTCTGCGGGGGGCGCTTGGCCCGGCGCAGCAGGTTCAGCTCGGAGACCCCGGGATTTGGCTGGCTGTTGCGGGGCGGGGCCTGGACATAGGGGGCCGCGGCCCGCGGAGCCGGGCTGGGCGCGCGCCACTGGGAGGGCGCCGCGGCGGCGACGGGTGCGGGTGCGGGTGCGGGGGGCGCAGGTGGCGGGGGCGGTGTCGGCAGAGGCGCGGGGGCCCGGATTGCCTGTATTACGGTGGTCGTCTCGCCGTCGGGCTCGGGTGTGCGGTCCTCGCGACGGGGCGCGTCGGCCGGCCGAGCCAGCCATGGCGGATTGTTCGGTGTGAAGTCGTCAGTGAGCACGAAACCCCCCCAGGTTTGAAAGAAATCAGTGTGTGTGCGGGGTCACGCTAGCATTGTCGCTGGGCGAGGGCTAGCGCTGCCCGTCAGCGCAGCCGGCTGAGCCGGGCGTCGAGCAATTGGCGGGCGATGTGCGCGGCGCCGTCCGAGTCCCCCGCGACTATCGACTCGACGAGGGCGGTGTGCTCGTCGAGGTGCATCGAGCCCTCGCTGACGATCTCGTCCTCTATGTCGAGTTCCATTGTGGGGATGAGGTTTTGATAGACCTCGACGTAGAGGCTGTTGTGGGTGGCGAGGACGATTGCCCGGTGCAGGGCGGCGTCGGCTCGGGCAAACTCCGCGATGTCGCCGAGTTCGGAGAGGTCCTCCAAGGAGGCGATCAGGCTGCGTAGCTGTGTGATGTCGGCGTCGTCGCGGCGTGCCGCGGCGAGGGTGGCGGCGGTGACGTCGAGAGCCTGGCGTAGTTCGAGGAGCTCCTGCCGCTGGGCGTGGTCGACCTGTTTCCGGATGGTGCCGGAGACCAGGGAATCCGCCATCACGTAGGTCCCGGAGCCTTGCCGGCGTTCGAGCATCCCGACGTGCACCAGAGACTGCACGGCCTCCCGGACGGTATTCCGGCCGGTGCCGGTGAGCAGAGTCAACTCGGGTTCGGTGGGAATGCGTCCGCCGACGGGCCAGCGGCCGGACTCGATCTCGACACCGATCAGGTCGATGACCTGGGATACCAGTCCGGTCCGTTTGATGGGGAGCATGGCAGCCTCACATTCTGGTGTGACCAGCGTGACAGCGTCTCGCTTGGCCGGGTTGATGGAGTCATCCTATGATTTATTCGTCCCCGCGACACAGCGGGGGCATGACAATTGGCGGTACCGGGATGAACGCGAGAGCTCAAAGGGTCGATGCTAAGGCGGAGGCGAAGCTCGCTAGGCGGTCTCTGATCTCGGGTCGGCTCCTGGCCTTTCTCGCCCTTGCCGTGTCCGCGCTGGTCCTGCGCACGGCGGTCACCTCGATCACCCCGCTGCTTGGCGACATCAGCGACGACATCGGCTTCAACTCCACCATCGTCGGCGTCTTCGGCATGCTGCCGACCGCGATGTTCGCGGTGTTCGGGCTCCTGACCCCATTGCTGGTGATCCGCTGGGACCTCGAGCGGGTCGCGATCTTGGCCATGGTCATGGCCGGGGCCGGCATGCTCGCGCGGGCGATGGTGAATGACACCGGCTCGCTGCTGGCGCTGTCCGCGTTGGCCCTCGGCGGGATGGGTATCGGCAACGTCGTCATTCCGCCACTGGTCAAACGCTACTTCTCGGATCGCGTCGCGGTGATGAGCGCCGTCTACATCATGGGTGTGCAGCTGGGCACGGCGATCCCGCCACTGCTCGCAGTGCCGGTGGCCGACGCGCTGGGCTGGCGCTTCTCGATTGGGATGTGGGCGATTGTCGCGGCCGCCGCGTTGCTGCCATGCGTCGGGCTGTGGCTGTCCCGGCGGACCGCCACCGCGTCGGGCACGGAGACGGACGCGCGGCCGACGCGAGCGGTGGCCGGCACGCGGCTCTCGCGGACCAGCCTGTCCTGGGGCATGGCCGTCATGTTCGGTATGACCTCGCTGATCACATACTCGATGTTCACGTGGCTGCCGCGGATCCTCAGCGACGCCGGCGCGGACAAGGCCTTCGGCGGCTCGATGGTGGCGTTGTTCTCGGCGATGGGCTTCATCGCGGCGCTCGGCGCGCCCGCCCTGTGCGCGCGGGTCTACAACCCGTTCCCGATCGTCCTGGTGTGCGTCGCCGCGTACCTCGTCGGCTTCGCGGGGCTCTATTTCGCGCCGATGAGCGTGCCCGTCCTCTGGGTGATCCTGGTGGGACTGGGACCGAGCACCTTCCCGATGGCCCTGACACTGATCAACCTGCGCACGCGCACGCAATCGGGAGCCTCGCGGCTCTCCGGCTTCACCCAGGGCCTCGGCTACACGGTGGCTTGCCTGGGACCGCTGCTGTTCGGGGTTCTGCGGGACCAAACTGGCGGTTGGGGTTGGCCGTTCGCGATGTTGCTGGTGGCTGTGGCGTTCATGGTGACCGGCGCCTACTACGCGTGCAAGCCGCGGATGCTGGAGGACCTGTGGTGAGGCGGGTTGCCGTGGGGGCGGCCGCGGCGCTGGCAGGGTGCGCTTCGGCGCCGGTCCAAGAAGATTCGGGCCCGACGGTCGAGGAGCAGGTGCTGACGCAGGCGCTGCTGCCCGGCGGTGGCCCCACGTGGACACCCCGATGATGGGGCCGGAGCAGACGATGGCCCGCGAGCCGCGGCCGGTGCTGATCTCGTACGAGTAGCGGCCGCGGGTGGCACACTCCAGGCATGTCGTCCGTGTCCTGGTCCCAGTTCTTTTCGGCCACCCTCATCCTCGTGGGTGTGCCCACCCTGATCGGGGCAGGCATCATCATCTGGCCCGTCATGCGGGCGGAGCGAGCAGGGCTGGCGGGCAGAGGTGGGACGGGCGGCGGAAGTCTAGGGCCGTGGTCCACGGGACTGGTCGCGTTTCCCCTCGGCTTTCTTGCCTGCATGGGCTGGCTGACGTGGTCCGCGGACTATCACGGCGAGTTCCGCGGGCCGGGCCTGCCCGCGCCAAACGAGTTCCCCACCTGGCAGGTGATCGCCTGTGGGGCGACGGTGGTGCTGGTGTGTTTCGTCGCGGCCAGATTGTCCCGGTGGGCGATTGCCGGCGGGCTGGCCGCGGCCGCGGGCACGGCGGCAGGGTTCGCAACCGCGTTCAGCGTGGCGGCCAGCACCGACTCCACCGGGCAATCGGGGGTGGGCGTGGCGCTCTCGATGATCGGGTGGGCCGTGGGTTTGGGCGTGCTGATGCTTGTTAGAGGCTTCTGGATGGCGGGACGGCGGACGCTCAGTAGTCCCAGTTGACGACCAGTGCCCCATCCGGCGCGCGCTCGACGATGTTCTTGTCGCTGATGCCGCCGGTGGCGAGGAACGCGGTCATCTGGGTCAGCGCGCCGGGAATGATGTACGCACCGTCATCATCCAGCAGAGGAACCAGCACCCGGATCGTCGAGAACTCCTGCTTGGTGGCCTTGTTCTTATAGGGGTAGTTGGCCATCATCTCGATGTCGATCGCGAGGGTGAGCTCGTCCTGCCGGCGAAACTCCATGACCCGGTAGCGATAAAGGGGGTCATACTTTTCCGCCTCTTCCGCGGTCACTGTGAGATTAGGGACGAGGGCCTTGCCCCAGAGGTAGAAGGCTCTGTCGGCCTCAGAACTCATGGAACGCGATCCGCATATTGACCCGGTCGCCGCGGATCGGCGCGCCCTCGTCGGCCAGCAGGTCGAGCTGGCGTTGGCCGACCTCCTGCGCGGGTTTGCCGTCGGCCCTGATCACCCGCTGCCACGGCAGCCCGCCGCCGTCCACACGCAGGATCCACGCGACGGTGCGCGGGGTCGACAGCCCGGCGGCCTCGGCGATGGCGCCGTAGGTGGAGACCTTGCCAGGCGGGATCGACAGGATCATCGAGCGCACGTGCTCGACCTGTTCCGGAGTGGTCTTGGCCATTTAGAGAGCCTTCCGCAGCAGTTCGCCCACCAGGTCGGGGCGGGACTGGTCGATCATGTGCTCGTTGTCGACCTCGAGGACCTGGGCCTGCGCGCCGAGGTGGGCGTGGAGGTCGGCGATATACGCGTCGGTGATGAAGCGCGGGTTGACGCGCGTCGCCCGGACCATTGTCGTGGCCAGGCCCGCGGGCGGCAGGACGGCCGGGCGGGCCATCTCGCCCCACGCGGCGACGGCCGCCGGCACGCAGATGCGCCAGCCGACGCGGCCGTTCGGGAGGTCTATCAAATGCTCCGTGATGTCCGCGTCGAGGACGTCCGCGGGCACATCGGACCAGCCGCCGTTGGCCTTGTCATCGCGGGCTTCCTGTGCGTGCGGGTAGTCGGGGGAGGCCAGGAAGTGCCCGGCGATCTCGAGAGCCCAGTCCGGGTCCAGGCCCATCGCGGGATCCAGGAGGATCAGGGCGCGAATCTTCTCGGGGACCGCACGAGCCAGGTGCACGGCGATGGCCGCGCCGTAGGAGTGCCCGATCAGCACCACGGGCTCCGGGGCCTCCTCCTCCAGTAGTTCGACGAGGTCCGCGATGTGCGCGTCGATGCCCCACGGCGGTGCCCATGGGGAGCGGCCGTGCCCGCGCAGGTCCGGGGCGAGAATCCGGGCGTCGGGCACCTCGGCGGCGGCCATCCGTGCCCAGCGCAGGCCGTGGCCGGTGAGCCCGTGCAGGGCGAGGACGTCGGGGGCGCGGCCCTGGGGGCCGAAGTGGTGAACGTGCAGTGCGGGCATGTCCTAAGTGTTGCAGCCCTGTCAGCGCCGAGTGAGCCGGACCGGCTGCCCGTCCTTGGGGAAGGGTAGGGACTTGCGATCCATCGGGGCCCGGTACGACGGGTCGACGTGCCACTCGAAGTTGCGCAGGAGGTGGTGCAGCACGATCTTGATCTCAGCGCCCGCAAAGTGCAGGCCGATGCACTTGTGCACACCGCCGCCGAAAGGCTCCCACGCCATGCGGTGGACCTTGTCCTCCCTGCGCTCGGCGGAGAACCGGCCGGGGTCGAACACCTCAGGATCAGGCCACAGCTCCGCCATGTGATGGGTGAAATGCGGAGTGATCGCGACCATCGTGTCTGCCGGGATGAAGTGCCCGAGCACCTCGGTGTCCCGCACGGTCTTGCGCACGATGGTGGGAACTGGCGACACCAGCCGCATCGATTCCTTCATCGCGAGGTCGAGGGATTCCAGTTGTGCGAGCTGCCCGTACTCGATCGAGTCCGAGCCGATCGCCAGAGACTCTTCCCGGCAACGCTGCTGCCACTCTGGATACTGGCCGAGGTACTGCATCATCGTCGAGATCGTGATGGTCGACGTGTCGTGGGCGGCCATCAGGAGGAAGATCATGTGGTTGATGACGTCATCGTCGCTGAACCGCTCGCCGTCCACCTCTACCCGGCACAGCACCGAGAAAATGTCCTCGCCGTCGCCCGCCCGGCGAGCCGGCAGGTACTCGCGCAGGAAGGCCTCGACCTTGCGGCGGCCCGCGAGCCCGCGGCGCCACCTGCCACCCGGCACCGGGTACCGCACCAGCGCAGTGGCGGCCTGGACGCAGTCGATGAACGCCGTGTTGATCTCGTCCAGCCGCTTCTGGCTGACGCCAGGGGCGCCGCCCATGAAGATGTCGACGGCCAGATTGAGCGTCAACTGTTTCAGCGCGGGGTAGACCTTAATGTTCTCGCCAGGCTGCCACTGCCTGATCGCGGCCTGGACCGCCGGATCGATAGCGGCCGCGTAGCCGGCCAACCGGGCGGGGGTGAACGCCTGCTGCATCAAGCGCCGATGCTTCATGTGCTCGCCGAAGTCCAACAGCATCAGGCCGCGTTCGAAGAATGGCCCGATCAGGAATTCCCAGCCCGCGCCACTGGCGAAGGCCTTGTCCTTATTGGACAGCGCGACGTCGCATGCGTCGGGCCCGAGAAGCACGACGAATTGTGTGCCGAAGGCCCGAAACCACGAGACCTCGCCATAGCGGTCATACCGATCCGACCACATTCTCAGTGGGTCCCGGATGGCGTCGAGACCGTGGCCCACTAGTGGCAGGCCGTTATCGCCAGGCACCGGTTTCAGGTCGCTTTCCGCGGGGGCGAGCGCCAAGTTCTTCGTCATTCGAACTCCTCATCATCTAGCAGGACTGTCGAGCAGGCGGATCCTCGGACATCTGACAGTGAGTCCTGTCAGTTGTCTGAGTTTGAATTAGACAGGGCTCCCTGTCAAGGTTTGGTATGACCTCATCCCCGCGGCCCTATCGGGGCGTCAGCGCACAAGATCGTCAGTCGGCTCGGCGGCGGCAGCTGTTGGACGCGGCGTTGGAGATAGTCGGCACTCGCGGTGCGGAGCGTGCGACGATGACCGCCATCTGCGTGCAGGCGGGCCTGACAGAGCGCTATTTTTACGAGAGCTTCAGCGCCCGAGACGGTCTACTGCTCGCCTTGGTCGACGAGATCGCCGAACAGGTGCGCGCCGCCGTGTTGGCTGCGCTGCGGGAAACCGAGGGCGACGCCGAGGCTAGAGCGCGCGCCGCGTTCTCCGCCTTCGCCGCACTACTCACCGAGGACCCCCGCAAGGGTCGCGCCGCAATCATCGAGTCGTCCACCTTGCCTGCTCTGCGCCAGCGGCGGCACGAGTTGTTCGGCGACTTTGCCGCGTTGGTCGTGACGCAGGCACAGGCTCTGTTCGGGCCTGCCGCGTTGCCCGCGCCGCAGGACGAGATCGGCGCGTTGCTGCTCGTCGGCGGGCTGGGCGAGCTGCTCACCGCCTGGCTGCAGGATGAGACCAGCGCCGAGGTCGAGGACATCGTGGACACCGCGACGCGCTGGTTCACGGTGGGGATGCACGCCTAGGCAGAGCGCTGCCGCCACCTTGTCAGAGCCCCGTGCTGAGATGGTCGGGTGCGCAAGGGACAACGAGGTAGTGGATCAGGCGAGGGGTCGCGGGCCCGGCTGGTTCCGGCGTCGCGGAAAGTTCTCGAGCCTCGGGTGTGGGACGGGGACGCGGCGGCGCTGCTCGAACATGCCGCGTCCGGTAAGCCGCGCGGCGGCTGGCGGCCCGTGCAGATCCTCGGTGGGCCCGGGACGGGCAAGACCTCGCTGCTGGTGGACCTGGTGTTGGCGCAGCTGCGGGCGGGCGCGGACCCCGAGTCGATCCTGCTGCTGACCCAGTCCAAGCGGGCCGCGGGGGAGCTGCGGGCCGCGATCACCGAGGCGCTGCTGGCTCAGGGCGACGGCGACGGCGGCCAGGTCACCCGCGAGCCGCTGGTGCGCACCGTGCACTCCTACGCGTTCGCGGTGCTGCGCCTCGCCGCCGCCGCGCATGACAACCCGCCGCCGCGGTTGATCACCGGCGCGGAGCAGGACGCCGTGCTGCGCGAGATGCTGCGCGGCGACATCGAGGACGGCGCGCGGATGTGGCCCAAGCGGCTGCGGCCGGCGCTCGGGATGGTCGGCTTCGCCCGCGAGCTGCGGGATCTGATGCTGCGCGCCGCCGAGCGCGGCTACGGCCCGGAGGACTTGGAGCGGTTGGGGCGCAAGGCCTCTCGACCGGACTGGGTCGCCGCCGGCAAGTTCGCGGGCCGCTACGAGCAGGGCATGCTGCTGC
Source organism: Tomitella biformata AHU 1821 (assembly GCF_000524475.1). Classification (GTDB taxonomy): domain Bacteria; phylum Actinomycetota; class Actinomycetes; order Mycobacteriales; family Mycobacteriaceae; genus Tomitella; species Tomitella biformata. The sequence goes on along the minus strand of NZ_BAVQ01000043.1, from coordinate 154,516 downwards.
GCTCGTCGGTCGGTATGGAGGCCCCGACGGCGACGGCCCCGGCGCTGGACGCGGCCGAGCTGATCAGTGCGGCGCTGGACGCGTTCGCCATCGATCCACAGCTGTTGGCGGGGGAGCGCGCGCGGCTGCGCTGCGTCCTGGTCGACGACGCCCATCATCTCGACCCCCAAGCCGCGCAGGTGGTGCGACTGCTCGGCGACGGCACGGCGCTGACCGCGATCGCGGGCGATGGCGACCAGCAGGTCTTCCGCTTCCGCGGGGCCAGTGCGGACTTCCTCGAGGGGCTGGCCGAGCCGGGCTCGCCGGACCGCATCGTGCTCACCCAGGCCCGGCGCTACGGCGCCGCGCTCGCGAACACCGGCGCGCGCATCGCCGCCCGGCTGCCCGCAGCCGCTCCGCAGCGCGGGCCCTTCGCTGCTGAGACCCGTGCGAGCCAGGTGCAGGTGCGGGTGCTCACCACCCCAGCGCACGAGGCCGCGCTGATCGCGGACACCCTGCGCCGCGCGCACCTTGCGGACGGCGTGCCGTGGGACCGGATGGCCGTGATCGTGCGGTCCGTGCCGTCTTCCCTGGCGGCGCTGCGCCGCGCGCTGCTCGCCGCCGGGGTCCCCGTGACGACGGCAGCCAACGAGCTGCCGCTCGCCCGCCTGCACGGCGTCTCCTCCCTGTTATTGGCTCTCCGAGCCCTGACGGGGGCCGAGTTCACCGGCGACGACGCACTCGCCCTGGTCTCCGGCCCTCTGGGCGGGGCGGACCCCGTGGCGCTGCGCCGCCTGCGCCGCGGACTGCGCCGGGCGGAGCTGGCCTCGGGGCGTGAGCGGGACTCCGCAGAGGTGCTGCGGCAGGCGCTGCTGGCCGACGCCGGCCCGCTGACGGGGCTCTCCAGCCTGAGCGAGGTCGAGGCCCGGCCGTTGCTGCGGGCCCACAAGGTCCTCGCCGCCGGCCGCGATGCCCTGGCGGACGGGCTCGGCGTGGAGGACGTGCTGTGGGAGCTCTGGCACACCAGCGGGCTCGAGGGCCGCTGGGTCGCCGCCTCCGCCCGCGGCGGTCCCGCGGGGGTGCAGGCGGATCGCGACCTAGACGGGATCGTCGCGCTGTTCGACTCGGCGGCCGACTATGTGGACCGGCTGCCCGCCGCCCGCGTCTCCGCGTTCGTCGAGTACGTCACCGAGCAGGAGCTGCCGGGCGAGACGCGGGCGCGGGCCGCGGCTCCGGCGGCCGTGACCATCCTCAGTGCGCACTCCGCCGCCGGGCGCGAATGGGACGTCGTCGCCGTGGCCGGAGTCCAGGATGGGCTCTGGCCCAACCTGCGCGCCCGCGGAACCCTTTTGGGCACAGAGGATCTCGTGGATGTCATGGACGGGGTGGCCTCGGCGCCGGGTGATGGCGGGCCAACCGTCACACTCTCGCGGACCGCGCCGCTGCTGGCCGATGAGCGGCGACTGTTCCTCGTGGCCTGCACCCGCGCGCGGTCCCGGTTGCTCATCACGGCCGTCGAGTCCGCGGACGGGGATATGACGCCCTCGCGCTTCCTGTCCGGGTTGAGGGACTCCGGCGCCGAGGGGCCCGACGATACCGACCCCGACGGCCCCGACGGCCCGGATTTGCCCGAGCCCACACCGGACGTGGGCCGCATGTTGGCGCTGCCGGCGCTGGTCGGGGAGCTGCGCGCGGTGCTGTGCGCTGAACCCGCCGAGAATCCAGCGGACCCCGCCGACCAGGAGCGGCGCTCCAGGGCCGCCACCCAACTCGCCCGGCTCGCTGCTGCGGGGGTGCCCGGCGCACACCCCGACCAGTGGCATGGGCTGGCCGCGGCCAGCACCGGCGAGCCGCTGTGGGAGACGGCGGATGGGCCGGTCTCGCTGTCCCCGTCGAACGTGGAGCAGCTGCAGAACTGCACCCTGCGCTGGCTGCTCGAGCGCCACGGCGGCACCGACGGCTCGCAGGTCAGCGCCGTCACCGGCACCCTCGTGCACACGCTGGTGCAGGCCGTCGCCGGGCACCTGCCGGAGGAACTGGTGCAGGAGGAGATGGACAAGGCGTGGGAGCAGGTGGACCTCGGCTCCCCGTGGTACTCGCGGCACGAGCTCGCGCGGCACCGGCAGATGCTCGACGCCTTCCGAAACTGGTTGCTGGCCACCAGGTTCGAGCTCACCGAGTCCGGCGTCGAGGTCGGCGTGGATGTGGTCCTGCCCTCCCCGGACTCGGCACTGCCGGACGTGCAGTTGCGTGGTCGGGTGGACCGACTCGAGCGGGACGGCGACGACCGACCCGTGATTATCGACGTCAAAACAGCCCGCAACGCCGTCACCAAGCAGGTGGCGGAGGAGCACGCGCAGCTGGCCACCTACCAGGTGGCCGCGGCGGCGGGCGGCTTTGACGGGCAGGCACAGGAGCCGGGCGGGGCCAGACTGGTGTTCGTCGCGAAGGCGGACCGCCACGGCGTCGCCGTCGAGCGGGTCCAGCAGCCACTGACCCCGGAGCGCGCCGCGGAGTGGCGTCAGACGATCCACGTGGTCGCCGCTGCGACCCGGGGGCCGGAGTTCACGGCCACGGTCAACGACACGTGCGGGCACTGTCCGGTGAGCTCGAGCTGCCCGGCCCATGATTCAGGAAGACAGGTGACGAACCCGTGAGCCCAGTGAGCCCGGCGGAGATCGCGGAGGCGCTTGGCCAGTTCCCGCCCACCGACGAGCAGGCGGCGGTGATCTCGGCGCCGCTGGAGCCGGTGCTCGTCGTCGCCGGGGCCGGGGCGGGCAAGACGGAGACGATGGCCGCGCGCGTGGTGTGGCTCGTCGCCAACGGCATGGTCACGCCCGAGCAGGTGCTCGGCCTGACCTTCACCCGCAAGGCCGCGCAGCAGCTGACGACGCGCATCCGCCAGCGCCTGGCCCGCCTCGGCGGCTCCAGCCTGCTGCGGCGCATCGATCCGGGCGGCGAGATCCGGGACCGGTTGCGCGCCGCCGAGCCCGAGGTCGGCACCTACCACTCCTACGCCGGCCGGCTGCTGGGCGAATACGGCCTGCTGCTGCCGATGGAGCCGTCTGTGCGGATGCTCGGGGAGACGCAGCTGTGGCAGCTGGCGCACCGGGTGGTCAGCTCGTGGGACGGGGAGCTGGACACGGATTTGAACCCCACGACGATCACCGAGCAGGTCCTGGCCCTCGCAGGCGAGCTCGGCGAGCACCTCGTGGAACCCGCCGACCTCGAGGCCGCGCACGTTGCCCTCGAGCACCTGCTGTTCACCCTGCCCGCCGGGCCGCGCCAGAAGGCGGAGCCCAGCGCCAAGCTCACCGACATCATCCGCAAGCAGGAGGCGCGCATCGCGCTGCTGCCCCTGGTGCGCCGACTCGCCGAGGAGCTCCGCTCGGAGGGCGCGCTCGACCCGAACAGTCAGATGTCCCTTGCCGCCCGGCTCGCGCAGGCGCACCCGGAGGTGGGGGAGGCCGAGCGTCGCCGGTTCCGCGCGGTGATGCTCGACGAGTACCAGGACACCGGCCACGCCCAGCGGGTGCTGCTGTCCTCGCTGTTTGGCGGCGTGGCCGGGTCTGCGGCAAAGTCAACGGTGGCGCTGACCTCGGTGGGCGACCCGATGCAGTCGATCTACGGCTGGCGCGGCGCGTCGGCTGCCAACCTGCCGTACTTCGCCACCGACTTCCCGGCTGGCGATGCGCCCGCCCGCACCCTGGAGCTGCTCACCAGCTGGCGCAACCCGGCCGAGGCGCTGCAGCTGGCGAACGCGATCGCGGAGCCGCTGCGGCACAAGGGTGTCACTGTTAGCGAGCTGCGGGCGCGCCCCGGCGTGGAGCCGGGCAATGTGCGGGGCGCGCTGTTGGCGGATGTCGCCGCCGAGCGCGAGTGGCTCGCCGATCATATTGCCGCGCAGTTCGCCCGGGCCCGCGAGGCTGGCGAGCCCGCCCCGACCGCCGCGGTGCTCGTGCGCCGCAACGCCGACTCCGCCCCGCTGGCCGAGGTGCTGCGCGCGCGGGGCCTGCCGGTCGAGGTCGTCGGCCTCGGCGGGCTGCTCGACGAGCCGGAGGTCCGCGACGTCGTCAGCATGCTGCGACTGGTCGCGGACCCCCTCGCCGGCGGTGCCGCGATGCGAGTGCTGACCGGTGCCCGTTGGCGGCTCGGCGCGGCCGACCTGACGGCACTCGCCCGGCGCACCCGAGAGCTGGACTCGCGCGCACGGGGTGGTTCCGGCGCGGCGATCACCGACGCCGATGAGCTGCACGACGCACTGCACTCCGCATTGCCCGGCGACGCGAGCGACCCCGCCGGGCTTGGCGACGCTATCGCGGACCCCGGCCCCGAGGAGCGCTACTCGGAGATCGGGCGCCGGCGCATTGGCGAGCTCGCCAAACTCCTCGCGTCCCTGCGCGAGCGACTCGGCCAACCCCTCAGCGAGCTGGTCTTCGAGGTCGAGCGGGCGGTCGGCGCCGGGCTGGAGTCCCTCGCCCGGCGTCACTCCACCGCGGGGGTGGGCCGCGAGCACCTCGACGCGTTCGCCGACATCGTCGCCGACTACGCCTCCGACCCGCGCGCGACGCTGACCGGGCTGCTGTCCTACCTCGCCGCCGCGGAGTCCGTGGAGAAGGGCCTGACCCCTGGCGAGGTTTCGGTGGACCCGGACCGCGTGCAAATCCTCACCGTGCACTCCGCGAAGGGCCTCGAATGGGAGGTTGTCGCGGTCCCGCACCTGGTCAAGGGAGTGTTCCCCTCGGAGGGTGGTTCGAGCACCTGGCTGGGCGACGTCACCGAGCTGCCCCCGCAGCTGCGCGGGGACCGCGTCACCGAGCCGGGCGGGGAGGGCATCCCCGTGCTCGAGTTCGAGGATGTGAACAATCGCAAAGACCTCGAGAACGCCATCGAGTCGCACAAGAAGGCCCTCGCCCAGCGCCGCCTCGACGAGGACCGGCGCCTGTTCTACGTCGCCGTCACCCGCACCGAGCAGACGCTGCTGCTCTCCGGTCACCACTGGCCCGAGGCCGGGAAATCCCGCGGGCCCTCGCCATTCCTGCTTGAGGCGCGCGACGTGCTGGAGGCCGGTGCGGGAGTGGTGGAGCACTGGGCCGCCGAGCCCGACACCGACGTGAACCCGCTGGCCGCACAGGTGCGAGCAGCGCAGTGGCCCGCGGACCCGCTCGGCTCGCGCCGCCCGGCCGTGGAGGACGGCGCCCGGCTGGTCCTCGCAGCGCTGGCGGCGGGGCCGCAGGACGCGGAAGACCCCGCAGATTCCGACGGTTGGGCCGCCGATGTGGAGCTGCTCCTCGCCGAGCGGGAGAGCAATCGGCGTCGCCGCCACGACGTGACGCTGCCGGGCTCGATGTCGGTGAGCCAGGTCGTCGCACTCAAGGCAGACCCGGACGCCCTAGCCGAACGGCTGCGCCGGCCCGTGCCCTATAAGCCGAACCCCCTCGCGCGACGCGGCACCGCGTTCCACGCGTGGATCGAGCGCCGGTTCGGCGCGACCCGGCTCCTCGACCTCGACGAGCTGCCCGGCGCGGCCGACACTGGGGCCGCGCCCGACGCGGATCTGGAGAAGCTGCAAGCGGCGTTCCTGGACTCCGAATGGGCGCACCGCACCCCTGTTGAGGTCGAGACGGGATTCGAGACCATCATCGGCGGCGTCGTGCTGCGCGGCCGAATGGACGCGGTGTTCCGGGACTCCGGCGGCGGCTGGACGGTGATCGACTGGAAGACCGGGGCTCCCCCCACCGCGGCGGAGGAGGCCGCGGTGGGGATGCAGCTCGCGGTCTACCGCATCGCGTGGGCTGAGCTCTCCGGCGCGCCGCTGGGGCAAGTCCGAGCGGCGTTCCACTATGTGCGCAGCGGGCGGACCGTCGCCCCGAAGCACCTGCCGGAGGGTCCCGAGTTGGCGGAGCTGCTGGCGTCAGCGGGCGGCGCGGCGGACAGTGCTGCGGCGGATGTCGAGGGCGGCCAGGACTAGCGGGATCTGCAGCGGCAGCCGGCCATAGGCGATCGCACGGTAGGACAGCGGACGGCGCCGCCACCGCAGAGCCATGTAGACGTTTGCGGGGAAGACGGCGACGAACAACGCGGCCGCCGCGCCCGCACCCAGCCGCCGGGTGGCGGGGGCCGCGATGGCAAGGCCGACGCCGAGCTCGGCGGCCCCGGAGGCATAGGTCCAGCCGCGCGCGGTGCCAGGGATCTGGGGTGGGACCAGGGGATCGAACAGCTCTGGCCGCGCCATATGAAGAGCCCCCGCGCCAATCAGCAACGTGGCCAGGGCGGCGGTCTTCTGTCCGGGTGTCACGCGAGGTCTCATAGGGGGAAGGCTAGCTGCTGCGGGGGCCGGTGTCAGTGGGAAATGAGGGGACACCCAACACTTGGCGGGGCGGCGGGCTACGCTCCCCGGTTGTGAGTGCACTCGCCGGCAAACGGCGCCAAAGCGGCAACGGAGGTCAGTGCGATGGCCGGTAGGATCCGCAAGCGGTTCGAGACGGACGACGAGCTGACAGACCGGCCGGACTTCGACCTCGTCGACATCATCCGGGTGCCCATGCACCGGGTCAGCCCGGCCCGCAACATGCTGTGGCGCCTGGCTCTGGGCATAGGCCTGCTGATGGGCTCGGCAGTCATCATCTATCTCCAGCGCGCCGGCTATCAGGACGTCGCCTACAACGACGCCGGCGGCGGCGCCTCGATGACGTTCCTCGATGCGCTCTACCACGCGACGGTGTCGGTCACCACGACCGGTTTTGGTGATATCTCGCCGGTCAGCGAGTCGGCCCGGCTGGTGAACACCCTCGTGATCACACCGCTGCGCATGGCCTTCCTGGTGGTGTTGGTCGGCACGACCATCGAGGTCCTCACAGAACGTTCTCGGCAAGCCCTGAAGATCCAGCGTTGGAGGCGGAAGTTGCGCGATCACACGGTCGTAGTCGGATACGGCACCAAGGGGCGGTCCGCGGTGGACGCGTTGACCGGTGACGGCGTGCCTCCCGGCGAGATCGTCGTCGTCGACACGGACGCGGCGGTGCTGGAGAAGGCCACCCATGCCGGCCTGGTCACGGTGCTCGGCTCCGGCAGCAAGTCCGATGTGCTCAAGCTGGCCGGCGCCCAGCGCGCATCTGCGATCATCGTCGCCGCCAGCCGCGACGACACGGCCGTGCTGGTGACCCTGACCGCCCGCGAGCTGGCGCCGAAGGCCAAGATCGTCGCCTCCGTGCGCGAGGCCGAGTACGTGCACCTGCTGGAGCAGTCCGGCGCGGACTCGGTCGTCGTCTCGTCCGCCACCGCCGGGCGCCTGCTCGGCGTGGCCACGTCCACGCCGAGCGTCGTCGCGATGATCGAGGACCTGCTCACCCCGGACCAGGGCTTCGCCATCGCCGAGCGGGAGGTCGAGCGCGAGGAGATCGGCGGCTCACCGCGGCACCTGCGCGACATCGTGCTCGGCGTCGTGCGCGGCGGAAAACTGCTGCGCGCGGGCACCTCCGAAGTCGATTCCATCGAGGAACACGACCGCCTGCTCTACATCCGCAAAGCCTGATCTAGGCACACCGCGCGTGCGCCAGACCCGTCGGTGGCACAGTGGGACGGGTGAGCGAATTCGAATTGCACAGCCCGCCCCTGCTCTCCCGTGATCCCCTCGACCGACCGCTGGGCCTGCGCGAGGACGACGCGCAGCTCGATGCCGGCTGGCCCAGTGCCAGGGTGCTGCGCCTGAGCGCGCGCGGCAAGGTCCGGACCGACGGCAGCGCGGTGCTCTACGAGGACGCCCTAGAGGTCGCCCCGGACCGTCCCGCCGGCGCCGTGCTGCTCGGCATCGAGGACGGCCGGCACATGTGGGCCATCAGCGACCCGCGGATGGACTCCGCGCCCATCCCCGGCGAGATGGACGGCGCCGTGCAGCTTGGCGACCTACGCACGCACGGCGTCCACTTCGCCGCCGTGGACACGGCCCGGATGGTGGCCGCGCAGGCGGTGCTCAACTGGCATCACGGGGCGAAATTCTGCGCCCGCGACGGCGCGCCCACCGTGCTCAAGAGCGGCGGCTGGGTCAGCGTCTGCGAGAAATGCGAGCGCGAGGAGTACCCGCGCACCGACCCGGCCATCATCTGCCTGGTGCACGACGGCGCGGACCGCGTGCTGCTCGCCCGCCAGGGCACCTGGCCCAAGCGGATGTTCTCGATCCTCGCCGGCTTCGTCGAGGCTGGCGAGTCCCTTGAGGCGTGCGTCGAGCGGGAGATCATGGAGGAGGTCGGTGTGCAGGTCAGCGACGTGCGCTATCTCGGCAGCCAGCCCTGGCCGTTCCCCCGCTCGGTGATGCTGGGCTTCCACGCGACCGGCGACCCCTCGACCCCGCTCGTGTTCTCCGACGGCGAGATCGGCGAGGCCGAGTGGTTCACCCGCGCCCAGGTCCGCGCGTCGCTCGCGCAGGGGGACTGGGCCGACGACGGCCAGACCCGGCCGATGCTGCCCGGGTCGGTCTCGATCGCCCGCGGCATCCTCGAGGCCTGGGCCGCGCTGGACTAGGCGTGGGTCCCAGCACGTCCGCCGGGCGATGCCGAGCTGACGGTTCCGCGGGACCGTCAGCTCGGCATCGAACGCTACGCCCTGCCCCGCTCGTCGATCGGCAGTGCTCGATAGGTGCGCCAGGCCTCCATTAGGTCCGCGCGATTGCTGCCGGGGTTATCGAGGTGCCACTGCCGGGTGAACCGGTTGAGCTCGAATTGGGCGCCGATCTCCGGGGCCGGGGCGTCGCGGGTGGCGCGCCAGTGGGCGGCCGCGTCGGCGAGGGTGGAGGTTCCATCCGCGGCAGCGAAGAACTCGCGCATCGCGGCGTCGAAGTGGAAGTGCGGGTCCACGTGCTCGGTGAACCAGGCGCGGACCACTTGGCTGCACCGTTGGCCGGGCGGGATGGCGGTGGCAGGGGCCAAGGGCGGTGCGAGCTGGCGGCTGGATTTCGGCCGAACCGTCAGCGGGATCGACGGTTCGCGGCCGTCTAGATCGGCGGCAATCCGGTTGGCTAATTCCGCCTTCCGGCCAGACGTGCGCAGACCCGCAGCGCGGGCGAAACTGAGTAGCTCGGCCTTTGTCCAGTACCAACGGGAGAACTCGGCGGCGGTCAGCTCGGCGCGTAGTGCTGGGCGGTCCGACGGGCTGACAGAGTGGGAGGGCATCTTGCCATCCAACAGGACCCGCCGGCCGTCGCTACCCTAGTGAGTGGTTCGAGCAGGCAAGCGGAGGTGGGTGCCGGGGTGGCCCGGCACCCGGCACTACGCCAGATTAGGCGAGCCGGGCTGCCCCGCTACCGCTGAGTCGATCTGCGGCGACGGGGCGCCCCGAGATGGCGAGCAGCAAATCGACGCCGTCGCCCTCGACGGTCTCGCCCTGTCCCCACGTCGTCCCAGTCTGCCGGTCGATCAGGCGCAGGCCCACGGCGCGTTCCCGGCCGCCGCCGAAGGAGGCCGGGGTGCGGAGTTGGTAGGCGAGGGCCTGGACGACGGCCTGCGCCGGATAGCTGCCGGCCAGGCCCAGCGGGCGGCGGATGTCCTCGCCGTGCACGAACGCCTCCACCAAGCGCGTCGCGAGGTTCGCCGGGGGAGTCCGGGTGAGCCCCATAGCGTCCTCGAAGGCTCGAAGGGTCTCCCGCGGGTCCGGGCGCCTCTCCCGGGCGATGCCGTTCTCATTCGCGCGGTCGAAGTCCAGGCGGGCCCGCAGCATCTCGCGGACGAAGGCGAGCCGGCCAGTCCGAGCCGTGTCCACCAGGTGGGCGAGCACGTCGTGCACATCCCAGCCGGGGCAGAGGGAGGCGGCTGACCACTGCTCGGCGCGCAGGCCGGACAGGTCGGTCACCAGCGCGCGTCGCTCCACGTGGACCGCGGACCAGATCGCCGCCGTCGCCCGCCGCATGTCTTAGTCAGTCCTGCTCGAGGAGCCCAAGCCGCCGTTGCACGCCCTTGAGCGGCGGGTTCGTCGCCGTCTCGCCGCCGGGGAACAGCAGGGTGGGCACCACGTGGTTGCCGTCGTTGACACTGGCCACGAAGTCGGCGGCAGCGGGATCGGACTCGATGTCGATCTCGACGAACTCGATCCCGGCCTCGTTGAGCTGCGTCTTGAGTCGGCGGCAGAAGCCACACCAGGTGGTCGAGTACATGGTCAGCACGGAAACGTCATTTGCGGTCACGGCTGGGCCAACCAACCGCAGGCGGGGTTTATTCCCTGGTGGCCGGACCCGGGCTTGTCAGAGGGGGCTGAGAGGATGGCCCCATGCCCACAGCAGTTGCCGGACTCGACCCTGAACAGACCGCCGCGGTGCTCGCGCCGCGCGGACCCGTGTGTGTGCTGGCCGGCGCCGGCACGGGCAAGACGCGCACCATCACCCGTCGCATCGCGCACCTGGTGTCCGACGGCCATGTGGCCGCGGGCCAGGTCCTGGCCGTCACGTTCACGGCCCGCGCGGCCGGGGAGATGCGGACGCGGCTGCGGGCACTGGGCATCGGCGACGCGAGCAGCGGGGCCGTGCAGGCCCGTACCTTCCACGCCGCGGCGCTGCGGCAGCTGCGGTACTTCTGGCCCCAGGTGGTCGGGGACATGGAGTGGCAGCTCCTCGACCGCAAATTCGGCGTGGTGGGGCAGGCCGCGTCGCAGGTGGGCGTGTCCACCAGCACCGACAGCATCCGCGACCTCGCGGGTGAGATCGAGTGGGCCAAGGGCTCGCTGATCGCACCGGAGCAGTACCCGGAGGTGGCCGCGAGGCTGCGCCGGGACACCCCGACGGCGCCGGAGCAGGTTGCCGCGGTCTATGCCGCTTATGAGCAGATCAAGTCCTACTCGACCTCTCTGGACTTCGACGATCTGCTGCTGCACACCGCCGCCGCGCTGGAGGAGAACTCTGCCGTCGCGGAGGAGTTCCGGGACCGGTACCGCTGCTTCGTCGTCGACGAGTACCAGGACGTCACCCCGCTGCAGCAGCGGGTGCTCGACGCGTGGCTGGGCCAGCGCGACGACCTCACGGTGGTCGGCGACGCGAACCAGACCATCTACTCGTTCACCGGCGCCTCGCCGAAATACCTCCTCGACTTCTCGCGCAGGTTCCCCGACGCGACGGTGGTGCGGCTCGAGCGTGACTACCGCTCGACGCCCCAGGTGGTCGAGCTCGCGAACCAGGTGATCGGCGCGGCCCGCGGGCGCATCGCCGGCACCCGGCTCAAGCTGATCGGCCAGCGCCCGGCAGGCCCCGCCCCGCTGTTCGCGGAGTACGACGACGAGCCGGGCGAGGCCGTGAACGTCGCCGCGCAAATCAAGAAGCTGATCGCGAACGGCACCCCGGCGTCCGAGATCGCGGTGCTCTACCGCATCAACGCCCAGTCCGAGGTGCATGAGCAGGCGCTCACCGAGGCGGGTATCCCGTTCCAGGTGCGCGGCGGCGAGGGGTTCTTCAACCGCCAGGAGGTGCGCCAGGCCATCCACGCGCTGCGCCAGACCGCGGGCCGCGACGACCTGCCGGAGGGCGCGGACGTCGGCGCGAACCTCGTGACGCTGGTGCGCGCCGTGCTGGTCCCGCTGGGGCTCACCGACACCGAGCCGACCGGCGCGCAGGCCCGCGAGCGGTGGGGCTCGCTGCGCTCGCTGATCCAGCTCACCGAGGAGGTCTTGGTCCACGAGCCGGAGCTGACCCTCGGCGGGCTCCTGGTCGAGCTGGCCAAGCGCGCCGAGGCCAGGCACCCACCGGTGGTCGACGGCGTCACCCTCGCGTCGCTGCACGCGGCGAAGGGCCTGGAATGGGACGCGGTGTTCCTCGTCGGCCTGACCGAGGGGATGCTGCCGATCACGCACGCCCTCGGCAGCGGCGGCGAGCCGGACGACGAGGCCGCGGTGGAGGAGGAGCGACGCCTGCTCTACGTCGGCGTGACGCGGGCCCGCGAGCACCTCGCGATGTCGTGGGCGCTGGCGCGCAACGAGGGCGGGCGCAAGACGCGCCGCCGCTCGCGCTTCATGCACGGTGTGGTGCCGGATAGCTCGCCGGCGTCGAAGATTGCGACGCCCCCGACGCGCGAGCGGAAGAAGCCGCGCTGCCGAGTCTGCGGCAAGGGCCTGATCACGACGATGTCGACCAAGCTGGGCCGCTGCGAGAGCTGCCCCTCGAACCTCGACGACGCCGTGTTCGACGCGTTGCGGAATTGGCGCTCGGCCAAGGCGAAGCAGCAGTCGGTGCCCGCCTACATCGTGTTCACGGACGCGACGCTGACGGCGATCGCGGAGCAGTTGCCCGCCAGCGAGACCGCGCTGACCTCGATCCCGGGTATCGGCGCGGCCAAGCTGGAGCGGTACGGCGCGGACGTGCTGGCGATTATCCGCGGCGAGCCCGTCGAGGTCTCGGACGAGCCCCTGCCGGATTAGCACCGCGCCCCGCCCGACGCTGACACCGAGTTCGCCGCGGTTGCCCAAGGTCGCCGCGATTACGCAGCCACCCCGCGATTGCAATCGCAGCCAATCTGCGAACCCGCGGCGAACGTGCGCGGCAGGAGGTGCGCGGCAGGAGGACCGCGGGGGCTACGCGGTGGGGTCGACCAGCATGTCCGGGGTCCACTTGGCGATCACGGACTGGAAGGGCGCGTTCGCGTCGAGCTGGCACAGGATCGCCACGGAGCCGCTGAGGACGCGGTGGATCATGAGGTACTCCGGCGGCAGCGTGAACGCGCGGCTCGTCTGGAACTCCTTGCCGCGCATGTTGGAGTACTTCCCGGCGATCTGCTGCATCCATTCGCGGCTGAAGTGGAAGGTCTCCACCCGCAGGGGCTCCACGAACGGGCGGAGGAAGTCCAGCGCATCTTGGGGGTCCAGCTTGTCCCCGCGCGCGACGTAGCCGGAGATCGTCATGAGGGCGACCAGGTCCTCGGGCCGGTTTTGCACGGCCAGGCGCACCATCTCCGTGAGCACCTGCGGGATGCCGTCGGGCAGGGCGACGACGGCGCCGAAGTCGATGGCGCCCAGGCGGCCGTCGGGCAGGATCATGAAGTTCCCGGGGTGTGGGTCGGTGTGCATGAGCCCGACCCGGGCGGGGGAGGAGAAGTGGAACTCGCACAGCCGCACGCCCGCCGCGTTGCGCTGCTCGGGGGTGCCGTCGGCGATGATCTCGGCGAGGGGGGTGCCCTCCATCCATTCGGTGACCACCACCTTTGGGGAGCTGGCGACCACGGCGGGGACTGAGATCATGGGGTCGTCGGCGAACTCGGTGGCGAACGCGCGCTGGTAGTTCGCCTCGATGCGGTAGTCGAGCTCCTCCTCGGAGCGCGCGGCCAGCTCGTCCACGAGCGCCTTGACATCGGTGCCGGGGGCGAACGGCTTGAAGATGGGGGCGAGGCGGCGCAGCTGGCGCAGATCCGAGCGCAGGGCCTCGTCAGCGCCGGGGTACTGGATCTTGACGGCGACTCGGCGGCCGTCGGACCAGACCGCGCGGTGCACCTGCCCGATGCTAGCGGCGGCGGCGGGGACGTCGTCGAAGGACTCGAACCGGTCTCGCCAACTGGTGCCCAGCTGTTGGTCGAGCACTCGGTGCACGGCACTTGCGGCCATGGGCGGGGCGTCTTTCTGCAGTTTCGTCAGCGCCTCGCGGTAGGGGCCGGCGATCTCCTCGGGCATCGCGGCCTCGAACACGCTCATGGCCTGGCCCAGCTTCATGGCGCCGCCCTTGAGCTCGCCGAGCACGGCGAAGAGCTGCTCCGCCGCCTTGGTGGCGAGGTCGGCGTTGATTTCCGCGGAGCTCTGCCCGGTCAGCCGCTTGCCGAATCCGGCGGCGGCGCGTCCGGCGATGCCCAGTGGAAGTGATGCAAGCTTCACAGTGCGGGTGGCGCCGCGGCGCGGAATGTCAGACACGGACTCATTGTTCCCGATTCGCGCCGACTTGGCTGGCGACTGCCTGGAATCCAGGGTGTGCGGGGCCGCTCGAGGTGGGGCTCCAGCACCTGCACAAAGGGTGCCGTGGCCAGTGCCGAGTCGCCAACGACGGCGTCCGCAGATCCACCTCGATTGTCGTGTTCAGAGTCACAGGTTGACCTTGCGCCAGGTGCGGGGAATTGCTGCCGGGGGTGAGGATGCGGGCCAACTCGGTCATCGCCAGGCCGACGGTCGCCAGCAGCGTGGCGCGGCACGCATTGCCGGTGCGGCCAAGCTGCTGGGCCAACAGCAGCGGCCAATCCGGGTCGAGATCGCGCCGGTAGAGGTCGGCGCAGCGCAGGCAACTGGTGGTCCCCGGCAGCACCAGGGGGCCGAGCACGCCGACGCCGTCGCGCAGGCGGACCGACAGGTGGGGGATCGCCCGGCTGTGCAGCTCGCGCAGCATCCCAGGCTCGGGGACGATGCGGTCGGTGAGCAGCACCAGCCCGGTCTGCCAGCGGGACTCGTCGCCGCTGGGAGTGTTCGCGGACGTGTGCAGCACGGTGAACCCGAGATCGAGCAGGTGGCTGCGCAGATGGTCGGTGAGCGGGCCGCGGCCGTGCACGCGGACCGGGCTCCGCCGGACGGGCTCGGGCCGGCGGGCCGACAGGAACCCGGACCGGCCGAGCTCTTCCAAGATCGGCAGCACCGACTCTTTGGCGACGGCGGATCGCATACAGGCCTCATCGAGGCTTTGGCTGCCGTCGAGGTGGCCGAGCAGCCGCACGGTCTGCTCGGCCGTCACCTCCGCCGGCGGGGTGATCACCACCGCGCGATGCGGGTCAACACCGAGCTGCACGGTGCCGTCCGGGCGCAGAAGCACCGACGCGCAGCGATCGAGAATGGGGAAGGAGAGGTCCGCGGCAGGCCTAGTCTCGCTCATGCGCCCACTGTGGCATAGGACATGGTGGAATCAAGCGGGAATAGGGGAGTTATCCACAGGGTGTTTTATGCCCTGACCTGAGACGACGTCCTCCAGATGGAACTCGCTAGTCCGCGGCCTCGTCCGAGGCCGGGTTCTCGCGATCCTTACGCTCCTGCTCCTCCAACCGCTCAAGCTGCGCGATGGGATTGTCGAAGTCGCTGTTGTCGCCGCCCAGAAGGCGGTCGATGAACCCGGCGGGGTTGTCCAGGTCGCCGCTGTCGGGGAGGAGGTCGGGGTGCGCCCACACCTCGTCGCGCTTGTCGATGCCGAGGTCCGTGGTCAGCCTGGACCACAGCGCGGCCGCCTCGCGGAGCTTGCGCGGGCGCAGTTCCAGGCCGACCAGTGTGGCGAAGGTCTGCTCCGCTGGACCGCCGCTGGCGCGTCGTCTGCGCAGAGTCTCGCCGAGCGCGTTGGCGCCCGGGATCCGGTCGTGCAACGAGGCGCCCACCACGGTGGAGACCCAGCCCTCGACGAGCGCGAGCAGCACCTCGAGGCGCTCCAGCGCGGCCTTCTGCTCGGGGGTGTCCTTCGGCTCGAACGTGCCCTGGCCCAGAAGATCCTGTAGCGCGGACGGGTCGGACAGGGACGTCGGGTCGAAGTTGCGGGCAGCTTCCTCGATTGCGGAGAAGTCCATGGTGATGCCGCGGGCATAGGACTCGACAGCGTCGAACAGCCGCGAGGAGAGCCACGGGACATGGCTGAACAGGCGATGGTGCGCCGCCTCGCGCGCGGCCAGGAACATCAGCACCTCGGAGCGCGGCTGTTCCAGGCCCTCGCCGAACGTGGCGATGGCGGCGGGCAGCAGCGCGGCGGTGCCGACGCGGCCCAGCGGCAGGCCGATCTCGGTGGAGGTGAGGACGGTGGTGGAGAGGTGGCCCAGGGCCTGCCCCAGCTGCTGGCCGTACGCGGCCCCGCTCATCTGGGTGATCATGCCCATCATGGGGCCAGCCATCTGCTGGGCCTCGGCGGGCAGGCCCTTCGTCCACATGGTGGCCATCTGGTTCGCGACGGGATCGCAGAGGCGCTGCCAGCTGTCGATGGTGGCGTCGATCCACTGCGCGGGCGTCCACGCCTCGGTCACGTGCACGCCGGTGGGCATCGTCGTGTTCTCATCCATCCACAGCTCGGCGAGCCGGACCGCGTCGACCACGGCCTGGGTGTGCTCGGCGGTGACGGGGACGACGTTCTTCAGCGCGGACTTGGCCGTCTTGCTGGCGAGCTCGTAATTCACGGTGCCCTTGCCATCGCCGCCGCCGGCCATCGCGCCGCCCATGCCGGAGAGCATCTGGCCGAATTGGGAGAGCATCTCGCCGAGCTGGCTGGGGTCGAAGTTGCCGCCGCCCTGCTGCCCGAATGCGGCGAACCCGAACGGGTCCGAGCCGGAGCCGCCCTTGTCGCCCTTATCTCCCTTGTCGTCGGGATTGTTGGGATCGTCGGGGTCATTGCTCGAGAAGCCAAACGGCGTATCGCTCATGCCTCAACGGTACCGGCATGGCGCGGTGAGTCGAGGCATCATGCTCAAGGCGAACAGGCACACCGCGTCGGCGCCGGAACCGCGGGCGCTCTACGCTTGGCCGGGTGACTCGACGGATCCTTACAATGGCGGCTCTGCTGGCGCCGGTCGTTGCGCTCTTGATTGCCGGCTTCACCGTGGTGGTGCCATTCGTGGCGATGGGCCCGGGGCCGACGGTCAACACACTCGGCGACACGGAAATTGCGGTCGACGTCGATGGCGAGCAGCAGACACAGACCGTGCCCGTGGTCGATGTGACCGGCGCGCCCGTCGACCCGACGGCCGGCAACCTCAACATGACCACCGTCGCCGTCCGGGACCAGCTGACACTGTTCGAGGCGATCGGGCTGTGGGCGAGTGGCGACAACGGCATCGTGCCGCGCGACGAGGTATATCAGCCCGGCAAGTCGAAGGACGAGATCCAGCAGGAGAACTCCGCCGACTTCCAGTCCTCTGAGACCAGCGCGGAGCTCGCGGCGCTGCGATTCCTGGACAAGCCGTTCGCGCTGGCCCCGGCCGTCGGGCAGGTGGTGGCGGGCGGCCCCGCGGACGGCACGCTCGAGCCGGACGATGTGTTGTTGCGGATCGGCGGCGTCGAGGTCGCGGATGCGGCCGCGGCCAAGGCCGCGATTGGCGCGAAGCAGCCGGGCGACAACGTGGAGATCGAGATCCGCCGCGGGGCGGACGTGCAGACCAAGACCGTCGAGCTGGGCAAGTCGGGGGAGGGCGACGATCAGACGGCCGTCCTCGGCATCCTGCTGAGCGAGGTGCCGGTCTCCGATGTGGACGTCACGTTCAACCTCGCCGGTATCGGCGGTCCGTCGGCGGGCCTGATGTTCTCGCTGGCCCTCGTGGACAAGCTGAGCCCGGGGGAGCTCAACGGCGGCAAATTTGTCGCTGGCACCGGCACCATCGACGAGAACGGCCAGGTGGGCCCCATCGGCGGGATCACCTACAAGATGGCCGCGGCCCAGGCGGCCGGGGCGACGATCTTCCTGGTGCCGGCCGCGAACTGCGCCGAGGCAGCCCGGCACGTGCCGGACGGCCTGGACCTGGTGAAGGTCGAGAGCCTGGCCAGCGCGGTGTCCGGATTGGCGGCCGTCGCCACAGCCGACGGCCAGGCGCCATCCTGCTAGCTGCCGACTAGTCCTCGGGGTCGGCCTCGAACGTGGCCCGCAGCGCGTCGAGCATCTCCGCGCCGAGGCCCTCGTACTGCAGCAGTTCGACGCGGCCCTGCACGGGCGAAGGCGCGACTGCGCCGTCCGGCGTGCGCAGCTGCAGCAGACTCAGCCCGCGGCCGTCGCGCAGCACCCCGGAGTAGAGGCGCGCGTCCTGGCTGGCCGGGTTTCGGCGGGCCCGAGTGGGATCGGCGTCCACGTCGGCGTCGGCGCCGGGCGGCAGCACCACTATCTGGCGCACCAAGATCGCGCCGACGACCGAATCGGGCCAGGTGATGCCGGAGACGATCTCGCCGAGCGCGTCCGGATGCTGGTCGATGTCCTCATGCAGGGCGGCCTGCTCGATGGGGGTCAGGCCCGCGCTGTCGAGATCATGGATCAGGGAGGGGTCCGTCTCGGCGAGCAGCGAGGTGGGGACCAAGGCGAACATCTCGGGCCGCTGGTCCCAGCCGGTATCGTCGACGAACTCGGCGACCTCTCGGATGCTGGTGCCCAGGTTGGCGAGGGAATAGGACGTGGAGTGAAACTGCGTGCTCATCGCCATATCTTCGCACCCGCGCGGGAAGGTCAGGAACTGGCTCGGTTTTCGGGCCGTTGAGTGGGTAGCCGGGCTGTTCCGTACAGTACGGATCAATGTGGTCTCGCAGTGCGGGGCACAAATCCAGGTGGCGCCAGGCGCCGCCGAATGAGGTTGGAGTGTGAGACGTGGGCGTGCGACCGTCCAGCGGTATCCCGCAGCTATCCCGGAGAAGCAAGATCCTGCTGGGCCTCGGCCTGGTTGTGGTGTTGGGATTGCTGTTCGGCCCGCGGCTGCTAGGCATCTATATTGATTGGCTCTGGTTCCGCTCGGTCGACTACGGCTCGGTGTTCAGCACCGTCGTGCTCACGCGGATCATCATCTTCGCCGTGGTGGCGATTTTCGTCGCCGCCACCATCTTCGGCTCGATCCTCATCGCCTATCGGACCCGCTCGGTGTTCGTGCCGGTGTCGAATCCCCATGACCCCGTCGCGCGGTATCGCTCGCTGGTGATGGGCAAGCGCAAGACCTTCGCACTGGGCATTCCGATCGTGATCGGCTTGATCTCGGGCCTAGTGGCGCAGGACAGCTGGCAGATGGTGCAGCTGTTCTTCAACGGCGGCGACTTCGGCATCCAGGACCCGCAGTTCGGCTATGACATCGGGTTCTATGTGTTCACGTTGCCGTTCATCCAGGCGATTCTGAGCTGGCTGTTCGTCGCCCTGTTCATCGCCTTCTTCGCGGCGCTCGTCACCCACTACATCTTCGGCGGCATCCGTCTGGCCGTCAGCGAGGGCCGTCTCACGCGGGCCGCGCGCGCCCAGCTGGCCATCATCGCGGGATTGTTCCTGCTGGTCAAGGCCGTCGCGTACTGGTTCGACCGCTACGCACTGCTCTCTAACGACTCCAAAATGCCGACGTTTGCCGGCGCGGGTTACAGCGACATCCACGCGGTGCTGCCCTCGAAGCTGATCCTGATGGCCATCGCGGTCCTGTGTGCGCTGGTCTTCTTCGCGGCCATCGTGCTGCGAGACCTGCGGATCCCGGCTCTGGCGACGGCGCTCATGGTGCTGTCCTCGGTGCTGATCGGCGCTGTGTACCCGCTGATCGTCGAGCAGTTCTCGGTCAAGCCGAACGCGGCGCAGAAGGAGTCCGAGTACATCACCCGGAACATCCAGGCCACGCGTGATGCATACGGGATCAACAACGTCACTGATGGCGGCGATGTCACTTATCAGTCGTATCCGGGCGCGAGCACGAAGAGCCCGGTCAACGTCCCCGCGGACCACACCACCATCGAGAACCTCCGCCTGCTCGATCCGAACATCCTCTCGCCCACGTTCACGGCGCGGCAGCAGCTGAAGAACTTCTACGGCTTCCCGGACATGCTCAACATCGACCGCTACGAGGTCGATGGCGAGCTGCAGGACTTCGTCCTCGCGCCCCGCGAGCTGGCGCCAGGGAGCTTCACCGGCAACCAGACCGACTGGATCAACCGCCACACCGTGTACACGCATGGCAACGGCATTGTCGCTGCCCCCGCGAACACCGTCACCTCGTCCCCCGGTGCGGGCCAGGAGAGCGCCGGCGGCTATCCGGTGTTCACGGTCAGCGACCTGACGGTGCAGTCCGATATCGACGCGCTCAAGGTGGACCAGCCGCGGATCTACTTCGGCGAGCTGATCGCGAAGACGCCGCAGGACTACTCGATCGTCGGCGCGGCGGGCTCGGCGCCTCGCGAGTACGACACCGAGACCGAGAAGTACACCTACACCGGCAAGGACGGGGTGCCGATCAGCAACTGGATCAACCGCCTCGCCTTCGCCGCGAAGTATGGCGAGCGCAACATCCTGTTCTCGAACGCCATCGGCTCCGACTCCAAGATCATCTTCAACCGGGACCCGCGGGACCGGGTCCAAGAGGTGGCCCCGTGGCTGACCACGGACGCCGGCGCCTACCCCGCGGTGGTCGACGGGCGCATCCAGTGGATCGTCGACGGGTACACCACGCTAGAGAACTACCCCTACGCCCAGCGCGCCTCGCTGGACGATCTGGTCTCCGACAGCGTCGACGCCGCGACTGGCCGACCGCTGCCGAAGAAGGAGGTCTCCTATATCCGCAACTCGGTGAAGGCGACCGTCGACGCCTATGACGGCACCGTCACGCTGTACGAGTTCGACGAGAACGACCCCGTGCTCAAGGCGTGGAGTGGCGTGTTCCCGGGCACGGTCAAGCCGAAGGGCGAGATCAGCGAGGACTTGAACGCGCACATCCGCTACCCGGAGGACCTGTTCAAGGTGCAGCGCGAGATGCTCGCGAAGTACCACGTGGACGAGCCGACGGACTTCTTCACGAACGACGCGTTCTGGACGGTGCCCACCGACCCCACAGTGGAGACGGACAAGAACCAGCCGCCGTACTACCTGCTGATGGGCAACCCGGAGACGGCGACGCCGGAGTTCCTGTTGACCAGCCCGATGCGCGGCTATCAGCGTGACTTCCTGTCTGCGTACATCTCGGTGTCTTCGGACCCGAAGACCTATGGGCAGATCCTGGTGCGCACCCTGCCGACGGACTCGCAGACACAGGGCCCGAACCAGGCACAGAACTCGATGGTCTCGGACGCGAAGGTGTCCACCGAGGTGGCGCTGCTCAAGCAGGCCAACAAGGTGCAGTACGGCAACCTGCTCACGCTCCCGATCGCCGACGGCGGCATCCTCTACGTCGGCCCGCTGTACACGGAGCGGAACTCGACCACCGGCGGCACCTTCCCGCAGTTGACGCGAGTGCTGATGAGCTACACGGACTCGAAGGGTGGCGTGAAGGTCGGCTACGCGCAGACGGTGCAGGAGGCGCTCTCGCAGATCTTCGGCGCGGACACCGCGGGGCTGGCGACCAGGCCCGCGCCCGAGGGAGAGGCGGCGCCCGCCGAGCCCGCCAATCCCGAGCCCGGGACTGACGGCTCCACGACCCCGGCGGAGACTCCGACAACGCCGGCTCCGACACCGGCGCCGACCGGTGACGCGGCGGCCGCCGGTGTCGCGGTCAACGACGCGATGAAGGAGCTCAAGACGGCGCAGACGAGCGGCGACTTCGCGGCGTACGGCAAGGCGCTGGAAGACCTGGATAAGGCCATCGCCAACTGGCAGGCGGTCACCGGCAACACCGGAAACTAGCCTCGCCGGAAGATAAAACCGCAGGTGGGCGGGGGATTGGAAGCCGATTTGCTTCCGCCCCCGCCCTCCCTGTAACGTTCTCTTTGCAGCGCGGGGTGGAGCAGCTCGGTAGCTCGCTGGGCTCATAACCCAGAGGTCGCAGGTTCAAATCCTGTCCCCGCTACTAATACTCAGGCCCGGAACCAGATCATGGTTCCGGGCCTGAGTGCATTGCAGGTCAGTGCGGGTCGACGAAGAGCGCTTCGATGTCCGGGAGCTGCTCGAACCGGGTGAACGTGCCTTCCTCCGCGATCTCCCTGGCCGCCGCCAGGAACCCGCCCCATGCGACGCGGGCCAGTGTGCCGCCCACGCTGATCCGGCGTACGCCCAGGCCCGCCGCCTCGCCGACGGTCAGATACGGCGCGTTGATCAGCACGTTCACCGGGGCCGGGGCCACCGCCGCGATGATCGCGGAAACCTGTCCGGCCGTGTCGATGCCCGGCGCGTAGAGGCAGTCGGCGCCGGCCTCGCTGTAGGCGCGAAGGCGGCGGATCGTCTCGTCGAGGTTCGGGCGTCCGCACACGAATCCCTCGGACCGGCCCGTGAGCACCACGCCGGTGCCGCTGTCGTCGATCGCGCGTCGTGCGGCGCGCACGCGCTCTACCGCGAGGTCGAGGTTGTGGAGCGGCTCACCTCCCGCGGATTCCTCGCCCGTGAAGTCCTCGATCGAGAGGCCGGCGATGCCGGTGGCGACGGCAAGCGACACGTTGTCGTAGACCCGCTGCGGGTCGGACGCGAACCCGCCCTGGAAATCCGCGTTCACCGGCACGCCCACCGCGTCCGCGAGAGCCCTCAGGTGGCCCAGCGACTCCTCGAGGTGGACCTGGCTGTCCCCGCGGCCCATTGTCCAGGCGAAGCCGGCGCTCGTGGTGGCGAGCGCTGGGAAGCCCAACTGCTCCAGGGCCTGGGCGCTGCCGATGTCCCAGGGGTTCGGCATCACGAAGCAGCTCGAGGTGTGCAGGTGATGAAAAGTGGTCACTCGGTCGTCGTGCAGGGCCATGGCGTCCTCCAGAAGGGGCGGACCCAGCGTACTCCGCAGGCCCGGCACGGACGGTGGTAATTGCCGCCCCAAAACTAGGGTAGTGTGGTCTTTGCAGCGCGGGGTGGAGCAGCTCGGTAGCTCGCTGGGCTCATAACCCAGAGGTCGCAGGTTCAAATCCTGTCCCCGCTACTAATGAAGACCGGTTCGGACTTACACAGTCCGGGCCGGTCTTTTTTGCGCTGGTCAGGGTGTCACAGGCAGTGTGAGCGTCTGGGCGGCGTCGGCCATGAACTCGACCCGCTGCGAGACCAGGTTTCCGCGGAAGGCGGCATTGCCGCCCGCAAAGCTCACGCCGATACGGTGGCCGGGCTCGAAGCGATGGACGATGGGGGGCAGCGTGATGTGGAGGGGCCCGCCGGGGTTGAGCACGCGGATGGGCGCCACGAGGTCGTGGATGGAGGTCTCTGCGCCGTCGGGCCCGATATCGACGATCTGCGCGAACACCACGGTCGAACGCTCCAGAGACCCGTTCCCGCCCGGGTCCGCGGCAAGGCTGATGTCGAGGGTGGGGGCGCCGACGACCGTGAGCGAGGTGGCGAGCGGTTCGCTGGCCCAGTCCGCCGTCGTGCCCGGCGTGGAGAATTGGGGGAGCGGGATCGCGGCCCCCGGATCTGGCGGGACGGGCAGGCCGGAGACGCCGGTGGTCAGACCCCGCAGCGCGTCACCACCTGTGAGGTCGAGCGTGATGGGAGATCCCACGCGGGGGTCCGCCGCGCCGGCGAAGGCGGGGGCGGCGTTGCCGGAGTACTCCACCCAGTCCTGGAAGTAGGCGAAGGCGGGGCCGGTGTCCACGGTGCTGCCGAGCAGCTGGCTGTCGAACCAGTCCACGATGCGGCCCGCGACGTACTGGGTGTCAGGGTCGGGGGCCGCGGCGTCGAGCTCGCCGGGGGCAGGCGGGCCGGAATGCCCGCCGAGCTGCCAGATCATCTTCACCTCGACGCCGCGGGCAGCCAGCGCGTCGTAGGTCGACTGGGCCGCGCTCAAGTTGAACAGCGTGTCGTTCTGGCCCTGGATCAGCAGCGTGGGGATGGCGATGGCGTCGGTGTAGTGGGCAACCGAGACGCTCTCGAACAGGCTCATCGCGCGCTGGTCGGGCCAGCCGGTGAGGAGCGCGTTCACGAGGGCGGGGCAGACCTCATCGGTGAAATTCGGGCACGGCAGCGCGCGGAGGGGGGTAGCCAGGTACCCGTCCGGGCCGGGGGAGAGCATCCCGGCCAGGGCGAGCTGGTCGGTCCACACCGCCTTGGTGACGCCAGGTGTGGGCTCGCCGCTGTCGGAGACCAGGCTGTTGGGGGCGAGGGCGGATCCGAGGTCGTGCCACGTGATCATGGGGACGATGGTGTCGATGCGCGGGTCCACAGACGCGGCGGCGAATTGGACCTGACCACCGTAGGAGCCGCCGACCATGCCGACTCGGGGGTCGTGGTCGCTGGGCGCGCCGCGATGGTCCACGCTGTCGCGGGCGATGAAGTCCGCGCCGGGCAGGGGCTGGCGGTGCTCGGGGTCCGCGAAGGCGATACCGTCCTGCCCGCCGAGGTAGTCGACGAGCTGGCTGGCCGCCTTGCCGTCGTATCGCGGGTCGTCGAGCGTGACCTTGCAGGTGGAGCCGCCGAAACCCAGGCCGGAATAGGACAGGACGGCATAGCCGCGCCCGGCGAGCATGCGGGCCATTGGAGCCTGGTCGTTTTTGGAGCCGCCGAACCCATTGGTGGTGAGGATGGCGGCGACGGGGTGCTCCGGGCTCGCGGCGGTGGGCCGGTAGAGATCGCCGACGATATCGCAGGAGGTTGCCGCGTCATCGGGGCCTACCTGGACCGCGAAATGCAGTGTCTGGACGGCGACCTCGAGGCCTTGGGCGGCGGCAGGAGATCCCGCGGCGGCAGAGAAGGCCAGCAGGGCGGCGGTCGTGACGGACAGAGTGCTGATGATCCGCATGTGCGATTCCCAGGTCGGCGAATAACCGGATTCTCGGGCCGTCACACGACGGGAGTGCCCGAGATAGTGCGTGGGACACCTACTTCCGCCGTGACAACAGGTTGCATGTGATTTGCAACACTACTGTTTAGGTGGGCGCGGCACACGGGAATGGCCGTGTGTCGACACAATGGCACGTCTATCGAGCGGGATGTGGCTAGAGATCGATGATGGTGCGCTTGAGCAGCTTGCCGGTGGCGTTGCGGGGCAGCTCGTCCAGGAACAGGATCTCGCGCGGCACCTTATAGCGGGCGAGGTTTTTGCGGACGTGCTCCTTGAGCTCGTCCGGGTTGGGGGCCGCGCCATCGGCCAGCACGACGGCCGCGCGCAGCCGGTGTCCGAAGTCCGCGTCGGGCACGCCCACGACAGCAGCCTCGAGCACGTCGGCACGCTCGACGAGGAGGTTCTCGACCTCGAGCGGGTAGACGTTCTCGCCGCCGGAGACGATCATGTCGTCGTCGCGGCCCTCGATGAACAGCAGACCGCGCTCGTCGAAGTAGCCGATGTCGCCGGAGGACAGGTGCCCGTCGATCAGCTCCTTATGGCGGCCATCGGTGTACCCGCCGAAACTCAGGCCGCTGCGCACGAAAATGCGGCCGGTGACGTTCGGCGCGGTGATCTTGCGGTCGTCCGGGTCGTAGAGCACCACGGAGCAGGTCACGGGCGGCCTGCCCGCGGTGCCGGGTGCGACGCGCAGGTCCTCGGGGGTCGCGACGGTGGCGACGGCGACCTCGGTGGAGCCGTAGAGGTTGTAGAGCACCTCGCCGAAGATCTCGGCGGTGCGCCTGCACAGGTCCGGGGACAGCGAGGAGCCGGCGGCGAAGATGATGCGCAGCGAGGACGTGTCGTACTTGGCGAGGACTTCGGGACCGAGGTCGATGATGCGCTGCAGCATGGTGGGCACCACGATCAGCGCGTCAGCCCTGTGCTCGGCGATTCCCGCGAGGGCCTTCTCCGGGTTGAACCTTCGGTTGAGGATCACCGTGCAGCCCAAGGCGATCGAGATGATGAACTGCGAGACGCCGGTGCCGTGGAAGATCGGCGCCGCCATATACGTGACGCCGCCGCGCCGCAGCGGGATCCGGTCGAGGAACTGCGCCGACGCGAACACCGACGTGCGCTCACGGGGTGCGCCCTTCGGTGTGCCGGTGGTGCCGCTGGTCAGCAGCACAAAGCCGCCGGGCTTCTTCGGCGCGGGGGGTGGGCTGGTGGGGCTCGACGCGATCAGCCCATAGATGTCCTGGGGGCCGGCGGACGCGTCGTGCCCCTCTTCGGCCCATGACAGATAGCGGGTGATGGAGTCGGGGATGACGCTGAGGAGCTCGGCGAACTCGCTGTCGAAGACGAGGGCCTCGACGCCCTCCCGCGCGGACACGTCCGCCAGCTGCGGCCCGGCGAACCCGGTGTTGAGCATGACCAGCCGCGCGCCGATCTTGCCGCTGGCCAGCATCGTCAGGACTAGGCCGCGGTGGTCGCGGCACAGCGCGGCGATGATCGAGCCCTGGCCGAGGCCGGTCGACAGCCAAGCGTGGGCGAGGGCGTTGGACTGCGCGTCGAGCTCGGCGAAGGTGAGGGGGCCGAGCTCGTCGATGATGCCGTCGCGGTCGGGGGTCATGCTGGCGGCGTGCTTGGCCGCGCCGACGAACGGGCCGTATTTGCTCAGGCTGATCAGGGAGTGGATGCCGTGATCCAGACGGGGGAACGGGACCAGCCCGGAGCGCTGCATCACCCGAACCGCCTTGGCTACCTCGACCGCCCTCGCCGTCCCCTGCGACAGAAGCTCTCTCGTCTTGCCCAACTCGATCATTCGTGCCCTCCCGACAACTCCACGTGACAGTGCTGGGCGATGCCCGCAACCCCTTGCATTGCGGTTCACCTTATAGGGAATTGGCAAACTATCTGTGATGTGAAGTCCTAGGAATCTGCCGCCAGGGACTCGGCTGGCCGGCGGATCAGGACAGCCCCGATGCCCCATGCCAGCGCGCAGAGTCCGGCAGCCGCCAGGATGGCCGCCTGAAATCCTTCGACGTTGCCGGCCGATGACGTTCCTGCCGAGTTCACGGTGGAGACGATGAAGCCCGCGACTGCCACCCCCAGCACTCCGCCGAGCTGGCGGGCCTCGGTCGTCATCGCCGAGATCTGATGGTGTTCCCCGGCGGGGACGGCCCGCATCGCGGTGGCGGTGGCCGGGGTGAGGACGAAGGGACGGGCCAGGCCGAACAGCAGCAGCGCCGCCACCATCGCGGGGATCTGGCCGCGCCCCGCGAAGACCGCCACCATGATGAGCGAGACGGTGACGAGTCCGAGGCCGGTGAGGATCGGCAGGGTGGGGCCGCGGCGGTCCGCTACCCGGCCGGCCAGCACGGATAGCAGCGGCGAGCCCAGCACCGTCGGGAGCAGCAACGCACCGGCCAGGAGGGCTCCGTAATCGAGCGACTGCTGCAGGTAGAGCACCACCTCGACGGTGAGGGCGAGGATCGCGAACTGCAGGGCGAATAGTGTCAGCAGGCATCCCGCGGCCGCGGGGATTCGGAGCAGTCGCAGCTGGATCAGCGGGTCGTCGCGGCGCTGCTCTACCAACAGGAACGCCGCCAACGCGGCCAGTCCGGCGAGCGCCAGTGCGAGCGGCCCGCTGGACAAGCCGCGATAGCCGAGCTCCAGCAGCCCCTGCACCAGCGCGGCGAGGCCCAGCATGAGCAGGACGAGCCCGGGGAGGTCGATCTGCGGTGGCTGGGGGGAACGCGCGTCCGTGATCCACGTGCGCCCCATGACCAGGGCCGCGGCCACGAGCGGCACGGGGAGCACGAACACCCAGCGCCAGTGCGCGTGGTCCACGAGGAGCCCGCCGAGCACCGGGCCCACGAGCAGGAACACGGAGCCGCCGGCGGCGAGCGCCCCGACAGCCCAACCCCGCCGGGCCGACGGCAACGCGGACGTGACGACGGCCAGTGACAGCGGGACCGACAGGGCGGCGCCCACGCCCTGGATCGCGCGTAGGGCCAACAGGACCTCGATCGACGGCGCGAGCGCGCAGGCGACCGACGCGGTGCCGAACAGCGCCGCCCCGAACAGGAAGAGCGGACGCCGACCGAACCTGTCTGCGAGCCGCGCCGCCGCCGGCATCATCGCCGCGAGGACCACCAGGTAGATGCCGATGACGAAATGGGCTTCGGAGCCGGTGGAACCGAGGTCTCGGCGCAGGGCGTCGAGTGTGACCGGGCTGGCGGTCTGGTCGAGGAAGACGAATCCATTGGCCGCGCACGCCGCGATGAGCACCCCGCGCGCCCGCGGGCCAACGCCTTCGTCGGACGGGCCGTCCTCGGTGGGATCGCTACGGGTCGCCATGGCCTCGACGCTATTCCTCTTGCTATGCGGGGATGGGGACATTACGATTTGTGCAACATTCCCCCGTGATCGGAGTCCGGTGCTCATTTCCAGGTAGTTCGCAGCTCATCAGCCGCACACCTTGGGAGCATCGTTGTCTCATTCTCTTGTCATTTCTGATCTGCATTTTTCCTGGCCCGACGGCACCGTCGTATTCGATGGCCTCAACGCGGTGTTCCCCGCCGGCGCGACCGCGCTGAGGCCATCAACGGCGCGGGGAAATCGACCCTCCTCAAGCTCGTCACCGGCGAGCTGGCCCCTGTCCGCGGCTCGGTGAGTGCGGAGGGGGCCATCGGCGTGCTGCCGCAAGACATTGTGCTCGATGCGCACCGCACAGTCTCAGATATGTTGGGGGCCAAGGAGATTCGTGCGGCACTGCGTCGCATCGAGGGCGGGGTGGGGTCGCCCGCGGACTTCGACGTCGTCGGCTCGGACTGGGATATCGACGAGCGCTGCCGGGCGATGCTCGGGCGGCTGGGCCTGGCGATCGACGATCTCGACCGGCCCCTCGGTGCGGTCTCCGGCGGCGAGGCGACGCTGCTCGCGCTCGCCGGGCTGCTGCTGTCCGGGCCGGGGACGCTGCTCCTCGACGAGCCCACCAACAACCTCGACGCCGCGCATCGCCGGTATCTCTATGACGTGATCGCGGGCTTCGGCGGGACCGTCCTCGTGGTCAGCCACGACCTGGAGCTGCTGGAGCGGGTGGGTGCGACGGCCGAGCTGCGCGATGGGCAGATCCGGCTCTTCGGCGGCCCGTACAGCCACTACCGGGAGGTGATCGACGTGGAGCAGCAGGCCGCCCGCGAGATGGTCGCGGACGCGAAGAACAACCTGCGCAAGCAGCGTGGAGAACTGATCGACGCGCAGACCAAGGTGGACCGCAAGGCCCGCTACGGCAAGCAGATGGCCGCCAACAAGCGGGCGTCGCCCCTGGTCCTGGGCATGTGGAAGAACAGCTCCCAGGTCACCGCAGGGAAGCTGCGCGGCGCGCACCAGGCCGCGGTGGAAGACGCACGGGGCGTGCTGGACAGCGCGGAGGCCCTGCTGCGGGACGATGATGCAATCCGCATCGACCTGCCCGACAGCGCTGTCCCCCCGCGGCGCGAGGTACTTGTCGGGCTTGCCTTCTCAGGCGGGGAGCTGGAGATCGTCGGGCCCGAGCGCATCGGCATCGTCGGCCGTAATGGCGCCGGCAAGACCACCCTGCTGCGCACGATCATGGACAGCGACGGGCTGCGGGTGCCGGTGGCCTATCTGCCGCAGCGGCTCGACATCTTCGACGACGCCGAGACCCTGGCCGAGGCCGTTTCCGCGGCCGCGCCCGAGGCGGACCAGCAGGATGTGCGCGCGCACCTGGCCCGGCTGCTGTTCCGTGGCCGCGCTGGCGACAAGGAGATTGGCTCGCTCTCGGGCGGGGAGCGGCTGCGCGCGGCGTTGGCCGTGGTGCTGTTCCGCCGGCCCGCCCCGCAGCTGCTGATCCTCGACGAGCCCACCAATAACCTGGACCTGGACTCGGTGGAGTC
This sequence comes from Tomitella biformata AHU 1821, assembly GCF_000524475.1. Lineage (GTDB taxonomy): Bacteria > Actinomycetota > Actinomycetes > Mycobacteriales > Mycobacteriaceae > Tomitella > Tomitella biformata. The sequence goes on along the minus strand of NZ_BAVQ01000043.1, from coordinate 125,340 downwards.
GATGGTCGACGCGCTGGGGACCTGGCCCGGGGCGCTGGTGATCGTCAGCCACGACGAGGGTTTCCTGAACCGCGTGGGGATCGATAGGCGGGTGGAGCTGTGAGCGGCGGTGGGGAGACATCTGTTGTGCAGTTAATCGGGTGGAATCGCGAAAACTTCTGATTACCTGCACAACAGATGTCGGCCAGGCTATTTCAGCTCGGCGGAGGACAGGTCCAGCACCCGGCGGGCCACAATGAGCTGCTGGATCTGCTGCGTGCCCTCGAAGATGTCGAGGATCTTCGAGTCCCGCGCCCACTTCTCGAGCAGCGGCCGCTCGGAGTAGCCGTAGCTGCCCGCGAGCTCGACGGCCTTGAGCGTGACGGCGGTGCCCATGCGGCCGGCCTTCGCCTTGGCCATCGAGGCCTCGAGCGAGTTCGGCTTCTTGTTGTCGGCCATCCACGCGGCGCGGATGGTCAGCAGGTAGGCGGCCTCCCAATCGGCCTCCAGGTCCAGGTAGGCGGCGGCCGCCGCGTGCTGGTTGTTGACGGGGGTGTCGTAGGAGACGTCGACACCGGCCTCGGTGAGGATCTCGCGGAGCTCCTCCAGCGCGGCGCGGGCCAGGCCGACGGCCATGCCGGCGACCAGCGGGCGCGTGTTGTCGAAGGTGGCCATGACGCCGCCGAACCCCTTGTTGACGTCCACCTCAGGGCTGCCGAGCAGGTTGTCCTGGGGGATGCGGCAATCCTCGAGCAGCAGCACGGCGGTATCCGACGCGCGGATGCCCAGCTTGTGCTCGAGTCGGGCGACAGACAGGCCCGGAGCGTCGCGCGGCACCACGAAGGACTTGATGGCGGCGCGGCCCTTGGACTTGTCGACGCTGGCCCACACCACGATGTGGGTGGAGCGCTCGCCAGCGGTGACGAAGATCTTCTCGCCGTTGAGGACCCACTCGTCGCCGTCGAGCACGGCGGTGGTGGAGACGGCGGCGGAGTCGGAGCCGAAGCTGGGCTCGGTGATGGCCATCGAGGCCCACACCTTGCCGAAGCGCTCGAGCTGCTCATCGGTGGCGACGGCGGCGATCGCGGAGTTGCCCAGGCCCTGATAGGGGATCGAGAGGGTGAGGCCGACGTCGCCCCAGCAGGTCTCGATGACGTTCATCAGGGAGGCCATGTTGCCGCCGTTGACGTTTCCTTCGGTTTTCCGCTCCGTGCCGCGGCCCATCGTGGCGCCGGAGGCGGCCTGGCCGGCGTCGGCGAGGCCCTCGACGAGGCTGGCCATCGTGTCGAGCTCGACGGGGCGCTCGTGCTCGGCCAGGTCGTACTTGCGGGAGATGGGGCGGAAGATCTGCGCCGCGGCCTGGTGGGCCTGGTTCGACGCGGCCTTCATCTTCTTGGGGAGTTCAAGGTTGATCATGGTGTCTCCGAGTTGGGGAGGAGGGAATTAGATGATGGCCGCTAGATCAGGACGATGCCTTCGGCGACGCCGATGCCGCGCAGATCGCGGTACCAGCGCTCCACCGGGTGCTCCTTGGTGAAGCCGTGGCCGCCGAGCAGCTGCACGCCGTCGAGGCCGATCTTCATGCCCTTCTCGGAGGCGAGGCGGCGCGCCAGGGCGGCCTCGCGGTTGAATGCGAGCCCCTGCTCGGCGCGCGCGGCGCCGCGGTAGGTGACCAGGCGCAGGCCGTCGAGCTCGATGGCGATATCGGCGACCATGAACGCGACTGCCTGGCGGTGGCTGATGGGCTCGCCGAACGCCTCGCGCTCGTTGACGTAGGGGATCACGTAGTCCAGGACGGCCTGGCCGGTGCCGACGGCGAGCGCGGCCCAGCCGAGGCGGGCCAACGCGATGGCGTCGGAGAACTCCTGCGCGCGGGTGGCGGAATCGGCGGAGCCCAACAGCGCGGTCTCAGGGACCGAGACATCGGTCAGCAGCAACCGGCCCAGTCCTGCGGCGCGCAGGCCCATGCTCGGGTCCGCCTCGACGACGAGGCCCTTGGCTCCGGACTCGACGATGAAGAACGCGGGGCGCCCGTCCAGCTCGGCGGCGACGATGAACAGCTCAGCGGTGCCGGCCGCGGGAACCATGGACTTGACGCCGCTCAGTCGGTAGCCGCCGGGGGAGCGGACGGCCTTGGTGGCCAGCTCGAACGGGTTGAACAGCGGGCAGGGCTCGGCCACGACCAGTGCCGCGCCGGGGACCGTCTCGCCGGCGAAGGCGGGCAGGTACGTCTGCTGCTGGGCATCAGTGCCCCACTGGGTCAACGCGACCGCGACGCCACTGGGGGCGAGGATCGGCAGGGCCAGGCCCATGTCGCCGTGCGCGAGGGCCTCGGCGACCAGCGCGTTGGTGACTGCCCCGCGCTCCTCGGCGACGCCGTCGAACTGCTCGGGGATGTTGATCATGGTGACGCCCAGCTCGGCGGCGCGGCCGAGGAGGTCGGCGGGGGCCTGTGCGGCGGCGTCGGCGTCGTGCGCGGCGGGACGCAGGATCTCACCGGCGAAATCGGCGACGGTGTCGACGATCATCTGCTGCTCTTCGGACGGGGTGACGTCGAAGCCGCCGGCGGCCGCGGACTTGAGGCGCTGCGGCTTATCGGAGCCGCCGGACTTGGCGAACATGCGGTTCGCCGCGCCGATGGTGCGGAAGCCCGTCTTGGTGCCCTCGTACGCGACGCGGTCGACGGTCTCGCGGATCTTGTATTTATCAGCCAGCGGCGATCCGGTGATCGTGGTCAGCAGCCGCATGGCGGTGCCGATGGCGTCCCGCTTGACGGGGCTCTTGCCAATAGTGGAGTCGTCACGGCGCTTCGCCGGACGGTCCTGGACGGGGGGCTTACCGTTATTGCTCATTGTCACCAGCTGTTCCTGCGATGGCCGCGGCCATGGAATGTGTGGGCTTTCGCCTTATCTTACTCAAAAGTAAGGTGACCCGCTAGTAGGGGGTGGCGAACGTGGCATTGGGCTACGGTCCACGGCATGGGCGTAGACGGCGCGATGCGGGTGAAGGTGTGCGGAATCCGGTCCGCGGAGGACCTGATGATCGTCCTCGAAGCTGGTGTTGATGATATCGGATTCATTTGCGGCACAACGCACTTCAGCGAGGATTCGCTGACTCCGGACGAGGCGTCGCGGCTGGTGGCACTGGCCCCCGCGGACGCGTCGACCGTGCTGGTCACCCACCTCGTGGATCCGGCGCAGATCCTCGCATTGGCCGACCATATTGGGGTACGGGGCATCCAGCTGCACGGCCCGGTCGACGACGCGGCAGCCGCGTCGGTGCGGGCCGGGGCGTTCGGACGACGGGTCACGCGGGCGCTGCATGTGGTGGCCGGGATGGGCCTGGCAGAGATCTCGTCGCTGGGGCGGACCGCCGACGCGCTGCTGCTGGACTCGCGCACCGCGGAGCGGCTCGGCGGGACGGGGCAGGTGCATGACTGGTCGATCAGCGCCCGGATCCGGGAGTTGGCCGGTGCGCCCGTGATCCTGGCGGGCGGGCTCACGCCCGAGAATGTCGCGGAGGCGATCGCCGTCGTGCGCCCGGCCGGGGTTGATGCGAACTCGGGGCTCGAGGACGTGCGGGGAGATAAGGACGCGGGGCGGGTGCGGGAGTTCGTGGAGAGGGCTCGCGCCGCGCGCGCCAGTTAGGCCTGGAGCCGGCTCAGGACCGCGTCGTGCAGGGGCCCGTTGCTCGCGATGGCGCTGCCGCCGGCGGGGCCGTTCTCGCCCTCGAGGTTGGTGAAGCGCCCGCCCGCCTCGCGGACCAGGACGTCGAGCGCGGCGAGGTCCCACAGGGAGACCTCGGGCTCGGCGGCAATGTCCACGACGCCCTCGGCCACCATGCAGTAGGACAGGAAGTCGCCGTAGCCGCGCACGCGCCACACGTCGTCGGTCAGGGCGATGAACTGGTCGCGGATACCGCGGTCGCGCCAGCCGCTCAGGCTGGAGAAGGACAGGCTCGCGTCGGACATCTCCGCCACTGTCGACACGGACAGCCGCCGGGCGAGGCCACCCTCGAAGTTCCCGAACGAGCCCAGGCCCGACGCGGCCCACCAGCGACGCGAGAGGGCCGGGGCGCTGACGACGCCGACCACCGGCACACCGTCCTCGAGCAGCGAGATCAGCGTGGCCCACACGGGGACGCCGCGCACGAAGTTCTTGGTCCCATCGATCGGGTCGATCACCCACTGGCGGCCGCGGCCCAGCGCGTCGCCGCCGAACTCCTCCCCCAGGACGGCGTCGTCACGGCGCTCGATGTCGAGGATGTCGCGGATGATGCGCTCCACCGCGAGGTCCGCATCGGAAACTGGCGTCATGTCCGGCTTGGCGCTGACCTTGAGGTCGTCGGCACGGAACCGCTTGCCGGTGATGGAGTCGGCGCGGTTGGCGAGGCGCAGGGCGAGGTCCAGATCGGAGGCGTACATGCACGTCACCGTACCGCCCGGCGGGGTTTGCCAGAGGAAGCAGGTAGCCTCAACTATCGTGCACCCTGACGTATCCGCAGACCTGTCCTCGCTCGACACCACCTTGCTGACCGTGGAGAAGGTCCTCGATGTCGAGGAGCTCGCCCGGCGCATCAACGAGCTGGAGCATCAGGCCGCGGATCCGGAGCTCTGGAACGACCAGGACCACGCCCAGAAGGTGACCAGCGAGCTGTCGTACGCGCAGGCCACGCTGCGCAAGGTGAAGGCCCTGCGCGAGCGACTCGACGACCTGCCCGTTCTCTACGAGATCGCCGAGGACGAGGAGGAGGGCGCGGACCGGGATGCGGCCCTGGCCGACGCGGACGCCGAGCGAGCGACGCTGCGCGAGGACATCGAGGCGATTGAGGTTCGCACTCTGCTCTCCGGCGAGTTCGATGAGCGCGACGCCCTGATCAACATCCGCTCCGGCGCCGGCGGCATCGACGCCGCGGACTTCGCGCAGATGCTGATGCGCATGTACATCCGCTGGGCCGAGAAGCACAATTACAAGGTCGAGGTCTACGACATCTCCTACGCGGAGGAGGCCGGGATCAAGAGCACCACGTTCGCCGTCAAGGCCCCGTACACCTACGGCACCCTGTCCGTGGAACAGGGCACGCACCGCCTGGTGCGGATCAGCCCGTTCGACAACCAAGGCCGCCGCCAGACCTCCTTCGCCGAGGTCGAGGTGCTGCCGGTCGTCGAGACGAAGGACTCCATCGAGATCGCCGACAACGACGTGCGCGTGGACGTCTACCGCTCCTCCGGCCCCGGCGGGCAGTCCGTGAACACCACCGACTCCGCCGTGCGGCTCACGCACATCCCCACCGGCATCGTCGTGACCTGCCAGAACGAGAAGTCGCAGCTCCAGAACAAGGTCGCCGCGATGAAGGTCCTCCAGTCCAAGCTGATGGAGCGCCAGCGCCAGGAGGAGAAGGCGGCGATGGAGGAGTTGGGCGCCGGCGGCAACGCGTCGTGGGGCAACCAGATGCGCTCCTACGTGCTGCACCCGTACCAGATGGTCAAGGACCTGCGCACCGAGTACGAGGTCAACAACCCGTCCGGTGTGCTCGACGGCGACATCGACGGCTTCCTTGAGGCCGGGATTCGCTGGCGCATGCAGGACCACGAGGGATAGCCCCGATGGTGCTCGCGAGCGGAGTGTTCGGTCCGACGTCGGACATCAAGCACTGGTTCCAGACCGAGGCGCTGCAGATCCTGCTGATCGCGCTTGGCGCGGTGCTGCTGTGCCGCTTTGTGAAATGGGGCGGCAACCGCATCACCGCGCGGATCGACCGCAAGTTCCAGGGCAGCGACCAGTTGGTGCGCACTGAGCGGTCCAAGCACAACCACGCGATGACGCAGGTCATCAGCTATGTCACGATCGGTGTGGTCGCCATCGTCGCGATCTTGAACATCGTGGCGCGCTTCGGGGTGCCCATCACCAGCCTCGTCGCGCCCGCGACGGTGCTGGGCGCGGGCCTGGGCTTCGGCGCCCAGCGGATTGTGCAGGACTTCCTCGCAGGCTTCTTCATCATCACGGAGCGCCAGTACGGCTACGGGGACGTCGTCTCGATCGTGGTGCCGAGCGGCATCGAGCCCGCCGAGGGCACGGTGGAGGACGTGACGCTGCGCTACACCCGCCTGCGCAACGCGGATGGCGAGGTCATCACCATTCCGAACGGGCAGATTGTCAAGGCCTCAAACCTCTCGCGGGACTGGGCGCGCTCGGTGATCGACGTGCCGGTGCCGCCGAACGCCGACGTCAACCATGTGACAGACGTGCTGATCGAGGTGGGGGAGGCGGCGTTTGAGGACAAGAAGCTGAACAAGTACCTGCTCGACGCGCCGACGGTGATGGGCATCGAGTCCCTGACGGTGGACGCCGTGCATCTGCGGATGGTCGCGCGGACTCTGCCCGGTAAGCAGTTCGAGGTGGGCCGCGAGCTCCGAGTGCGGGTGGCCAGGGCACTGCTCCGCTACGGCATCATCGTGCCCGACATTATGGAGACCGCGAGCCAGCCCACGAGCCAGCCCATGAGCGTGGCGCAGGAGGACAAGGAATGACCGGGGACCAGTCCGCACCCGAGCACCCGCCCGAGGCCAGGCGCAGGCGGTGGCAGGAACTGCAGCGGTGGATGGGGGAGCTCGGGGTCCGACTCCGCAAGCCGCCGCGCCAGATCTTCGCGAACGGCCGGATCTACAACCGGATCCGGATCTCCACCGTCGTGCTCATCGTGGCGTTCCTCGGCGTGCTGTGGCTGTACCAAACGTTGCGCCCGGCGCCCACCGTCGGGCCGCCCGCTCCGGCGCCGACCTCCGAGCAGCAAGAGGACAAGACGGCCCCCGCCGACACGAGCGGGTCGTCCGCCACCACGGAGCGGCCGCGGACCACCGCGACACCGACTCCCACGTCCTCGATTGAGCCGAGCAGCAAGGAGGCTCCGACGGGTGCAGAGGGTGCGACGCCGACGACCGCGGAGCCGTCGCAGTCGGCCCCACCCGCGGACGGGACGGAACGTGGCACGACGGAGCCGACCAGTGCGGCCCCGACGTCTGCGCCGCCCACCACGCCCTGATCCCCGTGCACGCCCTGATCGGAGTCCGGCCGCGCGTCTCATCGGCAAGATTTGAGAACATGGCTAGACTGGCTCTCCGTGATCCGTCTCGAGAACGTCTCCAAGTCATATCGCACGTCAACGCGGCCGGCTTTGGACAAGGTGAACGTCAAGATCGACAAGGGCGAGTTCGCCTTTCTCATCGGCCCGTCGGGCTCTGGGAAGTCGACTTTCCTCAAGCTGTTGCTCAAGGACGAGGTTCCCACCTCGGGTGATGTGCACCTGGGCGAGTTTCATGTGAACAAACTCTCCAGTCGCCGCGTGCCGAAGCTCCGCCAGGTGGTGGGCTGCGTGTTCCAGGATTTCCGGCTGCTGCAGCAGAAGTCCGTGCAGGACAACGTGGCCTTCGCGCTCGAGGTGATCGGCAAGCGCCCGGACGCGATCGCGAAGGTAGTGCCCGAGGTGCTCGACCTCGTCGGGCTCTCGGGCAAGGCGCACCGGCTGCCGCATGAGCTCTCTGGCGGCGAGCAGCAGCGCGTCGCCATCGCGCGCGCATTCGTCAACCGGCCGCTGCTGCTGCTGGCGGACGAGCCCACTGGCAACCTCGACCCGGACACCAGCGGCGACATCATGCTGCTGCTGGACCGGATCAACCGCACCGGCACGACGGTGCTCATGGCCACGCACGATCACGAGATCGTGGACTCGATGCGCCGGCGCGTGATCGAGCTGCAGCTGGGCAAGGTCATCCGCGACGAGGCGAGAGGCGTCTACGGCGTCGGCAGATAACCCGCCAGCCGGCAAGCTCGATACGACGACTTAGACACGAACCGGAGACCACACCACATGCGCGTGAATTTCATCATCAGCGAAGTCCTCAGCGGATTACGCCGAAACATCACCATGACCATCGCGATGGTCATCACGACAGCGATCTCGCTCGGCCTGCTGGGCAGCGGCCTCCTGGTGGTGCGGATGAGCAACGAGACCCAAGCGCTCTACATGGACCGCGTGGAGATCGAGGTCTACTTGACGCTCGACGTCACGCTGCTCGACCCCACCTGCTCCGACACGACGTGCGCGACGCTCCGCTCGGACCTCGAGAACACCCCCGGCGTGGAGAGCGTCCGCTTCGTGGACCAAGAGGCCGCGAACGAGATGTTCAAGGAGACGTTCAAGAACGACTCCGAGATGCTGGCCTTGCTGGACCCGGACACTCTGACGTCGTCGTTCCGCCTCAAGGTGCCGGACCCGGACCGCTTCGCGGAGATCCGGTCCGAGTTCTCCGAGCGACCCGGCGTGGACAGCATCCGCACTGAGAAGGAGCTGGTGGACCAGCTGATCTCGGTGCTCAACGGTGTGCGCAACGCGGCGTTCGCGGTGGCGCTGGTGCAGGGCCTGGGCGCCATCTTGCTGATGGCCAACATGATCCAGATCGCGGCGTACAGCCGGAAGACGGAGGTCGGTGTGATGCGCCTCGTGGGCGCCTCGCGCTGGTTCACCCAGCTGCCGTTCCTGCTCGAGGCCGTGGTCGCCGCGCTGATCGGCGCCGGACTGGCCATCGGCGGGCTGTTCGTCGCGAAGAACATCTTCCTCGACGACGTCCTCGCGGAGATATACCGTTCCAACACGTTCGCGCAGATCACCAATGCCGACATCGGCCTGATCTCGCCGATCCTCATCGGTCTGGGCGTGGTGTTCGCAGGTCTGACCGCGTGGGTCACGCTGCGCCTGTACGTTCGGGAGTAACCATGGCAAAAATGAGTGTTCAGCGGGCCGAGAAGAAGAAGGCCGAGGTCCCTGTCAAGCAGCGGACCATCGCGAGGAATAAGAAGGCGCGGCACAACTACGAGGTGCTCGACACCTACGAGGCCGGTATCGCGCTGGTCGGCACCGAGGTCAAGAGCTTGCGTGAGGGGAAGGCCTCGCTGGTCGACGCGTTCGCGACCGTCGACAACGGCGAGATCTGGCTGCGTGGGCTGCACATCCCCGAGTACTCGCACGGCACGTGGACCAACCACGCGCCGCGGCGGGTCCGCAAGCTGCTGCTGCATCGCCGGCAGATCGAGCTGCTCATCGGCAAGACCAAGGAGGGCAGCCTGACGCTGGTCCCGCTGTCGATGTACTTCTCCGGCGGCAAGGTCAAGGTCGAGCTGGCCCTGGCCCGCGGCAAGCAGGACTACGACAAGCGCCATGACCTGGCCCGGCGCACCGCCGAGCGCGAGGTGACCCGCGAGCTGGGCCGGCGGATCAAGGGCATGCGCAGCTAGTCGCGTATCGCCTCGCGCTTCGTCGTCCGCGCAATGCTCGCGCTCTAGCGGCCTTCCCACGTGCGCAGGTAGGCCTCTGCGCCGTTGGCCATGTCCGCTTGGAACTGCGAGCCCTGGGCGCCCGCGACCAGGCGGCCGTCCTCGATCCAATCGGGGGTCAGGCCGTACTGGGCGCGGCCGTCCGTATTGATGTCGAAGGTCCGGCTGCCCATCTGGTTCCGGTCCAGGACAGTGCCGTCGAACGCGGTGAACGGGTAGGTCACCGGCGGGGCGGTGGCGGTCTCCCGCGCCGCGGCCTGGGGGGCGAACCCGTTGGTGTCTGAGCCATAGCCGAAGCCGAACAGGCGCGACGGGTCACTGTGCGCGCGGGTGTACTTCCAGTTCTCGACGAAGCCGGCGTCGCGGCCGCGGTTCTCGGGCATCTCGTCCATGCCGTTCGCGTAGGCGCCGACGAAGCCGCCCAGCGCCAAGATGCGCTGGAAGTTGCGCTTGTCAGTCCAGCTGTGGCTCGATATCACCCGCGGGTACCTGGTCTCCTCCAGGATGTTGAGCACCTGGTCGGAGGCCTTCGCCGAGAGGTGGTCGAGGTCCACCGTTATGCCGCGGTCGACCATGCCGCGCACCGCGTAGTCGCCAAGGCCGGTCAGGCCCACCGCATTGCAGTTGTGGCCGGCCGGATAGACGGGCACGGTGACACCCGCGGGGAGTGCCCCTGTCAGCGCGTCCGCGCCGGGGATGGCGATCGGCTGCGCGTTGTCCTCAAGCTCGGTGGTGCACGGCTCGACCTGCCAGAATCGGCCGGTGGCGATGAAGTTGCCGATGTTCACGGCCAGGCCATTGAAGTCGGAGTCCATCCGGGTGCCGCCGAGGGCGTTGTCGAACTTGTGCACCAGCACAATCTGCTGGATGCCCAGCTCCTGCAGCTCGTCGAGGCCGGCGTCGATGTCCGCCTCGTCGCACTGCGGGACTCCGTCCGTGATCGTGCAGCCGAACAGGTCGGAGATCTCCACACCCATGACGACGGCGAGTCGGCCGGACTCGATGACCTCGCGGCCCTGTTCAAAAGTGGTGACGATGCGGAACCAGCCGCGGCCCGGCCCGCCGTACTGGGCGTCTATATAGTCCTGCAGATCATGGAGCTGCCGGTACTGGATCCGCATAACCTCCATGCCGTTGCAGGTGGTGTCCTTGAGCGGATACAGCTCGCACAGCACGTCGTTAGTCACGAACAGGTTCGTGTGGATGCGCTGGCCGCCACGCCACGAGCGCTCCACGGAGCGGTAGTAAGTCTGCTCGTGGGTCTGCGTGCCCGCCGTGGGGTTGTGCTCGAAGTTCGGCCAGCCGGCGGTGTCGTGCGGCGCGAGCGGGTCATCTCCGGAGAGGATCTTCTCCAGCAGCGCCGTCTCGCCGCTGGCCCCATGGTCCGCGCAGTCCTTCAGGGCGACGGTGATGCCCAGCGGGTCATAGGGATGCCCGCAGTGCACCATCCCGCCGATGAATCCCTGTGTGGCCTGGTGGACGTGGGTGTCTGCGTAGCCCTGCAGGTTTCCGTTGGCATCGGTGCCGGTGAAGGGGGCGCCGGTCGCGTTGACCCCGGCCTCGGGGAACGTGGCGCAGCCGCTGGCCGTCGTCAGTTGGAACTCGCCGTCGGCCTTCGTGGCGTCGAGGCCGAGCACCACCAGAGCGTCGGAGCCGGGGACGACGCCTAGACGCTCGCCCGACGCGGTGCTGGCGATTGTGTACGCGCCGTCCGCGTAGGCGACGGTCCAGTCGGCGCCGGGCCCCGCAGCGGCGGACGCGACTACCGCGCCGGAGTTCGCGGCGATCATCGCCTCATCGCTGCCGAAGAACAGAAACCGGCCGAGCTGCGCGGCCTGCGCGCGGAAGGACTCGGCCCCGGCGCTGTCAGCTGATGCCGCGTAGCCGTCGCCCGCACGCTGGATGAAGCCGCCGGTGCTCGCCGCGAGCGCGTAGCAGCCGCCCGCCAGGCCGTAGACCGGATCGGTGGCCGGGCCCTGGCCCGGGATCGGCGACAACACGGAGGCTCCGCCAGCGTTGCCGCCCGGGTTGGCGGGGGGCGCTGCGGGTGCGGCGACAGCCACTGTGGCCCCGCCGACGACCATCAACGCCGATGCGGCCAACGTGGCCAGCCTTAACGGGGATAGGCGCATCTCTCTCGACTTCCAGATTGTTGGACGCTCGGCCAGGTGTGACAATGGTCATGTCTAACATGGGAAGTGGTCCAGCCGGTAGTCCGCCACGGGTGGTGGGGTGAATTTGCGGGCGGAAGGGTCTACAGTGGGGTATCCGCATGCAGTTGTGCGGATGTACGGGGCTGAACGGTTTCGACTGCGTACATAGATTCAAGGGAAGCGTGTCGGTGCAGGCAGGAGACCACCGTAAGCGTCGCTGCAAACCAATAAGCGCCGATACCAATCAGCGCGATCTCACGCTCGCTGCCTAAGCAGCCCGTGTAGATCTGTCAGTCCGGGTTCGCTCTCGATCCGGGTGCTGGCATCAGCTAGAGAGCTTTACCTATCCACCCGGTCGCGGGGTGGTGCGGGACGCCAAACAGCGACTGGGATCGTCATCCGGACTTGTTCGCGAGAACCGGAGATCCAAGTAGAGGCTTAGCGAACTGCACACGGAGAAGCCTTGGAGAAATGGCGGAGGACCCGGGTTCGATTCCCGGCAGCTCCACAACAGCCAGGCCAGAGAGTGTTTCCACACTCTCTGGCCTGGCTTTTTTCTGCTCCGCTGCTTGCTGTCAGGCGGGGATCTCTTGGTCTGCGTCCTTCGGCGCGGCGAAGAGCCGGTGCAGGCCGACCGTCAGGGCGATGGCCGCCACGATGCCGATCAGCGGGGGGATCCCGATCTCGAGCTCGCCGGAGAGCCACGCGAGAATCGTGGCGATGGCGTAGACGCCGAGGTTGCGCCAGTGCATCGGCTGCGGGGTGTGGTCCTCGGGGATACCGCGGCGCCAGCGGCACAGGAAGTCTCCGATGATCACGCCGCCCAGCGGGGGGATGAAGGTGCCGAGCAGGCTCAGGTAGTCGACGAGGTGGTTGTGCACGCCGGTGAGCGCGAGCACGGTGCCGATCACGCAACCCCCGATGATGAATGGGGTCTTGCGCGGGTTCCGGAACATCTCGGCGCCGGCCACTCCGAAGGCGTAGGCGGTGTCGGCGTTGCTCTTCCACAAGTTGCCGAACAGCAGCACCAGGCCCCAGCCAACCAGGCCGAGGTTGTAGAGCACCAGAACGAAGTCGCCCTCGTGGAAGGTGATGGCGCCGATGGCCCCGAACAGGATCATCATCCCGTTGCCGAGGAGGAAGCCGATCACGCACGCCCACGCCGCCTGCGATCCGGAGCGGGCGAAACGGGTCCAGTTGGGCGCCTGCGTCCCGGCCGACACGAAGGTGCCCACCACCGTGGTGATCGCAAGTGTGATCGTCATCGTGGTCGTGGGCGTCGCCGAGGTCAGTCCGGAGAACCCGCCGACCTCGTCGAGGGACTTCGACACGACCCAGCACGCCAGCGCGATGATCAGCGGCGTCGAGACCAAGGACACCCAGTACATCCCGCGGTATCCGTAGCACGCGGTGACGCACATCAGCACGCTCGCCGCGATCATCACCGCGGCACGGGCGGAGTATGACTCCCAGCCCAGGGCTTGCGCGGTGAGTGCGCCGATAGTGCCGATGATGACGCCGTACCACCCGATCTGGGTCCCGCCGAGCAGCAGCGAGGCGAGCTTGGACCCGCTGGTGCCGAAGCTGTAGCGCGCCATCACGACCGTGGTGAGCCCCGTGCGGGCCCCGACGTAGCCCATCATCGCGACATACACGCCCAAGATCGCCGAGCCGGCGGCGATCACGATCATCAGCTTTCCGAATGAGAAGGCCGTGCCGAGTGTCGCTCCGGCCAACATCGTCGGGGTGAAGATGGTGAACCCCAGCAGCACCACGGCCATCGAGAAGAAGGACTTGCGCGCGCTGAGCGGAACTGGCGAGACGGGGTAGTCCGGGTCGATGGGGTCCGCGGGGGCTATGTGGGCGGGCGGACCCGTGTCGACGGCCACTGGGTCGTCGACGCTGCTCATGCCTCCTCGCCGATGTCCTCGAGCCATACGCTCGGGCGCTCGGCCAGCATGCGTTCCATGAGCGCGACGCACTCGGCGTCGTCGACGACGTCGACCTGGAGGCCGGCGCTGCGCAGCCACCCCTCGGAGACCTCGAATGAGCGGTTCTCGCCGACCACGATGCGCGGGATCTCATACAGCCGCGCGGTCCCCGCGCACATGTAGCACGGCGACAGGGTCGTGTAGAGGACAGAATTGCGGTAGACGGAGGCCGGGAGCCGGCCAGCCTGCTCGATGCAGTCTGTCTCGCCGTGCCGGATCGCGCTGTTCATCTGGACCCGGCGGTTGCGGCCGACGGCGAGGACCTCGCCGTTGTGGACCAGTGCCGCGCCGATCGGCACCCCACCCTCCTCCCAGCCGATCCTCGCCTGTTCGATGGCGAGTTCGAGGAAGTGTGCGTCGGACGGTGCGGGATTGCTCATGTGGGCTCCTGGCGACTTCGATGAGGTGGGTATGGCCTGTGTCACAGTCTGGCCAGGGGTGCAGTGGGCTGCCAAGGGACAACCTGTCAGTTCGGCAGAAGTCACCCTATGACGAACTGTCCCCCTGGCCGAAAATGAAGTAATGCTGCCCACACTGCGTGAGGTCTTGGCGCTGCCGTCCTTCAAGGCCGCCGACATCGAGGTGCTGGCGGGCTCCCCGGACACCACGGTGGTCCGCTGGGTCCACTCCTCCGAGGTGTACGAGATGGGCGGGCTGCTCGCCGGCGGGGAACTCCTCCTCACGACGGGCCTCGGACTCCACGGGCGGTCGCCCGAGCAACTCACCGCGTATCTCGACCTGGTGGCCGACGCGGGCTGTGTTGCGCTGGCGATGGAGGTGGGGCGCTCGTTCCTCGCGGCACCGCCTGAGCTGGTGGAGGCTGCTCGACGCCGCGACTTGGTGTTCTTGGTCCTGCGCGCGGTGGTGCCGTTCGAGCGGATGGGCGAGGACTTCCACGACCTGCTGCTCCGCCGCAGGCTGGGCTCGGCGCGGACCAGCGAGGCGGTCTGGCGGGAGCTCCTCGATCTTGTCGTGGCGGGGCAGGGGATGACCGCGCTGCTCAACAGGGTCGCTCGCCTCGGAGACTGTGGCGTCGACCTCCTCGACGAGGAAGGTCGGGTGATCGAGCGCGGCAGGGGCGTGGGCTCGGAGGGTGGGGAGGCGGGTGCCGAGCACATGGCTCTTGACGTCCGCGGACCCACCGGCTCACTCGGCCGGCTCGTCCTGAATGGGCGGGCGACCGCGCGACGCAAGGCGGTCGGGAATTGCGCGGCCGTCGCGGTGGCGCTGGAACTCGGCCGCCACCCCGACCTCGGTCCACGCCAGTCGCTCGCCCAGTCGGTAATCACCGACCTGGTTGGTGGTGTCCTCACCTCGCACGCTGACCTGTCCGAGCGTTTAGCCGCGGCTGGCTGGACGCCGCTGGAGGGCCAGCATGTGCTCGTCGCCGCCGTCGACATCGATCAGCGGACACCGGTCCGCGAGCTCTCGAACCCGGTCCGGGAGGCGGTCCAGGCGGTGCTCGGTCGCTGCCTGGTGGGGGTGACCGCCAACCACGTCGTGGTGCTGGCCCAGGGCTGGCTGCCCGCAGCCCCTGCACGGGTGCGGGCCGCCTTTGTCGAGGTCGACGGTGTGCTGCGCGGCGGCCCCGGCGGTGCGGCTGTGCGCGCGGTGGGGGTGGCGGCGCCGGTCCAGCAGCTGTCCGACATCTCGGCGGCAGTCGGCCAGTCACGCGAGGTCGTCCAGATCGCTCGTCGGTTCGGCACCAGGACCGGGGTGATCCTTGCGCGGGACGTCGGGATCCAACGGATGCTCGGGTCCGATGTGGAGCCGGCCACGCTCACTGCATACATCGCGGAGCAACTGGGCGCTGTGATCGCCTATGACACAGAGCATTCCGCAGACCTCGTGCGGACCCTCGACGCTCTGCTCGCGAACCGGGGCAGCAAGTCCGAGACCGCCCTCCGGCTGGGGATCCGCCGTCAGTCCCTCTATGCGCGATTGGCGCGCCTGGAGAATCTGCTGGGCGCCTCGCTCGATGACCCGACACAGTTGGCGGGCCTCGGGCTTGCCCTCATCGCGTGGCGCATGCGGACGGGTCTCGACCCGCAGGCCGCGTTCGAGCGCCCCCTGCGGTGAGGGGACTGGTGGGGGAGCTAGAGCCCCGTGAACGTCAGCACGATCAGCGCCACGTTCAGCGCCGCGATGACGGCGGTCGTCAGCCAGCCGGCGGTGCGCACCAGCAGGTTGTTGCGGTACTCGCCCATCACATCGCGGTCCGAGGTGAGGCGCACCAGCGGGATGAGCGCGAATGGGATGCAGAAGCTGAGCACCACCTGGCTGATGATCAGCGCATGTGTGGGCTCCGCGCCGAGCGCTAACAGAACCAGGGCTGGGGCGAGGGTGACGCAGCGCCGGGCGAGCAGCGGCACCTTGACCTTGAGCAGGCCCTGCATGATCTCGGCGCCGGCCGCGGAGCCGACGGAGGTCGAGGCCAACCCGGACGCCAGCAGGCCGACGGCGAAGATGACGCCGACGGCAGGGCCCAAGGCTGCGACGATCGCGCTGTGCGCGCCCTCAATGGTGTCGGTGCCGGATTGCCCGTAGAGGGCGGCGCCGGCCAGCACCAGCAGCGCGATATTGACGGAGCCGGCGATCACGAGCGCGATGCCGACGTCCCATTTGGTGGCCTTGAGCAGTCGTCGGAGCGCGGGGCCCTTCTCTGGCTGGCCGTGGCGGTCGCGGGCCAGGGCGGAATGCAGGTAGATGGCGTGCGGCATGACGGTGGCGCCGAGCATGCCGGCCGCGAGCAGCAGGGTCTCGGAGTTCTCGAAGCGGGGCACCAGGCCGCCGAGGACGGCGCTGGGGGAGGCGTCGACGAAGAGTAGGCCGCAGGTGAAGCCGAGCGCGATGATCGCGAGCATCGCCATAATGACAAACTCGAAATGCCGTGGGCCCCTACGATTCTGGATGGCAAGGATGACCATGGAGACCACGCCGGTGAGCACGCCGCCCCATACGAGGGGTAGGCCGAACAGCAGGTGCAGGGCGATGGCGCCGCCGATGACCTCGGCGACGTCGGTCGCGATGGCGCCGATCGCAGCCTGCGCCCAGAATGCGCGGCGACCGTGCGTGCCCATTCGTAGGCCGAGCAGCTCGGAGAGCGAGCGGCCGGAGACCAGGGCGAGCTTCGCGGACAGGTACTGCACCAGCACCGCCATGGCGTTTGCGGCGACGAGGACCCACAGGAGCAGGAAGCCGTATTTCGCGCCCGCTGTGACGTTTGCGGCGACGTTGCCGGGGTCCACGTACGCGATCGCCGCGACGAAGGCCGGGCCGAGCATGCCGATAATCCGCGGTTGTTTCCGCGACGGCGTTGAGCCGTCGTGCTCGGAAACCGATGGCGTGACGGCAAGCGTCGGCTCCATGATCACCTCCAGTACAGCAAAGTTCGGTGACACGAACTCTATCGCAATGGCCATACGAATAACGAGTCGGCGACGTGAAATTGATGATGCCGTCCCGCACCGCGAGGCTCCTAGTCGGTATCGTCGGCTGCGTGTGGATACGTGTTGTCAGCCTGCTAGCTCGCCTTGGCCTGGCCGCTGTCTGGCTGGCGTCGGGCTGGGCGAAGGCGTCTGACCCCGCGCAGACTCTTCTCGCCGTGCGCGCGTATCGATTGCTGCCCGAGCCGGCGGTTCAGGCCGTTGCCATCGGATTGCCGTCGCTAGAGCTCGCGCTGGGGGTGTTGTTGCTCATCGGCCTGGCCACGCGTTGGTCCGCCATCGCCTCTGCCCTGCTGCTGGCGATCTTGATCGCGGGCGTGGCCTCAGCCTGGGTGCGCGGGCTGCAGATCGATTGCGGCTGCTTCGGCGGCGGGGGCGAGGACGCCTCGGCGAACTGGCGGACCTATGGCGTGGAGATCCTCCGCGACGTCGGATTCCTGGCGTTGGCCGGCTGGCTGGCAGTATTCCCCCGCAGCACTTGGTCGCTGGGGGCGGGCTCGCGTCCGGCCCTGGAAGAATATGAAGAACTCGAACCGGCCAACCAATACCAAAGGACTGACTAGGTGACCTCGAACAAGCCCCCCAAGAAGTACAACGCCGCGAAGCTGGGCTCCAATAAGGAGGACAGCAACCTCACCTACATCCTGGGTGGCGTCGCAGTGGTGGCCATCATCGCGTTGATCATTATCTTCGTGGTGCTCCCGGGGAAGAAGAGCGACGAAGCCCTGGTGGTCGACTACGGCACCCCGACCGCGGCCGAGGTGCAGCTGATGAGCAACGGCATCATCCGCTCCGGCAACCAGGACGTCCCCGTGACCCTCGACATCTACGAGGACTTCATGTGCCCCGCGTGCGCGGGCTTCGAGGCGCAGTATGGCGCGGACGTCACGCAGGCCATCGAAGACGGCAAGATCGCCGTCCGATTCCACATGCTCAACTTCCTGAACAAGTCGTCGGCCTCCGGCGACTACTCGACGCGCGCCGCGGCCGGCGCCCAGTGCATCGCGGACAGCGGCAACCGCGCCGCATTCACCGCCTACCACTCCCAGTTGTTCGTCCAGGGCGTCCAGCCCGCGGAGGGGGGCCCCACGGACCACTCCAACGAGGACCTGGCCGCATTGGCGAAGGCCGCCGGTGCCGACGATGCCACGGTGGAGTGCGTCTCCACCGGCGCGAACGTCGACGCCGCCGCCACATCCGCGGAGTTCAGCACCAACGAGCTCTCGAAGAAGACCGGCGGCCAGGTCAGCACGCCGTCCGTGTTCAACGGCGGCGACAAGATCGACCCGAGCAACGGCGCGTGGCTGACCGACATCATCGGCTAGCGTGACCGAAGTCCCATGCCCGCGTCGCTGATTTGGTCGGCGGCGCGGGCATGGTGTAACTTCGCTTAGGCAACGAGGTGCAGGGCCCAGCCCGAAACCGCGATGTGGCGGACCGCAGTTAGGTGGCGGTGCGAGCCTGAAGTAGGATGAACAAGTAATTGCATACGGGGCTATGGCGCAGCTGGTAGCGCACCACACTGGCAGTGTGGGGGTCAGGGGTTCGAATCCCCTTAGCTCCACCCACAGAGAACCGCCTCACCAAGGTCTACACCCTGGTGAGGCGGTTTTTTGTCTTGATATGAGGAGTCCTATGGCCGCGGCCGCGCTTCCGAACCCAAGGGCCGACGCCCTCGCGGACCTGCAGCGGCGGACTCTGGCCGTGGTCGTGGCCAGCCAGGTGCTCGGCGGGGCCGGGCTGGCGGCGGGCATCACGGTCGGCGCGCTGCTGGCCCAGGACATGCTCGGCGACGACAGCCTCTCGGGGCTCCCCGTCGCGCTGTTCACGCTCGGCTCCGCGCTGGCCGCCTTCCTGATCGGCCGCATCACCCAGACCGCTGGTCGCCGCCGCGGCCTCGGCCTGGGATTTGCCGCCGGCGGCATCGGCGCGGCGGGCGTGGTGCTCGCGGCCGTCGCCGACAACATCCCACTGCTGTTCGCCTCGTTGTTCGTCTACGGCGCGGGAACCGCGTCGAATCTGCAGGCCCGCTATGCGGGGGCGGACCTGGCATCGCCCGCGCGGCGTGGAACCGCGGTCAGCATCGCGCTGGTCGCGACCACTATCGGTGCGGTGGCCGGGCCCAACCTCGTGCAGCCGATGGGGCGCTTCGCGGAGGGCCTGGGGATCCCGCCGCTTGCGGGGCCGTTCCTGCTGGCCGGCGTCGCCTATCTGGCGGCAGGTGGCATCCTGTTCGCGCTGCTGCGCCCGGATCCGTTCCTCGTGGCACAACAAGTGGCGGTGCGGGCAGCTGCGAAGGATGGGACGCCGGCGGTGGGACCTGCGGCACCGCTGGGCTCGGGCGTGCTGATCGGCGCGACGGCCATGGTGCTCACGCAGATCGCGATGGTCGCCATCATGACGATGACTCCGGTGCACATGCGCGCGCACGGTTATGGGCTCGGTGAGGTGGGCCTGGTGATCGGCATCCACGTCGGCGCGATGTACCTGCCCTCGCTCCTCACCGGCGCGCTGGTGGACCGGGTCGGCCGGATTCCCATGACGGTGGCCGCGGCCGGCACGCTGCTGCTGGCCGGACTCACCGCGGCGTTCGCCCCGATGGACTCGCTGGGCCTGCTGATCCTGGCGCTCGGGCTGTTGGGCCTCGGCTGGAACTTCGGCTTGATCGCCGGCACGGCCCTAGTGGTCGACGGCACTGTCCCCGCCAATCGCGCCCGCACCCAGGGCTCCATCGACGTGTTGATCGCGATCAGCGGCGCGGGCGGGGGCGTGCTGTCCGGGGTGCTGATGGCGGGCACGAGCTACGCGACGCTATCCCTGGCCGGCGGGGCGATCTCGCTATTGCTGATCCCGACACTGTTCTGGGCGCGCAGAGCCTACGACGGCGGTCCTGCTCAGCAGTCCTAAACAGCAGGCAACCGCGGCCTTCGTCGTCGGGGCTAGTCCATCTCGTAGCCGAAGCGGAAGCGGCGCTCGGGATCCCAAGCACGCTTGACGGCCTGCAGGCGCTCGAGGATCGGTTGCGGCCAGACGAGCCGCACGTTGTCCGGCTCCGACGCGCGGCCCAGGAAATTGATGAGCACCCCGCCCGCCGACCACGGGGCCATCGCGTCCAACACGGCGGCGCCCGCGGCATCGACGGCGTCGCGCAACGGCGGCGGGTAGGGGCCGAATCTCGGCGATGATCAGGGGCACGTCCACCCCCGGGCCAGCGGTGGCGAGCAGGGCGTCGATAGTGTCGGCGGTGAGCTCGCGGAGCAGGATGCCCCCGTCCCACGCGGGCATCGGGTCGGTCGGATCCTGGGCACGGAGTCGATGGCGGCGTAGGGGATGCGGCCGACGAGGTCCACTATCGGCGGGCAGACGGCGCGCATCGGGGCGAGCAGCGCGGCACCCCCGTCGTCGTCCCCCACGTGCACATAGCGCAGGTGCACCGACAGCCGCCCGCGCAACGGCGGCGGCACGGCCTCGATATCGGGCAGCCGGAGCAGCGCGATGGAGGTGGTCGTGGACTCGGGCAGGGTCGGCGCCCAGCCGCGATAGGCGTGCAGGACCGCGGGCGCGTCGGCACCGGGGAAGAAGACCCCGCCGGCGTAGATGTCCGAGAGCGCCATCAAGTTGAACTCGATCTCGGTGACGATGCCGACGGAGCACTTTCCGCCGCGCAGGGCCCAGAACAACTCCGGCTCGGTCTCGGCGTCGACATCCACTATGCCGCCGTGCGCGTCGACGAGCTGGATGGCACGCACGTGATCGGCGGCGAAGCCGAAGGTGCGGCCCATCGGCCCCATGCCGCCGCCGAGGGTGTAGCCGACGAGGCCGACAGTGCCCGACGAGCCGTTGAGCGGGGCGAGGCCGTGGGGGACGCCGCGCCGATGACGTCGCTCCACAGTGCTCCCGCAGCGACGGTCGCCGTGCGGCGTTGCGGGTCGATCGACACCGCCCGCATCTCGGCGGTGTCGACCAGGACCCCGCCGTCGGATGGCACTCCCATGCCGTGCCCGGTCCCGTGGACCTGCACCTGCAGGCCAGCCCGGTGGGCGGATCGAACCGCCGCCGCGACGTCCGCGGCGGAGCGGGCCATCACGACCAGTGCCGGCAGGTGGGCGGACGTGCGGTTGAAGCCGTTGCAGGCGTCCTCGAAACCGGCGTCGCCGGGCCAGAGCAGGCGTCCGCTCAGACTCTCCTCGTCAAACTCGGTGGTCATGGTCATGATATCGGGCCTCTCCGGTCGAGCTGAATCAGCTTCCTCGGGGGCGCTTGATGTTTTTGCTCCAGCCTCGCCCAAAGATGCGTCGTGGGGGCGTGTGGTCCCTGCCGTGGAGTTGAGTGCAATTCTTGCCCCTGAGTGCAGTAAGTCAAGGTTTTCTACCGGGACGATGCGGTCTTCGAGGAGGTCCTCGCACACGCCGGGCCAGGCTGGCCCGACTGCTCCGCCCTGGGATTCATGCAGACACCGGGAGTTGTGCTCACGGTGGAGAACGCGACGGCGTCAGCTCATCAGCCCGGCCGCATCCGGTAGCCCAGCCCCGTCTCGGTGATGAAGATGCGGGGATGGCCGGGGTCGGCCTCGAGCTTGCGGCGGATGCTCGCCATGTGCACGCGCAGGTAGTTCGTCTCGCTGTCATACGACGGGCCCCACACCTCGTGCAGCAGCTCGCGCTTGCGCACCAGGGTCCCGCGGCGACACGCGAGGGTCTCGACGATGCGCCACTCGGTGGGGGTCAGGTGGATGTCGACGCCGTCGCGGCTGGCCCGCGCATCGGCGAAGTCCAGGCTCAGCCCGTCCACCTCGAGCACCTCGCGGGACGGGGGCGCGCCGGCGCGGGTGGCGGCACGGACCCGGGCCAGCAACTCGTCCATGCCGAAGGGCTTGGTGACGTAGTCGTTCGCACCGAGGTCCAGGGCCTCCACCTTGTCGTCGGACTCGGCACGCGCGGACAGCACGATCACGGGCACGGCGCTGGACACGCGGAGTCGGCGCAGGATGGTGATGCCGTCCAGGTCCGGCAGGCCGAGGTCGAGCAGGATCACGTCGGGCATCCGCTCATCGACAATCTGCAGGGCCGAGCGCCCGTCCGAAGCGGTCTCGACGTCGTAGTCTCGGGCCCGCAGGTTGATGGCGAGGGTGCGCAGAATTGCCGGGTCGTCATCGACCACCAGCACGAAGGTCATAGCGCCACCTTTCCCGCCGCGAGCTCCAGAATCAAGGTCAGCCCGCCGCCAGGAGTGTCCTCCGCGGTGAGGCTGCCGCCCATCGCCTCCGTGAGGCCGCGCGCGACGGCCAGGCCGAGGCCCACCCCGTCGCCCGCGGGCACATCCCCGAGGCGCTGGAACGGGACGAACAGGGCCGCGTGCTGGGCCTCCGCGATGCCCGGACCGTGGTCGATCACCCGGACCTGGACGCGGTGGCCGACGTGGACGGCGTCGATCGCGATGGGGGTGTCCGCGGGGGTGTGGCCCAGCGCGTTCTCGCACAGGTTCGCCAGCACCCGGTCCAGGAGTCCGGCGTTGGCGCGCACGGTGAGGCGCTCGTCGGCCACGCGCACGGCGATGCGCTCGGCGCCGGGGATCGCGGACAAGGTCCAGCGGATGGCGGAGCCCAGGCCCAGGTCGGCCAGGCTGGGGGTCACCGCGCCGAGCTGGATGCGGCTCATATCTAGGAGGTTCGCGATCAGCGCGCCCAGCCGGTCGGCGGAGTCCTCGACGGTGGCCAGCAGCTCCGCCTCGTCCGCGGGGGACCAGGTGATCTCCGTGTTGCGAAGGCTGCTGGCGGCGGCCTTGACGGCGGCCAGCGGCGAGCGGAGATCATGCGAGACGGCGGCGAGCAGGGCGGTGCGCGTGCGGTCGGTCTCCGCCAAGCGCGCGCGCTCGATGTCGGCGAGGCCGGCGCGGTGGCGGTCGGCGAGCACCGCGGCGTGGATCGCGTACGCGTTGAGCAGTCGGCGGTCGGAGGCGTCAAGGGCAGGTCCGCGCAGGATCAGCGTGGTGTCCGCGTCGACGGCTGCGGTGGTGTCGGCCAGCCGGGGCGGGGCGGGCGGATGGCCGTGGCTGGCAAGCACCTCGCCGTCCGTGCGCACGATCGCCGCGCCGCTAGCCGCGAACATCTCGCAGGCGCCCGAGAGCAGCTGGTCGAGGCTGCCCCCGGCGTGCAGCAGCCCGTGCGAGAGGACGGTCAGCGCGTCGGCCTCGGCGCGGGCCTTGCGGGCGCGTGCGGTCTCCCCAGCAGCGTGGTCGACAACGGTGGCCACCGCGACGGCGACTCCGACAAACAGCGCGATGGCCACGGCGCTGCTCGAGTTCGCGATGTCGAGGGTCCAGATGGGCGGCGCGAACAGGAGGTTCAGAAGTACCCCGCTGAGCAAAGCGGCCAGGACGGCCGGGATCAGGCCGCCGATCAGCGCCACCCCGACGACGACGGCCATCAGCGCCATCGAATCGGTGGGCAGGCCCTGCTCCGCGTCGATCGCCCAGAGCAGCGCGCTGACAGCGATGGGCGCGAGGACCCCGCAGGCGTAGCCGGCGATGAGCCGGCGCCGGCCGAGCAGGTTGGCACGGCGGGGCAGGCGGGCGCGTCGGCCCGCGTACTTGTGGGTGACGATGTGGATATCGATGTCGCCGGATTGGGCGATGAGCAGCTCTCCGATGCCGGGGCGCAGCGCCGAGGCGGCGCGCCCGCGGCGGCTGGCGCCGATGAGGACCTGGGTGGCGTCCTCGGCGCGGGCGAAGTCGAGGACTGCGGCGGCAGTCTCGTCGCCGACGACCGTGTGAAAGGATCCGCCCAATTCCTCTGCGAGCGTGCGCAATTGGTGGAGCTGGCCGGGGGAGACGCCGGCGAGGCCGTCCCGGCGAGCCACGTACAGCGCCATCCAGACCCCGCCGGACGCGCGCGAGGAGATCCGGACCGCGCGCCGCATCAGGGCGGCGGACTCGGGGCCGCCGGTGATGGCGACGACGATGCGCTCACGTGCCGCCCACGTCGCATCGATGCCTTGCAGCCTGCGGTAGTGCTCGAGACCCTCGTCGACCCGGTCGGCCAGCCACAGCAGCGCGAGCTCCCGCAGCGCCGTCAGGTTGCCCTCCCGGAAGTACTGCGCCAGAGCGGCATCGGCCTTCTCACCCGAGTAGATGTTGCCGTGGGCCATGCGGCGGCGCAGGGCCTGCGGGCTCATGTCCACCAGCTCGATGGCGTCGGCCGCGCGCACGATCCTCTCCGGCACCGTCTCCTGCTGCCGCACGCCGGTGATGGCCTCCGCGACGTCGGTGAGCGACTCGATGTGCTGGATGTTCACGGTGGTGATGACGTCGATGCCGGCGTCGAGGAGGTCCTCGATGTCCTGCCAGCGCTTTGCGTGCGTCAGGTCCCCGATGTTGCTGTGGGCGAGCTCGTCGATGAGCGCCACGTCGGGGTCCCGCGCCAGCACCGCGGCCAGGTCCAGCTCCTGGTATGTGTTGCCGCGGTAGGGGACTGGCCTGCGCGGGACGACTTCGAGGCCGTCGATCAGCTCCGCGGTGTGAGGCCGCCCGTGCGTCTCGACGAGGCCGATCACCACGTCCGCGCCGCGGCCGAGCCGACGGTGGCCCTCGTCGAGCATCGCGAAGGTCTTCCCCACGCCGGGCGCGGCGCCGAGGTAGACGCGTAACCGGCCTCTCTGCATGGCTACTAGTGTGCCCCCGCCGCAGCCTGCACGGCGATATTGAGCGTGAGCACGTTGACCGTCGGCTCGCCGAGGAGCCCGAACATGCGCCCCGCCGTGTGCGCCGCGACCAGATCCGCCACGGTCTGGGTCGGCAGGTTGTTCGCCGCGGCCACCCGCGCCACCTGGATCTGCGCGTAGGCGGGGGAGATGTCGGGGTCCAGGCCCGACGCGGAGGCGGTCAGCGCGTCCGCCGGGACCTGCTCCGGCGACACCCCGTCCTGCGCGGCGATGGCTGTCCGACGCTGGTCGATCTGGGCGATCAACTCCGGGTTGGACGGGCCGAGGTTGCTGGCCCCGGAGCCGAGCCCATCGTAGTCGACGGCGGATGGCCGCGGCTGGAACCAGCTGATCCCCGAGGGGGACGGCTGGGCGATCAGCGCGGAGCCGACCACCTGCCCGTCCACGCGGATAAGCTGTCCGGTCGCGCGATCGTGGAACGCGAAGCTCGCGCCCCAGATCGCCAGGGGGAACAGCACCCCCAGGATTATGGTGAGCACCGCGAGCACGCGCAGCCCCGCGAGGGACTGGCGGCCGAGGTCATGGAGTGTGCGCACGAGATTCACCTGATTCCGGGAAGGGTGGAGACGAGAAGGTCGATGAGCTTGATGCCCAGGAATGGCGCGATCACGCCGCCGACTCCGAAGACTAGGAGGTTGCGCCGCAGCACCGCCGCCGCGGACGCTGCCCGGAACTTCACCCCGCGCAGGGCCAGGGGGATCAGCGCGATGATGATGAGCGCGTTGAAGATCACGGCGGACAGGATCGCGGACTCCGGGCTGGATAGGCGCATGATGTTCAGCGTCGACAGCGGGGGATAGGCGACCATGAACATCGCGGGGATGATCGCGAAGTACTTGGCGATGTCGTTGGCGATGGAGAACGTGGTCAGGGCGCCGCGGGTGATCAGCAGTTGCTTGCCGATCTCCACGATGTCGATCAGCTTGGTGGGGTCCGAGTCCAGGTCCACCATGTTCCCGGCCTCCTTCGCGGCGGAGGTGCCCGTGTTCATGGCCACCCCGACGTCGGCGGCGGCCAGCGCGGGCGCGTCGTTGGTGCCATCCCCGGTCATCGCGACGAGGCGCCCA
Source organism: Tomitella biformata AHU 1821 (assembly GCF_000524475.1). Taxonomy (GTDB): domain Bacteria; phylum Actinomycetota; class Actinomycetes; order Mycobacteriales; family Mycobacteriaceae; genus Tomitella; species Tomitella biformata. The sequence goes on along the minus strand of NZ_BAVQ01000043.1, from coordinate 99,657 downwards.
CCCGCCTGTTCCTGGCGGATGAGGGTGAGCTTGTCCTCGGGGGTGGCCTCGGCGAGGAAGTCGTCCACCCCGGCCTCCGCGGCGATGGACTTGGCGGTGAGCGCGTTGTCCCCGGTGACCATCACCGTGCGGATCCCCATCGCCCGCATCTGCGCGAAGCGTTCCGCCATACCGGGTTTGACCACGTCCTTGAGGTGGATCACGCCGAGCGCCCGGGCGCGCGTGGCGGTCTTCTCGGCGACCACCAGCGGGGTGCCGCCGTCGCGCGCGATGCCCTCGATGGTGCGTGCCAGCTGGGGGCTGGCGCCGGGACTGCCTAGCCAGGACTCGACGGCCGAGCCCGCGCCCTTGCGGATCTGGGCGCCGTCCTCGAGGTCGACCCCCGACATGCGCGTCTGCGCCGTGAACTCGAGGTACTCCGCGCCAGCGGGCTCAGCCTCGTCGGCGCCTCCGGAAGCCTGCGCCAGCGCGACGATTGAACGGCCCTCCGGGGTCTGGTCTGCCAGGCTGGAAAGCCGTGCGGCCGTGCGCAACTCTTCGGCGCTCACCCCGTCCAGCGGGATCAGCCGCGACGCCTCCCGGTTGCCCAAGGTGATGGTCCCGGTCTTGTCCAGCAGCAGGGTCGACACATCACCGGCGGCCTCGACCGCGCGCCCGGACATGGCGAGCACGTTCACCCGCACCAGGCGGTCCATGCCCGCGATGCCGATGGCCGAGAGCAGTGCGCCGATCGTGGTGGGGATCAGGCACACCAGCAGCGCGATGAGCACCACGACCCGCTGTGGGGCGCCGGCGTAGACGGCCATCGGGGCGAGGGTCGCGACGGCCATGAGGAACACCAGCGTCAACGCGGCGAGGAGGATCGAGAGCGCGACCTCGTTCGGGGTCTTGCGCCGGGACGCGCCCTCGACGAGCGCGATCATCTTGTCTAGGAACGTCTCTCCGGGGGCGGAGGTGATCTTCACGACGATCTCGTCCGAGAGGACCCGGGTGCCGCCGGTGACGGAACAGCGGTCCCCGCCGGCCTCGCGGATCACGGGCGCGGACTCGCCGGTGATGGCGGCCTCGTCCACGGAGGCGACGCCCTCGACCACGTCCCCGTCACCCGGGATGACCTCGCCGGCGGAGACGATCACCCGGTCGCCCACCTTGAGTTGGGTGCCCGGCTCGAGGGTCTCGCCGCCGTCGTCGCCGAGCACCCGGGCCATGGCGATAGAGCGCGCCGCGCGCAGCGACGCGGCCTGCGCCTTGCCGCGGCCCTCGGCGACGGCCTCTGCGAGGTTCCCGAAAATCACTGTGAGCGACAGCCAGCTGGTCAGCGAGATGGTGAACACACCCGGGTCGGCGATGGCCGCGACCGTGGTCGCTACCGAGCCGATCCACACGATGAACATCACCGGGCTGCGCCATAGGTGCCGCGGGTCTAGCTTGCGCAGCGCTGAGGGCAGTTGCGTCGCAATCATTCTCATCATTTCAGGGCCTCCGCGATGGGTCCGAGGGCGAGTGTGGGGAAGTACGTGAGGCCGGTGATCAGCAAGATCACGCCGACCACGAGCCCCGCGAACAGGGGGGTGTGGGTGGGGAGGGTGCCGGCGGTGACGGGCACCTTGCCCTGTTTGGCGAGCGAGCCGGCCAGCGCCAGGACGAGCGCTATCGGCAGCAGCCGACCCAGCAGCATGGCCGCGGCCAGGGCGTACTGGAAGTACGGGGAGGTCACGGTGAGCCCGCCGAACGCGCTGCCGTTGTTGTTGGCGGCGGAGGTGAACGCGTAGACCACCTCGCTGAATCCGGGGGAGCCCGGGTTGCCCATCGCGGCGGGGGTGGCGGGCAGCGCGATCGACGAGCCGATCCCGACGAGCACCACGGCCGGCGTGGCCAGGGTGTACAGCGCGACGAAGGTCATCTCGCGGGTCCCGATCTTCTTGCCGAGCAGCTCCGGGGTGCGGCCCACCAGCAGCCCGGCGATGAACACCGCGACGATGGCGGCGATCAGGATGCCGTAGAGCCCCGAGCCGACGCCGCCCGGCGACACCTCGCCCAGCATCATGTTGACGATCGTCGCGCCGCCGCCCGTGGGGGTCAGCGAATCGTGGGCGGCATTGACCGCCCCCGTCGAGGTGTTGGTCGTGGCGGTGGCGAACAGCGCAGAGCCGAACTCCCCGAACCGGACCTCCTTGCCCTCCATGGCACCGCCGGCCGCCTGCGCCGCGAGCGAGCGCCCGCCCATCTCGGCCCAGGCGGTGACGGCCAGGGAGCCCGTCAGCAGCGTGACCATCGCGCCCAGCAGGGCCAGGCCCTGGCGGCGGTTGTGCAGCATCGTGCCGAGGGTTCGGGTGAGGCAGATCGGGATCAGCAGGATGAGGAAGATCTGGAAGAAATTGCTGAACGCGTTCGGGTTCTCCAGCGGGTGCGCCGAGTTGGCATTGAAGAGGCCGCCACCATTGGTGCCCAGCACCTTGATGGCCTCCTGGCTGGCGACGGGCCCGCCTGGAATCATCTGGCTGCCGCCGCCGAGGGTGTTCACCGTGACATCGGCGAAGTTCTGCACCACGCCGCTGGCCAGCAGCACCAGTGCCCCGATCACGGCGAGGGGCAACAGGATTCGCAGCGTCGCGCGGGTGAGGTCCACCCAGAAGTTGCCGAGCTCGCCGCTCCGCACGCGGACGAAGCCGCGGATCAGGGCGACGGCCACCGCGATGCCGACGGCCGCGGACAGAAAGTTCTGCACCGCCAGGCCGGCCATCTGCGCGGTGAACCCGAGGGTGGACTCGCCGGCGTACGACTGCCAGTTCGTGTTGGTGACAAAGGAGACCGCGGTGTTGACCGCCATCGGCGCGGGCATCCCGGGCAGCTCCCGTGAATTCGGCAGGTGTTGCTGCAGCATGAGGATGGCCACGAGCACGGCGATGCCGACGGCGCTGAACGCCAGCACACTGAACGTGTAGGCGCGGGGGCTCTGCTCGGCGTCGGGGTCGATGCCGCAGACCCGGTAGATGCCGCGCTCCACACGGGAGTGCTTGGGGGAGTTCAGCACCCGCGCCATATAGTCGCCCAGCGGCGCATAGACGGCCGCTAGCGCGATCACCAGCACCAGGACGGTCACCGCCGCGGCCCAGCCGGCGGACATCAGAATTTCTCCGGGAGGACCAGGGCCGCCAGCAGGTATGCCGCGAGGGCGGCCACCGCGATAAGCAGGAACACGCTCAATAAGCTCATGTAGGCGATTCAAGTCCTGCGGACCGGCGGCGGCCGCGACCTTTACGGGTTCTTAGCGGTTGTTGACCACTTCTTGACGGGCATGGATTCTTGAACTTCACGCGCGCGATTTGTACGCAGATAGACCCCGGCCTGAACCACACCGTCTAGCGTGGAGCTGTGACGAATCAGGAAGCGATCAATGTCGGGTCGAGGACGTGGGTCGACAGCGGATTACGCGCCGCCAGCCGCGCGGCCGACCACGGTCTATTGTGGTTCGCGGTCGGGGCCGCCGCGTATGCGGTGGGTGGACGCACCCGGCGCGCAGGCGTTCGCGGTGTGCTGTCCCTTGCCGGGGCCAGCGCACTGACCAACGCGTTGCTCAAGCCCGTGCTCCCACGTCCTCGCCCGTCGCAGGAGCTCATTGCGCTGGGCCGGCGGCCGCGGCGGGTTCCCGCGTCGTCGTCGTTCCCGTCGGGGCACGCAGCCTCGGCGGCCGCCTTCGTCACCGGAATGAGCCTGGAGTCGCCTGCTGCCGGGGCGCTCGTCGCCCCGATCGGCGCTGCGGTCGCGTACTCGCGAGTCCACATCGGCGTGCACTGGCCGTCGGATGTGCTGGCTGGAGCTGCGATCGGAGCGGCGGTCGCAGTTGGCACCCGGCGCTGGTGGGCGGTCCGTGCGGACGAGTCCGCCGCTCTCGGCCCCGCCATATCCGCGCCGGCCCTGCCGGATGGCAGCGGCATGCTGATCTTGGTCAACCCAGGGGCGGGCTCCGGCGACGAGGACCCCAGCATCCGCTTGCGGGATCTGCTGCCGGCAGCCACCATCATCCTCGCCGACGTGGACGGTGACGTCGGCGCGCAACTCGACGCCGCCGTCGAACGCAGGGCGCCCCGCGCGCTCGGGGTGTGCGGCGGCGACGGCACAGTTGTGACCGCGGTGGAGGCCGCGCTTCGGCACGATCTCGCATTGGCGGTATTCCCCGGCGGCACGCTGAACCACTTCGCGCGCGACGTCTCCGTGGAGGACATCGCCGCCACGCGCGATGCGGTGGCGGCGGGACGTGCGGTCCGGGTTGATGTCGGCGCGGTGCAGTGCGACGGGAAACCTGCGGAGGCCTTCGTCAATGTTGCGAGCCTGGGCGGGTATCCCGAGATGGTCCGGCTCCGAGAACGATGGGAATCGCGACTTGGCAAGTGGCCGGCCGCCGCCGTCGCTATGGTCCGGGTGTTGGCGACGGCGGAGCCGATCCCGTTGTCGTTGGACGGCCGGTCGATGTCGATCTGGATGCTGTTCGTCGGCAACGGCCGGTACGCGCCGTCGGACCAAGTTCCGCTGTCCCGACCGGCGGTGAACGAGAGCACCCTCGACGTCCGGTGCCTGCGCGCGGACCGGCGCTGGTCGCGTGTCCGGCTGTTGTGGTCTGCAAGCACCGGGACCTTGGCGAGCTCGGCGGCATACATGCACCAGAATGTCGATGCCGTCACGGCTGAACTGCATGGCGACCCGATTCCGCTCGCAGTGGACGGGGAGGTGACCGGCCGCGGGCGCGACTTCCGGTTCGCGAGCCGACCCGCCGCGCTTAGTCTCTACCGATGATTCGCCATCTCGTGGGAGACACGGATCGATCAATCCAGCGAGGCGAGGACTTCGAGGATGGTCTTCTCGGCGGCTGCCTTCGTGATCCCGACCGTGTTCAGTGGGCCCTCGCCCTGCTCTTGCTCGAGCAGGGCGAGGAGCAGGTGCTCGGTGCCGACGTAGTTGTGGCCCAGGCGAAGTGCCTCCCGGAAGGTCATCTCGAGGACCTTCCGGGCACCCGCGTCATAGGGGATGAGGTCCGGGACGGACTCCGCTTTCGCAGGCAGCGCCGCCGTCGCCGCGGCGCGCACCTGATCGAGGGTGACGGACTGCGCCGTGATGGCGAGCGCGGCGAGGGATTCCGGCTCTGTCAGCAGGCCGAGGACCAGGTGCGTGGCACCGATCTCGGCGTTGCCGGCGGCGCGGGCCTCGTCCATCGAGCGCACCACCACGTTCTTGGTGCGCTCGGTGAAGCGGGCGAAGCCCTCGTTCGGATCCAGGGTCGACGGGGAGCCCTTGGGGACGAAGCGCTTCTGCGCGGCCTGCTTGCTCACGCCCATGCTCGTGCCGATCTCGGTCCACGACGCGCCGGCGCGTCGGGCCTGGTCCACGAAATGGCCAATGAGGTGGTCGGACACCTCGCCCAGGTGGGCGGCGGCGATCACGGCGTCGGAGAGTTGGTCGAGCGGCTCGGACTGGACTCTCCTGATGGCGTCGATGAGGTCGTCGAGGCGGATGGGGTGCGCGGGCTGCTGTGGGGTCATGCGTCAACGATAGGTTGACGACTGGTAGATCGTCAACCCACGGTTGACGATGAAGGCTAGTTGTCCAGCAGCGTCTGGATCGCGCGCCCGTAGTGTCGCGCGATCAGCTCCTGCGGCGCGGCCAGCAGCCCTGGGTCCTCGATCGCGAATAGCGCCGCCATCAGCCCGGTGATCTGGGCGGACACCAGCCGGGAGCGGAGTTCCGCGTCGGGGCCCTGCAGCCGCGGCGCGAGGAGGGCGACGATCATCTCGTCCACCGACTCGCGCAGGTGCTCCTGCACGGTTGGGCGGTCAGAGGCGCGCAGCAGTGCCACGAAGACGCCGGTGGCCATGGGGGCGGGCGGGGGGAGGGTCTTGCGGATCACGACCGCGACCAGCGACTCGCCGAGGTGGGCCATCGGGCCCTGCATTGCGTCGGCGAAGGCGCTCGACATCGTCATGGTGCGCAAGAACAGCTTCTCCTTGGAGCCGAAATAGCGGATCACCAGGGCGGGGTCGACGCCGGCGCGGCCCGCGATCTCCCGCACCCCCGTCGCGGCGAAGCCCTGCTCGGAGAACAACTCTGCGGCCGCCTCCTGCACCGCGTCCCTGTGGTGCTGCGAACCGGCTGTGGTCATCGGCGCTCCTCGTGTGTCTGAACGGGATCTTCTCGTGCCTAGCCAACGCCACCGGCCCTGCTGTGTCAACAGTGTTGACCGTCACCGTCAACGACGTTGACAGTGGTTTGTCAACACTGTTGACTGTCGAAATCAACAATGTTGACAATGATTGCCGACGAAGGGTGGAGCACATGGCCGAACAGCACGGAACCAATGACCTCGAGGAGTTGACGGCCGCGGCCCCGGCGCGGGCCATCCCGCTCGCAATGATCGCCAAGGGGATGGCCTTCCCGGTGTTCTTCGTGGTCATGTTCGCGCTCTGCTACGTCAGCGCCTTCCATAACCCGGTCCCGCACAACGTGCAGCTCGCGCTCGTCGGACCGGCGCAGCAGACGTCGATGATCGCGGACCAGATCGCCCAGTCCTCGCCCGGCGCGTTCGAGATCACCGCCACCACCGACCGCGCGGGGGCACTCGAGGACCTCGGCGCACAGCGGGTGGCCGGCGTGATCGAGCTCGGCCCAACCGTCACCGCGCACATTGCCTCCGGGGGCGGCATCACGGTGGCCCAGGCCGTCGAGCACGTGGCGCAGCCCCTGGCAGACGGGCTCGGCACCACTGTGACCGTGCAGGACGCCGCCCCGCTCGGTGCCGGCGACTCCACCGGCATGGGGCTGTTCTACTTCATGATCGTGTGCACCATCGGCGGCTACATCACCGTCATGGTCCTCTCCCAGGTGGCGGTCGGGATGACGCTGCGCCGCCAGGTGGGCATCCTCGGCGCGATGTCGGCCGGGTTGCCCCTGTTGGCCTACGCGGTCTCGTCGATTTTCGTGGGTGCCTACGGCGCGTCGGCCGCGGGGCTCGTGGCGCTGCTCCTGATCGGCATGGCGTACACCTTCGCCGTCGGGCTCGTCTCCCTCGGGCTCAACAAGCTTGCCGGGCAGTCCGCCATCTTCCTGATCATGACGTTCGCGATCTTCTTGAACTTCCCCAGCGCGGGCGGCGCCATTCCGGCGTCGTTCCTGCCTGGATTCTGGAACGGCATGCACAGTTTCTGGGTTGGCTCCGGAGCGATGCAGTCCATGCGCTCGGTGATCTTCTTCGGCGGCTCGGGACTGGGCACAGGCCTGCTGATCCTCGGCGGCTGGATCGTGGTCGGCGCGCTGCTCCTCCTGGCGCTCGATCAGCGGGGCCGTCGGCGTGTGACTGCGGCGGCGGAGCAGCCCGGTGAGCTGGTCGCGGCGAGATAGCCAGCGGACCGGAGACCACAAGACGTTGTCCGGATAGAGCAGCCGCTCTATCCGGACAACGTCTTGTGTTGTGGCTAGGAGGCGATGCGGACGGGCGGCTTCTGCTCGGCTTCGCTGTCCGCCATGGCGTTCGCGGGGGCCTCGGTGAGGGTCTGCGCGTAGTAGAAGTGCGCGCGGTTGGTGCCGAGGAACGAGCCGCACCAGGACATCACAGCGACGTAGCGGTTGCGGAAGCCCACCATGTACGCCAGGTGCACGGCGAGCCACGTGACCCAGGCGATGAAGCCGGTCAGCTCGATCTTGCCGACGCGGGTGATGGCGCGGAAGCGGTTGATAATCGCCATCGAGCCCTTGTCGCGGTACTTGAAGGGCGTGCCGGCGTCATGCTTGCCGAGGACGATTCGCGCCACGTGGCGGCCGCCCTGCATGGCGACGGGCGACTGGCCGGGTAGCCCGTTGAGCGAGGTCATGTCGCCGACGGCGTAGATGTCGGCCCGCGCGCCCACGGTCAGGTCGGGGTTCACGAGCAGGCGGCCGGCGCGGTCGGTCTCGCAGCCGGTGCGCTCGGCGAGGATGCCGGCGAAGTCGTTGGCCTGCACGCCCGCAGACCAGATGATGGTCTCCGCCGTCACGCGCCGCGTCTCGGCGGTGGCGGCGTCCTTGAGTTCCGCGCCGTGGCCGTCGATCTCGGTGACGAAGGTGCCCAGCACCACGTCCACGCCGCCCTTCTCGAGCGAGCGCAGCGTGTACTCGCTGAGCTTGCCGCCGAATGCGGGCAGCGCCTCGTTCGCGCCCTCGATGAGGGTGACGGTGACATCGTCGGGGCCGAGGTCGTCGAGAGAGGCCGCGAAGTAGCGCTGAGCCAGCTCCTTGATCTGGCCGGCGAGCTCGACGCCCGTCGCGCCGGCGCCGATGACCAGGAAGGTCAGCAGGTTGCGGCGGTGCTCGGGGTCGGTGGTGGTGTGCGCCTCCTCGAAGCAGCGGAGGATCTGCTGGCGCAGCGACTCCGCGTCGTCGACCGTCTTGAGCGCGTAGGTGAACTCGGCGAACTCGTCGCGGCCGAAGTAGGCCTGGCGGGCGCCGGTGGCGGCGATCAGCGAGTCGTAGCCGATGCGGAGGCGCTCGCCGCCAGCCTCATAGGTCAGCACGTTCTCATCCGGGTCCACATCGACCACGCGTCCCAGGCGCACGTCGGCATTGGGGTGCTTGGCCAGGATCGTGCGGATCGGCGGGGCGATCTCGCCGGCGGAGATGACGCCGGTGGCCACCTGGTAGAGCAGCGGCTGGAAGAGGTGCTCGGTGGTCTGGGAGATGAGAACGAAGGGGGTCCCGGCCTTGGCGAGCTTCTTGGCCGCGGCGAGGGCTCCGAAGCCCGAGCCCACGATGACCACCTGGGTCCGTTCAACGTTCGTGTTTCTCATGAGCTCTAGTCTGGTACCGGCGGCTGGGTTTAGCCAGCAACCTGGTGATAACGATGGACTCTTATCTTGATCGCTCATATATAACGCGTATCGTGTGTGGCATGGAGTTTCGTCAGCTACGGTATTTCCTCGCGGTCGGTGAGATGTCGAGTTTCTCCCGCGCGGCGGAGCGCTGCTACATCTCGCAGTCCGCGATCAGCCACCAGATCAGCAAGCTCGAGCGCGAGCTGGGGGCGTCGCTGTTCGAACGCTCTACCCGCGTGGTGTCTCTGACCCCGGCGGGGGAGCGGCTGATGCCGATCGCCGCCGAGGTCCTCGCCCTCGAGGCCAAAGCCCTCGCGGTGGGCCGCGAGCCGCGCAACCGCATCCGCGTCACCGCGAACATGAGCTTCGCGGCGCAGAGCCTCGATGCGATCGCCACCGTCCGGGAGCAGCACCCCAACTTGGACATCGAGTTCGTCATCAAGGATTTCGCCGACCGGATGGATGCCGTCGTCTCCGGCGACGCGGACCTCGCCCTGATCCGCGGGGAGGTCGATCGGCCGGGGGTGGAGACGGTGGACCTGGGCAACCAGGACCTGCTGATCCTGCTATCGCGGCGACACCCTCTCGCCACCCGGGACCGCGTCGACCTGGGGGAGCTCGCCGAGTTCCCACTGCTGCTGCCGCCGCGCCACCAGCAGGTGCTCATCCACCAGGTCATCGAGGGTGCGTTCCGGGAGATCGGCCGCAAGGCCCTGCTGGGCCCGGCGATCCCCGCGGACCACACCGCGCCGCTCGAGGTCATCACGCACCCGCGCGCCTGGACCGTGCTCTACCCGGAGTCCGCGATCGGCATGCCGCCGGCCGGGGTGCGCGTGCTGTCCGAGGCGCGCGACCGGCTCCGGGTGCCGGTCCGCGCGGTGCTACGCACGGGGATGGAGCCCGGGCCGGGGCTGCAGGACCTGCTCACCGCGCTGCGGCCGTAGTCCGTGCTGCGCTTCGGCCCCCGAACATGCGCAACTGCAGGCGACACGCCGGGAGGCGCCTGCAGTTCTGCATGTTCGGCGGAGCTGGGGCCTGAGTGGGAGTCAGCGCCACCATTGGTCGTGGGGGTTCGCGGGCATCGCGCGCTTATGCCGGCTGATCCGGTGCAGGTGCTCGATGCGCTTGGCGGCGGCGTCGGGGACCGTCCTGCCCTCCAGGTAGTCGTCGATGTCGGTGTAGCCGACGCCGAGCGCGACCTCGTCGGGCAGCGCGGGGCGCTCCTCTTCAAGATCGGCCGTCGGCACCTTCAGCCAGGTGCGCTCCGGTGCGCCGAGCTCGCTCAGCATCGCCGCACCCTGGCGTTTGGTGAGCCCGGTCAGCGGCGTCAGGTCCGCCGCGCCGTCCCCGAACTTGGTGTAGAAGCCGGTGACGGCCTCAGCCGCGTGGTCGGTGCCGACCACCAGCAGGCCGAGCTGCCCCGCCATCGCGTACTGCGTGACCATCCGGACCCGCGCCTTGATATTGCCGCGCACGAAGTCTCGCAGCTGCGCCTGGCCCGCGTCGGGGCCCTCTGTCAGGTGCGCGATCCCGGCCGCGGTGTCGGTGGCGACGGCCGAGGTGGCGGGCTCGATATCGACGACGGTGACCTCGTCCGCGTCGATGAACGCCAGGGCCAGCTGTGCGTCGTCCTCGTCGGCCTGCACGCAGTGGGGCAGTCGCACGGCGATGAAGCGCGCGTCGTGCATGCCCTCCGCGCGCAGCTGCGTCACCGCCAGCTGGCACAGCCGGCCCGCGAGGGTGCTGTCCTGGCCACCGCTGATGCCCAGCACGAAGCCCGTCGCAGGCGTCGAGCGCAGATAGTCCTTGAGGAATTGGACGCGTGCGGCGATCTCGGCGGCGGGGTCGATCTCAGGTCGCACGCCGAGTTCTTGGATGATCTGTGATTGCAGCGAAGCCATAGGGTGAACCTTAACGTCCACACTCAGACCTGGAGATATCGCAAGTGAACCGAGCAGACCTGTTGGTGGTCTCCGCGACCGCATCGGAGGCCGCCCATGTGCCGGCCGGAGTTGAGACCGTGATTTGCGGGATCGGCAAGGTCGACGCTGCTGTGGCTGTCGCCGCCGCAGTGCTGCGCCACGGCGGGCCGCGGCCGCCGACCGTGGTGAATATCGGCACGGCGGGCGCGCTGCGGCCCGAGCTCACCGGCCTCTACGTGCCGTCCGTGGTGCGCAACCACGACATCAGCGCAGACGTCCTGCGCTCGCTGGGCTACCCGGTGCGCGACGTCCTTGAGCTACCCGGCGGCGACGGCACCGCGCTGGCCACCGGCGACCACTTCGTCACCGATCCCGCGGTGCGCGACGCGCTGGCCGAGCACTCCCACCTGGTGGACATGGAGGGCTTCGCGATCGCCCGGGCCTGCGCGGCGCTCGGGGCGGTGTGCTTGCTGGTCAAGCACGTGAGCGACGACGCCGACGCCTCCGCGATGGAATGGCCCGAGCGCGTCGACCACAGCGCCCGCGTGCTGGGCGGGTGGCTCGAGGAGTACCTGGGCTGAGCAGTCCCTGGGTCGGGTCAGGCTGGGAAGTGCTGCTCCAGCCAGTCGGTCAGGTCCCCGAGCACCTGCGCCCGGTCCACCTCATTGAAGATCTCGTGGTACATCCCGGGGTAGACGATGCGCTTCTTGTCCGTGGACGCGGCCTTCTCGAACAGTTCCAGCGAGCCGGCCGGGGGCGCGAGGGTGTCCAGCTCGCCATGCTGGACCAGCAGGGGCATCGTCAGTTTGGAGGCGTTGGCCTGCACCTTCGCCACGCCCGCCGCCAGCTCGCCGACAGTGCGGGCGGGCAGCTTGCCGGCGAAGATCAGGGGGTCCGCACGGTAGTCGGCCCCCACCTGGGGGTCGTGGCTCAGGGCGCTCGCGTCCACCGCGATCAGGGGCAGCGACGGCACGGCCGCGGACAGCACCTTGGCGGCGATCCGTGTGACGGGGTTCGCGGCGTCCAGGGCTGCCAGGGGGCCGCTGAGGGCGAGGGCGTCGAGCTTGGCCCGGTTGTCCTCGGCCCACAGGGCGGAGGAGAGCCCGCCCATGCTGTGCCCGAGCATGACCACGGGTCCGTCGGGGACGGCGGCGCGGCCGTGGTCGAAGGCGATGCCGATATCCGCGACGAGGTTGTCCATCCGGTCGATGAAGCTGCGCTTGCCGCCGGAGCGGCCGTGCCCGCGGTGATCGTGCGCGTGGACGGCGAAGCCCTTCGCGGTCAGCGCCTCGGCGACATGGCCGTAGCGGGAGCTGTGCTCGCCCATCCCGTGCACCAGCACGACGAGGCCGCGCGGCGCGGCCGGCGTCCAGGTCTGCCAGTAGAGCGTCGTCCCGTCGATCCCTGCGAGCTGTCCGTCGGTGTGTTGCGCGGGCGCGACCATCGTCAGATCCCCTTAGCTAATGCCTCGCCCCGGCGGGTCGAGCGTGCCCGGCCAATCTAGCCCCAAAAACCCGCGTTCGGGGCGAGTTCGGGGAGCTGCCGCGAGGCGCGCCAGGGCGACACGCCGGACGGCGCCGCGCGACACGCCGGGGCGGGTTCCGCCACTCATGTGAAACAGCCAAAGTCAAACTGTTGAACGGGGGTGTCGCAAGCCACCTCACGATGGGGCGACCAGGGAATATCATGTGTGTAACTCACAAATTGTGGTAACTCTTGCAAAGCGCACCACTAGGTGTAGTGTCTACAACGTGCAGCGGCCATACGGTCGCAGAGGTCGAGACAAGCCGGATCGCCCCGGTGGTCGATAGCCCGGAGAGGGCAGATCGGCGGTCTCGAGAGGGGTGCGACAGTGGTCCGTGAGGGCCTCGGAAGCCCCAGAACTTAAGGCAGAAACGGTCGAGAAGTTGGCGCAGGCCAACCCCACACCGGGTAGGTGCAGAAACTTAGAGAGGCCCTGACAAATATGAGCATCACCGTCTACACCAAGCCCGCCTGCGTCCAGTGCAACGCGACCTACAAGGCTCTCGACAAGGCCGGCCTGGAGTACGAGCTGATCGATATCAGCGAGGACGCGGACGCCCGTGACTACGTGATGGCGCTGGGCTACCTGCAGGCTCCCGTCGTGGTCGTCGGTGACTCGCACTGGTCGGGCTACCGCCCCGATCGCATCAAGTCGCTGGCCACCCAGGCCGCGTAGACAGCAGTACTCGCCCCCGCATTACCAGCCCGGAGTGCCGGGACCGGAAGCATCTCGTCGTGGAGCATCAGATGGTGTCTGTGGTTTATTTCTCCAGTGTCTCGGAGAACACACACCGGTTTGTCCAGCGACTCGAGATCCCCGCGGCGCGGATCCCGTTGCATGACCCGCGCGGCGAGTTCACAGTGCAGTCCCCGTACGTCTTGATCCTGCCGACCTACGGCGGCGGCACCACGGCGACGGGCCGGGATACGCGATACGTCCCCAAGCAGGTCATCAAGTTCCTGAACAACCCCCTCAATCGGGGGTTGATGCGGGGCGTCATCGCGGCGGGCAACACGAATTTCGGGGAATCTTTTTGCGCTGCGGGTGACGTGATCGCACAGAAATGCCAGGTCCCGTACCTATATCGATTCGAATTAATGGGAACAACTGAGGACATCTTGCGCGTGCGCGAGGGTCTCGAAGAATTTTGGGAGAGGGAACAGTGGCACCGACCATCACAGACGAGGCAACCGGAACCCGCATCGAGAGTCTCGACGTCGATGTGACGGACAGCGAGCTTGATTACCACGCGCTCAACGCCATGCTGAACTTGTATGACGCCGACGGCAACATTCAGTTCGAGAAGGACAAGGCTGCGGCGCGTCAGTACTTCCTGCAGCACGTCAACCAGAACACCGTCTTCTTCCACAACCTCGACGAGAAGCTCGACTACCTCGTGGAGAAGCACTACTACGATCCCGCAGTGCTGGACAAGTACTCCCGGGCCTTCATCAAGGAGCTCATCGACCACGCCTACGGGAAGAAGTTCCGCTTCCCGACGTTCCTGGGCGCGTTCAAGTACTACACGTCGTACACGCTCAAGACGTTCGACGGCAAGCGCTACCTCGAGCGCTTCGAGGACCGCGTGTGCATGGTGGCGCTGAGCCTGGCTGACGGCGACGAGAAGCTGGCCCTGGAGCTGGTCGACGAGATCATCGACGGCCGCTTCCAGCCCGCGACCCCCACCTTCCTCAATGCCGGCAAGATGCAGCGCGGCGAGCCCGTGTCCTGCTTCCTGCTGCGCATCGAGGACAACATGGAGTCCATCGGACGCTCCATCAACTCCGCGCTGCAGCTGTCCAAGCGCGGCGGCGGCGTCGCCCTGCTGCTGAGCAACATCCGTGAGACCGGCGCGCCGATCAAGAAGATCGAGAACCAGTCCTCCGGCGTCATCCCCATCATGAAGCTCCTCGAGGACTCGTTCTCCTACGCGAACCAGCTCGGCGCGCGACAGGGCGCCGGCGCGGTCTACCTGAACGCGCACCACCCGGACATCTACCGCTTCCTCGACACCAAGCGCGAGAACGCGGACGAGAAGATCCGCATCAAGACGCTCTCGCTGGGCGTCGTCATCCCGGACATCACGTTCGAGCTGGCGAAGAAGAACGACGACATGTACCTGTTCTCGCCGTATGACGTGGAGCGCGTCTACGGCAAGCCCTTCGCGGACATCAACGTGTCCGAGAAGTACTACGAGATGGTCGACGACAAGCGCATCCACAAGACCAAGGTCAAGGCGCGCGAGTTCTTCCAGACCCTCGCCGAGCTGCAGTTCGAGTCCGGCTACCCGTACATCATGTACGAGGACACCGTGAACCGCGCGAACCCGATCGCCGGCAAGGTCACGCACTCCAACCTGTGCTCGGAGATCCTCCAGGTCTCCACCCCCTCGACCTACAACGAGGACCTGAGCTACGACGAGGTCGGCAAGGACATCTCCTGCAACCTGGGCTCGCTGAACATCGCGAAGGCCATGGACTCGCCGGACTTCGGCAAGACGATCGCCGTCTCGATCCGCGGCCTGACCGCGGTCTCCGACCAGACTCACATCAACTCGGTGCCCTCGATCGAGCGCGGCAACAGCGAGTCGCATGCCATCGGCCTGGGCCAGATGAACCTGCACGGCTACCTGGCGCGCGAGGAGATCCACTACGGCTCCGAGGAGGGCGTGGACTTCACCAACATCTACTTCTACACCGTGCTCTTCCACGCGCTGCAGGCCTCGAACCAGATCTCCATCGAGCGCGGCAGCCACTTCGCGGGCTTCCCGGATTCGAAGTACGCCAGCGGCGAGTTCTTCGACAAGTACACCGACCAGGTGTGGGAGCCGGCGACGGACAAGGTGCGTGGGCTCTTCGCGGGCGCGGGCATCGAGATCCCCACGCAGGAGGACTGGGGCGTGCTGAAGGCCTCCGTGCAGGAGCACGGCATCTACAACCAGAACCTGCAGGCCGTGCCGCCGACGGGCTCGATCTCTTACATCAACAACTCGACCAGCTCGATCCACCCGGTGGCGTCGCGCATCGAGATCCGCAAGGAAGGCAAAATCGGGCGCGTCTACTACCCGGCGCCGTACCTGACGAACGACAACTTGGAGTACTACCAGGACGCGTACGAGATCGGCTTCGAGAAGATCATCGACACCTACGCCGCGGCCACCCAGCACGTGGACCAGGGACTGTCGCTGACGCTGTTCTTCAAGGACACCGCCACCACGCGCGACGTGAACCGCGCGCAGATCTACGCCTGGCGCAAGGGCATCAAGACGCTCTACTACATCCGCGTCCGCCAGATGGCGCTCGAGGGCACCGAGGTTGAGGGCTGCGTCTCCTGCATGCTGTAGGACTGGGGGATGGACAAGCTGAGACGACAGCACCCCCGGACACGAGGTCCGGGGGTGCTGCGATAGAAACTCGGCGGTCCTTGTCCACCGTTGTGTAACTCAGGGTAGTCCGCTGCCAGGGGGAGGGCAAGATCGGCATCTTCGACGCTTTGGCTGATGCGCGCCGCGAGACGTATCTGGCTGCGGCGGGAGGCGATGTCGTGCTGGCTCAACTGAGCTTCGGCGTGTGGAAACGTCTGGTTCCAGCGCGTGGTCGCGGCGCGAGGGTCCAAATGGGTCTGTGGGATGAGTGTCTCGCTCGAGCCTTCCCCGGAATCGAACCCAGCCCCTCTGCTCCTCACCTGTTGCAACATCGACTTGCGAATCTTCATGCATTGCGAGATCGAGTTGCGCACAATGAAAACCTTCTGCGGGTTGATGTAGAAGCCAGGTTTGTCGATGCGTTGGGCGTGATGGCGGCGATCGACCAGTCGTTGGCAGACGAGCTTGCGAGTCTGGCCAGTGTGCGTCGGGTAATGCGCGAGGATCCGCGGGTGGTCGTGTCTACGCGAGGCGTGACCCGGGACTCTGGCGATACTGTGGTGCGGCCATTGACGGAAAACCACGGCTTCGTACTCGCGCAGGCCACCCTGGACAACATCCGTAGAGACGACCCCGCCGCGACGCATCGGACGGTGGCGGAGGATTCCCGGCTCGTCGCGTACACGCGACTAGTGGTGGCCCGAGGCGACTACGGCTGGCTCGCGACCATCGGGGATCGGACGGTGGGTGTGGCCTGGGCGCAGTTCCATCCGGCTTCGAGTCCGGGTTACGGATACGTGGCCGCGGGGACCCCGGAGTTATCCGTCTCGGTGTTCCCCGGTTGGCGCGGAGCGGGCATCGGAGAGCGGCTGATCCGGCAGGTGCTGGCGTCGGCCGCAGACCGAGGGCTGTCCGCGGTGAGCCTGAGCGTTTCGCCGGACAACCCTGCCCGACGCTTATATTCGCGGCTAGGCTTCCGCCGGAGCGCGGACGGGGTCATGATGCTCGCACCGCAAGCTCTCTCCGGCACGTGACGGCCGCCCACTAGAATTTCACGCAGGTCAACCCCGCCCAGCGCGGGAACTTCGAAAGGATCACCATGGTCAGTTTGCCGAAGGCCCACTCACCCGCGGACGGCGCGCGGATCAAGCTGGTCGACCGTGTCTCGGCGATCAACTGGAACCGGGTCCAAGACAGCAAGGATGCCGAGGTCTGGGACCGCCTGACTGGCAACTTCTGGCTGCCGGAGAAGGTGCCGGTCTCCAACGACATCCCGTCCTGGGCGACGCTGACCCCGCATGAGCAGCAGCTCACCACACGGGTGTTCACCGGCCTGACGCTGCTGGACACGATCCAGGCCACCGTCGGCGCCGTGAGCCTGATCCCCGACGCGATCACCCCGCACGAGGAGGCGGTGTACACCAACATCGCGTTCATGGAGTCGGTGCACGCCAAGAGCTACTCGACGATCTTCTCGACCCTGTGCTCGACGCCGCAGATCGACGACGCCTTCCGCTGGTCGGAGGAGAACGACAACCTGCAGAACAAGGCGCGCATCGTGCTGGACTACTACCAGGGCGACGATCCGCTCAAGCGCAAGGTCGCGTCCACGCTGCTGGAGTCCTTCCTGTTCTACTCCGGCTTCTACCTGCCGATGTACTGGTCCAGCCACGCCAAGCTGACCAACACCGCCGACGTGATCCGCCTGATCATCCGCGATGAGGCCGTGCACGGCTACTACATCGGCTATAAGTACCAGAAGGGCCTGGAGCAGCGCACCCAGGCGGAGCGCGACGCGCTCAAGGAGTACACCTTCGAGCTGCTCTTCGAGCTTTACGAGAACGAGGTCGAATACACCCAGGACCTCTACGACGAGGTCGGCCTGACCGAGGACGTCAAGAAGTTCCTGCGCTATAACGCCAACAAGGCGCTGATGAACCTCGGCTATGAGGGCCTGTTCCCCAAGGACGAGACCAACGTGAACCCGGCGATCCTCTCGGCCCTCTCGCCCAACGCGGATGAGAACCATGACTTCTTCTCCGGCTCCGGCAGCTCCTACGTGATCGGCAAGGCCGTCACCACGCAGGACGAGGACTGGGACTTCTAGCGAGGCCCCTCAGTACGAGAAGCCCCTCAATAGGAGAAGCTCAGCGGCGCGATCGGCTGGCCCGAGTAGGGGAGCAGCGCCGTGGGTTGGCTCAGTGGCAGCGTGAACGCGCCGGTGACGCCCTCGAATGAGGTGCGCGACGGGTCTGCGTCGAGGTTAAGCCGCGCGACGCGGACGCGGGCCACGTGGTCGTTGCCGACGGTGTTGCCGGTCGAGGTCTCCGCGGACAGGTACGTGCCGTCGGCGGTGAACTCGATCCATGGGTTCTCCAGCGCGATCTCCGCGAGGTGGAAGCGGGTGAAGGAGACGACCGAGCCCGTGAACCGGACGGTGCCATGGCCGGTGGCGGCGTCGATGTCGGCGCCGTCGGCCTGGAAGGTCAGCTGGCCGTCGGGTCGCACGCTCGCGCCCTCCGCCCCGGTGACCCCACCCTGGAGGTCCTTTTTGACCAGATTGGTGTAGCCGGGCGCGAAGCCCCATACGAGGTCCTCGGCGGCCGGCTGCGGCGCGTTGGGCCCGGGCGCCGGGTCGAAGTTGACGGGAACGGAGAGCTCCTCGTCGGCATTGACGGCGTCCGCGGCGGCATAGCTGTACACCCCGTAGACGGCGTCGGGCGCGGCGGTGGCGGGCTTCTTGACGGTCAGCGTGGCGGTGAAGGAGCCGTCGTCGGCCAGCGGCACCCACTGCTGGCGGATAGTGCGGCGGAAGTCGAAGGGGGAGTCGGGGACTCGGCCCAGTGCATCCTCAGACATGACCCAGGCGGTCGCGGCGCGCTGCTGGCCCACCCGGGCCTCGGCGGGCGCGTCCTGGGACGGGCGCCAATCAGGGGCGAAGGCGCCGAATGCGACGAACGTGCCGTGCGGGACGCCGGGCGGCACGGGGACGGGCAGGCCGTCGGTGTTGGCCATGGGGTCGAAGCCAGTGCCGTGCACGACGATCGTGTCGCCTTCGTGCACGGCGGTTTGGCCCAGCGGGGTCGTCCCGTCGGCCGCGAACAACTGGATCGAGGCGGGGGAGTCGGGCGTGGCGCTCGCGAGGGGGGCCGAGCCCAGGATCAGGGCGGCCACTAGGGGGATGGCGGCGCCCATCCGCCTCAGCAAATGAGTGGTAGTCATTCCGACATAATGGCGCCCCCTGAACAGCGCAGGTTAGGCAGCCCTAAAGAGAGTGCTGGATGTCCTGCACGATCAGCCGTGCGGCGATCAGTCCGCCGCCGTCGACCCAGATGCCGTCGTCGACAACCATGGTGCGGCCGGCGGTGACGCCCAGCGCGCGCCAGGCATCGGAATCCATCACCAACGAGCCCTGGGCGACGGCGGGGGTGTCCCCCCCGCCGTCGGAGCGCCCGCTGTTCTTGTCCTGGAAGGCGACATACATGACATCCCCCTCGGCGGGGCTCAGGTTGGACTCGTCCACGGCCTTGGCGGTGGGGGAGTTGAAGCGCTGGCTGGCGGGCCGGCTCAGGCCCAACTCGGTGAACACCTGCCCAGGCAGGCTGGACACGCCGAGGATCTCGGCGCCGTCGGGGGTGAAGCGGAGCATCGACACCTCGGTCTGGGAGGCCGCCATGCGCACGCCGGCCGCAGTGGTCTCCGCGTCATACGCCGCCAGGGCCGCACGGATCGCCGCGCCGCGCCCGACGCCGTCGCCCACTGTGACGACGGATTGCTGCCAGCCGCCCGAAGCAGGGGCCACGACGGTGGGCGCGATGGCCTGGAGGGCGGCCAGTTCTGAATCGGCGCCGGGACCGCTGATGATCACATCGGGATTGGCGGCCCGGATGGCGTCTATATCCGCGACCCCGTCCGCGCCGGCGAGCGTGACCTCGGACACCCACTGACCGAGGTAGCGCGGCGTCAACTCGGGGGCTCCGCTGGGAGTCAGCGCGACCACGCGGTCCTGCAGCCCCAGGGCACACAGAGTGTCCAGGGGCGCCTGGCCGACCACCACCACCCGCTGGGGGTCGTTCGGCACGGCCAATCCAGGTCCAGATCCGGCCGCCACCAGGTGGGTGCCGTCGGCGCTCATGCCGGGATCGAGCGGGGCGAGCTCGCCGCAGGCCTGCTCCGGCTTATGGGTGTTGCCGAGCACCCCGGCGCCGACGATCGAGCTGGTGCTGTGCGTGATCGACGCGTCGGCCGGAGCCGAGGAGCCACTACCGCAGCCGGCGAGCACCAGTGCGGAGACGGCAAGGACGGTTGCCGTGATCGCGGGAGTGGAGGCGGTCCGGCGCGCGGCGCGTTGCGGCCTCCGGGCTGGGTGTGTCGAGCCGTCGGCGGAGTTGGGGCGAGGCAACTGGACATCTCCACGAGGTAGGGGGTGCGCGCCCGCCGGAATCGGGAGGCGTCACGGTCGGAATGAGGCTAACATTTCGGGCGATCGGTCCCAGGCTCGTCAGAACGCGCGCCGGATGGCCGGTCGGGGAGGGCGATTGTGCCTTACGCACCGTGCTCGGTATGGTCACTCACCAGCAGGTACGACCTGAAATACTACGATGTGTAGGGCCAGCTCGTGAGAACCGGCTATGAGGGTTTAGTATCAACCACAGCGCAAGCCGTTTTGACGTTCCCCCGGCTGGATAACCGGGGTAGGGAACGCATAGTCAGGAGGAGCAGTTGACCGCCGTAGCGCCTAAACCAGTTCTTGCTCGGCCTAATCCGCCGGGTCAGGGGCTCAAGGGCTCCTTCATTTATAAGATGGTGACCACCACCGATCACAAGCTGATCGGCATCTTGTACATGGTGACCTCATTCGGCTTCTTCCTCGTCGGCGGGCTCATGGCCCTGCTGATGCGCGGGGAGCTGGCTCGGCCGGAGCAGCAGTTCCTGTCGAACGAGCAGTTCAACCAGCTGTTCACCATGCACGGCACCATCATGCTGCTGCTCTACGCGACGCCGATCGTGTTCGGCTTCGCGAACTACATTCTTCCGCTGCAGATCGGCGCGCCCGATGTGGCGTTCCCGCGTCTGAACGCGATGGCCTACTGGATGTACCTGTTCGGCGGCCTCATCGTCCTGGGCGGCTTCATCACGCCCGGCGGTGCCGCGGACTTCGGCTGGTTCGCCTATACCCCGCTCTCCGATGCGATGAACTCGCCAGGGGCAGGCGCAGACCTCTGGATCATGGGCTTGGCCCTGGCCGGCGTCGGCACCATCCTTGGTGGCGTCAACATGATCACCACCGTGGTCTGCCTGCGCGCCCCCGGTATGACGATGTTCCGCATGCCGATCTTCACCTGGAACATCCTCGTGACGAGTGTGCTCGTCCTGCTGATCTTCCCCCTGCTCGCCGCGGCGCTGCTGGGCCTGATCGTGGACCGACACTTCGACGCGAACCTCTATAACCCGGCCAACGGTGGCGTGATCTTGTATCAGCACCTGTTCTGGTTCTTCGGGCACCCAGAGGTCTACGTCGTGGCACTGCCGTTCTTCGGCATCGTCTCCGAGGTCTTCCCCGTGTTCTCCCGCAAGCCGCTGTTCGGCTACGTGGGCTTGATCTACGCGACGCTGACCATTGGTGGCCTGTCGATGGCAGTGTGGGCGCACCACATGTTCGCCACCGGCTCCGTGCTGCTGCCGTTCTTCTCGCTGCTGAGCTTCATGATCGCCATCCCGACAGGCATCAAGTTCTTCAACTGGATCGGCACCATGTGGAAGGGCCAGATAACGTACGAGACGCCGATGCTGTTCTCGGTCGGCTTCCTCATCACGTTCCTGTTTGGTGGCCTGACCGGCGTCATCCTGGCCAGCCCGCCCCTCGACTTCCACGTGACGGACACGTACTTCGTCGTCGCCCACTTCCACTACGTGCTCTTCGGCACCATCGTGTTCGCCACCTATGCGGGCATCTACTTCTGGTTCCCGAAGATGACGGGCCGGATGATGGACGAGAAGCTCGGCAAGTGGCACTTCTGGTTGACGTTTGTGGGCTTCCACGGCACGTTCCTGATCCAGCACTTCCTCGGCAACGCGGGCATGCCCCGTCGCTACGTGGACTACCTGGACACGGACGGCTTCACCACTCTAAACACGATCTCGACGATCTTCGCGTTCGTCCTCGGCGCCTCCACGTTGCCGTTCCTGTGGAACGTGTTCAAGAGCTACCGCTACGGCGAGGTCGTCACGGTCGACGACCCGTGGGGCTACGGCAACTCCTTGGAGTGGGCCACCAGCTGCCCGCCGCCGCGCCACAACTTCACGGAACTGCCCCGGATTCGTTCGGAGCGTCCCGCGTTCGAGCTGCACTACCCGCACATGGTCGAACGAATGCGCACGGAAGCGCACGTCGGCCAGGGGCACGGCACCAAGTCCAACGAGCTGCACGAGGCGGACCGGCTGCCGCCGCCCGTGTTCCCGGAGCCCGACACAAAGTCCGACTAGCAGTCCAGCTCCTGAGACCGATTTGTGATTTGCCTGCAACGGCCCTGCCCGATCGTCTGGGCAGGGCCGTTGCAGTTGTAATGAGCCCGCGAGCATCAACCCCGCAGAACGAGGAGTACCGCACGGTGGACACGACCGAGTCGACTTTGCTTGTGACCATCACCGGCCCCGATAAGCCAGGGGTGTCGTCGGCGGTGTTCACCGCGCTGTCCCAGCACGAGGTGAGCCTCCTCGACGTCGAGCAGGTGGTCATCCGCGGCCAGCTGATCCTCGGCGTGCTGGTCACCAAGCCATCCGACCCGGAGCCGCTGCGCATGGCCCTCGAGGCGGCGTCGGCGGCGGTCGGCATGTCCGCCACCATCTCCATCGGCGAGGACCAAGCGAAGGCGCCCGCCGTGTCCACCCACGCCGTCGTGATCCTTGGCCGGCCCGTCACCGCGCGGGCCTTCACCGCCATCGCCGGCGCCATCGCCGCCTGCGGGGCGAATATCGACTCCATTCGCGGCGTCGCCGACTACCCGGTGACGGGCCTCGAGCTGCAGGTCAGCGCGCGCAACGTCAGCGTCCGCGAGGACGCCCAGCTGCGGGCCGCACTCGCCCACGTCGCCGCGGGGGAGGACGTGGATGTCGCTGTCGACCGCGGCGGCCTGGCCCGACGCTCCAAGCGCGTCATCGTCTTCGACGTGGACTCCACGCTGATCCAGGGCGAGGTCATCGAGATGCTGGCCGCCCACGCCGGCAAGGAGGACGAGGTCCGGGAGATCACGGAGGCCGCGATGCGCGGCGAGATCGACTTCGCCGAGTCCCTCCACCAGCGGGTCGCGGTCCTCGAGGGGCTGCCCGCGTCCATCGTGGCGGAGGTCGGCGCGTCGATCGAGCTGACCCCCGGCGCCCGCACCACCGTCCGCACCCTCAAGCGCATCGGCTACCGCTGCGGCGTCGTCTCCGGCGGCTTCACCCAGGTGATCGCGGGGCTCGCGGAGGAGCTAGATCTGGACTTCGTCCAAGCCAACACCCTCGAGATCGTCGACGGCGTCCTCACCGGCAAGGTCGTCGGCACCATTGTCGACCGGGCACAGAAGGCCGTCGCGCTGCGGCAGTTCGCCGGCGAGGCCGGCGTGACTATGGAGCAGACCGTGGCGGTCGGCGACGGCGCGAACGACATCGACATGCTCGCCGCCGCCGGTCTCGGCATCGCGTTCAACGCCAAGCCGGCCCTGCGCGCCGTCGCGGACACCGCGCTGAACTACCCGTTCCTGGACGCCGTGCTGTTTATCCTGGGCGTCACGCGCGACGAGGTCGAGGCCGCGGACGCGGTCGACGGCCTGGTTCGCCGCGTCCCGATTGTCGACTGATGGGCATCTTCGACTGGCTGCGACGAAGCGAGCCCCAGGACTCCGTGAACGAGTTCGCCGCCCGGCACAAGTGGCTGGCCGGCGGGTATGGGAATAGCGAAGACCCAGCGGATCCTTCTCAGGTCCTCGCGATGCAGCTGGTGCTGCACATCGAGAAGAAGGACCCGCCGCGGCGCAGCGACGTCCTCGCTGCCGCGGCTTCGTCCGCCGTCGCGCTGTGCCTGGACGAGCGCTGCGGCCCGGGTGGGGGGTGGGAGCAGGAGTTCAAGGCGTGGTCGGGCGCCCGGATCCGCAAGGTGTCCCGCCGCGCCCGCGGCATAGCGTGGGACGCCGCGCAGGAGCTGCCCGGCGTGACCATCCAGAGTGACGGCGCCGAGGCCCGTGCCTACGTGCCCGGCAAGGTGGGGGAGCTGGAGCAGCGGCTGCGGAAGCTGCAGATCAACGGTACCGACCTCGTCGACGACGAGCCGGGCGAGCCCGATGCGGCCTATCCCGTGCTGTGGCTGCAGGCCGAGCTCGGCATGACTGTCGGCAAGGCCGCCGCACAGGTGGGCCACGCGTCGATGTTGCTGGCCGGCGCGATGAAGGTCGATCAGGTCCAGGCCTGGGCGGAGTCCGGGTTCCGGTGTTCCGTGCGCGACGCGGGTGCCGAGCAGTGGGCGGGGCTGGCGAAACTGGTCCGTGCTGGCAAGGCGATCGCCGTGCGGGACGCCGGGTTCACCGAGGTGGCCGCCGGCTCGATGACCGTGATCGCGGTGCCCGGCAAGTAGCGAGTTCTCCCAGTGGCGGGCGGGGCCCGGCAACTTACGCGCATCCCTGCAGATCTGACCGCGCGGATATCTGCGTAGCTGCGCGTAACCGCAGGGGCTGCAGAGCGGCTACTCCGCCAACCGCTCCAACGCCCCGCGTACCACCTGGGGGTCGGTGGTGTCCCAGAACGGCGGCAGCGAGGCACGCAGGTAGGAGCCGTAGCGGGCGGTGGCGAGGCGGGCGTCGAGGATGGCGATCACGCCGCGGTCATCCGTGGCGCGCAGCAGCCGGCCCACGCCCTGGGCGAGGAGGAGGGCCGCATGGTTGGCGGCCACGGCCATGAACCCATTGCCGCCGCGGGACTCCACCGCGCGCTGGCGGGCGCTGAGCAGCGGGTCGTCCGGGCGGGGGAACGGGATGCGGTCGATGATCACCAGCGACAGTGACGGCCCGGGCACGTCCACGCCCTGCCACAGGGACAGGGTGCCGAACAACGAGGTCGCGGGGTCGTCGGCGAAGCGCTGCACCAACTGTCCGGTGGCGTCGTCGCCCTGGCAGAGCACGGGGGTATCGAGACGCTCGCGCATTGCCTCTGCGGCGGCCTTGGCACCGCGCATCGAGGAGAACAGGGCGAGAGTGCGCCCGCCGGCGGCTTTGACGAGCGCCTCGATCTCGTCGAGGAACTCCGGCGCCTGGCCCTCACGGCCGGGCGCGGGCAGGTGCTTGGCAACGTAGAGGATGCCGGCCTTGCCGTGATCGAAGGGCGAGCCGACGTCGAGAGAGCTCCAACGCAGTGGCCCGTCCACCTCCTTGCCGGTGGCCAGCGCCGGGTCGGGGGAGCGCTCGGGGGCCGGGCTGGTGGCTCCGGGGCCCTGGGGCGGCAGACCCCACGCCCCGGCGAGGCCGTCGAAGGAGCCGCCGACTGTCAGGGTGGCGGAGGTGAGGATGGTGGTGACCTCGCCGAACAGGCGGGTGCGCAGCAGCCCGGCCACGGACAGCGGGGCGACATGGATGAGCCGGCCGCGCCGGTCGTCCTCCGCGAGCCAGACCACGTCGTGGCGCTTTGCGGGGTCGGGGTCCTCGAAGGCGGAGAGCACGCGCACACAGGTGTCGTGCAGCTCCTCTAGGAGGTTCAGTGCCGCGTTGCGGGAGGCGGCAGCCTCGGGGTCTGCGGCGGTCATGCCCGGTTTGACGGGGCCGATGGCGGTGCGGGCGGCCCACAGCGCGTCGCGGAGGCCGGCGAGGGACGGCGGGACGGCGTCGGGCAGGCGTTCCCAGCGGCCCACGGGCATCTCGGCGAGGACACCGGCCCAGTCCTCGGCGGCCTCGGCCAGCCGGTCGACCTCACGTTCGTCGATCAGTTTGGCGCTGCGCTTGCTGGCCGCGGAGATGCCGGCGCTGGACAGCTCTGCGGTCGCGACGCCGGTGACGCGGTCGACCAGCTCGTGGGCCTCGTCGATCACCACCACGTCATGCTCGGGGAGGATCTGGATGCCGGTGATCGCGTCGATGGCGAGCAGGGCGTGGTTGGTGACCACGACGTCGACCTGGGCGGCTGCAATCTTCGCCTTCTCCGCGAAGCAGTCCTGGCCGGAGGGGCAGTGGACCGCGCCGAGGCACTCGCGGGCGCTGACGCTGGCCTGCCGCCAGACCTGGGCGCTGACGCCGGGCACGAGGTCGTCGCGGTCGCCGGTGTCGGTCTTGTCGGACCACTCGCGCAGGCGCTTGATCTCGCGGCCCATCCGGGAGACCTCGAACGGGTTGAACAGCTCCGCCTCCGTGTCCTCCTCGGCGGCGCCGGAGTGGATCTTGTGCAGGCACAGGTAGTTGGCGCGGCCCTTGAGGATTGCGAACTCGGGGCGGCGGGGCAACAGGGGCGCGAGGGCGTCGGCCAGGCGCGGCAGGTCCCGCTCCACGAGTTGGCGCTGCAGGGCGATCGTGGCGGTGGAGATGACGACGGTGCGGCCGGTGTCCATCGCGTGCAGGATGCTCGGCACCAGATAGGCGAGCGACTTGCCGGTGCCGGTGCCCGCTTGGACGGCGAGGTGCTCGCCGGTGTCGATCGCGTGGGCCACGGCCGAGGCCATGGTGACCTGCCCGGTGCGCTCGGACCCGCCGAGAGCCTGCACCGCGGCGGCGAGGAGGCCGGGGACGGTGCGGGCGGCGGGTGTTTCGGGAGCGGGCATCACACTAGGTTACTGCCCAAGATTACTAGGCTCCGCCGACACTGCCGACCAGCGTCACACCCGCCGCGGCGAGCTCGGCCAGCGCACGCTCGGTGGTCGCCGCCGCCACACTCGCAGTCTCGCCGAGCAGCACCCGCGCGCGCAGGCCATGCCCGACGGCGTCCAACGCCGTCGCGCGGACGCAGTGGTCGGTCGCGATGCCCACCACGTCGACGTCGGTGACCCCGCGCTCGGCGAGCCGCTGGGCTAGGGGCACACCGGCAGTGTTCACGCCGTCGAAGCCGGAGTAGCCATCGCTGTACTGGCCCTTGTAGAAGGCCTCGTCGATGACGGTGGCGTCCAGCTCGGGGTGGTAGTCCGCGCCGGGGGTGTCCGCGCGGCAATGCACCGGCCAGGTGGTCACGTAGTTCGGCTCGGCGGCGAAGTGCGCGCCCGGGTCGATGTGGTGATCGCGGGTGGCCAGCACTGCGGCGTAGTCGCCGCGCGCGACCGCCAGGCGGGTGGTGATGGCCCGGGCCACGGCCGCGCCGCCGGCAACGGCCAGGGCACCGCCCTCGCAGAAGTCGTTCTGCACGTCCACGATGATCAGCGCACTCGGCATGATGGGCTCCCTCTCACAAGGCGGACTAGACGAACCGGGTGGGCACCGCGGGCTCGCCGCGGGTCAGGCTCAGCCCCTCCCAGGGCAGGCACCCCAGGGACTCGGCCGCCAATCGGCGTGCCCCGTCCAATCCTGCCAGCCCGGACACGGTCTCGCCGCCGCGCACCAGTGGGTACACCAGTTGGCGAGCGGTCAGGCCATGGGGGATCGCGGGCTCGCCCGCCTCCTCCAGGTAGATGATCTCCTCGACGAAGGTTCCGGTGGGCCGGGCCGTGCGCACCGCCCGCTTGATGCCGCCGCGGGAGGTCTTGTGGCTGCTGCGCTTGGCGACGGGGATGCCATCGACCTCCACCAGCTTGTAGACCATGCCCGCGGTGGGCGCGCCTGAGCCGGTGACCAGGGAGGTGCCGACGCCATACGCGTCGACGGGCTCGGCGCGCAGCGCGGCGATCGCGTACTCGTCGAGGTCCCCAGAGACGACGATCTTGGTCTTGGGCGCGCCCAGCGAGTCGAGCTGCGCGCGCACCTGGCGGGCCATCACGCCGAGGTCGCCGGAGTCGATGCGGACCGCGCCCAGCTCCGGCCCGGCCACGGCGATGGCGTTGCGGACGCCCTCGGCGATGTCGTAGGTGTCCACCAGCAGGGTGGTGCCGACGCCCAGCGCGTCGACCTGCGCGCGGAAGGCCGCCATCTCGTCGGGCCCGTCGGGCGTGGTGTGCAGCAGGGTGAAGGAGTGCGCGCTGGTCCCGGTGCCGGGCACTCCGTGGCGGCGGACGGCCTCCAGGTTGGAGGTGGCGTCGAACCCGGCGAGGTAGGCGGCCCGCGACGCGGCGACGGCGGCCTCCTCGTGCGTGCGTCGCGAGCCCATCTCGATCATGGTGCGCCCGGCCTTGACACTGGCCATGCGGGCGGCGGCGGACGCGATCGCGCTGTCGTGGTTGAGGATCGACAGGATCAGCGTCTCGAGCACCACGCACTCGGCGAAGGTGCCGCGCACCGACAGGATCGGCGAGCCGGGGAAGTACAGGTCGCCCTCGAGGTAGCCGTCGATGTCGCCGCGGAAGCGGAAGTCGGCCAGCCAGTCGAGGGTGGGGGCGTCGAGGAAGTCGGCGACGGTCGAGAGCTCCTCGTCGCCGAAGCGGAACGCGCGGACCGCGTCGAGCACCCGCCCGGTGCCGGCGACCAGCCCGTAGCGGCGCCCGTCCGGCAGGCGGCGGGCGAAGGCCTCGAACCCGCAGTGGCGGTCGGCGGACCCGCTGGCCAGCGCGGCGCGCAGCATCGTCAGCTCATACATGTCGGTCATCAGCGCAGTGCTCATTGATCGGCTCACAACTACACACCGTAAGCGTTGCACCCGAGGGAGGTTCGGGATCTGGAAGGAATTACTTTCCGGAGGGTCGTAGTCTTGGGCTATGGCTGCACCTATGCCGAGCGCCCCCGTCGCGGTCCCCCAGGTCGATGAGAAGCTCGACGAGCTCGAGTCGATCGACAAACCCTGGGTCACCATCGTCTGGGATGATCCGGTCAATCTCATGCACTATGTCGCGTTCGTGTTCCAGAAGCTGTTCGGCTACAGCAAGGCGAAGGCGAACGAGCTGATGCTGCGAGTCCACAACGAGGGCCAGGCGGTTGTCAGCTCTGGCTCGCGGGACAAGATGGAGAGCGACGTCAAACGCCTCCACGCCGCGGGCCTCTGGGCCACTATGCAGCGCGGCGAATAATCCACCCACCGCTATAGAAGGAGCCGGGATACACAGTGCGCCCCTGGACTAGGAAACACTCGCTGGGCGGGGTCAAGTTCCGCTCCGAGCTCGACGTCCATGAGGCGGCGGTGCTGCGCTCCCTCGTCGCATCCGTGTTGGCGATGCTCGACGCCCGCGACGCCGACGCGCCGCAGGATGACTTAGCGGCGCTGACCGGGCTGCGCTCGGGCAACAACCAGGCGCCCACGGACCCGATCCTCAAGCGGCTCCTGCCGGACTTCCACCGGCCGGACAAGGACCCCGACTCCAGCAGCGCCCGCTCAGACGAGAACGTCGACATCAACGGCGCGTTGCGCGGGCTCCACGAGCTCGACATTATCGACGCCAAGCGCCAGGTCGCCAAGGAGCTGCTGCGCACGCTGCCCCCCGAGGGCGGGCGCGTGACGCTGTCCATCGAGGAGGCGGACTGCTGGCTGACGGCGGTCAACGACGTGCGGCTGGCCCTGGGCTCGGCGTTGAAGATCGACGTGGACACCCCTGACGAGCTGCCGGAGGGCGATCCCCGCGCGGCCGACATGGACGTCTACCACTGGCTCACCTGGTTGCAGGACAGCCTGGTGCAGGTGATGATGCGGTGAGCGGGCCCCGATCTAGACCGGAGCCCGGGCCGCGCAACGCGATCACCGATGTGCCGGGGATCCTCGTCGGCCACCATCATCGGCGCGACGCGGACGCGACCCTGGGCTCGGGCGAGACGGCGGGCAGCGGCTGGGCGACCGGCTGCACCGTCGTGCGCGCGCCGGGCGGGGCGACGGCCGCGGTGGACGTGCGCGGCGGCGGCCCCGGCACCCGGGAGACTGACCTCCTCGACCCCTCGCACACCGTGCAGAAGGCCGACGCGATCCTGCTCGCCGGCGGCAGCGCCTACGGACTGGCGGCCGCCGATGGCGTGATGCGCTGGCTCGAGGAGAACGGCGAGGGCATCCCCATGGGCGGCCCCGGCATGGTGGTGCCCATCGTGCCCGGCGCGGTGATCTTCGACCTGCCGGTCGGCGGCTGGACCCAGCGGCCCGACGCCGAGTTCGGCTACCGCGCCGCGGCAGCCGCCGGCCAGGACTTCGCAGTGGGCTCCGTGGGCGCGGGCGTCGGCGCGCGGGCGGGCGCGCTCAAGGGCGGCGTCGGCACCGCGAGCCTCGTGATCGAGTCCGGCCCGGCCGCGGGCCACACGATCGGCGCGGTGGTCGTCGCGAACCCCGTCGGCTCCGTGCTCGACCCGCGCACCGGACTTCCGTGGGGCTTGGGGCTGCCAGACGAGTTCGACCTGCCCACCCCCACCCTGGACGAGATCGCCGCACTCGCGGACCTCGCGGCGAAGGGCACCGTCCTCAACACCACGATCGGCGTCATCGCCACCGACGCGAGCCTGAGCCGCGCCGCCTGCCGCCGCCTGGCGGTCGCCGCGCACGACGGCCTCGCCCGCGCCATCCGGCCCGCGCACTCGCCCCTGGACGGGGACACGATCTTCGCGCTCGCCACGGGCACCGGCAGCGTTGCCCGGCCCGACGGCGTGCCCGGGGCCCTGCCCGCCGAACTGCCCCTGCTGGCGGCGCTGTGCGGCCCGGCCGCCGACTGCTTCGAGCGCGCCATCGTGCACGCGGTGCTCGCGGCGACCACGGTGGCGGGGATCCCGGCCTACCGAGACATGATTACCAACAGACGGGGAGCGGACAGTTGACGGTTGATCCGATCGGCACGGGCGGGACCAAGGCAGAGGACCGGGCGCACTGGCAGGTGTGCGGCATCATCATCCTCGGGTTCGTCGCGGCGCTGTATGTGCTGGAGTTGATCGACACCATCGCCAGCAACCGGCTCGACGGCCTCGGCATCGAGCCGCGCTCGCTCGACGGGCTGTGGGGCGTGGCGTTCTCGCCGCTGCTGCACTTCGGTTGGTCCCACCTGCTGGCGAACACCATCCCACTGCTGGTCCTGGGCTATGTGCTGCTGCTCTCGGGGGTTCGCCGGGCGGTGTTGGCGACGGCCATCGTGTGGCTCGTCGGCGGCGTCGGCGTGTGGCTGATCGCGCCGGCGGGCTCTATCACCCTCGGCGCGTCGGGCCTGGTCTTCGGCTGGTTGGCCTACCTGCTGCTGCGCGGGCTATTCACCCGGCAGTGGCTGGACATCCTGGTCGGCGTCGTGATGCTGGTGCTCTACGGCTCGCTGCTGTGGGGCCTGTTCCCCGGACAAGAGGGCGTCTCGTGGCAGGGGCATCTGTTCGGCGCGATCGGCGGGGTGCTCGCCGCCTGGCTGCTGGGGCGCGGGGACCGGGTCCAGAGGTCTGCGGCGGCCGCGGCGCCTGGCCTCTAGTGCATGATCGGGGAGTGCCTGTACCGATCTCCGAGCTGGACCCCGACGGCCCCATCGGCATCTTCGACTCCGGCGTGGGCGGGTTGACCGTCGCGCGCGCCGTGATCGACCAGCTGCCAGACGAGAACATCCTCTACGTGGGCGACACCGCGAACGGGCCCTACGGCCCACTCACCATCCCGGAGGTGCGCCGGCATGCCCTCGCGGTCGCCGACGACCTGGTGGACCGCGGTGTCAAGGCCCTCGTCATCGCCTGCAACACCGCGTCGGCCGCGTGCCTGCGCGATGCCCGCGAGCGTTACCCGGTGCCTGTCGTGGAGGTGGTGCTGCCGGCTGTGCGCCGCGCCGTCGCGACCACCCGCTCGGGCCGCATCGGTGTGATCGGCACCGCGGCCACCATCTCCTCCCGCGCCTACGAGGACAGCTTCATCGCCGCGCGCGACGCGGTCATCACCTCCGTCGCCTGTCCCCGCTTCGTGGACTTCGTCGAGCGTGGCATCACCAGCGGCAGGCAGGTGCTAGGCCTCGCCGAGGGCTACCTCGCGCCGCTGCAGGAGGCGCAGGTGGACACGCTGGTCCTCGGCTGCACGCACTACCCGCTGCTGTCGGGGGTCATCCAGCTCGCGATGGGGGACTCGGTCACGCTCGTCTCCAGCGCGGAGGAGACGGCGAAGGACGTGCTGCGCGTGCTGACCGAGCTCGACGCGCTGCGCCCGCATGGCGGCAGCGAGCCGGTCCGGCGCTTCATGGCCACCGGGGACCCCGAACAGTTCTCGCGACTTGCCGGGCGCTTTCTCGGTCCCGCGCTCACATCGGTGTCACATGTGTAACCTCAAACACACTAAAGTGGCATTGTGATCTGAAGTGTCATTTGCCGAAAGGTTTCACCGTGTGGCAGGAGGGCATGGGACGATGGCCGCCGTGCGATTGACAGTTTTGGGGTGCTCCGGCAGCGTCACCGGGCCGGACTCACCGGCGTCCGGCTACCTTTTGCGATCCGAAGGCTCTCCGCCAGTGGTGATCGACTTCGGCGGCGGCGTGCTTGGCGCGCTGCAGCGGCATGTGGATCCGAGATCCGCGGTGGTGCTGCTCTCGCACCTGCACGCGGACCACTGCCTGGATGTGCCCGGCCTGCTCGTCTGGCGCCGCTACGCGCCGGGGCCGGTGGGGGAGCGGGGGCTGATGTACGGACCCGTCGGCACCGCCCACCGAATCGGCGCGGCCTCCGCGGAGACCCCCGGCAACATCGACGACATCTCCGACACCATCGACCTGCGCACCTGGGTCGAGGCCACGCCGGTGCAGATCGGCGACCTCACCGTCACTCCGATGGGGGTGTGCCACCCGCCGGAGTCCTTCGGCCTGCGCGTGACCGCCCCGGACGGCGCGATCCTGGTCTACAGCGGCGACACCGCGATCTGCGAGGACATCGTTGAGTTGGCTCAAGGGGCCGACGTGTTTCTCTGCGAGGCGTCCTGGGAGCACGATCCCGAGAACAACCCGCCCGGGCTGCACCTGTCGGGCCGCGAGGCAGGCGAGATCGCGGAGCGCGCGGGGGTCAAGCGACTGCTGCTCACCCACATCCCGCCGTGGACCAGCCGTGAGGCGGTGCTCGCCGAGGCGCGCGCCGCGTTCTCCGGCCCCGTGCACGCCGTCTCCGCGGATGAGTCCTTCGACATCGTGCCGAGCCATGTCGGAGAGAACGTGGCGACCCGCAGCTAGCCCCGGACGCTTCGGCTCGCCCAACGTGAAGAAGATCCGGCGTTCCGCGAGAGCGGTGCGGAATATCTTCACGTTCGAGCGAGCGGGGCCGACATCCGCGCGGGAGAATCGACAATCGGTGGCTGCGCTCCTAGGCTTTGGCTCGTGACCACACGTGTAGATGGCAGAGCTGACAACGAACTTCGCAACATCAAGATCACCCGCGGCTTCACCGAGAACCCGGCCGGCTCCGTGCTGGTCGAGTTCGGCAACACCCGCGTGATGTGCACCGCCAGCGTCGAGGAGGGCGTGCCCCGCTGGCGTCGCGGCTCCGGCAAGGGCTGGCTCACCGCCGAGTACGCGATGCTCCCCGCGGCCACCCACACCCGCAACTCCCGCGAGTCCGTGCGCGGCAAGGTCGGCGGGCGCACCCAGGAGATCAGCCGTCTCGTCGGCCGTGCGCTGCGCGCCTGCATCGACCTGTCCGCGATCGGGGAGAACACCATCGCCCTGGACTGCGACGTGCTGCAGGCCGACGGCGGCACCCGCACCGCCGCGATCACCGGCGCGTATGTGGCCCTGTGCGACGCCATCACCTACCTGGAGGCCGCCGGCCGCCTGACCGACCCGCAGCCGCTCTCCTGCATGATCGCCGCGGTCAGCGTCGGCGTGGTCGACGGCAAGGTGCGCCTGGACCTGCCCTACGAGGAGGACTCCCGCGCGGAGGTGGACATGAACGTCGTCACCACCGACACCGGCACCCTCGTGGAGGTGCAGGGCACGGGCGAGGGCGCCACGTTCGCGCGCTCGACGCTCAACACCATGCTCGACATCGCGCAGGAGGGCTGCGAGGAGCTGTTCAAGCTCCAGCACGAGGCCTTGGCACTGCCGTACCCGGGCGTGCTGCCGGAGCCGAAGAAGGCCGCCAAGAAGAAGGGCTTCGGCAGCTGATGCGGCGCCTTCTCGTGGCCAGCCGCAACGCCAAGAAGCTCGCCGAGCTGCGCCGCGTGGTCGAGGCCGCCGGAATCGTGGGCCTGGAGGTCGTGGGCCTCGACGAGGTGCCGTCGTTCCCGGAGACTCCCGAGACCGGGGCGATGTTCGAGGAGAACGCTCTGGTCAAGGCGTATGACGGGGCCATGGCGACGGGCCTGCCCTGCATCGCCGACGACTCCGGTCTTGCCGTCGACGCGTTGTCCGGCATGCCCGGGGTCCTCTCCGCCCGGTGGAGCGGGGGCCACGGCGATGACGCGGCCAACACCGCGCTGCTGCTAGGCCAGCTGGCCGACGTGCCCGATGAGCGCCGCGGGGCCGCCTTCGTGTCCGTGTGCGCCCTTGTGGTGCCCACTCGCGAGCTGTTGGCGGACGAGGACGGGCCACAGGTCAACGAGACTGTGGTGCGCGGGGAGTGGCGGGGCTCGATCGCCCGCGAGCCCCGCGGGGCCAACGGATTCGGCTACGACCCGGTCTTCCTCCCCGAGGGCACCGATCGCACCGCCGCCGAGCTGACCGCGGTCGAGAAGGACGCGAGCTCGCATCGGGCACGGGCGCTGGAGCAGCTGGTGCCGATGCTGCGAACGCTCGCCGAGAGCTAGCCGGAGTTCGCCGCGGTTGTCGTTACCGCAAAGTCGCCGCGGTTACGCAGCCGCACCGCGATTGCAAGCGCGGGGAACCTGCGTAACTGCGGCGAACGTGAAATAGACGGGCTGTCAGGCCAGGCCGAACTGCGCCTTGACCTGCTTGGTGCGGATGTGCTCGAAGACGAACGAGAGGAACGGCACGGTCCCGGCCAGCGCGGTCCAGATGGTGGTGCTGGCCTTCCATCGGGCCTTGATGGCCAGGTCGATAGTGAACGCCAGGTAGAGCATGTAGAACAGCCCGTGCACCTGGGCGACGTAGAAGAACCAGCCGGGGGCGTCGGCCTTGTCCGCCAGGATGAAGTACTTGAAGATCATCTCGCCGGTGAGGAACAGCAGCCACAGGCCGGTGATCCAGGCCAGGACCCGGAACCGGGCGAGCGCGCCAGGGATCTTAGCCGCGGTGGCCTGGCTGGCGGACTGCTTCTTGGCGCTGGTCTTCTTCGCGCTGATGGCGTCGGTCATCGACGTTGCCCTTCCGTGTCGCGCTCTCTGAGTTGCGCGAGGTAGTCGTTGTATTCGCTAAGAGACCGGCCGGCGCGGTCCGCTTCTCCGGGCACGTCCGCGGCGGCTGACCGCGAGGCCGCGGCCGCTGACGCGCGCTTCGGCAGCAGGTACTCGGGGATCTCGGTCATCTCGGACTTGTCCCGGACCCAGACCTTCTTCTTGGGCTTCGAGGGGCTCACGGCGAGATCGTCTGCGTCCGCGTCGTCCTCATCGCTGGAGTCCTGCTCCGCGTCGACGTCGGCCTCGAGGCGGATAAAGCGGCGGTAGGCGTAGATGAAGAAGGCGGCGAACGCCGGCCACTGGAACGCGTAGCCGAGGTTCTGGGCCGTGCCGGTCGCGGACTCGAACCGCGAGAGCTGCCAGTAGCCGAGCAGCAGGCACGTCGCCGCGGCGGCGACCACAAAAATGATCAGGCCGATTCGATGCTGCTGCTGAGTTTTTGCCACGAGTCAAAGGTACCTGACCTGCGCGGTGGACCCGCCCGAGCCTGCAGTAAGCTAGCTCACGCACGCGCGAGTGGCGGAATTGGCAGACGCGCTGGCCTTAGGAGCCAGTGTCTTCGGACGTGGGGGTTCAAGTCCCCCCTCGCGCACCACAGCACGACAGCAGGCCCGGCTCTCGGACATCGAGAGCCGGGCCTGCCGTCGTTTCGCACGAGGTTTTCACGGCTGCTCCCCGGGTCTGTGATGGATCCGGCCAGGTGTCGGCGACTGTGATCGGGCACACTTACGTGAAGGCGGTGGCCCATGTGGGCGGGCGCTGCCGCCGTCCTCGAATCGCACGACAACCAGGAGTGAGAACATGGCGAGCACAGCAGCGCACACAGAGTTTCGGGTTATGCGTGACGTCCTGCTCGCGAATCACGGGGACTACGACGGCGCTGTCGACGCGTTCTCCTGGCCGCAGTTCGACGGCAACTTCAATTGGGCGGTCGACTGGTTCGACCAGATCGCCCGCGGCAACCCCGAGACCGCGCTGTGGATCGTCGAGGAGGACGGCCGGGAGGTCAAATACAGCTTCGATGAGATGGCCGGGCGGTCGGATCAGGTCGCACGGTGGCTGGAGAGCGTGGGCGTCGGGCGCGGGGACGCCGTGATGCTGATGCTCGACAACCAGGTGGAGCTGTGGGAGTCCATGTTGGCGCTGATGAAGATCGGGGCCGTGGTGATGCCCACGACCACCGCGATCGACCCCGACGGCCTCCGGGATCGGGTGTCCCGCGGCAATGCGCGTGCGGTCATTGTCAACGCGGAGGACGCGGCTAAATTCGCGGATGTCGGCGGCGGCTATGTGCGAGTCGCGGTCAACGGCGCGAGCGAGGGTTGGCTGGACTACGGGGCGGCGTATGACGTGCCCGACGCGGCGCCCTTCGAGTCGCGGACGAAACCTGGCGACCCGCTGCTGTACTACTTCACCTCGGGGACCACGAGCCAGCCGAAGCTGGTGGAGCACACACAGGTGTCCTATCCGGTGGGCCACCTGTCGACGATGTTCTTCCTCGGTCTACGCCCCGGCGACGTGCATCTGAACATCAGCTCTCCGGGCTGGGCGAAGCACGCGTGGAGCTGTTTCTTCGCACCGTGGATCGCCGAGGCGACGATCTTCATCTACAACTACTCGCGCTTCGACGCCGCCGCGCTGATGCGGGAGATCCGCCGGGCGGAGGTGACGACGTTCTGCGCCCCGCCGACCGTGTGGCGCATGCTCATCCAGGCCGATCTGGCAGGCGGCGCGGGCAAGCTGCGCGAGGCCATCGGCGCCGGCGAGCCGCTGAACCCCGAGGTGATCGAGCACGTCCAGCGGGAGTGGGGCCTGACGATCCGGGACGGTTTCGGGCAGACGGAGACCACCGCGTTGGTGGGCAACACCCCCGGCGCGGAGCTCAAGTCCGGCTCCATGGGCCGGCCCCTGCCCGGCGTGCCCGTGGTGATCGTGGATCCGGCGACCGGGGAGCTGGCCGACGAGGGCGAGATCTGCCTGGACCTGGCCCAGTCCCCATTCAACCTGATGACCGGCTACGTCCACGACGAGAGCAAGACGGCCGACGTCATGGCGGGCGGCTACTACCACACGGGCGACGTCGCGAGCCGGGACGGCGATGGCTACATCACCTATATCGGCCGGACGGATGATGTGTTCAAGGCGTCCGATTACAAGATCTCCCCGTTCGA
The DNA here is from genome assembly GCF_000524475.1 of Tomitella biformata AHU 1821. Taxonomy (GTDB): domain Bacteria; phylum Actinomycetota; class Actinomycetes; order Mycobacteriales; family Mycobacteriaceae; genus Tomitella; species Tomitella biformata. Next base: position 62,554 of record NZ_BAVQ01000043.1, on the reverse strand, counting down.
GCTGGAAAGCGTCTTGTTGCAGCATCCCGCCGTGGCAGAGGCTGCGGTGGTGCCGGCCCCGGACGAGACGAGGCTGGCGGTGCCGAAGGCCTACATTGTGGTCGCGGCGGGTTGGGCGCAGAACGAGCAGACCGCGTTCGAGATTCTGAAGCACGCGCGCGATAACCTCGCGCCGTACCTGCGAGTGCGGCGGATCGAGTTCTTCGACCTGCCGAAGACGATCTCCGGCAAGATCCGACGGGTGGAGCTGCGCGGCCGCGAGAACAGCGCCGAGGGCCGCATCGCGACCGAGTACCGGGACGACCAGTTCCCGGAGCTGCGGGCGGCCGCGACGAGCTGACCAGGCTGGACCTGGCCGCGGCTTAGGGTGGGGCTGGGCGGCCCCACGGCCACCCGTCACCGTCATGCCGACCAGGGAGAACGTCACATGGGAACGATTCGCACAGGCCTGCAGCTGCGCTCGCTCGTCACGGCGCAGGGGGAGCTAGAGCTGTCCCTCGCGGACGTCGAGGTTTCGGGTCCCGGTCCCGACGAGGTGGTGGTGCGCGTCGAGGCCGCGCCGCTGAACCCGTCGGACCTGGGACTGCTCCTCGGCCCCGCGGACCTGTCCACCGCGCGAGTGTCCGGCACGGCCGAGCGGCCCGTGCTCACCGCCACGATCCCGGCTGCGGCGCGGGGTGCGCTGGCGGCCCGGGTGGGCGTGCCGATGCCGGTGGGCAACGAGGGCGCCGGCGTGGTCGTGGAGGCCGGCACGTCCGATGCGGCGCAGGCGCTGTTGGGTAAGACCGTCGCGCTGCTCGGCGGCGGGATGTACTCGCAGCTCCGGTGCGTGCCGGCGGCGATGTGTCTGGAGCTGGCCGCTGGCACAACGCCCCAGGAGGGCGCGTCGGCTCTGGTCAACCCGATGACCGCGCTGGGGATGGTCGAGACGATGCGGCGAGAGGGGCATTCCGCGCTGGTGCACACGGCCGCGGCGTCGAATCTGGGCCAGATGCTGAACCGGGTCTGCCGCAAGGACGGCGTCGGCCTGGTCAACGTGGTGCGCAGGCCGGAGCAAGAGGTGCTGCTGCGGGAGCAGGGCGCGGTGCACGTCGTGAACTCCACGTCGGAGACGTTCCGCCAAGACCTCGACGAGGCGGTCGCGGCGACAGGGGCGACGATCGCGTTCGACGCGACCGGCGGTGGGACCTTGGCTGGGGACATTCTCAGCGCCATGGAGCGGGCACTGAGCGCGGGCGCGGACGCGTACAGCACGTATGGGTCCGCGACTCACAAGCAGGTGTACCTGTACGGCGGGCTGGACAGGTCGCCGACGGTGCTCCACCGCGACTTCGGCATGGCCTGGGGGATCGGAGGCTGGCTGTTGATGCCGTTCCTGGGCAAGATCGGGGCCGACGCGGCGGGCGTGCTGCAGCGGCGGATTGCGGCGGAGCTGACGACGACGTTCGTGAGTGGCCATGCCCGTGAGGTGTCGTTGGCCGAGCTGCTGGACCCCGCGGTGGCCGCCGTCTACAACAAGCGCGCCACCGGCGAGAAGTTCCTGGTCAATCCGCAGCGGGCCTAGCGCTGCGGGCGGCGAGGAAGTCGTCGACAATCTGATGGCGCTGCGCTTGCGTGATGGCCGGCAGCACGGCCAGCCGCGCGAACACGATCGGCCCCGCCAGTTGGGCGATGGCGAGGTTGTTGTCGAAATCGCCCAACTCGGCCCGCACTGCGGGGTCGTTGAACAGCGCGTCCGCGGGCTCGCGGTACTGGTTGATCACGCGCGTGCGTAGGGAATGTGTCGCGTCGGCGGGTCCTGGCTCCCCGGGCCGGGTGGAGCCGAGAGCCAGCCAGCCGAGCGTGGTCAGCTGCAGGGGCGCGTCCTCCACCGAGGCGGCCATGTGGTCGATGAGCTGGATGAACCGCTCGCGCACGGTGCCTTCGGTGAGCGGCCCGTCGATCTTCGGCACCAGCCGTTCGAACGCCGCCGTGATCAGCTGGGTGTTATCCGGGAAATGCCGGTAGAGCGTGGTCCGGGCGACTTTGGAGGCCCGGGTGACAGCCTCGATGGTCACGGCCTCGACGCCGCCCGCGGACAGCAGCGAGGCCGCCGCGTCCAGCAGCCTCGAACGGGAGCGGACACGTCGCGGGTCGATCTCAGGCGAGTTCATCGAGTTCATCGAGTTCCATTCTGCACGATGGGCTAGACAGGGTGGCGCTTGTGCTACAAACTGTAGCGAAACGCTACCGTCGGTATCGAAAGATGGCGGCGGCACACCTTCGATGACGGGCGATGACGATGGTCGAGCACGGCAAGTTGACCCGGCCGCAACTGTGGATGCTAGGGGTGTCCTGCCTGGCGGTGGTGCTCGTCATCGCGTCGATGGCCGCCCTCTACACCGCGCTGCCGGACATCGCGATCGACACCGACGCGACGCAATCCCAGATGACCTGGCTAGTCGACGGCTACACCCTGGCGCTGGCCTGCCTGGTGCTGCCGGCGGGATCCCTCGGCGATCGTTACGGCCGGCGTGCCGTGCTGGTAGTGGGGCTGGCGATCTTCACGGTGGGCTCCGGGTTGCCGCTGCTGCTCGGCACGCCCAACTGGATCATCGCGGCACGCGTCGTGGCCGGGGTTGGCGCCGCGTTCGTGATGCCGTCCACCCTCTCGCTGCTCACGTCAGGCCTGCCCGCCGGACAACGCGGTCGGGCGGTGGGGCTGTGGGCCGGAGTCGCCGGCGCAGGCGCGATGGTGGGGGTCCTCGGCTCCGGGCTGCTCCTGCTCTGGTGGTCGTGGGAGTCGATCTTCATCGGGCTCACAGTGGTGGGCGCGGCGCTCCTGGCCTGCGCGGTGACGCTGCCGGAGTACCGCGCCGAGCAGCCGCCCCGCATGGACCCGGTGGGCTCGGTCGCGGTGGCGGTGGGCATCGGCCTCGGCGTGCTGGCGATCCTCGAGGGGCCCATCCGCGGCTGGACAGAGCCCCTGGTGCTGGGCGCCGGAGCGGTGGCGGTGCTGGCCTTGATCGGGTTCACCCTGTGGGAGCTGCGGTCCACGCATCCGCTGTTGGACGTGCGGCTGTTCAAGGATCGGGGCTTCGCCAGCGGCTCCGTGTCCTTGACCATCCAGTTCATGGTCACCTTCGGCATCTTCCTCATCATCATTCAGTACCTGCAATTGGTGCTCGACTACAGTCCCCTGCGCGCCTCCGTGGCAACGGCGCCGATGATGGTCCCGCTGATGGTGTTCGCCCTGATCGCGCCGTGGATCGCAGGCAAGGTCGGCCTCAAGGCGATCACCGTGACGGGCCTGTTGGCGATGGCCGCCGGCTTCTACTTCCTGCGGGAGTTGCACGTTGGCTCCGGCTACTCCGACCTGCTCTGGCCCCTCCTCGTCATGAGCAGCGGGTTGGGGCTGTGCGCCTCCCCGGCGACGGTCGCCATTGTCAACGGCACGCCGGCCGACAAGCAAGGGGTCGCCGCCGCGGTCAACGACGCGACGCGGGAGATCGGCGCGGCCCTCGGCATCGCCGTCGCCGGCAGCCTGCTGGCCGCCGGCTACGCGCGTGGCATGGACCCGGTGCTGCCGCAACTGCCCGAGGCCGCGCGGGGGCCGGCGGGCGACTCCCTGGCAGGGGCCCTAGAGGTCGGGCGGCAGGCGGGGCCGCTGGCGGACCCACTGGTCGACGCCGCGAAAACGGCGTTCCTCGACGGCGCGGAGCAGGCGAGCCTGGTGTTGGCGATGATCACGGGCGCGGCTGCGGTGCTCCTGCTGTTGTGGGCGCCGGGCCGGCGTCGGGTCGCGGCGGACACGGGCGCTCCGGCACTGGTTGAGACGGCATCGGACCTCCTGTCCGGCCTCCGGTGATAATGCGGGGATGGACGAGACGGCGTTGAGCGGATTGCTAGCGAAGCAGGAGATCGGGGAGGTGGTGCTGCGGTACTGCCGCGGCGTCGACCGCCTCGACATGGATCTGGTGCGCGGCGCCTACCACCCTGGCGGCATCGACCACCACACCGGATTCGACGGCCCCGTGGAGGATTTCGTGGCCTGGGTGGAGCCGCTATTGCGCACGCTGGGCGGTACGCGGCACGAGGTGCACAACCACCTGGCGGAGGTGGTGGGGGACACGGCCGTTGCCGAGACGTATGTCACCGCCCGACATTGGACCATGCCCGACGCGCAACTGGGCCGTGGCGCCGAGCGGGCGAACTTCACGACGGGCGTGCGGTACGTCGACCACCTGGAACGCCGGGGCGGACGCTGGGGGATCGTCGAGCGGTTCGCCATCCGGGAGTGGCACCGGGTGGACGCCGCGCCGACCGCTGGGCAGGGGCTGCCAGGCCCGTCGGGGACGCGCGATCGCGACGACGCGGTCTACGCGCTGCGGCGGAGACTGTTCGCGTTGCCATAGAGATCGGCCTACGTCGATGCCCGCTGTTGGTCTGGCGGGATATGGGCAGCCGGGGCCAATGCCGCCCGCATCTCGGCGAGCAGTCGGCCAAGGGTGCGCTCATCGTCGGCGGAGAGCCCCACGCGGCACAGCATCGCATCGGGGATCGGCCGGGCGCGCTCGCGCAACTCGAGGGCGGCCGGGGTCACGGTGATGACGAGGCGGCGCACGTCATCACCGGCCCGGGCGCGGGACACGAGGCCCTTCGCCTGCAGTCGTCGGACGACGGGGGTGAGGGTGGGGGAGTCCAACAGCGTGTGGGCGCTCAGCGCATGCAGGCTCACGCCGTCGCGCTCCCAGAGCGAGAGCATCACCAGGTACTGGGTGTAGGTCAGCCCCAGCGGGTCCAGGAGCTCCCGGTAGGCCCGGGTGACCGCGTTCGCGGTGGTGAACAACGCGAAGCAGGGCTGCTCATGCAGGTTGAGCGAGAGGGGCGGCGGTGACTCAGTCACGCCAGTAGTTGTTCGCGGCGGCGATCGTCGAGAACTCGACGGCGACCACGTGCGCCACGGCGGTCAGCGAGTCCGCGTTCTCCGCGTAGTCGGGGCGGAGCCGGGCGCGGATCTCGGCGTCGGGCTGGGTGGCCTTGATGGACAGCCGGGCGAGCTTGATCGCGAGCGCGCGGCCCTCCTCGGGGGTGGCGGTGATCAGTGTGTCGTTCGGAATTAGGTCGCCCATGGTTCTCTCCCCGCAGTCGGACGGAAATACTTAGTGCGCAAATTATGTCTGCCCGAGGGCAGTGCGTCAATGGGGCCAGGTGGGCTGGCCTAGACCTGGGCGGACGTCGGGCAATCGATCGCGCCGATGGCCGGAATTTGTGACGAAAAACACAACATTGCGGAACGGCGCATATCAGGCGATTTCTACTCACGGGTAGCCGATTGCTACCCGTGAGTACATCTCCGCAGGTCATAGAACGTGAGGACTTCCTCATGATTCTGTGTCAACCTTGTCGGGTATTGCGAGCGCTAACCGGCGTTCATTGAGAGGAGCTCTAAACGTGACCATCGAGGCATTCGGTTCCGGATCGAACGACGACACCGCCGACCAGCCGAATGGCAAGAAGGCCACCATCTCCCGGGGAACGGCCCTCGCGGACAGGCTTGCCGCGGGCGAGAGCTTCGCGGTGGCCTTCGGCGGGCAGGGTGTGCCGTGGCTGCCCGCGCTCACCGAGCTCGTCACCGACGGTCGCCTCGAGGGCGAGCTGCAGGGCCTGGTCGATCGCGCCGCGGAGATCCTCGCGCCGGTCAACCGCGAGCTCCTCGTGGTCCGCCCGTCCGGTTTCGACCCCATCGGCTGGGGTATCGAGGCCACTCGGCCCAAGGCCTCCTCCCTCACCTCTGCCGCGGTGTCGCTGCCCGGCGTATTCCTCACACACCTCGCCGGACTGCGCGCGCTGCTCGACGCCGGCCTGGACATCAAGGCCACCAAGCCGGTCGTGACCCTGGGCCACTCGCAGGGCCTGCTCGCCGCCGAGGCCGTCAAGGCCGAGGGCAAGCAGGACGCGGAACTGCTCGCGATCACCCAGCTCATCGGTGCCGCTGCCTCTCTCACCGCGCGCCGCCGCGGCTTGATCGGCACCCCCGACCGTTCCCCGATGCTCGCCGTCTCCGGCGTGGAGCCCGAGCGCGTGCAGCAGGTGCTCGACGAGCTCTTCGCCGGCAGTGCTGATGGCGACGCGCCCGTGCTCGCCATCCGCAACGGCCGCCGCCGCGTCGTGCTCACCGGTGTTCCCGCCCAGCTCGCCCGCGTGCGTGTGCACTGCGAGGAGCTCGCGACCGCGGAGAAGGCCGACCGCACCGAGAAGAAGACCGGTGGCGCGCCCTTCACCCCGATCTTCGAGCCCGTCGCCGTCGAGGTGGGCTTCCACCACCCGGCCATGAACGACGCGCTCCTGATGGTCTCCGACTGGGCCGAGCGCTGCGGCCTCGACACGGAGCTCGCCGCCCGCCTCGCCAGCGCGCTGCTGATCGACAAGGTCGACTGGGTCGCGCAGGTCGACACCGCCATCGCGGCGGACGCCAAGTGGATCCTGGACCTGGGCCCCGGAGACCTGCTCACCCGCATGACCACCGGCGCCGTCCGCGGCACCGGCATCGGCGTCATCCCCGCGTCCACGCGCGCCGGCTACCGGAATCTCTTCACCCCCGGCGCGGCCCCCGAGGTCGACTCCCCGTGGGCCAGCTTCGCGCCGGTCGCCAAGACCCTGCCGGACGGCCGTGTCGTTGTCGAGACGTCCTTCACGAAGCTGACCGGCCGCTCGCCGATCCTGCTCGCCGGCATGACCCCGACCACCGTCGACGCCCGCATTGTCGCCGCGGCCGCGAACGCCGGCCACTGGGCCGAGCTCGCCGGCGGCGGTCAGGTCACCGAGGAGATCTTCAGCGACCGCATCGCAGAGCTGACGGACCTGCTCGAGCCGGGCCGCGCCGTGCAGTTCAACTCCCTGTTCCTGGACCCATACCTGTGGAAGCTGCAGGTCGGCGGCAAGCGTCTCGTCCAGAAGGCCCGCACCACGGGCGCCGCGCTCGACGGCCTCATCGTCACCGCCGGCATCCCCGAGCTCGAGGACGCCCTCGCCGTGATCGAGGAGCGCGCCGAGGTCGGCATCCCCTATATCGCGTTCAAACCGGGCACCGTCTCGCAGATCCGCTCTGTCATCCGCATCGCCGCCGAGGTCCCGGACTTCCCGGTCATCGTGCAGGTTGAGGGCGGCAAGGCCGGCGGGCACCACTCGTGGGAGGACCTAGACGACCTCCTGCTCACCACCTACGCCGAGCTGCGCGCCCGCACGAACATCGTGCTGTGCGTCGGCGGCGGCATCGGCACCCCCGAGCGCGCCGCGGACTACCTGACCGGCCGCTGGGCCACCGAGCTCGGCTTCCCCGTCATGCCGGTCGACGGCATCCTCGTGGGCACCGCCGCGATGGCCACCCTCGAGGCCACCACCTCGCCCGAGGTCAAGCAGTTGCTCGTCGACACCCCCGGCACCGAGGGTTGGGTCGGCGCGGGCACCGCGGCGGGCGGCATGGCCTCCGGCCGGAGCCAGCTCGGCGCGGACATCCACGAGATCGACAACACCGCTTCCCGCTGTGGACGCCTGCTCGACGAGGTGGCCGGCGACGCGGACGCCGTGGCGCAGCGCCGCGACGAGATCATCGCCGCGCTCGACGGCACCGCCAAGCCCTACTTCGGCGACGTGGCCACCATGACCTACGAGCAGTGGCTGCGCCGCTACGTGGAGCTGGCCATCGGCAGCGATGCCGACGCGGCCGCGACTGTCGCCTCTAACGGTGGCGCGGACAACGGCTCCGTCTGGCTCGACAGCACCTGGCGCACCCGGTTCGCGAAGATGCTCGAGCGCGCCGAGGCCCGCCTGAACCCGGTGGACAACGGCCCCATCCCGACGCTGTTCGCCGGTGAGGGCCTGGAGCACCCGCAGGCCGCGATCGACGCGCTGCTGGCGCAGTACTCCCAAGCCGACCGCGCGCTGCTGCACCCGGCGGACGTGTACTACTTCGTGGAGCTGTGCCGCCTGCCCGGCAAGCCCGTCAACTTCGTGCCCGTCGTCGACGGCGACGTGCGCCGCTGGTGGCGCTCCGACTCCCTGTGGCAGGCGCATGACGCCCGCTACAGCGCCGACCAGGTGTGCGTCATCCCCGGCACCGTCGCGGTCGCCGGCATCACCCGCGTCGATGAGCCCGTCGGTGAGCTCCTCGACCGCTTCGAGGCCGCCACCTCCGCCGAGCTGCTCGCCAATGGCGCTGTCGCCGAGGCCATCCCGGCCCGCCGCCGCACCGGGCGCGCCGAGGGCATCCTCGACGTCGTCCTCGCCTCCCCGGACATGCTGTGGGCTGGCCGCCACACCAAGAGCCCCGTGCACCGCCTCGGCGAGGCGTCGGAGTGGACCGTGGTGGAAGGCACTGTGGCGGGTCAGTTCAGTGCCCAGCACGCGCTCACCCACGCCACCCTGACCGTGGTCGACGAGACCCACGTGCAGCTCACCGTGCCGCTGACGGGCGAGCACGCCGTCAAGATCCTCATCACGGTGCCCGCCTCCAGCATCGACGGCGGCACCCCGATCATCACCGCCGACGACGCCGACGCCGCGATGACGGCGCTGCTCGCCGTCGCCGCCGGGCAGAACCTGCCCGAGGTCAAGGGCGGCGTCGCCCGCATCAACCTGGCGTGGACGCCGGACCTGATCGCAGACCACTCCGGCGTCACCGCCGCGGGATTGCCAGATCAGTTCGTGGCCGACACCGCGGGTGTCCCGGACGTGCTGGTCGGCGCCTGCTGGCCGGCCGTGTTCGCGGCCATCGGCGCGGCGCGCACCGCAGAAGGCGCCTCCGTTATTGAGGGCATGCTCGACCTGGTCCACCTGGACCACGGCATCTCCCTCGCGGGCCCGCTGCCCACCGAGACGTCCATCATGACCGTGCGCGCCGAGGCCACCGAGGTCCTCGACAGCGACCTGGGTCGTGTGGTGGAGGTTCGCGTGCAGGTCGGCTCCATCCTGGATCTGGGCCTGGAGTCTGAGCCCGTTGCCACGCTCGTCGAGCGCTTCGCCATCCGTGGCCGCGCCGGCCGCGGCGAGCTGACCGATCCGGCCCGTGCCGGCGGCGCCGTCAGCGCCGACATGGTCGAGACCCCGCGCCGCCGTCGCCGCCAGGCCACGGTCCTCGCGCCCATCGCCATGGACGCGTTCGCCAGCGTCTCGGGCGATCACAACCCGATCCACACCTCCAAGGCCGCCGCCAAGCTCGCCGGCCTGGGCGGCCCGATCGTGCACGGCATGTGGCTCTCCGCCGCCGCGCAGCAGGTCGCGACCGCCACCGACCACGCCCCCGACAGCCGGGCCACCACCGCGCTCACCGGCTGGACCGCGCGCTTCCTCGCCCCGGTCCGCCCGGGCGTGGAGATCGACGTCCGCGTCGAGCGCGTCGGCCTGGACGCCGGCCGCGAGGTCGTCGAGGTCTCCTGCCGAGTCGAGGGCGAGCTCGTCATGGTCGCCAGCGGCAAGCTGGACGCGCCGAAGACGATCTACGCGTTCCCCGGACAGGGCATCCAGCACAAGGGCATGGGCCTGGCCGGACGCAACCGCTCGGCCGCCGCCAAGGACATCTGGGACCGCGCCGACAAGCACACCCGCGAATCGCTCGGCTTCTCGATCCTGGCCGTAGTGCGGGACAATCCGACCACCCTCACCGCCCGCGGCGAGGAGCACATGCACCCGGACGGCGTCCTGTTCCTGACGCAGTTCACGCAGGTCGCCATGGCGACCCTCGCGTGCGCCCAGGTCGCGGAGCTCCGCGAGGCGCAGGCCTTCGTCGAGGGCTCGCTGCTCGCCGGCCACTCGGTGGGCGAGTACAACGCGCTCGCCGCCGTCGCCCAGGTGCTGCCCCTCGAGGCCGTCCTCGAGGTCGTCTTCCACCGCGGCTCCGCCATGCACCACCTGGTCCCGCGCGACAAGCAGGGCCGCAGCGACTACCGCCTCGCCGCGATCCGCCCCTCCCAGATCGGCATCGCCGACGACGACGTCAAGGGCTTCGTAGAGGCAATTGGAGCTCGTGCTGGAGAATTTGTTCAGGTCGTGAACTACAACCTCAAGGGCAGCCAGTACGCCATCGCCGGCACCGTCGCCGGCCTCGAGGCCCTCGAGACCGAGATCGACCGCCTGCGCGCCATCACCGGAGGCAAGCGCGCGTTCATCGTGGTGCCCGGCATCGACGTGCCGTTCCACTCTCAGGTGCTGCTCGACGGCGTCCCGGACTTCCGTCAGACCCTCGAGAAGCTGGTCCCGCACGATATCGACCCGTCGATCCTCGTCGGCCACTACATCCCGAACCTGGTGCCGCGTCTGTTCAACCTCAGCCGCGAGTTCGTCCAGGAGATCTGGGACCTGGTGCAGGCCGGCCCCCTCGAGGACGTCCTCAAGGACTTCGACACCTGGGCCGCGGACCCGTCCGCGCTGACCCGCGTGGTCCTGATCGAGCTGCTGGCCTGGCAGTTCGCCAGCCCCGTGCGCTGGATCGAGACCCAGGATCTGCTCTTCCGCGAGGAGGAGGGCGGCCTGGCCGTTGAGCGCTTCATCGAGGTCGGCGTTGCTGGCGCCCCGACGGTGGCCAACCTGGCCAGCCAGACCCTCAAGCTGCCGGGCCGCGTCGGCCGGCTGCCGCAGGTGCTCAACTCGGAGCGCGAGGCTGCCATTCTCCTCTGCACGGACGTCGAGCCTGCCCCCGTGGAAGAGGTCGAGGAGGCTCCTGCGGCAGAGACGGCAGCTGCCCCCGCCGCAGCGGCCGCACCCGTGGCAGCCCCGTCCGCCGCCGCCGGCGCGCCCCGCCCCGACGACATCACGTTCAGCGCGGGCGACGCCACCGCGACGCTCATCGCGCTGTGGACGAAGCTGCGCGCGGACCAGGTCGCCAAGAACGACACCATCGAGTCGCTGACCGATGGCGCGTCCTCGCGTCGCAACCAGCTCCTCGTGGACCTGGGCTCCGAGCTCTCGCTCGGCGCCATCGACGGCGCGGCCGAGGCGGACATGCCGACGCTCGCCGCCACCGTGGACCGCATGGCCCGCACCTACCGGCCGTTCGGGCCCGTGCTCAGCGATGCCATCGGCGACCAGCTGCGCCGTGTCCTCGGTCCGTCCGGCCGTCGTCCCGCCGCCATCGGCGAGCGCGTCAAGGGCGCGTGGGAGCTCGGCGAGGGCTGGGTCTCCCACGTCACCGCGGCGCTCGCCCTCGGCACCCGCGACGGCGCCAGCGTGCGCGGCGGGGACCTCGGCGGCATGGTCGACGGCCCCGTCTCCGACGGCGGCTCCGTGGACAACCTCATCGACGCGGCCGTGCTGGCCGTCGGCTCGGCCCGCGGCATCGCGGTGGCCAAGCCGGCAGCGGCCGGCGGCGGCGGCGCGGTGGACTCCGCAGCGCTCGACGAGTTCGCCGAGAAGGTCACCGGCCCCACCGGTGTGCTGGCCGAGACGGCCCGCACCATCCTCGCGCAGCTCGGCCTGACCGAGACCCAGATTGACGAGGCACAGACCGCCGACACCGAGCTCGCGGACCTGGTGTCCGACGAGCTGGGCTCGGACTGGGCCCGCCAGGTGGCGCCCGCGTTCGACGGTCGCCGCGCCGTGCTGATCGATGACCGCTGGGCCAGCTCCCGCGAGGACCTCGCCCGCCTGTGGCTCGCCGATGCGGACGAGGCTGGGGAGATCGCGGACCGCTTCGCCGTGGTCGACGCGACCGTCGCCAAGCACGCCGCCTGGTGGCAGCGCCGCGCCGCGAACGAGGGCCGCAGCGCTCTCGCCGCGGCCTACGGAGCCATCGCCGCCGCCCCGCATGCGCAGGACACGGCCGGCACGTGGTCCACCGATGTCGCCATCGTGACCGGCGCGAGCAAGGGCTCGATCGCCGCCGCAGTCGTGGGGGATCTCCTCGCTGGCGGCGCGACCGTCGTCGCCACCACATCCTCCCTGGACGGCAAGAAGCTGAGCTTCTTCCGGGAGCTCTACCGGGACCACGCCCGCCCCGGCGCGGCGCTGTGGGTGCTGCCCGCGAACATGGCCTCGTTCAACGACATTGACGCTCTGGTCGACTGGGTCGGCACCCAGCAGACGGAGTCGGCCGGCGGCAAGGCCATCGTGCTGAAGGAGCCGATGACCCCGACGCTGCTGTACCCGTTCGCCGCACCCCGTGTGGTCGGCGACCTGCGGGACGCCGGCGCCAAGTCGGAGCTCCAGATGCGCGTGCTCCTCTGGTCGGTCGAGCGGCTGATCGCCGGACTATCCGGCATCGGCGCGGACCACGACATCGACACCCACCTGCACGTCGTGCTCCCGGGCTCGCCCAACCGCGGCAAGTTCGGCGGCGACGGCGCGTACGGCGAGTCGAAGGCGTCCTTGGACGCGCTGATCGCCCGCTGGCGCGCCGAGCGCGGCTGGGCCGAGCGCGTCACCCTGGTGCACGCCATCATCGGCTGGGTGCGCGGCACCGGGCTGATGGGCGGCAACGACCCGCTCGTCGAGCAGGTCGAGGCGGCCGGTGTCCGCACCTGGTCCACCGACGAGATCGCCACGGAGCTCCTGGCCGCGGCGACCACAGAGGTGCGCGCCCTGGCCGCGGTCGACCCGCAGCTGGTGGACCTCACCGGCGGGCTCGCCGAGGCCGACCTAGACCTGGCCGCGCTGGCCGGGAACCAGGCCGATGCCGAGGACGACGAGGTTGCGGAGGACAAGGACATCTCCACTGAGGCGACCATCTCCGCGCTGCCCTCGCCCCCCGGCCTGAACCTGGCGACCACCACCCCCGAGTGGGCGGAGTTGTCGGTCAACCCCGAGGACCTCGTGGTGATCGTCGGCGCCGGCGAGCTGGGCCCGTACGGCTCGGCCCGCACCCGCTTTGAGATGGAGGTCAACGAGGAGCTCTCCGCCGCAGGCGTGCTCGAGCTCGCGTGGACCACAGGCATGGTCACCTGGGAGGACTCCCCGTCGGCCGGCTGGTACGACGTCGAGTCCGGCGACCTGGTGCCGGAGGCTGAGATCTGGGAGCGCTACCACGACGCCGTCATCGAGCGCTGCGGCATCCGCGAGTTCGTGGACGAGGGCGCGTTGCAGGGCGGCACCGCCCCGCTGCTCACCTCCGTGTTCCTGGACAAGGACCTCACGTTCACCGTCAGCAGCGAGGCGGAGGCCCGGGCGTTCCTGGACTCCGACACGGAGCGGACCACCATCGCGTCGGTCCCGGACAGCGGCGACTGGAAGGTCACCCGCAAGTCCGGCACCGAGATCCGCGTGCCGCGCCGGGTGCAGCTCTCCCGCATCGTCGGCGGCCAGATCCCCACGGGCTTCGACCCGACGGCCTGGGGCATCCCCGCGGACATGGTCAGCTCCATCGACCGGGTGGCGCAGTGGAACCTGGTCTGCACCGTCGACGCGTTCCTCACCGCGGGCTTCGACCCGTCCGAGCTGCTGCGCTGGGTGCACCCGACGATGGTCGCCAACACCCAGGGCACCGGCATGGGTGGCATGTCGTCCATGCGCTCGCTGTATGTCGACAACCTGCTGGGCGAGCCGCACGCTAACGACACGCTGCAGGAGGCGCTGCCGAACGTCATCGCCGCGCACGTCGTGCAGTCCTATGTCGGCGGTTACGGCTCGATGGTCCACCCCGTTGCGGCGTGCGCCACGGCCGCGGTCTCCGTCGAGGAGGGCGTCGACAAGATCCGCCTCGGCAAGGCCGAGTTCGTGGTGGCCGGCGGCTTCGACGACCTCTCCATCGAGGGCGTCGAGGGCTTCGGCGACATGGCCGCGACGGCCGAGACCGAGTCCATGCGCGCCAAGGGCATTGAGGACCGCAGGTTCTCGCGGGCCAACGACCGTAGGCGAGGCGGGTTCGTCGAGTCCGCGGGCGGCGGCACCGTGCTGCTGGCACGCGGCGACGTCGCCGCCGAGATGGGCCTGCCCGTCCTCGGTGTGGTCGCCTGGGCCGGCTCGCACGCCGACGGCGTCCACACCTCGATCCCGGCGCCCGGCATCGGCGCGCTCGGCGTGGCGCGCGGCGGCCGCAAGTCGGTACTGGCCAACTCCCTCGCCACGCTGGGGCTGACGGTCGACGACATCGCGGTGGTCTCCAAGCACGACACCTCCACGGCGGCCAACGACCCCAACGAGTCCGAGCTGCACGAGCGCATCTCCACGGCGCTGGGCCGCGACGAGGGCAACCCGCTCTTCGTCGTCTCCCAGAAGTCCCTCACCGGACACGCCAAGGGCGGCGCGGCGGCGTTCCAGCTGATCGGCCTGTGCCAGGTCCTCGGCCAGGGCATCATCCCGCCGAACCGCAGCCTGGACTGCGTCGACGGGAAGTTCGTCGAGTACCCGCACCTGGTGTGGACCCGCGAGGAGCCGCTGCGGCTCGGCTCGGCCATGCCGCTCAAGGCCGGGCTGCTCACCAGCCTCGGCTTCGGGCACGTCGCCGGGCTGATCGCCATCGCACACCCCGAGGCGTTCGTCGCCGCGCTCGCCCCGGCGAATCGCGACGAGTACCGGGCCAAGGCCGCAGCACGTCAGGTGGCCGGCGCTCGCCGGATCAGCCAGGCGATGTTCGGCGGCGCGGCACTGTACGAGAAGCCGGCCGACCGCCGCTTCGACGGCATCGGCTGCTCCGCGGATGGTTCCGACAGCAAGGTCAGCGTGCACGAGCACGAGGCCGCGATGCTGCTGGCGCCGGCGGCGCGTCTGAACAAGGACGGTGCCTACCGCCTGGATGGCGCTGAGTAGTTGATTCTCGGCATCGGACTGGACGTGGTGGCGGTATCGGAGTTTGCCGAGCAACTCGGCAGGCCCGGTAGCGCCATCGCGTCCAGCTTCACGTCAGGGGAACGACGCGACTGCGCCGGCCGTGGGGCTGGGTTGAGGGACGAGGCGGCGCAGGCCAAGCACTTCGCGGCCCGGTGGGCGGCGAAGGAGGCCGTCATCAAGGCCTGGTCCGGCGGAAACTTCGGCGGCGCCCCCGCGCTGGAGAGCGTGCGCCCGCAGGACATAGAGGTCCGCACCGACGCGTGGGGCCGCCCCTCGATCCGGCTGCACGGCGAGGTCGCCGTGGCCCTGGGCGACGCGGTGATCCATCTCTCGCTCACGCACGACGGCGACATGGCCGCCGCATACGTGGTCATCGAGCGGCTGTGAGCGGCGGCACTTCTTCCAGACAGTGAGACCTGCGCTAACGCTTGTTGGCGGTGCTCTGGCTAACTTCCATCAGGCGAAATGGAGGTGGGCCGGTGCGCAGCTCGACGGGGTACATCGGTGGTGCTGACCTGCGCACGATAGGCCAGTTCCGGGCGCTCGGGCGCGGGGCCACCAACCTTGGGGTCAACGGCCCGCGTTACGCGCTTGAGCGAGCCCACCGCCTGCGCCATCTGAACGCGTTCTCCTATACCGACTCGGGCTGTGGGGACCGCAGTCCCGCGGGGTCCCCGACAAGCCGGATCCATGGCGTCCCGATCGCGATCAAGGACAACATCGACACCGCGGACATGCCGACGACCGCGGGCACTCCAGGCCTCGCGGGCCGGGTGCCACCGGCCGATGCGCCTGTCGTGGCGCGCATGCGGGCAGCCGGCGCGGTAGTCATCGGCAAGACCACCCAGCACGAGCTGTCTCTAGGCGCGTCGTCGGTGAACACGCACAGCGGGACGCCGCGCAACCCCCTCGACCTGACCATGACCGCGGGCGGCAGCAGCGGCGGCTCGGCGGTGGCGGTCGCCGCCGGCATCGTGCCGGCCGCGTTGGGGACCGACACGGTGGGATCGGTGCGCCTGCCCGCCGCGTTCTGTGGGCTGGTCGGGTACCGGCCCACGGTCGGCCGCTATCCCGGCGAGGGCGTCGTGCCGGTCTCCCCATCCCAGGACACCGTCGGGCCTATCACCCGCACGGTGAAGGATCTGCTGCTGCTGGACTCCGTGCTGGCCGGGCGGCGACGGGTGCCGGACACCGCCAATCTCTCGATGCTGCGACTGGCTATCAACCCCGACCATCTGGATGGCCTAGACGACGGGGTCAGCGCCGAATTCCAGTACGCCATGGCATCTTTGGAGCTTGCCGGAGTGACGTTTGTGGACGTCGACCTGACAGAGCTGGAGCGGGCGGGGGAGGACGCCGGCCACACGATCATGGACCACGAGTTCCTGCCAGCTCTATGCGACTACCTGTCCGACCGCTACCCGGACCTGACCGTGGACGACGTGCTGGATCAGGCGGCGAACGCCGATGTGCGCGCCGCGTTGGGATACCTGCGGGCGACGGCATTCAATGACAGCGACTACCGGTCTGCGCTGGCGGACCAGCACCGCATCTCGGAGGCCATGTCCGGGCAGCTGGACGGGGTCGGCGCAGCGGCCGTGCTGCACCCGACCTCGCCGCTGCTGCCGGGGGCCACCAACGCGCCGGACAAGGTGTACGGCACGGGAGTGCATGTGCCGTCTTACCTTGGCTACCTTCGCTTCTCGGGTATCGCGGGAGCGCTGAACCTGCCTGCCGTCACCATCCCCAGCGGCGCGGAGATGGCCGGCACCCCCGTGGGCATCGAACTGCGCGGCATGACCGGGCGTGACGACAGCCTGCTGGGCGTGGCGGCCGCGGTCTCAGATGTGTTGCAGTACTACACCTTGGATTAGGCGGGTCGCCCACGCTCGGTGCTGATCAGATAGGCCGTCATCATCAGCTTGAGCTCATGCACCGCGTCCGGGTGGCTCTGGCCGTCCTGGACGGAGAAGTTCAGCATCGAGTAGACGGCGTGCACCAGGACCTCGGCGATCAGTGTGCGGCGCTCCGCGATGGCGCCCGGCATGAGCGGCGCGAGCACCTGCGTCACCTGCTTGGCGAGCGCCCGCTCATTGATGGCGGCCGTCGCCCGAGTCGCCGGGGTGGCCTGTACGGCGAGCCAGACTGCCCGACGCGACGGGTCCGTCAGCCACAGCTCCGAGAGGTGGTCGATGAAGCGCTCCAACAGATTTGGCCAGTCCAGGGAGGGGACCTCGTTGCCGAAGCTCGTGAGCTCCTCCTGCACGCCCACCAGGTCCTGGCGGTCTAGCTCGCACACGATCACATATTTGTTGGCGAAGAACTGGTACAGCGTGCCAATGGGGACGCCTGCGCGTGAGGCGACGCCCTCGCAGGTGAACGATTCGAAGCCCACCTCCACCAGCAGTTCGCGCGCCGCGGTCAGCAGCGTCTCGAACCGGCGCTTGCTGCGTTCCTGGATGGGCCGCCGACGGGGAACGAGCTCTTCAGTCTCGGATCCGGGTACCTCGGCGGGATTTTGCACGATGACCTGATTATCGGTGGTGGGCGTACGGGGTGTCCAGTGATGGCCGCCATGGCGCGCCGCGGTCGACGCGGCGTGCTCAGCGCAGGAGGTCGGCGAGCTGCTGGGCCGCGGCGATCACGGCCTCGCCCAACTCCTCCTCGTTGGACGAGTCGAACACGGAGACGCCGATGCTGATGAGGCTCTCGGCCCGCCGGTGTGGCACCACGGCGGAGATTCCGGTGATGGACGGGGTCACCTCGCCGACCGTGACGGCAAATCCGCGCTGGCGAGCGCGGGCCACCTCGGCGCGTTCACCGTCCTGCGCGGGGAGGGCGGCCAGCATGGCGAGGCCCGCCGAGCCCCTGTTGATCGGGTCCACCTGCCCGGGGCGGAACGAGATGTGCGGGCGCGCGCTGCGCGGCGGGGTCACTATCAGGGCCCGGACCTCCGCGGCGCCTTCGCGGACGACGAGGTGCGTGGTCGACTCCAGGCTGTCGGCGAGCTCCTCGAGCACTGCGCGGGCGAGCTCTCGGAGGTCCTGCTCGACAGGCTCGGCCAGCGTCACCAGGCCGGCCCCGAGATAGATCTGCTTGCGGTCGTCGCGGCGGCAGAGGCGATGGGCCTCGAGTGTGCGGATGAGGCGGTGGGCGACGGTGCGGTGCACCCCGATGCCGATCGCGATGTCGGTGGTGTTGAGCCCGTGCGGATGCCGCGTCAGCAACTCAAGGATCTCGAGGCCGTTGTGGAGTGTCTTGGACATCCCTGAATCCAGCACTACCGGGTCTTTCGGCGTGTGGACGTTCGTCCGGTCGAGTGTCATGCGGCTCCTAATGCGCGTGGCCCAGGGGACGGGCACTTGACGATGTGAGGCAGCGCACCATACGATTGCTTTAATCGCACAGGCAGTGCGATTATCGCACACATATCGGGACGCTGCAAGCCCCGGTCAGCTGGGAGTCGACGCAATGAACGCATTCCGCCACGGCAGTCTCGACGTTGCGACGTTCGTCGAGCTGCATCAGCTGTATGGCCGGCAGAGCCACCTGATCGACGAGGGCGACGCGCGGGCGTGGGCAACGACGTTCACGGCGGACGGCGAGTTCATCTCGCCCAGCTATCCGGCGCCTGTGGCCGGCACCGCGGCGCTCACGGACTTCGCGGACGCGTTCTTCGCCGACGCCGCCGCCGCGGGCGAGGCGCGCCGACACGTCATCACCAATATCGCGATCGACCGCGTGGGCGACGACGAGCTCGCGGTCCGCCTATACCTCCAGATTGTGGCGACCCGCAAGGGCGAGCAGTCCCGGCTGGTACGCCTCACCACCACGGCGGACCGCGTCGTGCGCGAGGGCGGGCAGTGGCGCGTCGCGTGCCGGACCGTGCGCCGTGACGACAACTAGACCCACACGCAATCACCAGACCATCCCCACCGTCACGAGAGTGAGATCATGACCCAGACCATCCAGAGCGAGAACCCGGGCCGCACCAACACCGAACAGCTGCGCGCGCACTATCCCGAGATGCTAGGCAAGGTCGCGGTGGTGACCGGCGCTGCGCAGGGCATGGGCGCGGTATTCGCGGCTGGCCTCGCCGCCCGCGGAGTGCACGTTGTCGCCGCGGACATCAACGAGGACCAGATGGCGGGCACGGCGTTGGAGATCAACGGCGGGCTCGGCGCGGCTGCGCTCGTGGACGAGCCGGGCCGAGTGGTTGCCGCCCGGGTGGACGTCACAGACACCGCCGGGCTCGACGCTTTGGCGGAGACCGCGATACAGGAGTTCGGCCGCCTCGACTTCTGGGTGAACAACGCAGGGATCTTCCCCTTCGGGCTGATCGAGGACATCACCCCGCAGCAGATCACGTCGGTCCTCGCGATCAACGTCCAAGGCGTCCTGTTCGGGGCGCAGGCCGCGGCCAAGCGCATGGCGCCGGGTGGGGCCATCGTCAATATGTCCTCTGTGTCAGCCACCCGCATCCGCAGGGGGCGCGGCGCCTACTGCACCTCGAAGGCGGCAGTCGCGCACCTGACCGAGTCGCTCGCCGTGGAGCTCGGCGATGTGGGGATCCGCGTGAACGCGATCGCGCCGGGCTACATCGACACTGAGATGACCCGCTGGGTGCAGCAGGACCCGGTCGCGCTCGAGAACGCGCTCAACGCGGTGCCGCTGCATCGGCTGGGCGCCCCCGAAGAGGTCTTCGGCGCGCTGCTGTTCCTGCTCTCGGACAGCGCCCGCTACATCACCGGCAACTCGATCGCAGTCGATGGCGGCTCTCAGCATGTCTGATGGGACATGTCCGCAGGTGGTGCTTGTCACCGGTGCGGCATCCGGCATGGGGGCCAACCACGCCCGGACCCTCGCAGCGCGCGGCAGCCACGTGTGCGTCGCCGACATCGAGGACCCCAGCCAGGTGGCGGCGGAGATCAGGGCGGCAGGCGGGACGGCGACGCCCTATGAGCTCGACGTCAGCTCCCCGGCCGCTTGGGCCCGGGTGGTGGACCAGATCCGCGCCGCGACTGGCCAGCTCGGTGGGCTGGTCAACAACGCCGGCATCTCCCGGCGGCTGGAGTTGATGGAGACCCCAGACGAGGTCTGGGAGCAGACTCTGCGCATCAACCTGTCCGGGGCGTTCTACGGCATGAAGGCGGTGGCGCCGTTTATGCGGGACAGCGGCGGCGGCTCTATCGTCAACATCTCGTCGATCTCCGGCCAGGTCGGCTACTTCTCGGCGGCCTACGCCGCGAGCAAGTGGGGGCTGACCGGGCTGTCGAAGTCCGCCGCCGGAACCCTGGCCAAGTGGCACATCCGGGTCAACTCTGTGCACCCCGGCCTAGTCGGGACGCCGCTGCTCGAGGGCGCGGACGCGTTCGTGGCGTCGTCCCTGGACAGCGTCCCGGCGGGGCGGATGGGCACCGTCGACGAGATCAGCGACGCAGTGGTATTCCTGCTGTCCGACCGATCTACCTACATGAACGGCAGCGAGGTCACCGTGGATGGCGGCCTTGTCTCGAATGGGCTGTACCACCGCATCCGTGCGGAGTCTGGAGTTCCACAACATGACCGAACAGATGTGTGACGTGATCGTCGTCGGCGGCGGCGGCGCCGGCCTGGCGGCGGCCGTGTCGGCTGCCGAGAAGGGCGCGTCGGTCCTGTTGTTCGAGGCCGAGCGCGAGTTGGGCGGCTCCACCTCGCTGTCCGCCGGCCTGTTCACGGCGGCCGGCACCAGCGTTCAACGCGGCCTGGGCATCGAGGACACGGCCGAGAAGTTCTACCAGCACTACATGGACCTGAACCATTGGATGCTCAAGCCCGGATTGATCCGGACATTCTGCGAGCAGGCAGGGCCGACGCTCGAGTGGCTGGTCGGGCTCGGCGTGGAGATCCCCGCCCTCGAGTCGGCGAATGCGCATATGCCGGGGCTGTGCCAGGCTGGCGTCGAGGATGTCTGGCGCGGACATGTGCCGAAGGACCAGGGCTATGGCCTGGTCCGGGCGCTGGACGGTAGACGCCGCGAACTCGGAATCGAGGCGATCTTGGGCACTCGGGTGCAGTCGTTGCTGATCGAGGACGGGCGGGTCGTGGGAGTAGTGGCCGACGACGTCGAGGTGCGCGCGGGCGCGGTCATCGTCACCACCGGCGGGTTCGCTCAGAACCCCGAGTTGCTGGACCGCTATTACCCTGATTCTCGGCTGGCCGGCGACGCGCTGTTCGTCGTCGCCGCGCCCGGCAGCCGCGGCGACCACCTCGTCTTCGGCGAGCAGGCCGACGCCGCGATCGCCGGCGACGGCTGGGGCCTGATCCTGCCCACCGCGTACTTCCAACGGTTCCACCACTGGCAGTCCGGCTTCCCCCCGAAGTCGCGGATCTACATCAATGGCCATGGTCGACGGTTCATGGACGAGGACGCATCCTACGCGGTCTCCACGGGCATCATGGCCGCGCAGCCCGGCAGCGTCTGGGCCGTGTTCGACGATGCCGGGCGCCTCGGCTTGCCAGCCGGGTACGCGGACTGGGACGCGGAGCGGGTGGCGGAGGAAGCTGCCGCCGGCCGCACCCTGCGGGCCGCGACGCTCACCGATCTCGCCGAGCTGATGGGAGTGCCGGCGGCGGCGCTCGAGAGCGCCGTCACCCGCTGGAACGCGCAACTTCCGCACGGTGTCGACGAGGATTTTCAGCGCGACCGCACCCTCGCGAACAAGGGGTCCACCGAGAACCCCGAGCCCATCGGGCAGGGACCCTTCTACGCCGTGATGATGCTCCCCGCCGAACTGGTGTGCACGCACGCGGGGTTGGAGATCGACAGTGCCGCGGCGGTCCTCGACCACAGCGGCATTCGCATTCCCGGCTTGTTCGCGGCCGGCGAGGCTGGCGCGGGCGTCCTCGGGCTTCGGTATGTCGGCGGCGGAAACGCGGTGGCGAACGCCCTCACGATGGGCCGGATCGCCGGCCAGAACGCCACGGATCTGCAGTCTGCCCGCATCTGAATCGGATCGATCGTGGGCACTACAACCAGTAATGAGGAATTCATGACCACCACGGAAACACTGGCGGACAATCCGTCCAGCAAGGAACCTTCTCCACAGTTGTCATCGGAGCAGGAGCAGCCCAAGCAGTCCCCGCTCAAGGTCGTCCGTGCAGCCGTTATCGGCACCGTGGTCGAGTACTACGACTTCGGCATCTACGGCTACATGGCGACCTTCATCGCCACGCTGTTCTTTGTGTCCGGCGATGACACCACCGCGCTGATGGAGACGTTCGCGACGTTCGCCGTCGCATTCTTCATGCGGATCCCTGGTGGCATCTTCTTCGGGCACATGGGTGATAAGTACGGCCGGAAGAACGCCCTCTCCTGGACGATCCTGCTGATGGTGATCGCGACGGCGGCGATCGGGCTGCTGCCCGGCTACGTGACCCTCGGCGTCTGGGCGACGGTGCTGCTGGTCCTGGCGCGCTGCCTGCAGGGATTCGCGGCGGGCGGCGAGCTCGGCGGCGCCAACGCGTTCGTGGCGGAGTCCGCTCCGACGCATCGACGGGCCACGCTGACCTCCATGGTCAACACCGGCACCTACATCGGGTCGTTGATCGCCTCGCTGCTGGTCCTCGCCCTGACCTCGGTGTTCACCGACGAGGAGATCCTCGACTGGGCTTGGCGCCTGCCGTTCTTGCTGAGCCTAGTGATCGGGGTCATCGGCGTGTGGATGCGCCGCAACCTGGAGGACACGGAGCAGTTCAAGGACATGGCGGACAGCGGTGAGACGAAGAAGGTCCCCGTGCTGGAGCTGTTGCGTACGTCGAAGGCGAGCCTGGTCAAGATCATCTTTCTCGGTGCGCTGATCACCGGCGGCTACTACATCGCGTCGGTCTACGCGGCCACCTACCTGCGCACCGCCGGTGGCCACTCGTCGAACATCGCCTTCCTCTCGACGTCGTTCGCACTGGTGCTCGGCGTGATCACCCTTCCGCTCGCCGGCTACGCCGCCGACCGCTTCGGCCGCCGGCCGGTGTTGTTCGCCGGCAGCGGCGCAGCCCTGGTGCTGGGCATCCCGATGTTCATGATGATGTCTGGCGGCAGCGTGTGGCAGGCCATTGTCGGGCAGAGCGTCCTGTTCATCGCGGTGTCGGTGACCAACGGCGCGTCCTACGTCACCTATGTCGAGATGTTGAAGGCCTCGGTCCGCTACAGCGGCCTGGCCCTCGGCAACAACATCACGAACACCCTGCTCGGGGGCACGGCGCCGTTCATCGCGGTGTGGCTGATCCACATGACGGGCCACTCGCTGGCGCCGGCCGGATACTTCGTCTTCTGTGCGGCGCTGACGCTGGGCGCGGTCTTCTTCATCACGGAGACCAAGGGCACGGAGCTTCAGACCGACTAGACGGACCCACATGGAGGGGCGCTCGGCCGGCCGTATCCCGCGGCGGACTGAGCGCCCCTCTTTGCCGTGTCCCGATCTCCGCGGCCACGCTCAGAGCAGACCCTTCACCCGAGCCACCTGCACCGCCTTGGTGCGGCTGTCGACCTCCAGCTTGTCGAAGATGTGCACTAGGTGCGACTTGACGGTGGCCTCGGAGATGGCGCACGCCCGGGCGATGTCCTTGTTGGAGTCGCCATGTGCCACGCACCCCAGGATATCCAGCTCCCGGCTGGTCAATGCCCTGTCGGGGGACTGCATCCGGCCCAGCAGTCGGGAGGCGACCACCGGTGCGAGCACGGTCTCGCCGGCGGCGGCGGCGTGGATCGCGCGGACCAGCGCGTCGGGGTCGGCATCCTTGAGGAGGTAGCCGGTGGCACCGGCCTCCACCGCACGCAGGATATCGGTGTCCGTCTCATAGGTGGTCAGGATCAGCACTCGGGGTGGGTGGGCGAGCGCGCGGATCTCGCTGGTGGCGGCCACCCCGTCGGCGCCGTCGCCCAACCGCAGGTCCATGAGAACCACATCAATGTTGCTGCCGTCCCGCACCCGCTGCACAGCCTCGGCAGCGTTGCCTGCTTCGGCGACCACCTCGATACCCTCGGCGACGCCGAGCACGGCACGCAGGCCTGCGCGGACGACGGGGTGGTCGTCCACCAACAGCAGTCGGATCACGGCTGGCTCTCAATCATGGGGGCCTCCAGGGGGATTGCGGCGTGCAGCGCGGTGCCGCCGCCGGGTTCGGATTCGATGATGACCTGGCCGCCACACTCGTGGATGCGGCCGCGCATGGCAGTGAGGCCGTAGCCGCTGCCGTCGGCGCGTGGCGGGGCGGCGGGGCCGGTGGCCTCGGCGGGGTTGAACCCGATGCCGTCGTCGATGATGTCGATGCTGACCTCGTCGTCGAGGTAGGTCAGGGTGATCGTGACCGAGGTGGGCTTGGCATGGGTGCGTGCGTTCGCGACCGCCTCCTGGGCCGCGCGTAGCAGCGCGACCTCGTACGGCAGCGGAATCTGTTGCGGCCGACCGTATTCCGCGAAGGTGGTGGGGATGCCCAGTGCGGTGGCTTCGGCGGCGAGGGTGCCCAGCGCCGAGCGCAGCCCGTGCTTCTCGATCACCTCCGGGCCGAGGCCTCGGACGAAGCGGCGGGTCTCGCTCAGCGCGGTCAGCGTGGTGTCGAGCGCTGTACGCAGCTGAGTCTGGTGGGCCTGGTCGGTCGCATCCTGGCCCATGGCGGCGCGCAGCAGCAGGATCACGCTGGCCAGGGATTGGCCGACGGTGTCGTGGATGTCGCGGGCGAGACGCTCCCGCTCGGCTAGGCGGCCGGTCTCGCGCTCCCGTACGGCGAGGGCCTGCTGGGTGCGGATCAACTCGTCGAGCAGCATCTTGCGCTCCTCGGACTGCGACCTGAGCCGCTGGTAGACCTCCGTCATCACGGCCGCGGAGGCGATGCCGATGACCGGGCCGAACACCGCGCCAGCCACCACGGCGCCCTGGTGCCAGGAGTATCCGACCACCGCGATCACGGCGACGAGGACCTCTAGGCCAATGGACCACGGCAGCGGGATCAGGTGCCACGCCAGCATCGCGAACAGGAACGCCAGCCAGATGAACTCCGAGGAGATCATCACCAGCGCGAGCCAGCCGACGAGCAGCACCAGCAGCCACACTCGCTGCCGGGTCAGGCCCTTGTCCCGCACCCAGGCCGCGCCCCCGTAGTACCAGGCGGCGACCACCGCGATGGCGACGGCGACCGATATGGGGGAGTCGGTCGTGGTGAGCGCGCGGATGGCCCCGAGCGTCAGCAGCACCGTGAACAGCACGTGGCCGGCGATCAGCACCGGGCGGTCCCCGCCGAGTGTTGCAGTCGAAGAAGTCACAGGTCCCAGTATCGCTCGCCCCGCCGAGTTTGCCGGCCTCTACAACTTTCGATGGATACGTGGCTGAGTCGATCGACTCTGCAAGACCAGACTCTTCCACGATGTTTCGGGCGGGGGGAGCTGTGAAGCTGGAAGCACACCAGCCAAGCACACATTCCAGTGTGAGCAGGAAAGGAACCCGCAGTGTTTATCGGTATCCGGGACATCAAATTCGCCAGGGGCCGTTTCGCCTTGATCGTCGCCGTCATCGCGATGATGAGCTTCATGGTGGTGGCACTGTCCGCGCTCACCAACGGCCTTGGCAACCAATCGATCTCGGCGGTGACCCGATTGCCCGGTAAGACGCTCGTCGTGCAGGCTCCGGCCGAGGGCCAGAGTCCGTCGCTCTCCGAGAGCGCGCTAGACCAGAGCGCCGTCCAGCAGCTGACGGCCGGTGGGGACGCATCGCGCCTGGGTATCAGCACCACCCGCCTGACGGTGGGGCAGAAGGCCTCCGCGGTGACGGTGTTCGGCGCGGACCAGACATTGGTTCCACAGCCCGAGTCGGGCGCACAGCCCGCGGACGGCGACATCATGATCTCGTCCGAGCAGGCCGATGATCTGGGTATCAAGCTCGGCCAGTCCATCACCGTCGGAGCGGAGCAGCTGACCGTCAGCGGTATCGCCGCGCCGGACTTCTTCGCCCACACGGCGGTTGCCTACACGACCGTTGGCACGTGGCAGACGCTGGCGCATGGCCAGGAGGTCAGCGCCGTGGTCCTGGCCGGCGGGGAAGCGCCCGCAGTGCCCGGCACCGACGCGATGGACATGAAGGACGCGACCGCCGCGGTGCCCGGTTACAGCTCCGAGCACGGCTCACTGCTGGCGATGCAGGCGATGGTCCTCGCGATCTCAGCACTGGTGGTCGGCGCCTTCTTCACCGTCTGGACGCAGCAGCGACGTCATGACCTGGCCGTGGTCCGGGCGATGGGCGGGGACAAGAGCTACCTGCTGAAGGACGGCATCGGCCAGGCTCTGCTGGTGCTGCTCGTCGGGCAGACGATCGGTGCGGTCCTCGGGATCGGCCTGGCGCTGGCCGCTGGCTCCGTGGTGCCGATCTTGCTCACCGTGAGCGGGGTCCTGCTGCCGATGCTTGCGATGGCCGCTCTCGGCCTGATCGGCGCGCTGCTCGCAGTGCGGACGGTCACCACAGTCGACCCGCTCGTGGCACTGCAGAACTAGAGCTCGCACTCAACACTTCAGGTAGAGGAGAAACACCATGAGTTTGTTCATCCAGAACGCCACCCTGACCTTCCCCGACGGCCGGGACCGGCTAACCGCACTCGACAAGGTGAGCCTCGGGGTGGCCGACGGCGAACTCGTCGCGCTGACCGGGCCGTCGGGCTCCGGGAAGTCGAGCCTCCTCGCGGTGGCCGGCACCCTGATCACCCCGGATTCCGGGACGGTGCGGATCGGTGACAAGCAGGTCGAGGACATGTCCGCCCGCGAGCGTGCCCGCATCCGCCGCGAGGAGGTCGGCTTCGTGTTCCAGGCGGACAACCTACTGCCCTCGCTGACGGCGGTGGAGCAGCTGCTGCTGACGGTGAGCATGCGGGGCGGCAAGCCTGCTAAGCACCGCGGCGAGGCGATGGCCCTGCTCGAGGAGGTCGGCATGGCGGACTCCGCAGAGCGCAGGCCGCACGAGCTGTCCGGCGGCATGCGCCAGCGGGTGAATATCGCGCGAGCGATGATGGGCACGCCGTCGTTGCTGCTAATCGACGAGCCGACGTCCGCGCTGGACTCCGAGCGCAGCCGCGCGGTGATCACGTTGATCGCAGAGCTGGTGCGCCGACGCAATCTGGCCGCCGTGCTCGTCAGCCACGATCTCGAATCGCTGGCTCCGGGCACACCCACCGGCGTCGACGCGACCGTGGTGATCACGGATGGCCGGATCGAGTCCGTGCAGTCGCATCTGGCCGCCGCCTAGGCCATCTCCGAAAGTGCTCATGCGTGTGCCCCCGCTGGCTTGCTGCCGGTGGGGGATTCACGCTGTGGAGCAGGGGTTATGCGACGAGGTCTTGATGCCGGCCGTCGGGCCCCAGCCATCGTCGAAGCGGGTCGAAATACAAGGGCGGCCGGAATGCCGGTAACCGGTCCGGCCCGATCACGACTTCCCAGCCGTCATGGTGGACGCTGCGGTGATGCTCGGTGCACAGGAGCACGAGGTTGTCTATCTCGGTGGGGCCCCGGTCGATCCAATGCTTGACGTGATGCGCCTCGGTCCATGCGGCGGGCCGGTCGCAGTGGGGGAACGCGCAACCCTTGTCGCGGGCGATCAGCGCGTGCCGGAGGCCGGCGGTGGCGAAGCGGGTGTGCGTGTTCACCGATAGCGGCGCGCCATTGGGGTCGAGACCGATGGTGAACAGCTCGCAGTCGCACGCGAGCCGGCGCGCCGACTCCTGGGACATCGACCCCATCCACATCGACCAGATCTCGGAGTCCTCGTTGAAGAGCTCGTCGTAGCGCTCCTCGGCTATCAGCTGTATCTTCTTCGCGTCGTCGAGTTCTGGCTGAAACAGGTCGCCGACAGGGATGTGGACGCTGATGCTGGTGCGGGCGCGGCCCTCGGGGCGTTTCGCGTCCTGCCAGGCGAGGTAGCGGCGCAGCATCTCGGTCAAATCGGCCATCCGCTTGCTGGCGGGGCGCCTGTCGTCGGCCCCGTCGGGCTCGGGCCGCGGGACTGCGAGGGGGTCGAGCGCCGCCTTCAGCATGGCGCCGGTCTCGCAGTCCACGTCTCCGGACAAGTACCAGCGCTGCTGCCAGCTTTGAGAGGCGTGCAGGGAGTTGCGCTCGACATCGTCGCCGGACGGGATGCCATCGTCGAATTTGTCGCGGATGTGGTTGATCATGGCGCGCAGCTCATCCGCGGAGGCGTTTCGGGCTTTCTTGAGCAGCTTGGTGCGGGCCCTGTTCTGCGCCTTCTTCGACATGTTCGCCGGGGTGTGATGCAGGAAATCGACGATCATTTTAGCGGAGCGCTGGCTGACCAGACCCTTTGCGTAGGCGCGCAGAACATTGGGGTCCGCAGACATGCGCAGCGACAACACCACGAGCGCCCGCGCATCGGACAACATCAGATTGCCGTGCCGGGCCAGCCACAGCGAGGTCCGCCTGATCGAGCCGCCGTTGACGGTGTCCCGCGTGGCCATCTGTGCCAGGTGGCGGAACCGGACGACCTCGGCGGCACGGATCACCGCCGAGGTCGCGGTCACGGTGGGGGCCAGGGAGTTCTCGAGGATCTGCCAATCGTCCGCGCGTAGCGGATGCGCGAGCAGGCTCGAAGTCTGCTTGTCTAGGCGGATCCCCGGTTTCCCCATGCCCGCAATAATACGCGAACACTCATTCTATTGGTGGGGAATTTAGCAACTTGACCTGCGATGATCAATGCTTTTGTCACTCGGGAACCAATGGTCACACCAGCCCCAGACCAGCCCCAGACCGGTCGCGGGGCGGGTCGGCCTATACCGACAGATCGCGGCGCAGCTTCGCTACATGTCCCGTCGCGCGCACGTTGTATTGGGCCACCTCGATCTTCCCTGCCTCGTCCACCAGGAACGTCGAGCGGATCACGCCCTGCACAATCTTCCCGTACAGCTTCTTCTCGCCAAAGGCTCCCCAGGCTGCCAGGGTCTCCTTGGAGGGGTCCGAGAGCAGCGGGAAGGTGAGCTCCTCGTGGTCCCGGAACTTCTGCAGCTTGGCGGGCGTGTCGGGGGAGATGCCGACGACGTCGAGGCCGGCGCCGTTGAGTTCGGCCAGGTTGTCGCGGAAGTCGCAGGCCTGCTTGGTGCAGCCGGGGGTGCTGGCGGCGGGGTAGAAGTACACGATGACCTTGCGGCCGAGGTAGTCGGAGAGGGACACGTCGTTCCCCTCGGCGTCGGGCAGGGTGAACGCGGGTGCCGCGTCGCCGACGGAGAGACGGGTTGCGGGCGCGGTTGAGTCAGTCATACTTACCGACATTACCGATCTGGTGGCGACGGCACGTCCCTGCCTGAATTACGGTGGTCGAGAACCGCACGACAGCCGATGGAGGACACGTGGCCAGGGACACCGAACGTATCGAGCGTGAGATCGAACGCGCCCGCGAGGAGCTTGCCTCAACTTTGGATGAGTTGACGGTGCGCGCAAACCCGAAGAGGGTGCTTGACGATGGGAAGCAGGCGCTGCTGGCCAAACTGCAACAGCCGCAGGTCCGCTACGGGCTGATCGGCGCCGGGCTGCTGGTCGCGGCGATCGTGGTCGTCAAGATCATCCGCTAAGAGATCCAGCCCGCACTGCCCCGCACCCGCGTTCCGTGAGGTGTGGGGCAGTTTTGTTGGCGGGAGGTACTCAAAAGTCAGTGAGATGCCTGTCACGCCGTGGCGGCGCTGTCGCTGGGCCATCGGAGCCGGGGCCGGGAAGTGGGCGCAGGGGGCGATCCGAGCGGACTGGAGGTTTGCTGGGGCGACTTGTCCTTGCCCGCAAATTGAAGCAGCCCCACCAGGTTTGACCTGGTGGGGCTGCTTTGTACGCCGTCGGGGGCTCGAACCCCGGACCCGCTGATTAAGAGTCAGCTGCTCTACCAACTGAGCTAACGGCGCGTGCGTGCCATGCGATTCCCGTTTCCGGTTGCTCGCTTGGTGCGGTTCAGAGATTAACAGGGTTGTGGCCAAGATGTGAAATCGGGCCTCATTGCACCGGTTCGGCGTGTTTCAAATGTAACGAACTGGCGTCTACTAACGAAGCAATAGTGCTGGTCAAACCAAAAACTGGCATACTTCAGGGCGGAGTCGTCATGGGAATGACCGGCTCCTCTCGTTATGTCACGGCCTTGAGTATCGGATCGTCCGCAGCTGTGCGGCCGACCCACATTGGATGCTGCAACGCCGAAGTTGGAGAAGTGGGAGTCCCGGATGTCTTTGCGTAACCGTTTGGCACGAGAGTCGCCGCGCCGGCTGAGAAAATCTATCGTCGCGATGGGCGCGCTCCTGAGCATCGGCTTAGTGAGCGCCAGCTGCACTGTGGCTGCTTCCAGCGCGGGAGGGGCCGACGCGCCCCCGCCCGAGCCGGTGGCGGTCTCGCTCACGACATCCGTGCCCGACGGCGAAGTGGGCGTCTCGCCCCTGGAGAACATCACGGTGACTGCCGCGGACGGCACGCTGACCGGGGTCACGATGACCAACCCGAAGGGCGTCGCTGTCACCGGGGACCTGTCCGCCGACAAGCTGACGTGGACGAGCAACCAGACTTTGGGCTACGGAACCACGTACACCGTGGAGACCAAGGCCAGGGGTGAGGCTGGCGCTGTCACCGAGCAGACAGACTTCACGACTCTCAAGCCGAAGAACCAGACCCTGGCTGCCATGCTGCCCAGCGGCGGGGCGACGGTGGGAGTGGGCCAGCCCGCTGTCGTGATCTTCGACGAGCCGATCACGGACCGCCAGGCGGCGCAGGACGCCATCACCATCACGGCCGACCCGCCGGTGGAGGGCGCCTTCTACTGGATGTCCAACGTGCAGCTGCACTGGCGTCCGGAGGCTTACTGGGCCCCCGGTACCCAGGTGCGCATCGACGTGAACACCTACGGCAAGGACCTCGGCAACGGGCTCTACGGCCAAGAGGACAACTACGCGACCTTCAACATTGGGGATGAGGTCATCGCGGTCGCGGATGACTCCACCAAGATGATCAACATCTCCGTCAACGGCAATGTCGTGAAGTCGATGCCGACCTCGATGGGCAAGAGTAAATTCGCGACGCCCAACGGCACGTACATCATCGCTGAGCGGCACGAGTCGATGATCATGGACTCCTCCACCTATGGCCTGGCCATCGACTCTCCAGACGGCTATAAGACCCCCGTCAACTGGGCCACGCGCATGTCCTACAGCGGCATCTTCGTGCATTCGGCACCGTGGTCGATGTGGGCCCAGGGCAACACGAACACCAGCCACGGCTGCCTGAATGTGAGCCCGGCGGACGCCCAGTGGTTCTACAACAACACCAAGCGCGGCGACATCACTATGGTGAAGAACACTGTCGGCGAGACCCTTGCGGGCACCGACGGCCTCGGGGACTGGAATATTCCCTGGTCCACGTGGAAGGCCGGCAACGCGTCAGCGTGAATGTCTAAAGCGAATTTCTAGCTCGACCCGATGGGCCCCCGCCCGACTGGTGGGGGCCCATTTCTCTGCCGTACCAGCGCGTACTTCCGCAAAGTGCTTGTTTAATAGGTTGGACGTCCGTATGGTGCATCAGGATGTGATCTGTCAGTCGGGGTGACGGGGTCAGAGATGACGGCCACACTGGCCGTCCAAGCGAACTGGAGCACTAGATGTCACGTTTGTCTCTGCGCAAGGCTGTGGCCGCAGGCCTGGGTGCCGCGCTGATCGGATCGGGTCTCACCGTCGGGCTGGGCGCGGGAGTGGCGAGTGCCGCGCCCGCGTGCGCGCAGAGCCAGGCGGTTACCGACAGTTGGGTTGGGTCGCTCGGGAGCGATTACACAGTTAGCAAAGAGGTCGTCGGTGACGGTACCGCCGCTCCCGGTAGCACCGTGACCTATCTGACGAAGGTGTCCGGGGCCGGTGCGCTGGTCAATGAGATCCGCGACTTCCACCCCGCCGGCTTCCAGCTGGTCAACGCGCGCCTGAACGTCAAATGGCTCATCGGCGGCCAGGAGTGGGAGGACGTGACGAAGACTGTGGTGACCGGCAATGACTCGGTGGTGGCCAAGGGCTCCGGCTGGACCACGGCTGGCGGGGGAGTCATTGCTCTGGAGACGACCTACAAGATCCCCGCCAACGCGGACGTGGGTGCCAAGATCGACAGTGGCGCCGGCGCGAACATCGTTCTGGCGGGCGGTGATTGGGACATCAACCCGATGGGTGTGTGCGTCACCATTCGCAACCCGAACGTAATCGAGGCCGGGGCTGGCAGCCTCGAGGGCATGGGCCTTGGCTCCGTCAACTCCGGCTCCGGTCAGGTCTTCGGCTCTCTCACGGACCCCCAGGGTTCGATGACCAATGTGATCAGCGGGGTCCTGGGTAACGTTCTCGGCGGCATGATCGGTAGCTGATCCCGTACCAACTCGCTGCCCTGCAGGCTGCAGTGGCGAAGGCCTGTCCGGATTACCGGGCGGGCCTTCGCTCTGGATTGGTCAGGTTGGTCCGGATTGGACCGGTTGGCAGGGCGTGTCGAAATTAGGATCCGAGGCTGAATGCCTAGGTGAGGGACTGCTGGCGGTCATCCGTGGGCATGCTTCCAGTAGCCGCAGAACATCACGCGGTCCTTGGGCAGCCCGGCGGCCACCCAGTGGCGGCGCACGCCGGCGGCGAGGGCCTGTTCTCCCACCACCCAGCCGTATGTCGGCTCCGTCGGAAGCTCTCTCCCCTCGACCTCGGCGAGCGCGAGGAGGCCCGGCGACTGGGCCGGATCAGTGCGGGCCAGCCAGGTCACCTCGACACCGTCGGGCCCGTTAAGCTCCTGCCGGTCGGCGTGGTCCGGGATCTCCACGATGGCTTGGCCCCTCGCGTCCCGGGGGAGCGCGGCGAGGATCCCGGCGACGGCCGGCAGGCCCGTCTCATCGGCCACCAGCAGGAGCTGCTCAGCGTCCTCCGGCGGGGCAAACCCGATCCCCTCGTCCAAGATCGCCACGGCATCGCCTGGCTGGCACGTCTGTGCCCAGCCCGAGGCCGGTCCGGCGGTGCCGTCGGCGGCGGAGCCATGGAGAATGACATCGATATCGAGCTCTGGGCCGTCGTCTCCGGTGGGACGGTAGGCGCGGACCGTGTAGTTGCGGATGACGGGACGTTCGGACTCGCTGATGGTCATAAACCGCAGGTAGGACACTGTGTCCAACTTCTTGGGGGCGCGATCCAGATTGCCGCCCTTAACGGGCAGGAATAGCCGGAACCACTGGTCGAACCCCATCGGGGCAAATCTTCCGATGTCGCCGTGACCGAGGGTGATCCGGCCGACGTTGGGCGAGATCTGCTCTCGGCGCAGCACCCGTAGCATCAACAGTTCGACCATGGCCGGCTTGATCGCCCTGGCCTTCAAATTCGTGCGTGCCATGTGCTCTCCCCGTGCTCGACTGACGTTGCATTTAGGGTAGCCTAACTCAGTGGTGGGTGGTGTGGGGTCGGCGCTTCTCGGCAGTTCGGCATCGTCTGGTTCCGCGACTGGTCCGGGCGGGCGAGCGGCCGGCTCGCTCACGGGATCCTCGGCGGGATGCGTGATAGCTGGACCCCGAAACGCACTGTGGCGCTTCCGTTTCCGGAAGCGCCACAGTGGATGGTGGGGTGAGCGACGGGGCTCGAACCCGCGACATCTGGGATCACAACCCAGTGCTCTACCAGCTGAGCTACGCCCACCATTTTGTCGCGATCAATGATCGCGACAACGATCAAGATACTAGCGCGCCGAACCCTCAAGAGTCGAATCGGGTCCGCGCTGATTATCGGCCGTCAGCTCGGCGGCGATCTCGGCGACGGCCGCGCTGGTGGGGCCGGGGTCGGCGACGAACGCGGTGCGGCGGTAGAACTTCAGCTCATTGATGGATTCGCGGATGTCCGCGAGGGCCCGGTGGGAGAGGCCCTTGCCTGGCTGGCCGAAGTAGATGCGCGGGTACCAGCGGCGGGTGAGCTCCTTGATGGAGCTGACGTCGACCATCCGATAGTGCAGGAACGTGTCCAGCGCAGGCATGTCGCGCGTGATGAAACCGCGGTCGGTGCCGATCGAGTTGCCCGCTAAGGGCACGGTGCCCGCGACGGGGATGTGCTGGCGCAGGTACTCGAGAACAAGGTTCTCGGCCTCCGCCACGCTCACCGTCGACGCGCGGACCTCCTCGGTCAGCCCAGATTTGGCGTGCATATCGCGCACCACAGGCAGCATCCCGTCCAGAGCCTCGTCGTCGGCGTGGATCACCACGTCGACGCCCTCGCCGAGGATATTGAGGTCGCCGTCGGTGACGAGGGCCGCAATCTCGATCAGCTTGTCGGAGCCCAGCTCGAGGCCGGTCATTTCACAATCGATCCACACTAATTTGTCTTGCACGGGCACCACCTTAGTTCGCGTCGTCACGCGAGTTGGCAGCGATCGGCGGATAAGGTGATTTCGCGAACACTGGCGGCCGACCCGAGGAGCCCCGAATGACCGACGACGCCACCGCTGGAACCCCGATTGCCCCGGTCCCGAATGCTCCGGTCCCGAATGCTGCAGCGCAGGAGATCGCGTCGGGGTATATCTCCGACGGCGTCGCGCTGGAGCTGGGCACAGTCATGGTGGACGGCGTCGTCGATCCGCAGGCGCGGGTGCGCATCCCCCTGGCGATGATGAACCGGCATGGGCTGATCGCGGGCGCCACCGGCACCGGCAAGACGAAATCGCTCCAGGTGATCGCGGAGCAGCTCTCGGCGGCCGGTGTGCCGGTCGTCATGGCAGATATCAAGGGCGACCTGTCGGGGCTGAGCCAGGCGGGCTCGTCGAACGAGAAGATTGAGCAGCGGGCGCGCGACACCGGGGACTCCTGGGCACCGATGGCGTGTCCGGTGGAGTTCCTGACGTTGGGGACCGAGGGCATCGGCATCCCGGTGCGGGCCACCATCACCAGCTTCGGGCCGATCCTGCTCAGCAAGGTCCTCGACCTCAACGCCACGCAGGAGTCCACTCTGGGCCTGATCTTCCATTGGGCGGACAAGCAGGGCCTGGCGCTGCTGGATCTGAAGGACCTGCGAGCGGTCATCACGCACCTCACAAGTGATGAGGGCAAGGCGGACCTCAAGGGCATTGGCGGCGTTTCCTCGGCGACGGCCGGGGTGATCCTGCGGGCACTGGTGAACCTGGAGGCCAACGGCGGCGACACGTTCTTCGGGGAGCCGGAGCTCGAGCCCGCCGACTTGATGCGTGTCGTGGACGGCAAGGGCGTGATCACACTGTTCGAGCTCGGCTCGCAACAGAACCGCCAGCAGCTGTTCACGACATTCCTGATGTGGATGCTGGCGGACCTGTTCCACGAGCTGCCGGAGGCGGGGGAGGTCGACAAGCCCAAGCTGGTGTTCATCTTCGACGAGGCGCACCTGCTGTTCACCGGTGCGTCGAAGGCGTTCCTCGAGCAGGTCGAGCAGACGGTGAAGCTGATCCGCTCGAAGGGCGTCGGCATCTTCTTTTGCACGCAGCAGCCGACGGACGTGCCGAACGGGGTGCTCTCGCAGCTGGGCGCGCGCGTCCAGCACGCGCTGCGGGCCTTTACTCCTGATGACCAGACGGCGCTGCGCAAGACCGTGAAGACCTACCCGAACACCGAGCACTACGAGATGGAGAAGGCCCTGACCTCGCTGAGCACCGGCGAGGCCATCGTCACCGTGCTCTCGGAGAAGGGCGCGCCGACGCCCGTCGCGTGGACCATGATGCGGGCCCCGCGCTCGCTGATGGACACCATCGGCAACGACGCGATCAAGGGGGCGGCCCTCGCAAGCCCGCTCTCGGCGAAGTACTCGGCGACGATCGACCGCGAGTCCGCCTACGAGAAGCTCAGTGCTTCTCTTGCACCCGCGCAGGCCGAGGGATTCCCGCCCGTGGACGCCGGCGCGGATACTGCGCCTCCCGCACCGGACGTGCCGCCTGCGTCTGAGGGCTCCGGTGCGGGGGAGATGATCGGCAAGGTGCTGGGCAATTCGGCGATGAAGAGCTTCCTGCGCTCCGCCGCGACGGTCGCGGGGCGGGAGATCTCGCGCAGCCTCTTCGGCACCGCCAAGCGTCGCCGCTGACACGGTATCGACATTTCAGACCAACACCCCCGCTACATGCGAGCTCCTTGACAGCGGCCGCAATCGTAGGTCCTATGGAGTGGTCCGACAACGTGATAGGCGCGATGGCACATCGCGACAATTAGGAGGAGTGGTTAGCGCATGGGCTCAATGGATTTTGGTGGCGGTGCCGAACTTTTCCCCGGCAGCGCCGAGGTGTTTCGCCCGCTCGAGGACTTTTTCAAACTCGTGATGGGCAGCATCGACCAGTAGTCCTAGCTGACTCGATGATCGCGGGCATCGGCCAGTCGGCCGATGCCCGCGATTGCGTCGTGCGGAGCTCTTAGCCGCCCAGCTTTTTGTAGAACGAGCCCACGATGGGTGCGACAATCGCGCGCGGGGTGTAGCCGTTGGCGACGGACATCGTCTTGCCGAGGATGCCGGGGACAACGCGCATCTTGTTGGCCCCCAACGCGTCCAGGGACAGCTTCGCGGTGTACTCGCTGGAGATCCAGAAGAAGTCCGGCACCATCTTGTCCACGATCGACATGTCTTCAGGCTTGGGGTCCTCGGTGCGGACCGGGCCGGGGGCGAGCAGCGTGACGTTGACGCCGGTCCCGCGCAACTCGCCGCGCAGGGACTCGGCGAAGGTGTTCGCGAACGCCTTGGTGGCGGCGTAGGTCGCATTATTGGGCACTGGGCTGTTGCCGGCGGCGGAGCCGGTGATGAGGATGCCGCCGATGCCGCGGGCGATCATGCCGGGCAGCACCGCGAGGGTCAGGTCATGGACCGCGACGGCGTTGAGCTCCACCTGCGCGCGCTCATAGGCGGGGTCCAGCTGGGCGATGGGCCCGAAGGTGGCGATGCCGGCGTTGTTGCACAGGATCGAGATGTGCCGCTCGGCGAGCTCGTCCAGGAGGATCTGGCGGGCGGCGCGGTCGGACAGGTCCACCCCGCGGACCTCGACCTGCACGCCATGCGCGGCGGTGAGCTTGGCCGCGAGGGCCTCCATCAGGTCGGTGCGCCGGGCCACCACGATCAGCGAGTGCCCGCGGGCCGCGAGCTCGGTTGCGAGGGCCTCGCCAATCCCGGACGAGGCGCCGGTGACGACGGCGCGGGCTTCGGGTGTGGGGGTCGGCAGTGCCATTCGGTTCTCCATAGCTAGATCAGGGGCGGCGGCTCAGGGAATCACCATCGTCTTGATGGACTTCCGTTCGTCCATCATTGTGTATCCGCTGGCGACCTGCTCGAGCGGCACAGCGTGATCGAACACGAGACCGGGCTGGATCCGGCCTAGCAGCACGTCGGGCAGCAGCTCATCGATATAGGGCCGCACCGGCGCGATCCCGCCCGCCACCCGGAGGTTGTGCGCGAACAGCTTCCCGATGGGCAGCGCGGGGTTCTCCGCGGGCACGCCGACGAAGCCGAGGCTGCCGCCGGGCCGGAGCACGGCCAGGGCCTGGCCCAGCGACTCTTGGGTGCCGACGCACTCCAACACGGAGTCCGCTCTACCGTCGAGCAGATCACGCACCTCTGCCGCGCCGTCAACCCCGCGGGCGGCGACGATGTCGGTGGCGCCGAAGCGCCGGGCCAGGGCCTGCCGGTCGCCGTGGCGGGACATCGCGATGATGCGATCGGCCCCGAGCCGGTGGGCGGCCAGCACCCCGCACAGCCCGACGGCGCCGTCGCCCACCACGACCACCGTCGACCCGGGCGCGACGTTCGCAGACACGGCGGCGTGGTGCCCGGTGCCCATCACGTCGGACAGCGCTAGCAGGTCCCGGTACATGTTGGGATCGGGTTGCTGGGGGAGTCGCACGAGGGTGCCGTCGGCGAAGGGCACCCGGACGTACTCGCCCTGGGCCCCGTCGAGTTGGACGCCGTGCGCGTCGACAGCGCCCCAGACTCCGAAGTTCTCGCACGAGGTGGTCAGCCCGCGCAAGCAGTTCTCACAGGTGCCGTCACTGTGGGTGAAGGGGGCGATGACAAAGTCGCCGACGCGTAAACCGGCCACCTCGGCCCCAGTCTCCTCGACCACGCCGATGAACTCGTGCCCGATGGGCCGCGGCTTCGGTGTCTCACGCACCCCGCGGTACGGCCACAGATCCGAACCGCACACGCACGCGCGCACCACGCGGACAAGGGCGTCGGTGGGCCGCTGGATGACTGGGTCCGGCCGCTGCTCGACGCGGACGTCGCGGGGGCCGTAGATCATAGTCGCGCGCATGGCGGGCTCCTTCTATTCGGCTCGTGCGGGTTGTGCTCGCTCGACACGCTCGCGCAGTTGGGCGTTGAACCGCAGCGCCGCGTAGGCGGCGAGCGCACCGAGGATGGTCAGCCCGATCCGCTCGATGTCGAGGAGCAGGGGATTGTTCGCCGCGTGGAAGCCGCCGAAGAGCACGGTGGCGGTGAGGAACGCGGCGTAGATCCAGTAGGTGCGGTCGGAGAGCAAGATAGTGCCCGACGCCGCCATGATTGTCAGGATATAGAAAACCGTGTTGTCGGCGACGACGAACGTCAGGATCGCCGCGACGGTGGCGCCGGCGAGGGTGCCGAGCACCCGGCCGCGCATGCGGGGGATGGCCTCCTGCACGGAGGGGATCAGCACCACATAGAAGGTGAGCAGCAGCCACCAGGCGTGGGTGCCGGGGAAGAAGTGCAGGCAGAGGAAGGTGCCGAGGATGGTCAGCGGGATCACCGTTGCGCCGAACCACCAGGAGTCGCGCGAGTTCAAGCTCTCCTCAAGCTCGCCGGGGAACGGGCGCAGGAAGATCGCGCCGGCCAGCGCCACCACGAGCCCGCCGCCGAGGACGAACCCGGCCACCGGCAGCGCGCCGGCGAGGGTGTGGGGCTCGTTGAAGGGCGCGGGAGCGTGGCTGAACACCTTGCCGTAGATGATGACGATGGCCGCCTGCGCCGCCACCATGCACATGATCGACGTCCAGCCGTGGCGGGAGCTGTAGACGATGGCGACGGCGAGCGCGGCCATCCACAGCACCGCCAGCGGGGTCGAGCCGCTGACGGCGACGCCCACGAACACGGCGACCGCGGTCGCGACGGCGCTGAGGACCGCAACGCGCGGCGACGCGAGGACCGCGGTGATGCCGGGCACGATGCCCATGTACGCGAAGCTGAAGCCGCCGCGCCACGAGGAGGTGAGCAGCAGCGCGATCGCGACGATCACCGTGAGCGCGACGCCCGCCATCCGGATTGTCGGAGGCTTGCGATGCTCGGGCGGTTCGGTGGGGCCTGGGGCGACCCCGGCCTCGACCGGGCCGTCGTGAATCTCGCGGCTACTCACCTGATCGCACTCCCATCCCCGCCAGCATGCCTACGTGACGGGGAGCCTATCGTGCGGTCGGCGGCGGGAATGGAGGGTCCGGCAGGAATGGGGACCGGATTCCCGTGTGGGGACGCTAGATTGTGGCGGCCAGCTCCGTGCCCTGCTTGATCGCGCGCTTGGCGTCCAACTCGGAGGCGAGGTCCGCCCCGCCGATCACATGGTGGGTGACGCCAGCCGTCTCGAGCCCGGCCACGAGGTCGCGCACCGAGTCCTGCCCGGCGCAGATCACCACGTTGTCCACGTCGAGCACGCGGGGCTTGCCATCGACGGTGATGTGCAGGCCGGCGTCGTCGATCCGCTCGTAGGCGACGCCCGTCAGCTCCTGCACGCCCTTGGCCCTCAGCGCCGCGCGGTGCACCCAGCCCGTCGTCTTGCCCAGGTCTTTGCCGATGCGGGTCTCCTTGCGCTGCAACAGGAACACCGTGCGGGGCGATGGCGCGGGGGCGGGGGTGGTCAGCGCGCCCACGGCGTCGGGGGCATAGGTCACGCCCCACTCGCGCATCCACTCGCCTAAGTCCATCGTGGGGGAGGACTCATGGGTGAGGAATTCGCTGATGTCCACGCCGATGCCGCCGGCGCCGATCACGGCCACGCGCTCGCCGACTGGCTTGCCACCGCGCACCAGCTCCGCGTAGGAGAGCGCCTTCGGGTGGTCGATGCCGTCGATGGCGGGGATGCGGGGGGTGACGCCGGTCGCGATGACCACCTCGTCGTACCCGGCCGAAAGCTCTTCGGCCGAGGCGCGTGCGCCCAGCTTGACGTCGACGCCGGTGAGCTCGAGCTGGCGCTCGTAGTAGCGGATGGTCTCCGCGAACTCCTCCTTGCCGGGGATGCGGCGGGCGATCTCGAACTGCCCGCCAATGCGGTCCTCGGCCTCGAACAGGGTCACGGTGTGGCCGCGCCGTGCCAGGTTCGTCGCGGCCGCGAGGCCCGCGGGGCCCGCGCCGACCACAGCCACCGTCTTGGTGCGGCGGGTGGGGGCGAGAGTTAGCTGGGTCTCGTGGCAGGCGCGGGGGTTGACCAGGCACGACGCCGTCTTGTTCTGGAAGGTGTGGTCCAGGCAGGCCTGGTTGCAGGCGATGCAGGTGTTGATCTCGTCGGCCTTGCCGGCGGCGGCCTTGTCCACCCAGTCTGGGTCCGCGAGCATCGGGCGGGCCATCGAGATCAGCTCCACCTGCGTGGTGGTGAGGATGTGCTCGGCGGTCTCGGGCATGTTGATCCGGTTGGACGCGCACACCGGGATCGCGACCTCCTCGGCCACGCGTGCGGTGAAGTCTGCGAACGCGGCACGGGGCACCGACGTGACGATGGTGGGCACACGGGCCTCATGCCAGCCGATGTCCGTGTTGAGGATGTTGACGCCGACGGCCTCCAGTTCCTGTGCGAGCGCGATGATCTCGTCCCAGGTCTGGCCTTTCTCGACCAGGTCCGCCATCGACAGGCGGAACATGATGATGAAGTCCGAGCCGACGGCGGCACGGGTGGCGCGGGCGATCTCCACGGCGATGCGGCGGCGGTTCTCGGCGCTGCCGCCCCACTTGTCGGTGCGCTTATTCGTGCGCGGGGCGAGGAACTGGTTGATGAAGTAGCCCTCGCCGCCCATGAGCTCGACGCCGTCATAGCCCGCCTCCTGGGCGAGCTCGGCGGAGCGTGCGAAGTCCCGGATGGTCTGGTGCACACCGCGTTCGGTGAGTGCACGGGGCTTGAACGGGTTGATGGGGGACTTGATCGCGGACGCGGAGACGCTCAGCGGCCAGTAGGAGTAGCGGCCCGCGTGCAACAGCTGCATGACGATCTTGCCGCCCTCGGCGTGTACGGCGCGGGTGACCTTGCGGTGGCGCAGGGCCTGGGTGTGCGTGACCATCGTCGAGCCCAGTGGCAGCAGCCAGCCGGTGCGGTTGGGGGCGAAGCCGCCGGTGACGATCAGGCCCACACCGCCACGGGCGCGCTCGGCGTAGAACGCGGCGAGGCGGTCGATGTTCTTGGCGCGGTCCTCCAGGCCCGTGTGCATCGAGCCCATGATCACGCGGTTGCGCAGCGTTGTGAACCCTAGGTCGAGCGGGGCCATAAGTGCGGGGTAGGAGCTCATGCGGTGAGGCCTTTCACGTCGTTGTGCAGGGCGGTCAGGATCTCGTCGTACCAGGCGATTAAGCCCTCCTCGAGGACGATGCCGCCCCTCTGGACCAGGTATTGGTGCAGGGCCATGCCGCTGAGCGTGCCCGGATCGGGGAACTCGCGGGCCTCCAACTGGCGGTACAGCTGGAGCCGCAGTTGGTGCTCCGTGCGATGGTTGCGCACGTCCTCCAGCAGCACGGAGAGATCGCCATGGGAGGCGCCGCGGATCTTCAGGCTCAGCTCGTCGCGCAGCACGGTGGGGCTGGACGGCTCGGCGAGCCAGCGGCGCAGCTCCACCCGGCCGTCGGCGCCGACGGAGTACACCTTCTTGTCGGGACGCCCCTGCTGGGGGACGGTCTCGCAGCTGATCCAGCCGTCGCCGTCCATCCGCTTGAGGGTGCGGTAGATCTGCTGGTGGCTGGCTCCGTAGAAGAAGCCGATGGACTTGTCGAAGCGTCGGGCCAGCTCATAGCCGCTGCCGGCGCGTTCGGCGAGCGCAACGAGGATCGCGTGTTCCAGGGCCATGCCGAAAACGTAGCAGTGCATCGAGATGCAGTGCAACTTGATGCATAGAGGCCAGCGTCGTAGGGCTGCTGGGCCGCCGGATGTGTGCTGGTCGCGGATTCGGGATATACAGGAGACGGAGACCGAACTCGGCGGCATGCGCACCGAGATGGAGTGCAGGGCATGCCGCCGCGCCGTGCTGAGGTCCGCGATCGAGGTTGAGCGGACCCGCCGGAACAGTGGGCGAGCAAAGGAGCCGTGATCATGACCATTGCCGATACCGGTCGAGTAGTCCTTCGAGACAGCAGCACCGTGGATCTGTACCCGACTCGCTTCCCCGCGAACGAGCCCGCCCGCGGGGGGTGGATTGACCGGTCGGATCCGACGGTGTGGGGAGTCCCGGGACACGGCCCCGTCGAGGCGGCGGAGCTAGCGCGGCACGAGCGCGACGGCTATACGGTGGACGACGCGCTGCTCACCGCGGCCGAGGTGCGAGAGCACCGCGCAGAGCTGGAGAGGCTTTCGGCCGATCCAGCGTTGGCGCAGGACGAGCGGGTTATCCGGGAGCCGGGGTCCAACGCTGTGCGATCCATCTTCGAGGTGCACCGGATCAGCGAAGCGGTGTCGGAGTTGGCGAGGCGGCCACAGATCGTGGACCGGGCCAGGCAACTACTGGGGTCCGAGGTCTATATCCACCAGAGCCGGGTGAACTTCATGCCGGGGTTCGAGGGTAATGGCTTCTACTGGCACTCGGACTTTGAGACGTGGCACGCGGAGGACGGACTCCCACGCCCGCGCGCGGTCAGCCTGTCGATCGCGCTCACCGACAACTACCCGCACAACGGCGCGCTGATGGTAATCGCGGGCTCGCAGCGGCACTTTCTGCCATGTGCGGGTGAGACTCCGGACGAGAACTACCGGTCCTCGCTGGTGCGGCAGCGAGCTGGAGTGCCAGCAGCGGCTGACATCGGGGAGCTCGCTGAGCGCTACGGCATCGAGCAGTTCACCGGGGCGGCTGGATCCGCGTTGTGGTTCGACTCCAACATCATGCACGGATCGGGGAGCAACATCACCCCGTATCCGCGATCGAACATCTTCCTGGTGTTCAATAGCTGCGAGAACATGCCGCAGGCGCCATTCGCGGCGTCGCAGCCCAGGCCCACGTATATCGCGGCCAGGCAGCCGCAGGAGAACAGCCACTGATCGCGCGCCCGCCCAAGTACGGTGGTCGGCGAGGCAGTTCGAGAGCGTCAACGTGCGGAGGCAGGCGGAGATGATGGCTGAGGCAGCGTCGGTTCTGGTGGCAGTGGATGGGTCCGCGTCAGCGTTCGGCGCGGCGCGGTGGGCGGCGTTGGAGGCGAAGGCCCACCGGCGGCCGCTGGTCATCGTCGCCTCTGCGCAGCTGCCGATCCCGCGATCGGCCGAGATGCTCGGAGAGGGGTCTGCGGCGGGCGCCATCGCACTGGCCACAGCCACGCGCACGCGTTGCGAGGCCGCCGTCGCAAAGGCCGTGGAGATCTCGCACGCGGTGCTCGCACCAGGTCACGAGGTGCGCACCGAGATATGGGAGGGCCCGCCGATCCCGCTGCTCCTCGAGAAAAGCCACACGGTGGGCATGATGGTGCTCGGGGATCGCGGCCTGGGGGACTCGCCGGTCATCGGCTCTGTGGCTGAGGCGGTGACCGCGCACGGGCACTGCCCGGTGGTCGTGGTCCGCGAGTGGCGCGGAACCGAGGGCGGTTTCGGCGACGGCCCCATCGTGGTGGGCGTGGACGGATCCACGCACTGCGAGGCCGCCATCGGGCTGGCGATGTCGGAGGCAGCCGAGCGAGGCGCCCGGGTGATAGCGGTGCACGCCTGGAGCGATGTGCCGCTCGACGGCGCGGTCGCGAGCATTGGAGCGGAGCCGGCAGGCATCGATTGGAGCTCGTTTCAGCAGCGCCATGATGCGGCCCTGGCAGAGGTCCTCGCGGGCTGGCAAGAGCGGTTCCCTGACGTTCAGGTCGAGCGGGTGGTCGTCAATGACCGGCCCGTGCGGCACTTGTTGGCCGCAGCGAACGACGCGCAACTGCTGGTGGTCGGCCGCCAGGGCCGGGGCGGCTTCACCGGGATGATGGTCGGCTCCACCTCGAGGGCCCTGCTGCACACGGCGCCCTGCCCGCTGGTGATTGTCCGGCCGGCTGACCCCCGGCGTCCGTGATCTGTCTCAGCGGCGAACCGCCCACTCGCCTAGGCCCGCGGCGATCGCCGCGAGATTGAATCCGCTGGTGCGCAGATGCTCGCCGACGGCCCGGCCGTAGTCCGCATGATCGCGCGCGGCATGCCGCTCGACGCCGTCGCGGGTGGTCATCGCCGCGGCGGACAGCTGCACGAGGCCGGTGGCCGTGGGGTCGGGCCCGAAGAGTCGGAAGTTGTCCACGAGGTTGATCCGGTCGCGATCGCCCAGCATCACGTAGCCGTGCCCATCAACCAAGCCCAGGCCGGCCTCGTCGGCGGCGTTGATGCCGGGGGAGCCGTAGAAGACGGCGTCGTCGACGGGCTGGCCCCGCCGAGGCTCCTGCCCAGCCAGGTCCTGCAGCGCCAGCGCCATCGTGTACGAGCCATACGAGTGGCCCAACGCCGTCAGATGCAGCGGCGGGCGCTGCGCGGCCGCGTCTAGCCCGGCGAAGAAGCGTGCGAGTCGGGGCGCGCCCGCGCGGGCCGAGCTGGTCATGGTGGAGGCGACGCCGCCGAGGACGGTGTCCAGCGCGCCGTTGGGCCCGGTGACCTGCGGCGGTTGATAGCCGAGCCACATGATGGTCGCGACCGTCTCGCCGTGCCGGTCGGCACGGCCCAGCAGGTCCTCCGCGAGGGACTTGAGCTGGCGGGCCTCATCGGACATCGACCAGAACGAGTCGGCGATGTTGGTGTTCATGCCGGGGATCGTCACCGCGATGTGGTGGGCGGTGTCAGTGTGGCCGAACGAGATCGCGGCCATCCCGCGGTTGCCGGAATGCAGGTCCAGGAGCAA
Organism: Tomitella biformata AHU 1821; assembly: GCF_000524475.1. Classification (GTDB taxonomy): domain Bacteria; phylum Actinomycetota; class Actinomycetes; order Mycobacteriales; family Mycobacteriaceae; genus Tomitella; species Tomitella biformata. The sequence goes on along the minus strand of NZ_BAVQ01000043.1, from coordinate 17,789 downwards.
CAGCGTGGCCCCGCCCACCTCGTTGACGATCCGCTTGACCGTGGCCGCGTCGTCGATCTTCCGCTGCGCCTGCCACAGCCTGATCCGATTGCGGTCCAGCGCCGGCACCCGCGACGCGTCGACCCGCACCTGGAGCTCGGCTTTGATGCCCGTCCAGCGCTGGATCTCCGGATCGAGGCGGGAGACGTTCGCGGTGTGGCGCGCGGCGGCGGGCAGCCCGTCCAGGGCGCCCACGGCCACCGGCTTCATGCGGATCAGCTCGGCGCGTTGGCGCGCCGATAGCTCCGCCCAGAACTGGCGGTTCAGAGCGGGCTCGGAGTCGGCGGCAGGCAGCGAGGGCAACTGCCCCTGCGCCGCCGCGTAGAGCCGGGCGAACGGCAGGTCGGGGGCGAGGTGATACCAGGTCATGGGAGTGTTCGCGGTGGTCTCATCCGGACTCATCGGCAGCTCCTAGTTCGAGGGGTGAGTCTATCAATCACGCCGGATAGAGACGCTGGGCCACAGCCGATTTGGCGCTGACGCGGGCGGCACGATCGGCGGGGGAGAATCCGCCGGCGGTGGGTCGTTCGGGGGTGGCCAGGCCGTCGCGCGCGATGGTCCAGCGCGAGCCCGCGTCCGTGAGCGAGCAATGCTTGGTGGAGTAGTAGCCCGGCTCAGAGACCAGCGCCACGCCCGACGCGCCCGCCGCGGCGGCCATCAGATGCGGGTGGAAGCGGGTGCTGATCCACGTTTGGTCCTGCCCGGCGGGGAGCCCGTGGCGCCATATCTGCAGGAACGGCACGAAGGTGGCCCCGGCCAGGCGCGGGCCCAGCAGGTCGAACGCCAGGCGGTCCGCCCCGGGAATCCCCTCGACCACGGTGACCTCGCGGCCATCGACGCCCCAGTTGTCGAGGATGTTCGCAGTCCAGGAGGCGATCGCGGCGACACCGGTGTTGCCCTCATGCGCGAAGTGCTCGGACAAGTCCGATTGCAGGCACAGCACAATGCCCGACGGCGTCTCATCCGGGCTGGTGTATACCTGCGGGGCGCCCGGGGCGAGGGCGAGCCAGGCGTCGTCGCCGGATTGGGAACTGTCGGAGCCCAAGGCGATATGGGACTCCTCATCACGCACATCGAACAGCTCGAAGGCGGCCACGGCGGCGTGCAGCGCCTCGCCGCGCGGGCCGTCGGACATCGGCATCAAGCCCTGGCCGGTGGCGACGGCGCGGGCTCCACTCTTGCGGACCACGGCGGCGATGGCGGTCAGCAGCGCGAGATGGTGCGGCCAGATGGCGTTGATGTAACCGCCGCCGAGCAGATGGATGACGCTGGCGCGGGCGAGCAGGTCCACGCCCTCGGCGAGCAGCGGCTCCACGCCTAGGGCCGAGCCGGCCGTCGCCGCCCACTCCCAGGACGGCTGCTCCTGGCTGGCGGACTCGGAATGCAGGTGGTCCCGGTCGGCTGAGAGGGCGCACACCCGCCAGAGCGTGTCGACGAACATGGCGCGGGGGTGCAGACCGTGCAACATGATCGACGCCTGGCCGGGGGTGTGGCAGTCGAGGACGACGTCGGCGTCCGGGCGGGTGCGGGCCAGGTGCTGCAACCACGTGCGGGCGATCAGCTCGTCGCCGTAGTTGGGTGCGCCCGAGGCCGCGACCAGATAGATGATCTCGCGTGGGGGCTGCGGCCGCCGGGCGATGCGACGGGCCAGGGCTTTCACAGTCCGGGGCATCCGGGGACCATAGCCGACGAGGCTCATCCGTCGAGCTCGCCGTCGTTTCACGGCCCCGCCGCGCTTGCAAGCGCGGCGGGGCTACGAAACGACGGCGTTGATGCTGGAGGCGCGGTGCGTACCGGGGGTTACGCGTTGACGAGCTGGCCCTGGCGCACCGAGTTCATCGCGTGGGTCCATGGGATGAGCTGATCTAGCATCGGCGCGAGCGAGGCGGCCTGCAGCTCGGTGGGCTTGAAGGTGGCGAAATCCTCGAAGTCGGTGAACAGGGAGAACATGCCGGTCTTCTGGACGTGCGCCACCTGCAGCTCCGAGAGGATGCCGCGCAGGTGCTCGGCGGCGCGGGCGCCAAAAGCCGACCCGTAGCCGACGATGCCGGCGGCCTTGTTCGCGAACTCGGCATTCAGGTAGGAGATGGCGTTGGCCAGCGCGGGCTGCACGGAGTGGTTGTACTCACCGGCGATGAAGATGAAGCCGTCGAACTCGTTGATCTTCGCGGACCACACCTTGGTGTGCTCGTTCTGGTAGTTCTGGTAGCCGGCCGGGTAGGCCTCGTCGAGGACGGGCAGGTGGTAATCGGCGATGTCGACCAGCTCATAGGCCGCGTCGCCGCGCAGCTGGGCCTGCTCCAAGACCCACTGTGCTACGCCGGTGTTGACGTTGCCGGGGCGGGTGGAACCGGTGATGATGGCGATCTTGGCCATGGGGGTCTCCTCAGCGTTGTGGACCCGAAAGCATTTAGCTGACGTGTCAATTAACTTGATAAGACGATCATGCAGTATTGTGGTTGACATGTCAACCACTTCAGGTGAATGTGAGGTCCGCCATGGTTAAGCCCACAATTGTTGAGCCGCGTTGGCTGAGCGCCGACGAGCAAGGGCTCTGGCTCGAGCTGCGTGAGTTCGCATCGGGCCTGCCGCGGGCGCTAGACCGGCAGCTCAGCGCCGACTCGTCGCTGTCGAGTGGGGAGTACGCGATCTTGGCGGCGGTGTCGGAGGCCGCCGCCGGATCGGTGCGCTCCGGGGACCTCGCCGCCGGGCTGCAGTGGGACCGTTCCCGCGTCTCGCATCTGTTGCGCCGCATGGAGACCCGAGGCGTGGTCGAGCGCTGTGCCGCGGCCGGAGACGGGCGCGGACAGGTCATCTCGCTCACGGCGGAGGGCTGGAAGGTCCTGCGCGCCGCGGCCCCCGGGCACGTGAGCCTGGTGCGCGAGGCGGTGTTCGACCCGCTCACCGAGGCGGAGCAGCAGGCCTTGGGGGAATATCTCGGAAAGATCCGCGCGGCGCTGGCAGAGCGAGGACTCTGGTAGCCCCGTCTGCAACGTGATCGACACTGGAAGGACCTCATGCGCCACCGCCGCACCCCGCCATGGGCCGTACTGATCAGCGCGGCAGCGATCGGCATGCTGCTGGGCGGGTGCGCCTCAACCCCGCCGGCCCCGAACCAGCCTGCCGCTAGTTCGCCCACCGCTGCCTCTGCCGCGGAATCGGCAGGGGCCCCCACTCTGGTCGGGGAGCCGCAGGTGGTGGCATCCGGACTGAAGTCGCCCTGGTCGATCGCGTTCACCACGGACGGCACGGCACTGGTCAGCGAGCGCGACTCCGGCCGCATCCTGGAGGTGCTGCGCGACGGCGGCACCCGAGAGGTGGGGCTGGTCGACGGGGTCCGCCACGGCGGGGAGGGCGGACTGCTGGGCCTGGCCATCGACAGCGCGGATCGCCTGTACGTCTATTCCACCGGCGCCACCGGTAACCGCATCGAGCGGTTCGCGCTTGCCGGCGGACCGGGCGCGTACGGCATGGGCGCGCCGGAGACGATTATCGAGGCGCTGCCGTCCGCGGCGGTGCACAACGGGGGACGGATCGCGTTCGGCCCCGACGGGATGCTCTATGCCGGTGTCGGCGACGCCTCCGACCGGGACACCGCCCAGGACCTCGCCTCCCTGGGCGGAAAGATCCTCCGGATGACGCCCGACGGCGACGTGCCGCAAGACAACCCGATCCCCGAGTCCCTCGTCTACAGTGCCGGGCATCGCAATGTCCAGGGGCTGGCCTGGGCCGAGGACGGCACCATGTTCGCCAGCGAATTCGGGCAGAACACCTGGGACGAGCTGAACATCATCACGCCCGGCGGGAACTACGGCTGGCCTGTGGTCGAGGGGATGGGGGTCGAGGGGATGGGGGTCGAGGGAACGGGCGGCGCGGGGTCGGGCTTTGTGGACCCGATCCTCCAGTGGAGCCCGAGCGAGGCCAGCCCCAGCGGGGTCGCCATCGCCGACGGCGCCGTGTTCCTGGCGAACCTGCGGGGCCAGGTGCTGCGTGTCGTCGCGGTATCGGATCCCGGCGCCGTCACCGACTATTACGCCGGCGAGCTCGGCCGTATCCGGGACGTCGTCCGCGCCCCCGACGGCGCCCTCTGGCTGCTCACCAACAACACCGATGGCCGCGGGCAGCCCACCGGCGGGGATGACAAGATCCTCGCAGTCACGCTGGGCTGAATATCTGGAGTCTGCACCTCACCAGCGATTGTGCACATCCTCCGCCCAGCCGACGAGGCCCTCGAGCCGCACCCAGGCTCCCGTGTCGTCTTGCGCTTGCCCGGACCAGTGGCCGAAGCACTGGTGGGTCTTGGCCGCGAAGACCTTGAAGTCGGTGACGGACTTCTTCAGATGGAACGGGGTGAAGGTGAGATCGACGGTGTCGCCGGTGATACGCCACGGCGCCAGCCAGTCGTCGCGGTCGTAGGACCAGACCAGCTCCTCGCTGATCTTCGACAGGTGTCCGTCGACCAGCAGTGAGTTCTCCACCGATCCGGTGCCGTCAGTCCACTGCCCGCCAACCTGGATGCCGATCACCTTGCCGTCCGTGCGGCCAGAACCGGCGCCCCAGTTCCAGCGCACCGAGTACGGCCAGCGACCGCGGCCGTGATCGAGGGTCGCCCAGGACTCGTCCGCGGGCACATCGGCGGCGATGCCGTCGACGCGGATGATGCCGGTCGCGGGCCGGGCGACGTCCTTGACGGTGTACTGGAACAGCGTGTCGGTCCACGGGACGACGACGCCGAGGCACTCGTGGCCCTCGGGCCGGTGGGCGATCACGTCGATCTCCACCCGCTCCGCCCACGCCCGCAGGCGCGTCCCGCCCGCCACCTCGTCGATGTCAATCCGCACCTGCTTGGTCCGGGACCTGGCCGGGCCCACGTCAAGGGTGCCGGGCAGGGTGGCGCTGCCGCCGAGCACACCGATCGCGTCGTACGAGATGGTCTCCCCGCTGGTTCGATCGAGCAGCCAGATGCTGTGGACTGCCGCGTAGTCGATGTCGGAGACCACGAGCGCGACCACGTGGGTCGGGGTGGTCACCGCCCAGTACTCCCAGCGCTTGTTGCGTCCCTTCCCCACGCGGCCGCGGCCGATGCCGTCGGTGGTGATCAGGGGCGTCCGCGTCCATCCGACCGCGTCTGGATTGAGGTGTCCATCGGGCAGCGTCAGCGATACCGGCGCGGTGATCTCGCGTTCGCGCACGGCGAGGGGGTGTGCTGGTCCGCCGGCTGCGTGGTCGTGCCGTTGGCGCAGCCGCTGGTTCGAGGATCGGACAGCGTCGGCGTCTACCTTCAGCACCCGGCGGTCGTAGGTCATCAGGCCGTTGGTCTCGTCCTCCACATCGGCCAGCTGGGTATAGACGAAGGCGCTCAGGCCGTCCTCGACTGCCGGCCCGATCTGGCCGTGCTGCAGCCGCTGGAATGCGCGCTCGAACGAGCCGCGGTCGGCGAACTTGCGGTAGCCGAACTCCTTCTCGCTCCACACGTGCCCCGGGATCCGATGGGAGTAGCCGCCGTACTCCGAGAGCACGGCGACCCGCCCATCCTCGGCGTCTGCGCGCGAGAGCCGGTATGGCCGGAAATACACGTGTCGGCTGGCCATATCGCCGCCGCCCTGGTCATGCCAGCCGCTGGCGTGGTCGACGGGCCGGGTCGGGTCGAGCTCCTTGACCCGCTCGGCAGCCGCGACGGCGTCGAACTGTCCCCAGCCCTCGTTGAACGGCACCCACGCCGCGAGGCTCGGGACCGAGCGCAGCAGCGCCACCGTCGCGTCGAGCTCGGCGCCGAACTCTGCCCGGCCCTCGGCGTCCTGGCGTCCGAACAGCGCGTGGCGGGAGTCGTCCAGCCGCAGGGGCAGGAGCACGGGAGCGGTGACGACGGGGGCCCGGTAGCTGCGGCCGCCGTTGACCATGTCCTGCCAGACCAGCATCCCCAGCCGGTCGCAGTGGTGGTACCAGCGCATCGGCTCGATCTTGATGTGCTTGCGCAGCATCGTGAAGCCGAGGTCTTTGGCCGTCGCGATGTCGTGGATTAGCGCCTCGTCCGACGGCGCGGTGTAGAGGCCGTCGGGCCAATATCCCTGATCGAGCAGGCCGGCCTGGAGGTAGGGCTCGCCGTTGAGCAGCAGGCGGGTGCGGCCGGCCGCGTCGGGGCCGAGCCCGAACGAGCGCATCCCGACATAGCTGGCGACCTGGTCGGCGCCGAGCCGCACGTCCACGTCGTAGAGGAAGGGGTCCTCGGGCGACCAGGGTCGGACGTCGTCGCCCAGCCGCAGCCGCGTCGGAGTCCCGACGGCGACTCTCCCCGAGGCGATCTCGCGGCCGTCGGCGCGCACGGTGACCTCGGCCGCGGACTCGCCCGCGCCGCCGGCGACCACGCACACCTCGACCTCGCCGGTCTCGAGGTGGGGGGTGAGCACAAGCTGATCGACCCACCGGCTCGGGACCGACTCGAGCCAGACGCTCTGCCAGATCCCCGACTGCGGCGTGTACCAGATCCCGCCGCGCTTGAGCTTCTGCTTGCCCCGGCTGCGCCAGGACGTGTCGGTGACGTCGCGGACCCTGACCACCAGATCGTGAGTGTCTCGAGCGGTGTCGAGGGCGTCGGTGATGTCGAGGGTGAATGGGAGGTAGCCGCCGCGGTGCCCGCCAACAGTTGTGCCGTCGACCCAGACCTCGCACTCCTGGTCCACCGCGCCGAAGTGCAGAAGCACCCGGTCGCGGACGAAGCCGCTGGGCAGCGTGACCGTGCGGCGATACCAGAGCGCCTCGTCTGGCTGCAGGGTGCGGTTGACGCCAGACAGCGGGGCCTCGGGCGAGAATGGCACCACGATCTCGCCGTCCCACATGGCGGGCTGCTCGGCGACCTCGGATGAGGTGACGGCGTGCTCCCACCTGCCATTGAGGTTGAGATAGGAGTCCCGCACCAGCTGGGGCCGCGGGTACTCGGGCAGGACGTTGTCGGGGTCGAGGCTCTCGCCCCACACAGTTCTCACGAGGTGGTCTCCAGGGTCTTGGGTGCGGAGCCCGCGGTCCGCAGCAGCATGGCGGGTAGGACGATCAGAGTCACGACGGCGGCGGCGGTCAGGAAGATCCACGGGGATGGCACCTGCTTGACCACGCCCAGCTCGACGAAGGTCTCGTCCGCGCCGGCGATCACGGCGGCGCCGAGGAACGGGCCGATCACCATCGGGATGAGGACGGCGAAGATCATCCGCAGGCCCTGCACCTGGCCGGCCCGGTCGGGCGGTGTCAGGTTGCGCACGGTCGCGGAGATGGCGGCGACGCCGAGCATGAAACCTGACATCATCACGATCCCGGCGCCGATGACCGCGAGCATGCCGCGCGCGGGGAACATCAGCAGCAGTCCGAGCGCGTACATCGCGACCACGGGCAGGATCGCCCGCGTCGGGCCCACCCGGTCCAGCACCCGGCCGCCGACGACGCTGATCACGGCCGCACCGAGCAGGACCGCGGCGAGCACGATGGCGTAGCCGTCGATGTCGAGGTAGCGCTGGACGTAGATGATCAGGTACGGCAGGAAGACCTGCGTGCTGATGCCGAGGATGGCCCAGGCGACCAGGGCGATATACAGCCGCGGGTGCTCGCGCGCGGTGCTCGGCCGCAGGCCGTGCAGGACCGAGGACAGGTATCTGCCGCCCGGTCGCGGCGCTCGCGAATCGCGGAGCCCGAACCACGCGACGACGCCGACCAGTGCGGTGACGCCCCCGACGATCGAGAAGAACAGTGACCAGTGGCCGCCCTTGGTCAGAGGGTCCAGCGCGCCGAAGACCAGCAGCATGGCGAGCAGCGGCATCGTGGCGAGCACGCCGTCGACCCGACCGCGGTTGCCGGGGTTGGTGGAGTCGGTGACCCACGCGTTGAAGGCGGCGTCGTTGGCGGCCGAGCCGAGGATGCTCATGATGCAGTCGAGCACCACGATGGCGATCACGGCGACCACGACCGCGTCGAGCATCGGCAGCATCGACGCGGCGGCATCCACGCTGACCAGGCCGAAGCCGGCGGTGCACGCGCCCCACAGGACGTAGCCGGCCGCGATGAACTCGCGTCGGCGGCCCGAGCGATCCGACGCGGCCCCGGCGAGCAGGGTCGCCACTGTCGCGGCGACCGCGCTTGTCGCCACGATGGCCGCCAGCGCCGTCGGCGAGTCTGTGATCGTGTCGTACACGAACACATTGAGGTACATGTTCTCTACCGTCCAGGCGAGCTGGCCGGTGAAGCCGAGGAGGACCACCCAGGTCCAGAGCCGGGGCTTCGCAAGACGTTCGTCCATCACGGGGCAATCATGCCGCATGGCGCGCCGCGGTGGGGTGGATCGGCGTAGAGCTGGTGGCGCAGACCCTGGTCAGCTTGTCCCAATCGCGGGACCCGAACTCCCCGCACCACACCGATCAGACTCGCCTTTACTAGGACAAGGAGTGGGTGACCGACTCCGCAGGGGGCGGTGCCGAGCACATCATCGCCTTGGCCGAGGCCTGATACTGGGGTTCCGCGGACCTCAAGGAGGACAGCCGCCGAAGCATCGCCAACGACGCGATAGGCCAAACCGGGCGCAATCTCCATCGACTTATTCGGAGTCTGCGCCGTTCAGGCGTTTGACAAGCTCTGACCTCGGCTGAGGTCGGTGTTTCGCGGCTTGTCTTGCCGGGTACACACAAGTTCCTAAATGCGGTGAAGGGAGACACTCATGAATGTCAGCGAGCAGGGCAGAGTGCCAATCGTAGATAGACGTCGGCCTGTGATGCGCCGCCGCCGAGGAGCGCTGTGCGGGCTGATCGTCATGCTGCTCGGACTGTGGGGAGCCTTGATCCCGTTTGTCGGGCCATACTTCAACTTTTCCTTCACACCGGACCCGGCCACCGCGTGGGTGTGGACTTCTGCGCGCGGCTGGCTCGAGGTCCTACCCGGTGCAGCGGCATTTATTGGAGGTTTGCTGCTGCTCATGAGCGGTAGTCGGCTCTTGAGCCAGGTCGGCGCGGCGCTCGGCACGCTGGCAGGGGCATGGTTTATCGTCGGCAGAACCTTGGCACCCGTGGTGGGAATCGACGGAATCGGCACACCGGAGGCAAGCGGGCCGACCATGAGCGCACTCCAAGACCTCGCATTCTTCGGTGGACTCGGCGCCATTATTTTATTCTTCTCAGCGCTGATGATCGGCAGGCTCTCCGCCTTTGGAGCCCGCGACGACGAGGCCCTAGACAATGGCACGGACACCGGCGCGGGCCGTAGGCGGTTCTATCGGCGCCACGTCGACTCGAGCAGTCCTTCCCGGCATGAACGAAGCGGAGATGAGCACGAGATCCTGATACAGCAGGAGGAGCGGGGCCCGAACTCCAATACTTCCCCATGACCACTAATTGATCGAGAGGGTGATCCGGCTCAACCAAGCGGCCAGCCGCCAACGTCAACTGAAAGACGTTGGGGTACATCCCGTCTGGACCCCTAAGTCGTCCGCCGAGGAGATGCGCTGTGGCTGAACAAGTGCAGGTAACGGAAGAACAGGCGAGAGCGGTCGCAGAGGAGGCGAGGGAGAGCGGGTGGGACAAGCCGTCGTTCGCGAAGGAACTGTTCCTCGGGCGCTTTCCTCTATATCTTGTGCACCCATTCCCCGCGCCGGCCCGCGACGAGGCCGCACGGACGGACCGGTACCTGGCCAAACTGCGGTCCTACTGCGAAGGGCTGGACGGGGCGTTGATCGAGAGCCAGGCGCGCATTCCCGACGACTATGTCCAGGGGTTCGCCGAGCTCGGGTGTTTTGGCTTGAAGATCTCCCAGGAATACGGTGGCCAAGGTCTCTCCCAGGTCGCATATAATCGGGCGTTGATGCTGGTCACATGGGTGCATCCGAGCCTTGGCGCTCTGCTCTCGGCCCATCAGTCGATCGGGGTCCCAGAGCCGCTGAAGTTGGCGGGCACCGAGGAGCAGAAAAGGGCCTTCCTGCCCCGCTGCGCACGGGGCGCGGTGTCGGCGTTTCTGCTGACCGAACCCGACGTCGGGTCGGATCCGGCCCGATTGGCCACGTCCGCCACCCCCATCGACGGCGGGACTGCGTATGAACTGGACGGCGTGAAGCTGTGGACCACCAATGGCGTGGTCGCCGAGCTATTAGTGGTGATGGCGAGGGTGCCCCGAAGCGAGGGACACCGCGGCGGGATCTCGGCCTTCGTCGTGGAGGCAGACACCCCCGGCATCACGGTTGAGCAGCGCAACCGGTTCATGGGCTTGCGCGGCATCGAGAATGGCGTCACGCGGATGCACAAGGTGCGAGTGCCAAAGGAGAATCTCATTGGGCGCGAGGGCGATGGACTCAAGATCGCGCTCACGACCCTCAACGCCGGGCGACTGGCGATCCCGGCGATGGCGTGCGCCACCAGCAAGTGGTGCCTGAAGATTGCGCGTGAATGGTCCCGCGAGCGCGTGCAGTGGGGCAAGCCCGTCGGAGAACACGGCGCGGTTGCCAGCATGATCGCCTTCATCGCCGCAACCACCTATGCGCTCGAAGCGGTCCTCGAATTATCGGGGCAGATGGCCGACGAGGGACGCAACGACATTCGCATCGAGGCCGCACTCGCAAAGCTGTGGTCCAGCGAGATGTCGGGTCAGATCACCGATCAGCTCTTGCAGATCCGGGGTGGCCGCGGGTACGAGACAGCGGAATCGCTTGCCGCACGCGGCGAACGGGCAGTGCCGGTAGAGCAAGTCGTTCGCGATGGGCGGATCAACCGGATCTTCGAGGGCTCCAGCGAGATCATGCGTCTCCTGATCGCGCGGGAGGCTGTGGACGCGCACCTGGCTGCCGCGGGTGACCTGGCGGACCCGAACGCGGACCTGCGGAAGAAGGCTAGGGCCGCGGTGGGGGCGACCGCGTTCTACGCGAAGTGGCTGCCGCACCTAATCCTCGGTCAGGGCGAGAACCCTATGTCCTACAACGAATTCGGACCGCTGGCAAAGCACCTGAGGTACATCGAGAGAAGCTCGCGCAAACTGGCTCGCAGCACCTTCTATGGGATGGCCCGTTGGCAAGCGGGCTTGGAGAAGCAGCAGGTGTTTCTGGGCCGGATTGTCGACATCGGGGCCGAGTTGTTCGCCATGTCCGCGGCGTGTGTACGGGCGGAGGCACAGTGCAAGGACGATTCCGCGGATCCGGCGGCGGCCTCCGAATTGGCGTCGGCGTTCTGCCAGCAGGCGCGGATTCGCGTGGAGACGCTGTTTGACGGACTGTGGAATAACACGGACGACACCGACACTCGTCTGGCACGCGGCGTACTGGACGACCGCTACACGTGGCTGGAGGCGGGTGTGCTGGATCAGAGCGAGGGCACAGGCCCGTGGATCGCGCACTGGGAGCCGGGGGCATCGACCGAGGACAGTGTGGCGCGGCGGTACCTAGCGGCCCCGGAGACGCCATAACTCAACGCGGCGAACGCATCTTCAGAATCGGAGTGGTCGAGGGGAGAGTTGTTTGAACACCGGTGTGGTGGGTACTCACACTAAGGCGGCGTGGCACACCGACCACGCAGTCGCCGCTGGCGAATTCGCCAGCGGGCACACCCACTCGAAGGAGCACATCATGGGCGCCGTCGACAAGGCGAAGAACAAGGCCGAGGAACTGGCAGGCAAGGCCAAGGAGAAGCTCGGCCACGCAACCGGAGACAAGGACACCGAGGCCGAAGGCCGCAAGGACCAGGCCAAGGGCAACATCAAGCAGGCTGGCGAAAAGGTCAAGGACACCTTCAAGGACTGACCCGCCGTGCGGCGGCCCGGTCGTCGGGCCTTCCGCACGACCGGCGGAGGCGCAGATCGCGTGCGGTCCGCCGCCGCGCGCATTGGGTATCCAGGTTTCGACTTGATGAAAGTTGGGTAGCCGACTACTTCCCGAGCCACTTTCGCGTTGAGCGCATCAACCCCAAGGGCAAGCGGGGCAGAGAGCGAAACGAGGAGAACGATGGCTGATCCCAACTTCACCACAGACGACGCCGGCATCCCGGTCTACAGCGACGAGCATTCCTTGACAGTCGGCCGGGACGGCCCAGTCCTGATGCAGGACCACTACCTCATCGAGAAGATGGCGCAGTTCAACCGGGAGCGGGTGCCCGAGCGCCAACCGCACGCCAAGGGCGGCGGCGCATTCGGCCGGTTCGAGGTGACCAACGACGTCAGCGCCTACACCAAGACGGATATGTTCCAGCCCGGCAAGGTGACAGAGACGCTGATCCGATTCAGCACCGTCGCGGGCGAGCGCGGCAGCCCCGACACCTGGCGCGACCCCCGCGGCTTCGCCATCAAGTTCTACACCGAGCAAGGTAACTTCGACATGGTCGGGAACAACACCCCGGTCTTCTTCATGCGAGACCCGATGAAGTTCCAGGACTTCATTCGCTCGCAGAAACGCCGGGCGGACAACAATCTTCGCGACCACGATATGCAGTGGGACTTCTGGACCCTGTCCCCGGAGTCCGCCCACCAGGTCACGTGGCTGATGGGCGACCGCGGGATACCGCGCTCCTGGCGACATATGAACGGGTATTCCAGCCACACCTACATGTGGGTGAACGCGGACGGCGAACGGTTCTGGGTCAAGTACCACTTCAAAACCGACCAGGGCGTGGAGTGCCTCACCCAAGAAGAGGCAGACCGTTTGGTCTCCGAGGACACCGACTACCACGTGCGTGACCTCTGGCAGTCGATCGACCGCGGGGATCTGCCCAGTTGGACGCTGAAGATGCAGATCATGCCGTTCGAGGACGCGGTGGATTATCGGTTCAACCCGTTCGACCTGACGAAGGTCTGGCCGCACTCGGACTATCCGCTGGTCGAGGTCGGCAAGATGACCCTCGATCGCAATCCGGACGATTACCACACCCAAATCGAGCAGGCTGCCTTCGAGCCCAGCAGTATGGTGCCGGGCACGGGCCCGAGCCCGGACAAGATGCTCCTGGGGCGGCTGTTCTCCTATCCGGACTCCCACCGCCATCGCATCGGCGCCAATTATAAGGAGCTGCCGGTCAATATGCCGCACGCCGCCACCGTGCGGTCATACTCCAAAGATGGCTCGATGCGCCGCGATAATCCGGGGGATCCGGTGTATGTGCCCAACTCCAAGGGCGGCCCGCATGCGGACCCCGCTGTCGCTGGGGACCCGGCGGGTTGGCGGACCGAGGGCGGCGAGATGGTGCGGGAGGCCTACACGCTGCACGAGCAGGACGACGATTGGGGCCAGGCGGGGACGTTGGTTCGGGACGTCCTCGATGACGCGGGCCGGCAGCGACTCGCGGACAACATCGTCGGGCACCTGCTGGACGGGGTGACCGAGCCAGTGCTGGCGCGTGCTTTCGACTACTGGAAGCACGTCGACGCAGATCTCGGTGCCAAGGTGGAGTCGCAGGTGCGGGCACAACAAGGGCAATAGGCCGACAGACAACACAGCGGTCGGCAAGCAGGTGGTTGCAGCTGTAGTGGATCGGGTACGGACACGAGATGAAGATTGTCAAAAGTTTCGAATCGGTGGAGGCAGCGGACGTTCTAGACGGCGTCTCCGAGCGTGCGCGGAAGTTGTTGCGCCGCCGGCTCGAGGACACTGCGGCAGACGGAATGCTCCGGGGAGGATGGCTGGGCCACCCACTGCACCCCGCATTAGTCGTCCTGCCGCTAGGCAGTTGGATCAGCGCGGCGGTCCTAGACCTGAGCGGGGCGGATGACACAGTCGTCCGCAGGTTGCTGGGCGTCGGACTGTTGGCCACGCCTTTCGCACTCGCCACGGGCTGGGCGGACTGGTCCACACTGGACGTGCGCCAGCGCCGAGTTGGCCTAGTGCACGCGGCGTCGAACGCGGTTGGCCTCAGCCTTATCGTCGCGTCCTATGCGCGCCGGCTACGTGCGCCTGATCGGCGGGCGACTGCCCTCTGCCTGCTCGGCCTTGCCGCGCTGGGAGCGGCGGGCGCGCTCGGTGGCCATCTAGTGTTTGCCCAAGGCGCAGGCGCGAGGCACGGAGATTAGACCGCGCCGCATGTAGTTACCTGTTTGGGCACCACCCAGATCGGGGAAGGGAGTGGCCATGCCAGGAGAGGACTCACGGCCCGCAATCAAGGACCAGCAGATGTACGAGGCGCTCCGCCGCAAGGGCGACTCGAAGGAGAAAGCCGCACGGATATCGAACGCTGCTGCAAATGAGGGCCGCACCGCAGTCAGCACTCGAGGCGGTGAATTACCGGCCTACGAGGACTGGACCGTCAAAGACCTGCAGCGCCGGGCGAAGGAGTTGGATATGACTGGCTACTCGAAGCTCCACAAGGATGCGCTCATCGACAAGCTGCGTCATCACTGATGAGCACGCCAGCGAGCGCGCCGCAGGACGCTCGGCGCATGCGGGTGGTGCCCGGCGGGCCGATCGGCTCGGCTCGCTGCGTGCCGGAGACCCCACGGACCCCGCGACGACTCTGGGGCCATTGTCCTCAGAGGAGGCTGCGCAGACGCACTTGGAGCAAATCGCCGACGCAGTGGGCAAAGGCACCACGGCGACTACTGGTGGTGGACGCCCCGCACATCGTGGACCCCGAGACCGTGGCGCATTCGTCGAGCCGATAGTTCTCACCGGCGTGACCCCCGACTCGGACCAGGCGGAGGAGATCGCCCACCGTATCGACAGCGGCATGGTCTGGATCAACCACCCCACGATGACTCAACCGAACCTTCCGTTCGGGGGGATCAAGAATTCCGGATTCGGCCGTGAACTCTCGGAGATGGGAATGTATGAATTCGCAAACAAGAAATTGATTCGCGTCTTACCTGAATAATAGGATCGGGCCGTATCTACGGCGAAAGATAACCAGAACCGCGAAACATTGAGTGTCGTCCAAATCGAGGAGCCAAACATGTGGGACATTCGGTGTGACGAGTGTGGCAGCGCATATCATTCGGAGATGGGCAATCTGTGACAGTCCGAGGTCTCCGCCCGCCGAAACGGATGGGTGGTCGGCCCGATAGTGCAGTGCCCCACCTGCGCCGCCGCTGACACGATTGATGACGACTCGGAACGCCCCGAGAATCCCGAGCACGTTGCCGAGTAACTCTCGACGACGGAGGTAGAGTGTGATCTGCCATGGTGGGAGATTCCAAGTGGCCGTCAACACGCACCGGAGAGCCTATGCCTGATGACAGCTTTGGAACGACCGATCGCCACAAGAATGCGGCTACCAACAGCCCCGGGCGTCGAGCGGTCCTGTATACAAGTGTTATTGTGGGACTCGCATTGCTCATAACTGTAGTTTTTGCGCCGCTGGCCGCGAATTCCCCTAATGCTTGCGCCGAAGATGAAGTCTTCAGTTGCATGTCCGTAAATCGCTACATACTCACCTTTGTGCCAAGCTCGCTGCTGGTAATTGGTGGGATAACCGCATTCGTGAAGACATATACTGTGTGGCGATCGGGTGGGCCCTGGAAAGTGTGGCACGCGAGCGGATGGGCGTTATTCGTCATGATGATCATCTTCGTTTCCGCCGCGGGCGGGAGCCTGATGGCCTGACCACAGGCCGCTACTGGCGTTGCTCGGCCGCTGGACTGACAGTCACCGGCCGAGCAATATGCACTCGTCAGAGTCGGTTTGCCGCGGTGCCGGTCACGTGGCGGCCGTGGTGTATCCGAGCCGGCCGGTCGCGCGGACAGAAGAGTCTTCCCTTGCTCTCCACCCTTCCTTCGGAAGAAATCGGCGAACTCATCGTCTCCGGCTCGCTCCGCATCCTGGATGTAGTTTCCCATCCAGTGCATTGCTCAGCGAAGCTTCGCCCCGGATCGACACAGTCTGTGTCGCCGTCTACACCGTGCCCACCGACGCCCTCGAAGCGGACGGCACGCTCGAGTGGGACTCCACCACCATGATTCTGATGCAGGTCGAGGCCGGCGGCCGCATCGGACTCGGCTGGACGTACGGCCAGCCCGCGTGCGCCGACTACATCACGGGGAAGCTGGCGGCGATCGTCAAGGGCACCGACCCGCTCGACGTCGGCGGAATCGACGGGGCTCTCGACCCCGGCGGCGGGGCGGTGACGCCGGACGTCGACGCGCCCGGGCTGGGGCTGACCCTGCGCGAGCACGACGTTGAGCGGTTCCGGGTCTAGCGCTACCGGCACCACGTCGCGGTCAGCGCTCCCGCACCGGCGAGCCCTGCCGCCGCGGCCGCGCCGAGCAGCCCGTGGTGGTGCGAAGCCCACAGTTGTCCGCAGCGCGCTGTCGCCTGCCCGTCGAAGATCCCGTGCGCGCCGTAGTCCCGGCCGTCCGGCCCGTCCGCGGGCTCCCACAGGTTGGCGCGTTGGTCTGCGGGCCTGGTGTCCGACGTCTGTTGGGAGTCGAAGCCGGTGGCGGCCAGGTACCTGTCGAGCAGGCCCGGCACGAGCGCGTTCGCGGCGAGGGTGCCGACGGTGCTGGCACCCACCCAGTACTCCCGCCGGCGGGGGTGGTCAGCCGCGTACACGACGGCACGCGCCGCAACCTCGGGCTGGTAGATCGGGGGTACCGGCTGGGCCTGCCGGGGCAGTCGAGACAGCACCCAGGAGAACTGCGGGGTGTTCACCGCGGGCATCTGCACCATGGTGGTGCGGACCGCGCTTCTCTCGTGCAGCAACTCGCAGCGCAGCGCCTCGTTGAATCCCTGGACCGCGTGCTTGGCCCCGCAGTATGCGGATTGCAGGGGGATGCCGCGGTAGGCCAAGGCCGATCCGACCTGCACGACGGTTCCGTGGTCCCGCGGACGCATTCGGGCCAGAGCGGCCATTGTCGAGTACACGTAACCCAGATAGCTGACCTCGGTGACGCGCGCGAACTCCGCTGGCTTGATCTCGGTGAAGGGCGCGAACACCGAGGTGAAGGCAACATTGATCCACACGTCGATCGGCCCGATAGTCTCCTCTATCTGGTCGGCCGCCGCGTCTACTGCCTCGGCGTCCGAGACGTCGACGGGGATCGCCAGGGCGACGCCGCCCGCCGCCCGCACCTCTGCGCCCGCGGCGTCGAGGCCGGTGGTTCCGCGGGCGATCAGGGCCACATTGGCGCCGCGGGCCCCGAACGCGCGGGCAGTCGCGCGGCCAATACCGCCGCTGGCACCGGTGACCACGACGACCTGCGCGCCGGGGATGGGGCTGGTGTGGTCTGGCTGATTTGCTGGCACGGCTATCTCCTTCATCACGGTCGGTCCTGGGCCAACCGGGCGGAGGCCTCGAACATCAGGGCGTGCACGAACGCCTGGGGCAGGTTGCCGCGCAGCTGGCGTTGGCGGATGTCGTATTCCTCCGTGAACAGCCCAGGCGGCCCGCAGGCTGTGCGGGCGCGCTCGAACCAGTGCGCCGCGGCAACGTCGTCGCCCTGCTGCCGCGCAGCCAGCGCCATCCAGAACCCGCACACGAGGAAAGCACCCTCGGAGTCGGACAACGCGCGCGCGTCCTGTCGGAAGCGATACACGAAGCCGCGCCGGCCAAGATCCTCGCGCACGGCCGTATAGGTGGCGATGCTCCGCGAGTCGTCGGCGGGCAGTGCGCCACGGAGCGCGGCGGTCAACAACGCGGCGTCCACCCGGGGGTCGTCGGGGGCGCGCTGCCAGCGGCCCGACGGGTGAGTGCAGTCCGCGGTGACATCCGCGACGATCGCGTCGGCGAGGGCTGACCAGCGGGCGGCGTCAGACCGCGGCGCGATCCCCGCCGCGGCGCGATCCCCGCCGCGGCGCGATCCCCGCCGCGGCGCGATCCCCGCCGCGG
>NZ_BAVQ01000044.1 GCF_000524475.1 Tomitella biformata AHU 1821 | reverse complement strand
GTACATTTTTTGGGGATGGCCCCGCACCTTTGGGTGCGGGGCCTTTCTCGTTCCCAAAGCAATATTGGCGGAGCGTGAGGGCGATGACGAGTGGCCAGGTGGTTTGTATGCTGGTGCAGATCCGCTCGCATAGCCCCACGTAGTTGTCGAGTTGCGCCGCGGCGAACAACGCCACCACTGATATCGAGATAAGTATCGCCGCGGCCACAGCGCCGCGGCTCGTGATCAGAGACGGGTGGACTCGGGCCGGGGCGCTGGCCAGGCCGGCCCAGAGGGTCAACAGCACGGCACCGCTGACGGCGCTGACCATATGGGCGGTGCTGGTCCCGTTCACCGGCTGCGGGAACGCGGCCACGAGGGCTGTGCTGGCTCCCGCAATCGCGAGCACGATCCGCGCGGACGCACGGACCCCGGTCAGCCCGCATGCGGTGGCGGTGTTCAGGCAGCCCACTGCCAGCAGTGCGCCGGTCATCACATACCTGTGCTGTGCGCCGTAGGAGGCGAGGAAGCTCACGGATTGCTGCATCGGGCTGAACCCGCTGTCTTGGAGGCGGCCAGCGAGAAGCCAGCCGCCTATCAACATGATCGGCGAGAGCGTCGCGGTAGCCAGGACCCAGCGGTGGGGTCCGGCACGAGAACTCTGCCTCGCTGCCGGATACGCGATCTCGCGCTCCACGGCGCCCACCTCCGCCAGTGTTCTGCACAAATCTCGATAAAGCCATGGCACCGTCCACTGAGCCGCGGTCCGGCAGGCCGGGCTGTTTGGTCCGGGCGAGACTCCTTGGACGTCTCGCTCCCGGTGGCTGGTAGATCCATTCGATCCCTGTGGGGTCTGACACATAGAATCTAGAACAGGTTCACACACGTATGGGAATGGAGCATGGATGAGCGCGGATGATTTCGCTGGCAAGGTAGTCCTGATCACGGGAGCGGCACGCGGGCAGGGGCGCTCGCACGCACTGGCCTACGCGAGGGCCGGCGCGAGCCTGGTGCTGAGCGATCGCTGTTCGGACGCGGCGGCCATCGGCTACCCGCTGGGCACCGAGGCAGACCTCGCCGAGACCGTCCGCCTGGCCGAGGAGCTGGGCGCCAAGGTCTTCTCCGCCGCCGTCAACACCAGCGACCGCGAGGCGATGGACGCACACGTCGCCGAGGGGGAGGCCGCGCTGGGCGGGATCGACATCGCAGTGGCCAACGCCGGCGTCTCCGGCATGGCACCGATCATCGACCACCCGCAGGCGGTCTGGGACGAAGTCATCGGCAGCAACCTGACCGGCGTGTTCAACACGATCGCGTCGGTCGCGCCCGGGATGGCCGCGCGCGGCTACGGCCGCATCGTCACGGTGTCCTCGATGCTCGGTCGCAGCTCCGCGCCGAGCCAGGCCGCGTATACCGCCTCCAAATGGGGCGTCATTGGGATGTCGAAGTCGACGGCGCAGGAGCTCGCGCACTCGGGCGTCACCGTGAATGTGGTGGCCCCCGGCAACATCGACACCCCGATGGTCAAGAACGACAACTTGTACAGGAAGATTCGCCCCGATCTCGAGTCGCCGACGTGGGAAGACATCGAGCCGCTGCTCGGGATGCTGCACGCGCAGCCGATCGCGATCCTGCCGCCCGAGGACGTCACCCGCGTCGTGCTGTTCCTCACGGCCGAGGCCAGCGCCCACCTGACCGGCAT
>NZ_BAVQ01000045.1 GCF_000524475.1 Tomitella biformata AHU 1821 | reverse complement strand
GGTGCGCGATACTGGGATTGAACCAGTGACCTCTTCCGTGTCAGGGAAGCGCTCTCCCGCTGAGCTAATCGCGCAGGATGTCGAACATAATAGAAAAGACCTAACCACGCGGTCAACATGCACCTAGATGTGGATAGGTCTTTCTCGAGCGGACGACGGGATTCGAACCCGCGACCCCAACCTTGGCAAGGTTGTGCGCTACCAGCTGCGCCACGTCCGCGTGACCCGCAAAAGTCTACCCCGGCTGAAACCGGGGCCGAAAATTGTGGATCGTGGTGCGCGATACTGGGATTGAACCAGTGACCTCTTCCGTGTCAGGGAAGCGCTCTCCCGCTGAGCTAATCGC
>NZ_BAVQ01000046.1 GCF_000524475.1 Tomitella biformata AHU 1821 | reverse complement strand
GGTGATGTGGGTTACAGCGTCTGATAGTCTCCACATAGCTAAACAAGTCAACGCCTTTTGTGCGTCGCGGGTATTCCAGGAGGACTCATGCCCCTGCAGAGCCACATGCATCTGATTTCCACTGACGATCACCTGATCGAGCATCCCAAGCTCTGGTCTGATCGGCTGCCGAAGAAATTCCTTGACGCCGGCCCCCGGATCATCGAGAAGGTCATGCCCAGGTCGGTCCATGCCGGTGACGGCGCCCGCGGGGACGCGGGGACCAAGCTCGCGGAGGTGTGGACCTATGAGGGCCGCATCTACCCGTATATCGGGCTCAACGCGGTGGCGGGGAAGAAGCCCGAGGAGTTCGGGGCCGAGCCCACGCGCTATGAGGACATGATCCCGGGGTGCTACGACCCGGCGGCACGGGTGCTGGACATGGACATCGACGGTGTCCAGGCCACCTTGTCGTTCCCGTCGTTCCCCCGGTTCGCGGGGACGGTGTTCCTTGAGGCCGAGGATAAAGAGCTCGCGTTGCTCTCGGTCAAGGCGTGGAACGATTACCACATTGACGAGTGGTGCGCGAGCGCCCCGGATCGGTTGATCCCGCTCGTGATCTTGCCGCTGTGGTCGGTCGAGGAGTGTGTCAAGGAGATCTACCGGACCGCGGCCAAGGGTGCGAAGGCGATCTCCTTCCCGGAAAACCCGTCGCCGCTGGGCCTGCCCTCCTTCCACACGAATCACTGGGATCCGGTGTTCTCCGCGTGCGAGGACACCGGCATTCCGCTGTGCGTGCATTTCGGCACCTCCGGGAAGGCCCCGATCACCGCGCCGGAGGCGCCGATGGCCGTGATGACCGCCTTGTTCGGCTGCAACTCGATGTACGCGACGGCGGATCTGCTGTTCTCCCCGGTGTTCCACAATCATCCGAAGCTCAAGTTCATGCTCTCCGAGGGCGGTATCGGGTGGATTCCGTACATGCTCGAGCGGATGGACCTGACCTGGGAGAAGCACCGTTTCTACCAGAACATCAACCAGACGGTGCGGCCGTCGGAGTTGTTCTCGAAGCATCTGTTCGGCTGCTTCATCGAGGATGATTTCGGGATCAAGAACCGGCATGCGGTGGGGATCGGGAACATCACGTGGGAGGGCGATTACCCGCATTCGGACTCGAATTGGCCGAATAGCCGTAAGCGGGTGCATGACTCGATGTTGCATGTGCCCGATGACGAGGTGCATCAGATGGTCGAGCTCAACGCGCGGGCGTTGTTGAACTTCCCCCGCACCTAAACCCG
>NZ_BAVQ01000047.1 GCF_000524475.1 Tomitella biformata AHU 1821 | reverse complement strand
TATTGCGGGTTCACCCCGTCGAACTGGTCCTCCGGGACGATGGAGCACAAGCATCGGGCGATCACCAAGGAAGGCCCCTCGGCGCTGCGGATGGCAGTGTTCCTCGCCGCGAACGCGGCCCGCAGATCCGACCCGCAGCTGGCCCGGTTCTATCACCGGCTCATGGTCGAGCAGGGCCAGCACCACAACAAGGCTGTCTGCGCGGTGGCTCGGAAACTTGCTGAACGGATCTGGGTGGTCGTCGACCGCGCACAGCCCTACCAATACCTCGATGACGACGGCGTGATCATCGACGTGGAGCAGGCCCGGGCGATCGTCCACGACCGCTACGCGGTGCCCGAGCAGGTGCGCGCACGCCACCGCAGCCACACCACCGCACAGAGGAGGGCACGTTTGGTCGCCTGACCTGCCACCTCCGCCACCACGGAATCCGCCCCAGAAAGCCGTAGACCGAAGCTCCTACGGTATCCAGCCCTGCCTTAAAACCGCAGTTCACAATGGGTGTTGACAAACGTTAGGGAATCTCTTC
>NZ_BAVQ01000048.1 GCF_000524475.1 Tomitella biformata AHU 1821 | reverse complement strand
TGAACTGCCCCAGGTTCTGTGCCGCTCCTAAACGGGCTGCGGCTCAGCCTTGAGGGCAGCATAATGAACTTGCTCAAACTCCACCGGCGGGACCATCCCCAGGCTCGAATGCAGCCGCCGATTGTTGTACCAATCCACCCAGCCCGCCGTCGCGAACTCGACATCGCCGATCGTCTTGAACGGCCCCTCGTGGAACACCGAGGTGCGCATGCACTCCGTCTTGAACAGGCCGTTGATCGACTCCATCAACGCATTGTCATACGCATCCCCGACACTGCCGATCGACGGCGTAATCCCTTCTAGCGCAAGGTGATTCGTGTATCGGATCGACGTGTACTGACTTCCGGCATCCGAGTGCGCGACGACCTGTCCCGCATCGAACGGTTGGCCCTGACGTTCCCTGTCCCACAACGCAATTCGCAACGGCACCATCACCAGATCCGTCGTCATCGACGTCGCCGCGTGCCAGCCCACGATCCGTTGGGCGAAGACGTCCACGATGAACGCGACATAGGTGAACCCAGCCCACGTCCGGCAATACGTGAAGTCGGTGATCCACACCCGGTTCGGCGCAGGTGCCGTGAAATCCCGGTTCAACAGGTCGCCGGCACGTTTGCCGTTTTTGGCCGGAACGGTCGTCCGGGGCGCTTTTCCGCGGCGCACCCCCTCCAACCCCAGCGTCCGCATCGCCCGGTCGACGGCGCCGAAGCTGACGGTCGGCAACGTGGTGCGCCGCAGATGGGCGACCATCTTCCGGCGCCCGTAAAGGCCCTCCGCGGCCAGTTTGCGGGTCCCGTCGACCTGCTCAGCCCACGCGGCCGCCCGGACCGTGTCGACGGCCTCGGCGTCCGAAATGGTGCGGGCCGAGGCACCGCGGGTGAACCAGGATCGATACGTCCTCGCGGCGATCCGGCAGCCCTGCTCCCGCAGGACCCGGCAGATCGACTCGACCGCGTGGCCTTCCGCTCTCATGGAGTCGATGAACCCCATGATCAGCGGTTTCGGGGGTCGAGTTCCCCCGCGAAGAAAACCGTCGCGGCCTTCAAGATCGCGTTGTCCTCCTCGAGGCGGCGGACCTTCGCCTTGAGCGCCTTGATCTCGGCCTGTCCGTCGCTCGTGGTGCCGGGCCGGGTGCCAGCGTCGACCTCGGATTGCACGATCCAGCGGCGGACGGTCTCAACCCCGATCCGCTCGCGTTCGGCGATCACCTTTGCCAACGCGGTCGGGTTCGGATAGTCGTTGCGCTGCTCGGCGATCATTCGCATGATCCGTTCCCGGACGGCGGGCTCGATCTTCTTGGGCATGTTTGCATCCTTTCAACTCACAAGGATGCGGCACAAAACCTGGGGCAGTTCA
>NZ_BAVQ01000049.1 GCF_000524475.1 Tomitella biformata AHU 1821 | reverse complement strand
GTCGCTGGTCAGAGGGGGTGCGAGATGGCCGTCATCGATTCTGGTATCGAGGCGGCGCTCGCCGCTGCCGAGGCCGGTATGGAGGTGCTGCGGGGCACCGATTTCGGGTTGCTGGGCAATGCGGACCGTCTGGACGTGTTGGCGCGCCTTGAACATGTCAGCCGCTCGATCCCGAGTATCGGGCACGAGCTGGTCGCCGAGCTCGACGCCCAGGGTGCGGTCGCCGAGTTCCCCTACGGGGGAATGTCGCCGCTGCTGGCGGGAACATTGCATATCCGGTTCGGGACGGCCCGAAAGATGATGTCCGAGTCGGCGCTGCTCGTCGAGCGGGTCGGGATCAGTGGGGTGCGGGTGCCGGCGGTGTATCCGCTGGTGGCGGCGGCGCAGCGCGGCGGGTGGATCAACGCCGATCACGTGGCGGTGATTCTCACGTTTTTTCGGGAGCTTCCGGCCGCGGTGGGCGCGCAGGACCGGGCGTCGGCGGAGGCGCAGTTGGTGGAGCTGGCGAAGACTTTGCGGCCCGATCAGCTCGAGGCGGCGGCCCGGCGGTTGATGGGGCACCTGAACCCGGACGGCTCGCTTGATGATGAGCGGGAGCGGCGCAAAGAAGTCGGGTTCTGGATGGGCCCGCAAGGCCCGGACGGGCTGACCCGGGGGACGTTCTGTTTTGATGCGCGGTTGCGGGCGATGTTCGAGGCGTTTTTCGCGAAGTTCGCTAAGCCGGGGATGTGTAATCCGGAGGATGAGGAC
>NZ_BAVQ01000050.1 GCF_000524475.1 Tomitella biformata AHU 1821 | reverse complement strand
CGCGGTGGTCGGAGCTGGCCGGGCACGGGGCTGGCGAGGCTGATAGGCTTTCACGCCCGTCATGACTGGCGGGGACAGAGGCAAGGGGCGAATCATGGTGTGGGGCAGTGGAACCCGCACCCAGCTGCTTTCAGCGGGCGATGTCCGGGCTCCGCGGACAGACCCTCGGCCTGGAAATCTCTATCCGAAGTTAATCAGGCTGGCCGCGGCACCTCACTAAAGATTGAGGCTAGCCTTCAGCCCCTAATTCTTGGTAGATCCGGGCCCCTCGCACTCGCCGAATTGTCGCCCCGACGATCATGCCCGCGGACAACCCCACGATTATCCCCAATGCAGCCGCGGAACCTGTCCACTGAAGCGCCAGGATCAAACCCAGGACGAAGACCTACCGCCCCGGCCACAGCGGACTCCTTGGTTGCGAATAGTCCACCGATCCGTTCTGGCCTGCTACTCATGAGATCCCTTCTCTCAGCCACGCCACCGATGAGACCGCCGCCAGCCGCGGTGCTCGGCGATGTCCCCATCGCACCCATACCCATTCCCACCAAAGCTCCTGCGCCGGCACTACCGACACACCCAGTAATGGGCTGAACCACGCTGCCACCACGGTATCCGCTTCCTGGACGGTCATTCGTGCCCAGTGTGCTGAAAACTGGAGCAGTAGGAAGCCCAGAGGCGGGAACCTGCGTCGACGTCAACGGAACTTTTTTGCTGCGCTACAAGAGGGGCTACGGCCTCGGCATCTGCAACACTTGTGCAGATCAATGCCATTGCAACAGAGGCGAAAGCTCTCGCCACGATCATCTTGCGCACACTCGAGACCCTCTGTTGCTCACCGATCTGGCAAGCGAACCAGTCCGGCCAGCCGTCCAGGCAGCCCCCCGCTCGAGGGCCTCGCCGCGCCTATCGCGAGTTCCTCTCGATCGGAAGTCAGGTGTGGTTGGGGTTTAGGGGCGGCGCTTGCCAGCGTCACTCTCGGCCACCCGGCGATGCCGCCTAGTCAGCGCAACACCCGGAGGCCCTGCAGATGCGGCGGGGATTCCATGGACGATCGGCAGGAATCCAAGCAGGGGCGAGGCACGTGCCCGATTTGGATCGCGAGCAGTCATGGCTCGGACGCGGGAACCTCAATCCCTCTGTTCTGTCGTCGATTACAGACCATGCCGCGTCAATGGCGGATGGGAGGTGGGCCGGTGGAAACAACATCTCGGGTCAGGACGGGCATAGCGGCGTAGGCGTAGTTGGCGATAGCGCCCCTGGCGGTGGCCTACCGGCGAGCGCGAACTTATGGCCACGCTTGAGGAGGAACAGCTTCATGCGCGTCATCAAAGCGGCCTCGAGGTGGAGCTCGGCGAACTTCCGGGTGAGGTCCAGGAAATCGACTAAGTACGGGCCGCGGACCAACTGCTGAGCCAGATCGGAGGCCGCGGCGGGCAGGCGCGCCCCAAAGCTAGATGGGGCGGCGACGAACCGGCGGCGTACCACTCCCGGTCGACCTGCTCGTCGATCACATGGTCCTACAGGAATTGTCCAGCAGCCTGTTGGAGAACTGCCTGCCGTGGACATGCGGGGAGCCTGCGCAGACAGTTCAGGTTGCACCGCGAGAACCCGCGAATCTGGGGCAAGGCCGCACGCTGTTCCGCCGCGAGCCGCGCGATGACCTTGGCGCCCCAACCCTGCCCATCCTGGCGATCCGCGATGGGCTGGTCGATTTCACAGTACTGGGGCAGCAGCTGGGTGTTGACGCCCCTGCTCGCCCGCGCCAGGGGATGGAGGGGCAGACACGTAAGCGGACTCGTCCATGTTTGCCAGGATCCTGGGCCAGCGGTGTCCGGCCGGCACCTCGCCAGTCCGCAGAGCCCGCACCTCGGTGCGGAAGGGCGACGTGGCCATCCGCGGGATGCTAGTACGGCACCGGGTCGCCAGGCGTCACGGCGATGTCCGCGCGCATCATCGCCTCGAGCCCCGGGGCGGTCGTGTCCATCGCGGTGCTCAGGGAGCGCGGTCTGTCTGCCAGCCCTTGCTGCAGTGGGAACCTTGACCGACCTCGAAATGTCCCGTCCTCGTGTAGCCACACCCAGTCCACGTTCTTCTGCGCGATCATCGCGTCGGAATCCTCGTTCTGCGGGAGGGTCTCCAGGAGTGCCCCGCGCCCAGAATTTGGTCCCGAACACCCCTTCCTCGCCGGATCCGACGCATCCTGCCGCGTCGCCGTCATATTCGAGAACACCGCCGGGAGGACTGGATTCGCTAGCCGCCGCTGTGCGGAGGCGGGTCCTCGATGTCCTCGGCACGCAACTGTCTGAGGTGGGGGAGGCGGTGGGCGGTATCAGCTTGTTGAATCCACTCCATCAACTAACAGTTGCGTGAGACCTGCCCGTGGCCCGCGGAACCCCGGCGCGGCCCGAGTCCGGTCGTTGAGCTCGTCCGCGATCTGGCCCCGGTCTGCCATGGTCGACTTCCGCTGCGCCATGCCCTGCCCGCCGTGTCACCATCCGTGGTGGTAAACACGGCACGGGCAGAACCCCAGCTGGATCGTCCTGTTCAGCAAACCGGTGTGGACAGACGGGATGAGCGAGGGGAGAGGTGTCTCCGAGTCTGGAGAACGATGAGCACCCCCTGATCTCCGTCCGGAACGATGTCGGAACAACGCATTAGAAGACCTGTCGCACAACACTTTTCGAAATGTCGCCCGTCGGTGGGCCGGCGCTGTGCACCCGCGGAGTTGGCACTTGCGGCCCGCTGCGATGGGGTTGGGCCGCAGCTCGAAGGCCATTGTCGTCCTGGGTCGAGGCGATATGCGGGATATCTGCATGTGGGCCCAGGACGTCGAGCCTTTGGTTGCGTGGCGTTAGGGCGGGGGCGTGCTGGGAGCAGTGGGGTGCCAGCTGAGTGGGCAGGATGACGGTCTCGGATCGAAACGCGGCGGATATCGCCGCAGCAGTAAGTCTGCGTCCGGACAACGATTAGGAGGGCTTGGGGCCTTCCGCCGGCGCGCTGGCGGAAGGGGATCTCGCTGTCGGCGGGGACCAGACGGCGATGGCGCTCCAGCTACGCCTCGAGGGCCAGGCTGTCAGCGCTTGCAGAATGACTGAATGGCCTGTGACCAGGCGATTTGGCTTTGGCGTCCGAGTCGCGTAACTTATTGGAAGTCAGCGAGAGACGCCCGGCCGCAAGTTAGCCGGGAACGCGCCCCTGGCGAATCCC
>NZ_BAVQ01000051.1 GCF_000524475.1 Tomitella biformata AHU 1821 | reverse complement strand
GTTCTCAAAGAACACGCTCACGAACAGGCTTCCGAATTTTCCCTCTTGGCCTTGCCCGAAGCAACTTTTCCACTCTATCACTCTCGCGGCACCGAAACAAACTCGGTGGACACTCAAGTTCTTCAAGGGATTCGCCAGGGGCGCGTTCCCGGCTAACTTGCGGCCGGGCGTCTCTCGCTGACTTCCAATAAGTTACGCGA
>NZ_BAVQ01000052.1 GCF_000524475.1 Tomitella biformata AHU 1821 | reverse complement strand
TGGGACGAAGTCGTAACAAGGTAGCCGTACCGGAAGGTGCGGCTGGATCACCTCCTTTCTAAGGAGCATCTCCAGTCCATGCCGTCATGTAGTTGATGTGTGTGGTTGGCAGAGCCCGTTTAGTAGGCAATGTTCTACTGCGGGAGCTCATGGGTGGAACACTGACACGTATCCCGATCAGGAAATGCTCCCTTTGTGGGGTGTTGCGGGGTCTAGTCGACATACTGTTGGGTCCTGAGGGAACACGCGTCAAGCGGGTTTTTTCAGTACTACATGGACATGGCCTGCCGGTCATGGGTTGGCGGAATCGTGAGATTCTTTCTTCCCTGACGTGTGGTGGTGGGCGGTGTGTGTTGTTTGAGAACTGGACAGTGGAC
>NZ_BAVQ01000053.1 GCF_000524475.1 Tomitella biformata AHU 1821 | reverse complement strand
TCCGGCTGCGACACGCGGCCGGATCAGCAGGTCAGGGACCGATCCAATTCCCACCACTCCACGGGACTCTCCCGGCGTCGGAGCGGCGGGCGTTCTTCTTGCGCGGATCGTGGGGGCAGATCGCGGCGGCGATGAGCGCTTCGACCGCGGCCATCGCCAACTGCCCGTCTTCCGCGGCGGCGGTGATACCAAAATGCGCCATCCCATCGGGCCGGGGGCGGAGTGTGGCGGTGCGCCGGACCAAGGCCTGTTCGGCGCGGCGGCGCATCGCGTCGGGGTCATGGGCGAAGATCGCCCGATTCGCGAGGTCGCGCAGGCGGCGGGTGGAGCCGGCGCCGTTGTCGCAGAGGCCTTGTGCGATCTGTTTGTCGACGTGCGGGGCGCTGGGCCAGCCGTCGACAAGATCGGTGGCGGAGACCAATTGTTGGAATTGCTGTTGGTTGATGGTGCCGTCGTAGAGGCAGCG
>NZ_BAVQ01000054.1 GCF_000524475.1 Tomitella biformata AHU 1821 | reverse complement strand
CCCCCCCCCGCCTGGATTCATGCCCGGTGACACCAACATCTGCGTCCAAGCCGTCAACTCCGCCGCCAGGCCGACGATCACGACCCAGATCTTGTTCTGTGTGAGGCCGTGCAGTGGAAGACACGTCAGCCCGGAGGGGTTACCCCCCTGCTGGCAGTGCTCGGGAGAGCTTAGGAGTTCCGGATCCCGACCCCGCAATCGCGAAAGCCCTCGGGCTGGGCTCCTCATCTCGTCACGTCCTTGGCGCTGTCGCCCACTCGAGAACTCGTCCATAGCCAGCCAGGGCACCTGGACTGAGCGCGGGTGTTGGGCACGGACGAGCACACGCAGAATCACGTTCCTGGACACGGCGACCCGAGCTTCGTCACGGTCATCGTGGATCTGAACCCAGTACTTGCCGGCACCGGCCCGGCCAGGTTGCGCCCGATAGGCCCAGGGCCGATCCACCCTCATTTCGACATGGGAGCGTCGAACGGGCCTGTGGAGACGATCAACGGCCGACTCGAGTAACTCCGCGGCATCGCCATCGGATTACGAATCCACACGCACTAGATCTCGCGATCGCCGATCCACGCCGGTCAATTCCAGCAACCAATCAAAGCACTCTGCATACGCAAGAGCCAGGAATATTCCGCCAGCATGCCGGCGACCAAGGGCAAGCGCCGGCATCCCCCCACCCGATAACCCCACCAATATTGCTTTGGGAACGAGAAAGGCCCCGCACCCAAAGGTGCGGGGCCATCCCCAAAAAATGTACGGCAGT
>NZ_BAVQ01000055.1 GCF_000524475.1 Tomitella biformata AHU 1821 | reverse complement strand
ATACCCGCGACGCACAAAAGGCGTTGACTTGTTTAGCTATGTGGAGACTATCAGACGCTGTAACCCACATCACCGGCAAATTCCGCCCTGTGGATCGCGGCGGCGCTCAGCTCAGGCCGGGGCGCCGGAGCTGGTGCTGACGAGCAGGGCGCCCGCGTCGACCTTGAGCTGTTGGCCGGTGACGTAGCGGGAGGCGTCCGAGGACAGGTATAGGACCGCCTCGCTGATGTCGCGGGGATCGATGGTGACCACGGGGAGCTGGTGGGCGATGCCGAAGGCCGGCTCGGCGTCCTCCCGGGTGGGGTTGGGCAGGTCCGGGCGGAAGACCCTGTACATCGCGTCGTTCTGCAGCATCGGGGTGTCGATGTTGCCGGGGTGCACGGCGTTGACCCGGATCGCCAGCGGCGCGAACTGCAGCGCGGCGTCGTGGACGAAGCGCGCCACGCCGCGCTTGGCGTGCGCGTAGCCCGCCGCGCCGGGTCCGGCCTCCGGGCTGGTCATCGTCTGGCCCATCATGGCGGCCATCGACCCGGTGCAGACGATCGAGGCTCCCGCCTTCAGGTAGGGAAAGGCCGCCTCCACGGTGTTGACGACTCCGACGAGGTCGACGGAGACCGTGTCGAGGAAGGCGGACATGGCTACGTCGGGGCCGAGCGGGCAGATCCCCGCGTTCGCGACCACGATGTCGATGCGGCCGAACTCGTGGTGGCCGGCCGCGGCGGCGGCCAGCACGGCGGAGCGGTCGCGCACGTCCACGGTCCGGGTGAGGACCCGGCGGCCGAGCGCGGTGACCAAGCGCGCGGTCTCCGCCAGATCGGACTCCGTCGCCATCGTGTGGGTGGCGGAGTCGATCTGCGCGCAGATGTCGACGGCGATGATGTCGGCGCCCTCCTCCGCCAACCGCACCGCATGGCTGCGGCCTTGGCCCTGGCCCGCGCCGGTGATGAAAGCTACTTTTCCTGAGAGGCTGCCGGTCATTTCTCGCTCCTTCTCGACGCGGCTCGGTGAGCTGCGGTTGGGGGTGAACTGTGTGGTCAGTCGAGGTCCAGGGGGCCGCGCTCCGCGGCGGCCAGCAGGTCGCCGATGTCGACGCCGAGGTCGGCGGCGACCTGGCGGACGGAGGCCAGGTCCTTGCTCAGGTAGCGGGGCAGGCGCGCGCTGTAGGCCCGCGAGTCCTGGGGGGAGTCGGCGATGTAGCGGCCCGCGGTGCTGCCCCCGCTGCTCACGGCGAGCACCTCGAGGAGCCGGTTCTCGTCCAGGCCGAGGGTCCGGCCGGCCTCGATGGCGGTGAGCGTGAGCTGGGAACACGCTGCGAACAGGGCGTTGTTCAGCAATTTCGCGGCCAGGGCGGTGCCCAGTCCGCCGGTGCGCAGGACGGTCGACGCATAGGCGGCGACGACGTCGGCCGCGATCTCGACGCCGTCGGCCTCGCCGGCGAGCAGCACCGTGAGATCCCGACGACGGATCGCCGCCGCGTTCCCGCTGAACGGCGCCTCCACGATCGACACTCCGCTACCGAGTGCGAGCTCTGCCAGCCGGCGGGTCGTGACGGGGCTGCCGGTGGTGTGCGAGATGAAGACGGAGCCGGGCCGCATCGCGGCGATGATCGGAGGGCACACCTCCAGCACCTGCCCATCGGAGAACAAGCAGGCCAGCACGATCGGGGCGGCCGCGAGGTCCGCCGGCCGCGACGCGCTCACGGCGCCGCGGTGGGCCAGCCGGTCTCCCACCTCGGCCCGTCGGGCGTAGACCGTGGTGGGCCGGCCCGCGGCGAGGAGTTGCTCGACCATCGGTTCCCCGATGAGGCCAGTGCCGATGAACCCGATTGCGGTCGACGTCATGCGTGTGCTCCTTCGGCTGGGGCGCCGCCGTGCGTCTGGAGGCCCGGGGAGTTCTCCGCGGGCCGCCGCGAGGTCTTCGACAGCGTGTGAGAAAGGTGCGATCGGGGCGGGCCGCGGGGTGGTGTGACGACTCGAGCGGGAACGGTGTCGATCGTCAACTAGTAATAAGTTAACTAGTTGTAGCACGTATGAAAGTGCGCGACAAGGGTTTTGGGGCGACTACTCGAACAGGCTGATGACCGAGTCCTTGTCGCGGTTGCGGTAGACGACGTCCGCAGAGGCCTGCAGGTGGGATCGCCAGTGCTCCGCTGCCGCCGCCGAGTCCCCGGTCTCGATCAGACGGAGCAATTCCGCGTAGGCGGCGATGACGCTGGGGATGTACGACGTGTCGGCGATCGCGTCGGGGTCCTCCCTGCGGCGGATGCTCAGGGCGCGGTGGGCGCCGAGGACCTCGCCCAAGGACTTCGCCTGGGCCTCGAGCGTCTTGTTCCCGCAGTGGTGCGCGATGAGCTCGTGGAAATCGCCGGTGAGCGAGACCCAGCGGGCGAAGTCGTTGGCGGTGTCGACGCCCGCCGCCCAGATCCGGCGCTGCTTCTCGACGCAGGCATGCAGCTCGGCCAGGCCCTCCGGGGTGCGGCGGCCCGTCAGCACCCGCACGCAGCTGGCGCTGAACTCCGCCCTCGCCTCCAACAAGTCCGCGAGGGTGGTGCCGCGGGTCTGCAGGTAGAGGCCGATGTGCCGGGACGCGACGCTGAGGTCGGGCCAGCGGACCTGGGGCCCGCCGCGTGCGCCGGTCAGCACGGTGATCAGGCCCTCGCTCTCGAGGATGCGGAAGGCCTCCCGCAGCGTGGGCCGGGAAACGCCGAGCTCGTCGACCATTCGCTTCTCCGGCGGGAGCATGCTCCCCGGGGTGATCTCGCCGCGGACGATCTGGCTGCGCAGGCTGTCCGCAATCCGCTCGGAGACCTTCGGGGGTCGCACGCTGGCGTCCGTGCTGACTCCGTTGAATTGTGACTGCACGTTCTGTTCGGGCCCTTCCCTCGATGACCATGACGACTGTATCCCGCGGACAGTGCGGGTACGGGGTTAGCGGGCTATGCGCCCAGCATCATCAAGCCGCCGTCGACGGCGATGAGCTGGCCGGTCATGAACTTGGCGGCGTCGCTGGCGAGGAACAGGAGCACCGGGCCCAGATCCGAGACCGGGTCCCCGAGCTTGCCGCCGAGGGGGATCACGGCCTTGAGCTGCTGCTCGTACATGGGGATGTGCTCGGGGTTGAGCGTGCCGAGCCGCCTGTCGGCGCCCGGCGTCTGCATGGCCGGCGCGAGGGCGTTCACCGTGACTCCGTCGCGGCCCCAGGCCTTGGCCGCGGATCGGGTCCAGGACTGCACCGCGGCTTTGGCGGCGGCATAGCTCGCCGAGTCCGCACTGCCCGTGACCCCCTCGGCGGAGCCGAAGTTGATGATCTGCCCGCCGGATGCCCGCATCGCCGCGTGCGCGGCCTGGTTGGTCAGGACGGTGGAGGTGAAGTTCACCGCCATCGCGGTGTGGACGTCGTTCGCGTCGAGCTGGCCGGGCAGCCCGGGCGTCCAGTTCCCCGCGGCGTGGATCAGCACGTCGAGGCCGCCGAGCTCCGCCACGGCCGCGGCGACGGTCTGGTCCACCTGATCCTGATCGGTCGCGTCGCACTGCAGCCACCGCGCCTCGGGCGAGGCCGTGGGCCTGGTGTTGTGGAAGGTGGCGGCGACCTTGGCGCCGGCGGCGTGCAGCACGTGGACCGCCGCGGCGCCGATCCCGGTCGCGCCGCCGGTGACCAGCACGCGCCTGTTCTCCAGTGATTGCGTCACTTTTCTCTCCTCAAGGTGTGGTGTGTGGGGCTGCTGTCTCCGCGCTTGCCCAGGGCTCGAGGGGCTCGCCGGGCCTTGCGCCGCCGCGGCGGCCGAGAATTCGATCTAGTCAAATGGGTTAACTAGTTCTATCATGTAATCTATGTCACTGTATATCGACGATATGAACTGATTCACTAACTGGCGGCGTCGGGTGTCGCCCTCTCCTGGTCTTATTGACATCCCCTGCGGGAGGGCTCCCCCCTGTGGCGGCTCGCGGGAGCGCCGATCGTTCGGGGTGATGTGGGTTACAGCGTCTGATAGTCTCCACATAGCTAAACAAGTCAACGCCTTTTGTGCGTCGCGGGTAT
>NZ_BAVQ01000056.1 GCF_000524475.1 Tomitella biformata AHU 1821 | reverse complement strand
CGGGAGAGTCCCGTGGAGTGGTGGGAATTGGATCGGTCCCTGACCTGCTGATCCGGCCGCGTGTCGCAGCCGGAATGTAGGCGGGCCACCGCGTAGTGATGAACGAGTTACCTCCACAGTGACTCAACCCAAGGAACTACGCGATGACCCACAAAGATCATGCCAACAGCCCCACCCCAGGTCTATTCGACGGGCCCGACCGGCAGGCGATGTTCGCCGAATTCATCCGCTCAGGCCTGCAACAGCTGATCGACGCCGAGCTGACGGCGGCCCTCGGCGCAGCACCCTACGAGCGCACCGAGAACCGCACCACCCACCGCAACGGCACCCGCCCCAAGACCCTCGCCACCGCCAGCGGCGACATCGAGCTCGCGATCCCGAAACTGCGGCAGGGCTCGTTCTTCCCCGCGCTGCTCGAGCGGCGCCGCCGCATCGACCAGGCGCTGCACGCGGTCATCATGGAGGCCTACGTGCACGGCGTGTCCACCCGCAACGTCGACGACCTCGTCGCCGCCCTCGGCGTCCAATCGGGCATCTCGAAATCTGAGGTGTCGCGGATCTGCGCTGGCCTCGACGT
>NZ_BAVQ01000057.1 GCF_000524475.1 Tomitella biformata AHU 1821 | reverse complement strand
ACCGCGGCCATCGCGAGGGCGATGTCCTCAGCGGACGCGGTGATGCTGAATTGAGCCATGCCATCGCGTAACGGTCGGGCACGGGTGCCGCGTTGTCTCTTCGCTCTGTGATGGCGGTCGCGGAACGCGTCGGGGTCGTGTTCGAAGATGAGGCGGTTGGCCAGGTTGTGAAGGTCTCGCTCACCTGTCGCGCAGGCTGCGCGGAGGGCGCGGGCGATCGCGGCGTCCACATCCGGGCAGTAGGCCTTGCCGTCGAGCAGATCGGTGTCGATGACCAAGACTTTGTATTGGGCTTCGGTGATCAGTCCATCGCGCAGGCACTTCCCAATTTCGGGGATCCGGAAAACCATCGCGAGGGCCTCGCGAAGCATGGTTGCCCCGGCGGCGTGGCGGATGTGGCTAGCCGCGGCCAAGTGTGCGGCGGTGGTGGCGTCGTCGTCGAGGACGCGCAGGTCCAGTTCCGGGGTGGAGGTGGCCAGGGTCAGGTGCAGTTGCGCGGCGCGGGCGTAGGAGTCCCAGGATAAAAGGGATTTCCAGGTTTGGTTGGCGGTGATGGTGTCGAGGAGTTCGGCGGCGGGGGTGCGGCTGCCGAAGGGGGGCAGGCGGAAGGCGGCGGTGGTCACGTCGTCGGATTCGATGATCATTCCCCAACCCCCCTAGGTCGAATGTACAGTCGAGTTTACTCGTGACGTAGGTCACCGTCAAGAGATTTGGGGGAATAAGAATTCGATATTGTTCGGCCCGTGAACTAAGAGTTCGCGGCGATGAGCAGACAGGTGAATCCCCCAACGCTGGTCGCAGTGCGCGCTGCGTTCCACAGCGTCCACGGGTTCTCGAACAGTGCTCGGCCCGCGCCCTCCGCCGGCTAGTCGGAGACCCGGGCGAACAGTGCCGGCTCGGTCCCCGCCACCTGCGCCACTCGTCCGCGCCCCACCAAGTGCCGCAGATGCGCCGCACCCTCCGAGAGCGCCATCTGCTTGCCCATCGCCGGCAGCTCGTCCCACGGCCGGTACCACCGCATGCGCTCGGCGACCTGCCAGACGGTGAGCTGATCATCGCCGAAGTCGCGATAGAGGTGCGCCAGCCGCTCCTCATGGTGTTCGATCAGAGCGGCGGACCGGGCCGCCACATCCGCGATGGGCAGGCCGTGTGCGCCGAGACCGCGGATGACATCCATGCTCCCCACTCGTCGCAGCGATTCCATGAAGTCGGCGAGCGCGTCGTCTTCCTCCAACGGATACACATAACTGCCCACATGCGGGGTGGTCTTCTCCAGGACGTGGTCCCCGGTGAACATCGTCTTCGCTTCCTCCAGGAGGAAGCAGACGTGGCCCGGGGTGTGGCCGGGCGTCCAGACTGTGCGCAGGTCGCGGCCGCCGAGCGAGATGATCTCATCGGCGGCCAAGATCCGGTCCGGCCGGGACTCTGGCCCTACCGGCGCATGGCCCGGTCCGATGCCCTCGAACACACCCAGGTCGATGCTGGGGGCACCCGCCAGCGCGAGATTCGCCAGATTCTTCTCCAGCGTCTCCGGCGACCTCGGCTCGGACATCAGGTCAAACCATTGGTAATCAGACTCGTGCATCCCGATCCACGCGCCCGACGCCTCCCGCACCCGCCCGACCAGGCCGGTGTGGTCCGGGTGGAAGTGGGTGAGGACGACGCCCTCGATATCTGCCATCGAGTACCCGATGGACTCGATGCCGGCCTGTAGTCCTGCCCAGGCCGCGTCGTCATCCCAGCCCGCGTCCACCAGCACCAGCCCGTTGCGGGATTCCATCGCGTATACGAGGGTGTGCTTGAGCGGGTTCGGGAACGGCACCATCACTTGGTAGACGCCGTCACCGAGGTCGATTGCGCGGTTCGAATTCTCGGCCATCAAGCCACACCTCTTCAGCAGCGGCCGGGGGCAGTGCTCGCGCCAGGTGTGCGAACGGCCTCCCTGCATGCTGGCCCTGCCCCGCTCCCCACGCGAGTCTCGTCCCGTCAAGTGGGAGCGAGATCTCGATCCGCTCAGCGCATCATCCGCCGGTACAGATACGCCAGGTCCTCCTCGGCCCCGTCGAGCTCCGGGCCGAACACCCGCAGCGCCGACCTCAGCAAGGCGGCATCCAGCAATCCCGTCGCCGGGACTGCGTCGTCCGCGCGTTCTGGTGGGAGCGCGGGCAGCGCGGCGCCCTCCCCGAAGTGCCCGCCCGCCGCGGACCCCGCGGCATTTGCGCTCGTGCCCGCGGCGCCGACGGCGTCGATGAGCATGTTCAGGTCCACCCCGCGCAGGGTGAGAATAGCCAGTGGCTCCGTCTCGAGGCGCTGCGCCGCCAGATAGGTCAGTGCCGCCGCGTGGCTGCACGGCCAGCTGAAGTCCGGGCAGGTGCAGTCGAAATCAAGGTCGCCGGTGTCCGATGGCAGGAGCCGCTCAGCCAGTTCCGCGGGCACCGCGCCGGTCGCCAACGCCGAGAGCGAGCCCGGTGTGCTGCGGAGCTGTTCAACAAGCTCCGCACGGTCGTACCGGTCCAGCGCACGCATCGAGAAGCTGGCGCGGAACGGCTCGATCTGGCTGCCCTGGACATCACCGCGGACCAGGCCCGGGGTGATCTCCACCGACAGCACCTTGCCGGCGCGGGCCACCTGCCGGCCCTTGCGCAGCCGCTCCTGATCGAGCAACTCCTCCATGACCGAGACCATGCGACGCGCCCACCATGACCTGCCGAATCCCCCGTGCTGGCTGTCCAGCGCGATGCCGGGGCCGGTTCGCCCTGTCCCTCCCCTGCGAGTCCGACCGGTCATTCGCCCACCGCCTCACTGCCCAGGCGCAGCAGATCCCGCAGCGCCGAATCGGAGAGCTCACTGATCCAGCCCTCCCCGGTGCCAACACTCAGCTCTGCCAGCTCCCGCTTGCCGTACAGCATGGCGTCGATACGCTCCTCCAAAGTCTCGACGCACACGAGCTTGCGCACCTGCACGTCGCGTCGCTGACCGATCCGATACGCGCGGTCAGTCGCCTGGTTCTCCACCGCCGGATTCCACCAACGATCCAGGTGCACAACATGATTGGCGGCCGTGAGGTTGATACCCGTGCCGCCCGCCTTCAACGAGAGGACCATGATGGGCGGTCCCTCCCCCGCCTGGAAGCGCGTGACCATCTCATCACGCGCGCTCTTGCTCGCCCCGCCATGGAGGAAGGGGATGGTGTCGGTATCGAACCGCTTGGCGAGCCAGGGGGTGAGCATCGCGCCGAACTCCCGGAACTGCGTGAACAGCAAGATCCGCTCGTCGTCCCCCAGGACCCCATCGATGATGTCCTCCACCAGTGCGAGCTTCCCGCTGCGGTGCTCCCCGCGGCGCAGCAGCGACGAGCCGTCGGAGTGGAATTGGGCAGGGTGGTTGCACACCTGCTTAAGCCGCAGCAGCGCCGTGAGCACCGCGCCGCGCCGCGCCATACCCTTCGCCCCCTCGATCTTCTCCTGCATATCGTCCAGCACCGCCTGGTAGAGCGTCGCCTGCTCCTGGGTGAGGTTGACCCGCAGCGTCATCTCCTGCTTGGCCGGCAAGTCGCTGATCACGTTCGGGTCCGTCTTGACCCGGCGCAGGATGAACGGTGCCGTGACGGCCCGCAACCGGGCCGCGGCCTCGACGTCGCGGTCGGCCTCGATGGGCACGGCGAAGGCCGCCCGGAACTTCGCGGCGCTGCCCAGCATCCCCGGGTTGGCGAAGTTGAGGATGGCCCGCAGCTCCGCCAGCCGGTTCTCCACCGGAGTGCCCGTCAGCGCCACCCGGTGCCGCACGGCGAGCTGTCGCACAGCCCGGGACTGGGCGGTGCGCTCGTTCTTCACGTGCTGCGCCTCGTCGAGCACCACACGGTCGAACGTCAGGGCCTTGAGCTCCTCCACATCGCGGGCCAGCAGCGCGTAAGTGGTGATCACCAGGTCCGCGTCGCCGACCAGCCGCGCCAACTCCTCGCCCTTGGCGCGGTCGACGCCGTGCTGGACCAGCACGCGCAGCGAGGGGGCGAACTTCTCCGCTTCCCGCTGCCAGTTGCCGACCACGCTCATCGGGCACACGATCAGCGTGGCGGCCGGGCGTCGTGCCTGCTCCTCCCGCTCATGCAGTAGCAGCGCCAGCAGCTGGATCGTCTTGCCCAGGCCCATGTCGTCGGCGAGCACCGCGCCCAGGCCCCGCTCGCTCATGAAGGACAGCCACTGCACTCCTCGTAGCTGATAGGGCCGCAGGGTCGCCGCCAACCCGGCGGGGGGCGCAATATGACCAGACGGCTCTACGGCCGCGCTTCCTGTGCCCCGGAGCAGGGTGTCCACCCATCCCGTCGCCGCGATGTCCGAGACGGGCACCGGCGGTGGGTCCACGGCCAGCATGTTCATCAGCCGGGCGAGGTTTGACGGGGTGCCGCGCTGGGCCTGCAGGTAGTCCGCGGCCGCCGCCAACGCCCCGGCGTCGGCCTGCACCCATTCCCCGCGCAGGCGCACCAGCCCACCCTGCTGGCGGACGAGCTCCGCCACCTCGTCAGGCCAGAGCTCGTGGTCGCCCAGCGCCAGCCGCACGTCGAAATCGAGAAGCTGCGCCATGCCAACCTCGGAGTCGCTGCTGCGCACCGAGACGTCGGGCGTGCTCACGCGGACTCGGAGGGAGGGCTCCAGAACCCGCCAGGCACGGGGCAGGAGCACCGTGATGCCCGCCTCGGTGAGGGCGTGCCCCCCATGGCGCACAAGGTCGGTCACCGCCTGCGAGGGCATCAGCAAATCCAGCGAGTCCAGGTCCCGTGGCAGCTCCTTGAGCAGTGGATACGCCTCCATGGCCCGGGTGAGCTCGGTGAGTGCTCGATGGACGGACTCGCGGTCGGCACGGTGCAAGGCCACGGGACTGGGTGCCTCGCCATCCGCGCGCAGGCACACCTGCAGTCGCCAGATGGGCTCCGCCTCGTCCACCTGCCCGTCGAGCCGCTGGTTCGGGTCCTCCGGCTCGATCAAGCGGAGCACCAGCGCGGGCTCCCCCGCCCGCAGGCTCTCCCGCCAGGTCTGCAGCCGATTGGCCACCCGCGCGCCGTGCTCGCCGAGCGGCTCGCCCGACGTCAGTGCCGCGAGGAGCGGATGCCGCCAGGCCGGGCCGGCCCCGTCGAGCTCACCCAACTCGCGCCGCACCACCGCGTCTGCCAGTGCCTCGGTGAAGTCTGTGAACACCGCGGTCGCGCGCACGGCGGCGGACTCGCCCTCCCCATTCTGTGCACGATTGTGCCCGCGTAACACCAGCGGCATCGCCGCCACCCATTCCGCCTGCCAGGCCCGCTGCCGGACCGTCCCCAGCAGCCGCCACCGCGGCCACCACTGGGAATCGTCCTCCGCGACCTCCGGCGCCACCAGGCCGGACTGGGCCCACCGCCGCAGGCCCGCGACCACCTCGGCGAGGTAGCGCAGGTCGGCGCAGATCTCGGGGCGGTCCGGATCGTCCGCGAGCGCCCCCAAGTACTCGGCCGCGGAATCCGGGGCGAAGCCGAGCGCCGGAAACTGCCCGACGGTCCCGGCCTCGGCATCCAGCAGCACTCGCGCGGTGTGCCGGGGAGGCTTCCTACCCAGCGTGTGGGCCAGTGCGAGCACCTGCTCGTCAGTGGCAGACCAGATCAGCAGCCCGACGCCCGGCTCCCACAATCCGTGCAATCCGGCTGGCAACTCGGGGGCGGCGGCGATCGTGGAGTCCGGCACGGCGACGTCAGCAGTCCTAACTTGTCGGGGCGGCCCAGAGCGGGGCCGCTCCGAGCCTACTTATCACCCCTGACGTTGGCTCAACGCCTTGACGAACACGGTGGGAATGTCGGCGGGATCGCGTGCCACGTAGCTGGAGCCGCCGGTGACCTTCGCCATCTCCGCAAGCACCTCGGCGTCCGCGTCGTCCGTGATACCGATCGCCACCAGCACCACCGGCCGCGCCGGGTCCGCCATCCGGGCCAGCCCCTCCATCAGTTGCGCACGGGTGATGCTCGACGGATCCTCGTTCTCCCCGTCGGTGAGGATGATCACCGCGTTGACCGCACTCGGGTCATAGCCGTCAAGCACCGTTTGGTAGGCGGCGAACACCGTGTCGTAGAGCCCGGTGCCCCCCTTGACCATCGAGCCCAGCGTCCCGAGCGCCGCCGCAAGAGCGTCCCGATGAGTGGACCCGCCCGACGGAGCGTCGAGCATACGGATCGGCGCAAGCTCCACGTAGTCCTTCTGCGGCCCGCCCAGGTCCAGCGAGAACGCCCACAGGCCCAACTGCGCGTTCCCGGGGAACAACTCCTCGCCGACCAGTGCGGCCTGCTGGGTCAACGCGATCCGCGTCGCCCCCTCGCCGGCGGACGCGGCCATCGAGCCGGACACGTCGATGACGACCAGTCCGCGGGTCGGCACCGCAAGCGCGCTCCAGCGGGACAGCGCCTGCTCGGCCGCCGCCGCGTCCCCAATCACCAGCTCTTCGACAGGTCCCACGCCCCGGCCCCCATCTAGGGGCGCG
Organism: Tomitella biformata AHU 1821; assembly: GCF_000524475.1. Classification (GTDB taxonomy): domain Bacteria; phylum Actinomycetota; class Actinomycetes; order Mycobacteriales; family Mycobacteriaceae; genus Tomitella; species Tomitella biformata. The sequence goes on along the minus strand of NZ_BAVQ01000057.1, from coordinate 2,548 downwards.
TCGGGACTGGTGCGGAAGCCCGCCGCGGACAACGCGGCCCCGCCCGAGTCCGAGGTCAACAGTCCCACCAGCCGCTCGGCGGCGTCGAGCGCTGCCGCCCGCTGCTCCGGCTTCGCCGAGACCACCAGTGGGTACTCCATGAACACTGTGCCGGAAGCGGGAACAACCGCGTGGAACTCAGGACCCAGCGCCACCGCCGCCTGCTCTGTGACCACTCCCATGCCGCCACTCGCCTGGACGGAGTCGGCCACCTTGGGCGCACCGTCCGCAGACTTCAGGGCATCTGCGCTGAGATGTTTGCTCTGCGCCTGCGCCGCGGGGACCAGCGCCGCCGACACCGCCTGCGGGTCCAGGTTGGAGGATTCAGTCTCGGCCACCGCTGCCAGTACTGGGGCCGCTGCCGTCGAGCTGGCAACCGGATTGCCCAGCCGGATCTCCGGGGTGGCCATCACCTCGAGCCAACTGGCCGGCGGCTGCGTCCCCGCCGCGGCGGACAGGATCACCGCCGGGGAGACGGCAACGGATCGGGCGGCCAACTCCACCGGCGTCTCGAGCACCTTGTTGGCCTTGCGCACCCAGGCCATCGAGTCGGGGATCCAGAGGTCAGGCACATCCGCGCCGCCCACGAGGCCCTGAGCCGCCGCCGCGGAGTCCAGCGCTGTCACGGTGATATCCGCGCAGCCTAGGTCCTGGGGCAAGCTGTCCCCCACCAGCTCGGCCACCGTGGGCGCGAGGTCGGGTGCGACATTGAGGGCGACCGCGGTGGTGTCGGAGCAGTTGCCGCTCCCCCCAGCCATGTCCACAAACAGATACCCGGAGACCAGGACCGCCACCACGATGACGCCCCCGATCACCCACCCACCGCCGAGCCCTCGGGATTTCGTTGTCGCATGATGTCGTCCCGCGCTCAATGGAGGTCCCTCAAATCTCCCTGTGCCACGGGGTTATCTGGCGCACGCCGCGCCGAATACTGATCGACTCTCGCACCTCGTGTCGCCAGCCACCCCATCGGCAACATGGGACCGCAGTATTCTAGCCACCTTTCAGGCCCGTTTAATAGCCCAGCTGGCATTTTTCTACAATTTTCAACTGAATTATGGCGACATAGTTTTCCGGCTCAAATTGAAGTCTGACCGTTTACCATCGGCGCGTGCCATTGCCGCCACAAACCCACCGCCACCGCACCCGCAGCGGCGAAAGTCAGCAGCGCGGACACCAGCAGCGCCGTGTCGAGGCCGGCGTGGAACGCGCCGTAGGTCGCCTGGATCACCTGGTTGACGACGGAGCCGTAGGACTGCTCGTAGCCCGCGGCGCCACCTCCGCCCTGCGGCACGCTACCGGTCTCGATGGCGTTGATGATGATCGAGTCGAAGTTCACGGGGATGTTGAGTTCTCGCAGCCGGCCCTTCAGGCCCGACGTGAGATTGGCGTTGACGAGGCCGCCCAGGGCCGCGACACCCACGACGGCCCCCACCTGCCGCATCGTGTTCGTCGCCGCGGCAGCCATTCCCGAATGCTCGGCAGGCACCCCGGAGAGCACCGCGGAAGTCAGTGGCACCACCGAGATGCCAAATCCCGCGCCGGCGACCATGAGCGAGAGGGCGAGCATCGTAAAGTTCGCGTCCTGGTGCAGTTGCGCACGCGCCAGCAGGATTCCGACCCCGGACAGGAGACAGCCCACGAGCATCGGCACGTTCGCAGGGGCGCGTGCCGTCCACACTCCGGACGTCAAAGATCCCACGACTATCGCGACGGCCATCGGCGCGAACACCGCTGCCGTCCGCCACGGCGAATAACCCACCACCTCCTGCAAATACAAGGCAGAGAAGAAAAAGATGGCAAAGATTCCGAAATAGATCACAAACGCGACTGTCAGGGCGCTGCCCACAATGGGGATCCGCAGATACCGAAAATTGAACATGGGATTGGCGGCGCGCAGTTCCACGAATATGAACAGCCCGAATGCCACGATTCCCACCGCGAAGAGCGCCATCACATACGGCCGGGTGTACCCGACCTCCTGCCCCGTGATGCCGGCGTAGATCACGCACCCTAGAAAGGTGGAGCCCAGCAGGAAGCCGGGTATGTCGACCCGTCCCTGCTGGGCGTCGGAGCTCTCGGGGACGAACGCGATCGCCACCGCGACCAGGAGCGCGCCCAAGATCAGGTTGAACCAGAAGATCGATCGCCAGGAGAACGCGCCCACCAACAGCCCGCCGGCCACCGGCCCCAGCGCCAGCGCCACACCCGAGACTGCGGCCCAGATGCCGACCGCCTTCGCCCGCGCCCCGCCATCGGGATAGAGATGGCGGATGACCGACAGCGTGCCGGGCTCCGACGCGGCCGCGCCCACGCCCATCACGGCCCTGCCCGCGATCAGGAGCGCGACGCTCCCGGCCATCGCGGAGATTCCGGAGCCGACGCAGAACATAATCAGGCCCAGGACCATGAGGCGTTTACGGCCCCACCGGTCCCCAGGGTCACGTCAAAGTCGCGTTTCCGCTGGAGAGAACTAGTTTTATCGCGTCTTGAAGGCAGTGCTGATAGT
>NZ_BAVQ01000058.1 GCF_000524475.1 Tomitella biformata AHU 1821 | reverse complement strand
GCCTCCACGCCTGGATCACTCCGACGCTTCCCTGGCTGCACGACGCTCCCCTACCCACCCACACCACTACACAAACCCCCACGGGGGTAAGTGAATGTATTGTGTGAGTGCCGCGGCTTCGGCGGTGTACTTGAGCCCCGCTACATTGTCGGCGCAGGATCACTCGACCAGTGAGCTA
>NZ_BAVQ01000059.1 GCF_000524475.1 Tomitella biformata AHU 1821 | reverse complement strand
CGCGTGGCGGGCAGTCTGGGCGTATTCCACCAAGCGGGCCGCGCACGACGAGAAGACGTTGAACGCGCAGGAGGCCCGCGCCCGTGACGTTGTCGACGGCGGCAAGGCCCCGAAATCGACGCGGTTCGTCAAGACCACGGCGAAGGGCCGCACGCTTGATCAGACCTCGATCGCCCGCGCCAGATCCCTCGTTGGGCTGAAGGGCTATGTCACGAATCTTCCTGCCGCAGTGATGGATTCAGGAGAGGTGATCGCGACGTATCATGATTTGTGGCGGGTGGAGCAGTCGTTCAGAATGTCCAAAACAGACCTTCGGGCCCGCCCTATTTTTCACAGGCGGCGGGATGCGATCGAGGCGCATCTGACGATCGTGTTCGCGGCGCTCGCCGTCGCAAGGCGCGT
>NZ_BAVQ01000060.1 GCF_000524475.1 Tomitella biformata AHU 1821 | reverse complement strand
CCTCCTGCGCGTTCAACGTCTTCTCGTCGTGCGCGGCCCGCTTGGTGGAATACGCCCAGACTGCCCGCCACGCGGTGGTGTCCACCATCGGATTCCAGACCGGTTCGGCCCGCTTTTTCACGTCGTTGACGACGGAGTGTCCGTGCCGCGGAGTCACTGTGTCGATGATCTGGCCGCCTTCGAATTTGTCGCCGTGCCAGTGGAAATGCGACGCCAAGTCTTTGGGCGCCTTGGTGACCCTGGAGCCGACGATGAATTTGCAGCCGGCGGCGTCGAGGTCTTTCAGGTTGGCGGACGAGAGCATGCCGGCGTCGGCGGCGATGACCATCTCTGCGCCTTCGAGTCGGTGGCGGGCTTGGAACTGTTTCACGATGGGCACGATGGTGTGGGTCTCGGCCTTGTTGCCCTCGTAGCAGCCAATTTCTAGGGGGAAGCCGTGGCGGTCGACGAGGAGGCCGACGACGATTTGTGGATCGACCCGCCGCTCTTTCGAGAAGCCGACTTTCCGCAGATCGTCCTCTTTCTCTGCCTCGAAGTATAAGGTTTATGCCGACGTTTCAGTTATGCCGATGCGTGGAGCGTTTGCCCTGGTCGAAGGGTGATTACGGCG
>NZ_BAVQ01000061.1 GCF_000524475.1 Tomitella biformata AHU 1821 | reverse complement strand
CTCGGATGACGACTTGGGCCTGGCGACGGTGTTGGCGGAGCAGTGGGGCGGCTTCGTGTTCATCAACATGGACCTGGACGCGATGCCCCTGCTGGAGTACCTGGACCCGATCGTGCGGATCTTCGCGCCATTCCAGCTGGAGAACTTCCGCATCCGCTGGGGCAAGGGCGTGATCGTCCCCTGCAACTGGAAGACCGCGCTCGACGGCTTCCTCGAGGCGTATCACGTGGCGGCGGTCCACCCGCAGCTGTTCCGCCTCGACCGGAGCAACGACAAGCTCGCGTCGCTGAAAGAGCTCGATATGCGGCCGTGGTCGCCGACGACGATCTATGAGCGCCATTCCCACTACTCCTCACTCGGCCCGAAGAAGTCGGCAGTCGGGAACAAGGGCAAGGATCCGTCGGTGCGCAGCTCCGACGGCAAGTCCGATGAGCGGCTGAACCTGGCGAACTCGGTGCAGTACCTGCACGAGGACATGCGGGGCCTGGAAAACGAGCGCAGCTGGCGCGCGGCGGAGACGCTGAAAACGGCGGAGTTGCCGGAGGGTATGTCCGCTGGCGAGTACTTCCTGCAGCTCTACCGCGAGTTGTCGGTAAACGAGGGCTTCGACTGGCCGCAGATCACGCCCGAGCAGTGGTCGGAGGCCGGCAGCTCGTGGAGCGTGTTCCCGAACTCCATCATCCTGCCCGGTCAGGGCTCGGCGTTCTGGTATCGGGCGCGGCCGGTGGACAACGATCCCGATAAGGCCCTGTTCGAGGTGTTCAGTCTGGATCAGATCCCGGTGGCGGACTACGACCTCAAGCGCGAGTTCACGCCGGAGTACTTCGACGATTGGCGGGACGCGGACATGGGCCAGGTGATCTCCCAGGACCTGGCGAACACGAGCGAGGTCACGGCGGGCATGCACTCGCCGAGCTTCGACGGGCACCGGCTCAGCCAGGAGCAGGAGATGACGATCTGGAACCACCACCGGGTCGCGGACCGCTACCTCTGGACCGACTGACTCACGTCTGAGTCGATAACTGCGCACTAACCCGACTAATGCTCGATGGCCTTTGATTGGAGTGGAAAATGGCGGTTACGTCCCTTGGCTACGTCAGGCTGAACTCGCCTGATATCGCCGCATGGCGGAGGTTCGGCGAGGACTTCATGGGCATGATGCGCGTCGACGGCAACGATCCGGACTCGCTCTACTTCCGGCTGGACGAGTACCCGGCACGCATCGTGGTGACGCCGGCGGCCGAGCCCTCGCTGGGCGCCCTGGGCTTCGAGGTCATGCACGCCCGCGACCTTGCCGCCGTCGTGCGCGACGTCGAGGCCGAGGGGATCAAGGTCACGGCGGGGACCGCACCAGAATGCGCCGAGCGCCGGGTCACCGGCTTCGCCCGCTTCGACGACCCCGCGGGCAACGCGGTCGAGCTGTTCTACGGACCCATCCTCGACCACGTGCTCATCAACACGCCCCTGGTCAGCGGGTTCGTCACCGGCGACATGGGGCTGGGCCACGTCATCGTCTCCGCCGAGGACGTGCCGACAGCGTTCGACTTCTACGAGCGTGTGCTCGGTTTCGTGGAGCGGAACACCGCCGGGCCCACCTACTTCATGGGGTGCAACCCGCGGCACCACTCCTTCGGGCTCGCCCCGAAGCCCGGGCCGGGCTCGATGCTGCACCTGATGGTGGAGATGGCCTCGATCGACGACGTCGGCCGGGCGCTGGATCGCGCGGGCGAGCTCGAGGTGCCCATGATGAACACCCTCGGCAAGCACACCAACGACCAGATGCTCTCGTTCTACGTCTACTCCCCGGAGCTCTACGCGGTGGAGTGCGGATGGGAGGGGCTGCGGGTCGAGACCGCGGTGCCCACCTACGGGATCACGGAGGGCGCGCTCTGGGGCCATAAGTTCACGCCGCCGCCGCGTTGATGTGAAATGCGCCCCGGTGGTCTTTCTGACCACCGGGGCACATCCGTTTCGGGCCGTGGACTGCCTGCGGCGCAACGAACAGCGCGATAATTCTGCGAAGAAGGGTGGACGGCATGGGCACAGGGGAGAACGGGCTGCTGGCTGTTTTGGCGGCCAAGCAGGAGATCACCGAGGTCCTGCACTCGTATGCCCGCGGCCTCGACCGGATGGACCGGGGCCTCGCCGACAGCGTCTGGCACGCGGACGGGACCGCCGACTACGGCCCGTCCATCAGCGGGCTGGGCACGGAGTTCCTCGACTACGTGTGGGCATTCCATGAGCGCTTCGAATGCCACTCGCACCTGATCGGCAACGTCCTCATACAGGTTGACGCGGCTGGGGACCGGGCAGTGAGCGAGGCCTATGTCGCGGTCTGGCTGCGGGGCCGGCCGGTCGACGGGGAGGTGGTCGACCAGTTCCACCGCGGCCGCTACGTCGACGAATGGTCGCGACGAGACGGCGTCTGGGCGATCGCGCACCGGACCTTCATCGCCGACATCATGCACGAGGCCCGGAATCCGGCGGGGCCGCAGACCTGGGGGAGCCGGGGCACCGCGGACCCGTCGTACCGGATCCTGGGCTGACTAGATCCTGAGCTGGCCCGGCCCCACACGGTCAGTTCAGGATGTCCCGCACCTGAGTGTCCTCGTTGCCGGCCAAGAGCATGGCCTGCGCGGTGCGCATGTGCTTGGCCCAGTGCTCGGCCGCGCCCTCGCCGTCGTGCTCGCGGAGCAACTTGATGAGCTTGCGGAGGGACCGGACGAACAGCTTGTAGCGCTGCTGCGAGGCCTCGGCATCGGAGATCGCGCGCTCGCGGGCGATGTTGCCGGTGTGTCGTTCGAAGATCTCATGCAGCATCCCGGCGATGAGCGCGAGGGTGGCGTTGCCCGAGAGCTGGACCATCCGCAGGTGGAAGCGGGCCGCGGCGGGACCGAAGTCCCCGGCGGCGAACGCGGCGGGGACTTCCTCGTCCAGCAGCCGCTCCAGCTCGTCGTAGGCCTCCGCCATGCCGGTCTCCGCGAGGATCCGGGCCGCGGCGGGCTCGATCGCCTCGCGGGCGACGAACACGTCGGCGACCGTGGCGCCGGAGAGCTCCAGGAGCAGTGACGCGGGGCGGGCGACGACCTCGGGGCCCGGCACGCACACACGGGCGCCGGAACGGGACCCGCGGCGCACCTCGACCAGCCGCTCCGCCTCGAGGACCCGAACGGCCTCGCGCAGCGTCGGGCGGCTCACTGCGAAGTGCTCCATCAGCTCGGCCTCGTGCGGCAGGTGGTCGCCATCCTTGAGCTCGCCGTCGACGATCATGCTGCGAAGCTTGGCCGCCACCAGCTCGGCGGTCTTGGGGGTGCGAATGGCCCGCCCCGACTGCGGACGCAGTTCGAAGACGGGTGACACGGCTGCGGCATCGGTCATGATTCGTACACCTTCTCTTCGCTCAAGGCTGACTATGAGCACCCAGTAAAGCACCCGTCGCGCAGATTCCGTGGGATCGGCAGCAAACCCGGTCCGGGAATATGGCCGCTAACCGGCCGTTTTGAGGGGTCAGCGGTAACGGACACGTGCAGTCGCCGTGCGCTCTAGCGCTGGTCCAAGCCGATTTCAGGGGCTATCCGATTGCGTTAACTCACATAGTGAACTATGTTAGCTTAGTGTAAGTGGACGGTGGGGTAGATCACCGTGGCAATGATCCCCGGACACCCGGCGCACGCCAAGGAGCAGCGATGTTGAAGACACGGTTCACCGAGGCGTTCGGCGTCGAGCACCCGATCGTGCAGGGCGGGATGATGTGGGTCGGCCGCGCGGAGCTCGCCGCCGCGGTGTCCGAGGCCGGGGGCCTGGGCATCATCACCGCGCTCACGCAGCCGACCCCACAGGCGCTGGCGGAGGAGATCGCGCGGTGCCGGGAGATGACCGACAAGCCCTTCGGCGTCAACTTGACGCTCACATTGTCAGTCAACCCGCCGCCGTACCCGGAGCTCCGGCAGGTAATCATCGACTCCGGTGTCACGATCGTCGAGACCGCCGGTTCAGATCCGACCGAGCACGTCGAGCACTTCAAGCAGCACGGCATCAAGGTCATCCACAAGTGCACCAGCGTCCGGCACGCCCTCAAGGCGGAGCGGATCGGTGTCGACGCGGTGAGCATCGACGGCTTCGAGTGCGCGGGGCACCCGGGTGAGGACGACATCCCCGGCCTCGTGCTGATCCCCGCGGCGGCGGACGCGCTGAAGATCCCGTTCGTCGCGTCCGGCGGCTTCGCGGACGGCCGTGGCCTCGTGGCGGCGCTCGCGCTGGGGGCCGACGGCATCAACATGGGCACGCGCTTCATGTGCACTCAGGAAAGCCCGATCCACGAGAACATCAAGCAGCAGATTGTCGACGCCTCCGAGCTGGACACCCAGCTGATCTTCCGCCAGCTCCGCAACACGATGCGGGCCGCGCGGAACTCGGTCAGCGAGGAGGTCGTCGAGATCCTCAACGCCGGTGGGCGGTTCCGCGATGTGAAGGACCTCGTCGTGGGCACCCGCGGGCGCACGGTTTATGAGTTCGGCGACCCGGAGGCGGGCATCTGGACCGTCGGCGTGGTGCAGGGCCTGATCCACGACATTCCGCCGGCAGGCGACCTGGTGCGCCGCATCTCCGCCGACGCGGAGGCGTTGCTCGGGCACCTCGCGCGCAACGTCGTCGTCGACCCGATCACGGTCGGTTGAGCGCGATGACCGAGCAAGCTCCCGCGGTGGCGGAGACCCCCGTCCTGGTCGAGAAGGTCGGCCCCGTCACGGTCCTGACGCTGAACCGGCCGGACCGCCGGAACGCGATCAACCGAGCGATGCGCAAATCACTCAAGCGGGAGCTGTGGCGGGCGGACGCCGACGAGGGCGTGCGCGTCGTCGTCATCACCGGTGCGGGCACGTCGTTCTCGGCGGGGGTCGATCTGCCCGAGGCGCTCTCGGGCCCGTCGCCGCGCACGGAGGGCGCCACCCCCACGCAGGTGCTGCGGTCGATCTCGAAACCGGTGATCGCGGCCGTCAACGGCCCCTGCTACACCGGCGGCTATGAGCTGGTGGTGAGCTGCTCGTTCATCATCGCCTCGGCCCGCGCAGAGTTCGCCGACACCCACGCCCAGATCGGCCTGCTCAACGGTTGGGGCGGCAGCGCGCTGCTGCCCCGCATGGTGGGCCTGCCCGCCGCGGTGCAGTTCATGCTCAGCGGCGAGCCGATCGACGGCGCGGAGGCCGCGCGCATCGGCCTTGCGAACGAGGTGGTCGAGCACGGCGAGCTCATGGTCCGCACCATGGCGATCGCGGACAAGATCGCGGCCGGGCATCCGGGCGCCATCCAGCGGATGCTGCGCCTGCTCAAAGACGGAGCGGGGGCCACCACGGCGCACGCGCTGGGGCTGGAGGCCGAGGCCTCGGTGGGCTTCCGCACCAGCGGCTCGGAGGTCGGTGCCCGGTTCGGCAAGCGGCGCGCGCCCCAAGACTGACCGCCAACGAATTCGATCAAGAAAAAGGGGAGGTGGCGAGGTGGAGTTGGCCTCAACATCGGTGCTCGACGCGCAGACGGGTGACTGGCGCGGCCGGCTGACCGCGCTGCTTCAGGACTACAAGGCGCGCCCGCGGCCGGCCACCTCGAAGGCGCGGGCCACGGCGGCGGCGGCCTGGCAGGGCGAGCTCGTCGACGCGGGCCTGGCCGCGCCCGGCTGGCCCGTGGCGGTTGGCGGCATGGCGCTCTCCCTCGAGGACCAGCTGGACTACTACCGGATGACGGCGGCGGCTGGCACGCCCAAGCACCCGAGCGCGATGTCGATGATCGTGGCGCCCACGATCATCGTCCACGGCACTCCGGCACAGAAGGACCGCTTCCTCACGCCGCTCCTGCGGGCCGACGAGCTGTGGTGCCAGGGCTTCTCGGAGCCCGGCGCGGGCAGCGACCTGGCGTCGCTGTCCACCCGCGCGATCCGCGACGGCGACGTCTACCGGGTCACAGGGCAGAAGATCTGGACCACCAAGGCGGACCAGGCCGACTGGATCTTCGCACTGGTGCGCACCGGCCCGCCCGGGCGCGGCACCGCAGGCATCACCTACCTGCTGATTCCCATGGACTCGCCGGGCATCGAGGTCCGGCCCCTGCGCGACGCCGCCGGCGGGCACCACTTCGCCGAGGTCTTCTTCGACGCCGTCGACGTCCCGGTCGCGAACCGCATCGGCGAGGAGGGCAAGGGCTGGTCCATCATGCGGACCTCTCTCGGCCACGAGCGTGCCACCGCGTTCCTGGCGGACGAGTTCCGCTACCGGGGGACCGTCGACAAGGTCGTCCGTCTCGCGATCGAGCGGGGCTATGGCGAGGATCCGCTGGTCCGCCAGGAGCTCGCCCGCGCGGAGGCGTCGGTGCGGGCCATCGCGGCCAACAGCGCGCGGGCGCTCGACGCGGTCCTGCGCGGCGAGGACCCGGGCGGCGTGGCGTCGATCAACCGGCTGGTCAAGTCGGAGTTCGAGCAGCGGCTGCAGTCGCTGGCCCTGCGACTGACCGGCAACGCGGCCGTCCTCGGCACGCGCTCGCTGGGCGTGGTGGAGAACGGCCGGTGGACCTACGGATACCTGATGTCCCGGGCTGCCACCATCGGCGCCGGCACCGCGGAGATCCAACGGAACACCATCGCTGAGGGCGTGCTCGGCCTGCCCTCACACCGCGGCGAGGGCCGGCGCGCGCCGGTGGCCGCGCCCGGGCGGCCGCTGGTCAAGCCGGACGAGGACGAGGCGGCGCTGCGTGAGATCCTGGGCGGCCTCCTGGCCGCGCGGGTGGACACCGAGAAGTTCCTCACCAGCGAGAGCAGGCCCGGGGACTACGACATCGGTCTGTGGGACCAGCTGGTGATGTTCGGCCTGCCCGGGCTGGCGGCCCCCGCGGCGCTTGGCGGCGGGGACGCGTCGACGCGCCTGCTGTGCGTCGCAGTGGAGGAGGCCGCGTTCCACCTGGCCCCGGTGCCGCTGGTGCCCACCGCGATTGCGCTGCAGGTGCTCCTGGACGCCGGCGCGGAGGAGGCGGCGCGAACGGTGATCGCCGGCTGCACCGCCGCCTTCGTGGCCGCGGTGGACGATGACGGCTGGGTGCGCCACACCGGGCTGCCCGTGTTCTCCGACGGCCACCTGACCGGCGGCGTGGAGCGAGTGGTCGGCGCGCCGGTCGCGGACGTGCTCGTGGTGCTCGCCGCCGACGCGGCCACCGGCGACTTGGTGCTGGCGACGGTGGACCCGACTGCCGCCACGATGTCCGTGCAGTCCCCGGTAGACCTCACCTCCACGGTGGGCTTGGTCGAATTCCACCGGGCGCCCGCGCGGCCGGTGGCCGTCGGGGCGGTGGCGGCGCAAGCGCTCGAATCCGCTCGCCGGGTCGCGCGGCTGCTCGTCGCGGCGGACTCGGTGGGGGTGGCCAACCGGGCGCTCGCCCTCGCGGTGGAGTGGGCCGGGCAGCGGGAGCAGTTCGGCCAGCCCATCGGCTCCTATCAGGCGATCTCCCACAAGTGCGCGGATCTTCTGGTCAGCGCGCAGAGCGCCCGCGGCCAGGTCCTCGCCGCGGCCGACCTGGCCGCCGAGGACCCGGCCGCGGTGATCGCCGCGGACCTCGCCAGCGCGGAGGCGCTCGGCGCGGGCGTCGCGGTGGCGGAGGGCTGCATCCAGGTCCACGGCGGTATCGGCTTCACCTGGGAGCATCCGGCGCACCTGCTGCTCCGGCGCGCGCTCTCGAACGAGGCGTCCATCGCCCGGCCGGAGCGCCTGCGGGACGCCGCGGCGGGCGCGTTGATCGCGCGGGTTGGGGCCAAGACTGCAGGTGGCCAGGACGGGTGACGGAATCAACCCGGTAGGACGGAGGGGCTGTGAACCAAGGGTTTACGGCCTCTCCTCCTAATCTGGGAAGCGGAGCAGGCCCTCCTGCGCGGTGCTCGCCACCAGGGCGCCCGCGCGGTCGAAGAGGCGGCCGGCGCTGATCCCGCGGCCGCCGCCCATCCAGTAGCCGTGCTGCTCGTAGAGATGCCACTCGTCCGCCCGGAAGGGGGCGTGCAGCCACACGGTGTGGTTCAGGCTCGCCAGCTGCAGGCCGGGGGCGTCGACGTTTCGGGCGTGGGGCGGCAGCGCGGCGGAGAGCAGGAACAGGTCGGAGCAGTACGCGAAGCCCGCCGCGTGGACAAGGCGCTCGCCGCCCAGCGGCGCCGTGGTGCGGATCCACGCGCGCTGGCGCGGCGGCCCGGTCCGGCCGCGCCCGCAGGCCACGCGCGGGTACTCCTCGGGGAAGCGGAACTCGACGCCCACACCGGCCAAAAGCGGTGGGAGCCAAGCCCGCTCGGCGGCGTCGGCGTCGCCGAGGCTGTCCTCGAAGCGGGGGAGGTCCTCCGGCCTCGCGGGCGGGGCCGGCGTCAGGTCCTGGTGCCGCAGGCCGTCCTCGTCGCGCTGGAAGGAGACCGTGGCCAGCAGTAGTGTGCGCCCATCCTGGACGGCGCGGACCTGGCGGGTGGTGAAGCTGGAGCCGTCGCGGACCCGCTCGACGTGGTACTCCACGGGGAGCTCGGCGCGGCCGGGATGGACGAAGCTCGCGTGCAGCGAGTGGGGATGGTGGTCGCGCTCGAGGGTGCGGCCCGCCGCGAGGAGCGATTGCCCCAGCGTCTGCCCGCCGTAGACGCGCCGCGCCCCGGTGTGGGACTCGCCGCGGAAGCGGTCGTCGCCAAGCGGGGTGACCGCCAGGATCGCGCCGACGGGTGGGCGGGCGGCCGTGGCGGGGGAGAGGGGCATTGTCGAGTGGCTCCGGCGGCGAGTGCGGGCTCTGGGTGTCTCGTCAGCGGGGCGCGAAGCGCTGGCCGGCGTCCAGGCGCAGCGCCTGGCCGTTGAGCATCGGGTTGTCGATGACGGCGAGGGCTAGCTTGGCGTACTCCTCCGGCCGCCCCATGCGCTTAGGGAAGGCGGCGTCTGCCACCAGCGGGGCCACCTGCTGGTCCGTGAACTTCGAGGTGGCCCCGGTGGCGAACAGGCTCGGCGCGATGGCGACGACGCGGATCCCCTGGGGGCCGAGGTCGCGGGCCATGACCAGGGCCATCGCGGCGATGCCGGCCTTGGCGGCGCTGTAGGCGACCTGGCCGATCTGGCCCTCGAACGCCGCGATCGAGGAGGTGTTGACGATGACCCCGCGCTCCTCGTCCTCCGGCTCGTTGCCCGACATGTGGAAGGCCTGCAGCCGGTTCATGTTGAAGGTGGAGACGAGGTTGAGGTCGATGACCTTGCGGAAGCTGCCGAGGTCGTGGGGCCCGTTGCGGCCGAGGGTCCTCTTCACAGTGCCGCCACCCGCGGTGTTCACGGCGATGTGCAGTGCGCCCAACTGCTCCACGGCGGTGGCCAACGCGGCCTCCGCCTCCTCGAAATCGGTGATGTCGATCGGCTGGAAGATGCCGCCGATCCGCTCGGCGATGGCCTTGCCCTCGCTGGCCTCGCGATCGAGGATCGCGACGGTGGCGCCACCCGCGGCAAGCGCCTCCGCGCTCGCCAGGCCCATGCCCGATGCGCCGCCCACGACTACAGCCTTCTTGCCGGTGATATTCATGCGATGTCCTCACTGGGATTTTGCGAGTGCTACCTGTGCACACTCGAGCTCACTTATAGTACTATCTAAACTATGTGACGCACGCTACCTTTAGGAGGCGGCGGTGTCCAAGTCGAAACGTGCAGCTGGCTCTCAGGGGCTGTGCTGCCTGTCCCGTGAATGGAGAGATCATGGTTCTCAAGGTCGGTCAGTCGTTGGCCAGCAGCGTCGACACCACGACGGTGATCGTGGTCCGGGCGCCTCAGGACGGCGCGGGGGAGTTGACCTGTGGAGGCGTCGCGATGGTCGCGGGTGGCAAGCCCGCGGGCGACGGCTCCACCATTGACCCGTCGGAGGTCGATGGCGCGGTGCTCGGTAAGCGGTACGTCGACGTGGACTCGGGCCTGGAGGTGCTGTGCACCAAGTCGGGCCAGGGCCGGCTCGCGCTGGCGGGTGCGGCGCTGGTGCTCAAGGCCGCCAAGCCGCTCCCCTCGTCCGACTAGCCAGTGCGCACGCAAACCCAAGACGAGTGGAGTGCTCGATGAATATCTCGATGCTGCTGGACATGGCGGCGGACGGCTTCGGAGACCGCGTGGTCATCGGATCGAAGGACGCGGGCATCTCCGCGGCGCGGCTGGACGAGTTGGCAAGCGCCGGCGCGGCGGCGATTCGCAAGTCCGGGGCCGACGCCGTCGTCTATCTTGCGGTGAACGGCCCCGTCTTCCCCGTCGCGATGTTCGCGGCGGCGCGCGCGGGCGTGCCCCTGGTGCCGGTGAACTACCGACTTGGGAGCGAGCAGCTCGACTCGATCCTTGCGAACCACCCCCGGGCGCTGGGCATCGCGGACCCGGCACAGGGTGAGGTCCTCGCGCGGGCGGGGATCAGCGCGCGGACCCCGGAGGAGTGGCTGGCGTCGCTCCTCGAGGTTGCCGCGGAAGAGGCTGTTGAGGCTGCGGATGCGGAGTCGTCGGATTCGGGGGCGCCCGCCGTCGTCATCTACACCTCGGGCACGACGTCTGCGCCGAAGGGCGTGCTGCTGCGCCATGAGAACCTGACCTCCTACGTGTTCGGCTCGGTGGAGTTCGCCAACGCGGAGGAGGCGGACGCGGCCCTGGTCAGCGTGCCGCCGTACCACATCGCCGCCGTCGCGAACGTGATCACAAACCTCTATGCGGGCCGCCGGACTATCGTCCTCGAGCAGTTCACGCCGGAGCAGTGGCTGGAGATCGTGCGCGTGGAGGGCATCACCAACGCCCTCGTCGTGCCGACGATGCTGGCGCGGATCGTGGATTCGGACGCGCCCAAGGAGATCCCGTCCCTGCGGGGGTTGGCCTACGGCGGGGCGCCCATGCCGGCGCGGGTGATCGAGCGTGCGCTGGGACTGTGGCCGACGGTGGGCTTCGTCAACGCCTACGGGCTGACCGAGACCAGCTCGACCATCGCGGTGCTCGGCCCCGATGACCACCGGGCGGCGCTGGCGGGTGCGGACGAGGGCGTGCGGGCCCGGTTGGGCTCGGTGGGGCAGCCGGTCCCGGGCGTGGAGATTGAGATCCGCGGCGCCTTCGACGAGGTGCTCGGCGCGGGCGAGGTCGGCCGGATCTGTGTGGCCGGCGACCAGGTCTCCGCGGAGTACGCGGGCGTCGGTCGCATGGTCGACGAGCGCGGCTTCTTCGACACCCGGGACGAGGGCTACCTGGACGCCGACGGCTATCTGTTCGTCGGCGGCCGGGTTGACGACACGATCATCCGGGGCGCGGAGAATATCGCGCCGGCCGAGATCGAGGATGTGCTGCTGCGACACCCCTCGGTGCGGGATGTGGTGGTTGTGGGCATGCCCGATGAGGAGTGGGGCCAGCGCATCGAGGCGGTGGTGGTGCTCCATCCCGGGCTTGATGCCGAGGTGGACGAGTTGCGGGCCTACGTGCGCGGGAAGCTGCGCAGCAGCAAGACCCCTGAGCGCATCGTGTACTGGGACGAGCTGCCCCGGACCGAGACTGGAAAGCTCGTCCGCCGCCACGTCGTGGCCCGATTGGGCGAGCATCCGGCCGCGATCTGACGCCATCAGCCTTTACATCTGTTACTAGGTTGACTTACTATGGGGTGGAGCTGGGCCGCGTCGCCCACCGCGGTGGGCACATCGCCAGTCATCGCATTCGAGCGCCAAACGATCACGGAGGATCCCATGACCACAGCGGAAGCCGAAGCCGAGGTTTACACCTTCCTCGAGGAGGACATCCAACGGGCCCGGGACATCGTGGGCATCTACCACGCGGTCACCCAGCGCGAGCAGTTCAGCCGGATCACGCCGGACGTGGTGCGCAACTTCGCGCGCAGCTACGGCGACGACAACCCGCTGTTCGTCGACGAGGACTACGGCCGCGACACCCGCTGGGGCGGCCAGATCGCGCCCCCGATGTTCAACATCGCCGTGCGCCAAGAACTCAAGGCGGACCGCATGCCCCGTGAGCATCGTCGGCCCCCGTTCCGCGGCATCCACGTGTTCGTCTCGGGTAGCAGCACGGACTGGTACCGGCCGGTCTACGACGGCGACACCATCTACTCCTTCCACGGCTTCGAGAAGGTCGAGCTGAAGGAGTCCGAGTTCGCCGGCCGCTCCCTGCTGGTCACGCGAGTGCACGTGCAATTCAACCAGCGGGCCGAGGTTGTGCAGGCCCAGCGCGTGCTCACGATCCACACCGAGCGCCACGAGTCGAAAAAGCGCAAGAAGTACGACGCGATCGAGCCGGCCTCCTACACCCCCGAGGAGATCGCGGCGGTCGATGAGATCTACGCGGGGGAGAAGCCGCGGGGCGCCGAGCCCCGCTACTGGGACGACGTGCAGGTCGGCGACAGCCTGGACCGGATGGCCAAGGGCCCGTTGACCGCCACGGACATGATGGTCTTCCACTCTGGCGGTTACGGTTTCGCGCCGTACACCCCGTCGGCCTCGCGGCTGACGTACAAGAACCGCCAGCGCATCGCCCCGTTCTACATCCCCAACGAGCAGGGCGTCCCGGACGTCGCGCAGCGCATCCACTGGGACAGCGAGTACGCGCGCTCCATCGGCCTGCCCGCGGCGTACGACTACGGCATGATGCGCGATTGCTGGCTCACCCACGTCCTCACGGACTGGATGGGCGACGGCGGCTGGATCGAGACGATGTCCAGCCAGATCCGCAAATTCAACTACCTCGGCGACACCCACGTGTTCACCGGTGAGGTCGTCGGCAAGCGGGTCGAGGGCGATCGCCACCTGATCGACATCGAGCTGCGCGGCACCAGCCAGCGCGGGGAGGTCACCTGCCCGGCGACTGCGACGATCTCGCTGCCAAGTCGGGAGCTCGACCTCGCGATGCTGCCCGCAGCGCCCGCGGAGTGGGAGCGGATCGCCGCGCAGATGCTCAAGCGCCACGGCGAGCTGCGCGCGCAGGCGCGTTCCGCCCAGCAGGCGTGACCCCTCGAGGTCGGCCCGGAAATTCAATACGGTGTGTGTCCCAACTTCAGGAGGCCCTGTGGAGCTGAGCAGCTTGACCACGGTGATCGCGGAGCACCGCGACCATGTTCTGACGATCACGCTGAACCGGCCGGATCGGCTGAACTCGTTCACCAACATCATGCGTGCGGAGTTCCGCGCGCTGTGGCACCACGCGGCGGAGACGGATGATGTCCACGTCGTGGTCCTGCGGGCGAACGGCGATCGCGCGTTCAGCACCGGGATGGATGTCAAGGAGGGCACCTATGTCTCAGAGAACGTGTTCAGCCGCCGGGATCCGGGCGCAGACCTCGCGCCGAAGCAGAACGGCTGCTGGAAGCCGCTGGTCTGCGCGGTCCACGGCATGGTCGCGGGCGGCGCGCTGTACTGGCTGAACGAGGCGGACATCATCATCGCCAGCGAGGACGCGCAGTTCTTCGACCCGCATGTCTCCTATGGCATGGTCGCGGCGCTCGAGCCGATCGGCCTCGCGCACCGCATCCCCATCGGCGAGGTGCTGCGGATGGTCCTGCTGGGCCTCGACGAGCGGATGTCGGCGGAGCGGGCCCGCGAGATCGGCCTGGTCAGCGAGATCGTGCCGCGCGCCGAGCTCTGGACGCGTGCGGAGGACCTGGCCGCGCGGATCGCGGCCAAGCCCGCGGCCGCCATCCAGGGGAGCATCCGGGCGATCTGGGAGTCCAAGGACGCCACCCGCTCGCAGGCGCTGGCCACCGGCATGTCCTACACCTCGCTGGGCAACCCGATCGGCAAGGCCCAGATCACCCGCTCCGAGGTGCCGACGCGCAAGTACGAGGTGCGGTGATGGACTACGGCATGACGCCGGAGCTCGAGGAGTTCCGCGCCGAGGTGCGGGCCTTCGTGGTGGCCAACGCCCCTGCGATCGCGCCCAAGGCCGGGGTGCGCACGGCGGAGGACAAGGCGGAGCTCGCGCTGTTGAAGGAGTGGACGCGGCAGCTCTTCGCCGCCGGTTATGTCGGCGAATCCTGGCCGGAACGCTATGGCGGACAGGGGAATCCGGCATCGATGGAGCGTGAGGTCATCCTCGGCGAGGAGCTGGCCCGCGGCCGGGCCCCGGCCGCCGTGCAGGGCGCGTCCAAGCTTGTCTCGAACGCGCTGCTCGATTTCGGCACCGAGGCGCAACGCGAGGCCTTCCTGCCGGGGATCCGCTCGGGCGAGCTGATCTTCTGCCAGCTCTTCAGCGAGCCCAGCTCCGGCAGCGACCTCGCGTCGCTGCGCACCAAGGCCACGCGCACCGAGGACGGCGGCTTCCGGATCACCGGCCAGAAGGTGTGGACCACCAACGGGCAGTGGGCCGATTACGGCTACCTGCTCGCGCGCACGGATCCCGACGCCTCGAAGCACCGCGGGATCAGCGCGTTCATCATCGATATGCGACTGGCCGGGGTGGACGTGCGCCCGCTGCGCGAGATGACGGGCACCGAGGACTTCAACGAGGTGTTCTTAGATAACGTGGAGGTTGGCGCGGACGCGCTGATCGGCGAGTTGAGCCAGGGCTGGTCGATCGCGAACTCCAGTCTGGGGCATGAGCGCAGCGCCGTCGCCGGCAGCGCGGCCCGCCTCCAGAAGAACGTGTCCGCGCTGGCGGACCTGGCCCGGGCGGTCACGAGGAACGGCCGGCCCGCCATCGAGGACGGCGCGGTGCAAGACCGGATCGGGCAGCTCACCGCGGCGGTCGAGGCGCTCTCCGCGCTGGTCTACGCCAACGTGAGCCGCTGGTCCCGAAAGGCCGAGCGGGTCTCCGACGGGCCGATGGCGAAGCTCATGTTCAGCGAGTTGGGCGTGGAGATCGCGCGTTACGCGCTCGAGCTCAGCGGCGAGGCCGGCGTGCTGGTCGAGGGCGATGCGGGCGCTATTGACAGCGGCCGCTGGCAGGACGAGTTCCTCTACGCCCGCGCCTACACCATCGCCGGCGGCAGCTCCGAGATCATGCGCAACATCATCGCGGAACGCGGGTTGGCGATGCCGCGCTGACGCAGGGCCACGTAAGTCGAACGTAGGGGAGGCTCGGGTTCCGAGCCTCCCGTCTTCGTCAGTTCGGGAATGCTTCAAAGCTATAGGTCTTGACCTGGTTAACTATGTAATCTATCTTTTAACTATGCGCCATTCTATGGCGCGGTCCAATGCCGAGCGACGCCCTGAGAGGCGCGCCGGGGAGCCTGCGGCTGTCCCGACGGCAGAACTGGAGGCGGTCGATGGTGGGAATCAGGGATGGGATGGGCGCCCTGTGGCAGGCTCCCGACGCTGCGGAGATGATCCAGCAGGATGGGCGCTGGGTCCGCTGGGGCGAGGTCCGCCAACTGGTCGAACGTCTCGACGCGGAGCTGACCCGGGTCGGTTGCGGCGAGGGCTCGCGCATCGGCGTGGTGCTGGGCAATCGGATGGAGTCCGTGGCGGCGATGGTGGCCATCCTGGGCAAGGGCCGGACGATCGTCACGCTCAACCCGATGCAGCCGACTGCGCGTCTGACGGCGGACCTGGTGAACTCCCTGCCGCAGGTGGTGCTGGGCCCCGCGAGCGTCTGGGCGGAGCCGGAATTCTTCTCGGCCACCGCGAATGCGGGCATCGTCGGGTTCGCCGTGGACGGGGCAGACGTGCTGCAGCGCACTGGCGGCAGTGGTGTGGTGACGATTCCGACGCCGCCGGCCGCGGAGCCGCCCATCGCGGTGGAGATGTTCACCTCGGGCACTACCGGCCCGCCGAAGCGGGTGCCCCTGACGTGGCGCCAGCTGGACTCCGCGATGTCCGCCGTCCACGGCCACACCGGGGCGGCTGGGCCGAAACGCGATCCGCTCACCGGGCGGGTGTCGCTGGTGTTCCTGGCCCTAGTCCACATCGGCGGCCTCTGGCCCGTGCTGCAGGCGCTCACCGAGGCGCGGCCCATCGTGCTGCTCCCGAGATTCACCGTCGACGGCTGGGTCGCTGCGGTGTCCGAACATCAACTGCGGGTGGCCAGCCTGCCGCCGCCGGCGATGCGCTCGCTGCTCAGTGCCGAGGTACCGGCCGAGAAGTTGGCGAGCCTGCGGGCGGTCACCGCGGGGACGACCCGGCTCAGCCCGGACCTCGCGGACGAGTTCACCCGCCGCTACGGCATTCCCGCGCTGATCATGTACGGCGCCACCGAGTTCTCCGGCGCGATCGCCGGGTGGACCAAGCCGCTCCACACCGAGTGGTGGGCGCGCAAACGCGGCAGCGTCGGACAGCCGTTCCCCGGGGTGCGGCTGCGCGTGGTCGGCGACGACGGCAACGTACTGCCGGTCGGCGAGACCGGCAAGCTCGAGGTCCGCGCGGGCCAGACGGGCCGGGGCGAGGACAGCTGGACGCTCACCAGCGACCTCGCCCACCTGGACGAGGACGGCTTCCTCTACCTCGACGGCCGAGCGGATGACGCGATTGTCCGCGGCGGCTTCAAGGTGCATCCCGACGTGGTCACGGAGGCGTTGCGCGCGCACCCCTCGGTCCTCGACGCCAGCGTCTACGGCAAGGACGATGACCGGCTGGGCCAGGTCCCCGTGGCGGTCGTCGAGCTGGTGGATGGTGCCGCCCCGCTCGACGCGGACGAGGTGAAGGTGTTCCTGCGCGGCCAGCTCACCGCCTACGAGGTGCCCGTCGTCATCCATACCGTCGACGAGCTCCCGCGGGGGGTGTCGCTCAAGATCGACCGCCGCCGCCTGCTGGAGCTGGTGGCGGACCTCGAGGCGGCCCGGGTCTGACCCCGACGCATCCACATCGTTCGCGAAATCACTCAACACCCGGGTTGCCCCGGAAAGATAAGGAGCACAACATGTCCGCAGTCATCGTAGAAGCGGTGCGCAGCCCCGTCGGCCGGCGCAACGGCGGCCTCTCCACTGTCCACCCGGCCGATCTTTCGGCCGCGGTCCTCAACGCGCTGGTTGAGCGTGCGGGCATCGACCCCGTTGTGGTCGAGGACGTCATCTGGGGCTGTGTGCAGCAGGTGGGCGACCAGGCCAACGACATCGCCCGCAACTCGGTCCTGGCCGCCGGCTGGCCGGAGTCGGTCCCGGGCGTGACCGTGGACCGCCAGTGCGGGTCCTCGCAGCAGGCGCTCAACTTCGCCGTCGCCAGTGTCGTGGCGGGGCACTACGACGTGGCTGTGGCGGGCGGGGTCGAGTCTATGTCCCGCGTGCCGATGGGCTCGGCGGGCACATTCGAGGGCAGCCCCTACAGCCCCGCGTTCATGGAGCGCTACAACGGTGTTCGACCCAACCAGGGCGTGGGCGCGGAGCAGATCGCGGAGAAGTGGGGCCTGACCCGCGCGCAGTTGGACGCGTTCTCGGTCCAGTCGCATGAGCGGGCCGCCGCGGCGCAGGACGCCGGGCACTTCGCCGACCAGATCGTCCCGATCACCACGCCCGACGGCACCGTGATCTCCCTGGACGAGGGCATTCGACGCGGCTCCTCAATGGAGTCTCTCGGCAAGCTCAAGACAGTCTTCAAGGAGGACGGCGTCATCCACGCCGGCAACGCCTCGCAGATCTCCGACGGCGCCTCAGCGCTACTCATCATGAGCGAGGAGGCGGCCGCCCGCCACGGTGCGAAGCCGCTCGCGCGCATCCACACCGTCGCCGTCGTCGGGGACGACCCGCTGATCATGCTGACCGCCCCGATCCCCGCGACCCAGAAGGCGCTTGCCAAGGCGGGGCTGACCGTGGAGGACATCGGCGTCTTCGAGGTCAACGAGGCTTTCGCCAGTGTGCCGCTGGCCTGGCTGGCGGAGATCGGCGCGGACCCCGCGCGGGTGAACCCCAATGGCGGCGCGATCGCCCTCGGCCACCCGCTTGGCGGCTCAGGCGGCCGGATCCTGACCGACATGCTGCACCACATGCGCCGCAACAACATTCGCTATGGGCTGCAGACGATGTGCGAGGGCGGCGGCCAGGCCAACGCCACCATCCTCGAGCTGCTCGACGCGAACTGACACTGCAGTCCACACTAGGGAGACAGCAATGACCGAGAACAACCAGCCGGGCGCGCTCGTCGAACGCGTCGGCAACGTCATGGTGATCACCATCAACCGCCCGGACGCCCGCAACGCGGTCAACTCCGAGGTGAGTGCGGCCGTCGGCAGCGCGTTGGAGGAGGCCTCGGCCGATCCCGAGGTGCGCGCGATCGTCATCACCGGCGCGGGCGACAAGTCCTTCTGCGCGGGCGCGGACCTCAAGGCGATCGGCCGCGGCGAGTCGACCTACGCGCCGGGCCACCACGAGTGGGGCTTCGCCGGCTTCGTCAAGCACTACACGGACAAGCCGACGATCGCCGCGGTCAACGGGGCGGCCCTAGGCGGGGGCACGGAGCTGGTCCTGGCCGCCGACCTCATCGTTGCGGCGGAGAACGCCACCTTCGGCCTGCCCGAGGTCAAGCGCGGCCTGCTCGCCGGTGCCGGCGGCGTCTTCCGCCTGACGGCGCAGATCTCGCAGCGCCTGGCGATGGAGATGATCTTCACCGGCGAGCCGATCTCCGCGGCCCGCGCGCTCGAGGTCGGCCTGGTCAACCAGGTTGTGCCCGAGGGGAAGTCCGTCAAGGCGGCGATCGACCTGGCGCAGCGGATCGCCGTGAACGCTCCGCTGTCGGTGCAGGCCAGCAAGCGGATCGCCTACGGCATCGAGGGTGGCCTGCGTGCCGGGGAGGCTGGCAAGTGGGCGCAGACGGCGGCCGAGTGGGATGGCCTAATGCACACCGAGGACGCTAAGGAAGGCCCCCGAGCGTTCGCGGAGAAGCGCGAGGCGGTGTGGCAGGCGCGCTGACCTAGCCCCGCGCCAGCAAAGCGAAGGCCGGGGCCCCACCGATTCCGTGGGGCCCCGGCCTTTCGCTGATGAGTTGGTCAGATGTTGACGAGGCGGCGGCGGTGATAGCTCACCGAGCCGTCGAGGAGCTCGTCCACCTTGATGCGCCGGATGAGTAGGTGCACGTCGTGCTCCCAGGTGAACCCGATGCCGCCGTGGATCTGCAGCGCGGTCTGGGCGGCGGAGCTGGTGCCCTCGCCCGTGAAGGCCGCCGCCGCCGCGACGGCGCGCGCGCGGGTGGCGGCGCAGTCGCCGTCGAGGGCCACCGCCGCGGCCCAGATCGCGGCCCGCGCGGCCTCGATCGACAGGGCCATGTTGGCGCACTGGTGCTTGACGGCCTGGAAGCTGCCGATGGGCTGGTTGAACTGGGTGCGCTGCCCGGCGTACTCGACAGTGAGGTCGAGGAGCGCCTCGGCGGCGCCCAGCGCGTCGACGGCGCGGAAGGTCGCCAGTTGATCGCGCAGGACGTCCAGACTGCCGCTCGGGAGGAGGTGCCAGTCGTCCGGACCCAGGTTCAGATCGACGTCGGCGACGGCCCACGCGCGCGTCAGGTCGAGGGTCTCGAGGACCCGAACGTCAACGGCGTCGAGGTCGACCACCGCGGCGACGTCGACGCCGTCGAGGGTGGACACGGCGAGCAGGATTCGCTGGGCGTCGATCAGTCCGGTGATGGGGGCGGTGGTGCCGCGCACCCGGAGCGACGTGCCCTCGATATCCGCGTGCAGCGCGGAGTCCTCGATCGAGCCGACGGCGGGCAGGACCAGGTTGGTCCCCGCGGCGGCGTCGGCGAGGGCGGGGTGGCCGATCCGCTCGAGCAGCCGGGCCGCCGCGGCGAGCTCCGCGAGGGGGGCCGCGCTGGCGGCGCGGCCGTGCTCCTCGACCAGCACCAGCAGGTCGACATGGGTGCCGCCCAGCTCCTCGGTGAGAAGGCCCGGCAGGCCTGACTCGACGAGGTGGCGAAGGCTGGCGGGTGAGATTCGCGCGGGCCCGTCGTCGATGGCCTTGCGGCGTTCCTGGAGGGGGGAGTTCTTTGCAAGCCAGGCGCGTTCGGCCTCGGCAAGGGCTACCTGCTCGTCGCTCAGCACGAAGTCCATGGCGCTCCTATGGTCGATTAATTCTGTTGACATAGTTAACCACGTCATCTACCTTTTCGATAGTGGCGCCAGGTGGGCGCGGCGGAGATTCGAACTCCGATCTCATGGGTGGTTAAGGAGCGCGGCGGTGGAATTTCTGCAGGTGGAGCGTCGGGACGGGGTGGTCACGGTGGTGATGAATCGCCCCGAGAAGAAGAATGCCGTGAACATGGAGATGTGGCGCGAGCTGGCCGCGATCTTCGCCAGTGTCGAGCGCTGGCACACGGACCGGGTCCTGGTGCTGTCCGGGGCGGGCGGCGACTTCTGCTCCGGCTCCGATCTGGCGAGCCTGCAGGGCGACCCCCTCCACTTCATGTCCGACGTCAGCGACGCGGCGCGCGCCCTCCACGCGTTGAGCATCCCGACTATCGCGAGGGTAGACGGGGTCGCCGTCGGCGCGGGCTGGAACCTCGCGCTGGCCTGCGACCTCGTGGTGGCCAGCGAGCGCGCGAAGTTCTCGCAGATATTCGTCCGGCGAGCCCTCTCGGTGGACCTGGGCGGGTCCTGGCTGCTGCCCCGCCTGGTGGGGCTGCAGAAGGCGAAGGAGATCGCACTCTTCGGCGATATCTACACCGCCGCCCAGGCTGCCGAAATGGGGCTGGTGACCCGACTGGTGCCGGTCGAGGACCTCGACGCCGTGGTGGAGCGGCTGGCTGCGCGGCTCGCCGCGGGTCCCGCGCGGGCCCTCTCGGCGACGAAGCAGCTGCTCAACGCCGCGGCCGACGGCGGCAGCCTCGAGGCGGCCCTGCGTCTGGAGAGCCAGGCCCAGGCCAACAACATCGCCGGCGCGGACGCGGCGGAGGCGAAGGCCTCGTTCCTCGAGAAGCGGGCGCCCGTCTTCCAGCGGGGCTGATGTGGCGCGCGTCCCGCGCGCGCCACGTGCCTGTCAGGCGCTGGGAGCCAGGATCTCCGTCATCGGCACCGCCGCCATAATCGCGGCCCGCATCTTCATCACGCGGCCTGGCAGGCCCGCGCCGACCACGCCGCTTAGGCGGCCGTCGCGCTCGTAGCAGGCGAGAAACTTGTGGCCGTCCTCGTGCGTGATGTGGACCGTGTCGGCGGCGTCGACGTCGCCGAGGGCCTGGATCTTCAGTTCGTACTGGTCGCTCCAGAAGTACGGGACCTGGTGCGACAGAGTGGTGTCCGATCCGAGCAGGGCAGCGGCCAACACGCGGGCCTGGTCCCCGGCGTTCGTCCAGTGCTCCACCCGGCGGGGTGCGCCGTTGGCACCCGTCCAAGCGGCGACGTCGCCGACCGCCCAGACATGGGGCGCGGAGGCGCGGCCCTGCGCGTCGCACACGACGCCGTTGTCCACGCGCACGCCGGAGCCCTCGAGCCAGGCCTCGGCGGGCGCGGAGCCGATGCCCACGACGACGAGGTCCACGTCTAGTTGGGTGCCGTCGCTGAGCTCGACCGAGCGCACGCGCCCGTCGGCCTGCACCACCTCCCGCACGCCGACGCCGGCGCGCACGTCCACGCCCTTGTCGACGTGCAGTCGGCCGATGCGCCCGCCCACCTCCGGGCCGAGCACCGCGGCCAGCGGTGCGGCCTGCGGCTCGACGAGCACGACGTCCATACCGAGCGACCGCAGGTTCGCGGCGACCTCGCAGCCGATGAAGCCCGCACCGACGATCAGGGCCCGGCCCGCGGGGTTGGCCGCGGCGGCCAGCGCGCGGCTGTCGTCGAGGGAGCGCAGCACGTGCACCCCGGCAAGGGACTCCGACCCGGGCAGGTGGCGCGGACGCAGGCCCGTGGCCACGACGAGCTCGTCGAAGGCCAGGGTGGAGCCGTCGGACAGGGCCAGGGTGCGGCCCACCGCGTCGACGCGCTCGGCGCGCAGGCCCACACGTAGGTCGATCCGCTGCTCGGCGAAGAACTCCAGGGGCTGGAAGGTCGTGTCGGGGTTCTCGCCGCGGACGCCGGCCTTCGAGAGCGGCGGGCGATCGTACGGCAGGTGCGGCTCGTCGCCGATCAGCACGATCTCGCCGTCGAAGTCCGCCCGCCGCAGTTCCTCGGCGGTGCGCAGCCCGGCGAGGCCCGCTCCGACGATGACCACGCGATGGGTGGATCTGAGTGTTGTCATTCGATTCGCCTCTCCGGCAATATTCCTGTGTCGGCAGTCGCGGAGCTGGGCTCCCACGGCGGTCGGGTGCTCGCATTGGCACGTCGGCGCTCCAACCTGAACTAGTTACATATTTACACAACTGGGAGATTTTGGGGAGGGTTCCCCACGAGCTCGAGGTCCAGCCGCGCGAGCGCGCGGCTGGACCTCGAGGACCCTGGTGTGTGGCCGGGTGGGCCCGCTCAAGAGTCGCTCACTGGAAGGGCGTGGGTGTGCCGTCGAGTAGCACGGTCTTCGTTTCCAGGTAGGGGAGCAGGCCCTGTAGCCCGCCCTCGCGGCCGACGCCCGACTGCTTGAAGCCGCCGTACCCCATCCGGGTGTCTGTCTTGAAGCCGTTGTGGCCGACGGTCCCCGAGCGGAGTCGGCGGGCGACCTGGTACGCGCGGTCGACGTCGTTCGTGAACACCGCCGCGTTCAGCCCGTACCGGGTGTCGTTCGCCAGCTCGATCGCGTGCTCCTCGTTCTCCGCGGGGATGACGGACAGCACGGGTCCGAACAGCTCCTCCTGCGCGATGGTCGAGCTGTTGTCGACGTTGGAGAACACCGTCGGCTCGACGAACCAGCCGCGGTCGAGGTGCGCGGGGCGGTTGCCGCCCGTGACTAGCGTCGCGCCCTCGTCCTTGGCGGTCTGGATGTAGCCGAGCACGCTCGTCTGCTGCCTGGCCAGCGCCAGGGGCCCCATTTGAGTCTGCGGGTCGAAGGGGTCGCCGACCCGCACGGCGCCGAACGCCGAGCCCAAGGCCTCGGCGAACTCGTCGTGCCGCGACTTCGTCACGATGACGCGGGTCAGCGACATGCACACCTGGCCGTTCATCACGGTCTCCTGCGCGGAGATCGAGGCCGCCGCGGTGGCGAGGTCGTAGTCGTCGAGGATGACCGCGGCGGACTTGCCGCCCAACTCGAGCGTGTACCGGGCGAGGCGGGCGCCACAGGTCGTCGCGATCTGGCGCCCGACGGCGCTGGAGCCGGTGAACGCGATCTTGTCGATCCGCGGGTCGGCGACGAGTTGCTCGGAGACCTGTCGGTATCCGTTCACGACGTTGAGCACGCCCGGCGGCAGGCCGATCTCCTCCGCGATCTCCGCGAGGATATACAGCTCGCCCAGCGCCTCCGGGGGCGCCTTGAGGACGACTGTGCAGCCCGCGAGGAGCGCGGGCGCGATCTTGTACGCGGCCAGGGACAGCGGGGTGTTCCAGGGGACGATGGCGCCGACGACGCCGACCGGCTCATTGACCACGGCGCCGAACGCGGCGAACTCGGGGCTGTCCTGCTTCGCCCACGGGTAGGTGGTGGTGAGGTCCGCGTAGTAGTCGAAGAGCGCGGGCACACGGCCGGTCGCGCCCACCGCGATGGGGAAGATGACACCGGCCTGGCGGGTCCAGAAGGTCCCCACCTCCTGGGCGCGCGCGCGGATGCCGTCGGCGAATTTTCGCAGGTAGACGGCTCGCTCGGCGGGCTCGAGGGTGGACCAGGGGGAGCGGTCGAAGGCGTTGCGGGCCGCGGTGATCGCGGCGTCCATGTCCTCGGGGCCGGTCTCGGCGACGCGGTAGAACGGCTCCTCCGTCGCGGCGTCGATGATGTCGATGGTGGCCGAGGTGGAGGGCAGCCGCCACTCGCCGTTGATGTAGAAGCGGTCCGGGTGCTTCAGGGGGATGGGGGTAGCGCGTACGTCGAGCATGGTCACGGCAGTCTCCTGGGTTCGATGTCTGAGGTGTTTCGGGAGCGGCTGCTCGGGGTCATGCCGTCGGTTGGCGCGACAGGACGTCGCGGAGGGTCCACCCGAGGCGGTCCGGCTGCAGGCCCGCAATCTGCATCGCGTTCGCGCCGAAGTCGACGGACAGGTGTGCGCCCGAGACGTAGCTGGCGAGGTCGCTGCCGAGGAAGGCGAGGACCTTGGCCATCTCGGCGGACTCCGCCAGGCGGCCGGCTGGGCCAAGATCGGCGTTGACGGCGTCTTCGCCGCCCTTCATCTCGGTGAACTCCGGCAGCATGCCCGAGACCGTCAGGGCCGGCAGGGTGGCATTGATCCGGATCTTGCGGAGGTTCGAGAGCGGCCCGACCTGCTCCGCGACCCAGAAGTTGAGGAGGCGCTTGGACAGGATGTAGCCCATGGACCCCTGCACCGCGCCGAATCCCGTCTCGAACTCCTGCGTGGCCCGCACCAAGTCGTCCCAGCTGTCGGCGCGGGTGAACTGGGCGAGCTCCTCCCGGATCGCGGGCGTCTCCCAGCGCAGCCCGCCGTTGGAGGAGACGAAGGTGAGCGACCCGCCCTCGACGATCCGGTCCACCAGGTAGGCGTCGGTGACGTACTTGTTCGCGATGAAGTTGACGGTGATCGTGTCGAGGAAGCTGTTATGCACACCCGAGATGCCGGCCACCCCGAAGAACGCGTCGATCTGCGCGGGGATCTGCGCGAAGGCCAGATCGATCGAGTCCTTGCTGCCCAGGTCCGCGAGAATGGCCTTGGCGACGCCCGGGACCGGCGGCTCCACACGGTCTAGCGCGTACACCTGTGCTCCGAGATCAACCAGGATCTCAGTGAGGGCCTTGCCCATGCCCGACGCGGCGCCGGTCACGACGGCCGTCTTTCCTGCGTAGCCGAAGTAGTCGTTCACTATTTGCTCCTTGTTGTGTAGTGCAGAGTCTGGGGAAGATTCACGACGCGGGCACTTCGGCCAGCGAGAGCGCGCGGCTGGGACAGAGGTTTACGGCCTCCTTCGCCCGCGCGGTTTCGGCGGCCGTCTTAGGCTCCGGACGAAGCACGACGACGAACCCGGAGTCGTCTTGGTCGAATGCCTCGGGATCTGTGAACACGCACTGCCCCGCCCCGATGCACACGCTGGTGTTCGCGAGAATTCGCATGGTCACCACGCCACCGGAAGTTCGTAGACGCCGTAGGTGGGTCCATTTTCCTTGAACCTGATCTCCTGGAACGGCACGGCCAGGCGCAGGGTCGGGATCCGGCGGATGACCGTGGAGAGGACGATCTCGAGCTCGAGGCGCGCGAGGCTCTGTCCCAGGCACTGGTGGGGGCCGAAGCCGAAGGCGACATGGTTGCGCGCGCCGCGCTTGAAGTCGATCGTGTGCGGCTCGGGGAACGCCTCCGGATCGCGGTTCGCCACGTTGGCGGCCGCGAAGACCACGCCGCCCTCCGGGATCATGGTCCCGCCGATCTCGATGTCCGCGGTCGCAAGGCGCAGTCCGCCGATCTCGGCGATCGTGAAGTAGCGCAGCAGCTCCTCGATCGCGCCCGAGAGGAGGTCGGGATCATCGCGAAGCTGTTGCAAGAGCTCGGGATTGTCCAGGAGGGTCACGATGCTGAGCGAGATCATGTTAGCCGTCGTCTCGTGCCCGGCGATGAGCAGGAGGAAACCGAGGCCGACAACCTCCTCCGGGGTCGCGCCAGCCTCAAGCTGGCGGCTGAGCAGGTCGTCGCCCGGCGTCGCCACTCGAGTATTGACAAGTTCGGCGATATACGCCTTGAGCGTCCCTACAGCCGCCATCCGGTCCTCCACGGTGGCGTTATGTTTGGCGAAGGCGCTGCTGTGGCGCTGGAAGAACTCGTGGTCCTCAGCCGGCACGCCAAGGAGCTCGGAGATCGCGATGGACGGAACCGGAAGTGACAGTGCCGTAACGAGTTCCGCCTCGGACTTGCCGTCCATCATCGCGTCGATGGTCTCGTTGACGACCTCGGTGAGGCGGGGCCGCATGGCGGCGATCCGCCGGACGGTGAACTCGCGCATCACCCGCACCCGGGCCTCGGTGTGCTCGGGCGGGTCCATCTCGATCAGCTGCTTGAGTTGGTTGCCTGCCACGTAAACTTGATTCAACGGGTGCCCGGGGAGCGATCGATCCGAGCTGAACCGGGCATCGGCCAGGACCGCGCGGACGTCGGCGTGCTTGGTGACTGCCCAGATCTTGCCGCCGCCCTGCCAGTCGACGTGGCTCACGGGGCATTCATTCTGCATCTGCACCTGCTGGGCTGGCGGCTTATATGGATCGGTGCGTCTGGTCGAGAAGGGTGTGGTCGTCATCAGATCTCCCTTGAATGCCGAATGGTTCCGAATGCGCGATCGCCAGAAGAGTTTGAGCTTGTGCGCTTAGATCCAGGAGTCTGCCACGAGTGTTGCCGCGCGTCTATAGCTGAGCTGCTCAGAATTGGCGGAATTATGCGGATGCGACCATTTGTGGTGAATTATCGGGACTCGAGTCTGCGGGACCGTCGGGTCCGCCGCGGCGAGCAGCTCCGCCCCGGCTGGTGCGGGCGGCGCTGGCTGGCGGCCCGCGGTCCATGGTGTGGGAGTTGGGTGGCGCTGCCCGGCACCAGTGACCCGGCTTCGGCGCGCCACATATCTAGATAACTGACGAGTTTTCCCGGCGGCTGTCTATAGTCGGCATCGACGCGGATGCGGGCCCTATCGTGCCTGCCCCGTCCTTCTTGGTGATCGATCCAGCCCCGCTCGACGCGGCAGATGCGGCTGGCGATCCTCCGCCACCCCATCTCGAGGAGCCCCCGTGCTGGATAGAAATCCCGACTTCCCCGCCCGCCAGGACAGCATGTCCGGACTGCTCGGGCCCACGCTCCGGGTGGGCTTCATCGGGTTGGGCAGCCAGGGCGGGCCGATGGCGCGCCGCATCGCCGACGCGGGTCACCCGCTGACCTTGTGGGCGCGCCGGCCCGAGAGCCTGCAGCCCTATGCCGACACCGCCGCCGCGGTGGCGCAGACTCCTGCGGAGCTCGGCGCAGCCAGCGACCTCGTCTGTGTTTGCGTGGTGAACGACGTCGGCGTGGAGGAGGTCCTCACGGGTCCGGAGGGGGTCCTAAGCGGCATGGCCCCAGGCGGAATCATCGCCATTCACAGCACGATTCACCCCGATACCTGCGGCCGGATGGCCGCCGCGGCGCGTACGAGGGGGATTGAGCTGATCGACGCCCCGGTCAGCGGCGGCGGCAGCGCGGCCGCCGCCGGGACACTCCTTGTCATGGTCGGCGGTGAGGAGTCGGCGCTGGCGCGAAGCCTCCCCGTCCTGTCGAGCTTCGCCGAGCCGATCGTCCATCTCGGGCCGGTCGGGGCCGGGCAGGTGGCGAAGCTGCTGAACAACACGCTGCTCGCCGCGAACTTTTCGACCACGACGGGGATCCTGGATATTGGCAGGTCCCTGGGGGTCGATGCGAACAGCCTGCTGGACGTCATGGCGCACGGCAGTGGGGGGAGCTATGCGCTCGGCGTGCTGCGCGGCATCGGTGGCACGCTGGCGCCGATGGCCGCGGAGGGGGAGCCGTTGCTGCGGAAGGACGTGGCGATTCTCGCGCAGCTCGCCGAGGGGGCGGGCGCAGAGCGCGGGGTGCCCTGGGACGCGGCCCGCGATGCCATCGAGCGGATGGGATC
The DNA here is from genome assembly GCF_000524475.1 of Tomitella biformata AHU 1821. Lineage (GTDB taxonomy): Bacteria > Actinomycetota > Actinomycetes > Mycobacteriales > Mycobacteriaceae > Tomitella > Tomitella biformata. The sequence continues at coordinate 26,208 of NZ_BAVQ01000061.1, read as the reverse complement.
AGCTCTTGTCTCACCATCTAACTAGTTGTACCCTTCATGTGACTTGGGTCTCGATAGAGTCTTGAAGTGATCTGCTGAACTCTCCGCGGGCAGCCCCGCGGCCTGCAGGGTGGCACCCTGACTGCGGCTGGCGAGGGGCACGTCCGAGGGTGCGCCGCAGGGTGATCGCTCGATGGGTTGGCGACGCCCAATGAATTAGATAAGCGATGTTTCTTAAACAAATATACCTCAGTGTATTGGTCGTGTGAGCGGCCAAGGCCGGGTGAACTCTGCCCCGGCCGGTGGTCGATGCAATCATCGGAAACAAATAGGGAGATCGAATGACTGTCGACGATTTGGAAACGGACCCCTTGGCCCCATGGCTCCGCGAGATCAAGGATCGGCACGACGCGTCCCGTCATGTGGACGGCGTGCAGTGCCGCGGCTCGGTGGACCTGATCGATGAGGCGGCCCGGCTGCGCGGCGTCGCCGCGGTCTGGCACGGCAAGGCCATCTCCCTCGAGCGCGAGGTGGAGACCCGGCCGGGGCGGCTCGCCGATGGCCGGGCGGTGGCGGAGCTCGAGGCGGCGCAGTGGGAGCGGCTGGGGCTCGCCGAGATGCCGACCGGACACGGGTCGGTCGAGCTGGAGGTGCAGGTCGGTGTCCGCGGCATGCGCTCGGCGCACGGCGGCGACGTCATCAAATACGACGCCCACGGCGTCCACAACACGCACATGGACGGGTTGGCGCACATCGGCGCGGAGGGTTCCTGGCACGGGCCGATCCCCGCCGAGGCGTCTTACACCGACGAGGACACGATGGTGGCGTGGGCGCAGCATGGCATCGCCACTCGTGCGGTGGTCCTCGATGTCGCGGCCGCGCGCGGGGTCGAGTGGATCGATGCGGGGAACCCGGTCACGGACGCCGACCTGGATGCGGCACTCGCCGCGACCGGTGTCGCCCTGCAGCCGGGAGACGCGCTGGTCATCTACCAGGGTCGGGATCGCTACGAGGCCGCAGGGAACATTTACCCGAGCGGCGCCGCGGCGGTCGCGCGGCCGGGCATCGGCGAGTCCGGCGCCGCGTGGATCGCGTCGAAGGACGCGGGCCTGGTGCTCTGGGACTTCCACGATGCCCGCAACAACCCCTCCGGCTCTCTCGAGGTGCACAATCTCATCTACGCGATTGGCCTGTGCCTCGTCGACAACTGCCTGCTCGGCCCCGCGGTGGCGGAGCTAACGGCGGCCGGCGTCTCGACGGCTCTCGTCGTGGCGGCGCCGACGGCCATCCACCGTTCCACGGGCGTTCTGATCAATCCGTTGATCCTGTACTGACGGGCGAGTGCCTGGCAAGAACGGCTGCGGGACCATCGAGGGTATTCGATGGTCCCGCAGCTGTCTGTTGTCTGCAGTGCGCTCCCTGCCGTTCCGCATAGTGGGTCGAGGTGGCCCCACAGGCCCCCGGGATGCGGCAAGATTCCGCGGTGAGCGGGATGGCTCGGGCGACTTCCAATGGGAATCCGGGCGCGGACCGACTGTTGATTAAGGGCGCGTAGGGCGTTGGCCTGGCCAAATACTGGAATATCCCCGATTTAGGGATCCCTCTTGTATTACCATCTAACTAGTTATACTGTGTGATCAAGCTCTCGTTAGCATGATTATTGTGCCAGCGGTCTCCATGGGTGGGGCCGCGGAAAGATGGGCCGCTGGGAATGGGCGCATCGACAGTCACCAGGATGGAGCACAGGGTGAAAGTTGGATTTGTCGGCGCAGGCCGGATGGGTCAGCCAATGGTCCGCCGCCTGGTTGCGGGCGGACATGAGGTCCAGGTCGCCGGCCGCTCGGATTCCGTGTTGGCGGGACTCCTCGCTGACGGCGCGACCCCGGTGGCGTCGGTCAAGGCCGTTGCCGCTGGTGCCGATGCCGTCATGGTGTGCGTGTTCTCCGACGAGCAGGTCTGGGAGGTGGCGCGGGGCGAGGGCTTGCTCGAGGCCATGGAGCCCGGCTCCGTCCTGGTGCTCCACACGACCGGAAGTCCCAGCACCGCAAGGAAATTGGCGGAGCTCGCGGCACCCCGCAGGGTGGCCGTAGTGGATGCGACGGTCAGCGGCGGCCCGGATGAGATCGCAGCGGGCGAGATCACGGTCTTCGTCGGCGGCGACCAGGCGGCGGTGGACCGAGTCCGGCACATCCTGGGCTGCTACGCCGAGCCGCTGCTGCATGTGGGCGGCACCGGCTCCGGCCAGGTGGTGAAACTGCTCAACAACGCCCTCTTCGCGGCCAACGTCGCACTGGTCGGGGAGACGGCGAGGGTGGCCGTCGACCTGGGCATTGCCGAGCAGGATTTGTTGAAGTCGTTGCGGCACGGGAGTTCTGACAGTCGGGCTCTCGGGATGATCGAGCGCATTGGCTCGAGTGAGATTTTCGCGAACACCGTCGGGGAGTTCCTCGGCAAGGACGTCGCGGCGGTGCGGCGTGTGGCGTCGGACCTGGGCGCGGACCTCGGCGTGCTGCGGGACGTGCTCGATAGCCCCGCAGGAATTTCGGTCTTGGGCGCTGCGCTAATCGCCTCGCCCGTCCATCAGAACTGATCCAGGTCGATTGCGACTCGGTCGCGGCGACAGTGTCGGTCCAATATTCAAGGGAAGTGGCAAATGAGCAACTCTGAACTCCGCATGCTGATCGACGGAGAGCTGGTTGCCGCCGGCGACGGCGGCGTCTACGACAACATCAACCCCGCCAACGAGCAGGTCATCGGCACCGCGCCGAAGGCGACCAGCGGAGATATCGAGCGGGCGATCCTCGCCGCGCGCCGCGCGTTCGAGACCACCACCTGGTCCACCGATCACGCGTTTCGCCGCCAGTGCCTGATCCAGCTGCAGGAGGGGCTGCTCAAGCACGCTGAGGAGCTCCGGCCCATCCTGGTCGCCGAGGCGGGCTCGCCGCTCGCCCTGACCTACGACACCATGCTCGACAACACGACCAAGATGATCAGCCACTACATCGACCTGCTCGAGACCTATGAGTTCGAGTCCGTGATCACCCCGATCGCCGGGGACGAGGCCGCCCACCGCATCATCCGGCGGGAGGCCGCCGGCGTTGTCGCGGCCATCACCCCCTGGAACTATCCCTACTTCTTGGCGATTGGCAAACTTGCCACCGCGCTGGCCGCCGGTTGCACGGTGGTCCTCAAGCCCGCGCCGGACACCCCCTGGAACACCTTGGTGATCGGCCGGATTGTGCTCGAGCACACCGATATCCCTGCCGGTGTGGTCAATATCGTCACCACCGACGACAACGAGGTCGCGGCGCTGCTGACCACCCACCCTGAGGTCGATGTCATCACGTTCACCGGCTCGACCGCCACCGGCCGCCGCATCATGGCCGCCGCCGCCCCGACGGTGAAGCGGCTGGCCCTGGAGCTCGGCGGAAAGTCCTCGGCAATCCTGCTCGACGACGCGGACTTCGCCGCCGCCATCCCCTTCGTGTGCGCGACCACCGCCAGCCACGCCGGCCAGGGCTGCGCCATCTACTCGCGACTGCTGGTGCCCCGCTGGCGGTTGAAGGAGGCGGAGGAGATCGCCGTCGCGGCGATGAGCCAGATCCCGTGGGGAGATCCCACCGACATCGGCAACTACATGGGGCCGCTGGCCAACAAGCGCCAGTACGACGCGGTGCTGCGCTACTACGAGATCGCGAAGCAGACCGGCCGCGTCCTGCTCGGCGGCAACGCCAGCGACCGATATGAGACGGGCTACTGGGTCGAGCCGACGATCGTCACGGATATCGACTCCATGTCCCCCGTCGCGCAGGAGGAGGTCTTCGGGCCGATCCTGGCCATCCTGCCGTTCGACGACGATGCAGATGCGATCCGGATCTCCAACAACACGATCTTCGGGCTCGCCGGGGGCGTGTGGAGCGCGGACCTCGAGCGGGCCACACGCGTGGCAAACGGCATGCGGGCCAGCTCCATTCAGGTCAACGACCAGATGTGGAACCACCAGACCGCGCCGTTCGGCGGCTACAAGCAAAGCGGCATCGGGCGCGAGTGGGGCACCGAGGGGATCGCGGAGTTCCTCGAGATCAAGACAGTGGCCCGTCCCGCTTAACAGTTCTGACACCGGCCACACCTACGTATTTCCACCGGTTTTTTCTAGCGTTGAGGAGCATATGATGGGCAGAGTTGAAGGCAAGGTCGCATTCATCACCGGCGCGGCACGCGGGCAGGGTCGCAGCCACGCGGTCCGCCTCGCGGAGGAGGGCGCGGACATCATCGCGGTGGACCTGTGCCGCGATATCGAGTCGAACAAGTACCCCCTCTCACGTCCGGAGGACCTGAAGGAGACCGCCCGCCTGGTCGAGGCGACCGGCCGGCGGATCGTCACCGTCGAGGCCGATGTGCGGGAGATAGCGCAGATGTCCGCGGCCATCGATCAGGGTATCGAGGCGTTCGGCAAGCTCGACATCGTCGTCGCGAACGCGGGGATCATGCCGATCCTGGGCGGCCCGAACATGCAGGGCTGGCTCGATGTGATCGGCGTGAACCTGATGGGCGCGCAGAACGCGATCCACGCGGCGCTGCCGCACCTGACCGCGGGGGCGTCGATCATCGCGACGGGCTCCACGGCGGCGTTCATGCAGAACGACATTGTGGAGAACCCAGGCGCGGATCCCGGCGGTGCCGGCTACACGGTGGCGAAGATGATGATCTCGCAGTACATCCATGAGCTCGCCCGGGTGCTTTCGGCGCAGATGATCCGGGCGAACGTGGTGCATCCGACGAACTGCAACACCGCGATGCTGCAGTCCGACTCGATGTACCAGATTTTCCGCCCGGATTTGGAGAATCCGACGCTCGAGGACGCAAAGGGGGCGTTCCATGTGCAGCAGGCGATGCCGATTCCGTGGGTGGAGCCGGTCGATATCAGCAATGCGGTGCTGTACCTGGCCTCGGACGAGGCGCGGTATGTGACGGGCACGCAGATGCGGGTGGACGCGGGCGGCTACCTGAAGATGCAGTCCTTCCACGTCTAAGGCTCGGCCAACCTTTGAAGGAGAGAACACGATGAAGGTCGAAGTAGACCAGGACCTCTGCCAGGGGCACACGATGTGCGCGATGGTGGCACCCAAAGTCTTCGCGCTGCGGGACGAGGACGGCCACAGCTACGCGATGAACGGCGGCGAGGTGCCCGTCGAGCTCGAGGACTCGGCCCGTGAGGCGATCGTCACGTGCCCAGAGCGCGCGATCCGCGAGGTTTCCGCTACCTGAGCAGTTGTTCGTACCCCACCTTTGGCGCCGCGCATAAGCGCCACGAAAGCCTTGGAGTGACAATGACAACCGATGACGCCAACCAGGTCGAGGACCTGCGGAAATGTCCAGTCTCGTATGACCGGCATAATCCGGAGTTCCGTGAGGAGTTCGTTGAGAAGACACAGGAACTCCACGCCACGTGCCCGATCGCGTGGAGCGAATCCTATGGCGGCCACTGGGTGGCCAGTGGGATTGACGAGCTTTTCGCCATCGCCCGCAGGTCCGACGCGGTAACCAATTTCCGGGACCATGACGGCTCGGTCAACGGCTATCAGGGCATCAGCATCCCCGCCTATGACTATGGCCCGTACGCCACGCCGTCCTTCCTCGAGCTGGATCCGCCGGAACAGACGGACTATCGCAAGACCCTCAATCCGTACATGTCTCCCGCCGCGGTCGCCCGGTGGGTCCCGGTTATCGACGATCTGATCAGGGCCTGCATCGACGAGAACATCGAGAGCGGCAGCATCGACCTCGTCCAGGAGCTGGCCAACATTGTGCCCGCGATCGTGACGATGGGCATGCTGGGCCTGCCGCTCACAGATTGGGAGATCCACAACGAGCCGGCCCATGCGCTGATGTACACCCCGCCGCACTCTCCCGACATCGGACGAGTGGTCGAGATGGCCAATGAGAGCCGGGCCGCGCTCACGGCCGCGGTGCCGCAGGTGCGGGAGAATCCGCGTCCGGGCCTGATGGACGCGCTGGTCAAGACGACGGTTGCGGGGAAGCCGCTCACTGACCAGCAGGTCACGGCCACGGCGATGCTGTTGGTCGGCGGCGGGTTCGACACCACCACGGCGCTCACCGGCCACTCGCTCGGCTGGTTGTCGGCCAACCCCGCGGCGCGGGCCCGGCTGTGCGATGAGATCGACACCCTCCTGGACCCGGCGACGGAGGAGTTCCTCCGGTACTTCACGCCGGCCCAGGGTGATGGCCGCACCTTCAGCAAGGACGTCGAGATCAACGGCGTGCAGTTCAAGGAGGGTGAGCGGCTCTGGCTCTCGTGGGCCATGGCCAACCGATCCCCGTCGGTGTTCCCAAACCCGAACGAGATCGACTTCGACCGCAGCGGAAACCGGCACACGTCCTTCGGCCTGGGTATCCACCGGTGCATCGGCTCGAACGTGGCGCGAGTCCTCTTCAAGAGGATGATCGCCGCGGTGCTCGACCGCATGCCCGACTTTGTGGTCGATTTGGACAACACCAATTACTACGAGTCCATCGGGCAGATCAACGGACTGGTGAACCTGCCGGCCACGTTCACCCCGGGTACGCGTCAGGGGCCGAGTTTCACAGAGACCGTCGAGCGCGCGCAGCAGATCATCGACGACCAGCGGCTGGCAGAGCCACTGGCTGTGAATAAGGTCGCTGTCGACGGTTGAGCCCACGCAATGTCCCGGCGGGGTGGTACTCGATTCGAGTTTCCCCCCTGCCGGGACATTGCTATGACGGGATGCCAGCGCTCAACTGGCATGCCCCGGTGTGACTTCCAGAGCGACGAGGCCCCTCGTTGCCAAGTACGGAGAAATCTAATGACATACGTCATCACCCAACCCTGTTGCAACGATGCCTCCTGCGTCGCGGTCTGCCCGGTCGACTGCATCCATCCGACCCCGGCCGAGGCACCGTTCATGCGCACCGAGATGCTGCATATCGACCCCGAGGCGTGCATCGACTGCGGTGCCTGCGTCGAGGTGTGCCCCGTCCTCGCGATCAAGCCCGACTATGAGCTGGAGGCCGAGGACGAGCCGTATCTGGAGCTGAACGCGGACTACTTCCGCGTGCACCCCATGGACGACGCGATCCCGGACTTCAGGAGCAATCCCGCACGGGGCGAGGACCTTTCAGGTCTGCGGGTGGCGATTGTGGGGTCCGGGCCATCCGCGCTCTACGCCGCTATGGGGCTGGTGGACCTGCGGGGGCCGCGAGTTCGGATGTACGAGCGGCTCTACACGCCGTACGGCTTGGTGCGGTTCGGGGTGGCACCGGACCATCAGACGACGAAGGCGGTGACGAGCCAGTTCGCATCGCTCGAACGCTCCGCCGCTTTCGAGCTGACACTCGGCGTCGAGGTCGGCGTGCACGTGAGCCACGAGGAGTTGATGGCGCACCACCACGCCGTGATCTACGCGGTGGGGGCGTCCGCGGACCGGACGCTCGGGATTGCCGGCGAAGACCTGCCCGGCAGCCACGCGGCCACCGAGTTCGTCGCCTGGTACAACGGCCATCCCGAGCACACCCACCGCACCTTCGACCTGTCGGGCGAGCGCGCCGTCATCATCGGGAACGGCAATGTCGCGCTGGACGTCGCCCGGATCCTGTTGCTGGACCCCGCGGAGCTGACGGCCTCGGACATCGCCCCGCACGCGCTGGAAGCATTGCGGGACAGCAACATCCGCGAGGTTGTGGTGATCGGCCGCCGGGGGATCGCCCAGGCTGGCTATACGAATCCGGAGATGATCGCACTGTGTGGCCTGCCCGGAGTGGACGTGGTCATCGACGGCGACGAGGTGAAGTCCGACGAGGTGATGCAATCGATTCTCGACGATCCCGACACCGAGTCCTCCGTCGGCTTCAAGGTCCGGTTCGGGCAGGAGGTTGCTGGTCGGGCCAGCTCGGGCAATCCCAAGCGACTGGTGCTGCGCTACCTGCAATCGCCCACCCGCATCAACGGCGCAGACCGGGTCGCGTCCATCGATATCGTCCGCAACCGGCTCGAGCCCGACGGGCATGGATCCTGCACTGCCGTGGCCACGGCCGACTCCGAGACGATTGACACCTCCTTGGTGCTCCGATCCGTCGGCTATAGCGGGACAGCCCAACCGGGGCTGCCGTTCGACGCCGACCTCGGAATCGTGCCGAATGTCGATGGGCGAGTCGTGGATCCGGCCACCGGCGAGGTCCTGCCCGGCGTGTACGTCACGGGGTGGATCAAGCGGGGGCCGTCCGGGGTCATCGGGACCAACAAGAAGTGCGCAGAGGACACCCTGGGACTGCTGATGCAAGACCATCTTGCCGGTGGGCTCGGAGTGGTGGAGGGCGACGCGGCGGAGTTGGCCGCGTTGATCGCGCAGCGCCAGCCCGAGACACTGGACTTCGCGGACTGGACGCGGGTCGACCGCGCAGAGCGGGACGCGGGCCGTGCACTAGGTCGAGCCCGCGTGAAGTTCGTCGATCCCCAGGCGATGCTGGACGCCGCCCGGGCCGAGAGCTTATGAGCCCCGCCCGCCGCGGCCAGAGCGGCGAGCGGGCCAGGCCTTAGACCGGGCCCATGCGGATGGCGCCGTCGATGCGGATGGTCTCGCCATTGATCATGGCGTTGTCGACGATGGCGAGCGCGAGCTTGGCGTACTCGGCCGGCGCCCCCAGCCGCGAGGGGTGGGGGACCTGCGCGGCGAGGGAGTCCCGCACCTTCTCGGACAGCCCGCCGAGGATGGGCGTCTCGAAGGTGCCGGGGGCGATGGTCACGACGCGGACGAACTTGCGGGCCAGGTCCCGCGCCGCCACGATGGTCAGCCCCGCGACGCCGGCCTTGGACGAGGAGTACGCGGCCTGGCCGATCTGCCCCTCGAAGGCCGCCACGGAAGCGGTCATGATGACCACGCCGCGCTCGCCGTCGACGGTGTCGTTCTTGACCATCCGCGCGGCCGCGAGGCGCAGGACGTTGAAGGTGCCGACGAGGTTGGTGCTGACGACCTCCTGATAGAGCTCCAAACTGCCTGGGGTCCCGTCCTTCTCAACGATCCGCACCTTGCCGCCCCGGCCCGCGCAGTGCACGACGGCGCGCAGGGGGGCCTTGTCCTCCGCCGCGGCCAGTGCGGCGTCCACGGCCGCCGGATCGCGGACGTCGGCGGGCATGAAGGTGACCAGCTCGCCGAGCTCGCGCGCGACGGCCTCGCCGTCGGAGGAGGGCAGGTCGATGATCACGGTGGGGACGCCGCGGGCCACGAAGGCCTCTGCGGTGGCGCGGCCGAGGCCGGAGGCGCCGCCGGTGACGGCGGCGGACGCGTGGGTGAGGTCCATTTGGGATGCCTTTCGCTGTGCCGCGGGTGCGGAGGGGCGGTCGCGGGGAGGCCCGCGGACCAATGCTTGTCTCTAACTTAGTTATCGAGGTAACATTTGTCTATCGACTGCGGCGACACCCAGCGGAGTCCGTCGCCGCCGCGGAGACAGATGGAGTGGGCGTGGATTCGATCGACACCGGACTATTGATCCTGCGGGTGTGCCTGGGGCTGACCATGGCCGCGCACGGCTACGGGAAGCTCTGCCGCGGCGGGCGGATCCCGGGCACCGCGCGGTGGTTCGAGAGCATCGGGATGCGGCCGGGGCTGGTGCACGCGTGGCTGGCCGCCGCCACCGAGGTCGCCGCGGGCCTGGCCCTCGCGCTGGGCCTGCTGACCCCCTTCGCCGCCGCGGGCTTCGTCGCACTCATGTTCGTCGCGGCCTGGACTGTGCACCGCGGCAAGGGCTTCTTCATCGCGGGCGACGGCTGGGAGTACAACCTGGTGCTCGCCACCGGGGCCGCCGTCGTGGCGATCGCCGGCCCGGGCGCGGCGAGCCTGGACCACCTCTTCTTCGGCGACTCGGTGCTGGCGGGCTGGGCGGGCGGCCTCATCGCGGTGCTCGGCGGCCTCGCGGGCGCGGGGATCTTGCTGGGCACGGCCTATCGGCCCGAGCCCGCGGCCGCCGCGGAGCCGGCGGCGTGACCGGGCGGCCGCAGGGGCTCGCGAACCTGCGGGACGTGGGCGGGCTGCCCCTGGTTGGCGGCGGCGTCACGGCCGACGGCGTCCTCTACCGCGCCGACGCCCCCTACCCCGGCGATCGCGCGGTGCCCGAGCTCGCGGCGTGGCCCCCGGCCAGCATCCTCGACCTGCGTGGCGCCCGCGAGCGCGTGAGGTTCCCCTTCGTGTGGCCCGCAGGCACGGATTCGCACCATCTGCCGGTCCACTCCGCGGCCGCCCCCGACGCGCAGCCGCGAGACCTGCCGGCGGTATACCTGCGCATGCTCGACGGCGCCGACGCGTGGGCTCCCGCGCTCCTCGACCACGTGACACGGCCGGCTGGCCCGGTGCTGCTGCACTGCACTGCAGGCAAGGACCGCACGGGCGTCGCCGTCGCCGTGCTGCTCCTCGCCGCGGGGGTGCGGTCGGACGCGGTGGTGGCGGACTACGTCCGCAGCGACGAGACGTTGCCCGCCCTGCATGACCGGTGGCTCAGCGTCGGCGTGCGCACCGCGCAGTCGCCGCCCCTGCCCGAGGAGTACATGCGCGCGCCGGCCGCGGCGATAGAGCCGATCGTGGAGCGGCTCACCGAGTCGCGCGGGGGAGCGGCGCAGTGGGTGCTCGAGCGGGGCGTGGACCGCGCTGTCCTCGAGCGTTGGCAGGCGCGGCTGACGGCGCGGGACCAGGGCCGTTCCGCAGAGTGAGCCGCAGCCCTTGTTTCTCGGTGTCGATCTCAGAATGCTGTTCTCAGACTTACAAACTCACTTTGAATTGTCTTGAGCCTAAGGATCTTTCATGACGACGGAATCCAAGCACGCTGAGCTTCTGGCGGATCTGAGCGTCCGCGCGGCGCGGGCCAGCAGCGCCTGGCAGCCGGGCCTCGAGATCGCCAATGTGCGGCCGCTGACGGGCGGCACATCGAGCCTGACCTTCGTCGCGGATGTCACAGGCGGAGCCATCGCGGAGCCTGTCGTGCTCAAGGTGGCGCCCCCCGGGCTCGCGCCGGTGCGCAACCGGGACGTCATCCGGCAGGGCCGCGTGATGCAGGCGCTGCAGGGGGCGGCCGGGGTCGCCGCGCCGGCCGTCTACTTCGAGGACGCGGGCTCGCCGCCCTTCGTGGCGATGCAGATGCTCGCCGGCGAGTGCGTCGAGCCGCTGCTCTCCGCCGACCGCCCGCGGGACGACGAGACGCGGGCGCAAACGCGGGCGCGGTACGAGTCCGCCACGAGGATGCTCGCGCACCTGCACGCCGTCGACCCCGCCGATATCGGCCTGGGGGCGGAGCCTGTGGTGTCGCTGGGCGCGGAGATCGACCGGTGGACCAGGGCCTTCGAGACCGTTCCCGACGACCTTCGGGGCGACTACCTGGGCTGCGCGGAGGCGCTGCACGCGACGATGCCCGCCCCGGCACGGCCGGTGGTCAACCACGGGGACTACCGCCTGGGCAACACCCTGTGCGAGGGGGATGCGGTGACGGCGCTGATCGACTGGGAGATCTGGTCGGTGGGCGACCCCCGCGTGGACCTCACATGGCTGGCCTACTTCACGGACGAGGCGGGGCATCCCGCCGCAGTGTCGGAGGAGCCCTGCGGCACGCCGACCATCGCCGAGGTGGTGCGGCTCTACGAGCAGACGCTGGGCCACGAGGTGGTGGACATCGACTGGTTCCACGCGCTCACCCGCTACAAGGAAGCGGCGGCGACGGCGCTCCTGATCAAGCGGGGGCGCAAGACCGGCGGGCTGAGCCCGGCCTTTCTCAAGATGGAGCCCGCGCTGCCGGGCCTGTTGACGGAGGCGCTCTCGCTGATCGGGCGCTGAGGGGCGCGGTAGCCCCGGCCCCGAGTCCAGGATCTTGAGCGAGAGCAGGTGCCATGTCAGAGCCAGCAGGACACGTCGAGGAGTCCCCGGCGGTGATCGCGGGCGGCGGGCAACTCCGCCGGGCCGCCAAGCCCCGCAGGCAGGCCTCCTACGACGAGGAGGTGCAGCTTCTGATTCGCTCGGCCGAGGCGGTGATGCTGGGCAAGGGGTGCACGGAGCCGCCCAAGATCGCGGAGATCGTGCGCGCGGCGGAAATGTCGAACCAGGCCTTTTACCGGCACTTTCGGAGCCGGGACGACGTCATCGTGGCGACCTATGAGCAGGGCCTGCTGAACATCCACGCGTACCTGGCGCACCGCGTCTTCAAGCAGGTCGGGCTCGAGGCTCGCCTGGCGGCCTGGATCGACGGCGTCCTCGCGCAGATCGAGGACCCGGAGCTGTCCGAGCTGAGCCGGGTGATCATCTGGAACATGGGCCAGATCGCCCGCACGAAGAGCGAGATCAAGCCGATCGGGCATGCCCGTCTCAGCGAGGTCCTCTGCGGGGTGCTCGCCCAGGCCGAGGTGCCGGAGCCGGGGCGCAACGCGACCTTCATCCAGACCCTGGTGCTGGGCCTGACGACCAGCTATTTGGAATCGGGCCAGTCGCCCACCGCCGCGGACCGAGCGCACCTGCTGCGGTTCTGCCTGGGTGCGCTCGCCGAACACTGAACTACGCGAATACCGGTGCGTGTCGCCCTGGCGCGGCACGCGAATCAGCAAAGGACTCAAAGCGATGTGGAATTTTCAGACCGATCCTGAGTTTCAGGAGAAGCTCGACTGGGCGGCGCAGTTCGTCCGCGAGGAATGTGAACCCCTCGACCTGCTCTTCCCCCATCTCGGGCAGCCGTACAACATGGACAACAAGGCCGCCCGAGCCATCCTGGGGCCGCTGCGGGACCGGGTGAAGGAGCAGGGGCTGTGGGCCTGTCACCTAGGCCCCGAGCTGGGCGGCCAGGGCTACGGTCAGCTCAAGCTGGCGCTGCTCAACGAGGTGCTGGGCCGGTCCATGTGGGCCCCCACCGTTTTCGGCACCGCGGCACCGGACACCGGCAACGCGGAGATCCTCGCGATGTTCGGCACGGATGAGCAGAAGGCGAAGTACCTGCAACCGCTGCTCGACGGCGACATCGTCTCCTCCTTCTCGATGACGGAACCGCAGGCCGGCTCGGACCCGAAGGAGTTCGTCTGCGCAGCGCGCCGTGAGGGCGAGGAGTGGGTGATCAGCGGCGAGAAGTGGTTCTCCTCGAACGCCCGCTACGCGTCCTTCCTCATCGTCATGGCCGTGACGGACCCCGAGGCGACGCCGTACCGGCGGATGTCGATGTTCGTGGTGCCCACCGAGACCCCGGGCATCGAGATCGTCCGCAACGTTTCCGTCATGGGGGACCGCGACGAGCTCGACGAAGGCACCCACGCCTACATCCGCTACAACGACGTCCGGCTCCCGGCTGACGCGATCTTGGGCGGCCCGGGCCAGGGCTTCGAGGTGGCGCAGGCGCGACTCGGCGGCGGCCGCGTCCACCACGCCATGCGCACCGTCGGCAAATGCCAACGCGCGCTGGACATGATGGGCGAGCGCGTGCTCTCGCGGCGCACCCAGGGCGAGGTCCTCGCCAAGAAGCAGCTGGTGCAGCAGTTCATCGCGGACTCGGCGATCGAGCTCGAGATGTACCGGCTGCTCGTGATGAAGACAGCCTGGATCATCGACAATCAGCCGCACGGCGCGGCGCGCACCCACATCGCGATGTGCAAGGTCGCGATGGCCAAGGTCTACCACGACATAATCCACCGGGCGATCCAGATCCACGGCTCTCTCGGCTCCACGATCGAGACGCCGCTACACATCTGGTGGACCGGCGTCATCTCGATGGGCCTGGCCGACGGGCCGACTGAGGTGCACAAGGTCGCCGTCGCCCGCGGGGTCCTGGCGAACTACGAACCGACCTCCGAGCTCTTCCCGACCGAGCACATCCCCACCCGACTTGCCGCGGCGAAGGTCAAGCACGCCGCCATCCTCAAGGAGCACGAGATCGTATGAGCAACAATCACTTCTCCCTCGAGGGCAAGGTCGCCCTCGTCACCGGCGGCAGCCGCGGGCTGGGCCGCGAGATGGTGCTGGCCTTCGCCGCCGCCGGCGCCGACGTCGTGATCACCAGCCGCAAGGCGGAGGCCTGCGAGGAGGTCGCCCGCGAAGTCGAGGCGCTGGGACGCAAGGCCCTCGCCGTGAGCTGCCACGTCGGCAAGTGGGACCAGATCGACGCGCTGGTGGACAAGGCCTATGAGGTCTTCGGCCGGGTCGACGTGCTGGTCAACAACGCCGGCATGTCCCCGCTGGCCCCCTCCTCGGCGGAGACCAGCGAGGAGCTGTTCGACAAGGTCATCGGCGTCAACTTCAAGGGCCCATTCCACCTGTCCTCGCTTATCGGCGAGCGGATGGCAGCAGGCGACGGCGGCTCGATCATCAATATCTCCTCCTCGGGGGCGATTTTCCCGCAGCCGCGGTTCGGCCCCTACGCGGGAGCCAAGGCCGCGCTGAATACGCTGACCGGCGTCTTCGCGCGGGAGTACGGCCCCAAGGTACGGGTCAACACGATCTCCGCGGGTCCCTTCCTGACCGACATCTCCAAGGCCTGGGCCGAGGAGAAGCGCCACACCACCCAGAGCGCGATCGGCCGCCCCGGCCGTCCCGAGGAGATCATCACCACCGCCCTGTACCTGGCCAGCCCGGCGTCGAGCTACACCACGTCCTCCCTGATCCGCGTCGACGGCGGCTTGTACTAAATTGGGTGGCCAGGCAATGAGCGGGCGGCGCGTCGTCATCACCGGCGGGGCCAGCGGGATGGGCGCCGCGCTCGTAGCGGCTCTCAGCGACTCCGACGCGCAGGTCCTCTCGCTCGACATCACCGAGCCGGAGGGCGAGCGGGTCGCCGCGGCGGCCGGCGCGGCCTTCCTCCGCTGCGATGTGACGGACAAGGACTCTGTGGACCGGGCGTTCGCCGAGGGCGTGCGCGCTCTCGGCGGGCTGGACGTGCTGATCCATGCCGCGGGCATTGCCCCGAGTTCACCGGCGGAGTCCACACCGATGTCGATGTGGGAGAGCACGATGGCCGTCAACGCCACCGGGACCTTCCTGACGAACCAGGCGGCATTCGAGCACCTGCGGGAGCGCGGCGGCCGGATCATTAACTTCGCCTCCGCCGCGGGTGCGAAGGGCCTGCCTGGTAAGGCCGCGTACGCGGCGAGCAAGGGTGCCGTCCTGGGCTGGACCCGGACGGTGGCGGTCGAGTGGGCGAAGCACGGGATCACGGTCAACGCGATCGCGCCCGCAATCCGCACCCCGATGTACGAGAAGACCCGGGCGTCGATGACCTCCGAGCAGTTGGCGGCGCACGACCAGCACCTGACCACCCTGATCCCACTGGGCGGCAAGCTCGGGAAGGTCGAGGACCTGGTGCCGGTGCTGGAGTTCATCGCGGGCGAGGGCTCGCGTTTCATGACCGGGCAGATCTTCGCCGTCGACGGCGGCTCCCTCATGGTCAGGTAAACCAGCGCCGACCTGCACTATCCCAAACACCACGATAGTCACCTGTCAGGAAAGGACCTGCCATGCGGGCAGCACGATGCGAGACACACGGCGATCCCGACCGGATCGTGATCCGCGAGATCCCCGATCCGGTCGCGGGCCCCGCGGAGGTCCTCGTGGCGATCGAGGCGGCGTCCGTCAACTACCCGGACGTGCTCATCGCCGCGGATAAGTACCAGGTGACGGTGCCGACGCCGTACACCACCGGCAGCGAGTTCGCGGGCCGCATCGTCGGCGTCGGTGCCGAGGTCACGGACTGGGCCCCGGGCGATGCGGTGATGGGCACGGCCTTCGGCGGCGCGTTCGCGGAGAAGATCGCCGTGCCGCAGACCGCGCTGTCGCCGAGCCCGGCGGGCCTGGACATGGTCCACGCCGCGGCGTTCAACGTCACCTACCGCACCGCGTACCACTCCCTGGTGACGTTCGGAGCGGTCCAGCCCGGGGACTGGGTGGTGGTCTTGGGCGCGGCCGGCGGCGTGGGCACCGCCTGCATCGACGTGGCCACCCGCCTCGGCGCGAAGGTCATCGCCGCAGTGTCCACGCCGGAACGCGCCGAGGCATGCCGCGCGTTGGGGGCGGTGGCGACCATCGCCTATGACGACGAGAACCTCAAGGTGCGGATCAAGGAGATCACCGGCCGCGGCGCGGATGTCATCATCGACCCCGTGGGCGGCACCTACTCCGAGCTGGCGATTCGGGCGATCGCCTGGGGCGGGCGCTACGTCTGCGTCGGCTTCGCGCAGGGCGAGATCCCGAAGATCCCGATGAACCTCGTCCTGCTCAAGGGCGCGATCCTGCGCGGCTTCGAGATCCGGACCCTCGCGAACCATCTGCCGGCGGCGGTCGAGGATGGGCGCAGGGAGATCGAGCGGCTCGTGGGCGAGGGCATGAAACCGTTTGTCTCGGAGACGTACACGCTCGATGAGGTGCCGCTGGCGCTGACCAGAATGGCCGAGCGACGCACCACCGGAAAGATCGTCATCGACATGACCCGGGGGTGACGGCCCCAGATTAAAGGTCCCTGCCCCCGACAATCGTCGGGGCAGGGCCTTTTGCTGTGGGGCTCTCTACGGGCGGGGGCTACTCCGCGGCGGCGTGGTTCGCCGCGACATAGGCGAAGATCGCGGAGGGACCAATCGTCGCGCCCGCGCCGAGGTACTTGCGGCCCATGACGGAGGCCGTGCAATTGCCCGCGGCATAGAGACCGGGGATGGGCTCGCCCGCGTCGGTCAAAACCCGTGCGTTCTCATCGCACAGTAAGCCGCCATTGGTGCCGATGTCGCCGGGGTACATCTGCACGGCGTAGAAGGGGGCTCGCGCGATCGGCCCGAGGGAGGGGTTCGGCTTGTGGGTGATGTCCCCCTGGTACCGCTCGTGGTCGCCCTCGCCCCGATGGAAGTCCTCGTCGATGCCGGTCACTGCGAACCCGTTGAAGCGAGACACGTTCTTGCACAGAGTTTCTGCGTCAATGCCGCACATCTCGGCTAGACCCTCGAGGGTGTCGCTCTGCTTGATGGTGCCGCTGTCGAGCAGTTCCTTGGGGAATTTTCCGGGCGGCGCGAAGCCGAACGTGTAGCGCGACCGATGGTAGGAGTCGATGATCAACCAGGACGGGATGGCCCCGCCCGCAGTGAGCTCGCGGGCAAACATCTGCTGGCCGGTCTCCTGGTAGGCAGCCGCCTCATTGGTGAACCTGTTGCCGCCGGAGTCCACCATGATCGAACCCGGCTTGCTGCGCTCGCTGATGGTCATGGCGGGCTTGCCGCTCGGCGTGATCCACGACGGGATCCACCAGGCCTCATCCATCATGTCGGTGGCGGCTCCGTGGGCCATCGCGATGCGGATCACCTCGCCGGTGTCCCCGGGATTGGCGCTGGACCACTCCGGTCGACCGGGCTGATTCGCCGAGAACTCCGCGCGCATCTCGGGGTTCCGCGAGAACCCGCCTGCGGCGAGGAGCACGCCGTCGCGGGCACGCACGCGCACCGTGCGCCCGTCCCTCTCGAGCACTGCGCCCACGACACGGCCCTCCTCGACGACCAGGTCCACGAGGGTGGTGTTGATCCAGACTGGGATGTCACGCTTGAGCAGGGCGGAGAGCAGATGTGCGACAAGTGCGGCACCGTTGGTGACATATCGCTTTCCCCGCACGCGGCCGGACGCGGTGCGGGCGAGGACCCGGGTCATGGCGGTCATCCCCTTGGCCGTGCGCAGGTTTGAGACGCTCTTCGCCTCGCCGGTGTACATGTTCATCCAGCCAGCGACGGGCGGCCGAAGGTGCGCCGCCCAGGTGCCCAGGCGATTGGTGTCGAACACGACGGCCTCGATAGAGCGGGACCGCGCGCTGCCGCCCTCGACACCGCGCACGCCGGAGTAGTAGTCGCTGTAGCCCTCACAGCGCCTGAACTGAATGCCCTCGGTCTCGAGGAAGGCGAACATGTCAATGCCCCGGTGCAAATATGTCTTCCGCCGGGCGGTGGAAGACGCGGGGCTGCTGTCAGCGGCTGGGCCGACGACGGTGTCGAAGTAGGTGAGGGCCTCGTCGAAGGAATCCGGCACCCCCTCGCGCGCCATTAGCGGATTATTCGGGATCCACACAACTCCTCCCGACATTCCGGTGGAGCCGCCTACCATGTCCGTTTTCTCGATAACGATCGCATCTTTTCCGAGCGCCTTGGCCCGGAGTGCGCCGACCATTCCTCCGCCGCTGCCCACGAGGAGTAAATCAGTAGTGTAATCCCAACCTGGCATCGAAAATTAATCCCATCTTCAGGTGTTGGCGAAATCGTCAGCCGTGTGCTCTGCGGTAGACGGAGACCGTAATCGTATTATTGGGGCACGTCCGATGGCTTTTCCGTTGAATGGAAAGGAGGTGCAGGGAAATTGATATTCGCATTTGGGGCGTAGAGACCGAGTCTGAGGTGGCGGCGGTTACGAAATCGCCCGAGGGAGCAGCGCGGTGCGCTACTCCCTCGGGCGATTGGCCTCATGTGCGTGGAAGGGCTCTATCGCGGTGCCATCCGGATCGCGCCGTCGAGACGGATCGTCTCACCGTTGGCGTAGGAGTTCTGCAGCAGTGTTAGCGCCATCCCGGCGTAGTCCTCCGGGCGGCCCAGGCGCTTGGGGAAGGGGACCCCCGCGGAGAGGCCCTCCCGGATATCGGTGCGCAGGCGGGCAAGCATCGGGGTGTCGAACAGGCCCGGGGCGATGGTGTTGACCCGGATGCCGAAGCTCGCGAGGTCCCGCGCGGCGACGAGGGTCATCCCGTGCACGGCGGCCTTGGACGCGGTGTAGGAGGTCTGGCCGATCTGCCCGTCGAACGCCGCCACCGACGCGGTGAGCACGACGGCGCCGCGCTCCCCGTCGATCGGCTCGTTGCGCGCCATCCGGGCCGCGACGTGCCGCAGGACGTTGTAGGTCCCGATCAGGTTGATCTCGAGGACATTGCGGAAGCTGTCCAGGTCGCCCGGGTGTCCCTCCTTGTCGAGGATGCGCAGGCGGTCGCCGCCGCGGCCGGCGCAGTGCACTACGCCGCGCAGCGGGCCGTGCGACTCGGCCGCGTCGAGGGCGGCGTCGAACGAGGACTCGTCGGTGATGTCGATGGCGACGAAGGCGGCGGCGCCGCCGAGGCGGGCGGCTGTGGCCGCGCCGTCGGAGCTGGCGAGATCGGCGAGGACCACGCGCGCGCCGGCGTCGACGAGCGCAGTGGCGGTGGCCTCACCGAGGCCGGAGGCCCCGCCGGTGACCAGGAAGATGTTGTCCTGCAACTGCATGGTTCAGTCTCTCTGTGGGGGTGGAGGTGCGGCGGACCGGCGGGTCACGAGGAGTATTTGGCCGCGAGATCGCGGCCGATGATCTCCTTCATGATCTCCGTGGTGCCGCCGACGATGGTCTGCACGCGGGCGTCCGCGTAGGCGCGGGAGATGGGGTACTCGTCCATGTAGCCGTAGCCGCCGTGCAGTTGCAGGCAGGCGTTGACGACCCGGTTCTGCAGCTCGGTGGTCCACCACTTGGCCTTGGCCCCGAGCGTGACGTCGAAGGAGCCCTCGTTATAGGACAGGATGGACTCCTCGAGGAAGGTCCGGGTGATATCGATCTCGGTGGACATCTCCGCGAGCTTGAAGCGGGTGTTCTGGAAGTCGATGATGCGCTGGCCGAAGGCCTTCCGCTCGGCGGTGTAGCTGCAGGTCCAGTCCAGCGCCGCCGCGGCCGCGCACAGGGCGCGCCAAGCGATGGACAGGCGCTCGAGGGGGAGCTGCGCCGTCAGGTGGTGGAATCCGCGACCCTCCTGCCCGACGAGGTTCGCCGCCGGCACCCGCAGGTTCTCGAAGGCGATCTCCGCGGTGTCCTGGGCGTGCAGGCCCAGCTTGCGCAGCTTGCGCCCGCGCATGAAGCCCTCGGCGGTGGTGGGCACCAGGATCAGCGAGAGCTGCGGGCGGCCCTCGACCTCGCCGGTGCGCGCGGCGACGAGCACCACGTCGGAGGAGAACCCACTGGTGATGAATGTCTTGGAGCCGTTGATGACCCAGTCGCCCCCGTCGCGGACCGCGGTGGTCTTCATCCCGCGCAGGTCGCTGCCAGCGGCCGGCTCCGACATCGCGATCGAGGCGACGACGGTGCCGTTGGCCATCTGGGGCAGCCACTCGCGTTTCTGCTCATCGGTGCCGAACGTCGTCAGATAGGAGGCGACGATGTCCTCGTTGATGGAGAACCCGGAGGCGAGGGAGGCCGCGCCGACGGCGGCGAGCTCCTCCTGGATGACGCAGCGGTACCGGTAGTCCGTCATGCCGCCGCCGCCGAACTCCTCGGCGATCCGGATGCCGAGGATGCCGTGCGCGCCGGCCGACTTCCACACCTCCCGGCCGGTGGCGCCCTCCTCCTCCCAGCGATCGAGATTCGGCGCGACCTCGCGCCGCACAAATTCTCGGACGATCTCGCGGAACTGATCGTGGTCGTTGTCGTAAAATGGTTGTGGCATTCATTTCCTCCGCGATCTTCGGGCGTTCAATTAGATGGAACAAGGACTGTCTGAAATGGAGTTATCGGAGTTCACTCGGGAGAGTGGATTATCTGACGAAAAGGATGGAAAAGAATGAGTGACAATACTCCATTGAGCGGTCTTCGGGTGGTCGAGTTCCTCGGCCTGGGCCCGGCTCCATTCGGGTGCATGCTGCTGGCCGATCTCGGGGCCGAGGTGCTGACCCTGCGCCGCCCGGGCTCGGGCCTGCCGGCGCTGGTGCGCAACCGGTCGACCCTGGAGGTCGACCTCAAGGACCCGGATGCGATCCGACAGGTGCGCGAGGCGGTGGCGGCGGCCGATGTGCTGGTCGAGGGCTTCCGCCCGGGCGTGATGGAGCGGCTGGGCCTGGGGCCGGCGGACCTGGAGGCGGTCAATGACCGACTGGTCTACGCCCGGATGACCGGGTGGGGCCAGGACGGTCCCCTCGCGCAGACCGCCGGGCATGACATCAACTACATCGCGCTGACGGGCGCGCTGCACTCGGCCACCCGCAGCGGCGGGGTGCCGACGCCCCCGGCCAACCTGCTCGGGGACTTCGGCGGCGGCGCGATGTACCTTGTCACGGCGATCCTCGCGGCGGTGTTCGAGCGGGGCCGGACGGGGCGGGGGAGCGTGCTCGACGTCGCGATCCTCGACGGCGCGAACTACCTGACCTCGATGCTGCACGAGTACCGCTCGACCGGCCGCTGGTCGGACGAGCCGGGCACCAACCGCCTGGACACGGGCGCGCCCTACTACGACGTCTACCCGTGCGCCGACGGCAAGTTCGTCGCCGTCGGCGCCCTGGAGGCGCAGTTCTTCGCCGTGCTCGTCGACGTGCTGGGACTGGATCCCACATCGGTTGTGGGACGGGAGGATCCGGCCATCTGGCCCGCGCTCCGCGAGCAGATCGCGGCCGCCATCCTGACCCGGACCCGCGACGAGTGGGGGGCGCTGGCCGCGCATACCGACGCGTGCCTGACTCCGGTGCTGAGCCTGGCGGAGGCGGCGGGGAATCCGCAGGTCGACGCCCGCTCGATCCTCGTCGCTGAGCCCGGGCGTGAGGGCGAGGGATCCTGGACGCCGCGGTTGCCGATCGGCTACGCCATGGATGCGAGTCCTGCGCACGAGATCCTCCGGTCGTGGGTGCGGGTGTGATTCGTCGAGCCGGCCCGATGGTGTTGATGGCCGTCGGGCCGGCTCGACATCGCGCCGCCGGGGTGGTGGCGGCAAGAATGGTGGTGGCAGGCGGGCAGTGGGGCTAGATCACTCGATGAGCTCGTAGATGGTCGCGTTGGCGGTGCCGCCGCCCTCGCAGATCGTCTGCAGCCCGTACTTGATGCCCTGCTCGCGCATGTGGTGGATCAGCCGGGTCGTCAGGATCCCGCCGGTCGCGCCCAGGGGGTGGCCCACCGCGATGGCGCCGCCCAGCGGGTTGACCCGGTCGAGGTCGGCGCCGAGCTCGAGCTGCCAGGCCAGGGGGACCGGCGCGAAGGCCTCGTTGATCTCGATGGCCCCGATATCGCCGATCTGCAGACCCGTGCGGGCGAGCACTTTGCGGGTGGCGGGGATGGGCGCGGTCAGCATCATCACCGGGTCCGCGCCGGCCACCGAGCCGGCGAGGAGGCGGACGATGGGGGTGAGCCCGAGTTCGGCAGCCTTCTCCGGGGTGGTGATCATGACGGCCGAGGCGCCGTCGGAGATCTGGGAGGCGTTGCCCGCGTGGATGACCCCGTCCTCGCGGAAGGAAGGCTTGAGTTTGGCCAGGGTTGCGGGGGAGGTCCCACGGCGCAGGCCCTCGTCGACGGTGAGGTGGGAGTCGCCTGCGTGGACCGGCACGAGCTGGGAGTCGAAGGCTCCGCGGTCGATGGCGTCGGCCGCCAGCTGGTGGGAGCGGGAGGCGAACTCGTCGAGCCGCTGCCGGGACAGCCCCCACTTCTGGGCGACCATCTCCGCGCCGATGCCCTGGTCCAGCTGGTCCACACCGTAGCGGTCGAGAACCGTTTGGCCGTAGGGGAATCCGGCGGCGCGGGCCGCGCCGAGCGGCACTCGGGACATCATCTCGACGCCGCCGGCGACGGCGATGTCGTAGGCACCCGCCATGACCGCGTGCGCAGCCGACTCGATGGCCTGCTGGCCGGAGCCGCACGCGCGGTTGACGGTCACGGCCGGCACGCTCTCCGGCCAGCCCGCCGCCAGGGTGGCGAAGCGCGCGACGTTGCTGGACTGGTCCCCGAGCTGGGTGACGCACCCCCACATGACGTCGTCGACCAGGCCGGGGTCCACGCCGGTCCGCTGGATCAGCTCGCGCAACACCAGGGCGGAGAGGTCGACGGGGTGGATGTCCTTCAGCGCGCCGTTCCGCTTGCCGATCGGCGTGCGGACGGCCTCGACGATGACGGCTTCTCTACTGCTCATGCTGGGCTGCTCCTGGCGTCTGGCGGGGATGGTTGGGTGGTGCGTCGGGGTGGCCGGGCGGCTAGGTGACGGCGCCGGCGATCTTGAGCCCGAGCAGTTGCTCGTCGTCGAAGCCGATCTCGCGGAGGATGTCGTCGGTGTGCTCGGCGAACAGGGGCGCGCGGGTCATCTGCACCGGGGCGTCGTCGAACTTGACCGGGTTCGCGACCAGCTTCTGGGTCTCGCCGTCCGCGTCGACGACGTCGACGATCCGCCCATTGGCGATGAGCGCCTCGTCATGGCCCAGTTCCCAGCTGTTCTGCAGCGGGGCCCAGGGGCCGCTGAGGTTGGCGAGGACGGCGGTCCACTCGTCGTAGGTCCGCGCGGCGATCGCGTCGGCGAACCAGCCGCCGATCTCCTCGCTGTGCTCGGTGATGGCCGCCATCGTCTGGAACCGGGTGTCCCCGACGAGGTGGTCGAGGCCGAGCGCGGTCACGAACTCATTCCAGTACCGCGTGGGCTGGAGCATGGAGAACTGCAGCCAGCGGTTGTCGGAGGTGCGGTAGGAGCCGGTCAGGGGGTTGCCCACCGCGGCGGACTTCTTGCGCACCTTGGTCAGCGGGCCGCCGTTGAACAGGGCCAGGTTGACGGTGAACTGGGTGGCCCAGGCTCCCACGCCGAGCAGCGAGACGTCGACGACGGAGGTCTCGCCGGTGCGCTCGCGGCCGGCGATCGCCGCGGCGATCCCGCCGGCGATGGTCATGCCGCCGATGTTGTCGCCGTATGCGCCGGCGGGCATGAAGGTCATGTGCTCGGCATCCGGCGGCATCAGGCCCTCGGCGCTGCCGCCACGGGCCCAGAAGCCGGTGGCGTCGAAGGCGCCGGTGTCGGCGTCGGGGCCCTGGCTGCCGAAGCCGTTGCCGGTCACGTAGATGATGTCCGGATTGATCGCCCGGATGTCCTCGAGCGTCAGGCCCAGCTTGGCCCGGGGGCTGGGGAGGTAGTTGGTGAGGAAGACGTCGCTGCGGCGGACGAGCTCCTCGAGCACCGCGCGGGCCTCGGGGTTGGCGAGGTCGATGCCGATGCTGCGCTTGCTGCGGTTGGGGCCGTCCATGATCGGCGCGAAGGAGGAGCCGGGCCGGGTGGCGTCGTGGCCGAGGACGCGGACCAGCCCGCGCTGGGCGTCGCCGTGCTCGGCGTGTTCGACCTTGACGATGTCGGCGCCCCAGTCCGCGAGGACGGCGCCGGCGGCGGGGACGAAGGTGAACTGGGCCACCTCAAGGATGCGGATACCCTCCAGCGGACGTTGCATTGTGGAACTCCTGGTCGTTGGTCGTGGGATGTGGGGACGGTGCTAGTCGGACCGCAGCAGGATCGCGCCCGAGGGCACCCCGCCGCCTGAGCTGACCACGGCGAGGCGGGGGTCGGCGACCTGCCGGCCGGGCGCTTGGCCGCGAAGTTGCAGCACGGCCTCCCGGAAGAATCCGTAGCCGTGGGTGCGGCCCGCGGAGAGCTGGCCGCCGTGCGGGTTCAGGGGCAGCCGGCCATCGATCGCGATCCCGCGGCCGCCGTCGATGAAATCGCTTGCGCCGCCGAGCTCGCAGAAGCCGAGGCCTTCCAGCCAGGACAGGGCGTTGAAGGTGAAGCCGTCGTAGAGCAGCGCGACGTCGACATCCTCTGGACGCTGGTCGGTGCGGCTCCACAGGTGCGCGCTGGGGCCCAGGGACTGGGGGAGGTGGGTGAGCGTGCCTTGGTCCCAGGACAGGGGCTCCATCATCTGGGTGCCGACGGCCTCGACGAACACTGGCTTGTGGGGGAGGTCCCCCACGGTGTCGATCGCGGAGACGATGACGGCCACCGCGCCGTCGACGGGCACGTCGCAGTCGTAGAGCCCGAAGGGCGTCGACACCGGACGGGCGTTGAGGTAGTCCGCCATCGTGATCGGGTCGCGGTAGACGGCCTCCGGATTGGCGGAGGCGTTGTGGCGGGTATTCACCGCGATCGCGCCGAGCGCCTCCTTGGCGTCGCCGTAGCGGTGGAAGTAGTGCGAGGCCTGGCACGCGATCCAGTTCGCTGCGGACATCGCGCCGAAGGGGTGCCTGAACTCGAACATGTCTGTGGCCCTGGCGTTTCCGGTGGCCCATTCGCCCGAGCGGACGAGCTCCGTGTGGGAGGACTCCCACACGGTGCGGAAGCACAGCACGTGTCGGCAGAGGCCGGAGGACACCGCGAGCATCGCGGCGATGATCGACCCGTTCTGGCCGGGCAGCTCGGCGCCGGCGTTGACCCAGGTCGGATTGATCCGCAGCGCCTGCTCGACGGGCATGATCCCGCCCTCGGACATGCCGCCGACGGATCGGCCGGGGTAGGTGGAGAGCCCGTCGATGTCGTCGAGCGTCAGCCCGGCGTCGGCGACCGCCGCCAGGCACGCGTCAACGGTGAGTGAGAGCGGATCCACCATGAGTCGGCGGCCGATCTTGGACTGGCCGACCCCGCTGATCGCGACCTGGTCCTCGAACCGCTTCTTGCTGACGGGGGCACGGAGCCGGGACTTATAGTCCTCGGGTTCGGGGAGGGCCCCGGGCTTGCCGTCGGCGTCGGGGTCAATCTCGAAAAGCGGCAGCCAAATGGACTCTTCGACCTGCTCGAACACGACCCGCACCTGCGTGCCGACCGCGACATCGGCGGGCTCGCACCCGACGATGTTCGTGGTCAGGCGCACCCCCGGATCCTCCACCAGCGCCACGATCGCCACGACGTAGGGCGGGGGGAAGTTCGGCAGCCATTGCTGGAAGTTGACCGTCAGGCCCACGACGACGGCCTTGCCGGACACCGGCCGCAGCGGCAGCTCGCGACCGTGGCAGTCCGGGCACAGCACAGCCTGCGGGTGCGATCTCTTCCCACACGCCGAGCACTCGGCGATCCGCAGGATGCCGTCCGCGCCCGAGGCCCAGAACTCGGCGCTCGCGAGGGTCGGCTGCGGTAGCGGGCGGCCGGTGTCTGCGATGGGGTTCGCGTTGGAAGTCACGGCGTCACAGCGCATTCGGCGTGCGGTGACGGTCCCGGACCGTGACCATGGCGGCGAGGCGGCGCTCGCGGTCGGCGGCGCTCCACACGTCGTCCGAGGCCTCGCCGAGCGTCGCCAAGCGCTCCTTCTCCGCGGCTATCTCCGCGTCGAGCAACTCGCTTGCCAGCTCTCGCGTCAACAGGTCCTGGTCGACCCAGTCATCCTGGGGGATCTGTTCGATTTGCTCTTCCATGGCGTGCCTCACCAGCTCTCGTTCGGGTTTAGGTGCGGGGGAAGTTCAACAACGCCCGCGCGTTGAGCTCGACCATCTGATGCACCTCGTCATCGGG
>NZ_BAVQ01000062.1 GCF_000524475.1 Tomitella biformata AHU 1821 | reverse complement strand
CTATCAGCACTGCCTTCAAGACGCGATAAAACTAGTTCTCTCCAGCGGAAACGCGACTTTGACGTGACCCTGGCATTACACCCCGGACAAGGTCGCCAATTGGATCGTGCGCGCCGTGCATAGGCTGTTGCCGAATTCGATAGGCCACATCGCCGTCGTCCGCTCGGAGTGCAGCGCTGCGGATAGTCCTGCCGCGGGCCTACGTTGCGCGGGCAGGCAACGCCCGCATCGCCTCAATCGGGAGCATCGGGCACCGGAAATCCCCCGGTGGACGGACCTCGAATCGGGTGCCGCAGGAAAAGCCCAGGTCACGTGAGTGATGGCGGCCGGTCAGCCGTCACCAACGGGGGTATTCAGGCGATTCCTGACCAACAATCGCAGGTCGGGTGCCCGCTCGTGAAAATCCTGACCACGCCATAGTGCCGTTTGCCCAGGTGGCAGCGAACAAGGACCAGCTCTGACCGCACAAGCGGGCAGAACCCGATCCCCATCACCTAGATTGCCGGCCAATCGGGGTCAGGTGCCCGCGGAACGTAGGTCCCGTGCAGGACTACCAACTACGAATCGGCAACAGGCTCTGCAGCGCAAGCGCTCCATCGTCCCCGTCACCCCGGAATCGCACCTTGCCTATCATTTCCAGCGCCTATTGCCGGCGAATGTCCGGTGGGTCGCCGCGAAGAAGGACATTATTAACTAGCGTCGACACCGGTCGGCGAAACTACGGCGCGAGGAGAGCGGCATGCGGATCGTGGTCAGCGAGTTCATCAGCCTGGACGGCGTCGTGCAGGCGCCCGGAGGCCCGGAGGAGGACACCGACGGCGGGTTCGCCCACGGCGGTTGGTCGCATCCGTTCTTCGACCCCGAGGTGGTCGGCGGCGCGTTCGCGGGTGCCATCGCCGGAGCGGACGCGCTGCTGTTCGGCCGGCGCACCTGGGAGGGCATGGCTGCGGCCTGGCCGGGGCGGGCGGGCGATCCCTTTGCCGACCGGATGAACGCGATCGACAAGCACGTCGTCTCCGGCACCCTCGCCCCGGCCGACCTGACCTGGTCGAACAGCACGATCATCGCCGCAGACGGGGCTCTGGAGCGGATCCGCGAGCTGCGGGCCGCCGACGGCGGCGACCTGCTCGTCATGGGCAGCCCCACCCTGGTCCGCGCACTGCTCGCGGCGGGCCTGGTCGATGAGCTGGTGCTGATGATCGAGCCCGTGCTGCTGGGCGGGGGCAAGTCGATCTTCCCCGCCGACGGCGCGCTGCGGACCATGGAGCTGGTCTCCACCCAGGCCGCCGCGACCGGCGTGCAGGTGTGCGTCTACCGCCCGGCGGCCGACGGCTAATCGTTCGCCGCCGCCACCACCTGGTCGATCGCATAGTGCAGGCTCGCGACGGTGCTCTGCGACAGCGCCGCGCCCACCGCGGGCGGCTCCGAGTCGGCCAAGTAGGCGACCCGGCCCTCGGTGAATACCGGCAGGCTGCGGAAGAGCGGGTCCGCCCTAACCGTCTCCTGGTCGGCTGCATCGCCGATGAAGAACGCGCGATCGACGTCCAGCAGGCTCGCGTGCTCGGGGGAGAGCATCGCGTAGAACTGGGCACCGGCGGCCGCGTCGATCTCGGGGACGCTTGCGAAGCCCAGGTCGCTCAGCAGTTTGCCGCGGACATCGGTGGAGGCGAACGGGGCCAACGCGTTTTGGTACACGCTGAACGCGACGGCGGTCTTGCCGCTGAACTGCGGGTTCTCGGCCTTGACCTGCGCGATCTGCGCAGTGATAGCGTCGATGAGCTCGGTTGCCTCAGCCTCCTTGCCCACCGCCCGCGCGATCTGCCGGGCGGTGGCCTCCCAGGGCGCGGCGAACGGGTCTTCGACATCCTTGGCCCAGGCCACCGTCGGCGCGATCTTGGTCAGCCGCGCATAGTCATCCGCGGTCATGTCGGAGTAGACGCCGACAATGAGGTCCGGCTGCAGAGCCGCCACCTTCTCGAAGTTCAGGGACTCGCCATTGGTCATCACGACCTCCGGGACGACACCGTCCCAGAGCCGCTCTACCCATGGCCAGGAGATGTTGGCGTCCACGCCGTCGCCCGCCGGGTATTGGTCCACCATGCCGACGGGCTTGATCCCGAGCGCAAGCAGGGTCTGATCGTCGGTGTATCCGACGCTGACCACTCGCTGCGGGTTCACGGGCACATCGGTGACGCCGTAGGCATGCTCAACCGCGAACGTGTCCCCGCCCGCCACCTCGTCCGGGCCGGATCCGCAGGCGCTCAGCAGCAGCAACCCTGCGAGCAGAGCCGTCAGGGTTCGAAGAGATTCCCTAATGATTGTCAAGACCCGTCTTGAACTGCGGTTTCGGGCATGACCGGCCGCCGTAGGAGC
>NZ_BAVQ01000063.1 GCF_000524475.1 Tomitella biformata AHU 1821 | reverse complement strand
ATCTACGACTATTGGCGTGTCTCTCCCCAAACCGCCAGCTCACACGCTATCTAGACGACTTTGACGGCACCCTGTCTGATTCGCCAGTCTTGCCACAAGTGTGGATGTGCCTGTCACACTTGTGAACTGTCAGATGGACGTCAGTGAGGGGCACACAATGTCGGAGATGAGCATGGCGTCGCTGGAATCCCCAACTATCAGGAAGCTGAGAAGCACTGGGATGAGGGTGAGTGCTGGGGCAATCGCAGCGCTGGCTCTCGCCAGCACTGCGGCCTGTGGGGGCGGGAGTGCGTCGAACTCCGCCACCTCGACGACACCGCCAACGACAGTTGCCCCCGTCCGATCATCTTCCGCAGTCACTCCCGCGCCGACGGCTGTGGCGACGACCGAGGTCTCGATTGCCCCCGCCTCGAGCGCGCCGCCGCCGGTTGCCGCGCCTCCAGCCGCGGTGGCTGTGACGATGCCGAACGTCGTCTGTATGAACCTGCAGGTCGCGCAGGACACCATCCAAGCGGCGGGTGTCTTCTTCTCCCGCAGCGATGACGCGACCGGTGCCGGCCGGCGACAGGTGCTCGACTCGAACTGGATTGTGGTTGGGCAGACACCACCAGCGGGAGCGGACGTCGGTGAGGGTGAGGCAGTGCTGTCGGCGGTGAAGATTGGTGAGCGCAGCACCTGCTAGGGGAATACGGCCCGTAGCTTCTGGGTATCCGGCTGGTTGGCAAACATCTGGTCGAAACACGAAAACGACAGGTCAGGCTATTTGGAAGGACCGTTTCGACAGTCCGAACTGGGTGCCCTCGATGATGGTCTGGACTGGCAGTTCCGGATCAACAGCAGCACCGAGGGTCACGAACAGCGGTGTGAAGTGCTCGACGGTCGGGTGCGCGTAGGGCATGCCCGGGGCCTGGGCGCGGAAGTCTGAGAGCGCGTCGACATCCCCGCGTGCAAGGGCGTCCGCAGCCCAGACGTCGAAGTCGACGGACCAGGCGGGGACCGTATTGTGCGCGAAGTTCTCCCGGCTCAGATAGGGGAGTCCATGGGTCATGAAGCCGGAGCCAATCACCAGCACCCCTTCCTCCCGCAGCGACTGGAGCCGCCGGCCGAGCGAGAGCAGCCGCGCAGGGTCGTGGGTGGGCATGCTCAGCTGCAATACCGGCACGTCGGCATCGGGATACATGATCTTCAGCGGCACCCACGCCCCATGGTCCAGACCCCGGCTCGGATGCGCGTGCACCGGCTCGGAGTCCGGCATCGCGGCCAGGACCCGTCGGGCCAGCGGGTTCGCATCGGGGGTCGCGTACTGCATATGGAAGTAACGCTCCGCGAAGCCGCCGAAGTCGTAGACCAGCGGGGTGTGCGCGGCGGGTGCCGACAGCGTTAGCGGCGCGGCCTCCCAGTGGGCGCTGACAATGAGGATGGACTTGGGAGTCGGCAAATCCTGCGCCCAGGCGAATAACTGGCTGATCCACAGCGGGTCGTCGAACAGCGGTGGAGCTCCGTGGCTGAGATAGAGCGCCGGCATGGGGCCGTCCGCGGGAGACCAGGGGCGGCGTTGCCGGCTCGCGGGGGCGACCTCGCGCAGGAACTGATCGAAGGCGCCGCCGGGGACGGCGGGGTTCAAGATGTCAGCCATGACACTCCTTTAGTTGACGCTTCAATCATTGTAGCTCTCCATGGTGTCCGGCGCCATCGGCGCTTAGACTGGGTGCGTGCCACTTGATGCCCTGGACCCCGCGACGCTGCTTGGCGCGTGGACATTTAGCCGCGTCATCGACGACCATCAGGCTGGCGACGAGAAGCTGGTCGAGGGGACGGCGGAATTCGCCCGTGCCGACGCCGGGCGCATCCGCTGGGCAGAGTCCGGCACGCTGCACGTCGGGGGCCAGGAGTTGCCGGTAATGCGGACCTCCTATATCGAGCCGCGCGGCGATGGCTGGTTCGTGACTTTCGAGGACGGCCGAGACTTCCACCCCTGGGCACCGGGGGAGGCAGTCGATCATCACTGCGGCGCGGACCTGTACTCCGGCCAGATCACGGCCACGGGTCCAGTCGGGTCCTTCACCGTGCGCTGGCGAGTGACCGGGCCGAAGAAGGACTACACAATGACCACGGTCCTGACGCGGGGTTAGCTCTCGGTCCCGCCCCACAGGGCAAGGCTCGCCATCGGCACTGTCACCGCCACCGAGTGCCTGGGAAACGGACGATGTCACCGAGGTGGACGACGGGTGCATAGCCTGTGGCCAGCCGATTTGGCATCTGTCTCTGACTCGCGTAACTTATTGGAAGTCAGCGAGAGACGCCCGGCCGCAAGCCAGCCAGGAACGCGCCCGCTGACCACCCCCTGAAGAAACTGAGTGTCCACCGGGTTCGCCCGGAAGGCGCAAGGGTGATACAGTGGAAAAGTTGCTTCGGGCAAGGCCAAGAGGGAAAATTCGGAAGCCTGTTCGTGAGCGTGTTCTTTGAGAAC
>NZ_BAVQ01000064.1 GCF_000524475.1 Tomitella biformata AHU 1821 | reverse complement strand
TGGTCCAGGTGCACCCGCGCGTCGGCCCGAGAGAGCGCCGAGCGTTTGATCGCCTCGGCTCCGCCCTCGTCCCGTGCGAGCGGCTTGAGGTCGAACAGGTCGAGCGCCTTGGCCAGCAGATGTGCGTCGATCACATCGGATTTATTCTTGCCGGCCACCGCGGCCCGCAGACGGGCGGAGTGCTTGGTCCCGATCAAATAGAAGCGGGCTCCCGCGGTGCCGACGGCGGCATGAATACCGACCCAGGTCATCGAGGTCGGCTCGGCGACCACATCGACGGGCACGCTGACGGCGGTGAGCATCCGGGTCAGGGCGTCCATCCCAGCGGCCGTGCTGGGAATGGTTGT
>NZ_BAVQ01000065.1 GCF_000524475.1 Tomitella biformata AHU 1821 | reverse complement strand
CGGGACGAGGGCGGAGCCGAGGCGATCAAACGCTCGGCGCTCTCTCGGGCCGACGCGCGGGTGCACCTGGACCAATGCTGGCGCAGGCTCCGATCGTATGTCGCGGCGACGGTTCCGGACATCGACAAGATCCTCGGCGGCTCGCGCACCCGCACCCTCGCGGTGTTGGGACGCTGGCCGGACCTGCGCGCACTCGCCCGGGCACGCCGCACCACAGTCGCCGGCGTCCTGCGCGAGCACTCGTACTGCGGCGGACGCCACGAGGAGATCGCCGACCAGCTGCGCGGCGCCGCGAGCGCCTGGGTCCGCATCCTCGACGGCTACTACGACCTCGGCTTCTGGCATATCAAGGTAGCCGGGATGCTTGAGGACATCGACGATGCGACCCGCCGCTTCGACCGCTACTCAGAGCAACTCCAGCAGCTCTGGCATGCGTTCTACGGCCCCGACGAGTTGCTGCTGTCGGTGCCGGGGACCGGGCCGGTCACCGCGGCGACGATCCGCGGGTGGCTCGGCGACGGCTCCCGGTTCGCCCGGGCACAGGACTTCGCCTCGTATTGCGGGTTCACCCCGTCGAACTGGTCCTCCGGGACGATGGAGCACAAGCATCGGGCGATCACCAAGGAA
>NZ_BAVQ01000066.1 GCF_000524475.1 Tomitella biformata AHU 1821 | reverse complement strand
GTCTCGCCGACAGGCTTGGTGGAGCCTGCCGATCAGCGACACGAGCGGGGCGAACGATTCGCTCGTCGCCCCCCGAGCGCCGAGCCCGGCGAGCGCGGCAGGGAAGGAACCACGAGCCCATGACCTCCATAGGCACCACCCATGATCCCACCACTATCCGC
>NZ_BAVQ01000067.1 GCF_000524475.1 Tomitella biformata AHU 1821 | reverse complement strand
ACGTATTGCAAGGTGCGGGTCGGCCCGCACGTGGTCTCCCAGGCCATGGTCGTCGCGACCGGCGTGTCCATCGACGGCTCCCGGGAGGTGTTGGGGACCGCGGTCGGTGAGAGCGAGTCGTTCGAGTTTTGGCGGGAGTTCCTCGCCGGCCTGCGCGCCCGCGGCCTGACCGGGGTCCACCTGGTGATCTCCGATGCACACGCCGGGCTGAAAGCGGCTGTTGCCCAGCAATTCACCGGCGCGGCCTGGCAACGTTGCCGGGTCCATTTCATGCGCAACCTGCAGGCCGCAGTGGGTAAACGGCATGTGCCGCCGGTGATGGCGGCGATCAAGACGGTGTTCGCGCACACCGACCCCGACGAGGTCACAGCGCAGTGGGACACGGTCGCGGAGTCGATGGCCGAGCACTTCCCGAAGGTCGCCGAGATGATGCGCGGAGCCAAGGAGGACGTGTTGGCGTTCGCGGCGTTCCCACAGGCGCATTGGCAGAAGATCTGGTCGAACAACCCGATCGAGAGGTTGAACAAGGAGATCAAGAGGCGGGCCGACGTGGTCGAGATCTTCCCCAATGCCGCGGCGTTTCTGCGGTTGGCGACGGCGGTGGTGATCGAGCAGCACGACGAGTGGCAGGTGACCCGCCGCTACGTTTCCGACGTCAGCATGGGCGAGCTGCGCCGGGTGATCCGCGCCAAACAGGTCGCACTCAACGCATCCGAAGCGTTGACGGATCAGCAGGAAATCGCCTAGCGTTCACGCTGATTCGTTGATCGCTACGCTGATCCGAATTCCACCACTACACGGGGCACTACCC
>NZ_BAVQ01000068.1 GCF_000524475.1 Tomitella biformata AHU 1821 | reverse complement strand
CAGGGTGCCGTCAAAGTCGTCTAGATAGCGTGTGAGCTGGCGGTTTGGGGAGAGACACGCCAATAGTCGTAGATGTGAGAGCGGGCATGGCGCTCGCCGGAAGATGGAAGTTCTTGAGGCCACACAACTTCCAGGAGCACCATGCCCACATCGATATCTTGCCCCACCGGCTCTGCGCTCGTCGAGCCGGACGATCCCATCTTGGGTGAGCTCGTCGACATCCCGGCAGCGCCCCAAGAACTCTTGGACGTCATCGCGCGGATCCCCGACACACGGAAGGCCCGCGGCATCCGCTACCCGCTCCCCGCGGTCGTGCTTCTGGCCGCGACCGCCGTGGTCACCGGCGCCACCTCATTCGCGGCGATCGCCCAATGGGCGCACGACTGCGGGCGGCCGCTCCTCGACGCCGCCGACATGGCAGATTCGGGGATTCCGAGTGAGCCGACCATCCGCCGCATCCTGGAGATGATCGACGCTCACTCCTTTGACCTGCTGGTCTACGCCTGGATGCGATTGTCGTTCACCACCATCGACGGCCGGAGGGTGATCGCCTGCGACGGGAAAACGGTGCGCGGAGCCAAGGACGCGGAGGGAAATCAGCCGCACCTGCTGGCGGCGATGGACCACCGTACCGGCACCGTGATCGGCCAAGAGGACGTCGCGGCGAAAACCAACGAGATCCCCATGCTGCGTGAGCTCCTCGACCAATTTGACCTCACCGACGTCGTGGTCACCGCGGACGCTCTCCACACACAGCGGGCCACCATCGAGCACATCGTCGGCCGCGGCGGACATGTGGTGATGACAGTCAAGAAAAACCAGCCGACCCTGCACAAGGAGTTGGAAGCGTTGCCGTGGAAGGACATTGAGAGCGAGTCCGTCGTCGACCGCAGCCACGGGCGCAGGGTGCGGCGCACGATCAAAGCCGCGCAGGTGTCTGACGGGGTGGCCGGATTCCCTCATATCGGGCAGGTGGTGCAGATTCGTCGCACCCGCACGATCAAGGGCAAAAAGAGCGTTGAGCTGGTGTATCTGATCTCGGATCTGGACATGGCGCATGCGCAGCCGGTGGAGATCGCGGCGTGGGTGCGGGGTCATTGGGGCATCGAGAACAGGCTCCACTACGTGCGCGATGTGACGTATCGAGAGGACGCTTCACGGATCCGCACCGGCAGCGGGCCTCGGGTGATGGCCACGCTGAGAAACTTGGCGCTCGGCATGCTGAGGGCCGCCGGGCACACCAACATCGCCGCGGCCTGCCGGCACTATCAGCACTGCCTTCAAGACGCGATAAAACTAGTTCTCTCCAGCGGAAACGCGACTTTGACGTGACCCTG
>NZ_BAVQ01000069.1 GCF_000524475.1 Tomitella biformata AHU 1821 | reverse complement strand
GGCATCGACAAACTGATCGTCGAGCCACTCCCCGAATGTTTTGATCAGATGGTGGTAGCGGCATTTGGTGTTGGCATCGCGGGCGCAGGTCTGCCCGCCCGCCGCGGGATGGCGGTGGTTGAACTCGTCCACATGATCGAGATCCGACGCCCACGCTGGTTTATTGCACCCCGGGAACACGCAATAACCGTCCCTAGCCCGGATGAAGGTGTCGAGTGCGGCGGAGAACCGGTAC
>NZ_BAVQ01000070.1 GCF_000524475.1 Tomitella biformata AHU 1821 | reverse complement strand
TGACATGGAAACATCCTTCCAGCAGGACCTATGATCCCGCTATCTCGATGTCCACCAACCCTGGGGAACCTCAGTGCGCACCGAAGGACTGGGCGATGTGCGCGGCATCGTCGTCGGGGTGATCAAGCTCAGCGTGGCCATCGAGCTGACCGTCGCTGTGCTCCTCGCGGCCCGCTTCGCCTTCGGCTACGGCGAGCCGCCGGCGCGGGCGCTGTGGCTCGGTGTGTTCCACGCGGTCTCCGCCTTCAACAACGCCGGCTTCGCGCTCTACACCGACAACATCATCGGATTCGCCGACGACCCCTGGATCTGTGTGCCGCTGATGGCCGCGGTCATCCTCGGCGGCATCGGCTTCCCCGTGCTCTTCGAGGTGGGCCGTCGACTACGCGGTGCCACCCACCGGTGGAGCCTGCACACCAAGCTGACGGTCTCCACCACCGCCGTGCTGCTGATAGTCGGGCCAGCCCTGGTGGTCTTGCTGGAGTGGACCCACACCCTGCAGGGCTATGGCTGGGCGTCGAAGCTGCTGGTAGGCACATTCCAGGGCGTGATGCCCCGCACCGCCGGATTCAACAGCATCGACTACGCGGACGCGGACGGCGCGACCCTCCTGGTGACAGACCTGTTGATGTTCATCGGCGGCGGCAGCGGCGGCACCTCGGGCGGTATCAAAGTCACCACGTTCGCGGTGCTGCTGTTCGTCATCATCGCCGAGGTCCGCGGCGAGCGGTCCGTGATCGCCTTCCACCGCCGGATCGACCCGCGCGTGCAGCGGCAGGCCCTCGCGGTGGCGCTGATCGGCGTGGCGCTCGTTGCCCTCCCGACCCTGGCCCTGCTCGCCGGCACCCAGTTCGACCTAAGTGCCCTGCTCTTCGAGGTGACGTCCGCATTCGCGACGGTGGGGCTGTCCACTGGAATCACCGCGCAGCTGCCCGGTTGGGGCCAGCTGATCTTGATCCCACTGATGTACCTGGGGCGGGTCGGCTCCATCACCCTCGTCAGCGCACTCGCCGGCCGCGACCGTGGCCGGCGCTACGAACTGCCCGTGGAAAGGCCACACATTGGCTAAGAAGATCGGGGCCAAGAAACCGTCCGCCGAGATCGTGGTGGTGCTGGGGCTCGGCAGATTCGGCAAGTCCCTCGCGCTCGAGCTGATGGCTCAGGGCACCGAGGTCCTCGGCATCGACGCGGATGAGGCGGTGGTGCAGAAGATCGCGAACCGGCTCACGCATGCCGCGATCGCCGACACCACCGACGAGGAGTCGCTCCGGCAGCTGTCCGTGCACGATTTCGACCGGGCGGTGGTGGGCATTGGCTCCGACCTGGAGGCCAGCCTGCTCACCGCGTCCGCGCTGATCTCAATGGGCGTCACCAACGTGTGGGCCAAGGCGATCAGCAACGCGCACGCGAAGATCCTGTCCCAGATCGGCGTGCATCATGTGGTGCGGCCCGAGCACGACATGGGCAAGCGGGTGGCCCACCTGGTACGCGGACGCATGCTCGACTACATCGAGTTCGACGACGGTTACGCGATGGTCAAGACCACACCGCCCGCATTCTTGCTGGGCAAGCGCCTCGGCGAGACCACCACCCGCACGGAGCATCGGGTGACGGTGGTGGCGATCAAGCAGCCCGGCAGCGGATTCACCTACGCCACGGCAGACACCGTGATCGCGCCGGGCGACACGATTATCGTCTCCGGGCAGATCCGGGACGCGGAGCGGTTCAGCGAGCTGACCTGAGACGTCACTCCGCCGACGTGCGGCGACGCAGCCTGCGGGCCGCGGCCACGAGGTTGCGCAGCGACGGTTCGAGCTGCGAGTAGTGCCGTGTCTTGAGGCCGCCGTCCGGGTTTGCCCACAGCCGCTCCGGCTCGATGGACTGGGCGGCGCGGGTGAGGCGCGCGTCGAGCTCGTCGATGTCCGGCACATACGCGGACTTCGTCTCGTACACGCCCGGCCCGACGCCGCGGGTCAGGCCCGAGTCCTCGAGCGCGTCGAGGACCCAGTCGATGGTGCGGGTCAAGATGATGTACGTGACGTCGCAGTCCAGGTGCTCGATGGCCTCGACCACCGAGCGCACGCGGGAGAGCCCGATGTGCGTGTGGATCTGCGTGTCGATCGCCGCGCCGCCGGTGGCCAGGCGGAACGCCCCGACCGCCCACTCGAGGTACTCCTCGCGGCCCACGTCCTGACGGGGCAGCAGGGTGCGGATCGCGGGCTCGTCGACCTGGATGATCTTGATGCCCGCGGCCTCGAGGTCTGCGACCTCGTCCCGCACGGCGAGCGCCAGCTGCTGGGCGGTCTGCTCCACTGGCTGGTCATCGCGCACATAGGACAGCGCCATCATGGTCACGGGGCCGGTGAGGATGCCCTTGACCGGCTTGTCCGTCAGCGACTGCGCGTAGGCGATCCAGTCCACCGACATGGGCCCCGGCCGCGAGACGTCGCCGTACAGCACGGGCGGCCGCACGCTGCGCGAGCCGTAGACCTGCACCCAGCCGTTGCGGGTCACCGCGTAGCCGTCGAGCTGCTCGGCGAAGAACTGCACCATGTCGTTGCGCTCGACCTCACCGTGCACCAGCACGTCCAGGCCGATGTCCTCCTGCAGGCGGATGACGCGCTCGATCTCCTCATGCACGCGGGCGGTGTACTCGTCCTGCGTCATGCGCCCCTGGCCCAGGTCGTAGCGGGCCTGGCGGATCTCCGTCGTCTGCGGGAACGAGCCCAGCGTGGTGACTGGGACGGGCGGCAGCGGCACGGACTTCTGCTGCGCGACGCGGCGCTCGGCAAAGGCCGGTCGCTGCAGGTCAGCGGGCGTGACGGCCGCGACGCGGGCGCGGACGGCCGCGTTGGGCGTGGCCGCCGGGGCCATGACGACGCTGGCCCACTTCTCCGGCGCGCCGTTCCTCAGGGCCCGCGCCAGGGCGACGGACTCGCCGACCTTCTGCTTGGCGAACGCCAGGTGCCCGGCGACCTCGTCGTCCAGGTCGTACTCGCTGAGCACGTCATAGGGCACGTGCATCAGCGAGCAGGAGGTGGAGACCACGATGTCCGGCATCGCGGCGTAGAGCTCCTGCAGGTACTCGAGCGTCTTGACCTTGTCGATGCGCCAGACGTTCTTGCCGTCGATGACGCCGGCGTAGAGGCGCTTGCGCTTCATGCCGGGGATCGCGATGAGCTCGGCGGCAGATTTGCGCGCGTTGACCAGGTCTAGGGCGATGGCCTCGACCTTCGTGGCGGCCAGCAGCGGCAGCGCCGAGCCGAAGTCGCCGTACGGGCCGGTGACGAGCAGTCGCGGACGCAGCGGGGCCTCGGACAGCTCGCGGTAGGCGCGGCTGAAAGCCTCGAGCTCGCGCTCGCTGCGCTCCAGGGTGAACCACGGCTCGTCGAGCTGCACGCAGGTGACGCCGGCGCGGGCGAGCTGCTCGAAGAGCTTCTCGTACGCGACGAGCAGCGGCTCGAGCAGATCCAGCTGGTGGAAGCCCTCGTCCGCGTCGGCGCTGAGCTTGCTGAGCAGCAGCAACGAGAGCGGGCCGAGGACAACGGGCCGCAGCTCCACGTTGTGGGCCTTGGACCGGCGGACCTCGTCGAGCAGCACCTCGGCGTTCAGCTCGAACGCGGTGTTCTGGTCCAGCTCGGGGGCGCGGTAGTAGTAGTTGGAGCTGATGAACTTCGCGAGCTCCAGCGGCGGGTGGCCGGGGACGCCGCGGGCCATGGCGAAGTAGAAGTCGAGGGGGTCCAGCTCGCCCTGAAGATCACGGAAGCGACCCGGGACGGCGCCGAACATGAGCGCGTTGTCCAGGATGTGGTCATAGAACGAGAAGGTGTTGCCCGGAACCTGGCCAAGCCCGGTCGCGGCCAACTCTAGCCACGTCTGCTCTTGGATCTCCTTGCCCACGGCGCGGAGCTCGTCGCGGGTGGAGCTGCCGTGCCAGTAGGCCTCAAGCGCGCGCTTGAGCTCGCGCCGCGGGCCGATCCTCGGGTAGCCGAGGACGCTGGAGCCGATTCCTGCCGGAACTGCGGTACTCATTGCGATGTCGACCTTTCCTTTAGCAGGCACAAGGCGATCGGGTGCTTCCCATCGGTGCCCCAGCTCACGTTAACCGGATGCGCGGAGGGGTGTGACCACTGTGGCCACACCCCTCCGCGTTCACGCTTGTCATACTGGCCTACTTGGCCGTGCCATTTTCGGCGTACTGGTAGAAGCCGTGGCCGGACTTTTTTCCGACCCGGCCGGCCTCGACCATGCGCAGCAACAGCGGCGGCGCGGAGTAGAGCGGCTCCTTGAACTCCTCGTACATCTTGTCCGCGATTGCCTTGACGGTGTCCAGGCCCACCAGGTCGGTCAGCTTGAGCGGACCCATCGGGTGGTTGCAGCCCAGCACCATGGCGCGGTCGATGTCCTCGACCGTGGCGAAACCGGACTCGACCATGCGCACTGCCGAGAGCAGGTACGGCACCAGCAGAGCGTTGACCACGAAGCCGGAACGGTCCGCGGACCGCACAACTTCCTTGCCCAGGATCTCGCGAGCGAAGGCATCCGCACGCTGAGCGACCTCGGGACTGGTCATCAGGGTGGTCACCAGCTCAACCAGGGGCAGCACCGGCACCGGGTTGAAGAAGTGCATGCCGACGACTCGCTCGGCGTGCTTGGTGGCCATTCCCAGCTTCATGATCGGGATGGAGGAGGTGTTCGACGCGAGGACCGCCTTGGGATCCGTGACCACCTGGTCGAGTTCGCGGAAGATCTCAGTCTTCACGGCCTCGTCCTCGATAACTGCCTCCACGACGAGCTGACGATCGGCAAAATCGCCGAGGTCGGAGGTGAAGCGCAGCCGCCAGGCGGCCTGCTCCCGCTCACGCTCGGTGATCTTGCCGCTGCTGACACCACGGTCCAACGAGCGCAGGATGCGCGCCCGTCCGGCTGCGGCCAACTCGCGAGTCGACTCCCACACGAGCACGTCGACGTGTGCGCGTGCGCAAACTTCGGCGATGCCGGCGCCCATTTGCCCGGCGCCGATAATGCCGACTCTCTGGATCTTCTCGCTAGTCACGTCAACTCCTCAGTCATCAGTGGATTGGCTATCGAACCGTTGCCCCAGTTGGGAAATTACGCGTGGAACTGGCCCTCTTCGGTGGAACCCTTGAGCGCCGTGGTGGAGCTCTCGGGGTCGACCGTGGTGGCGATGCGGTCGAAGTAGCCGGCGCCAACCTCACGCTGGTGCTTGATGGCGGTGAAGCCACGCTCCTCGGCTGCCTTGAACTCACGGTTCTGCAGGTCGACGAAGGCGGTCATGCCGTTGCGGGCGTAGCCGTGCGCCAAGTCGAACATGCCGTAGTTCAGGGCGTGGAAGCCGGCGAGGGTGATGAACTGGAACTTGAAGCCCATCGCGCCGAGCTCCTTCTGGAACTTCGCGATGGTCGCGTCGTCCAGGTGCGCCGACCAGTTGAAGGACGGGGAGCAGTTGTAGGCCAGGAGCTGGTCCGGGAAGTCCGCCTTGACGGCCTCCGCGAACTTGCGGGCGAGGGCCAGGTCCGGGGTGCCGGTCTCCATCCAGATGAGGTCGGAGTACGGCGCGTAGGCCTTGGCGCGGGCGATGCACGGCTCGATGCCGTTCTTGACGCCGTAGAAGCCCTCGGCCGTGCGGGTGCCGTCCAGGAACTCGCGGTCACGCTCGTCGACGTCGGAGGTGATCAGCGTGGCTGCCTCGGCGTCGGTGCGGGCAATGATGACCGACGGCGTGTTGGCGACATCCGATGCCAGACGCGCGGAGGTCAGGGTGCGGATGTGCTGCTGCGTGGGGATCAGCACCTTGCCACCGAGGTGGCCGCACTTCTTCTCCGACGCGAGCTGGTCCTCCCAGTGCACGCCAGCGGCGCCGGCCACGATCATGGCCTTCTGCAGCTCGTAGGCGTTGAGCGCGCCACCGAAGCCGGCCTCGGCGTCGGCGACGATGGGGGCGATCCAGTTCTCGATCGAGGTGTCACCCTCGACGCGGGAGATCTCGTCGGCGCGGAGCAGCGCGTTGTTGATGCGGCGCACGACGGTCGGGACCGAGTTGGCCGGGTAGAGGCTCTGGTCCGGGTAGGTGTGGCCCGAGAGGTTCGCGTCGCCGGCGACCTGCCAGCCGGACAGGTAGATCGCCTTGAGGCCCGCGCGGACCTGCTGGACGGCCTGGTTGCCCGTCAGCGCGCCGAGGGAGTTGACGTAGTCCGTGTTGTTGACCAGATCCCACAGGATCTCCGAGCCACGACGAGCAAGCGTGTGCTCCTCGATGACCGTGCCCTGAAGCTCCTCAACCTGCGCTGCGGTGTAGTCCCGAACGAGACCGTTCCAGCGGGGGTTCTCATCCCAGTCCTTCTGGATCTCAGCTGCGGTACGTGCTTTTCCGACGTTCGACATCGAAGCTCCTGCCATTGTGTTTGTTTCCGTGCCCGTTTCAGACACCGGATTCAGTGCTGCTCTCCGCTTGCGGGGAGCGTGGGCTTCACAACCCCTCACCGCCATCGGCCTGTTACTCCTCAGACCATGCCACACAGTAAACATGCAGGTCTACCCCTTGCATGTGCCAATCTTCGCCATGATTTCCAATGCATTAGCTAAGTTTGCAAACTTCCCACGCCGTATTTCTTCGCTTCCACACACCAGACCTACCCGTCAGTAACATCAATTCCCCCGATGGCCTGCGGGTTATCGGCGGGACCGCCTCGGCGGGAGGGGGCGCCAGGCGTTTCTCACATCCGCGGCGACCCCACCCCACACAGTCCCATCTACCAGGCATTTGTGACGCTTTTCACTCTCGAGCGCCGAGGCTCGCGCAAGTCCCGCCAATGTCCGCGTAGCCCCTCCAGCCTTCCCCGGTTGCCGTATTGTGATCTGAATCACTACCTCTACGATGCATGCTCGCAAGGAGTCGTCATGGCCAGCCATTCGGCAATCGCACGGACCGCACTACCGCTGGCGTTCTCGGGGGCGGTCCTCGTGGGGCTGCTGAGCGGCTGCTCATCCTCCTCCGGCGACAGCAATCGAGAGAATGGCGCTGGCACCGGGGTGGGCGGCGACATCACCTGCGGAGAGTTCATCGCGCAAGACTCCGCCGCGCGCACGGAGACCATGAAGGTGTTCTTGCAGCAGCAGGGCCACCAGAACCCGAACGACGCAGAGATCACCGCCATCAACCTGACGATGCAGACCTATTGCAACGTGACGGGCAGCAAGGACACAAAACTCCGATTGTCCGGAGAGTAGGAGCCAGTCCCTCGGTTCCAGCCACTTGCCAAGCCTGCGAACACCGCATTGCCAACAGCCTGCACCCCTCGTAGCCTGGAGAAATGTCGAAGACATTCGTGGGCTCCCGGTTGCGCCAACTCCGCTCCGAGCGGGGGCTTTCCCAGGTGGCGCTGGCCCAGCAACTCGAGATCTCGCCAAGCTATCTGAACCAGATCGAGCACGATGTGCGCCCGCTGACCGTTCCGGTGCTGCTGCGCATCACCGAGGTCTTCGGCGTCGACGCCACCTTCTTCTCCCCGCAGGACAGCACCAGGTTGATCGCCGAGATGCGGGAGGTGCTGATGGACGAGACCGTGGAGTCCTCCCCCGACGCCACCGAGATCGCCCAACTCGTCAACGCGCACCCCACCGTGGCCCGGGCGATCGTCAACCTGCACCAGCGGTACCGCAGCTCGACGGACCAACTCGGCGCGCTAACCGAGGGCCGCAGCGGCAGCATCAACTCCACCGGCATCATCTCCATGCCCCACGAGGAG
Source organism: Tomitella biformata AHU 1821 (assembly GCF_000524475.1). Taxonomy (GTDB): domain Bacteria; phylum Actinomycetota; class Actinomycetes; order Mycobacteriales; family Mycobacteriaceae; genus Tomitella; species Tomitella biformata. The sequence goes on along the minus strand of NZ_BAVQ01000070.1, from coordinate 267,861 downwards.
GTGCGGGACTACTTCTACCAGCGGCAGAACTACCTGCATGAGCTGGATACCGCCGCGGAGGAGATGACGCAGCGCCTGCGCATGCACCGCGGCGACGTGCTGCGGGAGATCGCGCAGCGGCTGGCGAACCAGCACGGCGTGAAGGTGGTCAAGCGCATCGACCTCGGCGAGAACGTGCTGCACCGCTACGACCCGGAGACTCGGACCATGGAGTTCGCGGCGCAACTGCTGCCCGGCCAGCGCGCCTTCCGGATGGCCGCGGAGCTCGGGCACCTGGAGTACGGGGACCTGATCAACAAGATGGCCGACGAGGGCGGGTTCACCACCCCCGAGGCCCGCTCGCTCGGCGTGATGGGCCTGGCGAACTATTTCGCCGCGGCGACCGTGCTGCCCTACCGGCAGTTCCACGACGCCGCCGAGGAGTTCCGGTACGACATCGAGCGGCTCTCGACGTTCTTCTCGATCAGCTATGAGACGGTGTGCCACCGCCTCTCGACCATGCAGCGCCCGGCCCTGCGCGGGGTCCCATACTCCTTCGTCCGCGTCGACCGGGCCGGCAACATGTCCAAGCGCCAGTCCGCGACGGGCTTCCACTTCAACTCCAGCGGCGGCACGTGTCCGCTGTGGAATGTGTACGAGACCTTCACCGAGCCGGGGAAGATCGTCCGGCAGATCGCGCAGATGCCCGACGGCCGCGCGTATCTGTGGGTCGCCCGCACAGTCAGCCGACGCTCCGCACGCTACGGGCAGCCGGCGAAGACCTTCGCGATCGGCCTGGGCTGCGAGCTCCGCCACGCCAACCGGGTCGTCTACGGCGACGGGCTGGACCTCACCGGTTCCGCGGCCACCCCGATCGGGTCCGGCTGCCGCGTGTGCGATCGCGACAACTGCCCGCAGCGCGCCTTCCCCCAATTGGGCCGCGCGCTCGACATCAACGAGCACCGGAGCACCGTCTCCCCCTACACCGTCCAATAAGCACACTGAGTCCTGGCTCACAATATGATCAGGATCGTGCCGGAGCGCACACTATCCGGCCCGCCCGCGCCCTGCTAGCGTCAACTTACTGCAAAGTAGGTAATCCAATGTCAGGAGCACCACTGATGGCTCGATCCCTAGACAGCGCATTCGCGGGCCGCCGAGTGCTGATCACCGGCGCCGCCCGCGGCATCGGCGCCGCACTGGCCCTACGGCTCGCTGAGCGCGGCGCGCGCGTCGCCGTGATCGGGCTGGAGCCAGAGCTGCTCGCCCAGGTCGCCCTCAAGGCCGGCAACGCCCCGTGGCGGGAATGCAATGTGGCCGACAACGCCCAGGTGGAGAAGGCCGTCGCCGAGGTCGTCGAGGAGCTCGGCGGATTGGACATCGTGATCGCCAACGCCGGCATCGCGGCGCAACTGCCGCTGCTGGGCGGGGACCCGAGGATCATGGAGCGCACCGTCGCCGTGAATCTGCTCGGCTCGTACTACACGATGCGCGCCGCCGGGCCGCACATCGCGCACCCCGGCGGCTACGCGCTGGTCGTCTCATCCGCCGCCGCCGTGGTGCAGCTGCCGATGATGGGCGCGTACTCCGCGTCCAAGGCCGGCGTCGAGGCCCTGGGCAACACCTTGCGCAGCGAGCTGCGCGCGACCGGCGCGCGGGTCGGCGTCGCATACTTCGCCGAGCTGGACACGGACATGACCTCCCGCGGCTTCAGCACGGAGGCGGCCGAGTCCATGAACGCGGCCGGCTCCTTCACCGGCGTCTCCAAGCTCGGCCCCGCCATCAACCGCATCGAGCGCGGCCTGGCCCGTCGGTCCCGCCGCATCGTCGCGCCGTACTGGGTCGCCGGCCTGCTGCCCATCCGCATGATCGCGCAGCCGATCCTCGACTGGCGCTCGCAGCGTGGCCTCCCGGAGGCGCTGCGCATCGCCCGCGAAGAGCGGGTCGAGCTCACCACGCCCCAGCCCGAGTGACAGGACAACCATGACCTCCCCCCGTATCGAGCCTGGCGGCTTCCGCGAGCTCGGCATCCTCAACTGGTCCTTCAGCCGGGTCGCCTCCCTCGTCATCGGGGTGCCCGACGCGCACATATTCAGCACCCTCGGCCGCGCGCGGGGCCTCTTCCGGGGCTGGCTGCACTACTCCGCGATGATGATGCCGTTCGGCCGGATCTCCCGGCACGAGACCGAGCTGGTCATCCTGCGCGTGGCCCACCTGCGCGAATGCCAGTACGAGCTGGACCACCACCAGCGCCTCGGCGCGCGGGCCGGGGTCACCTCGGAGATCGCGCAGCGTGTGTTCGACGGGCCCGACGCCGACGGTTGGCAGCCCAATGAGCAGGCCCTGCTGGCCGCCGTCGACCAACTGGTGCAGACCAAGGACATCGACGACGACATGTGGCGCACCGTCGGCGCCTATTACGACCGCCGCCAGCTCATCGAGCTCGTGCTCCTGATCGGCCAATACGACTCCCTTGCAACGACGTTGGGCGTGCTGCGAGTGCAGCGAGACTTCCAGTGAGCAGCGCGGGGCCAGTGGTGGGCCCGTATGCGGGCGGCCCGCCGGCTGCGGCGCTCCTCGTCGAGGTCCCGTCGCTGGAAAAGTTCGGCACGGACGAGGTGCTGCGAGCGTTGTTCGTCGGGCTCGTCCTCACCGCACACGTTGTGTGGGGCGTCCTGGCGTGGCCGGTCCGGCGGATCGGTGGCCGGCGCATCGACGGCCATAAGCTGACACTGGCCGACGCCGCGTCGATCGCCGTGGTCAACGCGTTCATCGTCCTCGGCCCCACCTTCGTCAAGCTCGGCCAACTCATGGCGTCCTCCTCCGGCGTGTTCCCCAAGCCCCTCGCGGACGCGTGCCTGCGCTGCCTCGACGAGGTGCCGCCGTTCCCTGCGGCCGAGGCGCGGGCCCTGATCGAAGCCGACCTCGGGGCGCCCGTGTCTGCACTGTTCCGGGAGTTCGATGACACGCCGCTCTCCGCGGCCTCCGTCGCCCAGGTGCACGCGTGCACACTGCCGGACGGCCGCCGCGCCATCATCAAGGTCCAGCGCCCCGGCATCCGCCGCCGCATGCGCACCGACCTGAGCACCGCCTACCTGGGCGCGCGCATCCTGGAGCGGGCCTTCGAGTTCTTCCGCATCGCCAACGCCACGGCCATCATCCGCGACCTCAACCAGGCCACCGCCTGCGAGCTCAACAGCGCCCTCGAGGCAAACCGCCAGATGCTGCTCCGCGAGAACATGTGGGCGTTCGGCGACAACGCCCTCGTCACGGCGCCCGAGGTGTACTGGGACTACTGCGGGCCCCGCGTGATCTGCATGGAGCGGCTGTCCGGGGTGCCCCTTGACCAGTTCGACAAGCTCGCCGACGCCGGCCACGACACCACGCTCCTGATCCGCAGCGGAGTCAAGGCCTGGCTGGAGTCGATCACCATGCACGGCCCGTTCCACGGTGATGTGCACGCCGGCAACCTGTGGGTGCTCGACGAGGGGCGCATCGCGCTGCTCGATTTCGGCATCGTCGGCGAGCTCCCCGAGGTGTGGCGCCAGATCCTGCGCGACATGTTCTACGCCACCGCGATCGACGGCAACTTCGCCACTGTCGCCCAGGGCATCCGCGGCCTCGGCTTCGCCACCGGCGCCGAGGCCACCGACGCCGAGGTGGGCGCGCAGCTCCAGCTGGTGCTGGCCCCGGTGTTGGCCGGCGACCTCGCCAAGCTCAAGCTGAGCGAGCTCATCATGTCGCTGATCGAGGTTGGCCGCATGTGGGGTATCGCGAGCCCGGAGGAGCTGGTGCTGTTCGGCAAGCAGCTGGGCTATTTCGAGCGCTATGCCACGGTGCTGGCCCCGGACTGGGTCATCGGCACCGACCTCTACCTGTTCCGCAATATCTTCCCGGAGGCGGTTGAGCGCAGGGCCGCCGAGCTGGGCGTCACGCTGCCGGCCTAGGTCCCAACGCAATCCGCGAGCCTTCCGGTGAGTCGCGGGCGCTGTAGCGCTCGTGAACCACTAGAAGGCTCGCGGGTACGAGTCGGTGGAGAATCAGAAGTTGATCATGTGCCCGGCGAGGCCGTGGATGGCCTCCTGCAGGGCCTCGCTCAGCGTGGGGTGCGTGTGCACGTTGCGCGCGAGCTCGTGCACGGTGAGGTCCCACCGCTGCGCGAGCGTGAGCTCCGGCAGCAGCTCGGAGACGTCCGGGCCGATGAGGTGCCCGCCGATGAGCTCGCCGTGGCGCTCGTCCGCGATGAGCTTGACGAACCCTGTCGTGTCGCCGAGACCGTGCGCCTTGCCGTTCGCCATGAACGGGAACGTCGCGACCTTGACCTGGTAGCCCTCGGCCTTGGCCTGCTCCTCCGTGAGGCCGAAGCTGGCCACCTGGGGGCTGCAGAACGTGGCGCGCGGCATCATGCGGTAATCGCCCAGGGTCTGGGTCTCCGCGCCGCCGATGGTCTCGGCGGCGACAACGGCCATCGCCTCGGCCACGTGCGCCAACATCAGCTTGGCGGTGACGTCGCCGATGGCGTAAACGCCGGGGACGTTGGTGCGCATGTGGTCATCGACGTCGATGGCGCCGCGATCCGTCAGCGCGACGCCCGTGTTCTCCAGGCCAAAGCCCGAGACGTTCGGCGCGAAGCCCACGGACTGCAGGACCTTGTCGACCACCAAGGTGTCGACCACCCCGGTCTTGTTGTCCTTGATGGTGACGCTGACCTGGCCGCCCTCGTCATCGATGGTCTGGACGGCGGCGCCGGTCTTGATGGTGACGCCGAGCTTCTTATAGGCCTTGGCGATCTCCTTGGAGACGGCCTCGTCCTCGTTGGGCAGCGCCCGGTCGAGGTACTCGACGATGGTGACGTTCACGCCGTAGTTCTTGAAGATGTACCCGAACTCCATGCCGATGGCGCCGGCGCCGACGATGAGCAGCGAGCTCGGCAGGTCGCGGGTCATGATCTGCTCTTCGTACGTGACGACGTTCTCGCTGAGCTCGGTGCCCGGCAGCAGACGCGTGGTCGAGCCGGTCGCGATGATCACGTTGTCGGCGGTGACCGTGTCCGCGCCGCCGTCCGAGAGCGCCACGTCAATGGTCTTGGCGTCGCGGAACGTGCCGCGGCCCTCGTACTTCGTGATCTTGTTCTTCTTCATCAGGAAGTGGATGCCCTTGACGCGGCCATCCGCGACCGTGCGGCTGCGATCGAACGCGGCTCCGAAGTCGAAGCTCACATCCCCGCTGATACCGAAGGTCTTGGCTTCCTTGTTGAACAGATGCGCCAGCTCCGCGTTGCGCAGCAGGGCCTTCGAGGGGATACAGCCAACGTTGAGGCAGACACCTCCCCAGTACTTCTCTTCGATGATGGCGGTGCTCAGCCCGAGTTGTGCCGCGCGAATCGCAGCGACATATCCTCCGGGGCCAGCTCCGAGAACGACGACGTCATAGTGTGCAGCCACGTCGCATAGCCTAGCCGCCCCCGCCACGGCTGTCCGACCCCCACCCCAGCTACTCACGAGTAAGGTTTTCCGGCCCAGGTAAACACGCGCCAAACACTCTCAGAACACACCAAGAACATTGCGAAAACTATCGCCTCACCAGGCCTTTTCCGATTGCACCCCGCCGAGGAATCTGCGATCTTTAACGAGTCGGATCACTTCGGCTTTCAAGTAACCCTGTGCCGCAACCCGGTACATCACTGACTTTCTAGGAGTTGCAATGTTCGGTTCGTCCCCCGAAGAGCTCAGCTTGGCCACCGGCGTCGCCGCAGTGATCGCCGGCGTCGCCGGCTCGATCGGCTTCGCCGTCGCGATCGAGAAGCTCCCCGGACTGCTTGACAAGGCCGGATTCGGTTCCACCGGAATGTAATTCGCACTGCTGAAGACCCTGGCATCCCCCGTGGATGCCAGGGTCTTTTTCTGCGTCCATGCCTCCCGTCGCCGGGCCTCCGGCCCGGGGGCGCCCCCTCCATCGCTCCGCCGGCCGGAAAATGCTCGGAATTCAATGCATCCCGCTGAGCGGGACCAGAGCAATCGGTACGCCCGTACAACTCACTAGTTTGTGGTGAGCCGGATCACCCCGGACTCACACACCTACGCGCGCCACATGAGCCGGGCCTCCGGCAGTCATGGCGCACAACTATTGAAGGAGTTCCCCATGGAGGGTTCACTCACCGCAGGCTCGATCGACTTCATCACGGGCGGGTTGGACGCCGGATACAAGGGCGGCTCCATCGCCGTCGCCGGCGCAGCGGCTGGCATCATCGGCGGCATCGCCGGCGCGATCGGCCTTGGCCTCGTCATCGACGGCATGCTGAACCCGCGCTAGTCGCGCACTTCGGCCGATATTCGGCCACCCCCCAGACTTTTTCAGCGTCGGCACAACGGCCGATTGCTCATCTGCGCCTCGTAGGGGCGCAATCCGAATAGGAGCTTTGATCATGGATGCAGCACAGTTGAAAGCCATCACGTCCATCCTCGGCCCGGCCGCCGCAGTCGTTGGCGGCCTCGCGGCCGGCATGGGACTTCTCTTCCTTCTCGACCAGGGCAACGGCTCCCTCAACGCGAGCTTCCTCGAGAGCGGATCCGCGAGCAACGCGTAAACCCCTCGAGCCAGAGAACCTCCCCACCCTGCTGCCCCTAGGGTGCAGCCGGGGAGACATCGTTCGAAACCAAAAGGTTCCCCGTAGGTCGTTTCCTACAGGGAACCTTTTGCATCTACAACGCAGGGCCATGAGCTGCCCAGCCCCTCACTAGCCTCACCTCGGCCCGTCGAATCCAGCACGGATTCCACGGGCCCACAGTCGTTTTCGCGCCGACAACTATTGAGCGAGGCCTCACCGTCTGGGCAGACCCGTGCCCGTCCGCACTCCCCCTGCTCTCTCCCCATATTGGTGGAGTTCCCACCGCCGTTGAACCAACCTCGGGGCTCCGCGGGAGATGCCGCCGACGGTGCCACAAATGCGACGACTGCGGTGGTGACGGACATCGCCGTCACCACCGCAGTCGTTATTGGCACCACCATGAGTCTCAGTGCCTTATTCAGTTCTGTCCGGCCCCTAGAGACCCGGGTGCGGAGTTAGTCCGTCGCGTACAGCGGGGCCGAGAGCATCGGCCACGACTGCGACAGATCGTCCTGCCAGTAGCCCCACGAGTGCGAGCCGCCCACGGGGAAGTCGTAGTGGATGTTGGTCATCCCCAGCGAGTCCGTCTTGAGCTGCAGCATGTGGGTGCAGGCGCTGGTGATGGCCTCGATGCCGCCGCCGACGATGATCTGGTTGGCGAGTACTGCCGTGTCTTCCTTGACCCGCCAGTTGCCCAGGTTGTCGTGCTCGCCGGGCAGGCCGCTGCCGGTGGAGATGAACATCGGGACGCGGGGAAGCTTGTCCGCGTTCACGTACGGGTCATGCTCAACCCACTGCGGTCCGCCGACGGGTCCCCACATGTTTGTGGGATCCGCGCCGCCCACAGTCGTGACGAGCTGGACGCCCTTGCTGCCGAGCGGGTCGCTGGTCATAGCGCAACCGCTGTACGCGCCGATGCTGCTGTAGAGCGTGGGGGCCTGGATCGCCAGGTCCAGCACTGAGCTGCCGGCCATGGAGATGCCCGCCAGGCTCTGCTTGCCATTGACGTTGTACTTGGCGTCGATGGCCTTCGGCAGCTCCTCTGTGAGGAAGGTCTGCCACTTGTTGACGCCGTTGTTGCCGAGGTTCTTCGCGAGCCCCGGGTCTGGCTCGTTCCAGTCGGTGTAGTAGCTGAACGCGCCCTCGAGCGGCGTCACCACAAACACCTGCTTGTCCTTGAAGAAGTCCGTCGCGTCCGTCTGGGCCGACCAGGTCGCAGAGTCCTCGCCGCCGCCTGCGCCGTTCAGCAGGTAGAACACGGGGGACTCGATGTCCTGGTTCTTGGGGACCAGGACCTGGATTGGGATGTCCCGATCCATAGACGGCGAGTGGACCTTAAAATTGTCGGTCTGCGCCGGGTTCGAGGTAGGGCCGGCCGAGGCCACACCCGCACCAGCGAGCGCGGGCAGCACGCCGACGATCAGGGCCGCGGCCGCGCACTGCACTGCGGCGCGGGTCGCGCGACGCGAATTTCTCAGGATCATCTATTCCAGTCCTCTAAGTCATCTTGGCACTTGAGCAGGCGGTCAACGGCATACGACGATGCCTTCATAACCACATCGCATGCTATCTCATCACTGTTACCGCAATCACCCTGATCGAATTGCAGAACTGGCCTGCTTCTCATCCCCACACCGCGAGACCACCCCGCAGCGCACCTAGCACCCGCCCCGCCTGTCGGCATAGATGAACGGACCCCATTCTCATCGAACCCCAGCCACAAGTGCTAGGAACCGCTCTAGCTACCAGCGATCGCGATCAGGTTTGAGAATAGACCGATACAGAATGTCCCGCAATAGCCGCAGCTGACCGAATTCCCCACAGGTCAGGACATCATCCGCCCCAGTTTGCGACCATCTCAATTTCGACGACGCCTCTCGCCCGGGATTGGCATCGTCCGCGGCGCCAGTGAAATGGTCCCGCAGCGCCAACGGCAGTCTGCATCAGATCGTTTGCATCACCCGCCCTGGCTCACCGCCCCTGCGCGAGTAACAGCGGTACCGCACAGAGACCCCCGTCCTGCCGATCCTGAATACCCCGCATACGAGCCGGCTACCGAGCCGATCATGGTTTTCTCCGCGGCGCCACAACATCAGGCGCATCAGGACCCGGAACAGATCCTCCAGAGTGCCCATAATTGATCCGCCCCACGCCTGCCAAACAACGTGGCGGACAAGCCTGTTCAGTCATGCATACGCCTCGATTCCCGGCACGCCCCCCACCGTCGAACTGGCCACGCACCCGACAATCACGGAAACTCTATGCTGCTTCCGCCGAGCGAATATCGGAGCGTCGCCCCCGATTCAGGAAGGCGTCATTTCCATCGCAGCGGTCGGCTGCCAGAAGCGCCGGAAACGCAGAATGGCCCCAACCCTCGCTTTTGCGAGGCCCGGGGCCATTCTGAAAGAACGGAGGACTAGCCGGCCGGGGTCGTCTCCGACGAGAGGCCACTAAGGCTGGCGAGCGCGCCCATGATCTTTTCGAAATCAGGCAAGCCCGTCGTCTCATCGAGCGAACCCAGAGTGCCGAGCAGTTCCATGACGGATTCCATATTCATTCCTTTGGTCTCGCCGCGCGGGAGCTGGAGTCTGCCGTGGCCCACCAGAACCGGCGTGCCACCGCAGGATGCGCGGTCGCTAGAGAATCTACGTGTCCTAGATCACAAATGGCAACCTCTACAGCGCCCCGGAAGTGAACCGCAACCAACGAGGTGCCCCCAATATGCCGTGTGGATCTTCCGCAAAATGCACCCCTGCCAGCGGCTTCCCCCCGCTTTCCACAAACGAGAACGCCGCGGCAAACCTGGACATGTGACCTATGACACAGTACGGATCTGGGCGGCGATCAAGTGAACCTGCGGTCCGCAGAAGTCGGGTGGTCCAGGCGGCGGGCGGGATGCCAATCCGGCCCGAGCGCCCCCGCCGACGACAGCCGAGGTCGGCGTAGCCAAGGCGGTCACAGTGGTCAAGGCCTTGCCAGGACCACACCCGCACTGGGATGCCTCCCCTGGTGATGGCCATGCCGATCACGACGCGTGTCAGATCGGCGCGGTGGTCTTTGGGTTTCCTGGGGATGTGGAACGCAGGGTCCGGTGCAGACATACAAAAGGGCGGGACCGCCAGAAGGTGATCCCGCCCTTTTGCAAGCCAGAAGGCTAAGGACTAGGCAAAGAGGGCCGAGCCGGTGCCGAGGAGCTTCTCGATGGAACCGAAACCCTCGTCGCCGAGGAGCTTCTCGATGGAGCCAGAGCCCTCGGTGCCGAGGAGTTCAACGGAGCCGAAACCTGCGGGAATGAGATCCAGGATGGAAGCGAACATGTGGTCCTCCTATAGTTCGTCACCACGCGGGGATTGACTAGGGACGCAAGGAATTTCGTTTCGCAGCCCGGCTAGTCGGTGCGCCGTGATCGAGACCAACATTGGCGCCGCTTTGAAGTAGTTGCAAGACGGACGTTCATCCATGCCCAATTCCTGCCACCACCCCCGCCTCGGGCCGAACACGCGGCCAACCAGTGCTCACATGCGGTGGCCTGGAGTTTGTAACGCTGCCCACAATCGAGCGAACCGCGCCCTACTCCACCGATTGTGATCTGGTGCACATTTTGGCAACAGTCCCATTTTCTACACATGGGAGACTGTTCGCATGACCGAGAACATCGATAGTCACCTGTGGCTCGAGGACGTGACGGGCAACGCGGCTCTGGACTGGGTGCGTGCCCGGAGCGAGACCACCCGCGAGAGGTGGGCCGCTTCTGAGGATTTCGCTGAGCTTGAGTCCAAAATCCTGGGTATCCTCGACACCGACGCCCGCATCGCCTACCCGCGGCGGCGGGGCGCGCACCTCTACAACTTCTGGCGCGACGCGACGCATGTGCGCGGGCTGTGGCGGCGGACCACTCTGGAGTCCTATCGCACCGACGCCCCGGAGTGGGAGGTGCTGATCGACCTCGACGCGCTCGCCGAGGCCGAGGGCGAGAACTGGGTGTGGTCCGGCGGCGCGGTGCTGCGGGTGATCGACGACGGAGCACCGATCTTCCCCCGCGCGCTGGTCTCGCTCTCGCGCGGTGGCGCGGACGCCGTCGTGGTGCGGGAGTTCGACATGGACGCGAAGACCTTCCTCTCCCCCGAGGCCGGCGGCTTCTCGATCCCCGAGGCCAAGTCCCAGGTCAGCTGGATCGATATCGACACCATCTATGTGGGCAGCGACTTCGGGCCGGGCTCGCTCACCGAGTCCGGCTACCCGCGGCAGGCCAAGCGGTGGCGGCGCGGGCAGGCCCTCACCGATGCCCAACTGGTTTATGAGGGCGTCGCGGCGGATGTCGCGGTCAGTGTCACCTTCGACAACACCCCTGGCTTTGAGCGCCATGTGGTAGACCGCGCCGTCGACTTCTTCACCTCTCGCCGCTTCCTACTCGACGCGCAGGACCAGCCCGAGGAACTCGACGTTCCCGGCGACGCGCAGGTCTCGCTGTTCCGGGAGCAGCTCCTGGTGTTCACCCGCTCCCCCTGGTCCGTCGGCGGTGCGGAGCACCCCAGCGGAACCCTGCTCAGTGTGGGACTCGACGAGTACCTGGGCGGCGCCCGCGATCTCGAGGTGGTGTTCGCCCCGGACGCGCATCGCAGCCTGGAGGACTACTCGTTCACGGACAACCACCTGGTGCTCACCGTCCTCGACGATGTCCGCACAGAACTGCTGGTGGCCGAGCCGGGCTCGTGGGCCACCCGCCCGCTGGCCGGACTGCCCGACAACAGCACCATCTCCGTCATCGGCACGGACGCCGATTTCTCGGATGAGGTGTTCCTCAATGCCAGCGGCTTCCTCCAACCGTCGACGCTGCTACACGGGGACACCACCGCCTCTGGGGTGGCACCGCTGAAGCAGGCACCAGCGTTCTTCGACGCGGACGGCCTCACGGTGGACCAGTTCTTCGCCACCTCGGACGACGGCACCGCGGTGCCGTATTTCGTCGTGCACCGGTCCGTGCCCCACGGCGCGGCCACTACCCCCGGCCCCACCCTTCTCTATGGCTACGGCGGATTCGAGAACTCGATGACCCCGGCCTACTCCGGAATCCTGGGCGAGGCCTGGCTTTCCCGGGGCGGCACCTATGTCCTGGCGAACATCCGCGGCGGCGGCGAGTACGGGCCGGAGTGGCACACCCAAGCGGTGAAGGCCGGCCGGCACAAGGTGCACGAGGATTTCGCCGCTGTCGCGCGGGACCTCGTGGACCGCGGGATCACCACGGCGTCGCAGCTCGGCGCGCAGGGCGGCAGCAACGGCGGGCTGCTCATGGGCATCATGCTCACCAAGTACCCGGAGCTGTTCGGCGCGTTGGTGTGCCAGGTCCCGCTACTGGACATGCGGCGCTACCATCTGCTGCTCGCCGGCGCGTCCTGGGTGGCGGAGTACGGCGACCCGGACGACTCCGCGGAGTGGGCGTTTATCTCCGAGTACTCGCCGTACCAAAACGTCCAGGCGGACGGCGTCTACCCGCCGACGCTGATCACCACCTCGACGCGGGATGACCGGGTGCACCCCGGCCATGCGCGGAAGATGGCGGCGCTCCTTGAGGAGCTCGGCCACCCCGTCACGTATTACGAGAACATCGAGGGCGGCCACGGCGGTGCCGCCGACAACGCCCAGCAGGCGTTCAAGTCTGCGCTGGCCTATCAGTTCTTGTGGGGCCAGCTCGGCGGCTGACCTGGCCGGGCCGGAGGGCCTGGCCTGCACAGCATTCAGGGCGGCGCACATATGTGCGCCGCCCTGAATTCGTCCTACGTCAAACGGTGCTGATTAAGCGCCGCTCCCCTGAGTTAGGAGAGGCCCTGCTGGCCGGACGGCACCAATCAGCGCTTGGACGCAGTGCGTGCCATGCGCCGCGACCTTGAGACCGTCAACACGAGCCACCGCTGCCAAGGCGCCAGCGGGCTGACCCCGCAGAGGACTCGGGGCCCACGCGCATCATCAGCATGGGCCCCGAGGACGTGCGGCGGACTACGCGGCTGCGGCAGACCCGCTGGTGATCTGCGCAATCAGGCCAAACAGGGTCGTTCCGAGCTCGGCTGCGCTGCCCACGCCGGGGCCGACGAACTCGCCGATCGAACCACCCAGGTCTGCTATAGAACCCTTAAACATCGCGTTCCCCTAAAATCGAAAGTTGTCGGCCAGGCTCATGCCGGCCGCGAAATGATTGGACGGACGAGGCTAAGCCCCAGCGGAGCCGGTGAATCCGGCCAGCACATCGTCGAGCGAGCCGGCGATGTTCCCGAGGCTGCCGTCGCCGTTTCCGAGAACATCCAAGATCGGCATGATCGCCGCTTCAAGAATACCGTCGAGTGAACCCATATCGTCTCCTTGCGTTGAATTTTCCATTGCACGCCAGTACATACGAGTTACCGAGATGCATCACATGTGCGGCCAATGGGTGAATTTGCCTAACTAGTCACCGGACATTTTGATTGACCGGTGCAATCATGCTGTGGAGCCCACTCCGCAGTTACAGGCCGGCACCAATGTCGAAGATCCTGCCCAGCAAATCGAGCATGTTCACCGACAGGTCCAAGGCACTGCCTGTACCGGGGGCGATCAACTCAGCCACCGAGAGGCCCAAGTCTGCTACAGATCCCTCTAACATCGCATTCTCCCTAAGTTTTCCGTTTGGCTGCCCAGCATTTGGGCCATCACCAGAATTGCACTACCAGCGGAGAAAATTACCCGATCACGCCGGTCATGCTGCCCAGAACGCCGTCCAGCGAGCCGCCGAACTTGTCGCCCAATCCATCCCCGGCAATGAGCATAAGGAACAGCGGCTCGATGATTTGCGGGAGGAGCGTGCCTTGTGAACCCATACGGTTCTCCTTGCATATAACGGTGGTGTGCCCACGCCACACAGCCTGAGGCAGATTGACCTCAGAAATCGCGACGTGGTCTCTTGTCCAGTTAAACGTAGTTTAACTAACGAAGGATCACAAGGAAATTGGTCCTTTTGGTCCAAAATTGCTGCGATTCCCCAGGCGCCAGCCACTGCGGCCTCTCAGAAGGTGCATGTCCGGCAGGCCACAATCCATCAGGTTTAGCCCTCGGTGCCTCCGCATGGTGTCCGCCAAGCGCTGCGCGGCCGGGGGCGTCCAACACCGCTGGCGGTGCCCATGGGCGCGACGGGCGGGCAAGGTCCGGACACAGCACGAGGGCCGGCGCACCATTTCTGGTGCACCGGCCCTCGGCCGAGTCAAACTATGAGAGGCGGACTTAGAAGTCCATGCCGCCCATGCCGCCGGTCGGGTCGCCCATGGGCGCCCCGGCCTTCTCCGGCTTGTCGGCCACAACGGCCTCGGTGGTGAGGAACAGGCCCGCAATGGACGCCGCGTTCTGCAGCGCCGAGCGGGTGACCTTCACCGGGTCGTTGATGCCTGCGGCAAGCAGGTCCTCGTACACGTTGGTCGCGGCGTTCAGGCCGTGGCCAGCGGGCAGGTTCAGGACCTTGTCCGCAACAACGCCGGGCTCGAGGCCCGCGTTGAAGGCGATCTGCTTGAGAGGAGCGGAGAGCGCGACGCGAACAATGTTCGCGCCGGTGGCCTCGTCACCCTCGAGCACCAGGGAGTCCAGTGCCGGGCCGGACTGCAGCAGGGCGACGCCGCCGCCGGCGACGATGCCCTCCTCGACAGCAGCCTTGGCGTTGCGGACGGCATCCTCAATACGGTGCTTGCGCTCCTTGAGCTCAACCTCCGTCGCGGCGCCGGCCTTGATGACGGCAACGCCGCCGGCCAGCTTCGCGAGACGCTCCTGCAGCTTCTCCCGATCGTAATCGGAGTCGCTGTTCTCGATCTCCGCGCGGATCTGGCTCACACGGCCCGCGATGGCGTCGGCCTCGCCGGCGCCCTCGACGATCGTGGTCTCGTCCTTGGTGATGACGACCTTGCGCGCCTGGCCCAGGAGCTCGAGGCCCGCGGTCTCCAGGGAGAGGCCGACCTCTTCGCTGACGACCTGGCCACCGGTGAGGATGGCGATGTCCTGCAGCATGGCCTTGCGGCGGTCACCGAAGCCCGGCGCCTTGACGGCGACGGACTTGAAGGTGCCCTTGAGCTTGTTCACGACGAGCGTGGAGAGCGCCTCGCCCTCGACGTCCTCGGCGATGATCACGAGGGGCTTGCCGGACTGGATAACCTTCTCCAGCAGCGGCAGCAGGTCCTTGACGGTCGAGATCTTGGAGCTGACCAGCAGGATGTAGGGATCCTCCAGGACGGCTTCCTGACGCTCGGCGTCCGTGACGAAGTAGCCCGAGATGTAGCCCTTGTCGAAGCGCATGCCCTCGGTGAGCTCGAGCTGCAGGCCGAAGGTCTGCGACTCCTCGACCGTGATGACGCCTTCCTTGCCGACCTTGTCCATGGCCTCGGCGATGAGGTCGCCAATGGCCGGGTCGCCGGCGGAGATGCCAGCGGTCGCGGCGATCTGCTCCTTGGTGTCAATCTCGGTTGCCGAGGCGAGCAGCGCGTCGGTGATGGCCTTGGTGGCCTTCTCCATGCCGCGCTTGAGGCCCAGCGGGTTTGCGCCGGCCGCGACGTTGCGCAGGCCCTCGCGCACAAGCGCCTGGGCGAGCACGGTGGCGGTGGTGGTGCCGTCGCCCGCGACGTCGTCCGTCTTCTTGGCAACTTCCTTGACCAGCTCTGCGCCGATCTTCTCGTACGGGTCCTCCAGCTCGATCTCCTTGGCGATGGAAACGCCATCGTTGGTGATCGTGGGGGCACCCCACTTCTTTTCCAGCACGACGTTGCGGCCCTTCGGGCCGAGCGTCACCTTTACGGTGTCAGCGAGGATGTTGAGTCCTCGCTCAAGGCCGCGACGTGCCTCTTCGTCGAAAGCGATGATCTTTGCCATTGCGAAGTGATCCTCCGGATTGGGGGTGACACGGTGCTCGGCAGGGTGCGGTGCCCGCGACGGATGACCAGGGGTGTCGTAATCCCGGTCTCACCTTTCCCAACCTGGCACTCGCGTGTTGTGAGTGCCAGCCTCTTTTTTAGCACTCGCCACCCGAGAGTGCAAGGCGAGGCCTGCCGCCGCTACCCGGCCAGACGCGCCAGGAGCGCGGGCAGATCCGCGATGGAGTCGATAATGTGATCCGGCTGGTCAACCGACATCTCCAGGTGCACCTGCCGGAACTTGCCGGTGCGCACCAGGACGCCGATCAGCCCCGCACGCTGGGCGGCCAGCACATCGCTGTGCAGGTCGTCGCCCACCATCATCGTGCGGGCGGGGTCCGTGCCCAGCACGTCGGCGGCGGCCAGGAACGCCGTGAGCGACGGCTTCCCCACCGCGGTGATGCCGGCGCCGCCCGCCGCCTCGAGCCCCGGCAGATAGACGCCGGTGTCCACGCGCAGCCCGTCCCCGGTGGCCCACAGCAGCCCTCGATGCATCGCGACCACGGGAGTCCCCTCGAGCATCAGCTCCACGACCCGGCTCAACGCCTCCTGGCTGAACGCCTCGCCCGCGCCGCCGAGCACCACCACCTCGGGATCCTCCGCGTCGAGTTCGATGCCGGGCATATCCGGCGTCAGGTCCGCGTCGCTGTTGAGCACCCACACCCGCGCGCCGGGATACGTCGCCTGCAGATATTCGGCGGTGAGCACCGCCGCCGTGAGGACCTCGTCGGGGTCCACCTCCACACCCTCCGCCCGCAGCGCGGCCACGATGTCCGCGCGGGTGCGGGAGGTGGTGCTGGTCAGGAAGGCGCGCGGGCTGCCCGACGCCTCAATCGCCGCGAGCGCCTCCGCCACCCCGGGCAGCGGCCGCCAGGCCGTGGCGATAACGCCATCGATGTCGAGCAAGACCCCGTCGACCGGACCTTCACCACGCGCTGCACTCATGCGCCCAGACTATCCGCCGACCCCTGTTCTCCGGGGCGTTGCTCCGCTAACATCATGGATAACTGTGACTATCCGTGTCACATACCCGCACTTGTCAGGAGTCCCACGTGCCCAGCCAGACCACATCGCCCACCGAACTGCACGCCACCATCGAGATCGCCGCCCCCGCAGCGAAGGTCTGGGACATCGTCTCGGACCTCAAGCGCATGGGTGAGTGGAGCCCGCAGTGCAAGATGATGCGCGTCTCCGGCCCCGTCGGGCATGGCACCAAGACATTCAACCTCAACCGCCGCGGCCTGTTGTTCTGGCCAACGACGGCCAAGGTGGTGGCCTTCGAGCCGAACAAGCAGCTCGCGTTCCGTGTCAACGAGAACAAGACCGTGTGGTCCTATGAGCTCTCCGAGGCCGACGGCGTCACCACCGTCACCGAGAGCCGCCGCTCCCCCAACGGGACCACCAAGGTCTCCACCACCCTGGTCAACTACCTGATGGGCGGCACCGAGACCTTCGAGGCCGAGATGGTCGAGGGCATGAACCAGACCCTCGCCCGAATCAAGCGCGAGGCCGAGCAGAACTAGTCAGACCTGCTGGCTACGTCGGCTGGGCATCCACAGCGCCGCGAAGATGCCCAGCCCGATGACCCCGGCCCCCACCAGCAGCGCGGGCCGCAACGCGGTGTCATACCCGGCCGGGCTGATGACGCCGCCGTAGCCGAGGAATACTGCCGTGAGGACCGCGATACCGAGCGCGATGCCGACCTCGCGGAACGTGGAGTTCACCGAGCTGGCGGTCGCGTGGTCCGCGTCGGCCATGTCCACCAGGACCGCCGTCGCGCTGGGCGCGAACGTCAGCCCCATCCCCACACCCGCCATCACCAGGGCCGGGACCATGCCCAGGTAGGTCGCTCCAGGAGTGAGCAGCACGGCCAACCACACCAGCGAACCCGCCTGCAGCGTCAGGCCGGCGACCAGCAGCGCGCGCAGGCCCAGCCGCGGCGCGAGCAGCCCGGCGAGGGGCGCGACAATCATCGGCGCCGCCGTCCACGGCAGTGTCCGCACACCGGCCTCAAACGGCGAGTAGCCCATCACCACCTGCAGGTACTGCACCAGTAGGAACACGGCGCCGAAGATGCCGAGCGAGAACGTGACGCCGATAATGTTGGCCATGGTGAAGCTCTTCGAACGGAACAACCGCATCGGCATCACGGGGTTGGGGCTGCGCCGCTCCCACGCGATGAAACCCGCGAGGACCAGGGCCGACGCGATAAGTGTCCCGACGACACCCGCCGAGCCCCAGCCGTCGTCGTTGCCGTGCACGATGCCCCACACGCCGAGGAAGACGCCGATTCCGGCGAGCGCGACGCCGACGAGGTCCAGCCGCTGGCGCGCTCCGCGAGAGTCCTCAAGCGCGAGGTAGACCAGCGGGATCGCGATGACGGCCACCGGCACGTTCAGCCAGAAGATGGCCTGCCAGGACACCCCGTCGACCACCGCCCCGCCGATCACCGGGCCGAGGGCCACACCGAGGCCGGACACCCCGCCCCAGACACCGATGGCGAGGGCCCGCTTGGCGACGGGCACCGCGCCCGCGAGCAGGGCAAGCGAGAGCGGCATGATCGCGGCGGCACCGAGGCCCTGCACCGCGCGGGCCACGATCAACGTGCCCGGGCCAGAGGACAGGGCGGCCCCGATCGAGGCCGCGGTGAACACGGCGATGCCGATGACGAACATTCGCCGCCGGCCCCACCGGTCCCCCAGCCCCGCCGCGGCGAGCATGAAGGTGGCGAATGTGAGTGTGTAGGCGTTCATGAACCACTGCAGCTGGCCGACGGACGCGCCGAGGTCAGCCTGGATCACCGGCAGCGCGCTGGTCATGACGAGGTTGTCGAGAGTCGCCATGAACATCGGGACCGACGCGGCGAGCAGCGCGAGCCACACGGGCACCGCGCGTCGCACCCTCGGCTCCCGCACCGGGTCAAGCTGGGAGGTTGTCGTCATGATCGAGCCCCGAGTTCCATTGCCTATCCCACTCTAGGTATCGATCGATTACCTAATTCATCAAATTTAAGGTATCGACTGATACCCTGTCAAGATGTCGAGCACATCGAAATCCGCCCCGGCCACCCGTATGAGCGGGCCTGCGCGCCGCGAGCTGGTCCTCGAGGCCGCAGCCCGCGCGTTCGCCGTCGGCGGCTACGCGGGGACCAGCACCGCGGCCATCGCGAAGGAGGCCGGGGTCTCCCAGCCCTATGTGGTCCGCATGTTCGGCACCAAGGCAGAGCTGTTCTCCGAGGTGCTCGGGCGCTCCGTCCAGCACGTCCTCGAGGCCTTCGACACCGAGCTGACCGCCGTCGCCGCCGCCGGCATCGAGCCCTCGGACCCCGCCTACTGGGCACAACTCGGCGACGCCTACATCCCACTGCTGGATGATCGCGCACAGCTGCTCGTGTTCTTGCACGGCTTCGCCGCGGGCAGCGCGCCGGAGATCGGTGCGCAGGCCCGCTCCGCGATGGCCGAGATATACACGCTGATCCGCGACCGCAGCGGCTGCCTGCCGGAGCAGGCGCGGGACTTCATCGCCCGCGGCATGTTCATCCACATCCTGCTGGCTATCGACGCGCCCGCGCATGCCGACGAGCACCCCGGCCTGCGCGAGCTGACGGACATCTCCTGCGACGGGTACTGACCCGCCCGTATTACCGCCGGCCCGCTGGGCGAGACACGAGCCCGACGCCGGCCCCGCAAACCAATAGGTTCAGCCAGGTGACCGAGCCGATCCCGTTGACCCACCGAGAGACGCTGCGCATCATGCTCGGCCTGCTGTCTGCGCTGGGCACCGCCATGATCGGGGCGACGGTCATCGCCAACGCCCTGCCGGCCATCTTGCTGGACCTCGGCGGCTCCCCCACCGAGCTGACGTTGATCTTCGTCGCGAGCCTGACCGCCATGACCGTGACGATGCCCATCTGGGGCAAGCTCTCCGACCAGCTCGACAAAAAGCGCCTGATGCAGGTTGCGCTGGTGATCTTCGTCGTCGGCTCCATGCTCTGCGGCACCGCGTCCAGCGCGCCGTGGCTCATCGGGTTCCGGTTGATCCAGGGCGCCGGGATGGGCGGGGTGACGGTGCTGACGCAGACCATCCTCGCGTCGGTGATCCCCCCACGGATCCGCGGCCGCTACAACGGCTACTACGGCGCGGTCACCACCACGGCCACAGTGTCCGGCCCCCTGGTGGGCGGCCTGATCGTCGACGCCCCCGGGCTCGGCTGGCGCTGGGTGTTCTTCGTGTGCGTGCCGTTAGCCGTCGGCAGCCTCGTGCTGCTCCAGCGCTTCCTCAAAATCCAGCACGTGCCCGCCACAGTGCGCTTCGACTACGCCGGCGCGATGACCATCGCGGGCAGCATCGGGCTCCTCCTGACCTGGATCACCTTCGGCGGAGAGCTGTTCGCGTGGCGATCCTGGGCCTCTGCGGGCCTGGTGGGTTCGGCGCTGGCCCTGCTCGCGGCCACCGTCCTGGTGGAGCGCCGCGCCGCGGACCCGCTGATTCCGGTCGCCATCATCCGCGAGCGCACCACTGCGCTGGCGATCGTGGCGTCGATGGTCGTGGGCATGTCGGTGTTCGGCGCATCGGTGTTCCTGGCCCAGTACTTCCAATCGGCGCGGGGCATCAGCGCATCGCTCGCCGGGATCCTCGTGGCGCCGATGATGCTGGGCTCCCTGCTCGGCGCAGTGGCCTCCGGCCAGCTGATCACGCGCTTCGGCCGGTGGCGGCGCTTCCTGCTCGCCGGCGCGATCAGCCTCGTCAGCGGCCTCACCCTGGCCTCCACGATGTCCATCACGGGTTCCCTGTGGACGATCGTCATCGCCGAGGTGCTGATCGGGCTCGGCATGGGGCTCCTAATGCAGAACCTGGTCCTGGCCGTCCAGAACACCGTGGACCTGCCCGACGTGGGGACCGCCAGCGCCGCCGTCGCCTTCATGCGCAGCCTCGGCGGCACCATGGGCGTCGCGATCCTCGGCGCGCTGCTGGCCAGCAGACTCGGCACGCTGGAGGCGGCCGGCGTCCCCACCCCCGACGCGTACGCCCAGGCCACCGGCAGCACATTCCTCGCCGCGGCGGCGATCGCGGTCCTCGCCGTCCTCGCCGTCCTTGCGATCCGCGAGACCCCGCTGCGCACGACTATCCGCAAAACGCCCGCGCCGGACCCCCAACCTCTAGATAGCGCACAATAAGGCGCATGCGCTCAGTTGACGAGCACCGGCAGATTATCGCCGCCCTGCTCCCCCCCACCCCGACGATCACCCTGCCCCTCGCCCAGACACAGGGTCGACCGTTGGCCGTCGAGCTCGTCTCGCCACGGCCGCTGCCCGCCTTCGACAACTCCGCCATGGACGGCTACGCCGTGCGCGCCGCCGAGACCGCGGGCTCCAGCGCGGCCGCCCCCGTCGTGCTCCCCGTCCCCGAGGACATTCCCGCCGGCCGCGTCGACGGCCCCGCGCTCGCGCCCGGCACCGCACACCGGATCATGACCGGGGCCCCTCTGCCCGCGGGAGCCGACGCGATAGTGCAGGTGGAGCACACCGACGCAGGCGTCGACAGAGTCGCGATCACCACCGCCCCGGTGCTCGGCCGCCACATTCGCCGCGCCGGCGAGGACGTGCGGGCCGGCTCGGCGGTGCTGCCCGCGGGCACCACGCTCGGGCCCGCCCAACTGGGCCTGATCTCCGCGCTGGGCTTGCCCGAGATCGCGGTGGGCGCGCCGCTGCGAGTCCTGGTGCTCTCGACGGGCAGCGAGCTCGTCGAGCCGGGACAGCCCCTGGCGCACGGGCAGATCCACGAGTCCAACGGGCTGATGCTGGCCGCCGCGGTGCGGGCCGCCGGTGCCACCGCCGAGCAGCGCCACTTCGTCTCCGACGACCCCGACGAGTTCCTGGCGGCGCTGGATGGCGCCGCCGCGAATCACTTCGACCTGGTGATCACCTCCGGCGGGGTCAGCGCCGGGGCCTACGAGGTCGTCAAGGACACCCTGGCCAGCCGGGGCGTCGAGTTCACGAAGGTCGCCATGCAGCCCGGCATGCCGCAGGGCGCGGGCCGCTACCGGGGGACGCCGGTGGTGACGCTGCCCGGCAACCCTGTCAGCGCGATGGTCTCCTTCGAGGTCTTCCTGCGGCCCGCGCTGCGCGCCGCCATGGGCTACGCCTGCACCGAGCGGCCGCGGGTGCGCGTGCCCCTGGCCGAGGCGCTGACCTCCCCGGCCGGCAAACGCCAGTTCCGCCGCGGCGCGCTCGATCGCGCGTCGGGCTCGGTGGTCAGCCTCGGGCCGCCCGGCTCCCACCACCTGCGCTGGATGGCCGCGTCGGACTGCCTGCTGGAGCTGCCCGAGGACGTCACCGAGCTCCCCGCCGGCACCCTGGTCCTGGTGTGGGACCTGGAGAGCTAGGTGTACAACCCCGCGGTGCTGGACTGGGTGCTCATCGGCGCCTTCGCCGGCTGGGCCGCCAGCCGGCTGATGAAGTTCCAGCTGCGGGTGCGGATGATCACCGAGATGCTCATCTGCACCGCGGTGGGCGTCCTCGGCGCGGTGCTCGGGGGCACACTGCTGTGGCTGTTCGGCGCGAATATCACCCGGTTCGGCCTGCTCAACAATGTGCTGGTGGCCATCATCGGCGCCTGCATGCTGCTGTGGGCGCTCCGCAAGATCCTCGAACTGCGCGCCCACCCCGGCTCCCCCACGCGGCATTAGCCCGCGCACTTTCGCCCACGCGCGCCCACGCCTGCCACAATGGAGCGATGCGCCGCGAACTCCTCGCGGCGTTCCGCTACCAAGGGGATGAACACACCGTGGCCCGTCGACCCAAGCCGCCTGGCGCAACCGATTCTTCGGGGACCTCGCTCTCACACGTGATCACGCTGGTGCGCGCCACCGTTCCGCCCATGCATCCCGCCGGCCGCCCCTTCGTCCTCGGCCCCCTGGCGGTCGCAGCGCTGGGCTATAAGCGGCCCTGGCTGCGGCGCGCGGCCCTCCTCGGCGCCGGCGCCTGCGCGGCGTTCTTCCGCAACCCCAACCGCGTCACTCCCACCCGGCCCGGGATCGTCGTGGCCCCAGCCGACGGCGAGGTCGCGCTCGTCGACATGGCGGCCCCGCCCGCCGAGCTCGGCATGGGCACCGAACCGCTGCCGCGCGTGAGCATCTTCCTGTCAGTCCTGGACGTGCACACCCAGCGCGTGCCCGTCACCGGGACCGTCGAGAAGATCGCCTACCAGCCCGGCAAGTTCCTCTCTGCGGACCTGCCCGAGGCCAGCGACGCCAACGAGCGCAACTCCATGCTGCTGCGCACCCCCGGCGGCGCCCAGATCGCAGTGGTGCAGATCGCGGGCTTGATCGCCCGGCGCATCGTGTGCGAGGTGTCGGAGGGCTCAGTTCTCGGCGCCGGCGAGACATACGGGCTGATCCGCTTCGGCTCCCGCGTCGACACCTACTTCCCCGCGGGCACAACGCTGTTGATGACACCTGGCCAACGCACTATCGGCGCCGAAACTGTCATCGCGGAACTGACGTGAACCCGCCCCGCAGAGTGCCCGGCCCTCGGATCAATGGCGTCCGGCTGCTGCCGAGCACCATCACCATAGCGGCGCTCTGCGCGGGGCTTTCCGCCGTCAAGTTCACCCTCGAGGGCAACCCCGGCCTCGCGATCGGCATGATCGCGCTCGCGGCCATCCTCGACTCCCTCGACGGCCGGGTGGCCCGGATGCTCGACGCCACCACCAAGATCGGGGCCGAGCTGGACTCGCTGTCCGACGCGGTCTCCTTCGGTGTGGCCCCCGCCCTCGTCCTCTATATCTCGTTGCTGCAGGGCTATCAGCTGGGCTGGATCATCGCGCTGCTGTTCGCCGTGTCGATTGTGCTGCGCCTGGCCCGGTTCAACACCCTGCTCGACGACGACACCGCGCCCGCATACACCAAGGAGTACTTCACCGGCGTGCCCTCGCCGGCCGGGGCGCTGCTCGCGCTCGCCCCCGTCGCCGCCATGGCGCAGTGGGGCCAGGGCTGGTGGACCTCGCACTGGCTGGTGGTGCTGTGGGTCCTGGGCTCCGCCGCGCTCGTCGTCAGCCGCATCCCCACCCTCGCGATGAAGTCGGTGTCGGTGCCGCGCCGGATGGCCGCGTTGCTGCTGGTGTTGGTCGCGCTCCTCGTCGCCGGGGTGGTCACCTACCCGTATGTGGCGATGCTCGTGCTGCTCGGGCTCTACCTCGTCCACATCCCCTTCGCGATGCACAGCCGCGCATGGGTCGCCGCACGCCCCGAGACCTGGGAGTTCAAGCCGGCGCAGCGCCGCGCCGAGCGCAAGGCGATCCGCCGCGAGCCCAACTCCGGGGCCAGCCGCCCCACCGGCGTGCGCCGCCTGCGCCCGCGCCGGCCCCGCCGCAAAGTGCGCGTCGCCGGGCGCTAGCCCACGCGCAAACAGAGGAGCGCTGGCACGTGCCAGCGCTCCTCTGTTGTCTTGTGACTGCCGGTCAGCCCCAGCTGGCCGCGGCGCGGGCGTTGGTCGCGAACATACGGTCGCTGCCGTCTTGCACCTTGCTGCCGATCAGCTGCAGAACCTGGTTCAGCTCCACGTACGCCTGATCGAACTTCGTCTGCGAGCCGTGATAGGCGTCTGCGGCGGTGCTCTGCCACACCGCGAGCAGCTCCTTAACGCTCACTGCGAGCTGATCCTTCTGCGCCTCGAAGGTCCCGACGTGGCTGTTGATCTCGCCCACGACCTGGGAGATTCCCCCGAAGTTGTACTTGATTCCATCTGGTGAGCTCATTGCGATTCCCCTAGCGAGTAGTTGGCGTTCAATTGCGGGTCAGGCGGGCTGGCTGCTGCCGCCCCCTCACAGGTCGAGGGCGCCGCCGACGTTCGCCAGATCCTGGACGACCTCCGCCTCCGCGCCCTCGTATCCCACGCCGTTCGCCTTGATGTTGTCGCTGATCTCCACCAGCGATGTCTGGAGCTT
Organism: Tomitella biformata AHU 1821; assembly: GCF_000524475.1. GTDB lineage: Bacteria > Actinomycetota > Actinomycetes > Mycobacteriales > Mycobacteriaceae > Tomitella > Tomitella biformata. The sequence continues at coordinate 243,414 of NZ_BAVQ01000070.1, read as the reverse complement.
GTTCATGCTCATGTGGAAGCGGTCCATCACCTCGTTGAAGGTGCCGTGAGCGCCGCCGCCCCACACCCCAGCCGACCCCTCGACCGTCCCCACCAGCTTCGTCAGCGTGACTTTCATCTGCTCCGCGGTCTCCAGCGCCTTGCCGCCGGATACGCGCATCACCTCTGCATTAGTCTGCAACGACATCTCTTCACCCTCCCATGTGGTTCCCCTGCCAGCCGCGTTCTCACGGCTGGCCTACCTCCCCCAACTCGCGAGCCGAGCACCTCTATGCCCTCCCCCCGCGCCGAGAAATCTTGTGCCCTACCGGGCTGTCCCCGCCTGCTCCCAGGTCGAGGTCTCCTGGGTCAATTCGCGGTCGAGCTCCCCCCGCCGGCCGTCCAGCTCAGCGGCGGCCGCATCGAAGGTATCGACGATCTGGCGGCCCAGCTCCGCAGGCCGCAGCTTCAGCGCCGACGGATCCAGCCACAGCCGCGACGGCACGCCGAACGCGTCCACCTCGACGGCCACCGCCCCGGACTCGCTAGCCGAGGTCTCCCGCAGGCCCGCGAGCTCGCGCTGCCACTGCTGGAGCTGGGTCAGCTTCTCGCCGACATCGGCCAGAACCTCATCAAAGGTCACACGTGGGCTAGCCATGATTGCGGCTCACCATCCTCAACCAGGTCCGCGGCAACCTCGGTGGCCTCGAGCTCCGCACGCGCTGGCAGTCCCAACCGCGCAAGCATATTGCCGTCGAAACCCAAGATCTCCAGCTCGGCCCTGCGCAACGCGAGGGCGCGGCCGCCGGCCAGCTTGCACAGCTCGAGCACCCGGATCGCGAGCATGTCCGCGCCATTGGCGTACTCCCCCTGGTCGATGTCCAACTGGAGCGGCCGTCCGTCCATAGACACCACCACTCGGATCGACGCCGATCTATTCGCCACGGTGATCGTCTTCTGGTCCATCAGCTCAGCCGCCCGTCGGTCGATAGAAACCCTTGAAGCCCATATCCAAATTTGTGGTGCGCACCGAGCTCACCTGCACGGGATCGCCAGCCTCGACCATCTGGCCATCGCCGATCACCATGGCCACATGCCCGTCCCACACCGCGAGGTCCCCCGGCAGCAGGTCGTTCTGCGAGACCGCCGCGCCCACCGACTGCTCCTGGGCCGTGCGTGGCAGGTCCATGCCCGCCTCCCCATATGCCCACTGGGTCAGGCCGCTGCAGTCCAGCCCCTGCCCCGGGCTGGTGCCGCCCCAGGAATAGGGCACGCCCTGCTGCGTCAGCGCCGCCCGGACCGCGTTCGCCGCAGTCTCATTCGGCGCCATCGCCGTGCTCCCATCCGGCAGCGTCACCTGCACGCCACCGCCTTCGAACTCGCTGGTCTCCGCTGCCACCGCGCCCCCGCTGCCGTCAGCTGGGCGGCTGTCAGCTGGGCCGCCGTCCGCTGGCCCGAAGATCGCGTCCCCCGCCATCGACCACAGCGCGCGCCCCTGCTGCATGAGCGCCGCGTCGGGGGTCGGCGGCATCGGCGGGGCGGGGATCGCGGCGGCCATCGCGCCGGTGTGCTGGCCCAACTCGCCCCGCATCCGGGTCACCACCACCAGCGCGCGCTCCAGGTGCTCCGCGGCCGTCGCGACCAGCGCAAGCTGGCCGACGGGCGTCATGATCGCAGGACCTTGGACCAGTGCGGCGCTGATAAACGACTCGAGGATCACTCCCAGCTCCCCGACGCCCCTGTTCATGTCCGCAGTGGCCACGGTGAGCACCTGGTTGATCTCCTCGCCCTGCTCGGCGATCTGCTGCCCGGCGCGCACCGTGCTGGCCACCGAGTCGAAGGAGGCCGTCGCGTCGGGCCCGCTCCATGTGGAGCCGACCTCGCCGGCGGCCAACTGGCCGATCTCCATCGCCGCGGTGACGCCCTGCACCGCGGCGGTCAGCACTATGGCCGGGTCCCCCTCGGCCGCCACCCCCGTGCCAACCGCGTTGATCAACTGGATGATCGGCGTGGCCAGCGCCTCCCCGATCACAGCACGCCCTCGGCGACCTTGCGCAGGGAATCGATCTGGTCGGCCTCGTTGCCGTCATAGACCGTGGCGATCGCGTTCGCCGTGTCGCCGGACGCCGTCAACACCGCCGCCAACTTCCCGATCGACGCCGCATGCGAGGTCTGCGCCGCACCGAACACCGTGACGAAATCCGCTCCGATCAGCCCGAACACCGGGCCCAATGCCGCGACGCTGGCCGCCACGTCCATTCCCCCGACCGTGGCGACATCGCCACCGGCCGAACCCAATTGGCTCGCGAACTGCCGAATACGGGCAGTCGACGCCAAAAATTCAGTCATGATCTTCCCCCTGTGACATTCCCCTGCAACATCCCCTGCGCTTGCTGCCATCCCCGACAGCGCGCCATCCCCGAACTCGATCTACCCTCCCCAAGCGTGACTGAGGTTACACAACATCAAACCCGTATGCCATCGCTATTCACACTTCGGGCAGATTCGCCACCTGAATCAGCTGCTCACCTCCCGCTCTGGTCACCAGAACGCCCCGTCCCGGCGGGAGCTTGCTCGGCCGCGCGTTGCCGATCAGGTGTCCCTCATCCTTGCTGCCGCTCATCACCAGGCCGTCGACCGACAGCTCGCGGAGCCGCCCGATGATGGGGTCGAACATGGCCCGCGACGCCCCACCAGTCCGCCGGGTCAACACCATGTGGAGCCCGACATCCTTTGCCTGCGAAAGGTATTCGACTAACGGGAGCAGTGGGTTGCTGCTGGCGCCCGACACCAGGTCATAGTCGTCGACCACCACGTAGATCTCCGGCCCCGTCCACCAAGACCGCTCCCGCAACTGCTGCTGCGTCACGTCGGGCCCGGGCAGCCGACCGGCGAGGACGGCCACCAGATGCGCGACCATCGGCTCGAGCGCCTTGGTCGTCGCGGCGTAGCCGGCCAGGTGCCGGCCCTCGATCAGGCCGAGCATGGTGCGCCGATAGTCGACCATGACCACCTTGACCTGCTCGAAGGTGTTCTTCTCGATCAGGCCCAGGACGATGTTGCGCAGCAGCGTCGTCTTGCCGGACTCCGGCTCCGCGAAGGCATAGAAGTGCGGCTGCGACTCGAAGTCGAGATATACCGGGGCCAGCGAGCTCTCATCGACGCCGATGGGCACCAGTCCACTTGTGTCCGCGCCCGCCGCAGCGGCCAACACCTCGGCCCGCGGGATGTCGAGGGGCAGCATCCGCACCGCGGGCGCGGCCAGCCCCGGCCAGCGTCCGCGCAGCATCGCGACGGCGTCCTGCACCCCCTGCCCCAGGTCTGCGGGGTCTGCCCCGCCGTCGAGCCGGGGCAGCGCCAGCAGCAAGTGTTTGCCGTCGGCTGTGAGCCCGCGCCCCGGCCGGCCCACCGGCACGTGCGCGGCCCGCTTCCGGTCCATCTCCGAGTCCGCCGGATCGCCAAGGCGCAGCTCGATCCGGGTGCCCAGCATGTCCTTGAGCGCCGGCCGGATCTCGCCCCAGCGGTTGGCGCAGAGCACCACATGCACGCCATAGGAGAGCCCGCGCGCCGCCAGCACGCTGATCATCGGCTCCAGCTGCTCGAAATCCTCGCGGACGGTGTTCCAGCCGTCGACCACCAGGAACACGTCGCCGAAGCTCGACATCCGCCCCGCGCCCGGCCCCTCGACCGCGCGCTGACGCCGGAACTGGCGCATCGACTCGATCCGCCGCTCGCGGAACATGATCTCCCGCTCGTTGACGAGGGTGGCCAGTTCCGCGACTGTCCGGCGCACCCGGTCCGCCTCCAGCCGTCCCGCGACGGAGCCGACGTGCGGGAGGTCGGCCAGCCCGGCGAGGGTGCCCCCGCCGAAGTCCAGGCAGTAAAACTGCACGTCCCGCGGAGAGTGGGCGTTAGCCAGGGCCAGCACAAGAGTCCTAGCGGCGGTGGACTTCCCGGATTGGGGGCCGCCGACGATCGCGACGTTGCCACCGGCGCCAGAGAGATCCAGCGCGAGCATGTCCCGCCGCTGCTCATACGGCCGGTCGATGATGCCAACCAGCGCCCCCAACGAGCCCGGCTCACCGATGGGCAGCACCAGTTGGTCCACCGTCGGCGAGTTCGCCAGCGGTGGCAGCCACACCTCATGGGCCCGGTAGCCGGAGTTCGCCAACCGGCCGACGACGACATCGAGGAGGGTCTCGTCCTGGTCCAGCGCGGGCTCGGCCTGCTCCCACTCCGGTTCCGTGGCCGCCCAGTGGGGAGCCGCGCGCCGACCCTGCGCCGTGAACTCCAGCACCTGGATCTGGGCGGCCGCGACCGGGCTAAGGGGGCGCCGCCGGTGCCCCACCGGTCCGGAGACGTAGCTGGCGTTGAAGCGCACCAGCTCCCCGGAGTCGCATTTGAGGTAGCCGGAGCCCGGAACATTGGGCAGGTGATAGGCGTCGGGCACGCCCAGCACGCTGCGAGACTCGTTGCCCGAGAATGTCTTCAGGCCGATGCGGTAAGACAGGTGGCTGTCCAGGCCCCGCAGCTTGCCCTCGTCCAGCCGCTGGCTGGCCAGCAGCAGGTGAATGTGGAGGGAACGCCCCAGTCGGCCGATGGCCGTGAACAGCTCGGCGAACTCCGGCTTCTGGCTCAACAGCTCCGAGAACTCGTCCACCACAATGAACAGCGCGGGCAGCGGGTCCAGCGGAGCCCCGTTGGCCCGTGCCCGCTCGTAGTCGTTGACATTGGCGTAATTGCCTGCCGCCCTGAGCAATTCCTGCCGTCTGTTCATCTCCCCCGAGAGCGCGTCGTGCATACGGTCCACCATCTCGAGCTCCTCCTCGAGGTTGGTGATCACCGCCGCCACATGGTCCGCGGCCTCCAGCCCCAGGAAGGTCGCGCCGCCCTTGAAGTCCACCAGAACCAAGTTCAGCTGGTCTGGTGAGTGCGACGTGATCAGCGACAGCACCAGGGTCCGCAGCAGCTCGGACTTGCCGGAGCCGGTCGCCCCGATGCAGAGCCCGTGCGGGCCCATGCCGTTCTCCGCGGCCTCCTTCAGGTCCACCTCCACCACCGCGCCCGACGCGTCGATACCGATGGGCACCCGCAGCCGCTCCCGAGCGCTGCGGGTGCGCCACGCCGTCGCCGGAGTCAGCGTCAGCGGATCGCCGATGCCCAGCAGACCCATGAGCCCGAGGTCGCGGCCGGAGCCCTCGCTCTCGTCGGTGGCCCGGGTGGCGACGCGGTAGCCGGCGAGCATTCGCGCGGTCGCGAGGGCGTCGGCCACCGGCATCTCGTCGACCAGGCCGAAGTTCTCGATGCCGCTGGCGCTGTGTCCGCCGATCTGTCCGTCGCGCACGTGCAATCGCATGCCGCGCTGGGCGGCGAGGGCCTCGAAATCGCCCGTCATGTCCAGCACTGACACCCCGTCCATGCCGGCGCCGGCGAGGATCCGCTCATCTCCGGTGACCTGGCCGCCGTCCAGGACCACGACCAGTTGGGTGCGGCCGGGCACGGGATCGGCGATGCGGCTGAACCGGCCCCGCCCCAACAGCTCGTCGTCCAGTGACTCCTCAAGGTCGTGGAGGGAGCGGAAGGACAACCGGGCCGGGCCGAGCGCGTCAGTCTCCGTCGGGTGCGCGTTGTGCGGGAGCCACTTCGCCCAAGACCAGTCTGCGCCGTCGGGCTCCGGCGTGACGATGGCGACCAGGATGTGGTCCGGGCCATGGAACACGCAGAGCTGCAGGATGATTGAGCGCACGACCGAGCGTGCCGCCACGCGGTCCCCGCCCACGGCGATGGCCGCGAAACCCCGTAACGACAAAGCTGTGGGAAGGTTCTGCACCACGGAGTGGGTGTGCACGAAGCGCCGCATGCTGACCGTGGAGATCGGCTCCAGATCTTCGAGCGGCCCCAGCGCGGGCACCGCCAGCTTGGTGGCCAGCCGCTGGTTGCCGACGCCGATGCGCACGTGCGCGAAGTCCGAGTCCACCGGGGAGCGCTCCCACATCCGCCGCCCGCCAAGCAAGTCCGTCAGCGCGCGGGGGTCGGGGTGGTTCCACCGCAGCGCAGCCCGCTGCTCGTCCACCGTCGTGTGCACGTCCTCGCGCACACCAGCGAGGTAGCGGAAGTAATCCTTGCGCTCCTCGTTGAGTTCCGCGGGTTTCTTGTTCTTGCCCCCGCCCGCGTTGCCGATCATCCCCACCATCGAGAACATCATCATCAGCGGGAACAGCATCATCATGGGGTTGCGCATGCCGCCCGAGGTGAACATCAAGGCCACCATGCCGAGCATCGCGACGACCATGACCACCGGCATCAGCTTCATCAGCAGCCCGCCGGGCACCGGCCGCGGCACCTCCGGCGGCGCCTGCAGCTCAACCTCCCCGCCCGGCATCCGCGGTCCAGGCAGGCGTGGGCGACGAGTAAATCCACGAGTGCTCACTGAAATTCCCCCCTCGACAATCGGGCTCCCCAGCCCTGCGCAATATGTGATGCCACACACTCGACAGCACGCGCTCGGGGTATCGTACTGTCGCTCAGGGGGAGCAGGATAACGGGGGGACGAGCACACATGACCGATCTGGTCGAGGATTCAACCATGCCCGACGCGCACTGGCGGGCCGCGGCGCCCGAGCTGTGCCGGGTGTCGATCGTCGCCGAATACACGCAGATGGACATCGCGTTACCAGCGCGAATCCCGGTGGCGGCGATGCTCCCGGAGCTGGTCGCGCTGACGCTAAGCAGACGCAATTCCATTGAGCCGCAAGACCCGCGGGATGATCCGCGCACCCGCTGGACCCTCCGCGCCATCGGGGAGGCGCCGCTGGACTCGGCGGCGTCGCTGGCCGAGCAGGGCGTGCGCGACGGCGCCTTGCTGCTGCTCGGCTCCGAGGACCTGATCGACTCGGAACCGCTCTTCGACGACGTCATCGACGCCGTCTCCACCGCCAACGCGGCGCGGTTCCCGGAGTGGGGCGCTCCCGCCTCCCGACTGCTCGCCCAGATCGTCGCGATCGTTGCGGCGGTTCTCGCGGCCACAATGCTGGCCGATCCGCTGGGGCACCTGTCCGACTCCTCCGGCATGCTCCGCGCCCTGATCTCGATCACCGCAGCGCTCGGCTTCCTCGCCGCCAGCCCGATCGTCGCGCGCATCTACCGAGATCCGCAGGTCGGTGCGACGCTGGGCTATTGCGTCGCACCGTTCGCGTTTGTCGGCGGCGCGCTGCTGCCGCAGGCGGCGATCGGCGGGCCCGGCCTGCTGCTCGGCGCGGTCTTCACCGCGTGCGCGTCCATCCTGGCCCTGCGCATGAGCGGCGCCGGCCAGCTCGCCCACACCGCGATCATCACGGTCAGCACGTTGGCCACCCTGGCCGCCGGCGTGGACGCCATCTTCGACCTGCCCGGCCGTCGCATCGGTGTGGGACTGTTGTTGGCCTCCGTCGCCGCGCTGTCCCTCGCGCCGCGTCTGACGATCCTGCTGGCGCGCCTGCCTCTGCCCCCAGTGCCCTCCCGGGACGTGCCAGCCGACCTGGCGCTCGAGGACGGTGAGTTCACCGCGGGCCTCGCCGACCGCGCGGCCGTCGCGGCCGCGTATCTCTCCGGGCTGATCGCGGGCGCCATCCTCGGCGCGATCGCCGGTGCCCTGCTCACCGCTGGCTTCGGCGCGGACCTGCGGGCGAACGGCGTGTGCCTGGCCCTCCTCGTGGCGCTCACGATGATGCTGCGGGGCCGCAGTTACTCCGGACTGATCCAATCCGCCCTGCTCATCAGCGGCGGCACCGTGTTGGCGCTGCTGATCATCGGACTCGTCTACCTCGTCGAGCCCCAGCTGACCTTGTACGGGGTGCTGACGCTGGTGGTGGTCACCGTGCTGGCGCTCGCCGTCGGCGTGGTCGCCCCCACCTTCGAGTTCTCCCCGGTGCTGCGACGTATCACGGAGGTCTGTGAATACCTGGCCATCGCGGCGATCATCCCCCTCGCGTTCTGGGTGATGGGGCTGTACTCGTTGATGCGCCAGCTCTGATGCGCCGCTTGGCAATTGCCGGACTCGTCATCGCCGCAGCGGTGCTCAACGCCCCCGCCGCGGCGGCCGAGATCCGCCAGACCGCGCCCTGCGCCATCGCCGACACCGCACCGGGCCTCGACCTGCGTGTAATGCCAACGTCCCTTGACTTCCAACAGCTTTGGCAGTTCACCCGCGGCGCCGGGCAGCGGGTCGCGGTGATCGACACCGGCGTCACCCCCAACCCCCGGCTGCGCCACCTCACCTCGGGCGGCGATCTCGTGAACGGCGGGGACGGGCTCGAGGACTGCGACGCGCACGGGACCCTCGTCGCCGGGATCATCGCCGGCGCACCGGATCCCGACGACGGCTTCAGCGGCCTCGCCCCCGACGCCGAGATCATCTCGATCCGGCAGAGCTCCGGAAAGTTCTCCGAGTACGGCGCTGCAGAGGGCGAACAGGAAGCCCCTGAGTCTGCGGGCTCCGGCTCGGTCCGCACCCTCGCCGATGCGATCCGAATGGCCACTGCCGCCGGCGCCACCATCATCAACATCTCCGAGGTCGCGTGCGTGCCTGGACCGAGCGGGCTGCGCTCCGACCTCCTGACCTCCGCCATCGACGAGGCCGTCGCCCGCGACATCGTCATCGTCGTCGCCGCCGGCAATTCCCAGGGCTCCAACGGTGCTGGCTGCCAACAGAATCCGACGCAGATCAACCCCCTGGACCCGCTCTCCCGCGGATGGGACGCGGTCAACACGGACGTCACGCCGGCGAACTTCGAGGGCAAAGTGCTCACCGTCGGATCCGTGGAGCATGACGGCTCCCCCTCCGACTTCAGCATCGCCGGACCGTGGGTGTCGGTGGCCGCGCCGGGCAGCCAGATGGTCTCGCTCGCCAACAGCCGCGATGGCGGCCTCGCAGCGCAGATCCGCACGGAGCAGGGCGTCGGCGCCATCAGCGGCACCAGCTTCTCCGCGCCCTACGTGTCCGGCCTGGCCGCGCTCATCCGCGCCCGCCACCCACACCTGACCGCGCCCCAGGTGATCGACCGCATCACCAGGACCGCGGTGTCCGCAGCCCACCGCTGGGATCCTGTGGTGGGCTACGGCGTGGTGGACCCGATGGCCGCGCTGTCCTTCGACCTCCCAGCTGGCGATATCACCGCGGCTGAATCTACGATCGCAGCGCCGGCCGTCCCGACACCCGAGGACCCCGGCCCGCGCCGCCGTGCCATCGCCGGGGTGGCAGTCTGCACGGCGCTGCTCGCCCTCGGCGCGCTCAGCACGACGGTGCTCCGCCGCGTCCGTTCACAGCATTCTCGTTGAATTTTTGATGTCGAACAGATTTGCGTTTTCTCTAGTAAAGCCCCTGCGTATCCGGTAAACTTAGTCCATACGTTCTAAGTGGGGGGTGGTCGATATGACGCACGACATGCTGCCTCCGGTGCCGCTCCCGCCGTTCGATACCACCACCCCCATCTCCGAAGCCCTCGACACCATCAGCGGCTGTGCCCGGCGCCGATCCCGCCTCGCGTGGGAGGAATACGCCCGCATCGAGCACGTCCACACCGTGAGCCTGGACCGCCCGCCAGAACTCGACACCCGCGTGTTCGACCACTTCGCGAACACCTCCGCACTGCTCGGCGCGGTCAACCACATCGACAAAACCCACGCCGACGCCCTCCTCAACGAATCCCTTGCCCTGATCCGCCGCATCCCGTTGATCGGCCGCTGCCTCTACGACGGCACCATCAACCAACAGCAATTCCAACAATTGGTCTCCGCCACCGATCTTGTCGACGGCTGGCCCAGCGCCCCGCACGTCGACAAACAGATCGCACAAGGCCTCTGCGACAACGGCGCCGGCTCCACCCGGCGCCTGCGCGACCTCGCGAACCGGGCGATCTTCGCCCATGACCCCGATGCGATGCGCCGCCGCGCCGAACAGGCCCTGGTCCGGCGCACCGCCACACTCCGCCCCCGGCCCGATGGGATGGCGCATTTTGGTATCACCGCCGCCGCGGAAGATGGGCAGTTGGCGATGGCCGCGGTCGAAGCACTGATTGCCGCTGCGATCTGCCCCCACGATCCGCGCAAGAAGAACGCCCGCCGCTCCGACGCCGCGATGCAGACGCTCCAAGGCCTCGCGGTCATGTGTCAGTGCGAACGTGAGGATTGCGCCGCCACCCCATCGGAAGGCGGCATGAGTGATCAGCATGCCCGGATTATTGTGCACGTGATCTGCCAGGACGAGACCCTCAACGAGGACAGTTCCGGATCGGACGGCGACGGCGATCCGGACGGAGACGGCGCAGGTGAGGGGCCTGGTGATGACGGTTCACGCGGCGACGGCCCTGATGATGGGGGCCCCGGCTACGACGGACCCAGCCTCGACAGTGACGATGACGACGGACCGGGCGATTCCGGGCCCAGCGACGCCGGGCCTCGTGAGTCCGAGCGTTCAGGGTTCCTCGACGGCTATGGCGTGATCACCGCCGACCACGTCCGTGCCATCGCGGCACGGCCTGATGCGATTATCCGGCCGTTGAACCCGAAACCAGGGCAAACGCTGCCCACCCATCAGCCGGGGGACCCGTACCGGTTCTCCGCCGCACTCGACACCTTCATCCGGGCTAGGGACGGTTATTGCGTGTTCCCGGGGTGCAATAAACCAGCGTGGGCGTCGGATCTCGATCATGTGGACGAGTTCAACCACCGCCATCCCGCGGCGGGCGGGCAGACCTGCGCCCGCGATGCCAACACCAAATGCCGCTACCACCATCTGATCAAAACATTCGGGGAGTGGCTCGACGATCAGTTCATCGATGCCGACGGCTTTACCCGGGTGACGGTGACCAGCCCGGATGGCATCACGATCATCGGCCGCGGCCACAATAACGAGGCCCTGTTCCCAGCGTTGCGGACGGTGCGGTTCCAAAAACCGCCACCACGCGGACCCACCACCCCGCCGGATGGTGCCGATTCTGGTGGTGCGGGTCCGCAGCGTTCCCGTACTAGGACGGCGGACAAGCATGCGCGGCGTCGTCGTGCACGCGAGCTCAACCGCCGCCTACGCGAACTCCACGACCTCGGCCCACCGGCCGACAACCTCCGCTAAGCAGGCAGGAAGCTCGAATCCCCATTAGGAACCGGACGGCAGCTCGAGGGTGGCCGCCGCGGCCTGCGGTGCCATGCCGTCCCGGACGACCAGTGCATCGGTGCGGGTCAACGCCGGGCCCGCGGGCAGAATACCGACGATGGACCAGGGCGCGGAGTCGCTCTCGGCCCCGATCCCCAACGTCTGGGCCGCCTCGGCGTTCGCGATGCCGTAGCGGACGCCGGTGTCAGAGACCAGGAAGCGCGGCTCCTGTCGACGATCCCCCACACGGATGTTTGCGGCCTTGCCTGGAGGCAGATAGAACTGGTCCACCGCCGCCCCCGGCCCATCCGCGCCCGCCATCAGGACGGGCCGGTCCCCCTCGGCCAGCGGCAGCCGTCGCCCGACCAGAATCGTCGTGTGCGGGGAAGTATCCTCGGCGTCCCTCGACCAGGTCAGGCAGGCGACGGTGTCGTCGCCACTGCCCCGGATCCGGGGAGCTGCCTCGGGGTGATCCGTGACCGGCAGCGGCTCCCTCGTGGTGGGCGCCTGCGCGATGGAGTCCGGCGACATCTCGCGCAGCATCGCACCGGAGCCGCTGTAGAGGATTAGGTCTGCAGTGGCGGCGCCCACCGGCTGAATGCCGTCGGCCAGAACCACGAAGTGTTTGCCCGCGTCCGCGCCCTTGATGTGCACCACATCGCCCACACGCGCCTCCCTGATGGGGAATCCGGGCCGCTCGCCCTGGCCGGGGACGGGCTGGGCGACGATGGGCCGCGCCTCGGGGACCGCGTTGATCAGCGCGGCTGTGACCCGCCGCGGTATCAGCCCGTCGAGCCCCATGGCCCGGCTCACCGCGTGGTCGTTGAGGTCGACCCGGGCCCGCTTGCCGTCGTACAGCAGATGCGTCTGGCCATCGTGTTCTGCCAGGAGCGCCTCAGACCCGGCCAACTGCCCGACGCCGTCGTCGAGATCCGTGGGGCCGGCGATGACGGTGGTCCCCACGATGCGGTCGCCCTCGACGCCCTCGCAGACTGTCCACGGCCCGGAAACTTGCTGTTCGCGTCCCGGAAGCTGTTGTGGCGCACCGGGGATCCCCACCATCGGACCGAGCGAAACGGCACGCAGTTTATCGTCGCCAACCACGTTGGGCGACGCGTCCGAGCCGGCGATCAGCCGCGCAGATGCCAGGTTCAGCACGGGGTGCATCAACTCGTCCACCCGGACGAACAATGCACCGCTGCCCTTGGCCAGCACAATCTGGCTGTCGCCGATGGTGGGCGCGGGCCTGAACAGCGCCAGCACGCCGAATCCCGCCAGCACCAAGACGCCGAGCACCAGGCCCACCGTCATCGACCGCGATTGCGAGCGCATCGGATCATGCAGCATCCGCACATCGCGGCGCACCAACGCATGCTCCATGCGTCGGATCATAAATCGGTAGCCGTTGACCTGTGGTTTGGTCGTCAATTGAGCCGGCATGGCACCCCCCTGCCTAGTTCCCCTCCCGGCACATTACCGTAAGCTCGCAGTGGCGGTCGTCACGTGGGGTGACGGCTGCGGGGCAAGAGATACCGGGGGGTATGGGGTGCTGACGACAACTGTTGCGGTGGAAATTCTGTGTATCGCGATCATCGCGGGAGCCATAGCTGTGGGCCTGCCGCTCAACGCGGCCATCTCACTCGGCGTGCTGGTCGTCGCGCTCTCCCTGGTTCGGGTCAAGGGCCGTAGGCCGTCCGGCCACCTCGTCGTGTGGGCCCAACATCTGTGGCGGCGTTGGAGTTTCCTCTCGATGCCCGCACTCGACGCTGCCTTCGATGGCGCGTCCGTGGGCGAGATCCCGCCGCCGAGCTCCGGGCCGAGGTACGCGCAGGGCCCGCGCCCCGGACGGGCACTGTCTGTGTCGGCTGCTACCGGATTCCGCTGGGATGGAACCACATTGGTCTGCGCGGCGCATGTCCGGCCGCGTGTGGTCACGGCTACGACGGTGTCCATTGGCCGCACAGACACCGCCGACCGGCTCCCCCTCCACGAGCTGTCCCCGCTACTGGCCCAGTTCGACATCCATCTGGCGGGCATCGACATCGTCTCGATCGGCTCCAGAGTCGCCAGCGGTGGCGTGACCGCGCAGGTCTACCGGCGGCTGATCGGCCCACTGCCGGCAATCTCCCAGCGCGAGACGCTCATCCTGGTCCGCCTAGATCCCGCGGCCTGCCCAGCCGCCGTTGCGCGGCGCGGCGGCGGCACTCTGGGCGCGGTGCGTACCGCGAAGGTGGCGACAGCGCGAATCATCCGGGAGCTCGACGGCGCGGGCTTCCACTGCGAGCTGCTGACGGCCCAGCAGCTCGACGCCTCCTGGACCCACCACACCGGGCTCGTGGACGGCACGAACCTAACGCCCTCCTGGGGTTCCGTCACAGCCCGCGACGGAGCCCCCGGGGGGAGGGTGGATGTGCACACCAGCTACACTGCCGCCACTCTCGCGCTCACGACGCCGGGCATCGCGCGGATCTGGGACGCCGCCGCAGACAACGCCGTCGTCTCGCTGCGACTGCGGCCCACGCCCCGGCCCGACGCCTGCCAACTGGGAATCCTCGTCCGATATGTGGCCGATCGCCCCGTCCGAGTACCGGAGTCGCTGGGTTTGCGCCCGCTGGATGGCCAACAGCTCGATGGCTTCTGCGCCACCTCGCCCCGGGGCGAGCCGCAGTTCGACCGGCTCTGCGATTTCCGCGAGGTCCATCCTGTCGCCTCGCCGGACCTCACCATCGCGACCACCGGCTGCGGTCAACTCATCGGCGGCGACAACGCCGGCAACGCGATCACCGCGGCCGTCTTCGGCCCAGGCATCCGCACCACCGAGGTGGTCGGCGAGGTGTATCTGGCCCGGCAGGTGGTGCTCCGCGCGATCGCGCTGGGCGCCCGGGTCCTGGTGCGCACCGACCGCCCCCGCGTCTGGCGACTGCTGGCCCACGAGATCGGCGAGCCCGCGCGGCTCTATATCGCGGGCGGCCCGGAGCTCTCACCGAGTCAGGCGCGGGAATTCGGGGTTGTGGTGCTGGACGGGCCCATCCCCAGCCCGGCGCTCTCGCCGGGGACCACGGTCCTCACGGTGCTCAGCACGGGCGACCCGATGCCGGACTCCCCGGACGTGCGGATTCGCCAAGACGAAGTCGACCGGGATCGGCTGATCCTCGAGATCGACGGGCGGCACATTCCGGTGTCCGTAGTGACCATCCCAGACGAGACGCGGTTGATCGGCCAGCCAGAGGGCTCGGTGCTGGCTCCCTAGCGGTTTGTCACAGCTGGGCCAGCTCGTCGAGCGCCGCGATTCCTCGAGCCACGCGGTCCCAGCCGCCGGGCGCGAATGTCACCCAGAGCTCGCCATCGGGCGCCCGGTGCGGGGTGGCGATGACGCGGCCAGTCTGCGCGTCGTAGACGACCATCGCCGCGGGGGTGCCGCTGGTCTGGCCCGCATTGTGGCTGATCGTCACGATCTCGGTGAAAGCCGTTGTGGTGGTGAGAACCTCGGCGATCAGCCCAGCCTGCGCCTCGCCGATGCCGGTGCCCACAAGCGCGTGGGCGCACGCGGTGAACCCCTCTGCAGCCCCAAGGCCCTCCTGCAATTCGCGCAGTCGCGCGCTGCAAGGGGTCAGGGCCACGGGCTCAAGCTCGCCGAGGAACGCGCGCAGGCTGGCAGTGCGCGACTCGGTGTGGCCGAGCGTCACCGCGGCATCCACACCAGCGGCGGACCGGGCCGCGTAGACCTTGCCGCCGCGGCGGCCGATGGCCAGGCAGAGCCGGTCCATGCCGCCGTCGCCGATCCGGCGGGCGGCGATCTCGTGGAGGGGCTTGCCAAGCACGTCCAACAACTCCTCGAGCCCGTCCGCCACGCGGCCAGCCGGATCGAGCAGCCCGCGCCGCAGGAGCTCCGCCCGGGCTTCGGCGATCGACGCCGTCCAAGACTCCACATCCGGGCTCTGGGGTCCGCGCCCGAGAACCACCGGCAGCTGCTCGACGCCCACGAGGTCTCCGCACAGGTGCAGCTCGTGCGGGCTCAGCGTGAACCCGGATTGGTCGGCCTCCGGCTGCACAAGTCCGGTCACCGCGATCACGTCGCGTCCGGGGTCGCGGCGGCCCCGCCGATCACCGCCGGCACCACCGTGCGGCCGTCCTCGAGCTGGTCGAAGCGGCGCAAATAGTCGGGGCTGTCATATTCGTCATCCGTGTTGGCCGCCGCGCTCCCGCCCGCGCCGCGCATGGGCGCGCCGCCCATCCGCGAGGAACCCGCGGCCCGCTCGGTCGCGCTAGTTCCCCCCGAGGCATTGGCCCCGCCCGCGCCGCCGGGACCGCTGAGCGAGCCTGCCATCGGCACTCCCAGCCGTAGCGCGCCAGGCCTGGCGGTCCCGGGAGTGCCCGTAGTGCCCCCAGTGCCCGCGCCGCCAGCGAATCCCGCCATCCCCGACATGGATCCGCCGCCGCCTGTCGCGGCGGGCAGCACCGGCTTGGCAGCCACGGCGCTCGACTGCGGCTGGGCTCCCCCCATGTCCAGGCCTGCGGCATGGGTGGCGATGGACACTGTCGCGCTCGTGCCGTGCGAGAGGATCTGCCCGCCGACGGGTCCCGCGTATTCCGTCAACGCAGTGGGCGCCTCCGCGGCCAATCCGGCGATGAAATCGGTGGCTATTCCCACCTGCTGCACCTCGGGGATCGCGATCGGCGGGGCGGGGCGGAACGGGATCAGCAGGCTGAGCAGGGTGGAGGCGGACTCGTAGCCCTCCATGGCGAGAGTGGCGCGGATGTCCATCTCCCGCTCGGCGGCCTCGTTCGCGGCGACAGCCGCGCCCAGGCCCGCGCCGGTCGACGCGGCGGCGACGGTGGTGGCGGCCATCGCGGCCTTGGTGATCGCGATCTCCGCCGGGCTCGGCATCACCACCGCCGAGGCGAGGTACGAGGCGGCGCCCGCGCCGGTGGTCCCGCTCATCCGACCGGCATGCTCGATGGTCTCGCCCATCCACACCCCAAAGTTGGCGAAGCTCGCCAGGGCCATATCGCCGGCCGGGCCGCGCCAGCCCGCGGCCAGGCCGGTGACGGTGCCGGCGAGGATCACCGAGGCCTCGGTCAACTGCGTGGCCAACGCGCCCCACGACGCGGAAGCCGCGCCCAGCGGCACCGGCCCCGGCCCCCCATAGAGTTCAATCGACATCCTCGTGGCCCCCCGCGGGAACCAGACCACCCCTGTGAAACCCATCATTTGCGCCCACCCCTAAATGAGACATCCCGGCCCGCGAAAAATAGCTGAGAACCACGACATATAGCGTCAATTTCAACTGTTGGACTACCTACAGAATGATGTCGAGGGCAGCCGAAGTGATAATTTCCTGTTGCAGATAAGCGGCGGCCTGCACGCGTAACAACTCTGCGGCGCGGCGCAATTCCCGGGCGCCGGTCTCAGCCGCGATATCGAAGCTGTCGGCCACCTGGTGCTGGTTGCGCGAGACTGATCGGGAGACTTCCTCCAGCGCAGCGGGCATTACGTGCACCGTCGGGCTGTGCGCGGCGCGGGAGATGCTGATCTGCTCCGCGATGCCGTCTAATTGCGCCGCGGCGGCGACAAGCGCGGCCGGGCTGACAAAAACAAAAGTGCCATTCCCCATAAAGATCTCCCCCAGGTGCCAATCCCACAGTGCAATCTCGACCGACCACGTGGCGTTAGCAACCCCTGCTACCCGGCCGGTCGAGATGTGCTCTTACCTGTCCCCCCAATGCGACGAAAAGAAATTACCACAGGAGGCGGATCCGCGTCTAACTTTTTTCGGTTTTTAGGGCCGCTGACCTTGCGAACAGGGGCGTAACACTAGGATTAACGAGTCCCAACCGTCGACGAGCCCGGCTGGAGCAGTACTTGATCACCATTCTCGGCGCGCACGCGCTCGCTGCCGCACTCGCGCCACTCCTCGTGCGCTGGCTCGGTCGCAACGCGTTCTATCTGCTCGCCCTAGTGCCCCTCGGGGGCCTCGTCTGGGCGATCACGGACTGGGACTCTGGGGCCCGCATCGACCGTGCGTGGGTGCCCGAACTGTCGATGAACTTCTCGTTCAGATACGACTCGCTGGCCCAAGTGCTGGTGGTCCTTGTGCTCGGCGTCGGGGCCCTGGTGCTGGTCTACTGCGCGCGGTACTTCAAGGACACAGAGCCGCGCCTCGGCCTGTTCGCCGCCCAGCTCACGGCGTTCGCGGGCGCGATGTTCGGCCTCGTGCTCAGCGACAACATGCTCCTACTCTATGTCTTCTGGGAGATCACCACGGTGCTCTCCTTCCTCCTCGTCGGCCACTATGCGGAGCGTGCCACCAGCCGCGACAGTGCCACCAAGGCCCTGCTGGTGACGACTGCGGGCGGGCTCGCCATGCTCGTCGGCATCATCGCCCTGGGCCAGCGCAGCGGCACCTACCTCCTGTCGGAGCTGGTCGCGGACCCGCCGACCGGCCTGCTGGCCAACGTCGCCGTCGTGCTGCTGCTCATCGGCGCGCTGAGCAAGTCCGCCATCGTGCCCTTCCACTTCTGGCTCCCCGGCGCCATGGCCGCGCCCACCCCCGTCAGCGCTTACCTGCACGCCGCGGCGATGGTCAAGGCCGGCATCTTCCTGGTGGCACGGCTGGCGCCAGGCTTCGCGGACGCGCCGACCTGGCGGCCGACGGTCATCACGCTCGGCCTGCTCACCCTGATCCTCGCCGGCTGGCGGGCGCTGCGGGAGCACGACCTCAAGCTAATCCTCGCGTTCGGCACCGTCAGCCAGCTGGGCTTCATGATGGTGCTCATCGGCATGGGCACGCGCGACGCCGCGCTCGCCGGGCTCGCGATCGTCGTGGCGCACGCGCTGTTCAAGTCCGCCTTGTTCATGATCGTCGGAGCGGTCGACCACACCACTGGCACCCGCGATATCCGGGAGCTCGCGGGGCTCGGCCGAAAATCGCCGGTGATGGCGATCATCGCCGTGGCCGCGGCGGCCAGCATGGCTGGCGCGCCCCCGTTCCTGGGCTTTGTCGGCAAGGAGGCCGCCTTCGCGGCGATGGAGGACAGCCCGGTGTTGGCGTGGGTGGTGCTCGGCGGTCTCGTCGTGGGCTCTACGTTCACCGTGGCGTACACGCTGCGGGTGCTCTCCGGCGCGTTCGCGGGCAAGGGCGTCCCGCCAAGCCCCGCCGTCGTCTCGATGCACAAGCCGGGCGTGCTGCTGCTGCTCGCGCCGGGCACTCTGGCCGCGTTGGGACTGGTCGCAGGCCTGATGCCGGGGACGATGGATCGCCTGCTGGTGCCGTACGCGGACACTGTCGGCCCCGCTTCCGACCATCCGGGTTACCTGTCGCTGTGGCACGGCTTCTCGCTGCCGCTATGGCTGACCGTCCTGGTGTTCGCCGCCGGCATCGCGTTGTTCTTCGCCCATGGCCGCGTGACCAAGGCGCATCTGCGCAATCCCCCGCTCGGCAACGCCGACCGCGTCTACGCCTGGGCGCTGCGCTCGGCGGACCGCATCTCGCTGCGGATGACCACCTCCACCCAACGCGGCTCGCTGCCCCTGACACAGGGCACCATCCTCGTCACACTCGTCCTGCTGCCGTCGGTCACGCTCTTGGTGTTGGGCCGCCCGCAGCTGGACCTGAAGCTGTGGGACGTGCCGTGGCAATTCGCGATCGGGCTGCTCATGGTGGTGCCCGCCCTGGCCGCCACGGTGCTGCGCAACCGCCTCGCCGCGGTGCTGATGATCGGCTTCACGGGCTACGGGATGGCGATGATCTTCGCCCTGCACGGTGCCCCGGACCTGGCTCTGACTCAGTTCCTCGTGGAGACCCTGCTGCTGGTGGTGTTCGTGCTGGTGCTGCGCAAGCTCCCGCCCGAGGCGGCCCCGCGAGTGGAGACGCACCGCGCGCTGGCCACGTTCCGGAGCATGCGCGTGGCGGTCTCCGTGCTGGTCGGCACCATGATCGCGCTGCTTGGCGCGTATGCGATCAACGCCCGCACCGCGGCCCCGATCTCCGCGCTTTTGCCCGAGGCCGCGTATGACCGCGGCGGCGGCAAGAACGTCGTCAACGTCCTACTGGTCGACATCCGCGCGTGGGACACGCTCGGCGAGGTGTCGGTGCTGCTGGTCGCGGCCACCGGCGTCGCGAGCCTGGTCTTCCGCCACCGCCGCTTCGGCGCGGCCCTGCGGGTGGCCGACGCACCGGACGAGCTGTACCGCAAAGACACGCGCGTGACCCGCCTGCGCGGGTCCGGTCTGACGGACACCATGGCCCGCTCCCTGGTGCTGGAGATGACGACGCGCCT
This sequence comes from Tomitella biformata AHU 1821, assembly GCF_000524475.1. Taxonomy (GTDB): domain Bacteria; phylum Actinomycetota; class Actinomycetes; order Mycobacteriales; family Mycobacteriaceae; genus Tomitella; species Tomitella biformata. The sequence continues at coordinate 224,028 of NZ_BAVQ01000070.1, read as the reverse complement.
GGTCTTCCCCACCGTCATGGTGCTCTCGCTGTATTTCTTCTTCACCGGCCACAACCATCCCGGCGGCGGCTTCGCTGGCGGCCTGACGGCGGGCCTGGCGCTGACGCTGCGTTACCTCGCGGGTGGGCGCTATGAGATCGGCGAGGCGCTGCCGGTGGACGCCGGGAAGCTGCTGGGCGTCGGCCTGCTGTTCTGCACGGGCACCGCGGTGGGGTCATTGCTGCTCGGCGCCCCGGTGCTGTCATCGGCGATCTTGGAGGTGACGCTGCCGCTGCTCGGCGAAATCAAGCTGGTCACGGCGCTGTTCTTCGACGTCGGCGTGTATCTGATCGTCGTCGGCGTGGTCTTGGACATCCTCCGCAGTCTCGGCGCGCGACTCGACTCGAAGACGGAGGTGAAGCTGCAGTGACCGCAGATTTCGGCCTGCTCATCGTCGTCGGCGTCCTCGTCGCCGCCGGCGTCTACCTGCTGATGGACCGCTCCATCCTGCGCATGCTGCTGGGGCTCATGCTCGCGGGCAACGGCATCAACCTGCTGATCCTCGTCGCCGGCGGTGCGGCCGGGACCGCGCCGATCATCGGCAGCAGCTCCAACGTCTACACGACGATGGCCGATCCCCTGGCCCAGGGCATGATCTTGACCGCGATCGTCATCTCGATGGGGCTGGCCGCGTTCGTGCTGGCCTTGGCCTACCGCGCGTTCACCGCCAGCAACACCGATGACGATATTGAGGACGATGAGGAAGACACCAGGTTGAGCCTGCGCACCGCCGCCGAGGACCCGGCGCTCGACCGTTCGAGCGATCCGCGCACCGGCGAGGCCACCAAGGCAGGCGACGTGTTCGGCCCCGAGAACGCCGGTGAGCGCTGATGGACGAGGCGAACATCATCGACACGCTCATCCCGCTGCCCGTGCTCCTGCCGTTCTTCGGCGCCGGCATCGCCATGGCGCTGGGCCGCTTCCGCCGCGCCCAGCAACTCGTCAGCATCGCGGTCCTCGCCGTCGGCGTCGTCGTGGCCGGCGCCCTGCTGGTGTTCGCGGACCGGCATGGGGCGCGCGCGCTGCAGGTCGGCGGCTGGGACACCCCGATCGGCATCACGCTGGTCTCCGACCGGCTGTCGGCCCTGATGCTGGTGATCGCGTCGATTGTGCTGCTCGCGGTCATGGTCTACTCCGTGGGCCAAGGTATCCGCGACGGCGACGAGCACCAGCCCGTCTCGATCTTCCAACCCGCCTACCTGGTCATGGCCGCGGGCGTGTCCAACGCGTTCCTGGCCGGCGACCTATTCAACCTGTATGTCGGCTTCGAGGTGCTCCTGGCCGCGAGCTTCGTGCTGCTGACCCTGGGCGCCAGCGCGGACCGCGTCAACGCGGGCGTCACCTACGTGATGGTCTCGATGTTGTCCTCGCTGGTGTTCCTCGCCGGCATCGCGTTCACCTACGCCGCGACAGGCACGTTGAACCTGGCGGACCTGGCGAACAAGCTCCAGGACGTGGACGTGGGGGTCCGCAGCGCCATCTTCGCGGTGCTGCTGGTGGCGTTCGGCATCAAGGCTGCGGTGTTCCCGCTGTATAACTGGCTGCCAGACTCCTACCCCACCGCACCCGCCCCGATCACCGCCGTGTTCGCGGGGCTGCTGACCAAGGTCGGCATCTACGCCATCATCCGCACGCACACGCTGATGTTCCCCGGCGGGGAGCTGAACACGGTGCTGATGGTCGCCGGCCTGCTCACGATGCTGTTCGGGATATTCGGCGCGATCGCGCAGTCCGACATCAAGCGGCTGTTCTCCTTCACCCTGGTCAGCCATATCGGCTACATGATCTTCGGCATCGCCCTATCCAGCTCCCTGGGCTTGACCGGCGCGATCTTCTACGTGGCGCACCACATCATCGTGCAGACGTCGCTGTTCCTGGTGGTCGGGCTGATGGAGCGCCAGGCCGGATCGGCGTCGCTGCTGCGCCTGGGCGGACTGGCTGCCGCGAGTCCGCTGCTGGCGCTGCTGTATCTGATACCGGCGCTGAACCTGGGCGGCATCCCGCCGTTCTCCGGGTTCATCGGCAAGATCACGCTGTTGCAAGCGGGCGCGGAGGACGGCTCAGCGCTCGCTTGGGTGCTGGTCGGCGGCGCGGTGATCACCAGCCTGCTCACGCTCTACGCCGTGACCCGCGTGTGGACAAAGGCCTTCTGGCGACCGCGCGATGACGCCCCCGATGGCGATATAGTCGCGGCCCGCCCGCAGGTGCTTCTCGACGACGTCGGCGACATCGCCCTGCAGGACCGCGAGGACGTCGGCCGGATGCCGGTGCTCATGGTCGGCGCGACGGTCGCCCTGGTGGCCGTGGGCCTGGCCATGACAGTCTTCGCCGGCCCCCTCGTCGGCTACAGCGAGCGGGCCGCCGACGGGCTGCTCGACCGCTCCGTCTACATCGACGCCGTGCTGGGCGACACTGGATTGGGGGGTGGGCAGTGACCAACTTCGTCGAGCGCCTCCGCATGCCGATGACACGCCGGGACGTCCTGATCCGGGTCTGGGCGATGGCGTGGCTGACGTTCGTCTGGGTGTTGCTGTGGGGACAGATCACCATCGCGAACATCGTCGGCGGCATCTTGGTGAGCCTCATCGTGCTGGTGCTCATGCCATTGCCGCCGGTCCCCGTCGAGGGCAAGCTCCACCTGCTCTCGGCACTGCGCCTGCTCGGCCGCATCCTGGTGGACCTCGCCAAGTCCAGCGTCGAGGTCGCCTGGCTGGCCTGCCGGCCAGGCTCCCCGCCGTTGACCGCCATCTTGAAGGTCAACGCGAAGGTGAAGTCCGACCTGGTGCTGGGCCTGCTGGTCGACGCGATCAACGTGGTCCCCGGCACCATTGTGCTGGAGGTCGATCGCACCAAGCGCGACCTCTACATCCACGTGCTCGACGTCGGCACCCCCGAGCGGATCGAGCGGTTCTACACGATGGTCGCGCACTTGCAGCACCTGTTCATCCGGGCCTTCGAGCGCGAGGAAGACTGGCAGCCACACGAGTACCCCAGCGACTCGTTCCACCACGGGGAGGAGACCCCCTGATGACCGTGACCATGACCATCGCCGGGATCTTCCTGGTGCTCGCCGCGCTGCTGTCGATGTTTCGGCTACTGCGCGGGCCCAGCACCCTCGACCGCCTGGTGGCCCTGGAGATGGTGGCGTCCGTGTCCCTGTCCGGCATGGCCGCGTGGGCCGCGTTCAGCCAGGAGTCCGCCGTCCTACCCGCGCTCGTCGCGCTGGCGCTGCTCGGCTTCATCGGCTCGATCAGCGTGCCCCGATTCCGGGTGCGTGACCGCGGATGAACACCTTCCTCGACATTGTCGCCAGCGCCCTGGTCCTGATCGGATCCTTGTTCGCGCTCACCGCGGCGATCGGCTTGGTCCGATTCCCAGACACCATCAGCCGCATGCACCCGTCCACCAAGACGCAGGTCTTCGGCCTGCTGCTGATCCTCATCGGCGCCGGCATCCGGCTGCGCGGCAACGTCGACATCGGCATGCTCGTGCTCGCCGGGCTGTTCACCTTCATCGTCTCGCCGGTGTTCGCGCACTTGGTGGGCCGCACGTCCTACCGTGAGCGCGGGCTGCGCGCGGACCTGGTGACGCGGGATGAGATGCCGCCGGAGGATGAAGACGACGACGACCTCTAGCGGTTCAACCTCTAGCGGTCTAGCTCGTGGACCAGTGAGTCCACGACCGCGCGCAAGTCTCCGCCCGTGGCCTTCGCGACCGCGCGCTGGCGTTGATACGACGCGCCCCGACGGGGGATCTCCGACACCTGGGAGAGCTCGCGGACGCACCCGAGTTCGGCGGCGATCGGCTCCAGGCGGTTCAGCAGCTCGTCAAGGTCGTCGGTGACGAGGCGCTCGGAGTTGTCGGCGCCCACGATCACCTCGGCGTCTAGGCCGTAGCGGGCGGCGCGCCACTTATTCTCCTGCACGTGCCAGGGCTGCAACGACGGCAGTGTCTCGCCCGCGTCGAGCCGGCGGTCCAGGTCCACCACGAGGCATTGGATGAGCGCGACGATCGACTCGAGCTCCGCCACGGTGGGGATGCCGTCGCACACCCGGATCTCGATGGTGCCCAGGTGCGGGGCGGGGCGGATGTCCCAGCGGATCTCGTTGAGGTGGTCGATGATGCCGGTGGCCATCTGGTCGCCGATGAAATTCTCGTACTCGGACCACTCGGCGAATTGGAAGGGGAGGCCGGCGGTGGGCAGCTGCTGGAACATCATCGCCCGGTTGCTGGCGTAGCCGGTGTCCTGGCCCGCCCAGATCGGCGAGGACGCGGACAGCGCCAGCAGGTGCGGATAGTGCAGCAGCAGCGCGTTGAGAATGGGGAACACCTTGTGCTCCGAGGAGATGCCCACGTGCACGTGCACGCCCCAGATGAGCATCTGCCGGCCCCACCACTGGGTGCGGGAGATCAGCTCGAGGTAGCGGTCGCCCTCGGTGAGCTGCTGCTCGTTCCACTGTGCGAAGGGATGTGCCCCCGCGGAGATCAGGTCGATGCCCAGCGGGTCCGCCGCCGCGCGCACCACGCGCAGGCTGCCGCTCAGGTCGTCCATCGCCTGGGGCACGGTCTCGCAGATGCCAGTGACCAGCTCGACAGTGTTCTTCAGCAGTTCTTTGTGCACGTGCGGGGTCACGCCGCCGAGCTGGCGCTGCACAGCCTCGAACAGCGGATCCGCATCGTTGCGCAGGTCTCGCGAGGCGCGGTCGACCAATGCGAGTTCCCACTCCACGCCAATAGTGGGACGTGGAGAGCCTGCGAAGGGAACTCGCATCGGCCTGTGACTACTTGTGCTCGATGACGCCGCACGCGATGCGGGACGACGCGTCCGCGTCCCCGCCGATGACCAGCGCGGTGCCGGGCGCGTTCGTCAGCTCGTCGACCTTGAAGCCGCCGCTGGTGGTCGTCAGCGTGCCGATGCCGTCGCCGTCGACCAGCAGGGTGGGCAGGTCGCCGGCCTTGGGCACGCCCGGGGTGCTGTTGGTCGGGTCGTTCAGCACGTCGCCGGCCGACGCGAAGTCGACTGCCGCGTCGCACACGCCGGCCGAGGTGACGGCCAGGCTGTGGAAACCGGGGGTCAGGCCGTTGACGGCCAGGGTGACAATGGTGCCCAGTCCGGAGCCCTGGAACTCCGCCGTGCCGACATTCGCGCCCGAGGCGCTCTTGAGCGTGGCGACAACCAGCGGCTCATCGACGAGGCCGATGTCCTGGGTGCTGGCGACCCCGCTGGCTGTGGGGGCCGGCGACGGGGTGAAGACGGGGGGCAGGGTGCCGATGCCGGGCGGCTGGTCGCTGGGCTCTTGATGCGCGCTGCACGAGGACAGGGCGATGGCCGCGATGACCGCAACCGGGACCACGGCCAGCAGTCGGCGACTCTGCCGCACGTGCTGTGAACTATTGCTCATGTGTCTACTCCTTCGAAGTTAATGGAGAGCATATCGAGGCGTCGGGCCAATAGCGCACGGCCGTCAGCACTGCGGCTAATTCGTGCCGTCGCCGGCGAGAATCACGATGAGGCCGGCAGGCGCGTCGGCGATGCCGTCGAAGCGGGGGGCGACGGTGAGACCCATGTCCTTGCCCAGCTTGTCCGCGGCGTCCTTCGCGCCGGACTCGGTCCCGTAGAAGACCGTGCTCTCCGAAATCTGCCCCTCGGCGTAGTTGCTGACGTCGGTGACAGTCCAGCCTCCGGCGCGCAGATGGTCGGCGGCCGTGGCGGCCAGGCCGTCGACCGTGCTGTTGTTGTAGATCCGCACCGGCACGCGCTGCAGGGCCGCCGAGTTGGCGGTGGTGCTCGCGCCCGTGGAGGTGGCGGTGCTTGCGGGCGTGCTCCCGGCGGGCGGCGCCGCGGTGGCGGCCGTGCTGTTGGCGGGCGAGGTGTTGGCGGGCGTGGTGGCGGGCGGAGCCGGGGTGGTCGTCGCGGCCACGGCCGTCTCGCTCCCGTCGCTGTCGGAATCGCTGAGGCCAAGCCAGCCGAGGCCGGCGAACACGATGGCGGCAGACAGCAGGACCATCGCTAGGGCACGGAGTGGCAATCCCGGGGATTCGGGCGAAGGTGTACTCACCGCTGAGAGTTTAGGTGACCTGGAACCCGAGCCGACGGGCCGCTCGCGCCTTTTGCCTGCTGGCACGCAAACGGCGCAGTCGCTTGACCAACAACGGGTCGGCGGCGAGGGCCTCGGGACGGTCCACCAAAGCGTTCAGGACCTGGTAATAGCGAGTGGCCGACATACTGAACATCTCCTTGATGGCCTCCTCCTTCGCGCCAGCGTACTTCCACCACTGGCGCTCGAAGGACAAGATGTCATGCTCACGTCGGCTCAGCCCGTCCGCACCCGTGACATGCACGTCCACCGCCGACTGATCGACCTGCGGCTCCTGGGCCTGAGACTTTCGCGCCGTTGCGCCGTCCATCGTGCTCCTCAACCACTGAATTACAACCCTGTAGTTCCCCGGGCCATTCAACCACGCCAGCGGCCCTAAAGCGCGGCGGTGGCAAGGCGCGTCGGAAGTCCGGGCGCCCGCCCACTATTCTCTTCAGTCATGGCAATCCTCCCTATCCGGATCGTGGGCGATCCGGTGCTGCATGAACCCACCAAGCCGGTCACCGGTGAGATCTCTGAAGTGGCACAGCTGATTCAAGACATGTACGACACCATGGATGCCGCGCACGGGGTTGGCCTGGCCGCGAACCAGGTCGGCGTGGCGCTGCGCATCTTCGTCTACGACTGCCCCGACGAGCGGCGCGACGGCATCAGCTCTGATGTCCGCCGCCGCGGCGTGGTGATCAACCCGGTCCTGGAGACCTCCGAGATCCCGCAGACCATGCCGGACGAGGACGACGACGTCGAGGGGTGCCTCTCAGTCCCCGGCGAGCAGTACCCGACGGGGCGCGCCGACTGGGCGAAGGTCACCGGTGTCGACGCCGAGGGCCAGCCCATCGAGATCGAGGGCCACGGCTTCTTCGCGCGCTGCCTGCAGCACGAGGTGGGCCACCTTGACGGCTTCCTCTACCTGGACTGCCTCATCGGCCGCAATAAGCGCGCCGCCAAGAAGATCGTCAAGCGGATGGGCTGGGGCGTCCCCGGCCTGGAATGGGTCCCCGGGGAGCAAGACGATCCTTTCGGCCATGACGACTAGATGAGCAACCCTCAGGTGGGCGCCCGCGTCGTGCTGCGGTATCGGCGGCCGGCGGGCTCGGTGCCCTCGCAAACCGACGTCATCGGCATCCTCGAGGTGCTGCGCCCCCACGTGGGAGTGCGCGGCGCCGACGGGACGCTGACGACGGTGGCCCCCGCGGACGTGATGGTGCTCAAGGCCATCCCGGCCAAGCCGGTGCGCACCTCGAGCATCCGCACGCTCGAGCATGCTCTGGCCCTCGCGGACCCGGCGACGGAATGCGAGTGGGTGGCGGGCTGGGTGGTGCGGGCTGGGGCCGCTGCGGTCCCCCTGGCTGACCCCTCGATGCCTGAGGGCGGCTACTTCCACGACCTGCTGGGCGAGCCCACGATGCGCGCGCTCACCGCCTGGTACGCCGCACGTGGGCTGGCCCTGCAGCTGCGGCTGCCGGACCGGCTGGCTCGACCTCCCGCTGGCTGGCACACGTTCGGGGAGCGGCTGGTTCTCACGATGGATCTGCCCGCAGACCTGCCCAGCCCCGAGCCCGCCCCGCTGGACCGGGTGCTGCTGTCTGCGGCGCCCGACGAGCCGGCCTGGGCCGTGCTCGAGCTGGGCAGCGATACTGGAGACGTGGATCCTGAAGAGTTGCGCCAGCGCATCGGGGCGCTACTTGGCGAGAGTGCCCGACGCGGCGCGGACCGGGCGGTGATCGAAGTGTCCTCGGCCCTAGAAGAGGCCGCGGCGCGCGGGTTGGGCTTCGGCGATCACCACCGGGTCCGGCACGTGCGGGTCGAGCTAACTCACTCGACCAGCAGCGACGCGTAGTCCGGGTTCTTCCCGACGAACGCCTGCACGTAGGTGCAGACGGGCTGAATACGCCAGCCGCGTTCGACCGCGGTGTCGAGCGTGTGCCTGACCAGCACCGCGGCCAGGCCACGATGCCAGTAGTCCTCCATCACCACGGTGTGCATCAACGCCACGACACAGCCCGCGCCCGCCCGGCCCGGGGTGCAGTCATCGCCCTCGACGGAGTACCCGATGATCCCGACCAGGTCGCCCTCCACCCACAGCTCGAAGCGGTCCTGCGCGGTGTTCTCGATTATCTGCAGCGATGGCGTGCCGACGCCGCCCGTCGTGGCTGCCTTGTTCACTGTCATCGCACCTCCTCCGCTCGATGGTGTCACTGTCCTGTGTAACACCGAATTCTAAGAGAATGGTCCTCATCCTCTCTTAGTTATCAGGCGTTCCGTGGCCGATCGGCTATTCCGGCACCAGCACCGTGATCGCCTCTGGCACGGCCGTCACAGTTACCGGCAGTGGTCCCACATATTCTCCGTCCGCATACGCGTTGATCCCGGGCGCGGAGATCTGCACGCTGGCCACGCGGTGCGTCTCCACCGCGTCGAGCTCGATGTGCGTGCCTTTGAACACCGTTGGGAACAGCCGCGCCAATCGCAGCCGGGAGACAAAGTTGATGATGGTGATGTCCACCAGTCCGTCCAGCGGGTCGGCGCCGGGACAAATTTGCATGCCGCCGCCGTAATACTGGGTGTTGCCGACGGCCGCGAGCACGACGGAGCGCTCGAGCACCTCGCCGCCTGCGAGGGTGAGGCGGAACTTCAGGGGCTTGAGGTTGAGGAACTCCGCGACGATCGCCAGGTTGTAGCGCATCCGCCCGTGCGGCCAGGTCATCCGGTTGGTCCGGTCGCTGACGAGGGAGTCGAAGCCCGTCGCCAGGACGGTCCCGAACCATTTCGCGGAGCCGTCGGCCATCTGCGCGTGGCCCAGATCCATCGTCTTGCCGTGGCCTGCCAAGATCACATCGGCAGCGGCCTCCGGATCGCCGGTGGGGACGCCGTGCTCGCGGGCGTGGTCGTTGCCGGTGCCTGCGGGCACTATGCCGAGCGGGATGCGGGTCTGGGCGAGGGCCTGCAGGGCGATCGAGATCAGCCCGTCACCGCCGACCGCCACAAACGCGTCGGGCCGCTCCGCCACTGCTGTGCGGGCCTGTGCGAGGGAGTCAGCCGCGTCGGCGCCGACGATCTCGGTGACCTCCGCGCCCTTCGCCCGCAATCGCGCGATCGCGCGGTCCGCGATGTGCCGGGCCTTGCCGTGCCCGGCCAGGGGATTCGTGAGCACCACGACGCGTGTCATGGGATGAGCTTGCCAGGGTTGAGGATGCCCGCGGGGTCAACCGTGTTCTTCACCGCCCGCAGGATGGTCGCGCCCAGATCACCGATCTCGCTCGCCATCCAGTCCTTATGGTCCGCGCCGACTGCGTGATGGTGCGTGATGGTGCCGCCGTTCCCGACGATCGCGTCCATCGCGGCCGTCTTCGCCTTGTCCCACTGCTCGAGCACATCGCCGCGTTGGCCGGCGACAACGGTGAAGTACAGCGACGCGCCCGTCGGGTAGACGTGCGAGATATGGCACATGACCAGGGCGGGGGTGCCAGTTTCGGCGAGTGTGTCAACCAGAGCGGTGGTGACGGCGGCCTTAAGGTGGTGCAGGTTGGCCCAGGTGGTGGCGGTCTCGAGCGTCTCGCACAGCGCGCCCGCGGCGAGGAGTCCGTCGCGCAGATAGGGCGCGCCGAAGCGGCCCTGCTCCCAGGCCTGGGCGGGCTCCGCGCCGAGCGAGCGGCCGCCGTGGGCCAGGAGAACCGCGCGGGTCTCGTCGTGGCGAGCCGCGGCGTGCTCGACGGTGCCCTCGAACGTGGTGATGGCCAGGCAGCCACCGGTGATCTGCTCCCCGCCAATCTTGTCCGTGGTGGCGAGGTTGACGCCGGTCTCCATCTCGTCGGACAGCCGCATCACGGTGGGTCCGGCGCCCTGCTGCTCGACGGCGCGCAGCGCGGTGGCGCCGGCGGCGAAGTCCTCGAACGTCCACGCCTCGTAGTGGGTGGCCTCGGCGACGGCGTGCACGTGCAGGCGCACCGAGGTGATCACGCCCAGGGTGCCCTCGGAGCCGGCGAACAGCTCCCGCAGGTCCGGGCCGGCGGCGGAGGCTGGAGCCCGCCCGAGGTCTAGGAGGCCGACCGGGGTAATCACGCGGAGGCCGGCGATCATGTCGTCAAAGCGGCCGTAGCCGGCGGATGCCTGCCCGGACGACCGGGTGGCCGCGAAGCCGCCGATGGTGGCGAACTGGAAGCTCTGCGGGAAGTGGCCCAGCGAGAAGCCGTGCTCGCCGAGGAGCCGCTCCGCCTCGGGGCCGGTGACGCCCGCGCCCAGCACGGCCTCGCCGGAGATCACGTCGATGGACTCGAGCCGGTCGAAGCGGCGCAGGTCGAGGGAGATCACGGCCTGGAACTGGCCACGAATGGGGTCGACGCCGCCGACGACACTGGTGCCGCCGCCGAACGGGACCACCGCGATGGCGTGCTCGGCGCAGTAGCGCAGAATCTCCGCGACCTCGTCCTCCGTGCCAGGGAGCACCACGGCGTCGGGCGCATCCTGCTCGCCGGTGTCCTTGCGGCGCAACAGGTCCGGAGTGGATTTGCCGCCAGCGCGCGGGAGCCGGTCACCGTCGAGGACGCTCACGTACGCGGCGCCGACGAGCACGGCGAGGGCGTCGAGGTCCCTTTCGGAGATCGCGGAGGGGCGCAGCCGAACCTCGGCGGCCGTGAGTTGCGGGGCCTCGTCGGCCTCGACGCCCAGCGCCTGCTTCAGGAGCCCCTTGAGGCCCTCGCTCAGCGGCTTGGCGGCGGCGGGGTCCCCCCAGGCGTCCCACTTCATGGGCGGAAGGTCCAGCGTGTGATCAGTCATGCGTTACAGTATTACATATGCTGGAACTCCGTAACGATGAATTGACCGAGGCGGATCCCCTAGAGTCCGCGATCCTCGACGCCGCCGCCAGCTGCGTGCTCGACCTCGGCCCGGACCGGATGACCATCGCGGAGATCGCCCGGCGCGCGAACCTGAGCCGGCCCACCATCTATCGCCGCTGGCCCAGCGTGGAGGCGATCGCGGTGGCCCTCCTGACCCGCGAGATCCTCACCGTCGCCGGCCGAGCCCCGTGGCAGGGCGATAACCGCGAGGCCCTCGTGGCGCGCGCCGTCGCCGTGGCGGACCTCGTCGGCCGCAGCCCGGTGTTCGAGGAGCTGCTGCTGGCGTCCCCGCAGATGTTCATGACCTACACCTTCCAGCGCCTCGGCACCAGCCAGCGCGCGCTGATCGACGTCATAGCCGGGGCCCTCGAGCTCGGCCAGGCCGGTGGCTCCATCCGCGCCGGGGACCCGCGCCAGCTCGCGGCCATGGTCCTGCTGACTGTGCAGTCCACCATCCAATCCGCCCGCATGGTGGAGCCCATCCTCGACGCCGCAGCCCTACGCGCCGAGCTCACCCATCTGCTGAACGGATACCTCCGACCATGAACGCACCAGCCGTGAACACTTCTCTGAACGCCGCCCGCCGCACCGCCGACCTCGCCGCATTGGCCGATGCCGGCTCCGTGGATCTGCTGGTGATCGGCGGCGGCATCACCGGCGCGGGCATCGCACTCGACGCGGCCGCGCGCGGGCTCTCGGTCGCCCTGGTGGAATCCCGCGACCTGGCCTTCGGCACCAGCCGCTGGAGCTCGAAGCTGGTGCACGGCGGCCTGCGCTACCTGGCCACAGGCAACGTCGGTATCGCGCGCCGCAGCGCGATGGAGCGCGGGATCCTCATGACCCGCACCGCCCCGCACCTGACAACCGCGCTGCCGCAACTAGTTCCGCTGCTGCCCTCGATGAGCCCCTTCGCCCGGGTCCTCGTGCGCGCCGGCTTTTTCGCCGGCGACGTGCTGCGGATCACCGCGCGGACCCCGTCGTCCGTCCTGCCCCGCAGCCACCATGTTTCCGCTCAGGCCACGATCGAGTTGTCCCCCACCGTCGCCCGCGCCGGACTCAAGGGCGGCTACGTGAACTACGACGGACAGCTGATCGACGATGCCCGCCTCGTCGTCGCCGTCGCCCGCACCGCGGCAGGGCTCGGCGCGCGCATCCTGACCCGGGTGGCCGCCAGCGACGTCACCGGCGAGCAGGCCACGCTCACCGACACTGTGACCGGCGCGGCCTTCCAGCTGCGCGCGAAGGCCGTCGTCAACGCCGCCGGAGTGTGGGCCGGCGAGGTCGACGAGTCCATCAAGCTCCGCCCCAGCCGCGGCACGCACCTGGTGTTCGACGCCGCCGCCTTCGGCAACCCCACCGCCTCGCTCACCGTCCCCATCCCGGGCGAGACGAACCGCTTCATCTTCGTCATGCCGGAACAGCTCGGCCGGGTCTACTTGGGCCTGACCGACGAGGACGCGCCCGGCCCCATCCCCGACGTCCCTGAGCCCACCGAGCCGGAAATCGACTTCCTCCTCGACACCATCAACACGGCCCTGGACCGGCAGGTGACCCGCGCGGACATCACCGGCTCCTACGCCGGGCTGCGGCCGCTGATCGACAACGGCGAGGGCCGCACCTCCGACCTCTCGCGCGATCACGCCGTCCTCGAGTCCCCCAGCGGCATCGTCAGCGTGGTCGGCGGCAAGCTCACCGAATACCGGCATATGGCGGAGGACACCGTCGACCGGGCGCTTAAGCTGCGCGGGCTCACCGCACGCCCATGCACGACGCGCAACCTGCCGCTGGTGGGCGCCTCCGGTCCGGTCGCGGGGCCCGAGTCGCTGATCGCGCGGTTCGGCGGGGAGTCCGCCGCTGTTCTTTCCGAAGCCACCTGCCTGAACCCCCTGGAGCCGCTGGTCGAGGGCCTGGACGTGACCCGGGCCGAGGTGGAGTTCTCCATCGCGCACGAGGGCGCCCTGGACGCCGACGACATCCTGGACCGGCGCACGCGCATTGGGCTCGTCGCGGCAGACCGGGAGCGGGCGCTGGACGCAGTGGAGGCGTTCTTCTGACCTGACCGCCTGCCCCCGCTATCCGCCGCGGCTTTCCCGATTCGCCGCGATTGCAATCACGGCGGCGCGGTGAAGCTGAGGCGTCTGGCGAAAGACCTCGCCTCGCTGACGCACCTTGACCTCGCTGACGTTGCAACCGGGGCGAGGACAAGGTGCGGGGGCCAGGCCGAGGATGGGCGTGACCCGATAGCCTGGGCGGCATGCGAATTGCTACGTGGAACGTGAACTCTGTGCGGGCTCGGGTAGACCGGATCACCGACTGGCTGGTGCGCACCGAGACCGATGTCCTGCTCGTGCAGGAGACCAAGTGCAAGGACGCCCAGTTCCCCACCGAGCGGTTCACCGAGCTCGGCTACGAGGTGGCGCACTTCGGCCTCTCGCAGTGGAACGGTGTCGCGGTGATCTCCCGCGTCGGGCTCGAGGACGTGCAGACGCAGTTCGCCACGCAGCCCGGCTTCCACAAGGACCCCGAGGAGGAGCAGGCCCTCGAGGCCCGCGCGATCGGCGCCACGTGCGGCGGCGTGCGCGTGTGGAGCCTGTACGTGCCGAACGGGCGCGAGCTGACGGACTCGCACTACACGTACAAGCTGGACTGGCTGGCCAAGCTCAAGGACGAGGCCGCATCGTGGCTTGCAGCCGATCCCCAGGCGCAGATCATGCTGGCCGGCGATTGGAACGTCGCGCCCACCGACGAGGACGTCTGGGACCCCGCCGTGTTCGAGGGCAAGACCCACACCTCCGCGCCCGAGCGCGCGGCCTACTTCGCCTTCGAGGACGCCGGCTTCACCGAGGTCACCCGCCCGCACACCCCCGGCCCCGGCGTCTACACGTACTGGGACTACACGCAGCTGCGCTTCCCCAAGCGCCAGGGCATGCGCATCGACTTCGCGCTGGCCTCCCCCGCGCTGGCCGCCCGCGTCACGGGCGCGTCGATCGACCGCGAGGAGCGCAAGGGCAAGGGCGCGAGCGACCATGCGCCGGTGATCGTGGAGCTGGACTGACTCGCCAGGCCCATTCCTGACTACCGAGTGGTGACCAGCGACTGAAAGTACTGCCCGACGGCCGCCCCGAGGGCGGCCGAGTCCACCTGATGCGTCTGTCCGGGCAGCACCGTCAACGTCCCAGCGGAGAGGCGTTGCGCGAGTTGCTCGGCCGCGATCGACAGCCACGCGGGGCTGTCTCCACCGCTCATCACCAGGGTCGGGGTGTGCACGCCCGCGAACACGTCCAGCGAATCAGGACGCCCACGCATCGTGTCGTCCATGATCCGGCCGTCGTAGGCGACGGTGTGGCCGATCTGCTCGAACATCGCCCAGAACGGCTGGTCGACCATGCCCGCCACCATCTCAGCCGGCAACCCCACCGCCTCGGTCATCATGATGTGCACCGCGTCGCCGGGCCGGCCCGCCGCGACGACGGCATCGAGCCGCTCGACGTAGTCGCCCGGGACGGGGTCCCGATCCGTCGACACAACGAAGGGCGGCTCGTAGCATGCGAGGCCGTCAATAGGCAGACCGGCAAGTGCGGCACGCAACGCGAGGACGGCGCCCGACGACACCCCCAGTGCGAAACCGTGCCCGCCGAAGTGCTCGAGGAGAGCGCCGATGTCCTCAATCTCCCGCTCGACGGCATAGGTGCCCCCGTCGCCGCTTTCCCCCCGTCCGCGACGGTCATAGGTGACCACTCGGAACCGATCGCCGAGCTGGCGCCCGAGCTCACCTTGGCTCATGTCCAATGCACGGAACTGAGTCGCGCCGTCGATGCTAATGACGACAGGGCGGCCTTCCTCTCCGATGACGCTATACGCGATCGCGGTACCGTCTGCACTCCGGACTGTGTGGCTGTTCATAGCGGTTCCTTCAGTTCAGCTAATTTCGGTACCGATCGGTACCCATGGGAATTACGGTACTGTTCAGTACTGTGGAGATCAAGGCTTATGAGTGAATCACCTAGAACTGGTGGCCGGACCGCCAGCGAGAAAGCCGATGCGAAACGTCGGCAGATGATCGAGGCGGCCCTCGAGGTCTTCATCGCGAACGGCTATGTCGGCACCTCCACCGACGAGCTGGCCGCCGCCGCCGCGGTCTCCAAACAGACGCTCTACCGGGTCTTCGGCGACAAGGAAGGCGTGTTCGCCGCGCTGATCCACGATGCCAGCGACCGTATTGACGATCCTTTCGCGCCCTTGGCGGAGCAGATGGCGGACGCAGAGACGGCCGAGGCAGCGGTACGGCTATTAGCGATGCAGTTCGCCCGCTCGATCATGAGTCCACGAGTACAGCAACTGCGCCGCCTCGTCATCGCCGAGGCCAACCGCTTTCCCGAACTGGGGCTGCTCTTCTGGCAGCGTGGCTTCGTCCGCGTCTCGGACTCGGTGGGCCGCTGCCTGCAGATCCTCGACGATAGGGGGCTGTTGGCGATTCCCGACACCGCGATGGCAGTGCAGCATTTCGCCGGAATGCTGCTCTGGATCCCCAGCAACCAGATCATGTTCGCCGGAGCCACCTTGCCTGTCTCGGGAGAGGAGCTCGAGCGGATAATCGCTGCGGGAACCACGGCGTTCCTGCGCGCCTACCAACCGGGCTGACGGACCCCGGCGCCATGGTCTAGCCTGGGCACGTCACTACGACACCACGACAATTTCATCACCACGGGGGCTCGCACCAGCGGGCTGAGAGGACGGCTAGGGCCGTCGACCGTATGAACCTGACCGGATAATGCCGGCGTAGGGAGATCTCACATGCTCGACAATTCTGCGGCCATCACCTTGGGTCCCATCCAGGGCAGCCACAAGATCCACCAGCCGGTTCCCGGCACCGCTCTCACCTTCCCCGCCCGCCGGATCAAGCTCACCAACGGCGAGCACCTGGATGTGTATGACACCTCCGGCCCATATACCGACACCGCCGCGAATATCGACCTCGACAAGGGCCTTGAGCCCATGCGCGACGGGTGGTCACGGCCCGAGCCCATCGACGGCGCGGCCACCCAGCTGGCCTGGGCTCGCGCCGGCATCATCACCGATGAGATGCGCTATTGCGCTGCGCGCGAAGGGGTCTCACCAGATTTGGTGCGGGACGAGGTGGCCCGCGGGCGCGCCGTGATCCCCGCCAACCATAAGCACCCGGAGTCCGAGCCGATGATCATCGGCAAGGCCTTCGCGGTGAAGATCAACGCGAACATCGGCAACAGCGCCGTGCGCAGCTCCATCGCGGACGAGGTCGAGAAAATGGTGTGGGCCACCCGCTGGGGCGCGGACACCATCATGGACCTGTCCACCGGCAAGGAGATCCACACGACGCGCGAGTGGATCATGCGCAACTCCCCCGTCCCCGTCGGCACGGTCCCGATCTACCAGGCCCTCGAGAAGGTCGACGGCGACCCGACCAAGCTGACGTGGGAGCTGTACCGCGACACCGTGATCGAGCAGTGCGAGCAGGGCGTGGACTACATGACCGTGCACGCGGGCGTCCGCCTGCGCTTCGTCCCGCTCACCGCCAAGCGCGTCACCGGCATCGTCTCGCGCGGCGGCTCAATCATGGCCGCCTGGTGCCTGGCGCACCACCGCGAGTCGTTCCTCTACGAGCACTTCGAGGAGCTCTGCCTGATCCTGCGTAAATACGACGTGACCTTCTCCCTGGGCGACGGGCTGCGCCCCGGCTCCATCGCCGACGCCAACGACGAGGCCCAGTTCGCGGAGCTGCGCACGCTCGGCGAGCTGACAAAGGTCGCGAAATCCCATGACGTGCAGGTGATGATCGAGGGCCCCGGCCACGTGCCGATGCACAAGATCGTCGAGAACGTCCGCCTCGAGGAGGAGCTGTGCGAGGAGGCTCCCTTCTACACTTTGGGCCCCCTGGCGACGGACATCGCGCCCGCGTACGACCACATCACGTCCGCCATCGGCGCGGCGATGATCGCGCAGGCCGGCACCGCGATGCTCTGCTACGTCACGCCCAAGGAGCACCTGGGCCTGCCAAACCGCGACGACGTGAAGGTCGGTGTGATCACCTACAAGATCGCCGCGCACGCCGCCGACCTGGCCAAACAGCACCCCGGCGCGCAGGACCGCGATGACGCCCTCTCCCGCGCCCGCTTCGAGTTCCGCTGGGTCGACCAGTTCAACCTGTCGCTGGACCCGGACACCGCCCGCGAATACCACGACGAGACGCTGCCGGCGGAGCCCGCGAAGACCGCCCATTTCTGCTCCATGTGCGGGCCGAAGTTCTGCTCCATGCGCATCTCCGCGGACGTGCGGGCGTATGCCGAGGAGAACGGCCTCGAGACGCAAGAGGACATCGACCGCGTCATCGCGGAGGGCATGGCCGCGAAGTCCGCGGAGTTCGCCTCGCGCGGCAACCGCGTCTACCTCCCGCTGGCCACGTCATGACCGCCGTCCCGACTCGCGTCCTGACCATCGCCGGTTCAGACTCCGGCGGCGGGGCCGGCATCCAGGCCGACCTGCGCACCATGGCGATGTCCGGCGTCCACGGCTGCGTCGCCATCACCGCCGTCACGGTCCAGAACTCCTTGGGCGTCACCGAGATTCATGAGATCCCGCCCGAGACCGTCGCCGCGCAGATCCGCAGCGTCGTCACCGATATCGGTGTGGGCGCGGCCAAGACCGGCATGCTCGCGTCGGCCCCCATCATCGAGGCGGTGGTCGAGGCCTGCACCGAGGTCGGAGTGGGGTCAGGCGGCGTCCCGCTGGTGGTGGACCCCGTCTGCGCGTCGATGCACGGGGACTCCCTGCTGGCGCTGGACTCCCTCGACGCGCTGCGCACGAGGCTGTTCCCCATCGCGGACCTCGTCACCCCGAACCTCGACGAGGTGCGGCTGCTCACCGGCATCGATGTGGTGGATGCCGCCGGCCAGCGCAGGGCCGCCGAGGCGCTGGTGGGCCTGGGCGCGCGGTGGGCGCTGGTCACCGGCGGGCACCTGCGCACCGCCGAGCGCAGCGTCGACGTGCTCTTCGACGGCGACGAATGGTTTGAGCTGACCCGGGACTGGGTGCCGACGCCGCACGATCACGGTGGCGGGGACACCCTGGCGGCCGCGATCACGTGCGCGCTGGCGGCAGGGCTGGACATGCCGGAGGCCGTCGCGCACGGCAAGGAGTGGGTGACGCGCTGTCTGCAGGCGGCCTATCCGCTGGGCTCGGGGCGCGGGCCGGTCTCCGCGTTCTGGCGGCTGGACGGCTGACGCGGCCGACACCCTCGCCCCCGTACCTCGGCCCCGCCCCAGTTGCAACGTCAGCCAGGTCAAGTTACGGGGGCGAGGGCGCAACTGGGCGGCGGGTGCTAGCAGCGCACGAGCTGGAACATCCGCAGATCCTCGGGGACCCCGCGGGCGCGGTTGAGGAAGAACCTGCGATGCTCCTTCACCTTGAGCCCGCGCTGGCGCAGCCAATCCGCGTCCAACGCGTCGAGGACCACCTCGGAGACCACGACGTTGCCGTCGCGGCCGGCCTCCATCATGCGGGCGGCGATGTTCACGTCCACGCCCAGCCAGTCGTCGCCGATCCGGCGGGGATGCCCGCTGTGGATGCCGACGCGCATCGCAGGACGGTAGCCATCGAGGTCCACCTCAGCCAGATTGGCGAGCGCGGCGTGCATCGCCTCGACGGCGACTGCGGGTGAGCGGAAGTCCGCCATCAGCCCGTCCCCCATGCGCTTGACCACCCGGCCGCCACGGGCCACGATCTCCGGCTCCACGGCCGTCGCGACAGCGCGCAGGAGCCGTAGGGTGTCCTCGTCACCGACCTCTAGTGCCCAGGTGGAGAACGCGACGAGGTCGGTGAAGACCAGCGTGACCTCGGCGTCGCCCTCGCCCTTGCCGGACCATTCGCGCAGCGCCTGCCACATCTGCAGCGCGGCGAAGCCGACCTCCCGGGACGCGCCCGGCGAATCGTGGAACAGCTTGTCCGCGGCCCGGGCGATCGCGCGGGCACTGCCCTCGCCGGCCGCCGAGAGCGGATCGCCGAAGCTGTGATCGCCCGGCAGAACCCGGCGCATACGGCGGACCGCCTCGACCGCATGCGGCGCCTGGTCCAGGCTGCGTAGGCGCTGGGCGGCCCGGGCAACGCGGCTGGGCTCCTGCGAGTCGGACTGAGGGTTGCTCACCCGCACAACACTAGGCGACCGACCGCATATTCTCAGGCATCGCGCTTGTTGACCACAACCATGCTCAACCCCAGCACCACCGCGACGAAGCCTGCGAAATACGCGAGACCGCCCCACGGACCCCAGTGGAAATCGAATCCGGTGGACTGCAAGGAGATGAAGTGCAGCATGTTGGCGAATGGCAGAAACACGTAGATGTCCCGGCCGATGCTGCCCATCACGCCGATGATCGACTCGATCACTAGCGGCCACAACACCAGCAACGCGATCGCGCCCGCAG
This sequence comes from Tomitella biformata AHU 1821, assembly GCF_000524475.1. Lineage (GTDB taxonomy): Bacteria > Actinomycetota > Actinomycetes > Mycobacteriales > Mycobacteriaceae > Tomitella > Tomitella biformata. The sequence goes on along the minus strand of NZ_BAVQ01000070.1, from coordinate 204,597 downwards.
ACTGGCGCAGCAGAGCGCCCACCGCGACAGCCAACACGGCCGCCAGCACCGCGTAAATCACGAGCCCGTAGATTGCCCGCCACTGATCCGCCGACGTGATGTCCATGTGGATGAGCGGGCCGGTCCCCGCGATCGCCTTGGCGAGGTAGTACGCGCCGAAGGTGACGACGCCGATAAGGACCGCCGCCAGCACCGCAAGGTTCAGCGCCTTCGCGCCGATCACCAGCGAGCGGTTCGGCACCGCCTGGAAGGTTGAGCGGATAACACCGAATCGGTACTCGGTGGTGACTGCGAGGGCCGCCATGATCATCACGACGAGGATCCCGAACTGGGAGATGCCAGAGACCGCGACGTCCGGCGTCAACAAGAACTGGTTGGCCGGGTCGCCGGTGTCCAGGTTGCTGCGGCCCAAGAGCGCCATCAGCACAGCGATGCCCAACCCCAGCGCAGCGATGGCGAAACTGCACCACCACGGCGACCGGGTCGAGGTCAACTTGATCCGCTCCGCGGCGAGAACACTCATGACTGGGCCTCCAAAGACTGTGCCGCCGGGTTGCTTTCGGACGCGCTGCCATGGAATTCCACCTGGTCAGCGGTGAGGTTCATGAACGCCTCCTCCAGGGAGCCGGTGTGCCCGGCCAGCTCGTGCAGGGCGAGCCCGCTCGCGGCAGCCAAATCGCCGATCTGGTCCGTGCTGGCGCCCGAGGCGATCAGGGTGTTGGTTGTGGGTTCGTCGATGACGTCGATGCCCGCCTGCTGGAGCATCGCGCGCAGTGCGTCCAGCCGCGGCCCGCGCACCCGCACGGTCGATTTGGTCGAGCGGTCGACGAACTCGTCGACGGTCGAGTCCGAGATCAACCGGCCCTTGCCGATCACGATCAGCTGGTGCGCCGTCAGCGACATCTCGGTGAGCAGGTGGCTCGAGACCAGCACCGTGCGGCCCTCCGCGGCCAACTGCTGCATGAACTTTCGGATCCAGACGATGCCCTCAGGGTCAAGACCATTGACCGGCTCGTCGAACAACAGCACCTCTGGGTCGCCCAGCAGCGCGCCGGCCAGCCCCAGGCGCTGTGCCATGCCCAGGGAGAATCCGCCGGCGTTCTTGCCGGCGACGTCCGAGAGCCCGACCAGACCGAGCACCTCGTCCACGCGCGCGACGGGCAGGTTGTTGGACGCCGCCATCCAGCGCAGGTGCGCGTGCGCGGACCGGTTGGGGTGCACCCACTTGGCGTCCAGCAGAGAACCGACGGTCCGCAGCGGCTGCTTGAGAGCCCGATACGGCTGGCCATTGATCGTGGCGGTCCCCGCGGTGGGCCGGTCCAGGCCCAGGATCATGCGCATGGTGGTGGACTTGCCAGCACCGTTCGGCCCCAGGAAGCCGGTGACGATGCCTGGCTTGACGATGAACGTCAGATCGTCGACCGCGAGCGTGCTGCCGAACTTCTTAGTCAGCCCCTTGACTTCAATCATGGCTACCAGCATGCACGCCGGAGCCCAGAATCGCATACTTTCCGGGCGAGGACGCCTGCGCCCAAAATCGTTTCGGGACCCGCCCCGCCCTGCGCGCCAACCGGCCCCCCGTCACGGCAGCGGCCATTGCCGACGCCATCATCGCGGGATCCTCCGCCCGGGTCACGGCGGTGGCCAGGAGCACCGCGTCGCAGCCGAGCTCCATCGCCAGGGCCGCATCCGACGCCGTGCCGAGCCCCGCATCGAGCACCACGGGCACGCCGGCCTGGGCGACGATCATCTCAATGTTGTGCGGATTCAGAATGCCCAGCCCGGTGCCGATGGGCGAGCCCAGCGGCATCACCGCCGCGCAGCCGATGTCCTCGAGCCGCCGGGCCAGCACCGGATCGTCGGTGGTGTACGGCAGGACGGTGAAGCCATCGTCGACGAGTTGCTCTGCGGCGGAGACCAATTCGACAGCATCGGGCAGCAGGGTGCGCTCGTCGGCGATCACCTCCAGCTTGACCCAGTTGGTGCCGAGCGCCTCGCGGGCCAGCTGCGCGGTGAGCACCGCCTCGGCGGCCCCGCGGCAGCCAGCGGTGTTCGGCAGCAGCGCGATGCCGAGGCGCCGCAGCAGGTCCAGCACGCCGGTGCCGCCGGTCGCGTCGACCCGTCGCATCGCCACCGTGGTCAGCTCCGTGCCCGACGCGATAAGCGCCTGCTCGAGTGAGTCCAGGCTCGACGCGCCGCCAGTGCCCATGATCAGGCGGGAGCTCAGCTCGCGGCCGCCGATTCGCAACAGATCAACCACCTTGCACCGCCGTGAGGACCTCGAGCGCCCAGCCGTCGCGCACGTGCTCCCCCCACCGTGAGCGGGGCAGCACAAACCCGTCGAGCGCCACCGCGACGCCCTCGCACGGCAGCCCGAGCCGGTCGAGCAGCTCCTCGACGGTGCACGGCGCGGCGATCTCGTGCGTGTCTCCGTTGATCGTCAATTCCATGAGAACCTCCCTGGATCAAGGCATTTCATCTGAGGCAGCGGATTGCCGCCCAGTTCGGCGAGCACCGTGTCGACGGTGATCGCCATCATCAGCACCCCGTTGCGGCCGTGCCCGGTGGCCGCGATCGTGGTGTCGGACAGTCGGCCGACGAGCGGCAGGTTGTCGGGGGTCATGGGGCGCAGGCCTGCCATCGCATCGGCCAGCTCGTATTCGGCGATCGAAGGCAGCACGGCCTCCGCGTCGGCGAGCAGATCCCTGACCCCGGCGACGGTGACCTGGCGGTCCTCGCCGTGCTCGCACATCGTCGCGCCCACCACCACGCCGTCGGGTCGCGGCACGAGGTAGACATGTCGCCCGCGGACGAGGGCACGGATCGTGCAGGTGGGCGGCTCGGGGGTGCCGGGGCGGCGGCGCAGCCGGAGGATCTCGCCCTTGACCGGGCGCACGGGCAGGCCGGGCCGCAGGGCGGCGGAGTCGCTGCCGGCGGCGAGCACCACCTGGCCGGGCAGGTCCGTCACCAGGTGCGGGATCAGCTCGGCCCCAGCCTCGGCCGCCGCCGTGCGTAGCGCGCGCAGCAGGGCCCGGTTGTCGACGGCCAGCTCCGGCTCGACCCACAGCCCACCGCGCAGGTTCTTCGCCAGGGCTGGCTGCGCGTCGCGGACCTCGCCGCGGCCCAGGCGCTGGAAGGCGTGGCCCTGCGCGCGCAGCCAGCGGTCCTGGGTGTCCAGCTCCGCGGCGTCGGCGCTGTCGGCCGCGACGAGCAGGGTGCCGCGCCCGGTGAGCACGTCGATCCCGGTGTCCGCCAACAGCTCTGCCGCGAGTGCGGGCCACCGCGCCAGGGACTGGGCACCGACATCGAGGACCTGGTCCTCACCGGGCCAGCCCTCGCTGAACGGCGCGAGCATCCCGCCCGCCGCCCAGCTCGCCCCGGTCTGGGGCACACCGTCGGCCAGCAGGGGGTCGTAAATTCGGACTGTGTGGCCGCGCCGGGCGGCCTGCCAGGCGATAGCCGCGCCGATCACGCCGGCGCCCACGATGGAGATATCTGAATTCACCGCTTGTGTTCCCACTGCTCCTCTTCCTGCGCCGGCATGATCCGGATCAGGTTTGACGGTCGGAGCGGCGCGCTCCCTCTCAGCCCCGCGAACCTCGGGACTCCCGTGTGACAGCTCCACCCTAGTCGCTACGGTCGAGCACATGCAGACCCCTCGCGAAAGACTGGCCGACGCCCGCCTCTATCTGTGCACCGATGCCCGACGCGCCACCGGCGACCTCGCCGAGTTCGCGGAGGCGGCCCTGCGCGGCGGGGTCGACGTGATCCAGCTGCGGGAAAAGGGCCTGGAAGCCCTGGAGGAGCTCGCCGCGCTGGCGATCCTGGGCGCGGCGGCCCGGCGCCACGGCGCGCTGCTGGCGGTGAACGACCGCGCGGACCTGGCGTTGGCTGCCGACGCGGATGTGCTGCACCTGGGCCAGGGCGACCTGCCGGTGGCGCAGGCGCGGCGGATCGTCGGTGACCACGTGGTGATTGGGCGCTCCACCCACGACTCCGCCCAGGCCGCGGCGGCCGCGGCCGAGCCGGGCGTGGACTACTTCGCCACCGGCCCCTGCTGGATCACACCTACCAAGCCGGGCCGTCCCGCGGCGGGGCTGGACCTGGTGCGATCCACCGCGGCAGCCGCGCCGACGCGGCCCTGGTTCGCGATCGGCGGCATCGACCTCGAGCGCGTGCCCGAGGTACGCGCGGCCGGGGCGGATCGGATTGTGGTGGTCCGCGCGATCACCGAGGCAGCCGACCCTGAGGCGGCGGCCCGGGCGCTGCGTGCGACGGTGACGGCATGACCCAACTTGAGAACGGTCTATTCATCGAAGAGGCCAGGCCCGCCGCGGAGACCGGCGTGCCCGTCGTGCTCTGCCACGGCTTCCCCGGCTCCTGGCACAGCTGGCGCAACCAACTTCCCGTCCTCGCCGCCGCGGGCCATCGCGCGATCGCCCCGGACATGCGCGGGTACGGACGCAGCCTGTCGCCGAAAGACCCCGCCGACTATGACCGCGCCACCACCGTCGCGGACATGACCTCGCTGCTCGACGAGCTGGGGATCGAGAAAGCAGTGTTCGTCGGCCACGACTTCGGCGCGCAGCTGACCTGGGACCTGCCCTCATGGGCCCCGGAGCGGGTGGCCGGGTTGATCCAGCTCAGCGTGCCGCGGATGCCGCGCTCCCCCATCGCGCCGTCGCAGGCCTACGCGTATATGGCCCGAAAGCACTTCCTGCACTTCCACTACTTCAAGGAGACGGGCGTCGCGGACGCCGAGCTCGACGCGCGCCCCGCCGAGTTCCTGCGCCGACTCTTCTTCGCGCTCAGCGGCGCCGGCGACTACCTCTCCTGCTGGGACTTCCCGGCCGAGGGGAACGGGTATCTCGATGTGCTGCCCGAGGCTCCCGCGCTGCCGTGGCCGTGGCTCTCGGAGGAGGACTTCGCCTACTACGTCAGCGAGTTCACGCGGGCGGGATTCACGGGCGGGCTCAACTGGTACCGGGCGGCCGACGCGGTGTGGGAGCAGAACGCGGGCCGCGACGACCAGCCGATCACGGTGCCGACGGCCTTCATCGCCGGGGCCGAGGACCCGGTGCTGACCATGATGGGCCGGGAATGCCTCGACACCATGGCGGGGCTGGTCCCGGGCCTGCGCTCCACCACCGTGCTGCCGGGCGCCGGGCACTTCGTGCAGATGGAGGCGGCCGACAAGGTCAACGCGGCGATGCTGGAGTTCTTAGGCGGGCTCTAGCAGCCGCCGGCCATCCACGCCGCGGCTTCGTAGATCCGCTGCGCTTGCAACCGCAGCGCGGATGGAAAGCCGCGGCGACAACCATGAAGGCGGACTCGTCGCCGGCCCGCACGTCGGTTGGGCCCAGACCGGGAACCAGTCCCACCCAGCCAGTCCTACCCCAGCCAGTCCAGCACCCGCCCCGGCGAGAGCACCTGCGCGGAGACCGGCAGCCGGGCCCGCAGGCCGCGGTCGGCGGTGACCACCAGCGTGGTCACACCAGCATCGGTCGCGAACTCGTGGGCCAGGTCGGTGATGGCGTCGTCGCCGCTGCCGGCGGCCCGCAGCACGCGGATGCCGTCCTGGTCGGCGGCGGCCCGCGCGTGGCCCTCGAGCACCGCGACGATCTCGGCGGGCCAGCCGAAGGCGTGGTCGGGCAGCTCAAGGGTGCGGGGCAGCGCGGCGCGCAGTTGGGCGAGCATGCGCTCGGCGGCGCCGGGGCGGTCGCGCCACCAGCCGTCGGGCCGCGAGCCGACGAGGTTGGCCATGTCGACGAGCAGCCGGGTGGGCCGGACCCGCAGGTCCGGCCAGGACGCGCCGAAGCCCGGGTGCAACGGCATCGTCGCCACCTCGGCCTCCGGCACCCACGCCAGCTCCACGCTCTCGTGGTTCGCGACGGTCGCCAAAGCTGTTGCGGCGTCGGCGATCACGGTGGTGTAACACCAGGTGGCGGGGTCGCCGGCGGTCCGCCGGTGGGTGCGCACCGCGATGGAAATCGGTTCTAGACCGCCCTCCTCGGCGGCCTCGCGGACCGCGGCGGCCACCACGTCCTCGTGGCTGTCGCGGGCGCCGCCCGGGATAGACCAGGTGCCGCCCTCGTGGCTCCACGCGGCGCGGTGCTGCAGCAGCACAACAGGATTGCCGTCGGACCCGGGCGCGCGCAGCAGCAACCCGGCCGCGCCGAACTTGCCCCAGTGCTTCTGCCCGTCCGAGCCCTTGGCCCAGCCGTCACCATCACCCTGCATCGATGCCCACCTCCGCGTTTCCGACCCCAGCGTAGGTCGTCCCGGATCAGCTCGGCGTGCCAGGCAGGCCCGGGTAGTAGGTGCCGGCCGACCAGCCGCCGTCGACGGCCAGCTCCGCGCCGTTCATGTACGAGGCGTCGTCGCTCGCCACGAACGCCGTCACGCGCGCGACCTCCTCGGGCAGCCCGATCCGGCGCAGCGGCACGTTCTGGTAGTTGGCCTGCAGCTCATCGCCCTCACGGCCGAAGGGGTTGCCCAACGCGGTGTCGACGCCGCCGGGGTGCACCGAGCACACGCGGATGCCCGACGGGCCCAGCTCCAGCGCCTGCGTCTTCGTCAGCCCGCGCAGCGCCCACTTGCTCGCGGTGTAGGCGCTGAGCCCGTTCACGCCGCGCAGCCCGTCCACCGAGGAGATGTTGACGATGACGCCCTTGCCGGCCGCCTTCATCACGGGCACCACATGCTTCGCGCCCATCATCGGCCCCAGCAGGTTCACGCCGAGCAGCGTCCGGGTGGCGTCGACGTCAAGGCCCTCGACGGACGAGAACTGCAGCATCCCAGCGTTGTTCACCAACACGTCGACGCGGCCGAAGCGCTCCACGGCGAAAGCTACGACGGCGGCCCAGCTCGCCTCGTCGCTCACGTCGAGGCCTCTGAACACCGCGTCGCCACCGATGTCCGCCGCCAGCGCGCGGCCCTTCTCCTCGAGCACGTCGGTGATGACGACCGTCGCGCCTTCGGCGGCGAACAGCCTGGCGGTGGCCTCCCCCATGCCCTGCGCCGCGCCGGTGATGATCGCTACCCTGCCGTCAAACCTGGACATCTCGCACCCTTCGTAGTGGAGGGCCATTGTCGGCCCCACCCGCGACGTGCCGCCCGGGTTCTTCCGCCAGCCAGGACGCCGGATTCAGTACATACTGTGCGGTGTCCGCATAACATGCAGAATTGCACGTGTTGTCGAAATCTGGGCACAAGGCGAAGGGGGTAGCGGTGCTTGAGCGTGGTCGGAGCCGGCTGCACGCCTGGCGGCCCCCCACCCCGTCACGATCCGACCTGGCCAGGGCGCGCCGACGCGCCAGCGGTTGGCAGGACATTGTGGCGTCCACCCCTGGCCGGCTGGCCGGCATCGGCGTCGTGCTGATCCTGCTGGCGCTAGGCGCGGGTTTCCTCGCGGGCTCTGGCACAGACGCCCAGCAGGTCCGCATCAAGACCCTGCGCCAACATTCCGAGCCGCTGGCCAACGCCGCGCAGGGGCTCTACAGCTCGCTGTCGGTGGCCGACGCGTCCGCGGGCACCGCGTTCCTCGCGGGCGGGCTGCAACCCGTCGAACTGCTGGACCGCTACAACCAGGCGCTCGGCACCGCGAGCGCCGCGCTGTCCACTGCTGCGATCGGTGTGGACCCCAGCGACGCCGAGGCGAAGCACCTGCTGGCACAGATCGGCAGTCAACTCCCGATTTACACGGGCCTGGTCGCAACCGCCAACTCCAACAACCGGGCCGGCAATCCGGTAGGCGTGAGCTACCTCAGCGAGGCATCCAACCTGATGCAGGGCACCATCCTGCCGGAGGCGCAGCAGCTGTACTCGGATCAAGCTGCCATCGTGAGCCAGCTGGAAAAACGCAATTCGACGCTCGATTGGGCGCCGCTCGCCCTGACCGCTCTCACCCTCGTGATGCTCGTGTACTTCCAGATCCGCATCGCGCGGCAGAGCCGTCGAGTGTTCAACTTCGGGCTCCTGCCGGCGACGCTGGCGATGGCAGTGCTGCTCGGGTGGCTCCTCACCGCGGGCCTCATCTCCAGCTCCTACAGCCAGCGCGCGCTCACTGAGTCCAGCCAACCGATGGGCGAGCTGACCAGCGCGCGCATCCTCGCGCAACAGGCCCGCACCGACGAGACGATGAACCTGCTCCAACGCGCCAACACGTCGATACAGTACAACGCGTTCGAGGACCGTCTCGACGAGATCAGCCGGCTGATCAGCGAGGTCTCGAAGCCCGGGTCCGGCGACACCACCACCCAGATCGACGGCTGGCGGCGCTCGCACCAGATCATGGAGGACCGGCTCGGGTCCGGGGACTACCCCGGCGCGGTCGCGGCCACCATCAGCACCGACTCGGCGTCGTCCGCCAGCCATTTCATCGCGCTGGACCGGGACCTGAGCGAACAGATCGGCCAGTTGCGCGGCAACGGCCAATCCGCGGTGAACAGCTCCTATAATGCGTTGACACTCTTGGACGTCGGCTCAGGCGTGCTGTCAGTGGCGGCCGCGCTGCTCATCGGCCTGGGCCTCTGGCCCCGACTCAGCGAATACCAGTAGGTGCGATATGCGTAGGCCGTTGCTCACGTCCGTCGGAGTTCTCGCCTCGCTAGTGCTGCTGGCCGGTTGCGGCACAAGCGATTACGCGGCGCCCATCGTCGCCGAGTCCGTCGGCCCGCCGCTGCCCAGCGGCGCCGTCCTTCTACCGTCCACCGGCACCCCTGCCCCCGTCGCGGTCAATTGCGCCGATGCCGGGAGCCTGCGCCCCGACCCCGCCGTCCAGGCCGATCGCGTGCGCACCAGCAGCGGCTCGGTCGAGCGCATCCGCGAGCGCGGCCGCGTCATCGTCGGGCTGGACCAGGGCAGCAACCTGTTCAGCTTCCGAGACCCGCTCAGCGGCGATCTGCTGGGCTTCGACGTCGACGTCGCACACGAGGTGGCCCGCGACCTGTTCGGCAACCCGGACCGGGTGGAGTTCCGCTTCCTCAGCTCCGCCGAGCGCGAGCAGGCGCTACAGGACAGCACCGTCGACATGGTGATCAAGACGATGACGATCACGTGCAAGCGCGCGGAGACCGTGTCCTTCTCCACCGTCTACTACCTCGCGCACCAGCGGATCCTCGTCACCGCGGACTCTAAGGTCGAGGACGCTTCAGGCCTCGCCGGCAGCCGGGTCTGCGTCGTCGCTGGCACCACCTCCATTGGCGCGCTCAAACAGGCCCAGCCCGCCGTCTCGATCATGACGGTGCCCAGTTGGGGCGACTGCCTGGTGGCGCTGCAGCAGCGGCAAGTCGACGCCGTCAGCACCGACGACACCATCTTGGCCGGCATGGTCGCGCAGGATCCCAACCTGAAGATCGTCGGCCCGCCCATCGAGGCCGAGCCCTACGGCATCGGCATGCACAAGGGCGACGACGACCTAGTCCGCTTCGTCAACGGGACGCTCGAGCGGATCCGGCAGGACGGCCGCTGGAATCAGTTCTACGATCGGTGGCTGAAGGTCCTCGGCCCCTCCCCCGGCCCCCCGCCGGCGGTCTACTCAGACTAGTTCCCGCCCCCCAGATCGAGAAAGGCCCGGTCCCAACATGATTGAGGAATATGGTCTCGAGCCCACCATGCGCGGCACCCGGGGCACGATGCGATCACGGCCAGCTGTGGGCACGCCCACCAGCACCAGCAGCACGGGAACCCGGCACACCCGGGCCCGCACCCGCGCGGGTGCCGCGCGGCTCGCGGACGGGCTCGTCGAGGTCCCGATCGTGGAGCCGGCCGATCCCGCGTCGGCGGTATTGACAACCCCGATCGTCGCCGAGGGCCGCCGGTTCTGCGGCAAGTGCGAGAAGCCGGTCGGCCGCGCCAGCCCAATGGGCCCCGGCCAGCCAAGCGGGGTCTGCGCCGACTGCGGGGCCCCCTATAACTTCACGCCGCTGCTCCAGCCGGGCGATGTGGTTGCCAATCAGTACGAGGTCCAAGGCTGCCTGACACACGGCGGCCTCGGCTGGATCTACCTGGCTATCGACCGCAACGTCAGCGACCGCTGGGTGGTCCTCAAGGGCCTGCTGCATTCCCAGGACCCCATGTCACAGGCCGTCGCCCTGGCAGAGCGCGAGTTCCTGGCGGAGCTCTCGCATCCGAGCATCGTGAAGATTTTCAACTTCGTCGAGCACCCTCGGCCCGACGGCGGCGTGGTCGGCTACATCGTCATGGAGTACATCGGCGGGGTGTCCCTCAAGGGCCTGGCCGACGGCGGGAAGCTGTCGATCGAGCACGCCATCGCCTACGTGCTGGAGATCCTGCCCGCCCTCGAGTACATGCACTCGCTGGGCCTGGCCTATAACGACCTGAAGCCGGACAACATCATGATCGAGGAGGACCACCTCAAGATCATCGACCTCGGGGCGGTTGCCGGCATCGACAGCTACGGGTTCATCTACGGCACGCTCGGCTTCCAAGCCCCGGAGATCATCGAGACGGGGCCCAGTCAGGCGTCGGACATCTACAATGTGGGCCGCACCCTGGCCGTGCTGACCGTAGGCGTCGCCAAGAAGCACGACCGTTACCTTGACGAGCTGCCCTCACCGGAGGATGAGCCGCTGTTCATCGAACACGAGTTTTACTATCGGCTGCTCCTGCGCTGCACTGATCCCGACCCGGAGCTGCGCTACCCGACCGCCCGCGCGCTCGCCGCGGACCTGACCGGGGTGCTGCGCGAGCTCCTGGCCAAGAAGACCGGCATTCCCATGCCAGGGCTGTCCACGCTGTTCAGCCCCCCGCGCACCAGCTTCGGCACCAACCTCGCGATTGCCAGCACGGACCAACTCGTCGACCGGAACGCCGAGCGCCCGCTACTGCAGGCTCGGACCATTGCCGACGCGCTCCCCGTGCCGCTGGTCGACGGGGAGGACCGGGCGGCCCTGCAGATCGCGGCGGCCGCGCACAGCCAGCCCGCAGAGGCCCTCGACATGCTGCGCCGCATCCACGACGAGCACCAGCGCGACGCGGCCGCCGACGCCACTGAGGGCCGATCCGGTCCGCCCAGCGTCGAGATCCCGCTCGCCGAGGTGCGCGCCTACCTGGACCTGCACGAGGCCAACCACGCGCTGGAGCTACTGGACCAGTTGCGCCGAGACCATCCCCCGAACTGGCGCTTCGACTGGTACGGCGGCGTCGGCGCGCTGCTGACGGGCGAGCTCAACGACGCCTTCACCCAGTTCGAGTCGGTGCTCTCCGACCTGCCCGGCGAGCAGGCCCCCAAACTGGCGCTGGCGGCGACGGCCGAGCTGGTGCTGGACCACTGGGAGAGCGACGAGCCCGACGAGTGGCGCCACCTTGCGAAGCGGTATTACCGCAGCCTCTGGTGCAGCGACCGTGCGGTGGTCTCGGCCGCCTTCGGCCTCGCCCGACAGCTCGCCCCGCTGGGCGACCGCGCCGGGGCCATCGAGGCCCTGGACCAGGTCCCGACCAGCTCCCGGCACCGCGACGAGGCCCAGATGACGGCAGCGCTGCTGCTGGTCCACAACCGCGATATCGCCACCATCACCGAGGCGGATCTGGCGGACGTCGGCCGTCGCATCGAGTCCCTGCCCCCAGATGAGCGGCGCACGCTCCAGTTGCGAGCCATGGCCTCCTCCATCGCGCTCACGTGGCTGCGCGATGGCGGAGCCCCCAGCGGAGCGCCATTCCTCGGTGCGCCATTCCTCGGGTCGTCCTTCACCGAGGCCGGTCTGCGCGGGACCACCGAGCAGACGCTGCGCGCGCTCGCGCGGAACGTGCCCAACCGCCGGCACCGCTACCGGCTGGTGGACCTCGCGAACAGGGTGCGGCCGCGCACGTGGCTGTGAACTAGTCCTATTTGGGATATCCTCCCCGGGAGCACGAATTCCCGAAGTTCTAGGAGCATCATGTCTGGCCTCAGACTATTCAGCCGCCGCGCCGCGATCGCCAGCGCCGCAGCGATCGGCGCAGCGATGAGCCTCGTGGCCCCCGCCGCCGCCGCGCCCGCGCCGCACATCACCGGCATCACCGAGATCGGCCCGCAGATCCTGCAGGTCGACGTGTACTCGCCGAGCATGGACCGGGTCATCCCCAACACCGTCCTGCGTCCCCGCGGCGGCGGCAGCGCGCCCACCCTGTACCTGCTCAACGGCGTGCGCGGCGGCACGGACGGCATCGGCTGGCTGAACAGCAGCGACTATGAGGACTTCTTTGCGGACAAGAACGTCAACGTGGTCACCCCCATCGGCGGCCCGTCGAGCAACTACACGGACTGGCGCTTCGACGACCCCCTCCTCGGCCCGGCCCAGGCCAACCAGTGGCAGACGTACCTCACCCAGGAGCTGCCCGGCGTGATCGACGCCCAGTTCCACACCACCGGCCGCAACGCCATCGCGGGCCTGTCGATGTCCGCAGGCCCGGCACTAGACCTGGCCATCCAGGCTCCCTGGCTCTACGACGCGGTGGGCGCGTACAGCGGCTGCCCCATGAACAGCGGCATCTTCGGCACCGCGCAGGTGGCTGGTGTGGTCGCGGCCTCGGGCGGCAACGCGTTCAACATGTGGGGCCCGCCCGGCGATCCGCACTGGGCGGCGCATGATCCCTACCTGCGCGCCGGCGAGCTCCGCGGCACGGCCGTCTACCTATCCGGCGCGTCGGGCATCCCCGGCCCTGTCGACAAGCTGCCCCCGCTCATGGTGGTCGGCGCGGCCGTCGGCGGCGGCACCGCCGTCGAGGCGATCGCCAACGCGTGCACCGCCACGATGTCCCAGCGGCTGAACGAGCTCGGCGTCGCGCACACCTACAACTACCGCGACCAGGGCGCCCACACGTGGGGCCTGTTCGAGGCGGACCTGCGCAACTCCTGGTTCACCACCCTGGGGCCGGCGCTGAACAGCTGAGGTTCGGACAGCTAGCCGCAGATCTCGCGGAGCTGCTCAATCAGCGCGATCCGGCCAGCCGCGTCGGCGGCCAACGGCATGACGTTCAGGGTGGTCACCCCGGACTCCGCGAACGCGGCGACCCGCTCCTCGACATAGGACTTCGGGCCGATGAGGTTGGTCGCGCGCACCAGCTCGTCGGGCACCGCGGCTGCGGCCTCCTCCTTGCGGCCGGCCAGGTACAGCTCCTGGATCGTCGCCGCGGCCTCGCCGTAGCCGTAAGTCGTGGCGAGGGTGTTGTAGAAGTTCTTGCCCTTCGCGCCCATGCCGCCGATATAGAGCGCCATGTGCGGCTTGACCCACTCATGCATGTGGTCGACGTCGTCGCCGATCGCAAGGGCCGGGGAGGCGTAGACCTGCAGCTTCCCCAGGCTCGCGTCGCGCTTGGCTTTGCCGGCGGCCAGCGCCGCGCCCCACGCGTCCTGCGCCCGCTCCGGGTGGTAGAAGATCGGCTGCCAGCCCTCTGCGAGCTCCGCGGTGAGCTCCACATTCTTCGGCCCCAGCGCGGCCAAGATGATCGGGATGCGCTCGCGGACCGGGTGGTTGATCAGCTTGAGCGGCTTGCCCAGGCCCGTGCCGAACTCGGCGGGCAACGGGATCTGGTAATTCTTGCCCAGGTGCTCCACCTTCTCGCGGCGCCACACCTGGCGGCAGATCTCGATGATCTCGCGGGTGCGGCCCAGCGGGGCGTCGTACTTGACGCCGTGGAAGCCCTCGATCACCTGCGGGCCCGACGCGCCCAGGCCCAGCGTGAAGCGGCCGTTGGACACGAAGTCCAGGCCGGCGGCGGTCATCGCGGTCAGCGTGGGCGTGCGCGTGTAAATCTGCAGGATGCCCGACGCGAGCTCCAGGTTGGTCGTCTTCGCGGCGAGGAAGCCGAGCTGGCTCACCGCGTCGAAGGAGTACGCCTCGGGGACGAACGCGATGTCCAGTCCGGCGCTCTCGAGATCCGCCGCCTCGGCCGCGGTCTCGGCGAAGCCGCCGCTGTAGTTAAGGGCCATGCCAATGCGCATTCGGTACCTCGCTCTGGGAGTCACTCGGGTGTCTTCCGACAGTCAACCAGACGGTGACTGGGCGCACTCTATGAGCCGACACGCGCTATTGTTCTCAAATACAACAGCTAGCCTCTCCCGCCAGATCGGAACCGCCATGCTCGACATCTCCTCTCGCCCCGACGCCGGCGCCCTGGCCGTCGCCGCTCGCAACGCCTGGGCGCTGTCCCCGTTCGGCGAGGGCATCGAGGCACCGAGCCCGCTGCCGTCCACCGTGGTCTACTCCGCGGCGCACTGCACGGTGCGGCTCTACCACGGCCCCGCCGACGCCAGCCTTAACCCGGTGCTGCTGGTGCCGCCCCTCGCGGTCCCCATCAGCTGCTACGACCTGCGCGCGGGCCAGAGCTTGGCCGCGCACCTCGTGGCCAGCGGGCGGCCCACGTACGTGGTGGACTACGGCCGGATCCGCTACGCCGACCGCGGTATGGGCTTCGAGGACTGGTTCGCCGACATCGTGCCCACGGCCCTCCGGCAGGCCTCCGCGCACGCGGGCGGGGCCCAGCTGGACATCATCGCGTGGAGCCTCGGCGGCACCATCTCGCTGCTGACCGCGGCCGCCAACACCGGCCTGCCGCTGCGCTCGATCACCACGCTCGGCACCCCCATCGACTACCGCCACAACCCCAGCACCACACCGCTGCGCCTGGTCGGCAAGCTCGTCCCACCGGCCGTCATGTCGTCGGCCCTGTGGGCGGTCGGCGGCATCCCGTCCCCGCTCGTGAAGGTCAGCTACCGGTCGACGGCCCTGCAGCGCGAGCTCACCCGCCCCTGGTTCATCACCCGCAACCTGGCCAACTCCGAGTCGCTCGCCCAGATGGAGGCCATCGACCGGTTCATGTCCGCGATGCCCGGCTACCCGGCGCGGCTCTACACACAGATGCACCAGCGCCTAATCCTGCGCAACGACCTGATGCGCGGTGTGCTCCGCTTCGGCGAGCACCGGGTAAACCTCGCGGACGTCGACGTCCCCGTCCTTGCCTTCGGTGGCGCCAGCGATGTGCTGGCGCCCCTCGACTGCGTCGCGCCGATCGCGGACGTGCTCACCGGCGCCCCGTCCGTACGCGTCGAGGTGGTGCCGGGCAGCCACCTGGGCATGGTCTCCGGCAACCAGGCGGAGGAGCACACCTGGCCGGTGATCGACGAGTTCCACTCGGAGCTCTGCGTGCCGGTTTAGGCTTCAGTCCGGTTTAGACGAACTTCCAGGCCGCCTTCGCGATCGCGAGCTCCTCATTGGTGGGCACCACCAACACCTTCGTCCGCGAGCCCGGCGTCGAGATGATTCGGGCCTCGCTGGACCGCTGGTCGTTGGCCGCGATGTCGATCTCGATGCCGAGCGGCTCGAGGCCGGAGAGCGAGTCCGCGCGGATCGAGGCCGCGTTCTCGCCGACCCCCGCGGTGAACGCGATCGCGTCGACCCGCCCGAGGACCGCCAGATATGCGCCGACGTATTTGCGCAGCCGGTGCGTGTACACGTCGTAGGCCAGCTTGGCGCGCTCGTCCCCCGCCGCGACCTTGAGCGTCAGCTCCCGGAAATCGTTGCCGCCGGACAGGCCCTTGAGCCCCGAGCGCTGATTGAGCAGCTCATCGAGCTGCGGGACATCCATCCCCGCCGCCCGGCCCAGATGCAATAGGGCGCCGGGGTCGATATCGCCCGGGCGGGTGCCCATGACCAGGCCCTCTAGGGGCGTCAAGCCCATCGAGGTCTCCACCGCGACGCCACCGCGCACCGCCGAGGCCGACGCCCCGTTGCCCAGGTGCAGGACGATTGTGTTGACGTCTGCCAACGGACGGTCCAGCACCTTCGCGACCTGCTCGCTCACATACTGGTGCGAGGTGCCGTGGAAACCGTAGCGCCGCACCCCGTACTTCTCGGCGACCTCGGTGTCGATGGCATAGGTGACGGCCGCCTTCGACATCGTGTGGAAGAAGCCGGTGTCGAACACGCCAACGTGCGGCAGATCCGGGAACCGTGCCTGGGCGACGCGGATACCGATCACGTTGGGCGGATTGTGCAGCGGCGCCAGATCCGCGAGCCGCTCGATCTCCGCGATCACCTCGGGTGTGATCAGCGTCGGGTCATAGAACACCTCGCCGCCATGCACGATCCGGTGTCCAATAGCCGCGATCCCCGCGTCCTCAAGGGCCAGCCCGGTGTCCGCGAACATCCGGTAGGCCAGATGCAGGCCCGCCTCGTGGTCCGGGATCGGCCCCTGGAACTCCGACTTCACGCCGCGGTACTTGTGCTCGATATGCCCCTCGACCTCGCCGATCTGCTCCACCAGCCCAGATGCCACGACGGCCTCGGCGTTCGGGTCCAGCAGCTGGTACTTGATCGAGGAGGAGCCGGAGTTGACGACCAGCACGAGCTTGCTCATTCGGTGACGCCGTTCTCTTGCGCTTGGACGGCGGTGATCGCGACGGTGTTGACGATGTCCTGCACCAGGGCCCCGCGGGAGAGGTCGTTGATCGGCTTGTTCAGGCCCTGCAGGACCGGACCGATCGCGACCGCGCCCGCGCTGCGCTGCACCGCCTTATAGGTGTTGTTGCCGGTGTTCAGGTCCGGGAAGATCAGCACCGTGGCCTGCCCCGCCACGGCCGAGCCGGGCATCTTCGAGGCGGCAACGCTCGGCTCGACGGCCGCGTCGTACTGGATGGGCCCCTCCACCAGCAGGTCCGGGCGGCGTTCGCGCACCAGCGCCGTCGCCTCCCGCACCTTGTCCACGTCCGCGCCGGAGCCGGACTCCCCCGTCGAATAGGACAACATCGCGACTTTGGGGTCGATGCCGAACTGCGCGGCCGTCTGCGCCGAGGAGATCGCGATGTCCGCGAGTTGCGTGGCAGTGGGATCGGGCACGACGGCACAGTCGCCATAGGCGAGGACCCGGTCCGACAGGCACATTAGGAAAATGCTGGACACCGTGGACACGTCGGGCACCGTCTTGATGATCTCGAAGGCCGGGCGGATGGTGTGCGCGGTGGTGTGGATCGCGCCGGAGACCATGCCGTCAGCCTTGCCCAGGTGCACCATCATGGTGCCGAAGTAGGAGATGTCGTTCAGCACCTCGGCGGCCCGGTCCTTGGTCATGCCCTTGTGGGCGCGCAGCCTCGTGTACTCCTCCGTGAACTCCTCGCGGAACTCCGAGGTGGCGGGGTCGAGGATTTGCGCATCGTCGATCTCGAGGCCCAGCTCCGCGCCGCGCTGCCGGATCGCGGTCTCGTCGCCGAGGATCGTCAGGTTCACGATGCGCCGGCGCATCAGCCGGCCCGCGGCACGCAGGATGCGGTCGTCGGAGCCCTCCGGCAGCACGATGTGCTTGCGGTCGTTCCGGGCCCGGTCCAGCAGGTGGTACTCGAACATCTGCGGGGTGACCACCGACGGGATCTGCACCTGCATCCGGCCCAGCAGCGCCGGCCCGTCGATGTGCTGCTCCATCACGGCCAGCGCGGTGTCCACCTTGCGCATCGAGCCCACGCCCACGCGGCCCCGGGTGCGCGACGCCGTCTCCGCCGTTTTATACGTGCCGAACTCCGAGGTGACCAGTGGCAGCCGCGGCTTGAGGCCCTTGACCAGAGCGTCGATCGCCGGGTGCGGCATGAGGCCGCCGTTCAAGATAATGCCGGCCAGGGATGGGAAGCCCTCGGCCTCGTGCGCCATCACCAGCGCTAGGAGGACGTCGGAGCGATCCGCCGGGACGATCACGACCTGCCCCTCTTGGACACGCTCGAGGATGTGCTCGGCGGTCATGCCGCCGACCATCACGCTCATCGCCTCGCGGCGCAGCAGCTCCGGGTCGCCCGAGTACAGCTCGCCGCCCATTGCGTCGCGCAGTTCCCCCATCGTGGGCGCGACCAGCAGCGGCACCTCCGGCAGCACCCACGCGGGCAGCTCGGTTGCGCCGACTGCGGTCTTGATGGCGTCGAGCTGGTCCGGGTCGCTGCGGTTGACGATGATCGCGACCGCGTGCGCCTTGACGGCGCGCAGCTCGGACAGGCACATCTGGGCGATCTTCTCGATCTCGGATGCGGTGCGCTCGCGGCCGCTGATCGCCACCAGCACCGGCGCCCCGAGGTTGACCGCGATGCGCGCGTTGAACGTCAGCTCGGTGGGGCTGACGACATCCGTGTAGTCGCTGCCGATGATGACGACGGCATCGCACTGGCTCTCGACCTCGTGGTACGCGGCCACGATCTCGCTGAGCGCGGACTCCGGGTCCTCGTGCACCCGCTCGTAGGTCACACCGAGGCATTGCTCGTAGCTCAGATTCGCGGTGGCATGCTCAAGCATCAGCTCGAGGATGTAGTCCGGCTCCTCCGTCGACCTCGCGATCGGCCGGAACACACCCACCCGCGCGGCCGAGGCTGCCAACAAGTGCAGCAGCCCCAGCGCGATGGTCGACTTACCTGTGTTCCCCTCCGGGGAGGCGATGAAGATGCTGGAGGCCCTTGGCTCGGCGGTCATGGCTGACAGCGTAGTGGGGACCGCCGACAGCCGTCAGCCCAGCGTTGCTTATCCGAGGGCGCGCAGACGCGGCGCCAAGTCCCGCTCGAACAGTTCCAGGAAGCGGCGCTGGTCATGGCCGGGAGCGTGGAAGACCAAGTGGTTCAGGCCCGCATCCGTGTACTGCTTAACCTGCGCGACGGCATCCTCCGGGTCCGAGGCCACAATCCACCGCTTCGCGATCTGCTCGATCGGCAACAGATCCGCGGCCCGCTCCATCTCGATCGGGTCGTCAATGGAGTGCTTCTGCTCCGCCGTCAGCGACAGCGGCGCCCAGAACCGGGTGTTCTCCAGCGCCTTCTCATGGTCGGTGTCGTAGGAGATTTTGATTTCGATCATCTTGTCGATCTCGGCGACATCCCGCTCCACCTTCGCCGCGCCCTCGTGCACCGCGGGGATCAGCTTCTCGGTGTACAGATCCATGCCCTTGCCCGACGTGCAGATGAACCCGTCCCCCGCCCGGCCCGCATAACGCGCCACAACAGGCCCGCCAGCGGCGATATAAACGGGAATGCCGCCCTCGGGCACGTCGTAGATCGACGCGCCGCGGGTGGAGTAGTAGTCACCGTCGAAGTCGATGCGGTCCCCGGTCCACAGCTCCCGCATCAGCCGCACGGACTCACGCAGCCGGGCGAAGCGCTCCTTGAACGCGGGCCACTCACCCGTGAAGCCCGTGGCGATCTCGTTGAGCGCCTCCCCGGTGCCCACACCGAGCATCACGCGGCCCGGGAACAGGCAGCCCATCGTCGCGAAGGCCTGCGCGATCACGGCCGGGTTGTAGCGGAAGGTCGGGGTCAACACGGAGGTGCCGAGCTGGATTCGCTCGGTGCGCTCGCCGACCGCCGCCATCCACGCAATAGAGAACGGGGCGTGCCCGCCCTCGTGGCGCCAGGGCTGGAAGTGGTCGGACACGGTGGCGGAGTCCATGCCGTGTTTTTCGGCGAGCACCGCGATCTCGACTAGCTCACGCGGGCCGAACTGCTCCGCCGACGCCTTGAACCCAAGCTTCAATTCAGTGCTTGCCACTTTGCGCTCCCTTATTGCCCTGGTTGTTGACGGGCGATTCTCGTTGCTCGAAATCTAGCAGCAGGCTCTGACATGTCTGCCGGGCATATTTGATTTCCCTGAAATCCCTTCCGATTTGATACGAATGGATATACGATGGATGACAACATCGAACCAATGGGGGTATCCGATGCTCGCGGATTTGAAGATTTTGGGCGATCTTTCCCACTGGCGCGAGTCTCTGCCGGATCCCGCCACGTTGAGCGCCATCGCGGTCGCAAACCTATTGGATGACCTGCATCGATTAGAGGCATCCTTCTCGGAGGCCAAGCTCGCGGCCGTCGCGCAATTCACCGACCAGCGCACGGAGGATTACCACAAGATCGGAGTAATGACCTCCGACGCCGTCGAACTCGTGGAATCCGAGATCGGTGTCGCGATCACCGTCAGCCGGACCCAGGCAGGCGGGCTCATCGGCCTCGCGATGTCCCTGCGAGACCGCCTCCCCCGCGTACGCGAGGCGCTCAAGTTGGGCCAGCTGGACACCTATCGGGCCCGTCAGATCGACTCCGCCACCGCCAATATCGGCGAGGACCTCATCGACACCGTCGAGAAGGAGTCGCTCAAAAAGATCCTCGCCGGCCCCGGCAACAAGCACCACGGCCTCACCGGCAAGCGCCTGACCAACGCGGTGGGCCGCGTCATCAACAAACTCGATCCGGACGGCGTCCGCGAGCGCCGCGAACGCAAGCGGGACGGGCGTTATGTCGGCATCAGCCCGGAGGACAACGGCAGCGTGTTCCTAAACGGCAGCCTGCCCGCAGAAGACGGCCGCAAGCTCGACAGCCGTCTGCGCGAGCTCGCCGGCACTGTATGCCGAAAGGACGGCCGCACCTTCGACCAGCGCAAGGCCGACGGTCTCATGGCCCTGGTCGACGGGCAGTCTGCGCTACGTTGCCTTTGCGGGAACCCGGACTGCGCCCACACGGGTATGCCCCTGGCGACCGCCCGCAAGCCCTTGGTGCACCTGATCATGTTGGGCTCCACCCTCGCCGGCGAGGACGAAGAGCCCGGCTATCTCGACGGCCACGGGCTCGTCGATGCCGACCACGCCCGCAATATCGCCAAGGACGCGGATCTCGCGCCGGTGCAGCTGCCTGACGACGTCACGGCAGAGCGGGCATCCCCCAGGTCCTCGCCACCGGAATCGGCCCTGCGTTACCGCCCCTCGGCCGCACTCGACACCTGGGTCCGAATTCTCGGCGGCATGTGCCAATGGCCGCACTGTGATGCCCCCGCCTGGAACTGCGATCTGGACCATACGACGCCCTTCGACCACGAGAATCCGGGTGAGGGCGGTCCCACCACATCCGGTGGGCTCACGCCGTACTGCCGCAATCACCACCGCATCAAGCACTCCGGGCTTTGGGACGAGAGCCGGGACGACAACGGCGACATCATTTTGGCCTCGCCCATCGGACTGCTCTACCGGACCCCGGCCGCGGGACTGCTGTCCGTGCTGGGCATCACCCCCGACGAAGTGGTGGACCCCAAAAAATCTCAGAACACAGCAAAATCCCAGCGCCGCAGACGAACTCGCCAGGAGGACAAGGCGGCGAAGGTGCGGGCGGAGCGCAACCGCCAGCACACCCGCAGGCTCCGTGAAAACGCCGAGAGAACTCGTGCCCGGGCCGCACGCCAGCGGGAGCGGATCGCGGAGAACTGGGAGAAGTTCGGCTGGAGCCCGGATGACCCGCCCCCGTTTTGACCCTCCCACTTTTTGATCAGCCCACTTTCTGATCAGCCCCGCAACGGCACCGGGATACCGGCGACGACGAGCACCACCTGCTCGGACTCGGCCGCCATCTGCGAGTTCAGTTTGCCGAGCAGGTCCCGGAACAGCCGCCCCGATGCCGTCGCCGGCACCACGCCGCTGCCGACCTCGTTGCTGACCGCGACCGCCCGCGCGGGGCAGGCCCGCCACGCCGCGACCAGTTCCCGCATGTCCTCCTCCACGAGCTCGATGGGCCCGCCATCCCAGGCCTCGCGCAGGTCGATCCGCGCGGTCAGCCACGTGCCGAGGCAGTCCAGCAGGATCGGGATCGTGGCCGTGCGCAGCAGCTCCGCTATCTCGACGGTCTCGGCTGTGCGCCAAGCCGCCGGCCGCCGCCCCTGGTGCAGCTCCACCCGCGCGGCCCACTCTGGATCATCGCGCCCGCTGCCGCCCGTCGCCAGGTATGTCACAGCGGGCTCGGCCGCCAGCAGTTCCTCGGCGTGCACGGACTTCCCGGACCGCACCCCGCCGAGCACCAGCGTGCGGCTGGCAGCACCCGCGCCCTGACTGTCACCCTGGCCAAGTTTCATGATCTCTCCGTCCGCACCGGCGCGTGCCCCCCACCCGCGCAGTATCTCCGCCAGCTCGTTCGGCGGCGGGTTGTAGTGGCTCAGATGTACAGCGACCACCTCCGTCGCCGCGTTGGCCGCCCCGGATTCGCGCAGCTGGGCCAGGGTCCGGGGGAAGGACTCCAGATCGTGATGGCCGGCGTTGTGCCCGCGCAGGTTGCCGAAGGTCTCCTCGAGGAACACCGCGTCGAAGCCCGCGCCCGCGATCGCCGCGTGGGTCCCGGCGGGCAGCGGCCCGGTGTCAGTGGCCCACAAGAGTCGGTGACTGCCACGCGAGACGTCGTAGAGCACCGCGCCGCCGCCCAGCACCGACGGATGCGCGGCCTCGAGCACCTGTACCCGGTAGGCGCCGCGCTCGGAGACCAAGTCCACCGAATCCCCGGGCTCGACCTCGAGAAAGCGCACCAGGTCCGCCGGGCCCACCCAGTCCCGGCACTGATCCAGCGCCTCCTTCGGCCCCACCAAGTCCAGGGGCTCGGCACGGTCGGCCCAGTGCCGGAACAACAGCGCCGCCGGCCCCACATGGTCGGGATGGCCGTGCGTGAACAGAATGTGGCGCACGTGCTTCAGGGTGTGCCCCGCCCGGACCGCGGCGCGTGGGGCTTCCGGCCCGCAGTCCAGCATCAGGGTCTGGTCGACCAGCGCCGCCGTCTGGCCACGCACATTGCCCTGCGCCGCCGCGCAGGAGGCGCAGCCGCAGAACGGGCTCGGCCACCCGTCCGCGCTGCCGGTGCCGAGCAGCAGAATCTCCATCAGCGAACCTCCTCGTCAAGTGCGGCAGCGGGCGGGCGCAGCGGCAGCACCGCCAGCAGGCCGCCGCGTTCGAGGACCTCGACGCGGGCGCCGTACACCTCCGCGATCCGGTCAGCCCGCAAGACTTCCGCGGCGGAGCCGTCGGCCACCACCGTGCCGTCGGCCATCATCAGCATCCGCCGTCCATATTGGCTGGCCAGCGTGAGGTCGTGCATCGCCGCGACCACCGTGATGCCATCCGCCACCCGCATGCTCTCGACGAGCTCGAGCACCTGCTGCTGATGGCCGATGTCGAGCGCGCTCGTCGGCTCGTCCAGCAGCAGGATCTGCGGCTGCTGCGCAAGGGCTCGGCCGAGCACCACCCGCTGCAGCTCGCCGCCGGACAGGTGCGTCGCCTGCCGGCCAGCCAGCCCACCGAGGTCGAGCCGGTCGATGATCTCCTCCACCACCTGGCGGTCCGCCGCCGACTCCACGCCGAACCGCGGCAGGTGCGGGGTGCGGCCCAGCGAGATCAGCTCGGCGACGCTGACTCCCTCGGGGACCACCGGGCGCTGCGGCATCAGCGCCACGGCCCGGGACATCTCGCGTCGGCTCGCGGACAGCGGATCCAGGCCGCCCACCATCAGCTGGCCGGTGATCCGCGTCCCCTTGCCCACCGGCAGCAGTCCCGCCAGCACATGCAACAGCGTTGTCTTGCCCGCCCCGTTGGGCCCCACCACCGAGACCCAGTCGCCGCAATCCACCCGCAGGTCGACCCCGCGCAGCACCGACTGGCCACCGCGGGTCGCGCTCAGGTCCGAGCAGCTCAGCACCGTCGTCATGCCAACACCGCCGTCATGCCACGCCCCGGCTACGCCGCAGGACCACCAGGAAGAACGGGGCGCCGATCGCCGCCGTCACAACGCCGATCGGCAGCTCGGCCGGCGACATCACGGTCCGCGCCAGCAGGTCGGCGAGCACCAGGAATGTCGCGCCCACCACCAGCGACAGGGGCAGCAACAGCCGATGGCCCGGGCCGACGAGCAGGCGCACCGCATGGGGCACCACAATGCCGACGAAACCGATCAGGCCGCTGACGCTGACCACGGCCGCGGTGCCCAGCGTCGCGATCGCCACCAGGAGCAGGCGGACCCGCGCCGGGTTGACGCCCAGGCTGGCGGCCTCGACGTCGCCGACCGCCATCACATCGAGCATCCGCCCGAACAGCAGGATCACGACGATGGTCACCGCCACGTACGGCAACACCACCACCACATCCGTCCACCCATTGGTGCTCAGCCGCCCCAGCAGCCACGAGTACACCTGCTTGAGGGAGTCGCTGTAGCGCTGCATCACGAAGGTCTGGCCCGCGTTCGCGAAGGCCGCCACCGCAACGCCCGCGAGGATGATCACGACCTCGCTGCGGTTCCCGCCCACGCTGCGTCCCAGCATGTAGGTGGCCGTCACCGCCGCCACACCACCGACGAACGCGGCCACGGGAATGCCGAAGGTCCCCGCCCCCAGACCCGCCACGATTGCGAGCGTCGCCCCCAGCCCCGCGCCGCTGGAGACGCCCAGCAGGTACGGATCAGCCAGAGGATTGCGGAATACGCCCTGGTAGGCGGCCCCCGCGATAGCGAGGGTCGCACCCACCAGGGTGCCAAGCACGACGCGCGGCAGCCTGATGTTCCACAGGATGGCGTGCTGCTGCGCGGTCAGGCCGGAGTCGACATCGACCAGCGGCACCGCGTTGAGCAGGTCCAGCAGGACGCCCCGCGGGGACAGTCCGGCCGGCCCCACCAGCGTCGAGCACAGCAGCGCGCCGAACAGCACCACCACCGCCGCGATCACGATCAGGGTCTTGCGGGTGGTCCCAGTGCTGGTCACCGCACGGGCTGCGGGGCGGGACTGCTCTGCATGATCTGCGCCAGCGACTCGACCATGTCGACGATCCGCGGGCCCCACCGGCTCGCAATGTCAGCGTCGAGCGCGTAGATGCGGCCGTCCTTGACCGCGGCGACCTCGGCCCAGCCGGCCCGCGCGCCCACCGTCTCGGCGGTGACCGAACAGCACTGGGCGTCGGCGAGGAAGATCACCGACGGGTTCGCGGACACCACATACTCCGACTGCAGCTGCGGGTACGGGTTGCCGGCTCCGACCGCGTCGGCGATGTTGTCCAGGCCGAACAGTCCGTAAACCTGGCCGAGGAACGACGCGCTGGTGACGGTGTAGAGGGTGTCGTCGAGCTCGTGGAAGTAGGTCAGCGGCGTCTCCGCGGCCGGCACACTCGCGACCGCCGCGGCGATCTCCGTCTGCATGTTCTTGACCAGCTCTACCGCCTCGGCGATGTGGCCGGTAGCCCCGCCGATCTGCTCAATCTGGGCGTACGCGTCGTCGAGGGTGGCCGGCGCCGACAGCTGGAGCAGCTCGACACCCGCGGCCTGGAGGCTAGAGGCCAGGTCATCCGGCGCGTCCATCGCGATTACCAGATCCGGCGAGTGGCCGAGGATCGCCTCGACGTTTGGCGTGAAGCCGGACAGCTCGGTCGTGGGCACGCCCGCCGGGTAGTTGGACTGGTCGTCGACCGCCACCACCTGATCCCCCGCGCCGACCGCCCACAGGCTCTCCGTCGCGGACGGGCTCAGCGAGATGATGCGCGACGGCGTCGGGCCGACTTCACCCTCGGAGCCTGAGGACTCCGAGTTGACGCCACAGCCCGCCACGACCACCGCCACCAGCAGCGCTATCAAAGTCGAGAACAGCAGCTTCCAAGATTTCCGCACAGCGCAAGTCCTTCATCCGAGGATCGACCGCCGCGACACAGCTGACCTGGCTTATTCGGACCGCGACGAGGTGGCGGCCGACTTCACAGTTGCGGGACAGCGCCGGATTCCACCGGACTTCACTGGTTGACGCGGCGCCCCGACAGGAGTCGGGACGCCTCGCAGTCTAGCCGTCGGGCTCGGCCCTCCCAGCCCAGCTACGGGCGGAGCGCCTGCTCCAGGTCCTCGAGGAGGTCGTCGATGTGCTCGAGGCCCACCGAGAGCCGCACGACGCCGTCGGTGATGCCAATCGCGGCGCGCCCCTCCGGGCCCATCGCACGGTGCGTCGTCGTGGCCGGGTGCGTGGTCATCGACTTCGCGTCGCCCAGGTTGTTGGAGATGTCGATGATCCGCAGCTTGTTCAGGAACGCGAACGCCCGCGCCTTCGCCTGGTCGGCCGGGGCATCGAGCTCGAACGTGATCACGGTGCCGCCGCCGGACATCTGGGTCTTCGCCAGCTCGAACTGCGGGTGGGAGGCCAGGAACGGGTACTTGACCCAGCTCGTCGCCGCGTTGTCCTCGAGGAACTGAGCGATGGTCAGCGCGTTGGAGGCCATGCGCTCCACCCTCATCGCCATCGTCTCCAGGCCCTTGACCAGCGTCCACGCGTTGAAGGGGCTCAGCGATGGGCCGGTGTGGCGGATCAGGTGTTTGACGGGGCCGCCGATGAAGTCCGCGTCGCCCAGGATCGCCCCGCCCATCACGCGGCCCTGGCCGTCGATGTGCTTGGTGCCCGAGTACACGGTGATGTCCGCGCCCAGGTCGAAGCTGCGCTGCAGGATCGGCGTCGCGAAGACGTTGTCGAGCACCACCTTCGCCCCCGCCGCATGGGCGAGCTCGCTGACCCGGCGCACGTCCACGACCTCCTGCATCGGGTTCGACGGCGTCTCGAAGAACACTGCCGCCGTCGGCACGGACAGCGCCTGCTCCCACTGGTCGAGGTCGGTGCCGTCGACGAACACGGTCTCCACGCCCCAGCGCGGCAGGATCTCGTTGCAGATCACGAAGCAGGAGCCGAACAGGCTGCGCGAGGCCACCAGCCGATCGCCCGACCCGCACAGTGCGGCGAGCGCCGTGAACACCGCGGACATGCCCGACGCCGTCGCGTAGCAGGCCTCCGCGCCGTCGATCAGCTTCATGCGGTCCTGGAACATCTCGACCGTCGGGTTGCCGTAGCGCGAGTAGACGAAGCGCTCCACCTCGCCGGTGAACGACGCCTCCGCATCCTCCGCCGTGTCATAGACATAGCCGGAGGTCAGGTACAGCGCCTCGGACGTCTCCTGAAACTGGGACCGCGCGAGGCCACCGCGGATACCGAGCGTCTCGGGGCGGACGGTGTCGGGCAGTTGACTCTTGTCGGGCAGCAAGCTCATGTCGGGCTCCAAAATTCGATCAGTCAGAAGAGGGGGCGGGGCAGGTCGAGTGCGGACAGCTCACGACTGCCGCCACGGCAGTCCAACCGCTCGCCAGCCCACCGCGCCGCGACGCCCGTTCTCATCCAGACCGCCCTCGAAGCCGTCGAGCACGTTGTAGGCCGGGCCCAATCCCGCGTCGGTCGCGGCGATAGCGGCACCGATGGACCGCTGGCCCGAGCGGCACACGAAGATCACCGGACCCGACTCGATGCCGTGCTCACGCAACTGCTCCACAAACCCCTGGTTCGGGGCGCCGGAGGGGAACCCCACCCACTCGACCAGCAGCGCCGGCCGGCCCAACTCAGCGGTGTCCGGCACTCCGACGAACTGCCACTCGGCGGCGGTCCGCACGTCTACGAGCACCGCGTCCGGATGCTCTGCCAGCATCTGCCACGCCTGCTCCGGGGTGATGTCGCCCGCGTAACCCACAGCCATCGAACTCGCCACATCCACCACCGCTATTTCTCCCACACTTGGTTTGCCAACATGCTATGCGCGCCAGCATCGGCACGCTCCCCATTTTGCACCGGCCTGGAATCGAACTCCACGCAGGTCTGGCTAGGCACGCGGACCGGCGGCGGTGACACTGTCAGCTAAATCACATTCATACTTAGGGTGCACTGTGCCCTAGACTGGCCATTCATCTATCTGCAACCGAGAAGGTATGAAGTGAATCGTCCACTGCGCGTCGCCATTGTTGGAGCAGGGCCTGCTGGTATTTATGCCGCAGACGCCTTGATGAAATCCGATACTGCGACGACCGGTTGTGGGGTTTCAATCGATCTTTTCGAGCGCATGCCCGCCCCCTTCGGCCTCATCCGCTACGGCGTGGCCCCCGATCACCCGCGGATCAAGGGCATCGTGAACGCCCTCCACAAGGTGCTCGACAAGCCCAGCGTGCGGCTGCTCGGAAACATCGATTACGGCACTGACATCACCCTAGAGCAGCTGCACTCGCTCTACGACGCCGTCATCTTCTCCACCGGCGCCAACGCGGACCGGCCCCTCGACATCCCGGGCATCGACCTCGACGGCAGCTACGGCGCCGCCGACTTCGTGTCCTGGTACGACGGCCACCCCGACGTCCCGCGCACCTGGCCCCTCGATGCCAAGCACGTCGCCGTCCTCGGCGTCGGCAACGTGGCGCTCGACGTGGCCCGGGTGCTCGCCAAGACCGGCGACGAGCTCCTGGCCACCGATATCCCCGCCAACGTCTACGCCGGCCTCAAGGCCAACAAGGCGACGGATGTGCACGTGTTCGGCCGTCGTGGCCCGGCGCAGGCGAAGTTCACGCCGCTCGAGCTCAAGGAGCTCAACCACTCGCCGACCATCGAGGTCATCGTCGCGCCCGAGGACATCGACTACGACGAGGCCTCCGAGCTGGCACGCCGCAACTCGAAGATCGTGGACCAGGTCGCGAACATCATCCAGGACTACGCGCTGCGTGACCCGGGTGAGAGCCTCAACCGCATCCACCTGCACTTCTTCGAGAGCCCCGTCGAGATCCTCGGCGCCGATGGCAAGGTCACCGGCCTGCGCACCGAGCGCACCGAGCTCGACGGCACCGGCAACGTCCGCGGCACCGGCAAGTTCAACAACTGGCCCGTCGAGGCCGTGTACCGCGCCGTCGGCTACCTCTCGCAGAACATCAAGCAGCTCCCGTTCGACGAGCAGGCGGGCACCGTTCCCAACGAGGCCGGCCGCGTCACCACCGAGGACGGCGGGCACTTCGACAAGACGTACGTCACCGGCTGGATCAAGCGCGGGCCCGTCGGCCTGATCGGCTCCACCAAGGGCGATGCCAACGAGACCGTGGCCTGCCTGGAGGCTGACTTCCTCGCCGGCAAGCTGGCCGCTCCGACCGACTCGTCCGAGGACGCCATCATCACGCTGCTCGACAGCGCGCAGAAGGCGTACACAACCTGGGATGGCTGGCACAAGCTCGACGCCTACGAGCGCGGGCTCGGCGAGCCCGAGGGCCGCGACCGCGTGAAGGTGGTCGAGCGCGAGGACATGCTCCGCGCGTCGCGGGAGTGACCACCTAGAACCGCGATGTGGGCCGGGCCGAAATGGCCTGGCCCACATGCATATTTCACTAGGGGCGATCCATGATCATCGAACGAGCTTCCGTCATCGACGCACCGGCTGACAAGGTCTGGATCCGCGTTGTGACCCCGGAGGGCATCAACCACGAGATGCGCCCCTGGATGACGATGAGCATGCCACGAGGAGCCGACTCCATGACCATCGACAACATTCCCGTCGGCCAACCCATCGGCCGGGCCTGGCTGCGCCTATTCGGCATCGTGCCATTCGACTACGACTCCCTGACCATCGCCGAACTCGATCCCGGCCGACGGTTCCACGAAAAGTCGACGATGCTGAGCATGCGACGCTGGGAGCACGAACGCACCCTCATCCCCCGCGAGGACGGCCGTACCGGACTGCACGACCGAGTCACCTTCGAGCCCCGTGGCCCAATATCGCTCGCGGCACCCGTGATCGGGCGCGTGCTGCACGCCTTCTTCGGCCACCGACACCGGCGCCTCCAGAGCTACTTCAGCTGAAGGCCACCACCGCGGCCAGCCACAGCCCCGCCGCCGCCAACGCCCCCACCAGCTCCACCAGCATGGACAGCCCGACGGCCTTTGTCGCGGCCCACGTCGAGACCCAGGCTGGGCTGACGGCGCGCAGCCGGATCAGCTCTGCCACAAAGGTGCCCAGGAGGAAGCCGAGGACCAGGCCCACCACCGGCACCACGAAGAAGCCGACGATGCCGACGAGCCCGCCCACAATCAGCGCGCGCGTGGGCACCCCGCCGTCGCGGAGCCGCTGCCCCGGCCAGGTGTATTTGACGATGCCCGAGCCCACCAGCAGCACGAACGCGATCGCGAAGACCACCCAGGCGGCCGTCGTGCCCGTCATGATCGCCCACACCAGGAGTGCGATGCCGATGATCAACGCCCCCGGCAACACCGGCAACACAACCCCGACGAGGCCGACGAGGATGGCCAGCCCGATGAGGAGTTCCCCCGTGGCGCTCACGCGAGCGGGCGGTTGCCGGAGGTGAGCACCGCGATGATGTCGCGGACCTCGGCGAGGGTGGGGGTGGGCAGGCTGCCGCGGCCGTGCACGAAGCCAATGCCAGCGTAGACCAGGGTGCCGGCCCGCAGCCGCGCGTCGGCCTCGTCGAAGCCGAGCTCCTCCATAGTGTTTGTGACGACCTCGAGAATGCGCTGGTCGAGGCTCTGGACAGACGCTGCGACCTGCTCGTTGGTGCGCGCCCAGTCCCGGACCGCCCGCTCCACCGACCAGGCGCGGTCCTCGATGAGCAGGCTGGCCATCCACTCCAGCCGCTGCTCCACGGGCATCGTGGCCAACACGTCCAAGCCTCGCACCGCGTCATTCTGACTGGCGCACCACTGGTCTGCCACCGCCGCCATCAGCGCGTTGATGTCGACGAAGTGCCAGTAGAAGCTGCCCTTGGTGACGCCGAGCTCCGCGCACAACGTGGAGATCTTGACCCCGGCCACCCCCTCGCGGACCAGCAGGTCGAGGGCCGCGGAGGTCCAATCGGCCACGGACAGGCGTACCGTCCGGGGTTTTTCCTGAGCCGTCATGTGCTCTAGCTTCCCACTTCCGCGAGTGCTTCGAGCAACAGCACCTGCACGTCGGGATCGTCGGCCAGCCCGAAGTGCGTGGCGGTGTTGGACGGGTACCGGTCCTGCACGATCACGCCGGCCATCTCCGGAGCCAGCCCCGCCAGCGGCGGCTGCTCCAGCAACCCGGTGCGCGACGCGATGTTGGTGTACTCGACTCCCGCCGTTACGAGGCCGTCGCGGCGCAGGTCCACCAGGAAGTCCGAGCCCGCGATCAGGTCGCGGCAGCCCGCGCAGACCGGGTCGACGATGGGCCGCTCGAGCTCTAGAACCGCGTCGTAGGCGCCCACCTCCCGGCTGATCCGCTCCATCGTCGCCAGCTCGCCGATGTTGGTTCCGTTCCACAGCGGGCCCAGGGTGATGAGCGCCGCGATGCCCGACGTGGACGGGGCGCGCTGCAGATGCCGCTGCGCCGCGAGGGAGCCCGCGCCATGGCCGACGAGCACCACCGGGCCCGCCCGGTCCAGCGTCTCCTCGATGGCCGCCCCGACCTCCCCCGACGCCGAGTCGAGCGCGCCCCGGCCGGCGAAGGGCCCGAGCGGCTCACCGTAGGTGAGCGCCTCGACGCACCAGCCGGCGGCGCGGAGCACCTCGGCCGTGCTGTCCCACTCGCCCGCGTCACGGGCCATGTCGTGGATCAAGACCACGGTGGCGGGGCACGTGGGGACGGCCGCCTGCGCCCCGCCTGCCAGCAGCGTTCCCGTGAGCAGGAGCGCCGACACCGCCGCGCCCAGCCAGGGCCGCCGCTTCGATCCGCGTGATCTAACCATTGACTCTCCTCATTCAGCCCGTCATGATGTGATCCATACCATACAGTTTGGTACGGAGTTGCGGACGAAACTTTGAGACCCGGAGGCAGTAGAAGATGGATCGTGGTGGATGGCCCGAGGTGCTCGCGCCGGGTCGGGTGGGACGGCGAGAGGTGCTGCGCGGGCTCGCGCTGGGCGGTGCGGTTCTAGGCGGCGGCCTTATGGCGGCCGGCGGCGCGGGACTGCTCGGCGCGCGGCGTGCCCAGGCCGAGTCCGCCGAGTTCCGCAGCCCACTGATCTTCCACTCCCCACGGCTGGAGCCCTTCGCTGACGAGCTCCCGATGCTGCCGACGATCACCGGCAGCGCCCTCACCCTCGCCGCACGGGTCGGCTCGCACAGCTTCCACCGGGACCTGCCGGCCGTCCCCTCCCTGGGCTACAACGACATGGACCACCTGGGCCCGACCATCGAGGCCCACACCGGCCAGCCCCTGCACCTGACCTTCCGTAACGAGCTCGGCGCACATCCCCTCGGGCGCGACATGGACCACACCCTGCACGGGGTCGACCACTCGTACATGACCCACCCGCCCACCTCGTTCCACCTGCACGGCGGGGCCACCCCGCCCGAGAGCGACGGGAACGCGATGCAGATGTCGCGGCCCGGGCAGGCTCACGACCACCACTTCCCCAACGCGCAGCAGTCCTCCCAGCTCTGGTACCACGACCACGCGATGGGCATCACGCGGCTGAACGTCTACGCCGGCCTGGCGGGGATGTACCTGCTGCGCGACCAGTACGACACGGGCCTGCCCGGCAACCCCCTGGGCCTGCCGGCCGGCGAGTTCGAGATGCCGCTGGTCCTGCAGGAGAAGATCTTCACCGACTCCGGCGCGCCCAGCGCCCGTTCCACGCCAGTGGTGCCGGAGGGCAGTTGGGAGGGCGGCGCCGTCGGGGACGTCGGCCTGGTCAACGGCAAGGTGTGGCCGCGGCTGGCCGTCGCGCGCGGGCTGTACCGCTTCCGCCTCATCAACGCCGCCTCCTTCAGCGTGTGGACCCTGTATCTGAGCAATCACATGCGGTTCTGGGTGATCGGCAACGACGGCGGCCTGCTCGACGCGCCCGTGGCCGTCGACCGGCTGCGCGTCGCCCCCGCCGAGCGCTACGACATCCTCGTCGATTTCTCCGGCCTAGCCCCCGGCGAGAGCGTCGAGCTGCGCAACGACGAGGAGCCGCCGTTTCAGGCTGCGATTCTCGGCGAGGTCGCGATGCCGGTGTTCTGCCGATTCATCGCCGGCGCCGGCAGCGGATTCACCGGCCCTATCCCGCAGTCCCTACGCGGCGGGCCCTGGCAGCCGCCCGCACTGCCGCCGGCGGACACTCCGACGGTGTTCCGCGACGTCACCGTCAGCCAGCCGTACGCGCTGTGGATCCCGCCCGCGATCATGACCCTGAACAACCTGCACTACACGGACCCGGACATCGAGATGCCGCGCCAGGGGACGGTCGAGCAGTGGAACATCATCAACATCACCCCGGATCCGCACCCGATCCACCTGCACCTGATCATGTTCCGCATCCTCGGCCGCCACCCCCTGCGCACCCTCGAATACCAGGCGGCCCACCCGCAGCCGGCGGTAGGCACCAAGTGGACGCCATCCGCCGAGAACTTCCTCGGCGGCCCACTGATCCCGCCCCAGCCGTGGGAGAGCGGCTGGAAGGACACCGTGCTGGTGCCCGGCGGATCCGTCACCCGGATCATCGTCTACTTCCCCACCGCCGACGAGCTGGGCTTCGACCCCGACGCCGTCTTCTCCAGCCAGCCGAGCCAGCCAGGAAATATCGCGCCCGCCCACCACGAGGACATGCACGGCGGCGATCAGCAGGGCGGCGATCTGCAGGGCGGCGACCTGCAGGGCTACGTCTGGCATTGCCACTTACTCGACCACGAGGACCACGACATGATGCTCCGATTCCGGACAATCGTATGACCACCCAACCGGCTGACCACTTCCAGCGGATCCCGTACGAGCCGGCTGCCGACGGCCGCATCGAGATGCACTCCGGGCTCAGCCGCCACTACCCGGTGCTGCACGGCAACCTCGTCGAGCCCGACGGCCCCGCGCCCTCCCGCGAGGTGGGCGTGCTCATGGCGCATCCGGCGTCGAACTTCCTGTCCCACTTCCTACTTCGGCCCATCGCGGCCGCCGGAATCCCGATCATGGCGATGAACACCCGCTACAGCCAGAACGAGCCGGCGCTGATCATGGAGCGGGCCGCCGTCGACCTCGGCGCGGGCATGCGCTGGATGCGCGAGGAGTTGGGCTTCAAACATGTGGTGCTGCTGGGCTTCAGCGGCGGGGGTCCCCTCTCCTCCTTCTATCAGGCGCAGGCGGAGAACCCCACCGTCACACACACCCCGGCCGGGGACCCCGCCGACCTGGCCGCCGCGGGCCTGATACCGGCCGACGGGCTCACGCTGGTGGGTGCCCATGCCGGCCGCGCCCGGGTGCTGCGCAATTGGATCGACCCCGCCGTCACCGATGAGGCCGACCCCACCGCCACGAACCCCGGGCTGGACCTTTACGCGCCGGGGCGCACGCTGCCGCTGGACCGCAAGTGGGTCGCCGAGTATCGCGCGGCGCAGCTGGCCAGGATCGACCGCATCGACGACTGGGCCCGCGCCGAGTTGGAGCGGGCGACCGCGCGCGGGGACTCGGACCGGGCGTTCACCGTGCACCGCACCGTGGCGGATCCGCGCTTCCTCGACACCACCCTGGACCCAGGCGATCGCCAGCCCGGCTGCATGTATGGCGACCCACGCCCGGCCAACACCGCCGCGGGCGGCCTCGCCCGGTTCTGCACCGCACGGAACTGGTTGAGCACGTGGAGCTTTCGTCAATCCAACGCCGACGCGCTGCGCAATCTGCCGCAGGTGAAAGCCCCCGTGCTGGTCGCGCCGCTCATGGCAGACCAGGCCGCGTTCCCGTCCGAGTCCCGCGCCATGTTCGACGCCGTCGGCGGCCCCGAACGCGAGCTCATCGAGCTGGCCGGGCTCAACCACTACCTGGTCGACCAGCCGGACGGGCCCGGCGTCGTGGTCCGCACCATCCGCGACTGGCTCGGCCACCGCAACCTCATCGCATAGCCGCAATCTCACCTGATTAGGAGCAAACCATGACCGTCACCCCGCTAGCAGACGCGGCCCCGACCACCGCGCAGGACCGCTGCCCCCAGCACTTCCGATACTGGGAGAACCTCGCGGACCCCCGCGTGCAACGCGTGGTCCGGGGCGTCAAGAAGGTCACCGGTTTCGACCTGTTCCCCACGACCGCGCAGGCCACCGCCTTCTGCGATGACATGTACGCCGGAGATCCCGTCGCCGAGTTGTTCGTCGCCGAGGTCTTCGACGGTGCCATCGGGCCCGCGGAGGGCCGCGCGATGGTGCTCCAGGCCGTCCAGCACGGTGTCGAGACCGTGCCGAACGCGCCCGAGTCCATGAAGACGCTGTTCCGCGAGTTCGAGGATGTCCCCGCCTGGGTGGACCCGGACCTTGTCGAGGCTGGCGCCGCGGTGTGGCGGCGCTGGGGCACCATGCTCTTCAGCGTGGCCGGCGCGACCACCCTCGAGATCTACACCGAGGCCGCCGTCGCCACCCCGCTCTCCCTGGCCGGGGGTTACGCGGGAGACAACGCGCTGCGCAGGTTCCTGGAGACGGCCAAGTTCTGGATCGACCTGTCCCAGCCCGGCGCGCTACTGACCCCCGGCTCGCAGGGCCGGGCGACGGCGATGATGGTGCGCGTCATGCACGTGAATGTCCGTCGGCGCGTCGCCGAGCACCCCGAGTGGCGCGCGGAGGACTGGGGCCTGCCGATCAGCCAGGCCTACATGCTGCTCACCCTCATCGGCGGCAGCGTCGCACCGGCGGTGGCGCTGTGGCCGCTCGGCTACCAGACCACGCCCACCGACATGCGCGCGCTGCTGCACTTCCAGCGCTACATGGGCTACCTGCTGGGGATCCGCACCAAGTGGTACCCGGAGTCCGTCGGCGACTGCATCCGCGCGCTCGCGATGACGATCATCTCCCGCTCCTACGACGCTGGCGAGCACGGCGCGGAGCTCGTCGAGTCCTTCCCCCGCGCGTTCGGCCCCCGCGATGGACACCGAGGCCTGCGCCGCCTGCGCGAGGGGTACAACCTGCGCATCTACTCCGCCTACACGGCGCTGTTCATGGCCCCGCGGACCCGGGCGCGCTACGACATGCCGCGCGCGTTCCCGTGGGTGCTCATCCCCATCGCGCGGATCCCGCTGGTCACGACGATGGAGCTGGCCCGCCGGTTCGTCCCCGGCGCCGGCCCGGCCCTGGAGAAGCTCATGGTCTGGCACCGCGAGAACTGGCACCACGCGCAGATGGACGGCCGCGAGGCCGAGTTCGAGGCCAAGGGCGCCCTGCGCCGCTAACCCACCCCACCGAACAACGGAGAAGAACATGGCAGTGCGCACAGTCGTCGAGGCCTGGACCGGTCCCGGTCGGAAAGACGGCGCCATCGCGCCGTTGGCCCCCGAGTCCAACGGCGCCCACCCGACGGACGACAAACTCGGCTTCGAGCATTGGTACTTCGACGCCCTCCTCGACGACGGCCACATCATCGTCGGGTTCCTGCAGACCCGGGAGCTGGTGGCCCGCAAGGCCGGGGTGGAGCTGCACGTCTACTCCCCCGACGGGTCCCGGCGCGAGATCATCCGCCATTACCCGGACTCGCAGGTCAGCGCCGCAGCCGACCACTGCAAGGTGCAGATCGGCCAGAACACCGCCGAGGCGTTCTTCGACGAGGGCGAGCTGCCCGTGCACCGGGTGCACCTGGCAGAGGACGACCTGGTCTTCGACCTCACCTTCCACAGCGAGGTCCCCGGCTGGATGCCCGGCCGCGGCGAGACCACCTATGGCGACCGCGAGTTCTTCGCCTGGGCCGTCGGCGCGCCGCGCGCGAAGGTGACGGGCACGGTGCGGATCGGCGACCGCGTCATCGAGGCCACTGGCCGTGGCTACCACGACCACAACTGGGGCGTTGGCGACATGAAGCGGATCATCGACCGCTGGTATTGGGGCCGGCTGTACATGGACGACTTCACGCTGGTCTACGCGACCGTGCTGACGCAAAAGGGGTACGGCGCGCACTGGGCCACCCCGCTGATGCTCGCGCACGGCGCGGACATCGTGCTCAGCACCGGCGAGCTCGAGGTCACGCCTGGACCCATGCGCTTCCACCCCGTCGCCAACCGCGAGTACCCGTCCTCGCTGCGGTTGACCGTCGACGGGCAGGTGGACCTGCTGCTGGAGGTCCAGGAGATCGTGCACGCCCACGACTTCCTGGCCGATGTGCCCGTGGTCCGCACCGCCCTCATCAAACCTCTGGTCAACAAGCTTCTCGGCCGGCCCGGGTACTTCCGATTCCGCTCCAACTTCACGCTGACCGTCACCCTCGACGGCGAGACGCATACCCGGACTGGCACGACGCTGCATGAGATGGTGGCCTTGAAGTGACGGTGCTGGACTACCTGTCCGGTTTCGGCAACGAGCATCAGAGCGAGGCCGTCGCCGGGGCGCTGCCACGCGGGCAGAACTCGCCGCAGCGCGCGCCGCTCGGGCTGTACGCCGAGCAGCACAGCGCCACCGCGTTCACCGAGCCTCGCGCGGTCAACCGGCGCAGCTGGGTCTACCGCATCCACCCGTCCGCGCGGCACGGCGCGTTCCGGCCGCTGCCCGAATCCCCCCCGGCGCACCCCGGCTGGGCCAGCGCGCCGATCGCGGCGGGGATCGCCGACCCGAACCGTCTGCGCTGGGACCCGCGGCCGGCGCCCACCGGCCCGACGGACTTCCTCGACGGCGTCGAGACCGTCGCCGCCAACGGAGATGTGCTGCAGCGCAGGGGGATCGGGATCCACCTGTACTGGGCCACCGCCCCGATGGCGGACCGCTACCTGTGCAACGCCGACGGGGAGATGCTGATCGTCCCGCAGGACGGGGCGCTGCTGCTGCGCACCGAGTTCGGCCTGCTGCGCGTCGAGCCCGGGGAGTTCGCCGTGATCGGGCGCGGCGTGCGGTTCGCAGCCGACCCCGCTGGCGCCAACCACTCGGCCCAGGCTCCCCAGGCTCCCCACGCTCCCCAGTCCAAGGGATACGTCTGCGAGAACTACGGGCAGCCGTTCACGCTGCCGGAGCTGGGCCCCATCGGCGCGAACGGCCTGGCCCACGCCCGGCATTTCCACTACCCCGTGGCCGCCTATGAGGACCTCGAGCGCGAGGTCACGCTGGTGCAGCGCTTCGGCGGCCAGCTGTGGGAGACCACGCTGGACCACTCGCCGCTCGACGTCGTGGCCTGGCACGGCAATCACGGCGCGTATAAATACGACCTCGCGGATTTCGCCATCATGGGCTCGCTCAACGTGGACCACCCCGATCCGTCGATCTTCACCGTCCTGACCTCGCCAAGCGGGATCCCGGGGCAGGCGAATGTGGACTTCGCCGCGTTCCCGCCGCGCTGGGTGACGGCCGAGCACTCGTTTCGGCCGCCGCATTTTCACCGCAACGTGATGACGGAGTTCATGGGCCTGGTGCGCGGGGTCCACGACTCGAAGGCCGAGGGGTTCGTCCCCGGCGGGGCCAGCCTGCACAACATGTGGGCGGCCCACGGCCCGGACCGTGAGACGTTCGACCTCGCGTCGCACGCGGAGCTGGCCCCGCAGTACCTCGCGGGCTCGCTGCCGTTCATGTTCGAGACCCGGCTGC
Source organism: Tomitella biformata AHU 1821 (assembly GCF_000524475.1). GTDB lineage: Bacteria > Actinomycetota > Actinomycetes > Mycobacteriales > Mycobacteriaceae > Tomitella > Tomitella biformata. Next base: position 166,540 of record NZ_BAVQ01000070.1, on the reverse strand, counting down.
CGCTGACCGTCACCGCCGCCGCGCACGCCGCCGCCCACCGACAGCCCGACTACGACCACTCGTGGTCGGGACTCGCCCGCCAGTTCCCCCGTGATTGAGAGGATCCGCCATGACCAGCACCGCCCAGGCTCTCCCGTACACGATCCCCACCCCCGAGCTCTTCATCGACGGGGACTACCGCCCCGCCGTCTCCGGCGCCACCTACACCTCGGTGAACCCGGCCACCGAGGAGAACGTGGTGGACGTGTCCGCCGCGGATAAGGCCGACATCGACATCGCGGTGCGCATCGCGCGGCTCGCGTTCGAGCAGGGCCCGTGGTCGCGGATGTCGGGGCCGGACCGCGGCAAGATCCTGATCCGCGCCGCCGAGCTGATCGAGGCCGACGCGGAGAACCTCGCCGGGCTCGAGGCCATCGAGATGGGCAAGCTGTTCGGGCACTCCGTCGCCGGGGACGTGCCGTGCGCGGCGGACACGTTCCGGCACTTCGCCGGCTGGGCCGACAAGATCACCGGGACCACCGCGCTGCTGCCCGACTTCGGCCCGCAGCCGCGGTTCGGCTTCACCATCCGCCAGCCGCTCGGCGTGATCGGGTGCATCACCCCGTGGAACAACCCCCTCGTGATCGCCGCGTGGAAGGTCGCGCCCGCCCTCGCCGCCGGCAACACCGTGGTCCTCAAGCCCGCCGAGGACGCGGCGCTGTCGACGCTGCGGCTGGCCGAGCTGCTCGCCGCGGCGGGGCTGCCCGCCGGGGTGTTCAATGTGCTGCCCGGGCTCGGCGAGGCTGCCGGCGCGGCGCTTGCCGCGCATCCGGGGATCGACAAGATCTCGTTCACCGGCAGCGCGCGGGTGGGCCGGCAGATCCAGTCGCTGGCCGGCGACACCTTTCGCAAGGTGACCCTGGAGCTGGGCGGCAAGTCCCCGCAGCTGATTCTCGCGGACGCGGACTTAGAGCAGGCCATGCCGTGGATCGCGATGGGCAACTTTTACCACCAGGGCCAGGTCTGCGCAGCCGGCACCCGGGTGCTGGTGCACGAGTCCCGGCTCGACGAGGTGGTGGCCGGGCTCGCGGAGGTGGCCCAGTCCAGCGTCGTCGGCGACCCCTTCGACGAGGCGTCCACCATGGGCACCATCGTCAACCGCAAGCAGCTGGACCAGATCTTGCGCTATGTCGAGACCGGCCGGGCGGAGGGCGCGACGCTGGTGACCGGCGGCAACCGGATCGGCGAACGCGGCTACTTCGTCGAGCCCACGGTGTTCGTCGGCCACAACGACCTGACGATCGCGCGCGAGGAGATCTTCGGCCCCGTCGCCACCGTCATCCCCTTCCACGACCTCGACGAGGCGGTGCGCCTGGCCAACGACACCAAGTACGGGCTCAACGCGATGGTCTACTCGCAGAACCTCTCCGCCACCCATTCCCTCATCCCGCGCCTGCGGGTGGGCACAGTGTGGGTCAATGGCTGGGGAGTTCCCGACGTGAGCATGCCGTGGGGCGGGCGCGGCGGCAGCGGTATCGGCCGCGAGCTCGGCCGCAGCGGCCTCGAGGCGGACACGGAGGAGAAGACGGTCTACCTGGGACTCTGACGGAGAATCGACCAGCGAGCAGAGTGGAGTGGGACATGGGCGAGGCAGGGGCACTGGATGGCTACCGGGTACTGGAGCTGGGCACGCTGATCGCCGGGCCGTTCGCGGGCCGGCTGCTCGGGGACCTCGGCGCGGACGTGATCAAGATCGAGGCCCCCGACCGCCCCGACCCGCTGCGCACCTGGGGCCAGGCCGAGCAGGACGGGTACCGCTTCTTCTGGACGGTCCACGCCCGGAACAAGCGGTCGATCACCCTGGACCTGCGCCAACCCGCCGGGCAGGAGGTCTTCCTCCAACTCGTCGAGCAGTCGGATGTGGTGGTGGAGAACTTCCGGCCCGGCACCCTCGAGCGCTGGGGGCTCGGCTACGACGTGCTCAGCGCCCGCAACCCCGGCCTCGTGCTTGCGCGGGTCTCGGGCTACGGGCAGACGGGCCCGATGGCCGACAAGCCCGGCTACGCGTCCGTCGCCGAGGCCGTCAGCGGGTTCCGGCACCTCAACGGCTATCCAGGCGAGGCGCCCCCGCGGATCGCGCTCTCGCTCGGCGACTCCCTGGCCGGGATGTTCGCCGCGCAGGGCATCCTCGCGGCGTTGCTCGCGCGCCAGCGGACCGGGCGCGGGCAGGTGGTGGACGTGGCGCTGACGGAGTCCTGTCTGGCGGTGCAGGAGTCCGCGATCCCCGACTTCGACCGCGGCGGGGTGGCCCGCGGGCCGTCGGGCACCCGCTTGGACGGGATCGCGCCGTCCAACATCTACCGCTCCGCGGACGAGAAGTGGGTGGTGATCGCGGCGAACCAGGACACCGTCTTCGCCCGGCTCTGCGCCGCGCTGGGCCGGCCGGAACTGTCCACGGACCCGCGGTTCGCGGACCACCTCGCGCGGGGCCGCAACCAGGACGAGCTGGACGCGATCATCGCGGCCTGGGCCAGCGTCCGCCAGGCCGGCGAGCTCATCGAGACCCTCACCGCGGCCGGCGTCGTGGTGGGCCCGGTGAACACGATGGCCGAGGTCTTCGCGGACCCGCAGGTGCGCGCGCGGGAGATGCTCGTCGAGCACCACGACGAGCGGATCGGCGAGGCGGTGCTGGGGCCGGGGATCGTGCCCAAGCTCAGCGACACCCCAGGCTCGGTACGCCGGGCCGGGTCCGCCGCGCCCGGCCGCCACAACGACGAGGTGCTGGGCGATCTCCTGGGCCTCTCCCCGCAGGCCCAGCAGCAATTCCAGGACGACGGCGTCATCTGAGGAGCAGCCCGGATACTATGTGACGATCACCACATGTAGACCAAACCATACTGTATGGTCTTGAGAATCTCTGCTCACATCAACTGGAGGCCGCATGGGCGCGAATAATTTCGCCAGCACCGCAGCACGCGGCCTCGGCGAGTTCTACGCGATGTGCGTCGACACCTTCCGGGCGCTGGGCCGACGCCCCTTCCAATGGCGCGAGTACCTGCTGCAGTGTTGGTTCATCGCCCGGGTCTCCATCCTGCCGACGGCGCTGATGGCCCTGCCCTTCACCGTCCTGGTGGTGTTCACCCTCAATTCCCTGCTCACCGAGATCGGGGCCAGCGACCTCAGCGGGGCCGGCGCGGGCCTGGGCGCGATCACCCAGATCGGCCCCCTCGTCACCGTCCTCGTAGTCGCCGGAGCCGGGGCCACCGCCATCACCGCCGACCTGGGCTCGCGCACCATCCGCGAGGAGATCGACGCGATGGAGGTCCTCGGCCTGGACCCGGTGCCGCGGCTGGTGCTGCCCCGCATGCTCGCGTCGATCACCGTTGCGATGCTGCTCAACGGCGCCGTCTGCGCCATCGGGATCGTCGGCGGCTTCTTCTTCTCCGTGTACCTGCAGGACGTGACGGCCGGCGCCTACGCCTCCGGCATCACCCTCCTCGTCGGCCCCGGCGACCTGGTGCTGTCCGAGATCAAGGCCGGCCTGTTCGGCATGATCGCCGCGCTCGTGGCCTGCCACCGCGGGCTGGCGGTCACCGGCGGGCCCAAAAGCGTCGGCGAGGCCGTCAAGGAGACCGTCGTCTTCGCCTTCATGGCCCTGTTCGTCGTCAACACCATCCTGACCTCGGTCGGCCTGACGCTGAATTCGTGGTGACCGCGATGAGCACGCAGTTCCCCCGCACCCGCCGCGGCTACCGGCGGGTGCTCGGGGTCGTGGACACCATCGGCGACCAGGCCACGTTCTACGTCTCCGCGATCTTCTCGATGGGCCGCGCCCTGCGGGTCTACCGGCGTGAGACCGTGCGACTGCTCGCCGAGATCAGCATGGGCACCGGCCTGCTCGCGGTGATCGGCGGCACCGTCGTGATCATGGGGTTCCTGACCCTGTTCGCCGGGGCCACCGTCGCGGTCCAGGGGTACAGCTCGCTCGGCGAGGTCGGCGTGTCCGCCCTGACCGGCTTCCTCAGCGCCTACGTCAACATCCGCGTCGTTGCGCCCGTCACCGCCGGCATCGGGCTGGCCGCGACCATCGGCGCAGGCACCACCGCCCAACTCGGCGCGATGCGGATCAGCGAGGAGATCGACGCCCTCGAGGTCATGGCCATCCGCTCGATGCCCTTCCTGGTCAGCACCCGCGTGCTCGCCGGGCTCATCGCCGTGGTGCCGCTCTACTCGATCGCCGTGCTGGCCTCGTTCCTCGCCAGCCGCATCGCGACGGTGCAGTTCCTCGGCCAGTCCGCCGGCGTCTACGACCACTACTTCACGACGTTCCTCATCCCGTCAGACGTCCTGTGGTCCTTCGCCCAGGCCATCGCGATGGCGCTGATCGTCATGCTGATCCACTCCTACTACGGCTTCCGCGCCACCGGCGGCGCGGCCGGCGTGGGTGTGGCGACCGGGCGGGCGGTGCGGGCCTCCCTGATCGCCGTCGTCACCGTCACCCTCCTCATCTCGCTCGCCCTCTACGGCGGCGCCCGACAACTCCACCTCGCCGGATGAGCGGCCGACGCTCCGAGGCGCGCGCGACGGTGCTGCGCCGGCTCGCCGCACTGGGCCTGGTCGCGGCCCTCGGGGCGGTGATCGCGCTCTCGCTCGCGTCCTATCGCGGCGGCGTCGGCGGCGCGGTGGCCATCACCGTGGACAGCAGCCGCTCGGGGCTGGTCCTCGAGCCGGGGGCGATGGTGAAGATGCACGGCGTCCAGGTCGGCACCGTCACCACCGTCGCCCACCACGGCGCCGGGGCCCGGCTCGAACTGCGGCTCGACGCCGACTCCGCGCGCCTCATCCCCCAGGACGTGGCGGCGGAGATTAGGTCCACCACCGTGTTCGGCGCGAAGTTTGTCCGCCTGAGCGCGCCCACCCCGGCCACACCGGCCCAACCCATCGCGGCGGGGACCGTCATCCCCACCGACCGCGTGACGGTGGAGATCAACACCATCTTCGAATCGCTCACCACCGTGCTCTCCGCCGTCGAGCCGCAGAAGCTCAACGCCACGCTGACCGCCCTCGCGCAGGGGCTCCAGGGCCGCGGCGACGCGCTGGGCGAGTCCGTCGAGAACATCAACGTCTTCTTGGCCGAGCTGAACCGCCGCCTGCCCACCCTTGAGCACGACATCACCGCCGCCGCCGATCTCGCCGTCGTCTACGCCGACGCCGCCCCAGACCTGCTGGCGACGCTCGCGCACCTCACCCCCACCGCCCGCACGATCGCCGAACGCGACGCCGAGCTGCGCGCCACCCTGCTCGGCGCGATCTCGATGTCCGACGCCGGCCAAGCGCTGCTGGCCGAGAACGCCGACGACATCGACGCGGCCCTCGCGACACTGCGGCCCACCGCGGCCCTGCTGGGGCAGTACTCCGGCGGCATCACCTGCTTCCTGATGGGCGTCGACGAGACCCGCAAACTCGCCGAGCCCGTCTCCGGCGGCAACGGCGCCACGATGCTGCTGAACTCGACGCTGCTGCTCGGTGTCGAGCCCTACACCACGCCCGAGAACCTGCCGGTGGTGCAGGCTTCGGGCGGTCCCCGCTGCGGCGCGCTGCCCAAGCTGACCATCGCGGACGTGCCCGCGCCGTATCTGGTGGCGGACACCGGCGCGAACCCGTTCGGGCTGGGCCAGACCGCGCCGCAGCTGCGGCCGGACTCGCTGCTGCGGGTCCTGCCGTTCCCACCCGCGGTTCAGGGACCGCGATGAGCCTGCGGCCGGTGGTGCTCCGGCTCTCCGTCTTCGTCACCGTGATGGTGCTGATCCTGGTCGGCATGTTCATCGTCCTGGGCGAGTACCGCTTCGAGTCCCACACCACCTTCGAGGCCGAGTTCACCGACGCGTCCGGGCTCAAACGCGGTGAGTTCATCCGGGTGGCGGGGATCGAGGTCGGCACAGTGTCCGACGTGCGGGTGACCGCCGACGGGCGGGCGTTGGTGACCATGGACGTGCGCCCGGACTACCCGGTCACCGGCCAGACCCACGCGAGCGTCCGCTACGCGAACCTGGTGGGCGATAGGTACTTGGAGCTGCACAGCGGACCAGGCGACCCAACCCCGCTGCCCGCCGAATCCCGCATCGGGGCCGACCGCACGTCGCCCGCGCTGAACTTGGACGAGCTGCTGGGCAGTTTCAAACCGCTGTTCCGGGCGCTCGACCCGCCCCAGGTGAACAACCTGACCCAGGAGCTCATCGCCGTGTTCCAAGGCCAGGGCGGCACCGTCGCATCGGTGCTGGCGCACACCGCCACCCTGACCGCCGCCATCGCGGACCGCGACGAGGTGGTCGGCCGGGTGGTCGAGAATCTCAACACTGTGCTGGGCACCCTGTCCGACCAGCGGGAGGACCTCGTCGCGGCGCTCGGCCACGCCCAAGAGCTCGCCACCGGGCTCGCCCAGGACAACGCCCGCTGGGGCCCGGCGCTGGCGAGCATCGACGAGTCCGCCATCGCCATCACCGGCCTGCTCACCGAGGCCCGCCCGCCCCTGGCGGAGACCGTCCACGAGCTCGGCCGCGCCGCCGCCCAACTGGACGAGGGCCAGGCCACCCTCGAGAGCGTCATCACCCGGCTGCCCGCGGCATATGACTCGCTGAGCCGACTCGGCGCCTACGGCAACTTCTTCAACTACTACCTGTGCGGCATGCGCATCAAGATCAGCGGCCCGGACGGCCAAGACCTGGCGATGCGCTTCTTCGGGCAGACGACGGGCAGGTGCGCGCCGCGATGAGACAGGCCAGAGAGCTCAACCCCATCCCGATCGGGATCATCGGCACCGTGGTGATCGCGCTGCTCACGCTTGCCGCGCTGAACCTGCGCGCCCTGCCCTTCGTGGACAGCGCCACCGGCTACCGTGCCCTGGTCACCGAGACTGCGGGCCTGAGCGTCGGCGATCCCGTGCAGGTGGCCGGCGTGACCGTCGGCTCCGTGCGGGAGGTCCACATCGAGGGCGCGACGGTGGCCATCACCTTCGGGGTGGACGACGCGATCGAGATGGGCGAGCAGACCCGCGCCGACATCGCCACCGCGACCGTGCTCGGCACCAAACTGCTGCGCGTCACCCCCGCCGGCGAGGGCCGCCTCGATAAGGGCGCGACCATCCCGCTAGAGCGCACCAGCTCGCCGTATCAGCTGACGAACGCGCTGGGCGACCTCACCGACACCGCCCGCGAGATCGACTCCGGCCAGCTCTCCGACTCCATGCGCGAGCTCGCGGGCGTCCTGCGCGAGACCCCCGAGGACCTCAGCGCAGCCCTCGACGGGGTGACCCGGCTCTCCCAGACCGTCGCCTCGCGCGATGAGTCCCTGCGCGAACTGCTCGAGCACGCCGAGAACGCCACCGGCGCGCTGGCCCAGCGCAGCGAGCAGGTGGAGGCCCTGCTCGTCGACGGCGACGCGGTGCTGGTGGAGCTGATCCGGCGTGCGGCGGCCATCGAGTCCCTGAGCACCCAGATCGGCACGCTGTCCCAGCAGCTGACCGGACTCGTCGCGGACAACCGGGACCAACTCTCCCCCGCGCTGGCCCACCTCGAGTCGGTGCTGGCCATGCTCAACGCGAACCGGGACGACATCGCCGGCGCCATCGAACGCCTCGGGCCGTACGTGACCGAGCTCGGCGAGGCCGTCGCCAGCGGTCCGTACTTCAACTCCTATATCCAGAACCTGCTCCCCGGCCAGCTGATCGAGCCATTCGTGCGAGCCGCGCTGGGCGAGGAGGCGCCGAAATGACCGGCCGCCACAAGCTCCTGGCCGCCGCGCTCGGGCTCCTGCTCCTAGCCGCCATCTCCTACGCCTGGGTGCCGCGCGCCACCACCACCGAGGTCACCGCCCTGTTCAGCAGCACCACCGGCCTCTATAAGGGCGACGACGTGCGGATCATGGGCGTGCGGGTCGGCGAGATCACGTCCATCACCCCCGCCGGCGACCTGGTGGAGGTCGCATTCGAGTTCGACGACGCGTACCCGGCGCCCGCGGACGCGCAGGCGCTGATCGTCTCGCAGAGCCTGGTCTCCGCGCGGTTCATCCAGCTCACCCCTGCCTATACCGGCGGGCCCCGGCTGGCCCCCGGCGCGCTGATCCCACCGGCCCGCACCGCGTCCCCCGTCGAATGGGACGAGATGAAGGCCCAGCTGGCCCGCCTGGCGCAAGACCTGGGGCCCGATCCCGGGCAGGACTCCGGCCCACTCGGCGAGGTCGTCGACGCGCTCGATGAGAACCTGGCCGGCCAGGGGCAATCGCTGCGCCAGACCCTCGACACCCTGAGCGCCGCGCTACGCACCCTGGACGGCGGCAGCGAGGACCTGTTCGGCATGGTCGGCAACCTGCGCGTCTTCGTCTCCGCCCTGGCCGGCAGTAGCGGGCAGATCACCGCCTTCAACGAGAACATGGCGGTGGTCTCCGGGATTCTGGCGAGCAACGGCCCGCAGCTGGAGACCACCCTGGCCGAGCTCGACGTGGCCCTGCGCGACGTCGAATCCTTCGTGCGGGACAACCGTGGCCAGCTCACCAGCTCGGTGGCCGAGCTTGCGGGCACCGTCGACCAGCTCGCCGCGCAGCGCGCGGGGCTCGCGCAAATCCTGCACGTGGCGCCGACGGCGCTGTCGAACCTGACCAATATCTACCAACCCGCCCACAACGCGGTGGTCTCGGCGCTGGCGCTGAGCAACTTCGCGAACCCCGCCAACTTCATCTGCTCCGGCCTGGCCGCCGCCGAGCAGGTGGGTCCGGAGCGCGGCGCGCAGCTGTGCGTCGAGGAGCTGGGGCCGGTGCTGCGCCTGCTCACCACCGCGTACCCGCCGATCGCGTCGAACCCCACCCGGGGCGTCGGCGCGCTGCCTGATCAGCTGGTCTACTCCGAGCCCCACCTGGCCCTGCCCCTGCTGCCACCCGCCCGCGAGACGACGTCCGTATTGGATCTCCTGACCATCGAGGTGCCCGAATGATGCGGTTCGGATCCAGATTGCTCGCCCTAGTTCTGTTGGCGGCCACCGCGCTCTCGGTCGCGGGCTGCCAGTGGCGCGGTGTCAACTCCCTGCCCCTGCCGGGCACCGAGGGCCGCGGCGACGGGGCCTACGCGGTGCACATCCAGCTGCCAGACGTCGCCACGATCGACCGCAACTCCCGGGTACGGATTGGGGACGTCACCGTCGGCCGCGTCTCCGACCTCGCCCTCCAGGGCGAGCACGCGCTGGTCACCGTGATGGTCAACGGCGATGTGGAGCTACCGGCCAACGCGGTCGCGAAAATCGGCCAGACCTCCCTGCTGGGCTCGCCGCACGTGGAGCTGTCGGCCCCGGTGTCCGAGCCCGCGCACGGCCGGCTCGAGGCCGGGGCGACGATCCCGCTGGCGCATGCCGGGGCCTATCCCACCACCGAGCAGACGCTGTCCTCGCTCGCGGTGGTGCTCGGCGGCGGGGGCCTGGACCGGATCCGCGAGATCAATGTGGAGCTGAACTCGGCGCTCAGCGGCCGCGAGGATGCCGTCCGAGACCTGCTCGCACATCTCGACGAGCTCCTGACTTCAATGGACGGGCACCGCGCCGAGATCACCCGCGCCATCGACGGCCTGGACCGCCTGGCCGTGGAGGTGGCCGCGGAGTCCGACGTGCTCGCCGAATCCATCACCGTGCTGCGGCCGGCGCTCGGCGTGCTCGCGGAGCAGCGGCACGAGCTCACGTCGGCGCTGGAGTCCCTGGGCCAGCTCGGCGATGCGGCGACCCGCGTCATCGACAGCACCCAAGCCGACCTGGTCGCCAACCTGCGGGACCTCGCGCCGGTGCTCGCCGCGCTGGCCAACTCCGGCCCCTCGCTCACCGACTCCACCGGCTACATGTTCACGTTCCCCTTCCCCCTCGACACGTACGCCAACGCCGTCCGCGGGGACTACGCTAACGGCGAGGTGACCCTGGACCTGCGGCTGCCGACACTCGATGACGCGCTGCTCCTCGGCACCCCGCTGCACGGCTCGCTGGGCGGGAACCCATGAGGCACACCAGACTCGTGCGCGTGCAGCTGGCGCTGTTCACGGTGTGCGCGATCCTCGGCATCGGGGCGATCGGCGTGTACTACGCACAGATCCCCCAGTCGCTGGGCATCGGCCGCTACACCGTGACAGTCGAGCTCGCGGACGGCGCGGGGCTGTACCCGAACGCCAACGTCGCCTACCGCGGCACCACCATCGGCAAAGTCGAGTCGCTGACGATGACGGCCGCCGGCGCGACGGCGACGCTGTCCCTCGAGTCCGCCGCCCCGGTTCCCGCGGACCTCGACGCGAGCGTGCGGAGCATGTCCGCGATCGGCGAGCAGTACGTGGACCTCGCGCCGCGCCGCGCCGGCGGGCCGCAGCTGGCCGACGGCGACGTGATCACCGCCGACCGCACCAGCCTGCCCGAGGACATCGGGCCCCTCCTCGACCAGCTCGAGGCGGTGCTCGACGACTCCGGCCTCCAGTCGCTGCGGTCCGTGTTGGACGAGTCCAATCTGGCGCTGCAGGGCACCGGTCCGCAGTTGGCCCAGGGCGCGGACGCGCTCATCGGCCTGTCCACCGGGGCCGCCGGCGCCAGCGCGGACCTCGGGGCACTGCTCGACGACTCCGCGCCGCTGCTCGACGCGCAACTGGCCAGCAGCGACGCCATCGCCGGTTGGGCCCGGTCGATGTCCACGTTCACCACACATCTGAGCGCCGCGGACAGCTCCCTGCGCGGGGTCCTCGAGCACGGTGGGCCTGCCGCCGCGGAGACCTCCGCCCTGCTCACCGCCCTGTCGCCGGAGGCCCGTCGCCTGCTGCCCGCACTGCTCACCGTGGCGGAACTGGCGAAGGTCTACAACGCGTCCATCGAACAGATCCTGGTGCTCTACCCCGCGATCATGGCGACCACCCAGTCCGCGGGCCTGCCCAATGTGGACGATCCCGGCCAGAACACCTTCTTCGTGAACGAGCTCAACGACCCACCCCCCTGCATCACCGGCTTCTTGCCCCCGGCGGAGCGGCGCTCGCCCACCGAGACCGATGTGCCGGCGACGCCGCGGGACCTGTTCTGCAAGCTGTCGCAGGACTCCCCCATCGCCGTGCGCGGGGCCCGCAACCTGCCGTGCCAGGAGAACCCCGGCCGCCGGGCCCCCACGGTCGCGCTGTGCCAGGACCCGGTGGGGTTTGTGCCGGAGGGCTAGCGGATGATCTCCCGGCGCACGATGGTCTCGTCGCGGCCCGGGCCGACGCCGATGCAGGACATGTACGCGCCTGAGAGCTCCTCGAGCCGCAGCACGTAGGCCTGCGCGGTGGCGGGCAGATCCTCGAACGTGCGGGCCGCGGTGATGTCCTCGGTCCAGCCCGGCATCTCCTCGTAGATCGGCTTCGCGTGGTGCACGCCGGTCTGCGACATCGGCATCTCCTCGACGCGCTCGCCGTCCACGTCGTAGGCGACGCAGATCGGGATCGTGTCCAGGCCGGAGAGCACGTCGAGCTTGGTCAGGAAGTAGTCCGTGATGCCGTTCACGCGGGTGGCGTAGCGGGCGATGACGGCGTCGAACCAGCCGGTGCGGCGGCCGCGGCCGGTGGTCACACCGACCTCGCCGCCCTTGTCGGCCAGGTACTCGCCGAACTCGTCGAACAGCTCCGTCGGGAACGGGCCCGAGCCCACGCGCGTGGTGTAGGCCTTGAGGATGCCGAGCACGGTCGTGATCTTCGTCGGGCCGATCCCCGAGCCCACCGCGGCGCCGCCGGAGGTGGGGTTCGAGGACGTCACATACGGATATGTGCCGTGGTCGACGTCGAGCAGCGTGCCCTGCGAACCCTCGAGCAGCACCGTGTCGCCGGCGTCCAGCGCCTGGTTCAGCCGCAGGCGGGTGTCCGTGATGCGGTGCTTGAAGCCCTCCGCCTGCTGGAGCACCTCGTCGACAACCTGCTGCGGGTCGAGAGCCTTGCGGTTGTAGATCTTGACCAGCACCTGGTTCTTGAACTCCAGGGCGGCCTCGACCTTCTGCGTGAGGATCTTCTCGTCGAGCACGTCCGCGACTCGGACGCCCACGCGGGCGATCTTGTCCTGGTAGCAGGGCCCGATGCCGCGGCCGGTGGTGCCGATCTTCTTGGCGCCGAGGTAGCGCTCGGTGACCTTATCGATGGCCACGTGGTACGGCATGATCAGGTGCGCGTCGGCGCTGATCAGCAGGCCTGTGGTGTCCACGCCGCGGGCCTCGAGGCCGGCCAGCTCGGTGAGCAGCACGCCGGGGTCGACCACCACGCCGTTGCCGATGACATTCTGCACACCCGGGGTGAGGATGCCCGACGGGATCAAGTGGAGGGCGAACTTTTCGCCGTTCGGCAGAACGACGGTGTGCCCGGCGTTGTTGCCACCCTGGTACCGCACCACCCATTGGAGGCGGCCACCAAGAAGGTCTGTCGCCTTGCCCTTGCCCTCATCGCCCCACTGGGCGCCGATCAAGACGATCGCCGGCATCGTTTCTCCTGTTGTCGATTCGAAGCTGCAGGTCACTGCCAATCTCAGGCAGTAGCCAGTAGGCCAGCCTAGTCCAGGGGTCCTCCCCGTATCGACTCAGCACCAAAAACTCAGGATCGCCCCACCGTGTCGCTACGATGGGCGGGTGCTGCTGCGCTGTGGAAATACGCCCGTGCCGGTCACGTTGTCGAGCCAAGACCTCGTGGCCGTTTCTGCTGTCCCCACCCGTGAGGAGCTGTTGGACAAGTTGCCCCGCGGCGGCACCGGGCCCCGGATTGTGGTGATCGGTGGCGACGCCGCATTGGCCGCGGTGCTCACGCACCTGATGCGGCACGAGCGGCTCGACGTCGAGCTGGCGTTTGTGCCCGAGTCCCGCACTCCCGCGTGCAAGATCTACCGGCTCGACCATGGCTCCAAGGCCGCCAAGCGCGCGCTCGACGGCGAGGCCCGCGCGACGCCCCTGATCCGGGACGACCTCGGCGTCGCCCTGGTCGGCTCGGCCGTGCTCAGCGGCCCCGACGGCGGCAAGCTCACCGGCGAGACGTACGTCGACAATTTTCAGCTGTTCACCGGCATCGGCCCCGGCGTGGAGATCCGGCCCCTCGCCAAGGCGCCCGGACTCGAGGCCGCGCGGGTGGGCGGCCTGCGCCGCAAGTGGGCGAGGGGCCGCGCCGCGCAGACCGGCGCCGTCTCCGCCCGCCTGGTGCGCGACGGCATCCTCGAGCGCAAGCAGCTCAAGCGCTCCACCTTCTATCGCGACGCCAACGACTGGCTGCTGGTCCGCTAAAAGCGGCGGTTGCAGATGACAAGCCACCTGAGCCTCCGCCAGATTCGTCCGAGCCCCGTGTTCGTGGGCATCCTCGCCGTGACTATCGTGGCCGGCGTATTCGCCTGGACCATCGAGGGGAACCTGACGGCCACCCGGATCAGCGTGTTCGTGCTGGTCTTGGCGGCCTGGGTCGTGTCGCTGTGCCTGCACGAGTTCGCGCACGCGGTCACGGCCTGGCGGCTCGGCGACCTCGATGTCGCCGCCCGCGGCTATCTCACCCTGAACCCGCTCCGCTATAGCCACCCGCTGCTGTCGCTGGTGCTGCCGCTGGCGTTCATCGCGCTCGGCGGGATCGGCCTGCCCGGCGGCGCGGTCTACCTCAACACCGCCCACCTGTCCCCCGGCCAGCGCCGACGGATCTCCCTCGCCGGGCCCGCGGTGAACCTGACCCTGGCCGTGGTCCTGCTCGCCGTCATCGCCGCGTTTGGCCGCGACGGCACCCATCAGGGCTTTTGGTTCGGGCTCAGCTTCCTCGCGTTCCTGCAGGTGATGGCGACGGTGCTCAACCTGCTGCCGATCCCTGGCCTCGACGGTTACGCGCTCCTCGAGTCCAGGCTGTCGGGCGACACCCGTCGGGCCCTCGACCAATTCGCCCCCTTCGGGCTGCTCGCCGTGTTCGCCCTGCTCACCATCCCCCAGCTCAACCGCGTCTTCTTCGACGCCATTTACTGGCTGTTCGAGCTCTCAGGGGTGCCTCGTGGCTACTCGATGACAGGCTTCGCGTTGTTCAGGTTCTGGTCATGAGGCGGGTCAGGTGAGCCGACGGCTATTCACCGCAGTCGCCGCCACCGCCCTGGCCGCGACCCTCGCGCTGGGCGTCGGGGTCGGCGAGCTCTCCCCCCACACGATCACCACCCTGGCCCCGGCCCTGACGGCCCCCGCCGAGCAGGACACCACGGGCGGGCTCGCGACCGAGCTCCCCCCTCTGCCCAATCCCGACCCCACCGCCCCGCCCGGCGCGGACGCCGACGCGCTGTCGGCGAGCATCCGGCCGAGCGTGGTCACCATCTGGTCGGACCTGCCCGCGGAGCCGGGCTTCACGCTGCGGGGCGCGGGCACCGGGGTCCTGCTCGGCGAGGACGGCCTGGTGCTCACCAACAACCACGTGATCGCCGGGGCCACGGGGGTGCGCGCCACCCATGTGGACACCGGGGCGGACTACTCGGCCGAGGTGCTCGGCTACGACCGCACCCGCGATATCGCTGTCCTGCAATTGCGCGACAACGCCGGGCGGACTCCGTCGGGGCTGCCGGCGGCGTCGCTGGGCGACTCCGCGAGCGTCGACGTCGGGCACCTCGTGGTCGCCGTCGGGAACGCCGGCGGCACCGGGGTGCTCACCACGTCTCCGGGCACCGTGACCGCGCTGAACCAGTCCATCACCGCGCAGGATGACAACGGGCGGGCAGAGCAGCTCGGCGGCGTGATCCAGATCGAGGCCGGCATCCGCCCAGGCGACTCCGGCGGGCCACTGCTCGACGCCACCGGTCGCGTCATCGGCATCAACACCGCCGCCTCCAAGTCCGCGGACCCCGACGTGCCGGGTGGGCGCGGTTTCGCGGTGCCCATCTCCGACGCGATGGCCGTGGCGGACCACGTGCGCGGCGGCGCCTCGATCGACACCGTGCATGTGGGGCCCACCGCCGTGCTGGGCGTGCGGGTGACCACGCGCACGGACGTCCCAGCCGGCGCCGAGGTCATCGAGGTCTTGCCCGGCACCGCGGCCGAACGGATCCGGCTGCGCCCCGGCGACGTCATCATCAAGGTCGACGACGTCCACATCGCTGACGCCGCGGCGCTGACCGCCCTGATCGACCAGCGCGGGCCGGGCGATGCGCTCGTGGTGCACTGGCTCGACTCCGGCGGCAACCGCTTCAGCGCGACCGCCTACCTCACCGAGGGCCTACCCGCCTGAGGGTTCTGAGGGTTTAGCGATCCCCCAGCACCCGCTCCGGGCAGTCGTCCCGCGACCTCGCGTCGTGCTCGCCGCTCATGGCCGCGTGATCCACCTGCAGCGTCGTGTGGGTGATCTCGAAGCGCTCATGCAGCATCTCCTCGAGCTGGCCGCGCACCGCATGGCAGGGCGCGTCGTCCTCGACGATCACATGGGCCGACAGGGACGGGAACCCGGAGGTCACCTCCCAGATGTGCAGATCATGGACCTCCACCACCGTCGCGGTCGCAGCGATCTCCGCGGAGACCACGAGGGGGTCGATCCCCCGCGGCGCCGCCTCCAGCACCACCCGGCCGCCCTCGCGCACCAGCGAGTAACCGGCCTTGAACATCAGGGCCGCCACCAGCAGCGACGCGATGGCGTCTGCCCGCACGAAGCCGGTCAGGTAGATCACCGCGCCCGCGACCGCCGTGCCGATGAACGCGTACAGATCCGTGAGGATGTGCTGGTAGCTGCCCTCAACATTCAGCGACTGCCGATTGGCCTTGCTGAGCACCCACGTCGCGAGGAGGTTCACGGCCACCCCGACCATCGCCACGATGAACACCAGCGCGCCGTCCACCTCGCCGGGATTGAGCAGTCGGCGGATCGACTCGAAGGTGAAGTACACGGCCAGCACCAGCAGCGTCGCACCGTTGAGCAGGGCAGACAGGATCTCGGCGCGTTTGAAGCCGAAGGTGTATGAGCCCGTGGCCGGGCGCGCGGCCATTGCCATCGCAAATAGCGACAGCGCGATCGCGCCCGCGTCCGAGACCATGTGCGCGGCATCCGCGAGCAGGGCGAGGGAACCGGCCATGATGCCGACGACGATCTCGCCCGCCATCAGCGCCAGCAGCAGCGCCAGGGCGATCCATAGATAGCGCCGGTCCGCGTCGGCACTGATCGTGTGGCTGTGCGCGTGGCTGTCCTGGACGGCAGCGTGATTGTGGGTCGACGACATACCTCGCATCATATGCAGACATGCGCATGAATGCCAGGGGTAGTCCTGCGCGCGGTGCGCCCGCGCCTCGAGTCAGGCCCGGCGCAGGACGCTGACCGCGAAGTCGGCGTCCGCGGTCCACGGCTTCAGATCCCACGTCGCGAACCGCTGCTCCACGCGCAGCCCGGCCGCCGCGACATGCGCGTCGAACTCGTCGACGGTCAGCGTGCGGCCCATCCCGAAGCCCACCACCAGCACGCCGTCCGGGGTGAGGTGCCGCGCGACGGCCGCCAACACCTCGGGCTCGGTGCCAGGCGCGACGAAGCAGATGACGTTGCCGGCCATCACGGCCAGGTCGAAGGGCTCGCGCGGCGCCAGGTCCAGCTCCGCCAGGTTCTGCACCAGCCACTCGGGCCCGGGGTGGTCCTCCCCGGCGGCCGCGATCAGCGCCGGGTCCACGTCGACACCGACCACACGGTGCCCCCGCTGGTGCAGCTCGCCGCCGAGCCGGCCGGGCCCGCAGCCCGCGTCGAGCACGTGGGCGCCGCGGGGCGCCATCGCGTCGATCAGCCGCGCCTCCCCCGCGAGGTCCGCGCCCTGGGCGGCCATCTCGCGGAAGCGGTCGATGTACCACTGGGAGTGATTTTCGTCGTTCTCGGAGAACCAGCGCGGGGTAGAGGTCATGCCCTGCACACTAGCCACCGCGTCGACTTCTGAGACACGGCTGCCCCGCCTGGCATCGCCAGACGGGGCAGATCAGTCGCGGTCAGCGAAGCTCTAGCCCAGGCCCAGCTCGCCGGCGGCCTTGGGATCGCAGTCCTCGAGCAGTGCGAGGCAGCGCTCGAACTCCTCGGTCTCGCCGATCTCGCGGGCCGCGCGGGCCAGCGCCGCCACCGCGCGCAGGAAGCCGCGGTTGGGCTCGTGGCTGTAGGGCACTGCGCCGAAGCCCTTCCAGCCGTTGCGGCGCAGCTGGTCGAGGCCCCGGTGGTAGCCGGTGCGGGCGTAGGCGTAGGCCATAACGGGCTCGCCGGCCTCGAGTGCGGGCTCGGCCAGGGCGGCCCAGGCGATGGAGGCAGAGGGGTGCTCGGCCGCGACGGACTTGGGGTCGGCGTGGTTGAGCAGCGCGGACTCGGCGTCGTCGTCGCCGGGCAAAAGGGTGGGCGCGGGGCCCAGGAGGTCACCAAATGAGGTCATGGGTCCATTGTGCGCGACCAGGCGACGCTCTGGCCAACCCGCGGTGACCACTCCACAGGCCAATCCAACGCACTTCGCGGACGAAACTGAGCGTGGCGGCCGCTGTAACGACCGCAAACTCACGTTTCGCCCGCGAAGTGGGGAGAGCTGGAAAAAATCAGGCGCTGACGGACTTGCCGGCGGAGTTGAGGTCCTGGCAAGCCTCGACGACGCGGTCGGTCATCGACTGCTCGGCCTTCTTCAGGTAGCTGCGCGGGTCGTAGAACTTCTTCGAGCCGACCTCGCCGTCGACCTTCAGGACGCCGTCGTAGTTGCTGAACATGTGGGCGGCGATCGGACGCGTGAACTCGTACTGTGTGTCCGTGTCGACGTTCATCTTGATGACGCCGTAGCCCAGCGCCTCCTCGATGTCCTCCACCGACGAGCCGGAGCCGCCGTGGAAGACGAAGTCGAACGGGTTCGAGCCCTCGGCCAGGCCCAGCTTCTTCTCGGCGATGCGCTGGCCCATGGCCAGGATTCCGGGCGTGAGCTTGACGTTGCCCGGCTTGTACACGCCGTGCACGTTGCCGAAAGTGGCGGCGAGCAGGTAGGCGTGCTCGTTGCCGGCGCCCAGCGCGTCGACGGTCTTCTCGAAGTCCTCGGCGCTGGTGTAGAGCTTCTCGTTGATGGCGTTCTCGACGCCGTCCTCCTCGCCGCCGACGACGCCGATCTCGACCTCGAGGACGATCTTCGCGGCGCGCGAGAGGTCGAGCAGCTCCTTGGCGATCACGAGGTTGCGCTCGATCGGGACTGCGGAGCCGTCCCACATGTGCGACTGGAACAGCGGATTCTGGCCCTTGTTCACCCGCTCCTGCGAGATGGCGATCAGCGGGCGCACGAAGTTGTCCAGCTTGTCCTCGGGGCAGTGGTCGGTGTGCAGTGCGACGGTGATGTCGTACTTCGCGGCGATGACGTGCGCGAACTCGGCGAGCGCGACGGAGCCGGTGACCATATCCTTGACACCCAGGCCGGAGCCGAACTCCGCGCCACCGGTCGAGAACTGGATGATGCCGTCGCTGCCGGCCTCGGCGAAGCCGCGGATCGCGGCGTTGATGGTCTCGGATGAGGTGCAGTTGATAGCCGGGAAGGCGAACGTGTTCTTCTTGGCACGCTCCAACATCTCGGCGTAGACCTCGGGAGTTGCGATAGCCACGAAACGGACCTCCATGAAGAGTTTGCTGAGGCGGCGCCGGGCAAGGCGAAGCCGCCGTCTGGTACCTGCAGTATGGCAAGGCCGGGGCGAATAGTCTCCCCTGCGTCCATTGAACCCGTCACAGCGTCCCCGTCTCGCCGCCGCCAACGGGTACTGTGGGCCGAGTGATTACGCTGGCGGCCTCTGAGTCCGTGACAACCAACCTGGCTCTCCTGCCTAGTTTCCTGGACCCGGTCAACCTGCTGAACTCCTTCGGCACGTGGTTCCTGCTCGGGCTGCTCCTGATCGTCTTCATCGAGTCAGGCCTGTTGTTCCCGCTGCTGCCCGGCGACTCTCTGCTGTTCACCGCGGGCCTACTGGTCGCCGGCGGAGCCGCCGTCAGCGAGGTGGGGATCAATCCCGACGCGCAGGGTGCGTTCGCTCCGCTGTGGCTGCTGCTGATCGCCATCCCCATCGCCGCGATCCTCGGCGATCAGGTGGGATACATCATCGGCAAGAAGGGCGGCGCCGCCCTGTTCAAGTCGAACGACGCCAAAATCTTCAAGAAGTCCTACATCGACGAGGCCCACGCCTTCTTCGAGAAGCACGGCCCCATCACGATCTTCCTGGCCCGCTTCGTGCCGATCGTGCGGACCTACGCGCCGCTGGTCGCTGGCGCCTCGAACATGCGCTACCGCACGTTCATCACGTACAACATCATCGGCGGCATCGTCTGGGGCGCGGGCGTGACCTTGCTGGGCTACTGGCTGGGCCAGATCACGTTCATCCAGAAGAACATTGACATCATCTTCATCGGCATCGTCTTCGTCTCCGTGATCCCGATCATCATCGAGGTCGGCAAGCGCTTCCTGGCCTCCCGCAAGGCCGCTCCCGCTGCCGCCACCGCTCCCGCCACCGCCGTGCTCGACGGCGAATGAACGTGGGCGCGATACTCGAGCATCTCCAGTCCGCCGGACCCAGCATGATGTGGCTGGTGATCGTCGCGGTGGTGTTCGTCGAGTGCGCCTTCCTGGTGGGTATCGTCCTGCCCGGCGATTCCATGCTGCTCGCCGCCGGCATCCTGTTCGCGTCCGCCCACGCTCCCGGGCGGGTCACCGCGCTGGCCATCGGAGTGTTCGTGGCCGCGATCGCCGGCAACCACCTCGGCTACCGCATGGGCAATCGCTGCGCCCATAAGCTCTCCGCACGCGAGAACGCCAAGCTGATCACCCCGAAGAACCTGGCCAAGGCGACCCAACTGCTGGACAAGTACGGATTCTGGGGCGTCGTCCTCGCCCGCCTGGTCCCGTTCGTCCGCACCCTCTGCCCGCAGGTGGCTGGCGCCGCGTCGATGAATCAGCGCACCTTCGCCTCCGCCACCGCGGTCGGGGCCCTGCTGTGGGCGCCCGCGGTCCTGCTCGTCGGCTACTTCGGCGGCGCGCAGATCGAGAAGGTGAGCTGGCTGATGCCGGCCGTGCTGCTGGGGATGCTGGCCTTCCTCGTCGCCTCGACCGCCCTCGGCTACTACAAGCTGCGCTGCGACAAAGCCGAACCGGCCGCGCTCGAGCCCGCCACCAGTTAAATAGCATGGGCCTGCCCCGTTCGGGGGTCCTCCGTGAACTACTCGCACTGTTCACTTTTCGTTCGCCAGCTTTCCACCGCTAGGCCAGAGACGTCCTAGATAGTCACCTCATGCACATAGTGGTGATTGGCGGCGGAGTTCTGGGCACGGCCCACGCTCTCGAGGCAATCCGGCGCGGGCACAGCGTGACCCAGCTCGAGCGCGAGCCCGAGTCGCGCGGCGCGACCGTCCGCAACTTCGGCCTGGTCTGGGTCAGCGGGAGCACCGGCGGCGAGCTCGCCCCGGCCCTGCGCTCCCGACAGCTGTGGGCAGACCTCGCGAAGGACGTGCCCGGGATCGGCTTCCGCGCCGCCGGCTCGATCACCCTGCTGCGCACCGAGGCCGAGTTGGCCGTCGCCCGTGAGGCCGCGCAGCGCCCCGACGCCGCCGAACGCGGCTTCACCCTCGTGGACCCCGAGCAGGCCCGGGCCCTGAACCCCGCCCTGCGCGGAGAGTTCCTCGGCGGCCTGCACTGCGCCAACGACGCCGCCGTCGAGTCCCGCATCGCCCTGCCCGCCATCCGCAAGCACCTCCACGCCAGCGGCCGCTACACCTTCCTCGGGGGCGCCGAGGCCCGGGCCATCCACTCGCACAGCGGCGGGGTGTCCATCCGCGACGAGCACGGCGGTCGCCACGACGGCGACCTCGTCATCTTCTGCCCCGGCGCCGCGCTCGGCGGCCTGGCCCGCGAAGTCGCCGGAGACCTCCCCCTGCGCCGCGTCCGGCTGCAGATGATGCAGACCGCGCCGCTCGGCGAGCAGCTGACCACCGCGATCGCCGACGGCGACAGCCTGCGCTACTACCCCGGCTTCGCCGGCCCAGCCCTCGACGAGCTGCGCGCCGCCCAGCCCCAATCGCCGGTGGCGGCCGAGCACAAGATGCAGCTGTTGTGTGTGCAGCGCCTGCACGGCGGTCTGACCATCGGCGATACCCATGAATACGACGAGCCATTCAACTTCGACGTCGACGAGGCCCCCTACCAGCACCTCGCCGGGACCATGGAGGAGCTGCTCGGGCGCGTCCTGCCGCCCATCACCCGCCGCTGGGCCGGCGTCTACAGCCAGTGCCTGGATCCGGACGAGCTGGTGCACCGCAGCGAGGTCGCCCCCGGCGTCTGGGTCATCGCGGGCCCGGGCGGGCGCGGCATGACACTCGGGCCCGTTCTCGGCGAGCAGACGGCCGACCTCCTCGGCCTCTGACATCTCTTCCCACCGAACAGTAAGGACCACCATGAAACCGCACCACCCCATCCGTCTCGCCGTCCTCGACATGGCCGGCACCACGATCGCCGACGGCGGACTCGTCATCCAGGCCTTCGAGGAGGCCGCGTCCATCGTCGGGCATGACGAGATCGTGCTCTCGGATAACGGCACACCCGCCCCCGAGGTGGCCCGCCAGTTCGCTCTCGACACGATGGGCCAGCCCAAGATCGTCGTGTTCCGCGAGATTTTCGGCGACGAGGACCGCGCCCAGCTGGCCAACCGCGTATTCGAGGACTCCTACGACCGCCTGATCCAGGAGGGCCAAGCGGAGCCGATCCCCGGCGCGGAGGAGTCCATCAGGGCGCTGCGCGGCGCCGGCATCAAGGTGGCCCTGACCACCGGTTTCAGCCGCGTGACGAAGGACCGCCTGCTCGACGCCCTCGAGTGGCACGAGATCGCCGACCTCACGCTCGCCCCGTCGGACGCCGGCCGCGGCCGCCCCTACCCCGACCTGGTGCTCACCGCCGCGCTGCGCCTCGAGATCGACGACGTGAAGCAGATCGCGGTCCTCGGCGACACGGCCAGCGATATCGCCACGGGCTTGAGCGCCGGCGCGCAGATCGTGGCCGGCACGTTGACCGGGGCGCACTCCGCCGACGAGCTGACCGCCGCCGGCGCCACCCACATCGTCTCCAACGTGAGCGACTTCGCCGCACTGCTGCTCAGCCGCTAATCACCGGGCAGGTCTACCAAGCGGCGGCCAGGTCCGCATGCTGGCGCACCCAGGTGTGCATGACGATGCCGGCCGCGACCCCGGCGTTGATGCTGCGGGTCGACCCGAACTGCGCGATCGAGACGGTCAACGCCGCCTGACGCTGCGCCTCGGCGCTGACCCCCGGGCCCTCCTGGCCGAAGAGCAGCAGGCAGTTGCGCGGCAGTTCGACGCGCTCGATCGGCTCCGAACCCGGCACGTTGTCCACCGCCACCACCTCGAGGCCGTGCGCCGACGCGTACTCCATCAGCTGCTCCACATCCTCGTGGTGCTCGAGGTGCTGGTAGCGGTCGGTGACCATCGCCCCGCGCCGGTTCCAGCGCCGCCGACCCACGATGTGCACGGCCGCGGCGGCGAAGGCGTTGGCGGTGCGCACCACGGTGCCGATGTTCGCGTCGTGCCCGAAGTTCTCGATGCCGATGTGCAGCGGATGGCGCCGCGAGTCGATGTCCTCGACAATGGCGCCGCGGGTCCAATAGCGGTACGCGTCGACCACGTTGCGACGGTCCCCGTCGGCCAGCAGCTCGGGGTCGTAGCGGGGGTCGGTCGGGAGCGGGTCGGTCCGCTCCTCGCCCCACGGTCCGACTCCCACGGGGTGCGAGTTCCACTCGGTGGGGCCGGCCGCGGGGTCAGCGGGCACGGGCGGGGGATTCTCGGAAATGGGCTGGGGCACGGTCCGACCGTACTCTGGAGCGGGCCGCGACCACGCTGGCCGTCCTCTGCCGTTCGATACAGGAGATTTTGTGAGCATCAACCGATTGATCGTCCGCCTGCTCGCGCCGCTCGCCATGGCGCTGTTCGTCGTCGCGATCACCATCGGCCTGTCCCAGCCGACGCTGGTGGAGACGGCCAACGGCGCCGTCGTCTGCGCGTCCGCCTTCGGCACCGGCGATATCAGCGGCGCCACCGAGACCGGCCAGGCGAGCTGCGCCGCGCTGACCTCCGAGCGCCAGATGTGGTCCTTCAGCCTGTTGGGCATCAGCCTCGGCCTGCTGGCCGGCGTGTTCTGGGTCGCGCTCTCGACCAGCCGCACCCCGGAGCAGACGCCCGCCACCCAGTGGGTCGACTACCCAGCCGCCGGCCCCGTGGATCCCGCCGACCCCCGCTAGGCCTTCGTGATCCGGCCGTTGATCACCCGCAGCAGCCAGCTGGGGGAGATCGCGGCCAGCGAGAACATCGCCCGGGCCTGCAATCCGACCGGGCGATGGGCCGAGCGGGCCAGCGTCGCCAGCCAGTGGCTGGGGCCGCGCACGGTTTCCAGGATGGCCTCGGCGACATCCTCGGCGGTCAGGTGCACGCCAAGCGACCTCGTCGAGCCCGTGTCCATCCCCACGATCATCGACGTGTCGACGAACAGCGGCCACATGGCGGCGACGCGGATATTGTCGGCCCGCCACTCCAGGTCCAGCGCCTCGGTGAGCCCGCGGACCGCGAACTTGGTCGCGCCATATGTGGCCAGCTCGGGCTGCCCGTAGATCGCGGACGCCGAGCACAGGTTGACGACCTGCGCGTTCGGCGTCCCCTTCAGATACGGGAAAGCGGTGTGACAGCCGTTGAGCGTGCCCAGCACGTTGACGTCGACCATCCGCTGCTGCGCGGCCAGGGGGACGTCGGCGAAGCGGCCCGAGGACAGCAGGCCGGCGTTGTTGATCAAGATCGTGAGCCGGCCGTCGTCCGGCTCGGTGAATTCCGCGAGCCGCGTCTGCCAGGCGTCGGCGTCCGTCACATCCAGAATGCCGGTGCTGATCTGCCGGCCGGACTTCGCCGACTCCTTGGCCAGCGACGCGAGCCCGGTCTCGTCGACGTCGAACGCCCCGACTCGATAGCCGGAGCGCGCGAAGAGCAGTGCGGTGGCGCGGCCGATACCGGACGCGGCGCCGGTGATCACGACAGATGGTGTTGGCATCACACCAGGCTAGTCAACGATGGACCCAGATTCATCCACAACCGGACATCGACCTTCGCCGTCTCCCGGCCATGGTCCAGTGGACAGGGGAGGAAAGTCAGGTTCAGGACCGATATGGATCCGCAGTCAATGTCAGAGGTCGGGGTTACTCTTGAGTCCCTGGATAGGCAGACAATTGAAACCCCTGGCAGAGGAGCTAATGGATGACTTCACTGCGCTGCTCGCTTCATTCTCCGGATGCCGCAATCAGTTCTAGGCGGGGACCCGCTACCATCGACCGCTCGAGGCCGCCGCACCGTATCCCTGGACACCAACCATGACCAGCGCGGGATTGTTAGTTGCGCGGAAACTGGCCGTCACCAATCGTGCATTCATGGCGGTCGACGACGCAACAGGGGACCCGATTGGGCTTGACGACATAGATACTCGCGCCGGGTGGCTGCTCGACTTGATCACCGAGTCCGGGGCGGAGCTACTGGGCCGGCTGTGGCGGCCCACCACCTTCGACACCCTCGCCGCGGGCAGGGACCGGACGGCCCGGCGTCTGCCCCTGCAGGGGAATGCCGTGGCCGCGCGACTCGGCTGGACCCCGCACTACCCAGACGGCGTCTACGTCCCGTCTCGAGTGGGCCGTGTGGTGACCGGGCAAGTCGTTGCAACCCTGCGCACCCTAGCCCACCGTGACCGCGCGATCATTGCGCTCGCCGCCCGATTCGACCCCGAGAGCGGTCACCTTGCGCCACAGATGAAGGAGGATGTAGATGTGCCGGCGGCGTTCGCCCGCGGGGTGTACCGGCAGCTGGTCGCCTGGGCTCGCCGCCACGCCCAGGATAACGGCGGGCAAACCGTGTCGACGTCGGTGTCGCGATTGCGGGTCACCGACATGCAGGCCGTACCCGGGTTCGCACGGATCGCGAGGCTTGCCGCTGCCGACAAGCAACTCGCCCACCTCGCCGCGAACGACACCGACCTCGTGCTGACGGTGACGATGCCGACCTGCCCGAACCCTGCCCACCGAGCGGATTGGCGGCGAGTGCGGCTCACCGCTGCGATACCCCCACATCTGCGTGATCGTCCAATTACCCAGTGGCATCTGCCCACCCTGGAGATCGATCACCGGGGCTTATTGTGGCGGTGCGCGATAACCGAGTTGGTGCCCGCCACGAATGCGGACACTGCGACGCGGGCTGTGGGGGTGGACTGGTCACCTGCAACGTTGGGGGCTGCCGCCGTCGTAGCCGAGATTGCAGATGGGCTGGTGTCGGACTTCCACGGCTGGACCTACGACGACCGCGGCCTCGGAATCAAGCTCGCCCGCCTACAGATCGAGGGGCAGATGCTCCACCGCAAGGCCGCCCGGCTACGCCAGCTCGCCGCCACCGCCCCCGCCCGTGTTCGCGTCCAGCTCGAGTCGAAAATCTCGGCCTGGACGGTCACCGCACAGCTGTGGGGACCAAACGGCGAAGGATCAATCGGGAGTTGGCATTCCACTTCGCCCGTCAGACCACCGATTACGCGACTGCCGCAGGAGCGCAGGCAATTGGAGTGGAGGACCTCGCCACCCTGGAGCCGCGGGGGCATGGGCGGGTCAACAACAACCGTGCCGCACAGTCCGCCCGCCGCAAGGCCACCGACGCGCTCGCTCACACTGCGGCTGGGGCCGGTATCGAGGTAGTGATGGTGCCCGCGCGTGGGTCGTCCTCACTGTGTCCAGGCTGCAACGAAAGAGTCTCCCGCCCCAGCGGATACCACTCTGCGTGGTGCGCCCGATGCCGGGTTGGAGGAAATCGGGATCATGTGGCGGGGGTCAACTTGGCCAAGCGAGTTCTGGTGGGCAAGTACAGGGTGGTGCGCCGGCGCGGGCAGATGCCGCGCGTGAAGACTGCGGAGCATCAGCCGGTGCGCAAATGCCGAGACAAGACCGGGCCGACCCCTCCGCGGCCACGACATCGCCGAGTCCGCCACAGTAACAACGGACCCCAGCTTTCAGGGTCGGGGGTGAAATCCAAGAATCATGTTCCTGCGCCACAAGCGTCGGTGTGGGACACAGTCAAGCCCGTTGCGCCGCAAAGCGTGGCGGGTAGCCGTGCATCACATGGCCTGCACCTAATGCCGTCAAGGTGTCGGAAGTAGCAGATTCATGTAGACGCTAGACTGAATATCCCGCACCTTCATGCGGGAGTCGGTTTTGCTGCCAAGTCTTTGGAGCTGGGCCATGGACCACAAGAGAGCAATCCGGGGCGTGATCGCGGTGACCGCCCTATTCTTCGTCGCCCTGGCGATCTGGGTGACCTTCCTCGCGCCGCACGCGCCCGAGGGCACCCTGCCGTACGAGATCGCCATCCTTGTCTTCGGCTACGGGTTCCTGCTGGGCCTCGCGCTGCTCTGGGCGCAGCGCGCCTCACGCGCCGATCGCAAGCTCTACAAGCACGGCTATGAGGGCTGGGCCACCATCACCTCGGTGCGAACCATCCCAGACCCGGACGCCGCCGGCGAGCGCGCCGAGCTGGAGTTGAAGTTGACGGTGCCCGGCTCAGAGTCCTACGCCGGCAAGCTGGTGCGCACGATGAACCGGCATGAGAGGACGGTGCTGGTCGTGGGCGCGACCGTCCCCATTCGCGTCGACCCACACAATAGGGACCACATCATGTTGTGCCCGTAGGTCGTCAGCGCCTGCGCAGGCGCAGCATCCCCTCAATCAGCATCACGTGCGCGGCCGCATAAGTCGCGATGACGAGGCCCTCGGCGAGTCGCTTGCTGGTCTCGCCCTTGAGGAACATCCGGCGCACCACGATCGACGCGTCGGACACCGAGAAGACGAGGCCGCCCGCGGCCAGCCAGGTCCGCGGGTCGTTCCGCTCCGGCACCGGGATCCCCGCGACCTGTCGCGCGCCGGGGGCCAGAGCCGGGTCCGACGCGAGGGTGGCGGTGGCGCCCAGCGCGAAGCTGTAGGCCGACAACGGCTTCGCCACCGCCGGCAGGCGCCAGAACAGCAGGCCCGAGCCCGCCGCGGCTGTCGCGGCCTGTGGCAGCGCGGTGGCCACATGCGGCTTGGCCCCCGCCTGGCGCAGCACCGTGGTGTAGGCGGACTGCATCACTCCGAAGGACGAGGCCCCGCGGACCAGTCGGTCGTCGTTGTCCGCGTCCACCATGAACACGTCGCCGACGGTGGCCGCGGCCAGGCCGACGAGCAACAGCGTGGTGTCGATGCCGTCGAGGCGCTTATCGCGGTACTCGCGGATGACCCGGGCAGCGAGCGCCGGCGCCATCACGGACTTGGACGCGTACTGCAGCCGCTTGTCGCCGCTGAGCGCGAGCACGGTCGTCGCCACCGAGGACGCCAGGTAAACGCTGTGCTCGGGCAGCACCTCGCGCTTGCCGCGGATCACGTCCGCCAGCGCGGCGCGGACGTCAGCTGCCTTCATCCGTGAGGCCTTCATGCCAAGCCCAGATCGTCGAGCCCCAGCAGCGCGCGGTACGGCACTCCCTCAGCCTCGATGACCTTGTCGGCGCCGGTGGCCCGGTCCACGACCGTCGCCACGCCGACCACAATCGCCCCGGCATCCCGCAGCGCACGCACGGCGGTCAGCGGCGAGTTGCCGGTGGTGGTGGTGTCCTCCACCACGAGCACTCGCTTGCCGACAATGTCCGGGCCCTCGACCTGGCGTTGCATGCCGTGCGCCTTGGCGGCCTTGCGGACCACGCAGGCGTCGATGGGCCGGCCGGGGGCGTGCATGATGGCCATCGCCACCGGGTCCGCGCCCATCGTGAGCCCGCCCACCGAGTCGAAGTCCCAATCCGCGGTCAGCTCGCGCAACTGCGCGCCGATCAGCGGCGCGGCGCGGTGGTGCAGCGTCGCACGGCGCAGGTCCACGTAGTACTCGGCCTCCTGGCCGGAGGACAGCGTCACCTTGCCGTGCACCACCGACAGCTCGCGAACCAACTGCGCCAACTCGTCTCGATCGTTCATCTGCCACCTTGCCTATGCGGGGCGTCGTGCCCATGTCGTGCCTGAAAGTCTGCTATTTCTTGTTCTGCCGCCGGCCCCGCAGCACACTGCGGGTCGCCAACCCCATGAACGCGAGCACCGGCAACACCCCGAACAACACTGTTTCCATCTACCCTCCCCAACCGGCTAGGTGCGGCCGCGCGCCTGTCCGAACCTGCCCGCCACCTGCCGCACGATCCCGCGTGGGATCAGCCGGCTCGCCGTGGTCAGCACCTTGTACTGCGCGCCCGGCACGCTGATCACCTTGCCCTTGGCCAAGTCCCGCATCGCCGCCGCGACCAGCTTGTCGACGGTGAGCCACATGAACGACGGCATCGTGGACATCTCGATCCCCGCGCGGCTGTGGAACTCCGTGCGCACAAATCCCGGGCACAGTGCCATCATCCGCACGCCGGTGCCGGTCAGCCCGCCGTCGAGGCCCTCCGTGAACGAGACCACCCAGGCCTTGCTCGCCGAGTACGTCGAGCCGCGGCCGGACACCAGCCCGGCGACGCTCGCCACGTTGACGATGCGGCCGCTGCCGCGCGCGATCATGACCGGCAGCGCGGCACGGGTTAGGTCCATGACGGCCGTGACGTTCACGTCGAGCTGGCGCTGCAGCAGCGCGTGCTCGGCGGTCCAGAACTCGCCGCTGGTGCCAAAGCCCGCATTGTTGACCAACACGTCCACCCCGGCCGCCAACCGCTCGGACACCTTCTCGCGGTCCGCCGCGACCGACAGATCCGCGGCGAGCACCTCGACCTCGACGCCGTGCGTCAGCCGCAGGTTCGCCGCGAGGGCTGCGAGCTTGTCCGCATCACGCGCGACGAGCACCAAATCGTGTCCGTCCACGGCGAACCTCGTCGCGAAACCTGTGCCGATGCCGGAGGTCGGGCCGGTGATGAGGGCGACGGGTCTAGTCATGCGGTCGAGCCTACGTCGTGCTCGGCCGTCGGTCACGGATGTCCGGGGTCGTGGACAGCGGGCGTCGGCGCGGTGCGGGGGCGATCTGGCGGCAGCACCCGCAGCAGGCTCGAGAACCTGGCCAGGGCGGCGATCGCGTCGTCCCAGTCGTTCGCGCTCGCGGTCTCGGCGAGCCAGCAGAACGACCAGTCACCCTCGCTCCAGAGCACCTCGATCACCTCGGGGGCGGCCTCAGCGAAGGCGACCATGCGGCGATCACAGACGCGCCGGGCCACATCGAGGTCGTCGGAGAACGCGAAGAAGCGGCCCACCGCGCCCAGGATGTTGACCTCGTCCTCGCGGGGTGCCGGGGAGGTCTCCGAGCGCAGGTCGAACACCACGGCCGAGCCGATAGGCCGCTGCAGCGCGAGGATCGTGATTGTCTCGACCTGCTCGGACTGCTTGCCGCCCGGCGTCTCGACGACATCGGCGAAACGGAGATCGAAGAGATACAGCTGGGATCCCTCGTAGAGTCCGCCGGCGACCTCGACAGCGTGACCGTCCTCGACCTCGTCGAACACGCCGCGCTTCCAGCGGCCCTCAAGAGAGTCCATCGCGGGTGTGTAGTCGAGGCCGCGGATGGCCGCCCACTCGGAGCGCGAGTGCTTCGCCGGCTCCGGGCGCGCGCGGTCCAGATACATCAGCATGACGGCGCCCAGGAGCGCCAGGCCAGCGAGGACAAACCAGAATGTAGACATCACCTGACAGTTTAGGCAATGCGGCCGGAGCCCGGTGAGACTGTCCTGCGAAATGGCGTCCGGACGCGTTTAGGAGGTGCCGCTGCCGAGGTCGGGGAAGGCTCCCGCGATAACCAGTTCGGCGGTCATCACGCCGTCAGGTCCGCTGACGCCTTTGACCAATACCGGGTCGCCCACGGACAGGTTGCGGACCCCGCCGCTGCCGCGCAACGTCGCGACGCGGGTGCTGTTCGTGGTGGTCACCCGGCAGGAGACGCCGTCGAGGCCCTGGACTGTGAAGTTCGCCCCGTTGATCGCGGACACTGTCCCCACCGCGGCGCCGAGGGCGATCGTCGTCGAGGACACCCCCGCGTCGGTGGTGCTCGGTGCGCCAACTGCCGGCGACTGCGCGGCGGTGGGCGCAGGGTCCGTCGTCGCCGGGGCCTGGCCGCCGATCTGCGCCTGCCCGGTCGTGGTCACCGACGCCAGCCGCTGGGTGGAGTTGTCGCCGCTGCCACCGATCAAGTATCCGCCGGCCAGTCCGATCACCAGCAGGCTCGCGCCCGCGACGCTGGCCCCGACCAGGCCGACCGTGCGCCGCGCCCGCTCAGGCTGCGGCGCGGACGGAGCGGGGCTGACGGGAAACGGATAGCCGGGGGCTGACGGGTGGTTCGGCGTCGACCACTGGGTTGCTGGACGCTGCGTTGTCGGATGCTGTGCCGCCTGCGTGGGAAACTCCCGCGTGGAATTGCTGGCATCGGGTGCGTCGCCATAGGGCCATTTGTCCTCGTTGTCTGCCATCAGTCCTGTCAACCTCCCTCGCGAAGTCCGGTTCGAGTGTCCGTGTTGGATAGTGCGTCCAGGCTAGGCGCCCATCCTGAGTGCAGCCTGTGAACAGGACGTTCCCCCACCCTGATCCACCTAGAATAGGGCGATGGATCAGCGCGTGCATTTCCTCACCTTGTCCACCGCCGACCTCGACGCCGCCCGCGCGTTCTACGCGGACGCGCTGGGCTGGACCCCTGCCCTCGACGTCCCCGGCGAGATCCTCTTCTTCCAGGTCGCGCCCGGCCTGATGCTGGGACTATTCGACGCGGTGAAGTTCGCCGAGGACCTGGGCGGAGGCGGCGAGGTCGGCCCGCCGGCCGGGGTGACGCTGTCGCACAACGTCGAGAGCCCGGCCGCCGTGGCGACGCTCGTCACCAAGATGGCCGATGCCGGCGGCACCGTCCTGAAGGCGCCACAAGAGGGGAAGTTCGGCGGCATCTTCCACGCTCATGTGCGTGATCCCAACGGCGTGGTCTGGGAGATCGCCCACAACCCGCACTGGCGGGTCGACGCCGACGGCCGGGTCATTCTGGGCTGAGCCTGCTCCTCCCCCCCATTCGCCGCGGGTTTCCATCCGGGCCGCGCTTGCAACCGCGGGACGGCTGGAAAGCCGCGGCGTTCTGCGCGTGGCACGAACTCCCCCTCGCACAGCACTGCGCCCGAGTCCTAGAACAGAGCTCGGGCGCAGTTGTCGTCTGGGTTAGCGGCGGCTGGAGCGTGCTCTCACCGTCTGCCGCTCGTCGCGCGCGCTGAAGTTCAGGTCGCGCCCGTCACCGGACATGCTGACGGCCACCACGGCCACGATGGCGATCAGCGTGATTGCGATAATCATTGGCTCATCCCTTCTGCTTTGCCCCCTGCAACTAGGGCGGTGGGCCGCACAATGCGGTCCACTTCGATCGAACCAGTCCGCCACACTCGGCGTCTACCTGTAACTGTCGGTAACGTGCATGATCTGCGTCATGCCCGGCACCGACAGGAGGCCGGCGTCACAGAGGCGTCAGCCGAGCACCAGGCCCGAGCCGTCCTCCGCCACCGTGACCGGCACCGGGTCGCCGTCGCGGATCTCGCCGGCGAGGAGCTTCTTGGCAAGCTGGTCGCCGATCGCCTGCTGGATGAGCCTGCGCAGCGGCCGCGCGCCGTAGGCGGGGTCGTAGCCACGGCTCGCGAGCCACGCCTTCGCGGGCTGCGAGACGTCGAGGGTGAGCCTGCGCGCCGCCAGCCTGGTGGCCAGCTGCGCCAGCTGGATGTCGACGATCGACTCGAGCTGGAGCTC
Source organism: Tomitella biformata AHU 1821 (assembly GCF_000524475.1). Classification (GTDB taxonomy): domain Bacteria; phylum Actinomycetota; class Actinomycetes; order Mycobacteriales; family Mycobacteriaceae; genus Tomitella; species Tomitella biformata. The sequence continues at coordinate 134,767 of NZ_BAVQ01000070.1, read as the reverse complement.
CGAGAGCGGGTCGAAGATCACGACGTCGTCGAGCCGGTTGATGAACTCCGGCTTGAACTTCGCCTTGACCGCCGCCATCACCTGCTCCTTATCGCCGCCGGCACCGAGGTTCGAGGTGAGGATCAGGATGGTGTTGCGGAAGTCGACCGTGCGGCCCTGGCCGTCGGTGAGCCGGCCGTCGTCGAGGACCTGCAGCAGGATGTCGAACACGTCCGGGTGCGCCTTCTCGACCTCGTCGAACAGCACCACCGAGTACGGGCGACGCCGCACGGCCTCCGTGAGCTGGCCGCCGGACTCGTAGCCGACATAGCCGGGGGGCGCGCCGACGAGCCGGGCCACCGAGTGCTTCTCGGAGTACTCGGACATGTCGATGCGGACCATGGCGTGCTCGTCGTCGAACAGGAAGTCCGCGAGCGACTTCGCCAGCTCGGTCTTGCCCACGCCGGTCGGGCCGAGGAACAGGAACGAGCCCGTCGGCCGGTTGGGGTCGGCGACGCCAGCCCGGGCGCGCCGCACCGCGTCCGAGACGGCCTGCACCGGCTCCGCCTGGCCGACCACGCGCTTGCCCAGCTCATGCTCCATGCGCAGCAGCTTGGCGGTCTCGCCCTCAAGCATGCGGCCGGCGGGGATTCCGGTCCACGCCGCGACGACGTCGGCCACATCGTCCGGGCCGACCTCCTCCTTGAGCATGAAGTCGGCGTTCGCCCCGGGCTGCGGGGTCGCGGCCTCGAGCTGGCGCTCCAGCTCGGGAATGCGGCCGTAGCGCAGCTCCGCGACTGCGCCGAGGTCGCCGTCGCGCTCCGCACGATCGGACTCCCCGCGCAGCGCCTCGAGCTGCTCCTTGAGCTCGCGGACCGCGTCGATGGACTGCTTCTCGTTCTGCCAGCGCGCCATCAGCTGGTTGAGCTTCTCGCGCTCGTCGGCCAGCTCCTCGCGCAGCTTGGCCAGTCGCTCCTTCGAGGCGGCGTCCTCCTCCTTGGCGAGGGCCACCTCCTCGATCTCGAGCCGGCGCACGATCCGCTCGACCTCATCGACCTCCACGGGCCGCGAGTCGATCTCCATGCGCAGGCGCGACGCGGCCTCGTCGACCAGGTCGATGGCCTTGTCCGGCAGGAAGCGGGAGGTGATGTAGCGATCCGACAGCGTCGCGGCCGAGACCAGCGCGGAGTCGGTGATGCGCACGCCGTGGTGCACCTCGTAGCGCTCCTTGAGCCCGCGCAGGATGCCGATCGTGTCCTCCACCGACGGCTCGCCGACGAAGACCTGCTGGAAGCGGCGCTCCAGCGCGGCGTCCTTCTCGATGTACTTGCGGTACTCCTCGATCGTGGTCGCGCCCACGAGGCGCAGCTCGCCGCGCGCCAGCATCGGCTTGATCATGTTGCCGGCGTCCATCGCGGACTCGCCCGTGGCGCCGGCGCCGACGATGGTGTGCAGCTCATCGATGAACGTGATGATCTGGCCGTCGCTGCCCTTGATCTCGTCGAGCACGGCCTTGAGCCGCTCCTCGAACTCGCCGCGGAACTTCGCGCCGGCGACCATCGAGCCCAGGTCCAGGGAGACGACGGTTTTGCCGCGCAGGGACTCCGGGACGTCGCCGTCGATGATGCGCTGGGCCAGGCCCTCCACGATCGCCGTCTTGCCGACGCCCGGCTCGCCAATGAGCACCGGGTTGTTCTTGGTGCGCCGGCTCAGCACCTGCACGACGCGGCGGATCTCCGTGTCACGCCCGATCACCGGGTCGAGCTTGCCCTCGCGGGCCACGGCGGTCAGGTCCGTCGAGTACTTCTCGAGGGCTTGGTAGGTGTTCTCGGGGTCCTCGGTGGTCACGCGAGTGTTGCCGCGGACGCTGACGAAGGCCGCTCGCAGCGCCTCGGCGCCGGCCCCCTGCCCGGAGAGCAGGCGCGCGACGTCGGAGTCGCCAGTGGCCAGGCCCACCAGCAGGTGCTCGGTGGAGACGTACTCGTCCGACATCTCCGCGGCGAGCTTCTGCGCGGTGGTGACCGCGGCGAGCGACTCACGGGAGAGCTGCGGCTGCGCCGAGGCGCCGGAGGCCGACGGCAGCGCCGTGACCAGCCGCTGCGCCTCGCCCTTCACCAGTGCCGGGTCGACACCGACGGCCTGCAGCAGCGGACCGGCGATCCCGTCGGACTGCTCGAGCAGCGCCACCAGCAGGTGCCCCGGACGAATCTCCGGATTGCCGTTGGCCGCGGCCGATTGCAGGGCGGCGCTGAGCGCCGCCTGGGTCTTCGTCGTGGGATTGAATGCGTTCACTGGCCACCCCTTTGGTGAGACGTTGGTGCGTTCGCAGCCCGGCGGTCGCTGTGGACCAGCCTAGTCAGCCTGGCATCAGCCGGGCCACAAACTTGCTATTGCCTCACTCAACTACCATCAAGTTGAGTCTATTCCGCTCAACCTTACGAGTGGCCGAGATCACCGCGCCGGAACCAGCTCGAAGCCCTTATAACCCGCCGCCGCAACCTCCGCGATCTGGCGGCCGTAGTTGCCGAAGCCGCCCGCGTAGAGCATGAACACCCGTGGCTTGCCCTCGATGTTGGCGCCAAGATACCACGAGTTCGCCTGTGGGAAAAGGGTTTTCGCGGCCAGCTCACCGCACTGGGCCATCCACTCCGCGGCGGCGTCCGCGGCGGCCTCGGCGGTCGCGAGCCCGTTCGCATCGAGGTGCGCAATGAGGGCCCCGATCCAGTCCACATGCTGCTCGGAGGCGAGCACCATGTTCGCCAGCACGCCGGGGCTGCCCGGGCCGGTCACGGTGAACAGGTTGGGGAAGCCGGGCACGCCGATGCCGAGGTAGGTCTGCGGGCCGGCCGTCCACTCCTCGCGCAGCAGCGCACCACCGCGGCCGCGAATGTCAATGCGGTCGAGGGAGCCTGTGATCGCGTCGAAACCAGTGGCGAACACGATCGCGTCGAGCTCGTAGTGCGCATCCGTCGTCTGGATCCCCGTCTCGTCGATAGCCGCGATGGGGGCCGCCCGCAGGTCGACCAGCGTGACGTTGTCGCGGTTGTACGTCTGGAAGTAGCCGGAGTCGGTGACGATCCGCTTCGTGCCGATGGGATGGTCGGTAGGCACCAGCGCGTCGGCGATCGCCGGGTCCTCGATGACCGCGCGGATCTTGCGCTCCGCGAAATCGCGGGCCAGATCGTTGGCCTCGAGGCTGCTCATCTGGTCCGCGAACGTCTTGCCGAACAGGACGCCGCCCCTCTCCCAGTAATGCTCGAACTCCGCCTCGCGCTCCGCCGCCGACACCTCGAGGGCGCTGAGCGGGTTGGGCACGAATGGGGAGCCGCCGCCGCTGAGGAAGGACTTGCGGCGGCGCTCGGCGTAGCCGGCCTTCTGCTCGCTGCGGGTGGCCTCGTCCAGGGGCCGGTTGCAGGCGGGCACCGAGAAGTTGGGCGTGCGCTGGAATACCTTGAGCTCCGCGGCCTGCTCCGCGATCAGCGGGATGGACTGGATGCCCGACGACCCGGTGCCGATCACGCCGACGCGCTTGCCCGAGAAGTCGAAGCCCGCGTGCGGCCAGTTGCCCGTGTGCAGGATCTCGCCGGCGAAGCTGTCGCGACCCGGGACGTTTGGCAGGTTGGTCGTGGACAGCGCGCCGGTGGCGAACACGCAGAACCGCGCGGTGACCGCGTCGCCCTGGTCCGTGGTGACGCGCCAGGTGCTTGCGTCCTCGTCGAAGGTCGCCGACTGCACGCGGGTGTCGAAGCGGAACCCGTCGCCCAGGCCGAACCGGTCCGCGACGTGCTCAAGGTAGCGCAGGATCTCCGGCTGGGTGGCGTAGCGCTCGGACCAGTCCCACTCCTGCTGCAGCGCGTCGTCGAAGGAGTACGAGTAGTCGACGGACTCCACGTCGCAGCGGGCGCCCGGGTACCGGTTGAAGTACCAGGTGCCGCCCACGCCGGAGCCCGCCTCGAAGCCCTGGACGCTCAGACCTTGCCCGCGCAAGCGGTGCATCGCGTACAGCCCCGCGATGCCCGCGCCGACCACCACCACGTCCACGTTTTTTCTCGCCATGCCCATTCCCGTCTCACTCAATTAGCTCGTCTGACCTGCACGCTACGATCCGCGCGGCCCTCCCGGAATAGCCCCTTCCACCAGGTGGGCCATTCTCAATGCTGTTTTGGCACAACAGATCTGACGGTCAGGTCTCACCGGGACGTAGCGCGCCAGACAGCGTCCGAGCCCGGATGCCGGCCAGCCGCTCGAAGGCCTCGGAGTGCGTGAGGATCCAAAACTCGTCGCGGGCGATGCCGTCGAACAGCAGCCGTGCGGCCGTCTCCGCACTGATCCCCTGCTCCCGCACCGCGTCGCGCCAGCGCGCCATCTCGTCGGTCGCCCCCGGGACGGGCTCCGCGTCCTCGAAGATGTTGGTCGCGACGTGGGCGGGCGCGAATACCGACACCTTCACCTGCGGGAATTCCGCCGCGCACTCCAGGTAGAGGCACTCGGTCAGCGCCTGTACTGCATGCTTGGAGGCGGTATAGGCCGCCATCCGCGGCATGATTCCGATGCCGCCAACAGAGCTGGTGTTGACCACCCGCGATGGGCGCGGGTCCGCGCCCATCCGCGGCACGAAGGAGCGGATGCCATGGAAGACGCCGTTCACGTTCACCTCCAGGACCCGCCGCCACTGCTCGGCCGGGATGTCCCAGGTAGGCCCCACGGATTCGAGCCCCGCGTTGTTCACCAGCAGCTCGACGGCACCGAACTCCCTGTAGACGGCATCCGCGAGCGCGTCGACCTGATCCGGGTCGGTGACGTCCGTGGGCACCGCGAGCACCGAATGCCCCTTCGCTGCAAGTTCTCCCGCGACCTCCGCCAGACGCTCCACAGAGATGTCCGCCAGCACCACGCTCATCCCGGCCGCGGCGGCATGCCGGGCTATCGCCGCGCCGATGCCGCTGCTGGCACCGGTGACGACCGCCGTGCCGCCGAACCCCTGTGAGACCATCGCCATTCTCCTATCGCGCGCAGTGGCCGGCGTCGACGGGCAACGTCGCGCCGGTGATGTATCGAGCCTCGTCGGAGGCCAGGAACAGGCTCGCGTTCGCGACGTCCCGCGGGTCCAGCAGCGGGACCGGCAACAGGTGCATCGTCTGTGCGGCGGCCTCGAACTGCGCCTGCGTCGGCTCCGCCACCCCGGGTACGAAAGTCCGCATTGTGGCCGGGTTCTGCACCATGTCCGTGCGGGTGTTCGCGGGGTGCACGGTGTTGACCCGGATGCGGTGCGGCGCAAGCTCCTTTGCCAGAGACCGCATGAGCCCGACGACGCCGTGCTTGGCCGCGGTGTAGTGGCCGACGCCCACCAGCCCGCGCAGTCCCGCGATGGAGCTGACCAGGATTATCGAGCCGCCCTGGTCGGCGTTGATCATGTGCGGGATCGCCGCTTTGCAGGTCTTCCAGACACCGGTGAGGTTGACGTCCAACATCGTCTGCCACACCTCCGCCGGCATCGTGTCAGCCGGACCGGATGAGCTGATTCCCGCTGTGGCGCAGACGATGTCGAGCCGTCCCAGCTCCCTCACTCCCCGCGCGACAGCGGCGTCCAGCGCCTCCTGGTCCCGCACATCCGCCACCGCCGCAATGGCCCGACGCCCGAGCGCCTCGACCTGCCGCACCGTCTCCGCGAGATCTGCGCTGGTCGCGCCTGGCGTCGTGGAATGTTGCACCGCCGCGCAGCGGTCCACCAGGATCAGGTCCGCGCCCTCCTCCGCGAACCGCACCGCTTGCGCTCGCCCGATCCCGCGCGCCGCGCCGGTGATCAGCGCGGCGTTTCCGTCGAGTCTCATATCAGCCCACCTTCTGCGTCAGTCCGGCGTCTACCACCATTTGCAGCCCCGTGATGTAGCGGGCCTCGTCCGAGGCGAGGAACAGGACCGCGTTGCTCACGTCCACTGCCTCCACCCACGGCACCGGCAAAAGGTGGTTCCTCGAGAGGACCTGTGCCACGTCGTCGGCCGTCGGGGCCGCGAGGTCCGGTCGCAGCCGCGCGAAGGTCGCGGGATTGATGGTCATCGCCGTGTCCACTGCGCCGGGGTGCACGGTGTTGACCCGGATCGACCGCGGCCCAAGCTCGTTCGCCAGAGTCCGGGCCAGCCCGACGACGGCGTGCTTGGCCGCGGTGTAGTGCGAGGCGCCGGCCACCGCCTTGATGCCAGCGGTCGAGCTGATGATGATTACCGAGCCGCCGCCGGGCCCCAGCGCAGCGACCCCCGCCTTCACGGTGTGCCAGACGCCGGTGAGGTTCACGGCCATCGAGCGCTCCCAGAGGTTCTCGTCGATGGTCCACGACGGCCCCGGGTTCTCCGTCACGCCGGCGTTCGCGACGATGGTGTCGAGTCTGCCCAACTCCGCCACGCCCGTGCCGACCCCGGCCTCGACGGCTGCCAGGTCGCAGACGTCGGCGACGGCCGTCACGACGCGCCGCCCATGCGCCCGCACCATCATCGCGCTCTCCGCCAGCGCGCCTTCAGCGACGTCGAGCGCGATGATGTCCGCGCCCTCCTCCGCTAGTCGCACTGCGTGCGCACGCCCCATCCCGGCTCCCGCGCCGGTGATCAGCGCGACCTTTCCTGCCATCCGCAACATTGGTGGTCCTCTCTGTTCATGCGCTGACGTTATGGACAGTGGTCGCCGTTCAGCGGACGGTCGCCCATCTGACGGGACATTCCCGCCGGGGTAGACGGAGAGATGGATCAGACCCGGAGCACTTAGCCCGATCCCCTTCCCAACCCCGCCCCAATGTGCAACCATTGTCCTAACAGAAACTAGCAGTTCAACACCACATTACGACGTGAATCCTCGAAGGGGTCCGCATGACCACAGCCGATACCGCGCCGACGGCCATCATGGAACGCATCTCGCTGGTCCTCGACACCTTCGAGGGGCCGGGCCACCTGACATTGGCCCAGGTCACCCGGCGGACCGGCCTGCCCCGCTCGACAACCCACCGCATGCTGGAGCGGCTGGTGGCTATGCGGTGGCTCAGCCGCGAAGGCAGCAACTACGAGCTCGGGACCAGGCTCATAGAGCTGGGGTCGCTTGCCGTGCAGCAAAACCGTCTCCACAGCGCGGCGCTGCCGGTGCTGCATGAGCTGCACCGCGTGACCGGACACATCGTGCACCTGGGCATCCTCGATGGCCCGGACGTGGTCTACCTGGCGAAGATCGGTACCCCCGGCGCGGCCGTGCCGGAGAGTCGCGTCGGCGGCCGAATCACCGCAGCGCGGTCCCCCATTGGCCGCATCCTGCTGGCGGACACCGTCCACCACTCCGCGGATCCCCACCTCTCGCGGATCCGCGACGACGGCATCGCCTTCGTCAACGCGGGCGTGGTCTGCGGGATCGGCGCGCCGGTCGCGCACAACGGCTCAGCCATCGCCGCCGTCTCCATCTGCGGTCCGTCCGCGACCCTCAGACTGGACCACAACGCCGCGGCCCCCGTGCGGATCGCGGCGAGCACCATCGTGCGTCGACTCCGCGCCGACGACGGCCACCTTGCGCCGGTCCTGCAGCGTCGAGACCAATTGCGGGCCATGCCCACCGCGACGCCCCGCCCCCACCTGCAGTACGCCTAGCCCCCCGCACAGTTGAGGAACCCCATGCCGCTCGCCGACGACGCCCAGACCATGCTCGACGCCCTGAACGCCAGCTTCCCGCGCGTCGAGGAGATGACTGGGGCTGACGCGCGTGCCGCGGTGCTCGCCCGAAAGCGGCTCTCGGACAATCCCGAGCGTGTCGGCTCGGTCGAGGACCTCGTCATCGACGGCCCCGGAGGCGCACTCCCGCTGCGGGTCTACCAGCCGCTAGTCGTCCCCCACGGCGGCCCTCGACCCGCCGTGGTCTTCGCGCATGGCGGCGGCTTCGTCTTCTGCGACCTCGACACCCATGACGAGCTGTGCCGAACCATGGCCAATGCCGTTGGCGCGGTGGTGGTCTCGGTCGACTACCGGCTAGCCCCCGAGCATCACGCGCCAGCCGCCGCACAGGACGTCTACGCGGCTCTGGCGTGGACCCGGGCATCCTGCGCCCAGCTACACGCGGACCCGGCGCGCATCATCGTCGCGGGCGACAGCGCGGGCGGCAACCTCGCGGCGGTCACCGCACTGATGGCCCGCGACCTCGGCGGCCCCGCGCTCGCGGCGCAGGTCCTAATCTATCCGGTCATCGGCGACGACTTCGCCACCCCGTCCTATCTGGAGTTCGCCGAGGGCCACTTCAACACCCGGGCTGCCATGCGTTGGTACTGGGAGCAATACGCCCCCGGCGGCACGAGTGCCGCGGCCGAGCCGCACCGAGTCTCCCCCATCCTGGCCAGCACCCTGGCCGGCCTGCCCCCCGCCGTCGTCCTCACCGCCGCATGCGACCCGCTCGACTCCGAGGGAAGCGCCTACGCCGACCGGCTCCGCGAGGACGGTGTGCCCACCATCCACCGCCGCCACGACGGCATCTTCCACGGCTTCCTCACAATCCCGTCGCTGGCGATCACCGGCCGGGCTCGCGCGCAGTTGTGGGCCGATTTGGCAGTACTGATTGCCTGATGGACGCGCGGAACTAAAATCGGGTGATGCGCGAAAGCCCTGACGAGCTCGACCAACTCCAGGATCTACTCGATGCGTCCCTGGCCCTGTCCACCGTGACGGCGACGGGCGAACCGCCGCCAAGGCTCGTCACCTCGCCGCCCGCCCGGCCGCCAGCATCGCGCACCTGCGCGGCGAGGACCTTGGCGTGTTCGCGCACGGCTCGGTGGAGATCCTCAACCCCAGCGAGCGCGAGCCCGCCGAGGACTGGCCGAGACTGCTTCCCTACTTCAAGGGCTTCTACGGCAACGACGCGTTCGACTGGGAGAACGAGGTCGTCTACTACCGGCTCCGGCCACACTGGATGACCGTGTACGCACCCGACGTCGAGAGGCTGACCGCCGGGCGCTGATCAATCCTCGAGGAAGTCCTCGATGGCCCGCCAGCGGCCCGGCTCGATTGGCACCGGATTGCCCAGGCCGTCCTTGTGCTTGACGGTGGCCAATTGCCGTGCGGCCTCGTCGATGTCGTCGAGCAACGCCCGCGCGAGGTCCAGCTCCGCGTCGAAGTAGCGCGTCGCCCACGTCAGGCTCATCGTCGGGAAGGCCCAGCCGGGCTCGGCGCGGGAGTGCTCGGCTCGCAGCGCGGCCTGCGCGCGCTGGCCCTCGATATTCTCGATGTGCGCGCGCACGATGGCCTTGAGTTCCTCGGGCTTGTTGAGGTGCCCCATCCACAGGCGCAGCATCACACCGTGCTTGAGCACCGGAGCCTCCACCGGCGCCTCCCGCGACCAGTCCCGCGCGGCCCGGGTGCCGAGCTCGGTGATCGCGTACTCCCGGCGATCGCGCTCCCCCGCCTGCGTGACCACCCGGGACTCCGCCAACCCCAGCGACTCCAACTTCTTCAGCTCCGCGTAGACCTGGCTGATCGATGGGCTCCAATAGAAGAAGCCGATGCTCCAGTCCGCCCACTTCTTGGCGTCGTAACCGGTCAACGGCTCGCTGTGCGTGAGCATCCCGAGCACCGCCCAGCTCGTCGCCGGGAGGTTCGGATATGCGGGATCGTTCGGCGAGACCATGCGCCGATCCTAACAACGCGCAGGTCGAGAGCCACCGGCCCTAGACCTGCCGCGCAGCGCCCTCCCAGTACCGCGCGCGCAGAGTCTTCTTGTCCGGCTTGCCGAGCGCGGTCAGCGGGATCGCGTCGAGCACGTCGACGGACTTCGGCGCGTGCACCGAGCCCTTCGCGGATTTGACCATCTCCGTCAGGACGGCCGCGTCGGCGCTCTGGCCGGGGCGGAACACGACGCACGCCTTGACGGCCTCGCCCCACTTCTCGTCCGGCACGCCCACCACGGCCACCGCGGCGACGGCCGGGTGCGCGGAGATCACGTCTTCGATCTCGCGGGGAAACACGTTGAAGCCGCCGGTGACGATCATGTCCTTCTTGCGGTCCACGATCGACAGGAACCCCTGTCGATCCGCCCGCGCGATATCGCCGGTGTGCAGCCAGCCGCCGCGTAGCGCCTCCGCCGTCTCCTCGGGCTTGTTCCAGTAGCCCTTCATCACCAGCGGCCCGCGCACGCAGATCTCGCCGAGCTCACCCTGGGCCACCTCGTTCAGGTCGTCGTCGAGCAGCCGCACGTCCAGCCACGGCACCGGCCGGCCGCACGACGCGAGCCGCTCCGGGTTGTCCAGGTCATGCTCCTCGCGGTGCAGCACCGCGATCGACATGCCGCACTCCGACTGGCCGTAGAACTGGAAGAACACCGGGCCCAGCTTCTCGATACCCTCGCGCAGGCGGGCCGGTGCCATCGCCGCGGCGCCGTAGAACAGCGTCTCGAGGCTGGATAGGTCGCGGGTGTCGATGTCGGGGTGGTCCAGGAGCATGTAGATCATGGTCGGGACCAGCATGGTCGCGTTGATCTTGTGCTTCTCGATCGCGGCGAGCACCGCGCCGGGCTCGAAGGCCGGCAGCACCACCAGCGCTCCCCCGCGCAGCAGCGTCGGCAGGAAGAACGCGGCGCCGGCATGCGAGAGGGGCGTGGCGACGAGAAAGCGCACTTCCTCGGGCAGCTGCCACTCCGACATTTGGATCTGCGGCAGCGTCGCGCCCGAGCGATAGGTGTTGACGACGCCCTTCGGCTTGCCCGTGGTGCCGCCGGTGTAGACCATGCTCGACGGGTCGTCGCCGTCCACGTCCGCCGCCACGAGCCGCCGCGGCTCGAACGTCGCGGCCAGCGCGAGGATGTCGACGCCCACCTCAGACGGGCCGAGCGAGAGCAGGAGCGTGATCGACGGGCACGACGCCTTGAGCGCCGCCGCCCGCTCCTCGAAGTGGACCGGGTCGAAGACGATCATCTCGATCTCCGCGTCCGCCACCACATACTGGTGATCGTCGAAGGAGCCCGACGGGTTCAGCGCGGTGTTGCGGCAGCCGGCGACGATGGTCGCGCCCATGCTGATGAGCACCTCCGGGCGGTTCTTCGACAGCATCGAGGCGGGAGTGCCCTTGCCGATGCCCAACGAGTCCAGGGCCTGGATGAAGCGGCTGATCTCATCGCGCAGCTCGCCAGCCGTCAGGACGACATCGTCCAGGTACAGGGCCGGGCGGTCGGCGTTGCGTTCCAGCGCGCGGATCAACAGGTCCGGCATGTACTGCATCCGGTGCAAAGCGTCGCCCTGCTCCTGTGCCGTATTATTCTGGGCTGCCGACTGGATGGACTCGTGCTCAATGGACATTGCCGCTCCGCTCTCGTGGTGATCTGTCTTACACTAGAACAGAAACTGATACAGGTTCTAATTCCGCCCCCCATACACGAGAAGTCCGGCGCGCATGAGCACTCGGGAAAACTAGTAATCTATGGGCCGGTCGCCCACCAGAGCCAGCCAGAAGAGGGGGTCAGCAGACTTGGCACCGTCGCACCGCCTACATACCCTGCCGATGACCCCGTCCGCAGAGCTCATCTCAATACTCGAAGAAGACTCCGATCGGTTCATGGCCGATTTCTACGCCCACTTCTTCGCCCTGGCCCCCGACGCCCGGGGGATGTTCCCCGCGAATATGGTCGACCAACGCCAGATCCTGTTCCAGGTGCTCGAGTACGTCCTGGAGACCCTCTACAGCCGCATCGGCGAGGCGGAGATGATCGCGTTCTTGAGCCAGCTGGGCCGTGACCACCGCAAATACGGCGTCACGTCCGCGCACTACAAGGCATTCAGCACGGCGTTGGTCAAGGAGATCATCCGCTGCCTGGACGATCGCCGTACACCCGCGATGAACAACCTCATCACCCAGCTCATCACCCTCACCGCCGGCGTCATGGACGCCGCCGCGCAGAGCGAGGCGAAGACTCTGCCCCCCTACTGGGAGGCGACGGTGGTCGAGCACATCAGGCTCGGCCGCGACCACGCGCTGATCCGGCTCGAGGCCGACGGCCCACTGCCCTATGCCGCCGGCCAGTACATCAGTGTCCAGACGCCGCAGCAGCCCGGCACCTGGCGCTACCTCTCGCCGACGATGCCCGCGGACCCCCACGGACTGCTGGAGTTCAACGTCAAGGCGATCGAGGGCGGCGCGGTCAGTCCGCTGCTGGTGTCCAGCACTCGGACCGGCGACCGCTGGCGGATCGGCGCGCCCCACGGATCTCTCCACGTGGACCGCGAGAGCGGGCAGGACGTGTTGATGGTGGCTGGCGGCACCGGCATCGCGCCACTCCGCGCGTTGATCCTCGAGATGTGCAAGTACGGCCACAATCCCCGCGTGCACCTGTTCTACGGAGCGAAGTATCCGGGTGAGCTCACGGAGATGGCCACGCTCTGGCAGCTATCGATCACGAATCCGTGGTTGACCGTCGTGCCGGTGTCCGAGGAGGAGGACGATCCCTGGTGGCTGGCCAGCGGCCGATCCGCGCAGCCGGGGAATCCGCACACCGGAATGCATGCCCGGCAGACCGGCACGCTCGCCGACATCGTCACCTCATATGGCGGCTGGTCGGATCGGCAGATTCTCATCAGCGGCGCGCCCGGGATGATCCAGCACACCATGCGCAGGCTCGTCGAGCGCGGGGCCCCGCCGGCGGGTATCTCCTACGACCCCTACTAGCGCTGGTTGCGGGGCTTCCAGACCACAATCGCGCTGCCCGGCCGGAACGGCACGATGTCCGCGCGCGGGCGGCCGGTCCGCGCCTGCAACTGCGCTATCTGCTGGTCCATCTCCGCGACCCGCTGGCTGAGCGCCTCCACCTGGGTCGTCAGCTCGATGATCCGCTTGATGCCCGCGAGGTTCACGCCCTCGTCCTGAGACAGCCGCTGCACCTCGCGCAGCAGGTCCACGTCCCGGTCCGAGTATCGCCGGCCGCCGCCGGACGTGCGGGCCGGCTTGACTAGCCCGATGCGGTCGTAGGTGCGCAGCGTCTGCGCGTGCATACCCGCCATCTCCGCGGCCACGGAGATGCCGAACAGCGTCGCCTCAACGGCGCTGCGCGGTGCCCGTTCGTCCCGTCCCGACGTGTTCATCACACACCTGCCCAATCCTCACGTGGATCGAAGCCGCATTCCTTCTCCGCCGCGGCGTACGCCTCGAGGGCCGCTATGGCCTCCGCGCTCAGCTTCGGCGGTACGGCGGTCCGGACGGTGACCAGCAGGTCGCCGGCGCCGCCCTTGCGTCGCGGCACGCCCTTGCCGCGCACGCGCAGCGTCCGGCCATCCGCGGTGCCGGCAGGGATCTTCATGCCAACCTTGCCATCGAGCGTCGGGATCGACACCGTGGTGCCGAGCGCCAACTCGCTGAAGGAGACCGGCACGGTCAGCGTCAGATGATCGCCGTCGCGGGCGAACACCCGGTCCGCGGTGACGTGCACCGTCACATAGAGGTCGCCGGAGGGCGCGCCCCGCAGGCCCGCCTGGCCCTGGCCCGCAAGCCTGATCCGCTGCCCGTCCTTGACCCCCGATGGCACCCGCACGCTGATAGTGCGGGTCCGAGTGGTCACGCCGGTGCCGGCGCAGTCCCCACAGGGGTTCTCCACCGTCGAGCCGGTGCCGCGGCAATCCGAGCAGGGCTCGCTGAACGCGAAGTGCCCCTGGTTGCGGTTGATCACGCCCGCGCCGTTGCAGCTGGCGCAGACCTTCGGGCTGGTGCCCGGGCGCGCTCCGCTGCCATGGCAGGTGGTGCACGGGCTGGGGCTGGTCAACTGCAAAGGCACGACAGACCCGAGCGCCGCCTCGCGGAACTCCAGAGTCGTTTCCGTCTCGATGTCGTTGCCGCGGCTGGGCCGGCTGGGCCGCGAGCCACGGTTGAACAGCCCGCCGAACATGTCGTTCATGCCGGAGCTGCCACCCGAGCCGCCCTGCCCGAAGAGGTCGCTCAGGTCGATGTTCTCCGAACGGAAGCCGCCGCGGCCGGTGCCGGGACGAAAGCCCCCGTTGCCGAGGCCGCCCGACGCGAAGACCCGCCTGGCCTCGTCGTACTCCTTGCGCTTGGCCTGGTCGGCCAGCACCGCATTGGCCTCGCTGACCGACTTGAACCGCGACTCGGCCTTCTTGTCCCCCGGATTGGCATCCGGATGAAGTTCCTTGGCCAGCTTTCGGTAGGCCTTCTTGATTTCGTCCTGTGTTGCGGTGGACGAGACACCCAGGTCTGCATAGAAATCTCGCTCCACCCACTCGCGCTGCGTCACTGGGCGCCTCCTCCCTCCGTAAGTACTGCTATCGATGTTGGGCCTGATAGCGCGAGACCGACGATCACCGGTCTCGCGCTATCATGCCTGGTCACTCTGTTTGCGCGTCGCCTTCTGGGCTATCCCCAGCGGGACGGTCCTCGACGACGACCATTGCGGTGCGCAATACCCGGTCGTCCGCGCGGTAGCCGCGCCGCAGCACCACCGCCAGCACCGGGACGTCGCCGTCACCGGAATGCTGCACGGCCTCGTGTAGCTCCGGGTCGAAGCCGTCGCCGACCTCGCCGAAGGCCGTCAGGCCCTGGCCCGTGAGCGCGCCGAGCAGCTTGTCGGAGAACGCGCGGAGCGGGCCCTCCTCCAGGTCGCCGTGCGCTCGCGCCCGATCCACATCGTCCAAGACATCCAGCATTGACGCGAGCACCGCGCCCTTCGCCTTCACCTTGGCGTCCTCGATGTCGCGCTGGGTCCGCTTGCGGAAGTTCAGGAACTCCGCGTGCTTGCGCTGCAGGTCGTTGGTCAGCTCGGCAATCTTCGCGTCGTGATCCGACTCGCCGCCAGTGGCCTCGGCGGCATCTGCCGCGTCGAGCACCTGGCCGTCGAGCACCTGACCATCGAAACCCTGGTCGTCTCCCACTGGGGCGTCAGCCGCGGGGCCGTCCCCGGCGGGCTGCCCCGCCGGGTCCGTCTCGCGAGCCTCGCCCAGGTCGGGGCGCTCGCCCGCCTTGGGGTTCTGGGGCTCGTTCGTCACTTCTGCTCCTGGTCCGATCCCGCGTCGTCGACAACCTCGGCGTCAACGACATCGTCGTTGCCATCGGCGCTCTCGCCGCCGTCAGCGCCGCCCTCGGCTGCCGAGGCGTCGTAGATCGCCTGGCCCAGCTGCTGCGAGTCGGTGTTCAGCTTCTCCACCGCAGTCTTGATCGCGGAGATGTCGCCACCGGCCAGCGCATCCTTCGCGCCCTGGATGGAGGCCTCGACGGTCTCCAGGATTTCATCGGAGACCTTCCCCGGGCTCTCCTTGTTCTCCTTGACGAACTTCTCCGTCTGGTAAACGAGAGACTCGGCCTGGTTGCGGACGTCGGCCTCCTCGCGGCGGGCCTTGTCCTCATCGGCGTGCGCCTCAGCGTCCTTGACCATGCGGTCGATCTCTTCCTTGGACAAGCCGGAGCCGTCCTGGATCTTGATCGTGTTCTCCTTGCCGGTGCCCTTGTCCTTGGCCGTGACGTGCACGATGCCATTCGCGTCGATGTCGAAGGTGACCTCGATCTGCGGGACGCCGCGGGGTGCCGGCGGGATGCCCGTCAGCTCGAAAGAGCCGAGGAGCTTGTTGTGCGCGGCAATCTCGCGCTCACCCTGGAACACCTGGATCTGCACCGACGGCTGGCTATCGTCCGCCGTGGTGAAGGTCTCGGAGCGCTTGGTCGGGATCGTGGTGTTGCGCTCGATGAGCTTGGTCATCACGCCGCCCTTGGTCTCGATACCCAGCGAGAGCGGGGTGACATCGAGCAGCAGGACGTCCTTAACCTCGCCCTTGAGCACGCCAGCCTGGAGCGCGGCGCCGACTGCGACGACCTCGTCCGGGTTGACGCCCTTGTTGGGCTCGCGGCCGCCGGTCATCTCCTTGACCAGCTCGGTCACGGCGGGCATGCGGGTGGAGCCGCCGACGAGGACCACGTGGTCGACATCGCCGATCGCGACGCCCGCGTCCTTGATGACGGACTGGAACGGCGTGCGGGTGCGGTCCAGCAGATCCTGGGTGATCTTCTGGAACTCGCTGCGCGTGAGCTGCTCGTCGAGGAACAGCGGGTTCTTGTCCGCGTCCACGGTGATGTAGGGCAGGTTGATGGACGTCGACTGCGAGCTGGACAGCTCGATCTTCGCCTTCTCCGCGGCCTCGCGGAGACGCTGCAGGGCCATCTTGTCCTTGGTCAGGTCAATGCCGCTGCTGGCCTTGAACTTGTCGACGAGCCAGGTGACGACGCGCTCGTCCCAGTCGTCGCCGCCCAGGTGGTTGTCGCCGGAGGTCGCGCGGACCTCGACGACGCCGTCGCCGATCTCCAGCAGGGACACGTCGAACGTGCCGCCGCCGAGGTCGAAGACCAGGATGGTCTGTTCCTTCTCACCCTTGTCCAGGCCGTACGCCAGTGCGGCGGCGGTGGGCTCGTTGACAATCCGCAGGACGTTCAGTCCCGCGATCTGCCCGGCTTCCTTGGTGGCCTGGCGCTGGCTGTCCTCGAAGTACGCGGGGACGGTGATCACGGCGTCCGTGATCTCCTCGCCCAGGTACGCCTCGGCGTCGCGCTTGAGCTTCATCAGCGTGCGGGCGCTGATCTCCTGCGGGGTGTAGTTCTTGTCGTCGATGGCGACCGACCAGTCGGTGCCGATGTGGCGCTTGACGGACCGAATGGTCCGGTCGACGTTGGTGACGGCCTGGTTCTTCGCGGGCTGGCCCACGAGGACCTCGCCGTTCTTCGCGAAGGCCACGACGGAGGGCGTGGTGCGCGCGCCCTCGGCGTTGGCGACGACGACGGCCTCGCCGCCCTCGAGTACCGAGACGACCGAGTTGGTCGTCCCGAGGTCGATTCCGACCGCACGTGCCATGATTTCCTCCTGTGATTAGGGACTTTGCATTCGCTGCTTCGTCTAGCTCAGATGTGCCGCGCTGAACCCGCGGCACAAAGTCGCGGGCTCAACGTGCCCCCACTACCCCGGGGGACGTTGAGCACTATGCGCTCAATCTTGCATCAGGCGACTGGCGCCCGTCAAGTGGAGTTGAGTCACATACACTCAAGCTAGTCAGTAGCCCCAACCATCCTCGTCGCGGATTTGTTCCCGACGCACGCCCTGCCGCTCGGGCACAGCAGCGCGGCCCGGGCACCGCTTGGGTGCCCGGGCCGCGCAATGCAAACTTCTAGCCAGCGGGGAACAGCGACGGCAGCGCGAACGAGCCGCCGATCAGGGTTCCGATAAGTCCGCCGATGCCAGCCCCCGCAGTGCAGCCGGCGATGCTACCCGCGATGGGCGCCGCGGTGCCCGCCGCGGTGCCCAGCAGCAGGCAACCAATGCCAGCGCCAACCGCGGTGCCAGCAAATCCGCCAATTGTCGTGTAGGTGCCAAGCTGATCTGCGAACCCCTCGAGATTCAGCGCCGGGGGCGCCGGCTCTGCGGACGCGACGCCGGCCACGCCGACCGTCGAACCGATGACAATGGCTGCGGCCGCCACAGGAGCGGCAATCATACGTGCAAGCTTCATGGGATTCTCCTACGGGTGAATATCGTGGACACCGCGCTTGTGCGCGGGGAAATCAGTGAGTAAAGCCATCAACTACGGGACAAGCGTCGGAAGCACTACGGCACCTAGCCCAATGGAACCGCCAAGCAATTCGCCGATTAGGCCAGCAGCGCCCTGAAAGTTCGCAAGGTCGCCGCCTGCGGATCCAAGACCCATGTCTAACAAGCCCCCAATAGACCCGCCGACCTGCATACCGGTCCCAATTCCGCCAGCAATGTCCCCAATCGGGTCTGCCGCCGCAACACCTACCGTCGAGACCATCAACCCCGCCACCAGAAGCGGTGCAGCCACAAACGTCATACGTTTCATTGTCGGCCCATTCCCTTGACCTCACGGTGAGCTGCGCGACAGCTCATCTTTGGCTCAGATAGTAACCGACACCACAGGTGGAACACAATAAACGACTTCGGTCCTCGGATTAATTTGCACCCAGCCCCAGCAGCGCCGATGGTGCACACGGGACCCAGAGCCCTGCCAGATATGGACACCCTTCCCTCGCTCACCCGAGGGCGACCACCTACGCTGATCGCTAAGACTGGGAATTTTCAGTCGTCCAGCCTGGATAGACACGGTGTACCCGCCAGTAACATAGATCTAGTTACCAGCCAGTAACCCGCCTTGTGACCGCCCCGAAGAAGGGACCGAAATGAATGCCCTGACAATCACGTTGGGCACCATCGCCGCTTTGATCAGCCTTGTCTGTTGGGCATCATTCGGCTCTGGCGTCTGGCGAATCGTCAAGACCATCTCGCTCGGCCAGCCCGACCGGACCCGCAACGGCCCGTTCGTGCCGCGCCTGAAGACGATGGTCGTCGAGTTCATCGCGCACACCAAGATGGTGAAGATCCGCAGCGTCGGCATCTTCCACTGGCTCGTGATGATCGGCTTCCTCGGCGGCGCGCTCCTGTGGTTTGAGGCCTACGGCGAGATCTACAGCCCGAGCTTCCACTGGCCCATCTTCGGCGCGTGGAACATCTGGTCCCTGTGGAGCGAACTGCTGGGCATCGGCACCGTCATCGGCATCACCGCGCTGATGATCATCCGCCAGATGAACCACCCCCGCACCCCCGCCAAGATGGCCCGATTCACCGGCTCGGACTTCAAGGCCGCCTACTTCGTCGAGTGGGTCGTGCTGGTCGAGGGCCTGGGCATGATCTTCGTGAAGACCTTCAAGATCGCCAGCGGCATCGAGGACCCGCCGATCTGGACATCGTTCTTCACCCACTACTTCGCGATGCTCTTCGACGGCATCCCCGAGATCTCCGTCAGCTACGCGGCCCTCGTCAAACTGCTCTCCGGCATGCTGTGGCTCGCCGTCGTCGGCCGCTACGTCACCTGGGGCGTCGCCTGGCACCGCTTCTCCGCGTTCTTCAACATCTACTTCAAGCGCGAGGACGACGGCGGGCCCGCGCTCGGCGCGGTCAAGCCGATGATGTCCGGCGGCAAGATCCTGGATATGGAGGAGGCCGACCCCGACGTCGACGCGTTCGGCGCCGGCAAGATCGAGGACTTCTCCTGGAAGGGCTGGCTCGACTTCACCACGTGCACCGAGTGCGGCCGCTGCCAGAGCCAGTGCCCCGCCTGGAACACGGGCAAGCCGCTGAGCCCCAAGCTGATGATCATGTCGCTGCGCGACCACGGCTTCGCCAAGGCCCCCTACCTCCTTGCCGGCGGCAAGAAGGACATGGAGGGCAACGAGGTCGGCTTAGTCGACGCGGACGGAAACCCCGATGAGGCCAAGCTGGCCGCCATCCCCGAGGCCGCCCGCCGGGAGGCCGACCGCAAGCTGGTCGGCGACCTGATCGAGGGTGAGCTCGCCCCCGTCTTCGACGCCGAGGCGCTCTGGTCCTGCACCAACTGCGGCGCGTGCGTCGAGCAGTGCCCGGTGGACATCGAGCACGTTGACCACATCGTCGATATGCGCCGCTACCAGGTGCTCATCGAGTCGGAGTTCCCGTCCGAGCTGGCCGGGCTGTTCAAGAACCTGGAGAACAAGGGCAATCCGTGGGGCCAGAACTCCCAGGACCGCCTCAGCTGGATCTCCGAGATGGACTTCGATATCCCCGTGTTCGGCAAGGACGTCGACTCCTTCGAGGACTTCGAGTACCTGTTCTGGGTCGGCTGCGCCGGCGCCTACGAGGACCGCGCCAAGCGCACCACCAAGGCTGTCGCGGAGCTCCTGAACATCGCGGCCGTGAACTTCATGGTCCTGGGCGACGGTGAGACCTGCACCGGCGACCCTGCCCGACGCGCCGGCAACGAGTTCCTGTTTCAGCAGCTCGCGATGCAGAACGTCGAGACCATCAACGGGCTCTTCGACGGCGTCGAGAAGCGCAAGCGCAAAGTCGTCGCGACCTGCGCCCACTGCTTCAACACCCTGACCAATGAGTACCCGGAGATCGGCGGCAACTACGAGGTTGTCCACCACACCCAGCTGCTCAACCGGCTGGTTCGCGACAAGCGCCTCGTGCCCGTCGCCAGCCCGGCGAAGGAGGACGTGACTTACCACGACCCCTGCTTCGTCGGCCGCCACAACAAGATCTACGACGCACCCCGTGAGCTCATCGGCACCAATGCGAACATCGTCGAGATGCCGCGCAACGCCGAACGGTCCCTCTGCTGTGGCGCCGGTGGCGCACGCATGTGGATGGAGGAGCAGGTCGGCAAGCGCATCAATATGGAGCGTGTCGACGAGGCCCTGACCACCAAGCCGAAGAAGATTGTCACAGCCTGCCCGTTCTGCAAGGTGATGATGGCCGATGGCGTCACCGCCAAGGAGGACGCCGCCGCGGGTGTCGAGGTTGTCGACGTCGCGCAGGTGCTCCTCGAGGGTGTTCAGCGGGGCCTGGCCCAGCTGAACGTCAGCTCCCCCGTCCGAGAGAAGGCCGCCGTCGCAGCAGCTCCCGCCGCCGCACCGGTTGCCGCACCGGCCCCCGCGGCCGCACCGGCCCCCGCGGCCGCGCCGGCTCCCGCCGCCGCACCGGCTTCCGCCGCCGCTGCTCCGGGCACCCCGAAGCCCGCGGTCAAGGGACTCGGCATGGCCGGCGGCATGAAGGCCCCCGGCAAGGGCCTGGGCATGGCTGGCGGGTTGAAGGCGCCTGGCGCGAAGGCAGCGGCTCCGGCCGCCGCTGACGCACCGGCCGCCGAGGCTCCCTCGGCACCGAAGCCCGCGGTCAAGGGACTCGGCATGGCTGGCGGCATGAAGCCCCCGGGCGCAAAGAAGGCCGCCGCTCCCACGCCCCCCGCCGCAGCGGCACCCGCCGCTGAGGCACCCGCCGCTGAGGCACCGGCTGCGGATGCTCCGGCCGCCTCGAAGCCTGCGGTCAAGGGACTCGGTATGGCAGGTGGGCTGAAGGCTCCGGGCGCGAAGCGTCCGGGCGCACCCAAGCCCCCCGCCACCGCTCCCGCCGCCCCGGCTCCCGAGGCACCCGACGCACCTGAGGCTCCTGTTGCCGAGGCTCCGGCTGCGGCGGAGAAGCCTGCTGGCCTAGCTGTCAAGCCCAAGGGCCTGGGCATGGCCGGCGGACTGGGCGCACCAGGCGCGAAGCGTCCCGGCGCACCCAAGGCTGCGGCGCCCAAGGCTGCTGAGCCCGCGCCTGCAGTGGAGGCTGAGCCTGCGGCCCCCGAGCCCGCCGCGGTGGCGGACGCTGCCGAGCCTTCTGAGCCTTCTGCGGCTCCTGAGACTCCGCCCCTAAGCGTGAAGCCCAAGGGCCTGGGCATGAAGGGCGGCCTCAAGCCGCCCGGCAAGAAGTAGCGAGAGCATCGACGGATCCCCGTCGGCCAGACGTTAACTCGTCTGACCGGCGGGGATCCGTCGTTAGTGCGCAACCGCCCTACCGATGCGCAATAGTGTGGTGTGCGAATGAATAAACGAGCCTCCGCTGCCCTGATCCTCTCCGCCACCACCGCGCTGCTGATCGCCGGCTGCTCCAGTTCCCCAGACACCTCATCCGACTCCACCCCCGTGGGCATCAGCACCATGGGCACGGGCATGGTCACCGGCACCCCCGACACCGTGACAGTGGTGCTCGGCGTGCAGACACAGGGCTCCGCGGCCGAGGGCGCGCTGGCGGAGAACGCGCGGCTCGCGTCCGGGCTGATCGAGACGATCAAGGCGAAGGGCGTGCAGGACGATGACATCCAGACCAGCAACCTGTCGGTGAGCCCGAATTATGATTCCGCCAGCGGGAAGGTCTCCGGATATTCCGTCACCAACCAGGTAACCGCCACAATGCACGACGTGTCCAAGGCTGGCGATCTCATCGATGCCGCCGCCGGCGCCGCAGGCGACGCGATCCGAGTCCAGCAGCTGACCTTCTCCATCGCCGACGACAGCGACCTCCGCACCCAGGCGCGCACGCAGGCCGTCAAGCAGGCGCAGGACCAGGCGAGGCAGATCGCCGATGCCGCCGGAGTCGAGCTGGGCGATATCCGCTCCATCACCGAGGACCACACCTCCAGCGCGCAGCCATTCCCACAGTCGATGGGACGCGCGGACATGGCCTCGGCCACGCCCATCGAGGCGGGCAGCCAGCAATTGTCGGTGTCCGTGGCAGTGGTCTACGAGATCGACTAAGGCTCACCCCGCAGGAAAGTTGGCCCGCTCACGGACACGTGAGCGGGCCTTCCCATTCACGCGCCACCAATCGTTACCTAACTGTTACATTCAACGGCTTCATTCTGGCACTTCTGGACCGATTTGTGTCAGACCCCTCCGCTAGCCTCAAGGCACAATCAAGATTCGAACATCCCAGCGCCCGAGGGGAGTGACGATGACTAATCAGTGGCAGCTCGACGGCCTCTCCACAGCCGAGCTAATGGACCTGTCCACTGCCTCGATCGCCGCCCTGCGCGGCCGTGAATACGGACACCTGGGCAACCTCGCACGCCTGGACCTGCTTGACGAGTTCGAGCACCTCCTCCGGGCCATCCCCGGCATCAATCACGAGCTGATCAACCAGCTCGGCCAACAAAACGCCGCCGAGGAGCTCCAGGCCAAGAAGCTGCACGTGCTCCTGTCCCAGCGCCTGCACATCGCCCCCGCCGAGGCCAAGCGCCGGATCGCCCATGCCGCATTGCTCGGCCCCGGCACCACGCTCGGCGGCCAACCGCTCCCCGCCGAACACGCGCCCACCGGCCAGGCCCAACGCGACGGCGATATCAATCCCGAGCACGCCGATGTGATCCTCAGATTCTTCAAGCGCCTACCTCCATCAATCTCCACCGAGGACCTCGAGAAGGCCGAGGCACAACTGGTGGACCTCGCGAAGCACACCCACCCGGAAGCAGTCGCGGTCGCCGCGAAACAGATCGAGGCGCACCTGAACCCCGACGGCGACGAGCCCTCCGAGCACGAGCGCGAGGGCCAGACTTTCTTCAATATGAAACCGCAGGGCCGCGACAAGCTCACCCGCGGCACCTTCTGTATAGACGCGGAAACCCGCGCCTATGTCGACGCCTATTTCGCCAAGACAGACACGGCGGGGCCCGCTAACGCCGACCATCCCCTATTTGATGTGGTCGACATCGGCAACCCCGCATCCGACGGTGAACGTCCCACTCCCCCACCGCCCACCGCGGCACAGCAGGACCTATTCGACTTCTTCGCCGCCGCCAGGGACAAGCAAGACCGCGCTGACGCAGAGAATCAAGCCGCCCCGGAGGCCACGGCAGCGCCAGTGCCTGACGATCCGGGAGCCGCCGCGACCGCGACCGCCAGCCCCGACACTTCAGCTGACGACACCACGCCATCCAAGCCCCCTGAATCCGGAGAGCCCAGCGCGCCCGAAAATCCCAGCGCCCCAGAAAGGCCCAGCGCTTCAGAGATGCAGTGGCCTCCGGAACCGACGGAAGCTCCTCCAAAGGAACCTCCCGATCCGCCCAGCGACCACTGCGAGGATCCGCCAGTGGACCGGCGCAGCCTCGGGCAGCGTCGACACGACGCGATCAAGCGCCTCTTCCGCTCAGTCCTAGGCTCGCCCGGCCTGGGCCAGCACCGAGGGCTGCCCGTGACCGCCATCATCACCATGACCCTCGAGCAACTCGAACAGGCCACCGGCAACGCCTTCGCCGGCAGCGGAACGATGATCCCGATGCGCGAGGCCATCCGCATGGCCGCCCGCGCCCACCATTACCTGTTGATCTACGACGATGACGGCAGGCCCCTGCACCTCGGCCGAGCGAAACGGCTGGCCTCCGCAGATCAGCGGCTAGTGCTCCATGCCGGGGCCCGCGGCTGCACTTTCCCCGACTGCACTCGGCCCGGCTACCGCTGCGAGGCGCATCACGTCGACGACTGGGCCAACGGCGGCCACACCGACATTGAGCGGCTAACCTTCGCGTGCCTGGAGCACCACCCGCTGATCGGGCCCGGAGATCAAGACTGGGCGACGACGGTGGGCGAGCCCGGGACCGATTACGCCTACCGCACGATCTGGCATCCCCCGGCCTGCATCGACCCACTGCGGCGCGGCCGGGTCAACCACCACCATCACCCGCGGGAGTATCTGCTGCCGCCGGCGCGATTCCCCGGCCCTCCCGGATACATCCCGAAGTCAGCACCTCCGCAGGACGCGGAGCTCTTCGACCCGCCCTGGCGGGAGACGGCGTAGGGATACCGCATGGCGAGGTCGATCAACATCGATGCCGCCAGCCGAGCACGGGTGATGGTCTTCGCGTTCCGCTGAGCGTGCCGCGGCCTGGGACCCCTCCGCCAGAAGGGATCCCGGGCCGCGGTGTTGCCTGCTAGATCGTGTATTCCACGGGTTTCGGCGCGTCCTCGATCTTGTCGACGCTGTCCGACTTTTCCGGGAGCTCCGGCGTCTTTCGCCGGCGCTCGCCCAGGAGGGCGCGGGCGGCGGAGTCCAGGATGTAGCCGAGGATGCCGATCACCAAGATCACCGCCATGACCTCGTTGTACGCCAATTGGTCACGGGCGTTGAGGATTTGGTAGCCGAGACCGGAGCGGACGCCCAGCATCTCGGCGGGCACCAGCACCACCCACGCGATGCCAAGGCCCACCCGCAGACCGGTCTGCACATGGTCGCGGATGGCGGGCAGCACAATGACGAACAGCCGTTCGCGGAACGTGGCCCCCATCGAGCGGGCGACCTGCAGGTGGCCGGGATCGATGGCGTGCACGCCGGCGGCGGTGTTGATCACTATCGGCCACACCGCGGCCGCGGCGATCAGGAAGATCACCGGACGATGGCCAACGCCGAAGAGCGCCACGGCAATAGGGGCCCAGGACAGCGGGGACACCATGCGGAGGAATTGCATCACGGGTCGGCTTGCCCGCTCGAGGACTCCGCTCAGCCCGATCACCAATCCCAGCGGGATGCCGATGACGCCGGCGATGAGCAGGCCCACCAGGAGGCGGTACATGCTGGCGCCGATGTCCGGCAGCAGCACGCCGCGCTCGAGGAGCTCCCACAGCGCTGGCAGGACATGTTGCGGGGCGAAGGAGCGGATCAGCGAGTCGGGCGCGGCCACCACGGCCGTGAGCAGCCACCAGACGGCAATGGCCAACACGATCGCGGCAGCGGGCGGCCAGAAGGCCGACCACGACAGCCTGCGGGGCTTCGTCGCACTCACGTCAGGTCCACTTCCTCAGTTCTGGTCAATCCGGTGGGCAGGCCGAATGCGGAGGGCCCGCCGACACCGGCGATGGAGGACCGCACGAAGCGGTCGTCGATCAATTCTTGGTGCACAGTGTCGATGTCGATGCGGTCCAAGAAGTCCCGGTTGCCGTCCACGACGGTCGAGTGCATGGCCCCCACCAGCGCGGTCGTGAAGGACTCGAACGGGAACGGCTGGTAGCCGATCTTCTGCGGCGACCAGGACGGGTTCGCGATCTGGTAGTTCTCAGGCGGGTAGGTCAGTGCCTTCGCGATGGCCTTCTCCGGCTGCGGCAAATAGCGGCCCCCGCTCAGCATGGCCGCGGCCGCGGGCCGGTCCGCGTTGATCATCATTTGCGCGGCGACGATGGAGTCCGTGAGGCCCTGCACTGCGGCGGGGTTGCGGTCGATCACGTCCTGGTGCACCAGCAGCGCGCAGCAGGCGTGATCTCGCCACACGTCTCCCAGGAAGCAATGGATCTTGCCGATGCCCTTGATCTCCGCGACCGCGTTGAACGGGTCGGCGACGGTGTATGCGGAGATCGCGCCGTTGGCCAGCGCCGGCACCATGTCCGACGGGCTCATCACGACCAGCCCCACCGTCCCGGCGGCTTTCGACGGCGCGGTGCGCACCACGGGAGTCAGGCCGCGGGCACGCAGCATGTCCTGCAGCACGATGTTGTGGATGGACCACCAGAACGGCACTGCCACTTGAGTTCCCGCGAGCTGTTCGAGGTCCGTGATGTGCGGGGCCACGGTCAGCGCGGAGCCGTTGGTGTGGTTCCAGCCGAGTATCCGGGCGGAGCTGCCGAGGGAGTACTTCAGCTGCACGGCCATCGGCATGAGCAGGTGGACCACGTCGACCTGCCGGCTGATGAACGCCTCTGCCAGGCTGGACCAGCTGCGGAACATCACCGGCTGGCTCGAGCTGACGACCTCGGGTTGGAACAGATCGGCGCCATGCGCCACCAGCAGCGGGGCGGCGTCGGTGATGGGCAGGTAGCCGACGCGCAGTTTGTCGGTGCCGTTGGAGCGGTCGGTGGCGGCGGCGCGGCCGAGGTCCACGATCCCGGCCACTCCGCCAAGCGCCGCTAGGCCGAGCGCGCCGCGCAGCACGGTTCTGCGCCCCACACCGTCGATCATCGTCACGACACCCGGATGCGCGTGGATGTGTCCCGGTACTCCGCCAGGATCTCTGTTCGCAGCACCACCTTGTCCACAGCATCTGTGCCGCAAAGCCATTCGCGTCGCACGATCCCGGCTGTGCCGAGCAGTGCGATGCGGTCCCCCAGGGTGATGGCCTCGTCGACGTCATGGGTGACCAGGACGGTGGTGAAGCCCAGCTCGCTGGCGACCTGCCCGAGCCACACCTGCAGATCTCCGCGGATCGCCGGGTCGAGGGCGCTGAAGGGCTCGTCGAGCAGCAGTGCCTGCGGTCGGATGGCGACGGCGCGGATCACGGCGATGCGCTGGGCCTGGCCCCCGGACAGCTGGTCCGGGTAGGAGTCGGCGAGGTCGGCAAGGCCGAAGTGGGTCAGCAGCTCGTCGGCGAAGGCCGCGTCGAAGGCCGCCTTGTTCGCCGCGAACCGCCCGCCCAAGCGGATGTTCTCCCGCACGTTCAGCCAGGGCAGCAGCAGTGGCTGCTGGAACACGACGCCGATGCGCGGGCCCTCGACGGCCCACTCGAGGTTGCCCCCATCGAGGGTCTCCAAACCCGCCATGATGCGCAGCAGCGTGGACTTGCCACTGCCGCTGCGGCCGAGGATCACCAGGAACTCGCCCTGGTCCACACCGATGTCGACGCCTTGGAGCACATCCGGGCGGCCCGGATAGCTCTTGCGGCCGCCGGTCAGCTGGAGCGCGCGAGTTCCCATCGCAGCTGTCCTTCCGACGGTGATTGGACGGGCAGGAAGGCGGCCTCGCGGAATCGGCGGTTGGTCGGCGACTTCATGGAGTAGCCGGCCCCGCCTTTCAGTGTCACCTCGAGGCGCGTCGCGGCCATCGCCAGGCGGGAGCCGTCAAGCCGTAGCTGGATGAGCTCGCGCGCGCTGGCGCTGGTGGTGTCGGCGGCGAAGCGCCCCAAGCGATCTCGCAAGGCGGCGAGCTCGACCGCTAGCTCGGCATGCTCGTCGACAAAGCCCTCGCCGAGCCCGCCGAGGCACTTGGCGGACTCCTCGACGGACGTGCGGGAGATGCCACTGCAGAATGCTGTCTGCAGCAGCAGGAACGTCGGGCGCACACCCTTGACGAACTCCGTCAGGTCCGTGCCGATAATGTTCTCGGCCGGGATGTGCACGGCGTCCAGAACCAGGGAGGTCGACGCCGTGGAGTTCAGCGCGAGCAACTGCGACGCGGGCCGGACGGTGATGCCGGGCGCCGACGCCTCGATGATCGCGACGTACGTCTTGGTGCTGTCCGCGCTGCGGGCGCACAGCACGATGAGCGCGTCGTCGAACACGTTGGATGCCCAGTGGATGGGTCCGCTGATCTGGAGCCCGCCGCCGTCGACCTCGGTGGCCACGAGCGCCACCTCACCGAGCCCGGCGACGTACTTGAGGCCGGCTGCCATCGCCGTGACGCCCACTGCGGCGCCAGACTCCAGCTTCGCCTGGTACTTGGCCTGGACCGCAGCCGGCCCGCGGACCACATATTCAAGCGCCATGCGATGCGCCCAGGCGCTGAAGCCCGCGGACAGGCTCTCGGCCGCCACATCTTCGATGACCGCGACCATCTCCGCCACCGGCCCGCCCTGACAGCCGAGGCCGAATAGGCCCAGCTCACCGAGCTTGGACACATCGATCCGGGTGTCGGTCTCGCCCAGGTCGAGTGCCGCGGCGCGCTCGCGAACGAACTCGCTCGCGCTCACGCGACGCTGCGCGATGGAATCGGTGATGGTTGCGGTCATCGTGTATTCCTACCCTGTCTCGTGTTCGAAGGAGCTGGTCAGTCGAGCTGGTGCAGGCGGCTGACCGGGGTGCTGACGACCTCACGGGCGCGGCGCACAGCATCCTCGTCGGCGGCGTCGTAGAAGCACAGGCACTTGGCCGTGTCCTCGCGGACGTAGGTGCGCAGGAAGCTCACGTCCTTGACATCGGCGTACAGCGGGGACTTCTCCTTCTTGCGGGCCAGGTAGGTGTCCATGTCGATCTCGGCGGGGATGTCCCACTCGACGAGGTAGCCGGCCTCGGGGCGGGCGGCCTTGATCTCTGCCAGCTCGGCGCCGACGAGGCGGACCTGGTGCGGGCCCTCGAGCTCGGCTCCAGCCAGCACGTCGACCTTGAGCTCCGGCGCTGCGCAGCCCGAGAACTCGGAGATCGCGAAGATGCGGCCGTGGTCCTTCGTCACCTGGGTCTCGATGAGCTCGCCGCCGGCGGTGGTGATCTCCGCGGCGAATTCCTTGATGATCTGCGAGATCTCGTCGCGACGCTCGGCCGCGGGAACAATTTCATACAGGTACAGCGACATGGGAATGCCTTCCAGAGTAGATCCGGTGAGAGGAGGCTCGGCCGCCAAGATCGTGTGGCCTAAACAGCCCGCAGTCCCGGCCAAATTATTGGCCTGCGGCGGGATGGCGATCTAGGGAATGGCTCGATGAGCCGAGAATTCGCTGGCGGGGTTGAAAATCAACAGCAACAGCAGCGACAGCGACAACACGCAGCGCCAGCCACCCGCACCAAGTCCAGGTGCAGGCGGCGGGTCAGAACGCTTCGGGTCACAGTGAGCGAGTGTAGCGGTAGCTAGACCGGTCTGTCTATTCTTCTGTTCTCGGCGGCCGGGCGATGTACTCTTGCCCCGTGCCCGCCTCGACCACCACTGCCACGCCCACCAAGCCCAGCCCCGCCGACCGCCTCCTGACGGCGGCCACCGAGCTCTTCGCCGCGCATGGCATCAGGGCCGTGGGCATCGACAGGATCATCGGCGAGGCCGGCGTCGCGCGCGCGAGCCTGTACTCCGGCTTCGGGTCGAAGGACGCCCTCGTCACCGAGTACCTCCACCAGCTGGACCTGCGCGATCGTCAGCGGTGGGAGGATGCCGTCGCCGGCCTCGACAGCCCCGTCGGACGCATCTTCGCCTTCTTCGACCTGGCGATCGCCTCCGCCCCCGTGCGCAACTACCGCGGCTGCCAATATCTCAATGCCGCAACGGAATTCCCGGGCGAGCTGCATGGCGTGCTGAGCCCCGTCAGCGAGCACCGCGTGTGGCTGCACGAGCAGTTGACGGCCCTCCTCACCACGGCCAAGATCCCCGACGCGCCCGTGCTGGCCACCAAGATCCAGACCATCTACGACGGCGCCCTGGCCGGGTCGAAGTTCGCGTGCAGCGAGGAGCCGATCCGCGTCGGCCGCGGCATGGTCGCGGACCTGCTGGCGGACGCGCGCTAGGCCTGCCGCCGCACCCGCCACACCACGACAGCGAGCACCACGAGCACCCCCAGAAGCAGTGCTGTGCCGGTCCCCAGCGCCGACGCCACCCGCTCATAGGACTGCGCGGCCACCACCCCGATCAGCACGTTGCCAATCCCCCAGATGATGCCCGCCGGCACGTTGTAGAACACGAACTTGCGGTAGCGGATCCCCGTGGCCCCGGCGATCGCGGGCACCACGGTGCGGACGAAGGCCACGAATCTGCCGAGGAAGATCGCGACCCCGCCATGGCGGTCCACAAAATCCCCGGCCCGCTCGAATCGCTGCTGCCTCTTGGAACCGTCCTGTCTCGCCGCCAGTCGGGGCCCGAGCCGCCTGCCCACGAAGTACCCGGCCGAGTCCCCCGCGACTGCCGCGACCGACACGACGGCCATCATCAGCCACAGGTTCACCCGGCCCTCGCTCACCAGGACCCCACCGAGAATCGCCGCGGTCTCGCCGGGCACGACGAATCCGAGCAATAGCGCGTCCTCCGCGAAAACCATCAGCCCGACGGCTATATAGATCACGTTGCCGCCGATACCCTGCAGCCATCCGAGCAGCGAGCTCATCACCCAACGCTAGCTATAACACGGTCGCGGCGCGCCTCATCCGCACTCAGTGGCACCATGTACAGGGTGAGCACACAAGAGAATGCGCGCTCGGAGAGCACTCCCGCGCCCAACCCGCACCCGCAGCAGCGTGTCCTGGAACAGTCCAGCAAGCTGCAGAACGTCCTCTACGAGATCCGTGGACCGGTGCACGCTCACGCCGCCCGCCTGGAGGCCGAGGGCCACCGCATCCTCAAGCTCAACATCGGCAACCCCGCCCCGTTCGGCTTCGACGCGCCCGACGTGATCATCCGCGACATGATCGCCGCGCTGCCGTACGCGCAGGGCTACTCCGAGTCCAAGGGCATCCTGTCTGCCCGCCGCGCCATCGTGACCCGCTACGAGCTGGTCAAGGACTTCCCGTACCTGGATGTCGAGGACATCTACCTCGGCAACGGAGTGTCAGAGCTGATCACGATCACCATGCAGGCGTTGCTCAACGACGGCGACGAGGTGTTGATCCCCGCCCCTGACTACCCGCTGTGGACCGCGATGACGAGCCTGTCCGGCGGCACTCCCGTGCATTACCTGTGCGACGAGTCCAGCGGCTGGGAACCAGACATCGAGGACCTCGAGTCGAAGATCACCCCGCGCACCAAGGCGCTGCTGGTGATCAACCCGAACAACCCGACGGGCGCGGTGTACTCCCGCGAGGTGCTCACGAAGATCGTGGAGTTGGCGCGCAAGCACAAGCTGCTGCTGCTGGCCGACGAGATCTACGACAAGATCCTCTACGACGACGCGGAGCACATCAGCCTGGCGTCGCTGGCCCCGGACCTGCTGTGCCTGACGTTCAACGGGCTGTCCAAGGCCTACCGTGTGGCGGGCTACCGCTCCGGCTGGCTCGCGATCACGGGCCCCAAGTCGCATGCGGCCGGGTTCCTCGAGGGCATCAACCTGCTCGCGTCGACACGCCTGTGCCCAAATGTCCCCGCGCAGCACGCGATCCAGGTGGCGCTCGGCGGCTACCAGTCGATCAATGACCTGATCCTGCCCGGCGGCCGCCTCCTCGAGCAGCGCGATGTCGCTGTGGCCAAACTCAACGAGATCCCCGGCGTCTCCTGCGTGGAGCCCAAGGGCTCGCTGTATGTGTTCCCGCACCTGGATCCCAACGTGCATGAGATCCACGACGACAACAAGCTGGTCTACGACCTCTTGCTGCAGGAGAAGATCCTGGTCACGCAGGGCACCGGCTTCAACTGGCCCAAGCCCGACCACATCCGCATCGTTACCCTGCCCTGGGCGCGGGACCTGGCAACGGCCATCGAGCGCTTCGGCAACTTCATGTCCAACTACAAGCAGTAGCCGCTCCGTAGTCGGCGTTAGAGCCCCGGGATCTGCGGCAGCTCGATGGGTGGCAGCCCGGGGATCTCGATAGCCGGCGGCGGTTCCGGGGCAGGAGGCAGGACCGGAGCGGGCGTCGGGGCCGGCGGCGGCGGCGCAGGCTGCGGGACCACCACCGGCTCGGGTGCCGGTGCCGGGGCGGGCGGCTCCACCGTGGTCAGCGCCGGGGCCTCCGAGGGCGGCTCGACAACGGGGGGCACGGCAGGCGCGGTGGTCGTCGGCGTGGTCGTCTCAGTGTCCCCGCTGGAGCCGCCCATATCTGAGAAGGTGCCCATCGCCACCAGGCCCAGCGCGGCAAGACCGCCCACCAGCACCAGCGCCAAAATCCCGCCGACGGCGGCCGCGTTGGGGAACCAGTCCGGCAGCGCCCGCTGTCTCTTGGCGAGCGGAGCCCAATCCGAGTCCGACGCGGCGACGGTGCCCGAGCCGCGCATTGGCCGGCTCGGCAGCAATGAGGCGCCGCGCGCGACGAGCAGCGCAGGGCTGTCGGGGACGATCAGGGGCCGGCCCAGCTCGCGCTCGACGTACTCGAGGTCGGCCACCTCCGCGGCGCTCTCCCCGACCAGCACCACCAGGTCCGGCTCCTGCCGTGCGGAGCGGGCCGCGGCGCTGACGACCGCCGCGATGCCGTCGAGCACGTCCGCATCCGCGGCCACCAGCGACTCCGTGGTCACCGTCTGGATCCCGCCGAGCAGTTCCCCGGAGACGTTGATGACGCCGCAGCTGTAGAGCCACGTGTCCAAGTCGCACACAGCAATCGAGCGGGCGAACCCCACTTGGCGGGTCACCACCAGTGCGGCGAGCGCGGCTGCGGGCGCGGAGACCAGGCTGTAGTTCGACAAACCCAGCGCTTCCATCGCGGTGGTGAGCCGCTTCGCCTGGTCCTCGTCGTGATAGGCGGCGACGACGGAACGGATGGGCACGCCGTCGCCCCGGCCGTCCTCGATCAGCTCCCGCAGCACCGCCGCCGTCTGCTCCTCCGGCGTGCCATGCGCCGGCACCCGCTCGAGGAAAGCCGAGATATCGAGCTCCTGCGTGGCCCGGGGGCGTATTCCGCCCCGACCCGCCGCCGTCCCGCCAACCTCCGCGGTGGGCGCATCGGCGATGGCCATGCGAATCACGTCCCCATTGACGCTCACGCCCAGAATCGCGCTGATGCGACCACTCTCGTGGCTGCCCCCATCTCCACTGACTGCGCGGACCACCGCTCCCCTTACCTCTACTGTGCCGATCGCCACCAGGCGCCGATCAGGTGCGCCACAGCCCCAGCGTAATGGGCCAGGCCGGGAGTTTTGGCCCGAATCGCGGCGGTTACGTCAGCGGGTGAAGTTCAGGTAAGCGCGCGACGGCGTCGGGCCCCGCTGGCCCTGGTATTTCGAGCCCGCCGCGGCACTGCCGTAGGGGCTCTCGGCGGGGCTGGTCAGTCGCAGCAGGCACAGCTGACCGATCTTCATCCCCGGCCACAGCGTGATCGGCAGGTTCGCGACGTTGGACAGCTCCAAGGTGATGTGCCCGGAGAAGCCGGGGTCGATGAACCCCGCGGTGGAGTGCGTCAGCAGGCCCAGACGGCCCAGGCTCGACTTGCCCTCCAACCGGCCCGCCAGGTCATCCGGCAGGGAGAACTTCTCGAGCGTCGAGCCCAGCACGAACTCGCCGGGGTGCAGCACAAAGGGCTCGCCCTCGGCCGGCTCGACGAGCGTTGTCAGCTCGTCTTGCTGCTTCGCGGGGTCGATATGCGTGTAGCGGGTGTTGTTGAAGACCCGAAACAAGCCGTCGAGGCGGACATCGATGCTCGACGGCTGCACAAGGGAGTCGTCGAACGGCTCGATGCCCAACTTGCCTTCGGCCAGGGACGCGCGGATGTCACGATCAGATAGCAGCACCCCGTCAGGGTATCCATCCCGCTTCGCGGCCGAGCGGCGGGCGCGCCGGAGCAGGGCCGTCTCGAGGCCCAGCGGGGTTCTGCTAGAGTCTCAAACTGCAAGCAATCACGGTCTGGGAGAGCTCGAAAGCCCAGGTCGCGAACTTTGTATGCCGATGTAGTTCAATGGTAGAACGCCAGCTTCCCAAGCTGGACACGCGGGTTCGATTCCCGTCATCGGCTCAGATGAAAGCCCCGGCCAGAGCGTTTTCTGGTCGGGGCTTTTCGTCTTGCGGGGACCTAGCAACCGTCCCGGGCGTAGGGTCATTTTCGACTGGCCGAACGGCAGTGGGTCGAACCGAATACGGGAGACGCATGGCATACGAGGAGCCCGAGGACTTCGATCTGTTGGTCGTCGGCGGAGGCAAGGCCGGCAAGTCGCTGGCGATGGACCGCGCCAAGGCCGGTTGGTCCGTGGCGATGGTCGAGCGGGACAAGGTCGGGGGCACCTGCATCAACGTCGCGTGCATCCCGACCAAGGCGCTGGTCGAGTCCGCGCGGGCCCTTGAGACGATCCGCCGCGCCGCCTCGATGGGTATCGACCTCGACGGCGAGCCCGCGGTCTCCCTGGAGGCACTGCGCCACCACAAGGAATCGGTCGTCGGCGGGATGGTGGACGCCCACCGGCAGATGTTCATCGACTCCGGCATGGACTTCATCATGGGCACGGCCCGGTTCATCGCACCCCGCACCGTGCAGATCACGGCCGACGACGGCACCGTCCGAGTGCTCCGCGGCCGGGATGTCGTGATCAACACCGGCGCCACCCCCGCGCTGCCCGATCTGCCCGGCATCGCCGAGTCGCACGTCTGGACCTCGGAGACGATTCTGCGGCTGGACCGGCTCCCGCAGACCCTGCTCATCCTTGGCGGCGGCTACATCGGGTGCGAGTTCGCGTCGATGTTCGCCCTGTTCGGGACGAAGGTCGTGCTGGTCCAGGGCCCCGCCCAGGTGCTGCCCCGCGAGGACCACGACATCGCCGCCGAGGTGGCCGAGATCCTCACCGGGCAGGGGGTCGACCTGCACACCGGCACGCGGGTCGCGTCGGTGCGGCGCGCGCCGAACCACGGCCCGGTCACGCTCACGCTCGAGGACGGATCCACACTGACGGGCGATGAGCTCCTGGTCGCCACGGGACGTGCCCCCGTGACCGCGCAGCTCGGGCTGGAGGCCGCGGGCGTGCAGGTGACGGACCGCGGCTTCGTGGACGTCGACGACCATCTGCGCACCAGCGCGGAGCACGTCTGGGCTGCGGGCGACGTGGCGGGCAGCCCACAGTTCACCCACGCCTCCTGGAACGACTTCCGCATCATGCGCGCGAACCTGACCGGTGCGGACACGTCGACCTCCGGCCGTTTGGTGCCCTACACCGTCTTCATAACCCCCGAACTGGCCCGGGTGGGGATGACGGAGACCGAGGCGCGTGCCGCCGGCCATCAGGTCGCGGTGGCGAAGATTGCCGTCTCCGCCATCCCCCGGGCCAAGACGACGCACGAGCAGACCGGCATGTGGAAGGCGGTGGTCGACGCAGAGTCGGGCGAGATCCTCGGCGCCGCACTGCTGGGGCGGGGCGCCGGCGAGGTGATCTCCGCGGTGCAGATGGCGATGATCGGCGGGCTGCCCTACCAGTCCGTCCGCGACGCGGTGCTGACCCACCCGACGATGGGCGAAGGCCTGAACCTGCTCTTCGACACGCTCGGCTAGAGCCCCGGGGACCCGTGCCCTCTGAACGGCGCTGTCAGGCTCGGCAGGATGTGCCGGCGGTTGACCACCAGCGCGCAGACTGCGATGACCGCGTAGACCCCGCAGATCACCAACCTGCCCTCGGTGGAGGTGATGGGGAACTGGATGAGGAACAGCGCCAGCAGCACCCAGGCGGACCAGCGGTGGAAGCCCAGCGCCAGGATCAGCGCGACGCCCATCATGGTCTGGGTGGCGGTCAGCAGCATCTCCTCGGTCTGGCGCCCGTCGAGCACCAGCGACGCGCCCTCGCCGCCCCCGGCGAGGTACGCGATCGGCAGCGAGCCGACGAGCAGGGTCCACTGGTTCACCTTGGAGGAGATGAGCATCGCGATCGCCGCGGTGCCTTTGCCGCGGGAGGCGAAGATGATCGCAATGATGAACTCCGGGGCCTCGGACGCAAGGGGCGCGAGCCACTGGACCAGCAGGAACTGGTCGATGCCGAGCTCAGAGCCGGCATCAATGAGGCTGTTCGCGAACGGCTCCGCGCACACGAGGATGACCATGGCGGCGAAGACGAGCATCGCGATGACGGTGCTCCGCCGGGCCTTCGTGGACATCCCGCCGATCGTGGCGGCGGTGCCGATCAGCTCCGGCTCCTCAACGTCGCCGCGGGTGAGCTTATAGAGGTAGAAGCCGAACCAGGCGAGCAGCGCGATGCCGAACACCACATGGATCCGGCCCGTCACGGGGATGATGAACGCCGCGATGCCCGCGATCAGCAGGAAGCCCAGCTCGACGCGATTGCCCTGCTCGAGCGCCAACGTGGACACCGGCTTTGCGGTCATCTTCTTCGCCGTCATCTTGTTCGCGACGGCGAGCGAGACCAGCACGACGACCGGCCACCCCAGGCCCATCAGCAGCCGGTTCGAGCCGGTCATGTTCGCCGCGGCGTATTGCACGTACTCGGGGTCGTGGCCCGCCGTATAGGCGTAATAGAGGTCGACGGCGTACTCGGGCAGCACGGCGATCAGCGCCAGCACCGCGATCGCCAGCCCGCCGGAGACGTCCATCTGCGCGGCCTCCGCGGCCCAGGCCAGCAGGAAGCTCGCCGAGATCACGGCGGCGCCGTAGACCACCAGGGCCACGACGGGATGGGGGTCCAGCGCGGAGAAGCGCAGGACCAGGGCGGGCAGAATGAAAACGGCGGTGATCGCCCCTGATCGCCACAAGACGTCCCGGCGCACGGTTACCCCGGTTGAATCTCGCACTGCAATTCGCGACGACATGATCACGGGCCCTTGCGTCAATGGCCATCGACCGTCCGACAGCGCAGTGGGGAGCTAATCCCCTTCGACAACAGACGCTAAAGACTCCGAAAAGGGGCGTGGGTCTTGGGGATTGCCGTGGGATTCCCCGTCGGGGCGCCGCTTAAGTAGATTTCGGTCGACCGGAACGCCGCTGCCCCCCGGCCGGTTCCGCCGGTTCCGGCTGACCTCTCCCCATGACAAACGGCCTCCCCCTGGCGTGCTACTTCCCGTGCGCGCGCAGCTGATACAGGCCGGTCGTGGTGGCCACGACGACGCCGTTCGCGTCCGTGACTGTCGCCTCGAGGGTGAAATCGCACTTGCCGTTCGCGGCGGCCGCCGCGGTGATCCGGTCCAGCTCCGCGTCGTCGAGCGAGGCCTCGGCCGTCACATCCGTCGTCGCGGGCCGGCGGAAGGAGATCTTGAGGTCCTTCACCAGCGGGTAGTAGGCGGCCGCGTCGAAGCTGGCGATCGCCAGGGCTCCGCCAAGGACCTCCGCGACCGTGAACAGCACGCCCGCGTACATCACGCCGAAGTGGTTGCCGTTGCCCTCCATCGGCACTGTGCTCGACGCGTAGCCGCGGCGGGCGACGGTAGCTTCGACGCCCATGCCATGCACCACGGGAATCGTCTTCTCCATCATGCCGTTGATCATGTCGGCGATCTGGGGAGCCTCGTTCGTGTCGGTCACAGCAGTCCTCTCGTGGACGGTTCCGCCACCCGGCGCGGGCGGCTGAGGCCACGGTAGCAACCCGGAAAGAGGCGCGGACGTTAACCGGGGTTCACCCCGGCGAAGCTGCGCGAGACCTGTCGCACGGCGGATTTCGCGCGCTGATCACGAGCACTGGCCCCGTCGCCGAAGTCGTCACCGCCGGCGCCGACGGCAGGAGCGGCCAATACCCTCTTTTGGGTCTACCGGGCGCCGGCCACATTCTGCCAAGCTTCGCTACGCTGGAACTATGACGTGGGACACAGTCCCCGATAGTCGAGAACACTGTGCCGGGAGGCGGAACCGATGACGGACATGGCCGAGTATGTCGAGGACCTGATCAACCAGTACAGCGCCCCGGAGGCGAGTGCCGCGGGCCTGCTGTGCGACCGACATGCGCCGGACGCCGTCGCGTTCACCATCATCGCCGCCGACCTGAGCTCCCAGGACATCACCTATGGCGAGCTGCGCACCCGATCCGAGCAGGGCGCCGCCGCACTGGCGGCGCTGGGCGTGCAGGAGGGCGACGCTGTCGCGACGCTGATGGGCAAGTCCGCGGACCTGGTCTTCACGCTCATGTCGATTTGGCGTCTTGGCGCGGTGCACGTGCCGCTGTTCACCGCATTCGCCTGGCCTGCAATCGAATTGCGCCTAGATGCCAGCGGCGCCCAGGTGGTGGTGACGGACCAGGACCAGCGGGCCAAGCTCACCGAGGCGAAGGCGTCCGTCGTGGTCGCCGGGCCCGACCCCGTGCTGGCCGGCGGGGACCTCTCGCTGGCCGCGCTCTTCGACGCCCAGGAGCCGGGCCGGGCCGCCGCGCAGACCGGGCCCGACGCGACCATGGTCATGATCTTCACCTCCGGCACCACCGGCACCCCGAAGGGCGTCCCGGTCCCGGTGTTCGCGCTGGCCTCCTTCCACGAGTACGTGGAGTTGGGCCTGGACGTGCGCGCGGACGACGTGTTCTGGAACGCCGCCGACCCCGGCTGGGCGTACGGGCTCTACTACGGCATCCTCGGGCCGCTGGCCGCGGGACGGCGCAGCCTGCTGCTATCTGCGGGCTTCTCCCCCGCCCTGTCCGTCGCTGTCCTGCGCACCTTCGGCGTGACGAACTTCGCCGCCGCCCCCACCGTCTACCGCTCGATGCGCGCCAAGCCGGAGGCCATCGGCTCCGGCCACCCGCTGCGCTGCGCGTCCTCCGCCGGCGAGCCGCTCACCCCCGAGGTGATCAGCTGGGCCACAGAGACTTTCGGCATCCCGGTGCGGGACCACTACGGACAGACCGAGCACGGCATGATGATCGTCAACGGCTGGCATGACGCGATCCGCGCCGACCTGCGCGCGGGCTCGATGGGCGAGCCCCTGCCCGGGTGGTCCGCGGAGGCGCTCCAGGAGGAGACCGACGTGCCCGCCGAGCGCGGCGCGATGGGCCGCATCGCGATCGACACCCCCGCCAGCCCCATGATGTGGTTCCGCGGCTACTACCAGTCCCCCGACAAGACCGCCGAGCGCTTCTCCGAGGACGGCCGCTGGTACCTCACCGGCGATGCCGGCGCCATCGATGAGGATGGGCACTTCTTCTTCTCCTCGCGCGATGACGACGTGATCATCATGGCGGGCTACCGCATCGGGCCGTTCGACGTCGAGAGCGTCCTCGCCACGCACCCCGCCGTCGCGGAGTCCGCGGTGATCGGCGTGCCCGACGAGATCCGCGGCGAGGTCCTCGAGGCCTACGTGGTCACCCGGGACGGCACCGTGGAGGACGACGCACTCGTCGCCGCGCTGCAAAAATGGGTCAAGGACGAGTTCGCCGCGCACGCGTTCCCGCGTCAAATCCACTTCACGCGGGCGCTGCCGAAGACCCCCAGCGGAAAGATCCAGCGCTTCCTGCTGCGCAAGGAGCGCGCTGAACAGCACTGACGTTGGTGCGCGCTAGCCTGGGACGCATGAGCGAACTAGGCGGCGGCGCGCCCCAGAAGAGTCCCACGGTCACCCTCAACTCCGGCGCGGCGATTCCGCAGTTGGGTCTCGGCGTCTGGCAGGCCACCGACTCCGAGACCGAGGGCGCCGTCGCCTACGCGCTGGGCGAGGCCGGCTATCGGCACATCGACACCGCCGCGGCCTACGGCAACGAGGCGGGCGTCGGGCGCGGGCTCGCCACGTCGGGAGTCCCTCGCGAGGACATCTTCCTCACCACCAAGCTGTGGAACTCCGACCAGGGCTACCAGCGCGCGTTCGACGCGTTCGACGTCAGCCTGGACAAGCTCGGCGTCGACTACGTGGATCTCTACCTGATCCACTGGCCGCTGCAGGACCGCGACCGGCTGCTGCGCACGTGGGAGGCGCTCGAGGAGATCGTGGCGTCCGGGCGCGCGAAGTCCATCGGCGTGTGCAACTTTGAGCCGCACCACCTGGAGTTCCTGGCCGACCGCGGCTCGATCCTGCCGGCCATCAACCAGGTGGAGCTGCACCCGCACCTCCCTCAGCATCAGATCCGGAGCGCTGCAGCGGGACTGGGAGTCGCGGTGCAGTCATGGAGTCCGCTGGGCGGCACCGCCAATGCCGGCTGGGGCCAAGACTCCAAGCCGAACACCCTCCTGACAGATCCCGCCATCGCCGCCATCGCGGGTCGGCACGGCAAGTCCCCGGCGCAGGTGTTGATCCGCTGGCACCTGCAGAACGGGCTGATCGTCATCCCGAAATCCGCCCACCCGGAGCGCATCGCCCAGAACATCGACGTGTTCGATTTCGACCTGACCGATGTGGACCTCGCCGAGATCGGCACCCTCGATGACGGGGCCCGCGTCGGCCTCCACCCGGACGAGATGAATCTCGGCGCGCCGGAGTGACCAACAACAAGTAGCCGGCCGTTCAGCTGCAGTACACCCGGCCGAAACCCGCCGCCACCTGCGGCCCCCGCGAATCGACGCGGGCCGATTCGATGACGAGGCCCGCTGCCGACGCGGTGGCCCCAGGTCAGGCTGTCCTCCCCCGGCTAACATTCACCTGCCGCTAAGGAATATCTGGACTATCAGCCCCACAGAGGACAAGCCGCATGCCCCAGCTGGAACCCGCTCGCGCCACGCTGTCCGAACAGGACGTGGCGCCGGACTCCCAGACTGGAGATGGGGACGTTGGCACAGCCACCTCCCCGCCGCGCGACCTGACCATGATCCGCCGCTGGGCCTATCTCGGCTGGGCCGCCGTCGTCGTCCTGCGGGTCGCGATCCTCGGCTGGTCCTTCGACCTCCTCCAGCTGCTGATCCTGATCTGCCTGGGCCTGGTCGCCACCAGCATCGGCCGCCGCTCCGTCCTCTTGGTGCTGCGGGACTGGCTGCCCTTCGCGCTCCTGCTGGGCGCCTATGACCTGAGCCGCCGCGCCGCGCTGGTCATCGGCATGCCCACCCAGTGGCATTTGGCGGTCGACGCGGACAAGTGGATGTTCTTCGGCCAGGTGCCGACGGTCTGGCTGCAGTCGCACCTCAAGTCGGTGGACGTGCCCTGGTGGGAGGTGCTGGTCAGCACGGTCTACATGTCCTACTTCATCATCCCGATCGGCGTGGCGACGATCCTGTGGCTGCGTAATAGGCAGGCGTGGCGCAGGTATGTGGTGCGGTTCGTGGTGATCTCGTTCGCGGCGCTCATCGGCTACATCCTGGTGCCGGCCGCGCCCCCGTGGGCCGCGGCCCGCTGCACCGCGGAGCAGGTCGCGGACCACCCGTCCAGCCCGCCGTGCATGTTCGACTCGCCGGCCGACGCGCCGAACGGCGGCCTCCTCGGCGTCGTCGACCCCCACCACCCCGGCGCGGCGCCCTACGTCGAGCGGATCTCCACCCGCGGCTGGGACGAGACGCACCTGACCGCGGCGACCACCGCCGTCGAGTCCGGCCAAGCCGGCTCCAACCTCGTCGCTGCGATCCCGTCCTTGCACGCGGGCCTCACGATGATGGTCGCGCTGTTCGTGTGGCCGCTGGTCCGCCGGCGATGGTGGGCCGTGTGGGCGGCGTACCCCCTCATCATGGGGTTCGCGCTGGTCTACACCGGCGAACACTATGTCCTTGATGTCCTCCTCGGCTGGGCCATGGCAGCCGCCGTGATCGTCGGCTGTGCCGCGGTCGAGCGTTGGTGGGCACGCAGGGGCGCGACCACCACCTCGGTGCTATCCCCGCCGAACCGGGCAGAACCGGACCGCATCCTCGAGCACGTCGGCCACCCCGATCTCGGGGACCGCCAGCCGGTCCACAGCGAGCGACTCCACCATCGACCACCAGCCTCGTAGCCGCAGCAGCGTCAGCGGCGTGGACTCCACGCCGAGCGCGACAACGGCCCGCTCGGCCATCGTGTCTTTGAGGTGCTCGTGGATCTCGCGAATCTGCGGGTCGGAGCCGAAGCCGCCGTGGAAGAACTCCTGGTAGTTGACCCCGTGCCGGTCAACAAAGGACACGAAGGCCGCGACGATGGCCCGCAGCTGATCGCCCGAGTCATCGTCCTCATCGGGCACGGCGGCGCGCAGCAATCGGCGCGCGGCCGCCGCCACGACGGCCACGTAATAGTCGTGTTTGGTGGGGAAATAGCGGAAGAGCAGTCCGCGGGAGATGCCGGCGAGCTCCGCGATGTGGTCGATCGACAGGGCCTGGATGGGTCTGTTCGACAGCTCCTGCAGGCCGATGGCCACCAGTTGCCGGCGGCGCTCGTCCGGCGGCAGGCGCTTACGCTGGGGCCGCTCTGTCGTGCTCACACCCGCCAGCATAACTGAGCATTGCTCAACTATCGGGAGCTCTCATAGGCCTCGCGCAGCGCTCCCCTGTTGACCTTGCCCATGGGCGTGCGGGGCAGCGCGGCCACGACCTCGAGCACTCGCGGGAGCTTGAACTTGGCCAGGCTCTCGCGGCAGTGCCGGGCCAACTCCTCGGTGCCGACCGGCTCCCGCAGCTCGACCAGGGCCACCACGGACTGACCCCACTCCGGGTCCGCCGCGCCGAAGACGGCGGCGTCATGCACGTCGGGATGCGCCAGCAGGACGCCCTCGATCTCCGCCGGGTAGATGTTGACGCCGCCGGAGACGATCAGGTCTGTGCGCCGGTCGCACACGAACAGCCAGCCGTCCTCATCGAGGTAGCCGATATCGCCGGGGATGAAGTAGCCGTCCTGGTAGCTGCTCGCCGTCTTGGCCGGGTCGCCGATGTACTCGACGGTGAATCCGGTGTGCAGCTGGATCATTCCCGTCGTCCCCACGGGCCGCTCCACACCGTCCTCGCCGCAGATGCGCACCTTCAAGCCGGGCTTCGGCCGACCAACGGAGCCCTCGTGGCGCAGCCAGTCCGCGCTGCCGATGAGGGTGACCGCGCGCGACTCGCTGGAGCCGTAGTACTCCATCAGCACCGGGCCGAGCCAGTCGATCATCGCGCGCTTGACGGCCACCGGGCACATGCCGCCGCCGTGTAGGACCGTGCGCAGCGAGGACACATCGAACTCCACGCGGCCGGGGGCCGCCAACAGCCGATGCATCATCGTCGGCACGAGGAAGGTGTCGGTCACCGCATAGTTCTGGATCAGGGCCAGCGCGGACGCCGGGTCGAAGCGCGGCGCGAGGATCACCGTCTGCCCCAGCTGCAGGCCCATGAACATGTTCTGGTTGGGGGCCGCATGGTAGAGCGGGCCCACGGACAGGAACATTCCGTCCGGCGTCATCCCCAGCGCCTCGCCGGCCTCGATCATGCGCTCCTGCTCCAGCTCCGGCGTCAGGCCCGAGAGCTGGCGCAAGATCCCCTTGGGCCGCCCGGTGGTCCCGGAGCTGTAGAACAGCATGGCCCCGGCGACCCGGTCCGCGGGCGGGGTCGGCTCGCCGAGCAGCGCCGCGTAATCCCGCAAACCCGCTACGACGCCGATCCCATAGACCGCCGTGATCCCCGCCTGGGCCGCGGCCGCCACGGCCACCTCCGCGGTGCGCTCGTCCACCACCACTAGCGCCGCCCCGCTGTCAGCCAGGATGTGCGCGGTCTCCGGCGTCGTCAGATGGCGGTTGACCGGCAGCAGGTGCAGCCCGATCTGATGTGCCGCCAGCTGCAGGGCCAGGTATTCCACCCGGTTCGACAGCACCAGCGCCAGCACGTCGCCGACCCCCAGCCCGCGCCCGCGCAGCCCATTGGAGAGCCGGTTCGCAGTCGCCGCCAGCTCGCCGAAGGTCGTGACCTCCCCGTCCGCCACAGTTACTACGGCCGGGCGCTGCGGGTCCCGCGCCGCGAGCTTCCAGAATCCACGGATGGTCGTCATGCCCGCAATCAAATCACCCCCGCCTGTCCGACGAGCCTCCACCTGGATTATCCAAACCCTTGATTCGCCCGCGCCCGGGACGCTAACCTAACTAAGCATTGCTCAATTAGACCCGCTCCGGGAGGAACCCCATGGACTTCGCCCATTCCGCACGCTCGCGCGAGTACCTAGAGAAGCTCCGCGCCTTCATCGCCACCGAGGTCGTGCCGGTCGAGGCCCAGCTCAGGGCGGAACGCGCCGCCGCCGTGGATTGGACAGTGCCGCCCGAGTACCGCGAATTGCAGCGCAAGGCCCGCGCGGCCGGCCTGTGGAATCTCTTCCTGCCCGACGCGCAACTCGGCGCCGGCCTGTCCAACGTGGAGTACGCCCCACTGGCCGAGGAGATGGGCCGCTCCCCCTTCAACGCCGGCGTCTTCAACTGCAATGCCCCCGACACCGGCAACATGGAGGTGCTCTACCACTACGGCAGCACCGCCCAGAAGGAACGCTGGCTGCAGCCCCTGCTCAACGGCGACATCCGCTCCGCGTTCTGCATGACCGAGCCCGACGTCGCCTCCTCCGACGCCACCAATATGGCCGCGACCGCCACTGTGGAGGGCGACGAGGTGGTCCTGAACGGCCGCAAGTGGTGGAGCACCGGGGTCGGCAGCGCCGACTGCAAGGTGCTGATCTTCATGGGCGTCACCGACCCGGAGGCCCCACGCCACCAACGGCATTCGATGGTCCTGGTCCCGATGGACACCCCC
Organism: Tomitella biformata AHU 1821; assembly: GCF_000524475.1. GTDB lineage: Bacteria > Actinomycetota > Actinomycetes > Mycobacteriales > Mycobacteriaceae > Tomitella > Tomitella biformata. Next base: position 90,651 of record NZ_BAVQ01000070.1, on the reverse strand, counting down.
GGCGTCAGCGTCGACCGGATGCTCTCGACCATGGGCCTCTACGACGAGCCCGGCGGGCACGGCCAGGTCAGCTTCGACAACGTCCGGCTGTCCCTGGACGCGATCATCGCCGGGCCCGGCCGCGGCTTCGAGATCGCCCAGGGGCGCCTCGGACCCGGCCGCGTGCACCACTGCATGCGGCTGGTCGGCCTCGCGGAGATGGCCCTCGACCTCGCCTGCAAGCGCGGCCTCGAGCGTGTCGCCTTCGGCAAGCCGGTGATCAACCTCGGGGGCAACCGCGAGCGCGTCGCCGACGCCCGCATCGCCATCAACTCGCTGCGGCTGCTCGTCCTCAACTGCGCCTGGCTGCTCGACACCCAGGGCCTCACCGGCGCACAGTCCGCGGTGGCCGAGATCAAGGTCGCCGCGCCGCGCGTAGTCCAGCAGGTCGTCGACTTCTCGATGCAGATCCACGGCGGGGCAGGCCTTTCCGACGACTTCCCACTCGCCGAGGCGTGGACCGTCGCCCGCGCCCTGCGCCTGGCGGACGGCCCCGACGAGGTGCACCAGGGCATGGTGGCCCGCTACGAACTCGGAAAGCACGGGGCGGGCCGATGAACTCCGACCTCCCCGCCAACGCACTGCCAGCCAACGCCCAGCCCGTCCGCGCCGAGGATGCCTTCGACGTCGCCGCCGTCGCGTCGTGGCTGGCGGCCGAGGCTGGCGTCGAGGGAGTTCCCGAGGTGCGCCAGTTCGCCGGCGGCGCATCGAATCTGACGTATCTGCTGCGCTACCCGGGCCGCGACCTCGTGCTGCGCCGGCCCCCCACGGGCGCGAAGCCGTCGTCGGGGCACGACATGCACCGGGAGCACCGCATCCAGTCGCTGCTCGCCGGGGCGTATCCACACGTGCCGCAGATGATCGGCCTGTGCCAGGACCCCGCCGTCATCGGCGGCGATTTCTACGTGATGGAGCGCGTGCCCGGCCAGATCCTGCGCGGGGACGCGGCGCCGGACCTCTCGCCGGCCCAGGCCCGCGCGCTGTGCACGAGCGTGTTCGACTTGCTCATCGAGCTGCACCAGGTAGATCCCGTCGCCACCGGCCTTGACGAGTTCAGCAGGGGCGCAGGCTATGTGGCGCGGCAGGTGTCTGGGTGGACCGGCCGCTTCGCCAAGGCGCACACGGAGAACGTGCCGGACTTCGCGCGCGTGACCCGGTGGCTCGCCGAGCACCAGCCGGTGGATGTCGCGTCGGCCGTGATCCACGGGGACTTCCGCCTCGACAACATCGTGCTCGGCCCGGACCTCGCACCCGCCGCGGTGCTGGACTGGGAACTCGCCACCATCGGCGACCCGCTCATGGACCTCGGCGCAGCGCTCGCGTATTGGGTTGAGGCGGAGGATGATCCGATGATGCGGCTGACCAAACGCCAGCCCTCGGACCTGCCGGGCATGCTCACCCGCGCCGAGATCGTCGAGTACTACCTGGACAAGACCGGGCTGTCCACGGACAACTGGCGCTTCTATGAGGTGTTCGGCCTGTTCCGCCTGGCCGTGATCGCCCAGCAGATCTACTACCGCTACCACCACGGGCAGACGACCAATCCGGCGTTCAAGGACTTCTGGGTCATCGTCGGCTACCTGGACTCCCGCTGCACGCAACTGATCGAGGCCGCATGACCAAAAAGCACCGCCAAGCCATCCTCATCACCGGCGCCAGCTCGGGCCTGGGCGCCGGGATGGCCCGCGAGTTCGCCGACCGCGGGCGCGATCTCGCGCTGTGCGCGCGCCGGACCGAGCGCCTCGAGGCGCTGCGCGCGGAGCTGACGGCGAAGCACCCCGGCATCCGGATCACGGTGCGCGCCTTGGACGTCAACGTCCACGAGGATGTGTTCACCGTGTTCCGCGAGCTCGACGAGGAGCTCGGCGGTATCGACCGCTTCATCGCCAACGCGGGCCTGGGCAAGGGGCAGCCCCTCGGCACCGGCTACTTCCACGCCAACGCGCAGACCGCCAACACCAACTTCCTCGGGGTGCTCGCCCAGAGCGAGGCGGCCCTGGAGTTGTTGCGGCCCAGGGGCGATGGCCACCTGGTGCTGGTCTCCTCCATCAGCGCGATGCGCGGGATGCCCCGCAACCTCACCACGTACGCGGCGTCGAAGGCGGCCGTCGCCACCCTCGGCGAGGGCATGGCCGCGGACCTGGCCGGGACCGGCATTACGGTGACCACCGTCTTCCCCGGCTTCATCCGCTCGGAGATCAACGAGAAGGTCAAGAAGGCGCCGTTCATCGTCGACACCGAGACCGGCTGCCGGGCCCTGGCCGCCGCCATCGAGCGCGAGCCGCGGAAGGCCTCCGTGCCCGCCTGGCCGTGGGTGCCGCTGGGGCTCGCGATGCGGTACCTGCCGTTGCCGATTGTCGCCAAGATGGTGTGAAGTCGGCGTAGATTCGAGGCTGCCCCTCGCCCCTCGATTGGAGCATTCGTATGACTGTGAGACCTCTCCCCCTCGGCACGCCCTGTTGGATCGACCTGATGAGCTCCGACACCGCGGCCGCCATCGACTTCTACTCCGCGGTGTTCGGCTGGCAGGCGGATGTCAGCGACGACCCGCGCTACGGCGGCTACGGGACCTTCAGCAAGTACGACAGCCCGGTGGCCGGCGTCATGCCCGCGCAGGAGGGCAATCCAGACCAGAACGTGTGGTCCGTCTACCTCGCCACCGATGACATCGCGGCCAGCTCAGCCAAGGCGGAGTCCGCTGGCGGCCAGGTCATCATGCCCGCGATGACTGTCCCCGAACAGGGCCAGATGGCGATGTTGACAGACCCCGCCGGCGCCGTCATCTCGCTGTGGCAGGCGGGCGGGCACAACGGCTTCGACCGCTCCGAGCGCCCCGGCACGCCGGTGTGGTTCGAGTCCATGTCCCGCGACTACGCCAAGGCGGTGCCGTTCTACACCGACGTGTTCGACCTGACGGCGCAGGTCCAGGGTGACACCGACGAGTTCCGCTACAGCACGCTGACCCGCGCCGGCGAGGATCTTGCGGGCCTCATGGATGCCGACGGCTTCCTGCCCGCGGGGGTCCCCTCGTTCTGGCAGGTCTACATCAGCTCGGCGGACGTCGACGCCACCCTCGCCGCCGTCATCGCGAACGGCGGCACTGTCGACCGCCCCGCCGAGGACACCCCGTACGGCCGCATGGCCGGCGTCGCCGACCCCCTGGGCGCGCGTTTCTGCGTGATCACCCGGCCTGCGAGCTGACCTTGTCGAACGCGCGGTCGCGCGGCGCCTGGATCGCCAGCAGCGCCGCGAGACCGAGCGCCAGCACCACCAGCAGGCCCACGATCCCCGCGCGGTCCGCGCCGAACCACCAGGCGAAGAAGCCGAACAGCGTCGGGGCCAGGAAGGACACGGCGCGGCCCGTCGTGGCGTAGAGGCCGAACATCTCGCCCTCGCGCCCCGGCGGGGTGATGCGGGACATGAACGCGCGTGAGGACGCCTGCGCCGGGCCCACGAACAGGCACAGCAGCAGCCCGAATAGCCAGAACATCGCCGGCCCGCTGACGATCAGCAGCGCGATGCCCACACCGATCATCGCGAACAGCGAGAACACGATGACGGCCTTGGGCCCCACCTTGTCGTCCAGCCGGCCCGCGATCAACGCGCCCGCCGCGGCCACAACGTTCGCGGCGACGCCGAACAGCAGCACGTCCGCCGCGCTGATGCCGTAGACGCCCACCGCGAGGACCGCGCCGAACGTGAACACGCCGGCGAGCCCGTCTCGGAACAACGCGGAGGCGCCCAGGAACCACACCGTCGCGCGGTCCTCGAGCCACAGGCTCTTCAGATCGCCCCAGAGGATCTTGTACGACGCGAGCAGGCCCGGCTTCGGTTCGCCAACGGCGGCGGTCGGCGCCCTCTCCGGCACCGCGAACAGCACCGGCAGCGCGAACACCGCGAACCAGAGCGCCGCGAACAGTGCGATGAGCCGGATGTTCAGCCCGCCGTCCGTGGTGATGGACAAGAACCCCCGATTGTCGCCGTCGCCCGCCACGAACCCCGTGTAGACCAGCAGCAGCAGCACAACGCCGCCCAAATAGCCCATGGCCCAACCGAATCCGGAGACACGGCCGACCGTCTCAGGTGTGGACACCTGCCGGAGCATCGCGTTGTAGGGCACCTGCGCCAGCTCCGCGACCACCGAGGCCGCGCCCAGCAGCACCAGGCCCAGCCACAGGTAGTGGTAGTCGTCCTGGACCAGGAACATCAAGGCCATCAGCGCGACGGTGCCGAACGTGAGCAGGGCCAGGGACTTCTTGCGGCGACCGTTCGCGTCGTTCTGCCGGCCCGAAACCGGGGCCACCAGCGCGATGATCAGGCCCGAGAGGCCCAGCACCCACCCCAGCCAAGAGCTCGCGGAGATCCCGCCGGGCAGGTCGTCCCCCACCGCGTCCGTGAGGTAGACGGAGAAGACGAACGTGAGGATCACCGCGTGGAACGCGGAGCCGCCCCAGTCCCACAGACCCCACGCGAACACCTGCCGACGGGGCACTGCGACGGACGGGGCGAGATCCGCGGTTGCGCTCATGGCTGGGAGCCTAGCCGCAGCTCAGGCCCGCAGCACCCGCTCGTCCTCGCGCACCGGCTCGGGCAGCGTGCCCTCGCCAAACGGCCGCCCGCCGAGCATCTCGCGGTTGTGCGGCTCCAGCCAGCCGAACAGGCTCGGCCCCTTGGGCACGATCTGCGTGGGGTTCAGGTCCCTATGCACCACGTAGTAGTGCTTCTTGATCTGCCGGAAGTCGGTGGTGTCACCGAAGCCGGGGGTCTGGAACAGGTCCCGCGCGTAGTTCCACAGCACCGGCATCTCGGAGAGCTTTTGCCTGTTGCACTTGAAGTGCCCGTGATAGACCGCGTCGAAGCGGGCCAGGGTCGTGAACAGTCGGACGTCGGCCTCGGTGATGGTGTCCCCCATCAGGAAGCGCTGGCCCAGCAGCCGCTCGGAGAGCCAGTCGAGGCGGGCGAACAGCGCGTCGTACGCCGACTCGTAGGCTTCCTGGGAGCCGGCGAACCCGGCCTTGTAGACGCCGTCGTTCACATCGGTGTGGATGGTCTGCATCAGCTCGTCCATCTCGGCGCGCATCGACTCCGGGTACAGGTCCGGGGCTCCGCGGCGGTGGAACTCGCCCCACTCGAGGGACATGTCGAGCGTGATCTGCCGGAAATCGTTCGTCACGACCTGGCCAGTGGGGATCTCGACCATCGCGGGCACGGTGATGCCGCGGGGATAGTCGGCGAAACGGGCGAAATACGCGTCCTGCAGGCGCGGGATCTTCAGCACCGGGTCCACCCCGCCGGGGTCGAGGTCGAAGGTCCAGGAGCGCTGGTCGTGCGTTGGCCCGCACAACCCCAGCGAGATTGCGTCCTCCAGCCCCAGGAGCCGGCGCACAATCATCGCCCGATTCGCCCACGGGCACGCGCGTGCGGCGACGAGCCGGTATCGGCCGGCCGCCACCTGGTAGCCGCTTGTCCCGTCCGCGGTGATCCGGTCGTTGATGTAGTTCATGTCGCGGTCGAACGGCTCTCCGGCCTTCACATAGAGCTCCTCGTCGACATTCTTGTCCGCACCCATGTCCGCTCCTTTTCAACTGTTCCCGCTTCGCCCCCACCGTAGTGCCGAATCAGGATTCTCGGGGGCGCTAGATTTGGACCCATGGACGCACAGGACTGGGACAACCGCTACCAGGGATCCGAATTGGTCTGGGGCGCACCGCCAAATGAGATCGTCGTGGAACTGGCCACGGCTCTGCCCCGGGGACGGGCCATCGACATCGGCTGCGGAGAGGGCCGCAACGCCCTGTGGCTGGCAACGCGCGGTTGGCAGGTCGAGGGCCTCGACTTCTCCGCCGCCGCGCTCGAGAAGGCGGCCGCCACCACAGCCGACGCGCCCGCCGCCGTGCTGGAGCGGCTCACCTGGACGTGCGCGGACTTGCGCGCCGCGCCCCTCGGCGCGGACGTCGACCTCGCGCTGATCGTCTACATCCACCTGCCTGCCGACGAACGCGCCCAGCTGCTGCGCCGCGCACAGGATGCCCTCGCCCCCGGCGGCGCGCTGCTGGTGCTTGGCCACCATGTCCGCAACCTCGCCGAGGGCGTCGGCGGGCCCCAGAACGCCGCGATCTTATTCAGCCCTGCAGATATCGTGGCGGAACTGGACCCGACGATGCAGGTCGACTTCGCCCGCGACCTGGGCCGGGACACCCCGCACGGGTTGGCGATCGACGCGCTCGTCTTCGCCCGCAAGCCGTGACCGCCGCACCGTGGGGCAGGCGATAGCGCGGCCCGCGGGCGCCGGACGTCATTCCGAGCACCCGGGTGCGTTGTACACCACAGGAGCAATTTGAGCAATGCCTCACGTTTGCAACATTCAGATTTAGGCGTAGGCTATCCGTAAGTTACTGACCAGTAGCATGCCTGTGGGCCAGTAACCGGCAGTCACACTGACCGCCGACGACAGAGACCACCACCCCAACTCCACCGCAATGTGGCCGGAAGACTGGCATGATCAGTCCACGCACCGGGCACACCGCCAGCCGAGTCAAGGCTTGTCACGAAAGAGCGCAGACATGGGCCATTACAAGAGCAACACCCGCGATATCGAGTTCAACCTCTTCGAGGTGCTCGAGATCCAGAAGCCGATGGCGGACGGAGCCTGGGGCGACCTGGACGAGGACACCGCCCGCACCATGATCGACGAGGTCGCGAAGCTGGCCGAGGGCCCGCTCGCCGAGTCCTTCGCCGACACCGACCGCAATCCCCCCGTGTTCGACCCCAAGACGCACACCGCCTCGATCCCCGAGGGCTTCAAGAAGGCCTTCAAGTCGATGTGGGACGGCGAGTGGTACCGCATGGGCCTCGCAGATGAGCTCGGCGGCATCCCCGCGCCCCGCGCGCTCGGCTGGAGCCTGAACGAGATGATGCTCGGCGCGCAGCCTGCGGCGTTCATGTACGCGGCGGGCCCGTCCTTCGCCGGTGTGCTGTTCGAGAACGGCACACCGGAGCAGAAGAAGTGGGCCGCCACCTGTGTCGAGCGCGGCTGGGGCGCCACGATGGTGCTCACCGAGCCCGACGCCGGATCGGACGTCGGCGCGGGTGTGACCAAGGCGATCGCGCAGGATGACGGCTCGTGGCACATCGAGGGCGTCAAGCGCTTCATCACGTCGGCGGACTCGGACGACATGTTCGAGAACATCTTCCACCTGGTGCTCGCCCGCCCCGAGGGTGCCGGCCCCGGCACCAAGGGCCTGAGCCTGTTCTTCGTCCCGAAGACCCACTTCGACTTCGAGACCAACACGATGGGCGAGCGCAACGGCGTTTTTGTCACGAACGTCGAGCACAAGATGGGCCTGAAGGCCTCCACCACCTGTGAGCTCACGTTCGGCGGCCACGGCGTCCCGGCGCAGGGCTGGCTCGTCGGCGAGGTCCACAACGGCATTGCCCAGATGTTCGATGTCATCGAGCACGCCCGCATGATGGTCGGCACCAAGGCCATCGGCACCCTGTCCACCGGCTACCTCAACGCGCTGGAGTACGCCAAGGAGCGCATCCAGGGCGCGGACATGACCCAGATGACGGACAAGGCCGCGCCGCGCGTGTCCATCACCCACCACCCGGACGTGCGCCGCTCGCTGATGGTCCAGAAGGCCTACTCCGAGGGCCTGCGCGCCATCTACGCCTACACCGCCGCGCACCAGGACGACGCGATGGCGCTGCACGTCTCCGGCGCGGACCACGCGACCGCGCACCGCGTCAACGACCTGCTGCTCCCCATCGTCAAGGGTGTGGGCTCCGAGCGCGCCTACCAGCACCTGACGGACAGCCTGCAGACCCTCGGCGGCTCCGGCTTCCTGCAGGACTACCCCATCGAGCAGTACATCCGCGATGCCAAGATCGACTCGCTGTACGAGGGCACCACCGCCATCCAGGCGCAGGACTTCTTCTTCCGGAAGATCGCCCGCGACCGTGGCGTCGCCCTGGCCCACCTGGCCGGTCAGATCCAGGCGTTCCTCACCAGTGACTCGGCGGACAGCCGGCTCAAGGGCGAGCGCGTGCTGCTGGCCACCGCCCTCGAGGACATCCAGGGCATGGTCACCACCATGACCGGCTGGCTCATGGGCGCGCAGGAGACGCCGACCGACCTGTACAAGGTGGGCCTGGCCTCCGTGCGCTTCCTCATGGGCTTCGGCGACCTGCTCGTCGGCTGGCAGCTTCTGCACCACGCCGAGATCGCCCTCGCCGCGCTCGACAACGAGCCCGCCGAAAAGGATCGCGCCTTCTACCAGGGCAAGGTGTCCGTCGCCCAGTTCTTCGCCCGCAACATGCTCCCCGAGCTGACCGCGTCGCGAAAGGTCGTCGACCACACCGACATCGACATCATGGAGCTCGACGAGGCTGCGTTCTGATTGCCAGCCCTGTGCTGATCCCGATCAGCGCCGAATAGCCAGATGCGGCCCTGCAGCCAAGCTCCACTGCCGGGCCGCATCTGTGTTTCAGCTACCACCAAAAGAAGGAATCCCTGTGTCCACCCCCGACACGCCCCTGCCGCCGCCCCGTCCAGGCATCACCGCCCGCGGCCTGAGTGTCGCCGGCCCCGACGGCATCGCATTCGGCCCTCTCGACCTACGCCTGCCGGCCGGTGGCCTGCACGTGCTGCATGGCCCGTCCGGATCCGGCCGCACATCCCTGCTGCTGACGCTCGCCGGCCGCTTCAAGCCGGTCGCCGGCGAGCTCGACGTGCTGGGCGCCCACGAAGCCCGTGCGATCCGCGGCATCAGCACCGTCGCGGGCTTCCGCGACATCGACGTGCTGGACGATGCAGTCCGCGTGCGCGACGTCCTCAACGAGCAGATCGCGTGGGACACGCAGTGGTTCCGCCGAGCACCCAAAGTCGACGCGCAGAGCTATGACCGCCTGTGCGGCCCCGTCTTCGGGCCCCGGCCCCTGCCTCCCCTGGACCGGTACATCAGCGACCTCGCGGAGCTGGACCGCATGCTGCTGCGCATCGCGCTCGCCGCCTTCTTCTCCCCCCAGCTGCTTGTGGTCGACGACCTCGAACAGGTCCGCTCGCTGCCGGAGCAGGCCGAGCTGATCGACCGGCTCATCGAGTTGGGCCAGGTTGCCACCGTCGTCGCGTCCGCGATCAACCCGCTGCCCGCCGCCCCCGGTCTGCAGGTCCACCATCTGCCCGCACTCGGCTCGTCCACAACAGCAGAAGAGGTCTAGTCATGGTCGCCGGACTATCCATCGGCACCGAGCTGAGACGATTCAAAAAGGGCAAGATGCCCAAGATCGCGCTCCTCGCCATCGTCCTGATGCCGCTGCTCTATGGGGCGATGTACCTGTGGGCGTTCTGGAACCCGTTCGGCCAGGTCCAGCACCTGCCGATCGCCCTCGTCAACAACGACCGCGGCGCGGTGGTCGAGGGCACCGCCCTCAACGCCGGCACCGAGATCACCGACCAGCTCCTCGCCGGCGGGGACCTCGACTGGCAGACCGTCACCGCCGAGGAGGCCCAGGACGGGGTCAAGCACGGGCGCTACTACTTCGCGCTCGAGATCCCCGCGGGCTTCAGCGCCGCTGTCGCGTCCCCCATGTCGGCCGACCCCCGCCAGGCGCAGCTCGAGGTCACCTTCAACGATGCCAACAACTACCTCTCCACCGTCATCGGCGAGAGCGCCATGAACCAGGTGCTGGCCGCGGTGACCGAGAAGATCAGCGCCCAAGCGGTCGACAAGGTGCTCGTGGGCCTGCAGACCGCCGGCGACGGCATCGCGCAGGCCGCCGACGGCGCCCACCAGCTCAACGACGGCGCGGCCCAACTCGACGAGGGCGCACAGCAATTGGGCGACGGCTTGAACACCGCCGAGTCCGGCTCCGCGGAACTGGCCACCGGCGCGGCGACACTCTCGGAGGGCATCGACACCGCTTCCGTCGGCGCCTCCGCCCTCGCCAGCGGCCTCGGCCAGCTCAACACCGGCGCGGCGCAGTTGGGCGATGGCGCCACCCAGATCAGCGGCGGCATCGACACTCTCGTCGGCACCCTCGACCCCGTCGCCCAGGCGCAGCAGGAGGCACTGACCTCCGTGCAACAAGTTGCGAATTTGCTGCGCGCCAACCCCGATCCGCTCTCCCGCCAGGCCGTCACCGCGCTCGACCAACTCTCGGGCACTCTCTCCACTGAGGGCTTCAACCAGTCGATGGTCGGTCAGCTGTTCCAGCTCCGCGACGGCGCACGCCAGCTGGCGACCGAGCTGGGCGACCCGTCAAGCCAGTTCCGCGGCGGCCTCTCCCAGGCGGGCACTGGCGCGAACGAGCTCAGCTCCGGACTGATCCAGCTCTCCGACGGCGGCCACCGGCTGACCACCGGGGCCACCGACCTGCACTCCGGCCTGATCCAGCTCTCGGACGGCGCGGTGACGCTCGCCGACGGCACCTCCCAGCTCCGCGACGGTAGCGGCGAGTTGGCCACCAAGCTCACCGAGGGCGCGGACTCCGTGCCCAAATGGAACGACGCCGAACGGCTGAAGGTCGCCTCGACTGTCGGCGCGCCCGTCGCCCTGTCGACGATGAGCATGACGCACGCGCCCACCTTCGGCACGGGTTTCGCGCCGTTCTTCCTGCCGCTGGCGCTGTTCGTCGGCTGCATCATCATCTGGATGCTGATGCGCCCGCTGCAGACCCGGGCGCTGTCCACCAGGCTCAGCTCCCTGCGCGTCGTGGCCGCGTCCTACTGGCCGGCCCTGTGGATCGTGATCGCACAGGTCACAGTGATGTTCCTGGTGGTGCGCTTCGCCGTCGGGCTGCACCCCGCGCACACCTTCGGGATGGTCGCCTTCCTCCTGCTGATCGCGGCCACCTATCTGGCGCTGATCCAGGCGTTCAACATCGTGTTGGGCGTCTCGGTGGGGCGCGTGGTCACCCTCGCGTTCTTAATGGTGCAGCTGGTGTCCTCGGGCGGCGTCTATCCGGTGGAGACCACGGGCAAGCTGTTCCAGATTCTGCACCCGGTGAACCCGATGAGCTATGCCGTCAACGGGCTGCGCCAGCTCACGCTCGGCGGGATCGACCAGCGGCTGTGGACAGCGATCGCCGTGCTGATCGGGGTGCTCGTCGTGTCCCTGGCCGCCAGCTCTCTCGCGGTGCGCCGGGACCGGCGCTGGTCCATCGAGCGGCTGCACCCGCCGCTGCAGGTCTAGGCTCCCGCTATTTGCAGACCACAATCGGCGACGGGTCGTAGCGCACGTTGCGGGTGCTGCTGGAGAGCTGCTTGCCCGAGTTGGCGTCCTTGATGATGCGGGTGTCGCTGGTGGTGAAGCCCGGCGCGCCGCCGGATGGGGAGCAGTCGGGCTCCGTGACCGTCACCGTGTTCGGCTGCGTCGGGGCCCAGCGGCCGCCGTTCTTCGACGTGACGTCGACCGTCTTGGTCCCCCAGACCCGCACGGTGATGTCGGAGCCGGTGCCGATGGCCTCGATCAGCACACCGGTGTCGGAGTTGGCGCGGAACTGCAGGTCGATCGCGCCCTCGAAGACGGTGGCCTCGCGGCCCGCGGGGTAGCGCGAGATGTAGTAGCTGTGCTCGGTGTGGCCCGCGTCCTCCAGCCCCGCGAAGTACGCGGCGTTGTAGAGGGTCGTCGCGAACTGGCTGATGCCGCCGCCGACCGCGTTGTCCGCGCGTCCGTTGTTGATGATGCCGGACTCTACGTAGCCCTGCGCCGTCCCGCGCGGGCCGGTGTAGCCGTTGAGCGAGAACGTATCGCCGGGCCGCACCACCGCGCCGTTGACCTGCTTGGCCACCTGGCGGATGTTCACGCCCGACGCGTAGCTGAAGCCGCCCGTCGTGTACTCGGAGATGACCTCCTTGATGCCCATCGCCTCCGCGTCGGCCGTGGTGAACGCGGCTGGCGCGGGCTCGTAGACGGCCGGAGTCTCGCGCGCCGGGTTCACAGCTTGGGCCCCCAGCAGCGCTGGCAGCTCGGCCAGGGTGTGCTCCCAGTTGATGCGCTCACCGTCCGTAGACGGCACCACCTCGGGGCGGCCGCCGGCGAGGCGCACCGTGGCCTCGACGGTCTTCGTCTCGGTCGGCTCCAGCTGCGGCGCCAGGATCCTGGTTGCGGCCTCCGCATCGAATACGGGGTTGAGCACGCCGTCCTCGCCCAACTCGAATCGCAGCACCTCCGCCACTTGTGGGGGCGCCAGCACGGCGCGGGCGCCCTCGTGGCCGGTGACCACCACGTCGGCGCTGGTCGCGGGAACGGCGACGTCCTCGAACATCGCGCGCACCTGCGCTGGCCGGCTGCGCGTCGGCAGCGTCTCGGCGGCCAGCACGATTGGCTCCCCGCTGAACCATTGGGCGGCGAGCGCATCCTGCGCGGCGGCCGGGTCGGCGAGCGCCTGGCCGATCGTCGGCACCGTCTCCACCGGCAGCCCGTCCGCGAGCTCGATCGCCCCCTCCACCGGCTCCACCCGCGCGGCCGCCTCGACCTCGCCGACGACGGAGGCCAGCGCCTGGGTGTTCACCAACGGAATGATCTCGATGTCCCGGCTGCCGAAGAGCGAGGTGAGGCGGGTCAACGGGTTGAGCGGCTGCGTCCCGATCAGATCCAGCGTCGAGTCCAGATCCACGGTCAAACCTGCGCGCGAGGGCATCACCTCTTGCGTGATGTCCCCTACCTGCACGATCAGCGGCTTTCCCTGGATCTGGTCGACATGCGCCCCGATCACCTGCGCGACCTCCCCCCGTGTCATACCGCCAACCTCAATTCCCGCCACCCGGACGCCGCGCGGGGACTGGCCGGAGGACAGCGCTAGGTCCACGACATAGGCGCCTCCGGCGAGGACGAGCGCCCCCGCGACCGCCCAAACCAATCGCCGTCCCCAGCGGGGCGCGTCCGAGCCTGCGGGTGGGGCCGGGTGGCCGGGCATGGCTTCCTCCAAGTTGTTCACATGTTCAGCGGACCATTCTGGACCGCCACCAGCATATCGGCGACAGACAGAAAGCAGACCGCATCTCCTCGCCGGTCGGGGTTTGGCGAGGAAATGCGGTCTACTCCAGTTATCGGGACCACCTCCGCCGCTGTTACACCTCTTGGCCGCGGGCATCGCGGTTGGAGCCTGCCATTCGACGACCCCGATCCCCAGGCGTGAGTAACCTTCTGGCCATGTCACTGGGAATCTCGACGCGGCGGGAGCTGGTCGAGGAGGTGGTCGAGGGGGTCTCCGCCGCGTTGGGGCCGAAGCCGTCGAGCGGCGCCGACGTGTTCGCCGTTACCGGCTCCGCAGGGATGGGCAAGACCCACCTGCTCACCGACGTGGCGCGGCGCCTGCGGGCCGAGCTTGACGCCACCGTGCGGCTGACGACGGCCGAGGAGTTGACGACGTGGCATCCCGGCTCGGTCCTGGCCCAGTTGGTCGCCCAGGCACAGCCGCCCGCCGACGCGGCCGGCCAGTTGACGGCGGCACTGGCCGCACTCGAGGAGATGTCCGCGCGCGGACCCCACGTGCTGTTGCTCGACGACGCGCAGTTGGCCGACGGCGATTCGCTCGCCGCGCTGCACCGGCTCTCGCTGGAGCTGCCCCGCCTGCCGATCGCGCTGGTCATCGCGTGGCGGCAGGTCCCCGCCCGCACGGCGCTCGCGATGCTCGCCAGCGCCGTAAATGCCCGGGAGGTGCGGCTGCAGCCCTTGTCCGAGGACGAGGCGGCGGGATTGACGCGGGTCTGCATCGGCGCGGCCAGCGGCCCCAATTTACGGGGCGCGGTGGCGGCCACCGGTGGCAATCCGGGCCTGCTCACCCGGCTCTTGAACCAGGTGGGCGACGACGGCTTCCGCCGCGATCCAGTGGACGGCGCCCTGGACACCAGCCAGTCCGCCGACGAGCTCACCCGGGCCCTCGCCCGCACCGCGGTAGGCCACATCGCGGTGCTCGACCCTCAGATCCGGCAGTTGGCGGAGCTAATCGCGACGTGGGCTCGGCCCGTCGACATCGCCGACCTCGCGCGCGCCCGGCGCCAGCATCCGGGCGAGCTCGTGCCGGCCATCGATGCCGCGGTGGGCACCGGCATCCTCGGCTGGCAGGGCGACGCCCTCTGGTTCACGGCCGATGTGTACGCGACGGCCGTCCGCGCACAGCTCAGCGGCCCGATGCTCCGCCTGATCAGCGATTCAGTGGCTAGCGCCCGAGGCGCCGTCGCACCCGTGCTGGATGGGCGCCGGGAGCAGTCGAACGACCCAGCCTGAGTCTGCCCGCCACCCTGCAAGTGCATGGATCCCTACGGCTCGAGGGCCCGCCAACAGCCGGCGGCCGGCCCGCCGCGGTCGGCTTCGGCCCGGACCTCGCCAACGTCGAGGAGGTGCTCGCGCACGCGGCGACTCTTGCCGATAGCGGCCGGATGCTCGATGCGCGCGAGCTCACCCGGCGCGCGGCCTCGGTGGCCGACGGGCCGGATGCCCAGATCGCCTTGGCCTTCATGGCGATGGCGTTCTCCGTGATCTCGGCCCAGGTGGACGACGCGCTCGACTCGATCCGTCTGCTCGACACCCTCCCCACCCCGCCAGAATCCCTGGCCTGGGCACGGCAATGTGGGCACTGGCTCCTCGCCGTGACCGGCGCGGCGAAACCGCGGGATCTGTCCCCTCCCAGGCCGGCGGACGCGGGCATCACCGCCGCGGGCGCCGCGCACGCTATCTGGCAGCTTCTCGGGGGCGACTGCGTCGGCGCGCTGGGCGCCTTCGACGCCGCGCTGGAAAGCCGAGCCGGCCCCGGCCAGTGGCTCGGGGCCGAGGCCGCGGCGGCCTCGGCCTGGTCGCTGTGGGCCACCCGGTCCGCCTACGGCCCGGCGCTGGCGATCGCCCGCGCACCGCACGAGTTCGGACCGGACACGCGGATCACCAACCGCTGGCTCGGCCCCTTCCGCCAGGGCCTTCTCGCCGAGGCGCACATGGCCACCGGAGATCTCGGCATCGCCGCGATGCTGTTCGACGAGGCGCTGGTCGAGGCCGAGGGGATCGGCTCTGGCTGGATGTCCTCTGCCGTCGCCGACCGGGCACTGCTGGATCTGCACCTTGGACGGCTAGACCGCGCGGGCGAACGCCTGGACGCATGGGCCGCCCGGGCCCTGCCGGACCTGTTCGGCTTTCCGGATATCGAGTTGGCCCGCGCTGAGCTGCACCGACTGCGCGGTGAGGACGAGCTGGCCCACGCCGCGGCTGCCGGGGCCTTCGAGCTCGCTGCACGACAGGAGTTGACGCCCTGGGTCCTCGCGCGGTCGCCCATGCTCGCCCGCCAGGCCTCGCTCTCACACGATTTCGGGCTGCTCCGCCAGATCGCCGCTCGCACCGAGTTGTGCTGGGGCGCCGCGCATGCGCCGGCTTTGGAGAGCGCAGTGCTGCTCACGCGGGCGATGGCGGCCGGCGATCACCGGTTGGCCCAGCGGGCGGCGGTCGGCTTCCAGTCCACCGGCGACCTCATCGCGGAGACCATGGCGTTCGAGGAGGCCTCCTACCTCGCCGCCCGGACCGACCCCGACGTCAGCCGTGAGCTGGCCGAGCGCACGCTGGAGCTGGCGGAACGCATTGGCTCGGTTACGGTCTCCCACCGATTGCGCAGCCGGCTGCGCGCACTCGGCATCGTGCTCGGCCACCGCACGGGGCACCGCGATGCGGACCGCGGCTGGGAATCGCTGACGGCGCGCGAGCTGGCGGTGACCATGCTTGTCGCCGACGGGCTGACCGGCCCGAAGATCGCCTCTCAGTTGGCGATCTCTCCGCGCACCGTGCAAAGCCACGTGTCGCACGCGATGTCCAAGCTCGGAGTTGCCACGCGGACCGAACTGGCCGCCGTGGCCATCCGCCGACGCGCGCGCGGATAACGGCCTACCGACGCAGGCTCCGCAGGAGCTTCCTAGCCCCGGCCGGCGGCGCCGCCTGGGCGGCGACCTCCACCAGCGCGGCAGGGTCGGTGATCTTCTCGCGGACTCGGCCCCCGCGGGCGCCCAGCTCCCGCTCTGCCCGATCGATGGCATGCCAGCCAGCCCGGTCCACGACCGTGGGCTGGCGGCGGCGCACCAACTTGTCGAACTCCCGCGGTGTGGTGGCGGGCGCGGTGAGCTCGCCGTCGTTGTAGTCGTCGACCAGGCGGTTGACCGTCTCCTGCGCGCAGGACTTGTTGGTGCCGATGAAGCCCGACGGGCCCCGCTTGATCCAGCCGGTGACGTACGCGCCCGGCAGCACCTCGCCCGCGGGCTCTCGCAACACGCGGCCCCCGGCGTTCGGAATGACACCCGCGGCCTCGTCGAACGGCACACCGGCCGTCGCGACCCCGCGGTAGCCGATCGAGGTCAGCACCAGCCCGGCGTCCAGGCGCACGGTCTCGTCGGTCGACTCGATGCGCGCGGCACCTCCCGCATAGGCATTGCGGGACAGGACGATCCCGGTCACCGCGTCGTCTCCCGTAATCTCCGTGGGGCTGAGCAGGTAGCGCAGAGTGATCGTGCGCCCGCCCGCGGACTCCCTGGCATCGAGCGAGTCGAGCAGCGCCAACTTATGCTCCACGGCATGCGACAACCCGGCCTCGCCCTTGCGCCTCTTGGTGTCCGCGTCGAGCAGGTCCTCCCCGGGGTGGATTGCGACATCGATGCCGGGCGTCTCGATCAGGCCCGCGAACTCCGGGACCGTGAACGCAGACTGTCCCGGGCCGCGGCGGCCGATGATCACGACCTCCTCGATCTTGCTGGCGCGCAAGGCCTCCAATGCCTGGCGGGAGATGTCGGTGCCCGCAAGTGTCTCCGGGTCGACGGTGAGGATGCGCGCGACATCGAGGGCCACGTTGCCGTTGCCGATGATCACGGCACGCCGGTGCGAGAGGTCGTAGGTCTCGCCGGAGTGCCGGGCGTCCCCGTTGTACCAGGCCACAAAGTCGGTGGCGGAGCTGCTGCCGGGCAACCCCTCCCCCGGGATGCCGAGCTTGCGGTCCGAGGACGCGCCGACGGCGTAGATCACGGCGTGGTGTCCGGCGAGCAGCTCGTCGTGCGTGATGGCCCCAGAATCTGTATCCGCGCCGATCTCCACATTGAGGTAGTACTCCAGCCCGTCCTGCTCCGCGAACTTGTCGAACAGCTTGGTCACGCCCTTGGTCCGTTGATGGTCCGGGGCAACGCCCGCGCGGACGAGGCCATAGGGCACTGGCAGCCGGTCGAAGATATTGACCTGAGTGCCGGGCAATGTCAGCAGCTCGTCCGCCGCGTACATGGCGGACGGGCCGGACCCGACGATGGCGACCCGCAGCGGGGCCTTCCCCGGTGCCACCACCGGCGCGGGGATGACGGGCGCGAGGATCGGCCGGTCCCGACGCTCGCGGTAGAAGCTCGCGTTGATGTCGAGGAACACCAGCTCCGAGGGCAACAGCTGCGCCTCCGGCACGATGGCGTCCACCGGGCACGCGGAGACGCACGCACCGCAGTCGACACAGGCCTCTGGGTCGATGTGCAGCATCTCCGCGGTGAGGAAGTCCGGCTCATCTGGCGTCGGATGGATGCAGTTCACCGGGCAGGCGTACACGCACGAGGCGTCGCTACAGCACGGCTGGGTCACCACGTGGGGCATGTCGAGAGCTTCCGATCGTGTGTGGCGGGCGAGGCGCTAGGGCAGGAAGTTCAGGCCGCGATGTCTAGACCGCGGGCGGGCTCGCTGCGGTAGCGCGAGGCCTTGCCGTCGATCTTGAGCGCCTTCCAGACCAGCTTCGAGACGGGGTTCATCAGGCCGGAGTCGTGCGCGAGCATCCGCACGTCGGCGAAGTAGTCGCGCAGCGACTGGCGCGCGGCCGGGCTGGACCAGAACAGGTCCTTCCGCACCTGCTTCGGGATGTCGAACTCCACCCAGAACTGCTTCGGCGGGATCACGATGGCATCGCACAGGGTGCGCATGATCACCGGCATCATCAGGGATGCCAAGAAGCGGCCCAGCTTGGACATCTTCGGGACGCGGCGGCGCAGGAACTCATGCGCGAAGGAGATGTGGCGGGCCTCCTCGGCGACGTGGATCCCCATGACGCCCTTCATGATCGGGTGGATCACGCCGTCCTCGCGCAAGACCGCCTTCTGCACGTGGTCGATCGGCTCCTCGCCGGCAAGCACCCCCATGAAGAAGATCACGGGGAGCGTGTTGCCCGCCAGGGGAATGAACTGCGCGATAAAGCGCAACGCCGGGCTCATCCCCGGGGTGTCCTTGCCGATGCGGTTGACCATCTCCTGGAACATCATCGTGTGGTTGCACTCTTCGATGACCTCGTGCGTGCAGTACCGCGCCTCGGGCGAGCCGTTGGGGGTCCCGAAGACGTACTGCATCATCCCGCGGATCAGGATGTTCTCGAACTGCAGGCCGACCTTGGCGACGTTGGCCTGGCGCCACATGCCGATCTCGATCTGCTTCTCGACCGGCTGCGCCTGATACCAGGAATGGCTGCCGATCGGGTCGGATTCCTTCTGCAGCACCCAGCGCGGGTCGTTCGGGGTGACCGCGAACTCGGGGGCGTCCCAATCGATATCCGTGAAGGGGTCGAAGTTCTTGTGCACGGAGCCGGCGGAGAGCCGGTTCAACATCGCGTGGTACTCCGCCGTCGAGCCTACGGGGTGGTCCACGCGGGAATCTGTGGTGAGAGTCATGCTGCGCCTCCATCAGTGGTGCTGTTGAAGTTACCGTAACTCTAAGTCCCGCTAATTTCTAGGGGCAACTGTCCCCGCGCAGGTCAACACCCCTGAATCTGCTCGAAAGTACCCGTTATCCGGGGATCCACGGGCCGATCACGCCGCCCGATCGCTGGCCGCGACCGGGCGCGCGCAATCCAGGCGATCGCCGCCATCCCCCACCGTGATATGTGATACTGATCACATACGGCGACGGCAAGAGTGCGATCGCCGACTCGCGACGGAAGGCGCCCGCATGCGGCCACCCATCCACGCTCGGCGCGCGGCCACGATGGCCTGCGCGATTGCCTGCGCGATTGTCTCGGCAGCGCTCACCCCCGCAATAGCCTCGGCCACGCCGTCGAGCGGGGTCACCGCGGAGGTCATCGGGGCGATCACCGTGCCCGACGTCGCCACCGTCACCCTGCGGCACATCGCCATCGCCCCCGGCGGCGCGACGGGCTGGCACTATCACCAGGGCCCGGTATACGCGCTGATCACGGCGGGGACTCTCACCCGGACATTGCAGGACTGCACAGTCGTCGACTCCTCCGCGGGCCAGGTGGTCGAGGAGTCACACGGGGCAGACCACCCGCACATCGGCGCGAACAACGGCGCGACGTCAGCCGAGCTGTGGACGGTGTACGTGGAACCCGCCGGCGCGCCGCTGTCCGACGACGCTCCCGCCGTCGACTGCAGCTGACCCCGCAGACAAGGGCGCCGCCGACCTCACGGTCGACGGCGCCTCACAAAGCTGATCCGGAATCAGCGCTCCAGGAATCAGCGCTCCAGGATCATCGTGACGCCCTGGCCGCCGGCGGCGCAGATGGAGATCAGGCCGCGCACAGGGCGCTTCTCCTCGGCCGCCTTCTCATCGAGCATTTTCGCGAGCGTCGCGACGATGCGCGCGCCGGTCGCCGCGAACGGGTGCCCGGCCGCGAGGGATGAGCCGTTGACGTTGAGCTTGGCGCGGTCGATCGAGCCGAGCGGAGCGTCCAGGCCCAGGCGGTCCGTGCAGTACTCCGCCGACTCCCAGGCCTGCAGGGTCGCGAGTACCTGCGAGGCGAAGGCCTCGTGGATCTCGTAGTAGTCGAAGTCCTGCAGGGTCAGGCCGTTGCGCTCGAGCAGGCGTGCGACGGCGAACGTCGGGGCCATGAGCAGGCCGTCCGGGGTGCAGCCGTCGTGGCCGTGGATGAAGTCGATGGCGGCGGTCTCCGAGTCCGCGATGAACGCGAGGGGCTCGTGGCCGTGCTCGGCGGCCCACTCCTCGCTGGCGAGGAGCGCGACGGACGCGCCGTCGGTGAGCGGGGTCGAGTTCGCGGCGGTCATTGTGGCCGCGCCAGCCTTGACGCCGAAGACGGGCTTGAGGGTGGCGAGCTTCTCGATGTTGGAGTCCGCGCGCAGGTTGTCATCGCGCGTCAGGCCCAGGAACGGGGTGACGAGGTCGTCGAAGAAGCCGCGGTCGTAGGCGGCGGCCATCTTCTGGTGGCTCTCGACGGCCAGCTGGTCCTGGTCCTCGCGGGCGATGCCGAACTCCTTGGCCGTGATGGCCGCGTGCTCACCCATCGACATCTTGGTGCGGGGCTCGCCGTTCTGCGGGATGTCCAGGCCGATCATGCCGGGGCGCGCCTTGGCCAGCAGCTTGATGCGGTCGCCCATCGTCTTCGCGCGGTTGAGCTCGAGGAAGAACTCGCGCAGGTCGTCGCCCACGGCAAGGGGCGCGTCGGACGTGGTGTCCGTGCCGCCGCCGATGCCGGCGTCGATGCGGCCCGCCGCGATGGCGTCGCCCACCGCGATGATCGACTGCAGGCCGGTCCCGCAGGCCTGCTGGAGGTCGAAGGCCGGGGTGTACGGGCTCAGGTGGCTGCCCAGAACCGACTCGCGGATGAGGTTGAAATCCCGCGCGTGCTTGAGGACGGCGCCGCCGGCGACCATGCCCAGCTGCTCGCCCTGGAGGTTGAAGCGGCTGACCAGGCCCTCGAGCGCCGCAGTGAACATGTCCTGGTTCGACGCGTGGGCGTACTTGCGGTCCGAGCGGGCGAACGGGATGCGGTTGCCGCCCAGGACGGCGACGCGGCGGGCCGCGCGGGGGGTGCCGGGGGCCTTCGCCGCGGCCTTGGCGGAAGTGGAATTCGGACTGGTTGCCACGTGGTTCTCCAAGCGGTCGGGTCGGTGATTCGAGGATCTGTCCTGTATTCTTACTCATGAGTAAGGTCGCTGTCGACACCGAGGGGTTGTCGGCAGCACCACACGCATCCGAAAGTCGACTCATGCAGAAGGTGACCCGTGGCTAACTCTGATCTCTACTCCACGTTCGTAAACTCAGGACCTGGCGCGTTTGTGGCCAGCAAGGTGGGGCTCCCGCAGCCCGAGGCCCTGCGCCGCTACCAGCAGGGCGAGCCCGCGCTGCCTGGCCCGCTGAAGGTGGGCGGCAGCGGCCGTCTGGCCGAGCCGGTCCGCGAGCTGCTGTCCGACTACCCGCAGTCCGCGGACTCCGCCAAGTACGGGGCCCTGGTCTTCGACGCGACCGGAATCACAACGCTCACCGAGCTCGAGCAGCTCTTCCAGTTCTTCCAGCCGGACCTGCGCGCCCTGGCCCCGTCGGGCCGCGTCGTGGTCCTCGGCACCACCCCCGAGCTGACGTCGGGCGAGGAGCACATTGCCCAGCGCTCGCTCGAGGGCTTCACCCGATCCGTCGCGAAGGAGCTGCGCCGCGGCGCCACCTGCCAGCTCGTCTACACCTCGCCGAAGGCCAAGCCGGGCAACACCGGTCTCGCCTCGACCCTGCGGTTCCTGCTCTCCGGCAAGTCCGCCTACGTCGATGGCCAGGTCATCCGGGTCGATGAGAAGGACGCGGCGGCGCCCGGCAACTGGGACAGGCCCCTGGCCGGCAAGGTTGCCGTCGTCTCCGGCGCGGCCCAGGGCATCGGCGCGACCATCGCCGAGGTCCTCTCCCGCGACGGCGCGCACGTGATCTGCGCGGACATCCCCGCGGCCGGCGAGAAGCTCTCGAAGACGGCCAACAAGGTCGGCGGCACGTCTCTCGCAGTCGATGTCACGGCCGATAATGCGGCGGAGATCATCGCGGAGGCCGTCAAGAAGCAGGGTGGCACGCTGGACATCATCGTCCACAACGCCGGTATCACCCGCGACAAGCTGCTCGCGAACATGGACCTGAGCCGCTGGCACTCGGTCCTGAGCGTGAACCTCATCGCCCCGCAGCGCATCACGGAGAAGCTCATCGCCGACGGCGTCCTGGGCCAGGGCGGCCGCGTCATCGACGTCTCCTCCATCGCGGGCATCGCGGGCAACCGCGGCCAGACCAACTACGGCACCTCGAAGGCCGGCGTCATCGGCCTGGTGGACACGCACTCGAAGGCCTACGAGGGCAAGGGCATCACCGTCAACGCGGTGGCTCCCGGCTTCATCGAGACCGACATGACCGCGGCGATCCCCTTCGCCACCCGCGAGGTCGGCCGTCGCATGAACGCCATGCAGCAGGGCGGCCAGACGATCGACGTCGCCGAGACCATCGCGTTCTTCGCCAGCCCCGCCTCCGGCGCGGTCACCGGGAACGTGGTCCGCGTGTGCGGCCAGTCGCTGCTGGGCGCGTGAGGTCGGTGGCCAACAAGATCGAGCGCCTCGACGGCCCGCCGAGCATGCTGGCCGGCTACGCGCAGGCCGCACTGGGGCTGCTGCCGCTGCCCGGCGGGTCCTCGACGCTGCCCGAGCGCACCCTCGCGCTCGAGGGCTACCAGGTCGATCCCGCGAACCTCGCCGCGTACGCGGGCGTCTGCGGGCTGCGCCTGACCAACACCCTGCCGCTGACCTACGGGTTCGTCCTGACCTTCCCCATGGTCATGAAGCTCCTGGTGGCCCGCGACTTCCCGCTCCCGGCGATGGGCATGGTGCATGTCCAAAACCGCATCGAGCAGTCCCGGCCCGCCACGGTCGACGAGCCCCTCGACATCACCGTGCGGGCGGAGAACCTGCGCCCGCACGACAAGGGCACCCAGCTCGATTTCATCAGCGAGATCAAGGTGGGCCGCGAGCTGGTCTGGCGCCAGGTCAGCACCTTCCTCAAGATCGGCGGGGGGACGGGCGCCAAAGACAAGAAGGCGCCCGAGGAGCTGACGCTCGGCGCCCCGGCGACGGTGCTCAAGGCCGATCAGAAGCTGATCAGCCGCTACGCCGCGGTCTCCGGCGACCGGAACCCGATCCACGTGTCCTCGCTGGGCGCGAAGGCCTTCGGCTTCCCGCGGACCATCGCGCACGGCATGTGGAGCGCGGCGGCGGCGCTGGCCATCGTCGAGGGCCGCATCCCGGACAACGTGGTCTACGACGTGCGCTTCGGCAAGCCCGTCATCCTGCCGGCCAAGGTCAACGAGTACGCGGAGCAGCGGGCGGACGGCACGTGGGAGCTGGCCCTGCGCCATCCCAAGAAGCTGTACCCGCACCTGACGGCGACGCTCGGCTGACCACATGCTGGGCTGACTCCAGCCTCGCATGGCACTGGCCCCCGACCCTCTCGCGAAGGTCGGGGGCCAGTCTCGTCAGGGGTTAGAGCTCGCGCAGCGACTTCACAGTGGCGTCCACCGCGCGCGCGGCCTCCGCGCCCTTCTTCGTGAAGTGGGCGCTGAAGTAGTCGATGTGCTCGGCGTGCTCGTGGAAGTGGTGGGGCGTCAGGACCACCGAGAAGACGGGGACGTCTGTGTCGAGCTGCACCCGCATGAGTCCGTCGATGACGGCCGTCGCGACGAAGTCGTGGCGGTAGATGCCGCCGTCGACCACCAGGCCCACCGCGACGATGGCCTGGTAGCGGCCCGTCTGCGCCAGCCGGCGCGCGTGCAGCGGGATCTCGAACGCCCCCGGCACCTCGAAGTAGTCGACGGTGTCCTTGGCGTAGCCCAGCCCGACGATCTCGTCGGTGAACCCATCGCGCGCGCGGTCCACGATGTTCCTGTGCCACGTCGCTTGGATGAGCGCGATGCGCTGTCCCTCGGTCTCACTCATGGCGCCAAAACTATCGCACGCGGCCCCGGACTGGAAGTCAGGACTCCTTCTTGCGCCCCGAGAGGCCGAGCCATGCCAGCCCCATGATCGCGTCGGTGGCGGCGCTGGCGTTGAGGCCGCCCTCGGCAACCCGGTTCGCGACAGCCTCGCCCGCCCCGACCAGCGCGACGGCCATGAGCTCGAAATCCTGCCCCTCGTCGGGCTCTTTGGTGCCCGCGCGCAGCAGGTCCGCGGTCAATCCCACAAGGGTCTCGCGACTCTGGTTGATGTCCTGGGCGAACGCGCTGACGGACGACGCCTCACGCACCAGCACCCGCCACGCGTCGCGGTGCTCGTCGACGAACTCGAGCACGGCGCCCAGCGTGACCTCGAGGGTCTCACGCGGGCTCAGCGACGGGTCGCCGCCCTTGGAGATCGCCTCGAGGAATCGGCCGGACTCGCGATGCAGGCAGGCGGCGAACAGCTCGTCCTTGGACCCGTAGTAGAGGTACAGCATCGGCTTGGAGATCGCGGCTTCCTTGGCGATCGCGTCCATGGACGCTTGATGGAAACCGTTGAGGGAGAAGACCTTGAGCGCGGAATCGAGCATCTGCTGCTCACGAATTGCCCGGGGGAGCCGCTTTCCCCGGGTCGCGACCTTCTCTTTCACCATTACCTGATCTTACCCGTCAGTAAGGATCGCGGCCAAGCCCGATCCACTAGTTAGGACTAGCAGTTCGCCACGCTTTTGAGGTTCAGGATCCGAGCGACGGACGCGTCAACCTGCTCGATCGGCAGTTGCCCGGAGGCCACGGCCGTCTCAAGCGCGTCGAGCACCTCGGACACCCGGTCCGTCGAGCCCCACAGCGCCACGTCCGCGCCGGCGGAGAGCGCGGCCACGACGGCCTGCGGCAGCGTGAAGCGGTCGGTGATCGCGGCCATCCCGCTGAGGTCGTCGGTGAAGATGACACCGGTGAACGGCGCCGCGCCATAGCCGACGCCGTCGCGCAGCAGCTGCATCGCGGCGGGGCTCACACTGGCGGGGACGCCGGGCTCGGTCAGTCCGGGCACGTCGAGGTGCCCGACCATCACGCCCACCCCGGTGCCCACCATCGCGCGGAACGGCACGAGGTCCTTGTCCTGCAGCTGCTCGAGGGGCGGCACCGTCGCGGCGCCCATGTGCGAGTCGCCGGAGGAGGAACCGTGTCCGGGGAAGTGCTTGATGACGGGGAAGACGCCCGACTCGCGCATGCCGTCGGCGAACGCGGTCGCGTACTCGGTGACGACGGCGGGGTCGTCGCTGTAGGAGCGGTCGCCGATGACGGCGTCGTCGGGCTGGGCGCTCACGTCGACGTCGGGCGCGAAGTCCACGGTCACGCCCATCGCGCGAAGCTTGGCCGCGCGCTCGAGCGCCTCCTGCCGCGCCTGCTCCACCGTCATCGTCGCCGCGACCTCGCGAGCGGACGGGGTGCGGCCAATAAGGTTGGGGATGCGCGCGACGCGGCCGCCCTCCTCGTCGATGGAGACCAGCGGGGCGATGGCCGATGCCGCGTTGACCCGCTCCACTCCGCCCTGCAGCAACTCGTTGGCGGTGCCGCCGCTGATGAAGATGCCGCCG
This sequence comes from Tomitella biformata AHU 1821, assembly GCF_000524475.1. GTDB lineage: Bacteria > Actinomycetota > Actinomycetes > Mycobacteriales > Mycobacteriaceae > Tomitella > Tomitella biformata. The sequence goes on along the minus strand of NZ_BAVQ01000070.1, from coordinate 65,329 downwards.
ATCTTCTCGCTGGACATGATCGCGGTGGCGTCGTCGGTGCCGGTGACGCCGACGGTGATCATCTGCGCCAGCTTCTCGCGGGTGTTCAGGGAGGCCAGCAGAGCGTCGCAGGCGTCGGGCTCCGGCGCCGGGGCAGCCGTCTCCACGGTGCTGACCGTCTCCGCGGTGGCAGTGGGGGTGAGGTTGGCATTGCCGGTGGCGGTGCTCCCCGACCCACACCCTGCGAGCAACCCGAGCGCGGACGCTCCGACCGCAGCCACCTGCAATACCCGACGCGTTCTCTTCATAGCCACAATTGCACAGCTTAGACGCCCAAAATCGGCCCTGCGGTAGTACCGTGGCTTGTGCCCAGTACTCCCACCACGAGCAAAGGTGCAGTGCCATGACGACCCAGCCGGCCGATTTGATCCTCATCGCCTACGACGGGTCCGAAAACGCGCAGCGCGCAATCGAATACGCGGGCCGCTTCCTCGCCGCCGAGCGCGCGGTGCTGGTGACTGTGTGGGAGCCGATGATCCGCCAGGCCGCCCGAATGTCCGGACTCTCCGGCATGATGCAGCCGGATTGGCTGCCCGACGAGGGCGGCGACGACGTCGCGCATGTCGAGGCGCGGGACGTCGCCGAGGAGGGCCTGGCGCTCGCCCGCAAGGCCGGGCTGACGGTGGAGGCGCGCTGCGTGGAGTCCGGCACCACGGTGTGGACCACCATCGTCGAGATCGCCGATGAGTTGAACGCCGACGTCATCGTCACCGGCACCCGCGGCACCACAGGCCTGCGTTCGCTGATCCACTCCAGCACCGCAGATCAGGTGCTGCGCCACAGCCGCCGACCCGTGCTGATCGTCCCGCCCGGCAAGTGAACACGCCGCGCCAGGCATGATGGACGCGTGGAATCCTCCAGTGGCCTGGGCGGCCTGATCAGCGCGCGGCCGCCGTTCTCTATCGTCGACGGCTTCTTGCTCTCCGGCCCCGAGCGCACGCTCCGCGCCGGCGGCTGCCTCACCGCGTTCGATGATCACCAGGCGGCCCGCGCCGCACTTGCCGCTGGCGATGCCCGAATTGTGGTGGGCGCATTGGCCTTCGACCACGAGCACCCGTGCGCGCTGACCGCCCCCGAGACCGTGGAGTTCAGCGCGGGCCCCTGGCTGCCCCCCGCGCCGGAGTCCCTGCCCGACGCGCCCGCGGTCCGCATCACCGCCCAGGCCCCGGCACCGGCGGAGCACATTGAGCGGGTCAACCAACTGATCGCGCGCGTGCGCTCCGGCGAGCTGGACAAGGTGGTCGCCGCCCGTTCGGTGCTCTTGGAGGCCGACGGCCCCATCTCCCGGACCGCGCTGCTGTCCCGGTTGATCGCGCAGGACCCCAATGGCAACGGCTTCACCGTGGACCTGAGCCCGGCCGGCGACGAACACGTGGGCCGCGCGCTGGTGGGCGCCAGCCCGGAGACGCTGATCCGCCGCCACGGCGACCTGGTCACCTGCTGGCCGCTGGCCGGTTCCGTCGCCCGCTCGAAGGACCCGGTGGCCGACGCCGCCGCCGCCGCCGAGCTGCTGGAGTCCGAGAAGAACCAGCATGAGCACGCCTTCGTGGTCGATTGGCTGCGCGAGGTGCTGGACCCGCTGTGCTCCCGCCTGGAGATCCCGCTGGCGCCCACGCTGATCGCGACCCCCGACCTGTGGCACCTCGGCACCCGCATCACGGGCACCCTCGCCCACAGCGGCAGCGTTACCGCGTTGGACCTCGCACTGGCGCTGCACCCGACCCCCGCCGTGTGCGGCACACCCCAGGGCGCGGCGATGCAGGCGATCCGTGAGACCGAGGAGGATCGCGGCTTCTACGCCGGCGCCGTCGGCTGGTGCGACGCCGCAGGGGACGGCGACTGGATGGTGGCGATCCGCTGCGCCGAGCTCAGCGCGGACCGCCGCAGCGCCCGCGCGTTCGCCGGCGGGGGCATCGTCGCCGGCTCCGATGCCGCGGACGAGCTGGCGGAGACCGACGCGAAGTTGCGCACCCTGCTCACCGCGCTCGGCATGTGAACCGGCATTGCTCGGCCCCGATCGGCGCTGCGATGCTCGAGTTGGACGCATGAGGTGATACTTTGGGCCGAGCAGACCGCACCTTCCTTTAGGAGACCCCATGCCGTTCGGAGCATCCGCCTTGATCAGCGCTGTCGCCGGAGGTGCGATCGCAGCCCTGGTCACGATCTTCGCCATCACGCCCGCCATCGAGGGCTCGTCGCGGCCCGCCGTCGACCAGTCCAGCCTGACTCAGACAGAGATTGAGTACGGCACCCGCTGATCCACGCCTGACTCCCGGTAGCGGTATGCGCGCCGGCCCCGTGCCGCGGCGCTGGCTGTGGATCGGCTCTGTTGTCGCGTTCTTGCTGGCGTTCCTGCAGGCCCCCGGCCAGTTGGCCGCGGACACCAAGCTCGACCTGACCGCGAACCCGCTCGGCTTCCTGGCCCGTGCCACCCATCAGTGGTCGTCGATCGCGCCGCTGGGCCAGGTGCAGAACCAGGCCTACGGCTACTTCTTCCCACACGGCTCGTTCTTCGCGCTGGGGCAACTTGCCCACATCCCGCCCTGGATCACGCAGCGGCTGTGGTGGGCAGTGCTGCTGGCCGCCGGTTTCTGGGGCCTGGTGCGGGTGGCCGACGCCCTGGGCATCGGCAGCCGCTCCTCCCGCGTGCTGGCCGCCGCGGTGTTCGCGCTCTCTCCCCGTGTGCTCACGACCATCGGCTCCATCTCCTCTGAGTCGCTGCCGATGCTTCTCGCGCCGTGGGTGCTGCTGCCGGTGATCCTGGCATTGAACAACACAGACTCCCCCCACCGTGCCCCGCGGAGCATGCGGGTGCTCGCCGCCCAGTCCGCCGTGGCCGTCGCCCTCATGGGCGCCGTCAACGCCGTCGCGACCGTCGCAGCCTGCCTGGTGGCGGGGCTGTGGTGGTTGGCGCACCAACCGAACCCGCGGTGGCGCGCATTCACCGCGTGGTGGATCCCGTCGCTGCTGCTCGCGAGCCTGTGGTGGATCGTGCCGCTGCTGTTGCTCGGCAAGGTCAGCCCGCCCTTCCTGGACTTCATCGAGTCCTCGGTCACCACCACCCAGTGGACGTCCCTGACCGAGGTGTTGCGCGGCACCAGCTCGTGGGCCCCGTTCATCTCGCCCGAGCGGGCAGCGGGCGTCGCGCTGGTCTCGCAGCCAGTGATGGTCCTGGCCACCGGCCTGCTGGCGGCGACGGGACTGGCCGGGCTGTGCCAGCGCTCGATGCCGGCGCGCGGGCGGCTGATGCTGATCCTGCTCGTCGGCCTGGTCGGCATGGGCCTGGGCTACGACGGCGCCCTCGGCTCCCCCATCGCGGACACGGTGCGCGCCGTCCTCGACGGCGCCGGCGCACCGCTGCGCAACGTGCACAAGCTCGAGCCGCTCATCCGGATCCCCCTCGTCCTGGGCCTGGCCCATCTGCTGCGCCATGTGCCCCTGCCCGGCTCGGCGCCGTGGCGGCGCGTCCGCGAGGCCGCCGCGCACCCCGAGCACCAGCCGATGACGGCTATCGCCGCGCTCGTCCTCGCCGCGCTCGTCCTGGTCAGCAACCTGGCCTGGATGGGAAACCTGGTGCCGTTCAACGGCTATCGAGATATCCCCGATCACTGGGCGCAGGCTGCGGAGTGGCTCGGCGAGAACGCCGCCGGCACCGACCCCTCGCAGGACGTGCGGGCGCTCGTGGTCCCCGGCTCTGGTTTCGCCATGCAGGAGTGGGGCCTGACCCGCGATGAGCCGCTGCAGCCCCTCGCCCAGACGCCGTGGGCGGTGCGCGACGCCATCCCGCTGACCCCGCCCGGCGCGATCCGCGCGCTGGATTCGGTGCAGCGCCTGCTCGCGGCCGGCCAGCCGTCTGACGGTTTGACGGCGACGCTGCTGGGCCAGGGCATCGGCTACCTGGTGCTGCGCAACGACCTCGATGTGGACCGGGCCCAATCCGTGCTGCCCGTGCTGGCGCATCAGACAATCGACGGCTCCCCCGGCCTGCGCAAGGTGGCGGAGTTCGGCAAGGAGTACGGCGCGAAGGAGCTCGACGACGTTGTCGTGGACTCTGATCTACGCCAACGCTATCCGGCGATCGAGATCTACCAGGTGGGCGAGCGGACCACCGTGGGCCCCTACACCACGCCGCTGGCCCAGGTCGACGTCATAGCGGGCGGACCGGAAGTGCTGTTGCGGCGCAACGCCCTACGCGGGGAGACGGTCCGCCCCGCGCCGGTGCTGCTGGCCGCCGACGCACGCGCCGCCGGGCTGACACTGCGCGATGTCCTGCTCACCGACACCCCCGCGGACCGCGAGACCGACTTCGGCCGCGTTGACAACGCCACCTCGGCGATCCGGTCCGCGGACGACCCGCGGCGCACCCCCAACGCCGCCGCCGACTACCCGGCGCCCGGCGCCGAGCTCACCCACGCCGAGTGGGAGGGCGCGCAGGTGACGGTGTCCAGCGCCGCGTCGGATCCCACCCAACTCGGCGCGGTCGCCCCCGGCAGCGGGCCCGCGGCGGCCTTCGACGGCGACCCTGCGACCAGCTGGATCAGCCGGGGCGTCTCCAACGCGCTGGGGCAGTGGCTGCGTCTGGACTTCGACACCCCGATCAACGGCGGCGGCATCACCGTGCGGACCAGCCCCGCCACCTACGGACCGGCCGTCACTGCGCTCGAGGTGCAGACACCCAACGGCACCTCCGCGGTGGCCGTGCCGCACCCCGGGGAGCCAGTCGACATCGCCCTGCCGCCGGGGCTCAATCCCTGGGTCATCATCCGCCCCGTGGGCATCGAGGACGGCTCTGCCGGCAAGCAGTTCGGTCTCGCCGAGGTCGCCGCCTACGCCGGCGGCGTGCCCGTGCCCATCCGCCACCGCGTCGTGTTGCCCCCGGCCCCCGTCGATGCCCGGGTGCTCGGCTGGTCGCTGGGCCAGGACCTGCCGAGCCGCCACCAATGCGTCGATAGTCCAGAGCAGGCGCTCTGCGGCGCGGGGCTCGCGGTCGCCCCGGAGGAGCAGGCCCAGTTCAGCCGCACCCTGTCCGTGCCGACCGACGCGCCACTGGCCGTCGAGCTGACGGTCCGCACGCGCGTCGGCGAGGCCCTCGATGATCTGCTGACCATTCCGGGCGCGGTGACCGCCGCGGCTCCCAGCGCGGTTAGCGACCCCCGCGGCTCCGCACTCGCCGCCACCGATGGCGACCCCCAGACCAGTTGGCGGGCAGTCGAATCCGCGAACAACCTGACCACGACGCCGCCCACCCTCACGCTCACGCTGCCCGCACCTCAACTCGTTTCGAGCCTGCGCCTCACCCCCAGCGCGGGCCCCACCCCGGCGAACCCACAGGTCGTGACGATCAACCTCGGGACCGGTCCGCAGCAGCGCACGGTACCGGCGGACGGCCTGATCGAGATCGCCCCGGCCGTGACCGACCGGGTACAGATCACGATCGACTCCTGGTCGGAGGTCTTCGACCACAGCGGGCTCGGCTTCGCCAGCAAGGTGCTACCCGGCCTGGCGGAGGTCGCGGTGTTCACCGACACCGCAGGCGAACAGCACATCGGCGCGCTCCCCGATCCCGAGCGGGAGCTGACCGTCGGCTGCGAGTTCGGACCCACCATCTCGATGTCCGGCCAAATCCTGCAGACCTCCATCACCGCCACCGCCGCGCAGCTCCGCTCGGGAGCGCCCCTGCGCGCGACAGTCTGCGGCGGCCAGCAGATCACCCCCACGACCGGCAGCCAGGACCTCGAGGTGCGGCCTGGCCCGGCCTTCACCGTCGACGGCGTCGAGCTGCGGGCGCACGGCTCCGCAGAGCTAGCCCCCGCTGAGCTCACCACGTTGCAGCCGTCCCATCTCCAGACAACCCAGTGGACGCAGAACCGGCGCGTGATCGACGTCGCGGCCGCCACCGAGGACCGGCTGCTGGTGGTGCCCGAGTCCACGAACACCGGCTGGGTCGCCACCACCGCGGACGGCACCACACTGAACCCCGTCGTCGTGGACGGCTGGCAGCAGGGCTGGGTGCTGCCGGCGGGCGCGGACACCACCGTCACCCTCGCGTTCCCCACCGACGTCGCCTACCGCATCGCGTTGTTTGGCGGGCTCGCGCTGCTCATTCCCCTGTTCGGGCTGGCCCTCGTGCGCCGGCATGCGCCTGGAGCCACCGGCGAGCCCGCCCGTGCGTGGGGCTCGTCGGTGGCGGCGCTCGCTGGGGTCACGGCCGCCGCGGGCCTGCTGTCCGGGCTGGTCGGTGTCCTCGTCGTGGCCGTGGTCGCCGCGGCATTGGCCCTACGCGGCCGGCGCCGCGCCGCCCTGGCCTGCGGGCTCGCGATGATGGTTGCCGTCACCGCACTCGCGAGCGGGCCGTGGCTCTCCCCCACCGGTTATGCCGGGCACGGGGCTCTTGTTCAGTTCGCAGCGTTGGTGGCGCTGGTGATCGCCGCGCTGTCCGCGGTGCCGATCGCCCCGCGCGTCGACGCCTGGCTGCGGCGGCTCTCCCACCGCACCAGGGCCCGGCGGGCCGGCTCCTCGACCAACGCGTAGCTGGCCGCCGAGACCAGCAGCGTCAGCACCACCGTCAGCACCCAGACCAGCGGCATATTCCCACTGAAGGGCGCGATGCCGAACGCCGGGAACACCATCGACAGCACCGCCAGGTGCCACAGGAACACGGAATACGACCAGCGGCCGATGGTCAGGCCCACCGGCCCCGCGAGGACGCGGTGCGCGGCCCGGTCCCCCTCCCGCTCCGCCTTGTCCCCCAGAATCAGCGGCGCCAGCAGGACGAATCCCAGGATCGCGCCGAACAGCGTCTTGAGCAGGTACTGCCATGGCGCCGGCTGCACCAGGCCAGGCGGGCCGGACAGGTTGGTGCAGGAGAGTGCGTAGACGGCGATCGCGACCAGCAGCAGCACAAGCCGGCGCTGCGCCAACGCGTGCCAGCGGCCCGCCGTGCCCACGGTCAGCTCGGCGAGGATCATCCCGGCCGCGAACCACGAGACGTAACCGGGCAGCCAGTTGTCCGTGTTGACTCCGTACGACACCGGCAGGTCGACGAACCCCCAGCCCAGGCTCAGCGCGCTTGCCGCCAGCAGCAATGGGATCCGAAACCGGGCACGATCGCCCGTGAGCCGGCACATCGCCAACGCGATCAGCGGCAGCACCAAGTAGAAGGCGATCTCCACCGACAGGCTCCACATGTGGGTGAGGCCGCCGGTCAGGCTCAACGGCACGAAGACCTGCGTCAAGGTCAGGTTCGCCAGCCACCCCTTCCAACTGACTCCCGCCGCCTCTGGCAGCAACCACAACACCGCCAGCACGACCACCAGATAGGCGGGCAGGATGCGGACCACACGTGAGCGGTAGTAGCGGCCGGCCGGTGGGCTCGGCCGCAATCCGCGCGCCGCCCGCGCGTGCCCGCGCCACAGCAGGAACCCTGACAGCGCGAAGAACACCGCCACCGCGAGGTCCAGGCGGCCGAATGCCCGGCTCAGCACCGCGCCGCCCGCGTGTCCCGTCTGGAACGCCACGTGCGTGGTGAGCACGCCAAATGCCGCGAGCGCCCGCATCCCCTCCAGCGACGGGATGAATCCACGCAGGCGAACGGGCGCCAATGTGCCAATCTGATCGGATTCGGCGGCTGGAACTAGACGATCGTCAGGGGTTGAGGTCATCGTTGACCATTATGTAGCAGTACACGCCGCACTGGAGCACAGAGATCTACTGGTCGACTGTGTAGTGTCACCTGCAAACACCGCGAACAATGGGAATTGCGCATCGCGTACGCAGATGGCAGACGCGGGAAAACTTGAGGAGAGTCGTCGATGGCGCAGGGCAAAGGTGGAACCGGCAAGATAGTCGGCGCAATCTTGGTGGGTGTGGGAATGTTCCTCTTGGTGGTCGCAATCCTTCTGCCGACTTACAGCAAGGGCAAGGCGATGAAGACTCCGGTGGACCTTGAGGTCACCACCGTCGCCGTCGGCACAGCCAGCATTCTTGACTCCGCCTCGCTGCTCGCCGGCACTCCCCGCATTGACACGAACGTCCCCATCGAGGCCGTCCGGCACGTCGTCACCGCAGATCCGACCAACCAGACCATCATCACGGTCCAGGCCGGCCAGCGCCTCCTGCGCCTGGACAAGCCCGAACCCGCCGAGGGCGCCAAGGTGGACCCGCGGCTCCTGACCGGCAGTATCGACCGGGTCACCCTCGACCGGATCTCCTCCGAGCCCGTCGCCGACCATCCCGGCTCGCTGGCCACCGAGCCGAATATGACCGGCTCGGGAGACACCGAGTTCGTCGAACTGCCGCGTGAGGGCCTGCAGTACAAGTTCCCGTTCAACGTGGATAAGGACACGCAGTACCAGTATTTCGACCTCACCGCTCGCACCACCCTGCCGATCGACTACGTCGGCGACGAGGAGATCTCGGGCCTGAAGGTGTACCACTACACCCAGGAAGTCGGCCCCATCGACCTGTCCGTCGTAGCGCCGTCCGCGAGTAACAAGCTGACGGTGCCCGCGGCGGCCCTGGGCATCCAGGCCGAGGCGCCCGCACCCGCGCCAGAGGCTCCCGCTGAGGGCGCGGCCGCTGACGGCGCTCCCGCCGCCGAGGCTGCAGAGCCCGAGGTCGAGGTTCGACGCTTCTACACCAACACCCGCGACCTGTACGTCGACCCCCTCACCGGCGTCATCGTCAAGGGCGTCGAGCAGATCGACCAGTACTTCGCGCAGACGGCCGATGCCCCCGAGCGCATCATCGCGCTGTCAGTGAGCCCCGAGACCGGCCTAGGCTTCGACCAGGAGACCATCGACTACCAGGTCAAGCAGGCCAAGGACGGCGCGGACAAGATCGATCTGCTGACCAAGACGCTGCCGCTGATCATGGGCATCGTCGGACTCCTGATGATCCTGGGCGGGCTGTTCGTGGGCCTGCGCGGCGGTCGCGGCGCAGGTGCCAGGGCCGCTGACGGAGGCAACTCCCATTCGGCTGACACCCAGGTGATCCCGAGACAATAACTCAGTCCGCAACAGCGGGGCGTGGTGGTTCTTCGGAATCGCCGCGCCCCGCTTCGCGTTTATCCACCCGCATATCTTATTGTGAGATGAATCACTATTTGCTACTGTGGCACCTGAAAGTTTTCCGCACCCTGCTCCAACCGTCAACGCTGGGATCACCTCACGAACGCCAATAACAGGGCGGTTGTTTCCTATGTTCGGTCTTATCGCCCGCAAGGTGATAGCGAATCCATGGAAGACGATCGCAGTCTGGGCAATTGGCGTGGTGCTCATCATTTTCTTCTCTCCCAACCTGGCCGACTACACCACCGGCAATCAGCAGAGCTTCCTGCCCACGAGCTTCGAGTCGGTAAGAGCGCAGTCCGCGGGCGCCGAATTCTTCCCGGCCCAGTAGGGCGCGGCGGGGTCCCTGATCGTCACCCGCGCCGACGGCGCACCGCTCTCCCCCGCCGACCAGGACGAGGCCGGCACCCTGGTGGGTGCCCTGCAGAACGACGGCATCGATGGGGTCCTCGCCGTGTAGGCCACCCCGCAATCGCTGTCCGCCGACGGCAAGGTCATGGCAATCCAGGTCGCGTTCGACGGCCAACCCGGCGACGAGAAGGTCAACGCCGCGGTGCCCGCGGTACGCGCCGCCGCCGCGGCCAGTCTGCAGGGCACCGACCTGACCAGCGAGCTCACCGGCAACGCGGCCATTCAGGTGGACACCACCTCAGCCTTCGACCACGCCGACAGCATCATCACCATCGCGACCGTGATCCTCATCGTGGTACTCCTCGGCCTTATCTTCCGCAGCCCCCTCATCTCGATAATCCCGATCATCGTGATCGGTATCGTGCTCCAGGTCGTCACCGGTATCACCGCGGCGCTCGCGGACGGCTTCGATTTCGAAGTGAGCACCTCGCTGCAATCGATCCTGGTCGTCGTGCTGTTCGGCATCGGCACCGACTACATCGTGTTCCTGCTGTTCCGCTATCGCGAGTCCGTCCGCGGCGGCCGGTCGCACGACGAGTCGCTGGTCTTTGCCGCCACCGTGGTCGGCAAGGTGGTCGGCTCGTCGGCACTGACGGTGATCGGAGCCTTTGCCGCGCTGCTCCTCGCCCGCCTGGGGTCGTTGAGCACGCTCGCCCCGGGCCTCATCGTCGCCGTCGCGGTCATGCTGATCACGACCCTCACCCTGATCCCCGCGGTGTTCGCGCTCCTCGGCAAGCACCTGTTCTGGCCGCTCGGCGCGGGGCAGAACAGCGCGCGCAGCCCGTTCGCGGCGATCGGCGAGTACACCGCGCGGCGGCCCGCCCTCGTCGCTGGCGGAGTGGCGGTCGTGCTGATCATCCTCACTGTCTTCTCCACCGGGTTCAAGCCCACCTACAACACGCTGGCGGAGTTGCCGTCGGACACCCCCGCACAGCAGGCGTTCAACACGATGAGCGTCTCCTTCCCACCCGGCACGCTCAGCCCCACACAGGTGTATGTCGTCGGCACCGCCCCGCTCGACCCGGCCTCGCTGGCCCCGCTGTCCGCGGCGTTGGCGGCCGTGCCCGGGGTCGCGTCGGTGACACCGCCCAAGCCGAGCCAGGACGGCACCGCGGCGCTGATCAACGTGATCCTCGAAGCCGACCCGTTCGCCAACGAGGCCATCGACCTGGTCGAGGGGCCGGTGCGGGCGGCTGCCCACGGCGCGGTGCCCGGCGCGGACGTCTACGTCGGCGGCCAGACGTCGACGTTCGTGGACGTGCGCGCACAGCTGCACTCGGACACCCGGCTCGTGTTCCCCGTGGCCGCGGTCATCATCTTCCTGATCCTCGGGCTGCTGCTGACGTCGCTGCTCGCGCCGCTCAACCTCGTCGTCTGCGTCGGGCTGACCTTCGCCGCCACCCTCGGCGCCGTCGTGTTGGTCTTCCTCGACGGGGTCGGCTATTCGGGCGTCGACTTCACGATCCCGATCGTGCTCTACCTGTTCGTCGTCGCCATCGGCACCGACTACAACATCCTGATCGCGGCGCGCTTGCACGAGGAGTTCCGCAACGGGCACCGGCCTAGAGAGGCCGTGCGGATCGCGATCGCGAACGACGCACCCACCGTCGCCGCGGCCGGCGTGATCCTGGCATTCACGTTCGCCTCGCTGATGCTCACCGGGATCGCCAACCTCGTCGAGCTGGGCTTCGGCGTCGCCGTCGGCATCGCCATCGCCGCCTTCGGGATGGCTCCGCTGCTGGTGCCCGCCCTCTCCGCGCTGCAGGGCCGCGCGTTCTGGTGGCCGACGAAGGTCTCGCCGCGCGCCCCGGCTAGCGCGCAGGCTCCGCCGCCACCGACCGCAGCACCAGCGCAGCCATAGCCGCAGTCGTCACGGCCACGCAGATGGTCGCGCCGACCAGCATCGCGAGCATCGAGCCCGTGAGAGACAGCACCACGGCCTCGATGCCCAGGCCCACCCACGCAACGGCGGCCAACGCCGTGCGCTCGCGGGCAATCGCCCCGATCAGCGCCCCCTGCAACAGCGCGAGCACCGCGCCCTCGAGCGCGAACAGCCACAGCAGGCCGGTGATGGGACGGTAGTCCTCGCCGACCAGCATCGGGAGCAACGGGCCCGCGAGTGCCGCCCCGATAACCACGACGGCGCCGACCCCCAGCAGCACCGCGAGCGTCGTGCGGACCGCCTTCAGCGACTGCTCGGGCCTCGACATGCGCGGATACAGCACGACGCCGACGGCTTGCGGAAGCCAGAACGCGGCCTTCGTCGCCACCGCGCCCATCGCGTAGAGCCCGGCATCGGTCTCGGTGAGCACGGCCCGGGCGATCAGCAGGTCGATCGAGCTCAGCGCGATCAGCACCAACTGCACCTGCGAGGCGCGGAGCACTGCGGCGACATCCGAGGAGCCAGACGCCCCCGCGGATAGCGCGCCTGCTGCCACGCGCCGCGAGCCCACGAACCGGGCCGCCAGCACCACGACGGCGGTGCCCGCCGCGCCCGCCGCCAGCGCCCCGGCCGCGCCGGAGCCCAGTGCCAGCGCCGCCACCGCGGGCAGCACCTTGCCCAGCCCTGCGGCGGCGAGGATAGCGCCGAGCGCCCCGAAGCGCTCGCGCCCCTGCAACAGCCCCTGCTCCCCCGCGAGCAACACCAGCAGCGGCGCCGCGACTAGGGCGGACGCGGCGGCGGTCAGCGAGGTCGTGAACAGCCAGGACAACAGCGGGGTCAACGCCGCCGCGAGCACCGCGACCACCGCCGCCGCGCGGTATGTCAGCGCGCGGGCATCCGACTCGCCGCCGCCTCGCGCGGTGGAACGAGCGATCACCGTCTGCAGGGCCAGCGCCGGCACCGCGAGGACCAGCTGCGCCGTGAGCAGGCTCGCGAACTCGCCATAGCCCTCCGGCAGCAGCATCCGCCCGGCGAGCAAGTGCAGCAGGTAGGACAGGACGTTGGCGGTCATCGCGCCGACCGTCACCAGGGCCAGCCCCGAGGTGACGAACCGCCGGCCGGACACCGCGGTAGCGGGCGGCGAGGTCGGCTCCGGGATCATCCCGCAATGATCGCAGGTGCGTCCCCCCGTAAGGTTTGCGCATGCGCGTCCGCCGGATTCCCCAGCCCAGGCAATGGATCCCGGCGCTGTACTCATTGGTCCTGACGCTTGTGATCCTGGGACCGCTGCTGGGCCCGGGCTATCTGCTGCTGCGTGACGCGGTCTCCACCCCGCGCTCGTATCTCACCGACTCCGCCCTGGGCATCTCCGACGCCGCGCCCCGCGCCGTGCCGCAGGATGCCCTACTGGCCGTCGCCTCCTCCATCGTCGACGGCGGCATCCTCGTGAAAGCGATCCTGCTGCTGTCTCTGTGGGCTGCGGGATACGGCGCGGCCAAGATGGTGCGGACGGTCCTCCCCGCCGTCGGCTTGGGCGGCCAGCTAGTCGCCATCACCGTGGCTCTGTGGAATCCCTTTGTGGCAGAGCGACTTCTGCAGGGGCACTGGAGCCTGCTCACCGGCTACGCCGCACTGCCCTGGATCGTGTCCGCCGCCGTGTCGATGCGCCGGGGCGGGTCTGCCGGCGCGCTCTTGGTCGCCCTGGCAAGCGCGGGCCTCACCCCCACGGGCGCGGTGCTGGCGGGCCTGCTCGCAGTCATCTTGGCCGCGCTGCCAGGCGGGCGCCGCCGCGCCCGACGGCTACTCATCGTCGTGGCCGCCCTCGCCGCCGTCGCCGCCCCCTGGCTCGTGGCGGCGGTGCTCGGCGGCGGCGCGGGCTCCGACCCGGCCGGGGTAGCCGCGTTCGCCGCGCGGGCGGAGCCGGGCCTGGGCACCCTTGGCTCTCTGGCCGGGCTCGGCGGCATCTGGAACTCCCTCGCCGTGCCCGGCTCGCGGACCACCCTGTTCGCGCTGGCCTCGACCGCGCTGCTGCTGGCACTGGTCGCCGCTGGGCTGCGGGGGCTATGGCGGCGACGCCGCAATCCCGTGATCGCGGCGCTCGTCGTCATCGCCGTGCTCGCCATCGTCCTGCCGGCGCTGGCCGCGACTGGTCCGGGGCTGGCGCTCTGCCGCGCGATTGTGGCGGCGGTGCCCGGGTCCGGCCTGGGCCGCGACGCGCAGAAATGGGTGGCCCTCGCGATGCCCGGCTATGTGCTGGCGGCGGCGCTGGCCGCGGACCGGCTGCGGGCGCGCCGGCCCAAGTCCGCCACGCCCAAGTCCGCCAAGTCCAGCGCCGTCGCCCTCTGCGCGCTGCTCATCCTCGCGCTGCCGGACCTCGCATGGGGAGTCGGCGGCGCACTGCGGCCGGCGCACTACCCGGTGGGCTGGGCACAGGTCGCACAGCTCGCGGCGCCGGGAGACGGGGATGTCGCGGTGCTGCCGGCGGGCAGCTTCCGGATGTTCGACGGCGGACCGGTCGTGCTCGATCCCGCCGCGCGCTGGCTGCAGGCCGACGTTCTCGACCCCGGCGCGCTGATAGTCGGCGGAGTGCGGGTGGCCGGCGAGGGCTCACGGGCGCAATCGGTGTTGCTCTCCGGCGCAGAACCCGCCAAGCTCGCCGAGTTGGGGGTCCGCTGGGTCCTGGTGGAGCACGGCACGCCCGGCGATCTCGGCGCGAGCGCGACAACCCTGGCCAAGCTGGAGCCGTTCTACGCCGACGCCGATCTCAGCCTGTACCGCGTCCCGGGTTCTGTCGAGTGGGCGCCTGCCAGCCAGGCGGCGCGGGCGACCGCGATCGCCGCCCACCTGCTGTGGCTGGCGGTCCTAGCCTGCGGACTGGGCTGCGGTGTCGTGCGTGATCTCGCGAAACGCCGCAGTCGCCGAGGACTCATCCGGGACGAGCTCTAGCAGGTCGTCGGTCACCACACCGCTGACGTGGGCGCCACGGGCCATCGAGGTCAGCACCGAGCGGACGGCCATCGCGGAGCGGACCCAGGAGAACTGGCCCACCCTGGCCCGCGCCTGCTCGCCGAGCTCCAGCCGCCACGCCTCGTCCTCGAGCAGCCGCCCGACCGCGTCGACCAGCTCTGCCGGCGTGTCCACCAGCACCCCGGTGGCACCGTCGACCACCGAGTCCGTCAGGCCCCGGGAGCTGCGGTAGCCGACCGTCGGCACGCCGTGTTGCGCCGCCTCGATGACCACCAGCCCCCAGCCCTCCTTGCGGGAGGGCATCACGTGCACCCACGCGCGGGCCAGCAGCTCGTTCTTGCGCTCCTCGGAGACGTGCCCATGGAAGGTGACGGCGTCGACGATGTCCAGAGCCGCCGCCTTGTCCCGCAGCTCCTGCGCCCACCAGCCGTCCCCGATCACGTCCAGGTGGAGTTCCGGCAGACCCGGGCGCAGCCGCGCGACCGTCTCCAGTGCATCCTCAATCTGCTTGTGCGGCACCAGCCTTGAGAGCACGCATAGGCTGGGGTGCGTCGAGCGGGTGAGCTCGCTGCCGGCCGCGACGCCGTCGGGGATCGGGTCCAACCCGGCGCGGGCGATGGCGATCCGGGCACCCTCCACGCCGAGACCCTCGAGCTCCTGCGCGGACGGCAGCGACACCGTCAGGTACTGGCTCGACCGGTGCAGCCGCGGGGAGATCCGGGACTCGATGAACCAGCCGACGCGCCCCATCAGCCGGCCTGCCACCGGCCACTGCTCACGGTGGCAGTGGTGCACCAGAAGCGCGACGGGCGCCTTCGTGAACGTCCTCGCGAAGAACGGGATGCCATTCTGGGTGTCGATGACCGCGTCGGGCCGCACGCCGCGTAGCGGGCCGAACCCACGCCGGCCCGCCCACATCGCGGCCCACGCACGGGGGTAGACGGTGAGGCGGCCGCCGCCGCGGCTGATGTCGATGCCGTTCACGTGCTCACGCTTGGGGGCACCCGGATAGCCCGCGGTCCGCAGCGTCACCCGCACGCCCTGCGCCGCGAGCACCGCGCCGATCTCCTCGAGATAGCGCTCGCTGCCGCCGCCCTGGGGGTGGCCGGTGTCCCGCCAGCACAGCAGCAGCACCTCTCGCACAGCGCTCACATGGTTCCGATCGTCAGTAGGTCCTGGCCCGAGATGAGTTTAGCCGCTGCCGACGAGGGAGTTCGATGACCATCACAGGCTGCCCACTAGAGTCGGCCCGGTGAACATAGGAGCGAGGAACATAGGAGCGGGGAAGTCACGATCTGCGACGCGCCATCTGGCCGCCCGCGCCACGCTGCGTCGGGCCGTCGGGCTGCTGGGCGACTTCCGCTATGAGCAGACCGACCCGGACCGCTTCTACGGCGCGCTGGCCAAGGACTCCGTCGAGCTGCTGCGGGACCTGTACCTCGGCGCCACCGGCGAGGGCCTCGACGGGCGCGTGATCCTCGACGTGGGCGGCGGGCCCGGCTACTTCGCCGACGGCTTCCGGCAGGTCGGCGCGCGTTATATCCCCGTGGAGCCGGACCCCTCCGAGATGCACGCCCGCGATATCGATCTGACCGGCGTCGCGGTCCGCGGCTCCGGGATGGCGCTGCCGATCCGCTCGGACTCCGTGGACATCTGCTTCTCCTCCAATGTGGCCGAGCACGTGCCCGAGCCGTGGACGATGGCCGCCGAGATGCTGCGAGTGACCAAGCCCGGCGGGCTGATGGTGCTCTCCTACACCCTGTGGTGGGGCCCGTTCGGCGGGCACGAGACCGGCCCCTGGCACTACCTGGGCGGTGAGCGCGCGGCCCGCCGCTACGCCCGAACACAGGGCCATGAGCCCAAGAACCGCTTCGGCACCTCCCTGTTCGCCGTGCACTGTGGGGAGGGCCTGCGCTGGGCTCGTGGCGCGGCGGGGGCGGACCTGCTCGCCGCCTTCCCCCGCTACCACCCCCGCTGGGCGTGGTGGCTGGTGCGAGTCCCCGGGCTCCGGGAACTGCTGGTGAGCAATCTCGTGGTGGTCTTGCGCAAGCACTGACACAGGTTCACCTACCGCCGGCCGGGCCTCAACCAGCAACTATTGGTACCCGCCTAGCTAATTTCTGACACACGTTTTACTCTTGTGACAGAGATCTCCACCGGCGTGACCTCGCGGGTGGCGTCGAGACCAGGAGAACCGCATGACCAAATACGACACCCTCTTTATCGGCGGCAAATGGGTGGCCCCCAGTTCCGGCGAGTCCATCGAGGTCACCTCGCCCGCGACGCTGCAGGTCGTGGGCAGCGTCCCCGTCGCGGACAACGCCGATGTGGACCGCGCGATCGCCGCCGCGGTCGCCGTGAACGAGGACGGCACCTGGGCTCGCACGGCGCCCGTCGACCGCGCCGCGATCCTCACCCGCGCCGCCGAGATCATTGGCAACCGCAAGCAGGAGCTCATCGACATCACGTCCGCCGAGATGGGCGCGACGCCCGCCGGCATCGACATGATGCAGATCACGCCGTCGCTGGCCACCCTCGCCGCATACGCCGCGCTGGCGGAGACCTTCCACTGGGAGGAGAAGCGCACCGGCATGTTCGGCGAGAGCCGCGTCATCCGCGAGCCCGTCGGCGTCGTCGCCGCCGTCACCGCCTGGAATGTCCCGATCTTCCTGGCCATCAACAAGCTTGCGCCCGCGATCATGGCCGGCTGCACCATCGTGCTCAAGCCCGCGCCCGACGCGCCCCTGTCGACGAACCTGATCGCCGACATCTTCGCCGAGGCCGGCCTGCCCGAGGGCGTGTTGTCCGTGGTCCACGGCGGCGCCGCCACCGGCGAGCACCTCGTCTCGCACCCCGACGTCGACAAGGTCACGTTCACCGGCTCCACCGCGGTCGGCAAGCACATCGGCAAGATCGCCGCCGAGCAGCTCAAGCGCTGCTCCCTCGAACTCGGCGGCAAGTCCGCCGCGATTATCCTCGAGGACGCCGACATCGCCGCCTCCGCGCCGATGCTCGCGATGTCCGGCCTGATGAACTCCGGCCAGGCCTGCGTGGCGCAGACCCGCATCCTCGCCCCGCGCTCACGCTACGACGAGGTCGTCGAGGCACTCGTCAACGTCACGTCGATGATGTTCAACGTCGGCGACCCCGCCGACCCCGCGAGCCAGCTCGGCCCCGTGATCAACGAGAGCCAGCGCGACAAGATCGAGGGCTACATCGCGAAGGGCAAGGCCGAGGGCGCGCGCGTCGTGCTCGGCGGCGAGCGCCCGACGCACCTGGGCGATGGCTACTACGTCACCCCCACGATCTTCGCCGACGTCGACAACACCATGACCATCGCGCGCGAGGAGATCTTCGGCCCCGTCCTGTCCGTGCTCCCGTACGACACCGAGGAGGAGGCCATCGCGATCGCGAATGACTCCGACTACGGGCTCGCCGGCACCGTGTGGACCACCGACATCGACCACGGCCTCGAGGTGGCACGCAAGATCCGCACCGGCACCTACGGCATCAACTGGTACGCCTTCGACCCGGGCAGCCCCTTCGGCGGCTACAAGAACTCCGGCATCGGCCGCGAATGCGGCCCCGAGGGCATCGACGCGTTCTGCGAGATCAAGTCCGTGCTCATGCCTCCCGGCTACACCAGCTAACACCGCATCCCGACGACAGCGGCCCGCATCCCATCAGGGGTGCGGGCCGCTGTTCGTGGCGCCGAGGGACCTAGTTCAGGCCACCCACCATGTCCTCGAACATGCCCTGGACCATGCCCTGCAGCAGCGGGCTCTGGATGAGCTTGGGCAGCAGGCCGCCGAGCTCATCACCGGACTCGAGCACCACGCTGCCAAAGGCCAGCGCCGGAGAGATGCTGCCGATGCCGCTGGGCACGATCAGCGGCTGCAGCGTGAAGCCGGCACCAGATGGGTCGGAGAGGGTATTCCCGCCAACGCAGAGGCCGGCAAGCAGGTACACGCCGTCGGCAACGTCCCAGTCCGTGGTGGAGCTGTTGGGCCCCTTCTTCAGGAAGTAATTGATCGCGAGGTTTCCGGTCCGCACATCCTTGGACGTGATGATCTTGAAGAGCTCGCCGTAATCGTCCGCCTCGAAGGCGAGCAGCGCCCGGATGGCGGCCTCCCCCTCGAGGAGCACCGGGCTGCAGGCAGTCGCGTCCAAATAGCCAGAGACGATATTCGGGTTCGTGACCTTGACCTGAACATTCTTGCCGCCGAAATCGCCCTGCTCGGCCGTCATCCCGGGGCCCTCATACGACGGGGCCGCCGCGGCCGTGGTCGGTGCGGCGAGCGCCAGCCCGCCCACCATGGCAATCGATGCCGCAATTCCCGTCGCCGCGCGCTTGATTCCGCTAAACCTCATCGATACGTCTCCATCCATGATTTCGACACGCCCCGACGCGTCTCCCTATTTGCGAGCAAAGCGCTCCGATAAGCGTCATCCTGACGTAACTTCAGCCCCATTGGCCACATAGGCCCCAAATCGTTATGTCGACCGCGTGATAACAGTGTGGCCCGCAACCTGTCCGGTTGCGGGCCACACTGGGAGATCGACGAGAAGTGGCTAGCTCAGTCCACCGACCAAGCCGCCAGCGCCGAGCAGCAGCGGGAGGACGCTGGTGAGCGCATCGCCGGACTCGAGCAGCAGGCTGCCGAAGGCCAGGCCCGGAGCGATGCTGCCGAAGCCGCTGGGGACAATGACGGGCGCGATAGCGACCCCGGAATCACCCAACAGAGTCCCCGTGCCTCCACAGATGCCCACGAGCACGTAGACGCCGTCGTCCACCTGGAATGCCGTGCTCTTGCTGTTGTCGTTACCGTCTACAAGGTTGTTGATCGCGGGGAGGCCCAGGAACGCGTTATTCGCGGTGACCACGTCAATCACACCGAGAATGTCGCCGCTGTCCACCGCCACCAGCGCCTTGAGCGCGGCCTCGCCGCTCAGGAGCGTGGGGGTGCAGATCGGCGCTGGGTCGAGGATCCCCCAGTCGTTCGGGTTCGTGATCGTGACCTGGACGTTCTTGCCACCGAAGTCGCCCTGTTCGACCGTGAGCACCGGCTTCTCATAGCCCGGGGCCGCAGACGCCGTCGCCGGCGCGGTCAGCGCCAGCCCGCCGACCATTGCCGCCGACGCCGCCAGGCTGATAGCAATGCGCTTTACTCCGCGAAGCTTCATTTTATCTCCGTTTTCTAGGTTGCCGACACCTGAGGGCACCACACCGTTTCCGGTGCGGTGCCACAATGCCCGTCATCCTGTCCTAGCGGCCGTTCTTTCCGCAAGCTATCCCGGAAAACTCAACCATTTCGGAAAGTTCTCACTCACAAGTGCTTGCGGTTTCCTAGTGCTGGTAAACGGCCGGACGACGCTCGACGAACGCCGCGACACCCTCCCGCCCGTCCGGGCTGCCGGCGCTGATACCGATGCTCGTGGCCTCCGCGTCGAGCTGCTCGCGCAGGCTGCGGTTCTCCCCGTCGCGCACGAGTGCCTTGAGTCGGGCGTAGGAGCTGGCGGGGCCGGCCGCGAGCTGCCCGGCGAGCTGCGCGGCGGTCTCGTGGACCTCTGCGTCGTCGACGACGCGGCTCACAACGCCGCACGCGAGCGCCTCGTCAGCGGTGAGCATCCCACCCGTCATCAGCAGATCCATGAAGCGAGTCCGGCCGATGGCGCGGGGCAGCGTCCAGGACATGCCGCCGTCGGGCGTCAGTCCGATCGCCAGGTACGCCGGGCGCAGCTTCGCGGAGCGCCCGCATACGACCACGTCGCCGATGCCGGCCAGGCTCAGGCCCGCGCCGCCGACACCGCCGTGCAGGCCCACGACCACAGGCACGTCGAGCTCGGCCAGCGCGTTGACGGCCACGTGCAGCTGGCCCGCCAGTGCGGAGATGAACACGTCGGGCTCCGCCGCCGCCCCGAACTCGCCCAAGTCGCCACCCACGCAGAAGTGCTTGCCTGCGCCGACGATGAGCACCGCGCCCACGGACTCGTCAACCTGTGCAACGGCTGCCGTCAGTGCCTCGGCCAGGGGCATGTCGATCGCATTGCCATTGGCTGGACGGTTGAGGGTGATCGTCAGCACCCGGCCTTCGCGGGCGGTGAGGACGGCGGGCTCGGACATGTTCTACCCCTTTGGGACGGCGGTCGGATTGCCGTCAGCATCCCACAGCGACGCGGCGCGGGAATAACCGTCCATGCCATACGTTGTGACTCATTGAAAGTAGTTGCGGACTCAACTAGATTGGGCGCACAGAGAATCAACCGGAGGACGCCATGCCCGCTATCACCGTCGACAACCCGTTGACCCTGCCCCGCCTCGACCCCGTCGACCCCACAACGAGCCGGGGGCGCCCAGTCTTGGCCGTCACCACCGCGCCGTCCGGCCACGAGGGCGAGGGCTTCCCGGTGCGCCGCGCGTTCGCGGGCATTGACCTGAAGCACCTGGACCCGTTCATCCACATGGACCAGATGGGCGAGGTCGACTACGCGCCCGGCGAGCCCAGGGGCACCTCCTGGCACCCGCACCGCGGCTTCGAGACCGTCACCTACATCATCGACGGCATCTTCGAGCACAAGGACTCCAACGGCGGCGGCGGCACCATCAGCAACGGCGACACCCAGTGGATGACGGCCGGCGGCGGCATCCTGCACATCGAGCGTCCGCCCGAGCACCTCGTGGTCTCCGGCGGTCTGTTCCACGGCGTGCAGTTGTGGGTGAACCTGCCGCGCGCGGACAAGATGGCACACCCCCGCTACCAGGACATCGGCTCCAGCCACATCAAGCTAATCTCCAGCCCCGATGGCGGCGCGCTGATCCGCATCATCGCCGGCGAGGTCGACGGCCATCAGGGACCTGGCTCCACCTACACGCCAATCTCCCTGGTCCACGCGACCATCGCACCCGGGGCGACGGTCAAGCTGCCGTGGGACCCGAGCTTCAACGCGCTGGCCTTTGTGCTGGCGGGCGATGGCACCGTGGGCGCGGAGCGCAGGCCCGTCACCACCGGCCAGATGACCGTCTTCGGCAAGGGCGACTACCTGGAGATCTCGGCCGCCGACACGCAGGACTCGCGCACCGAGTCTCTGGAGATGTTCATCCTGGGCGGGCAACCGATCCGCGAACCTGTCGCGATGCACGGCCCGTTCGTGATGAACACCCGCGAGGAGCTCGTCACCGCGTTCGAGGACTTCCAGGCCGGCCGGCTCGGCTCGATCCCGGCCAACTACGAGTCGATGTGAGGACAGCCTGAGTGCCCTTGCGCCCGCTTCGTGGCCGTACGCATCATGCAGTGTGCGCACGGCCACGGAGCGGGCGCAAGGCTTGAAGAAAGTCGACCTGACAGCAGTTCGCCCCCGCTTCTTACCCTGGTCCCCGTTGCAACGGGGGCGAGCGCAAGAAACGGGGGCGAACTGGCGTGCAGCGGTAAAGATCTAGCCGAGGCGGGTCTTCAGGGCCTCGAACTCCTCGCGGATGCCAGCCGGCAGCTTGTCGCCGATGAACTCGAACCACTCCTCGATGAGGGGCAGCTCGGCCTTCCACTCGTCGACGCTGACGGCCAGGGACTCGTTGACGTCGTCGGCGTTCACGTCGAGGCCCTCGAGGTCCATCTGCGCGCTGGTCGGCACGTAGCCGATGGGCGTCTTGACAGCGTCGGCCTTGCCCTCGATGCGCTCGACGACCCACTTCAACACGCGGGAGTTCTCGCCGAACCCGGGCCACAGGAAGCGGCCGTCCTCGCCACGGCGGAACCAGTTGACGTAGAAGATCTTCGGCAGCTTGCTCGCGTCAGCCTTCTCGCCCAGCGTGATCCAGTGGTTGAGGTAATCGCCCACGTTGTAGCCGATGAACGGCAGCATCGCCATCGGGTCGCGGCGGACGTTGCCGACCGTGCCCTCGGCGGCGGCGGTCTGCTCCGAGGAGAGCGTCGCGCCCATGAACGTGCCGTGCTGCCAGTCAAACGACTCGGTGACCAGCGGGACGGTCGTCTTGCGGCGGCCGCCGAACAGGATCGCGGAGATCGGGACACCCTGGGGGTCGTCCCACTCGGGCGCGAGGATCGGGCACTGCGACATCGGAGTGCAGTAGCGCGAGTTCGGGTGGGCGGCCTTGACGCCGGACTCGGGGGTCCAGTCGTTGCCGTGCCAGTCGATCAGGTGCGCCGGCGCGTCGGTGCCGATGCCCTCCCACCACACGTCGCCGTCGTCGGTGAGCCCAACATTGGTGTAGATGGTGTTGCCGCCCTCGACCGTCTTCATGGCGTTCGGGTTCGAATCGTGGCTGGTGCCAGGTGCGACGCCGAAGAAGCCGGCCTCGGGGTTGACGGCATAGAGCTGGCCGTCCGCACCGAAGCGCATCCACGCGATGTCATCGCCCAGGGTCTCCGCGCGCCAGCCGGGGATGGTCGGCTGGATCATCGCGAGGTTGGTCTTGCCACACGCGGACGGGAATGCCGCCGCGACGTAGTAGGCCTTCTCCTCCGGCGAGATCAGCTTCAGGATGAGCATGTGCTCGGCCAGCCAGCCCTCGTCGTGGGCCATGGCCGACGCGATGCGCAGCGAGTAGCACTTCTTGCCCAGCAGCGCGTTGCCGCCGTAGCCGGACCCGAAGGACCAGATCTCACGGGTCTCGGGGAAGTGGGTGATGTACTTGGTCTCGTTGCACGGCCACGAGACGTCCGCCTGGCCCTCTGCGAGGGGCGCGCCCACGGAGTGCAGGCCCTTGACGTACGCGCCGTCGGCACCGATCTTGTCCAGCGCGGCCTGGCCCATGCGGGTCATGATGCGCATCGACACGACGACGTACGCCGAGTCGGTGATCTCAATGCCCAGCTTGGGGTCCTCGGCGCCGAGCGGGCCCATGCAGAACGGCACGACATACATCGTGCGGCCCTTCATGCAGCCGGCGTAGAGACCGCGCATCAGTGTGCGCATTTCCTCGGGTGCCATCCAGTTGTTGGTGGGGCCGGCGTCGACCTCGTCCTCGGAGCAGATGAAGGTCTTCGACTCGACGCGCGCCACATCGGCGGGGTCGGAGGAAGCGAGGAAGCTGTTGGGCTTCTTCTCCTCGTTCAGCTTGACGAACGTGCCGGCCTCGACCAGCTCTGCCGTCAGGCGGTCCCACTCCTCGTCAGAGCCGTCGGCGAACACGACGCGCTCCGGTTGGGTGAGCTCGGCAACCTCGGCGACCCACGCGAGGAGCTCAGCGTGCTTGGTGGGCGGGTTGTCGTCCGTGCCGTTCAAACCTGGAATCGTCGCTGCGGTCATCAGCCTCTCCTGCAGTGTGGGTGCTGCTCACGCGCCAACAGGCACGAGTCCGCGGTCACAAAATGACCGACAAAACCGCGCTTGATGGCAGGTGAGCGCCGGAAGTCCTGCACCGAGGTTAACGCCGTTTGCAAAAATTCACGAAAGCGGGTCCCCCGTTACCAGTCAGTACGCGATATAACCTGGCGTTTTAGCTGCCTGAATGGTCCCAAATGTTGAGTAGCGTGGCCAAGATCTCCTCCGCCACGCCCAATCCGCCGAGGTGGCTCTCGCCTTCCAGCACGCGCATCGTGGCGTGTGGGAGCAATGCCACGCAGTGCTTGCCATGGCTCAGCGGCACGATGTGGTCCGCATCGCCGTGCCACCAGGTGACCGATGGCCGCACCTCGCCCAGCCGGAAGTCCCACTCCTTGGAGAACAGCATGATGTCCGAGAACGGGGCCGAGAACTGCTTGCGACTGCCGTTGAGCAAGTCGTCGAGGAACATCGCCTTGAACTCCGGGCGCGCGAGCAAATTCCGGTCCCCGGCGGGCGAGAGGAGGCCGTACATGTCGATGATCGGCGAAGCGAACGGCTTGACCATCCGCACCGTGGCCGTGAGCCCGATGCCGATGGGCACCCGGCCAGCCGAGACCAGGGGCGCGAATCGCGCGCCGAGGCCGGCGAGGCCGCCTGCGATGGCATCGGGTCCGCGGGTGGGAGCGACGCCGCCGAGGACACCGGCCGCCTTCACACGGTCGGGCATGTGGTCCGCGGCCGCGAGGGTGTACGGCCCGCCGCCGGAGAGTCCGACGACGGCCATCTCGCCAATGCCCAGGCAGTCCGCCACGATCTCCAGGTCGCTCGTGAACTCACGAAAGGAGCCGTACACGTGGGGAGTCGACGAGCCGATGCCCGGCCGGTCCAGCCCCACGATGCGGATCCCCTCACGGAGCGCGAACTCGCGCGCCTCGTTGGGGATCTGCCGCCGGGCGCCGGGTGTGCCGTGCAGCCAGAAGACCGCCCGCCCGGTCGGCGCTCCGAACTCCGAGAAACTCAGCCGCCGGTCCCGGCGCAGCCCCACCGCGATGGTCCCCTCCACCCGCGCGCTGTGGATGTCACTGAAACTCCCACTTTTACTACCCATACCTCCATGATGGCCCGTCTCCCCGTCCCAGGCGGTACGCGCCCCCCGGTGATTGCGCCGGGGATCGAGCCGACGAGGCGGCTAGGAGCCGTCGACGCGCCGCCAGTGCCATTGGCCGTCCTCGTCGCGCTCATCGCGCCACGACATCGGTTCGCCGGTTTCCTTGAACTCCGTCTGGAAGTCGGTGAGCCCGTCCCCGTCGAGGTCGTAGACCAGGGTCAGATCGTCGCCGTCCTGGACGATCATCGTCTCGAAGATGCCGTCGCCATCGGTGTCGATCGCGGTCAACGAGTCGAAGGCGATGGGCGTGAACTGCACCTGATCGCCATCGGGTGCCTCCGGGTGGCCCTCCCCGCCACCCTCTATCCCGCCGAAGCCCACGAACTCATCAGACGTCCACATTTTTGCTGTCCTCCCTCGTCATCGAGCAGTCCGCGGTCATCGACCACCGCACGTGCGGGGCGAGCGCTGCCCGCAGTCGCTCCGCCTGAGCCACTCTGGTGTGCACTGCCGCCGCCTTGCCCTCGCGCTCGCGGCCCAGGCGGGAAAGCCTCGTCTCCAGCTCGGCGAGCCGACGGTCTGTCTCCTGCACGACGCGCGCGTGCTCCTCGCCCAGCATCCCAACGGCCGCCGCCTCCGCGTCGAGGGCCCGCTGGGCGAGTGTCCGCTCCCAGCGGGCCTTGAACTCCGCTATCGCCTCCCCGGCCCAGTGCCGCATCCGTTGGCGGTCGCCGGCATTCGCGCGTGCCCGGACGATCCACCAGGCGAGCGCCGCGCCCACCACCAACATGATGGGCACGGCGAGCACTTCCGGGAGGCCCACGACTTGCAGGGGCGTCGTCAACAATCGCCCCAGGCCCAGGCCCCCCGAGGCGCCCATCACGATCATCAAGCGATCCTCGAAGGCGAGGGCGCCGCCCCGTGGCTCCTCGATCCCTGGCCCGGGGCTGTCCGTGCTGCCGACCGGCAGCGCGGGGGCGAGGGCGCGCAGCCGCGCGGAGATGTTCCGGTCCAGGTCGGTCCCAAGCCCGGACAGGGCGTCGTGCAGCCGGTGAGGGAAGCCGCGCAGGTCCTCCTTGGTCGCCGCGTCGAGCTCCAGCCGCACCGTGCTCGAGACGTGCCGGCACTGGCTCGCGAGGTCGTGGCCAAGATCCACCCGGGCCAGCCCGAAGGCGGCCCGCAGCCCCGCCAACTGCGCCGGGAGGCCGCCAGCTCCCCCGCCCTGGGCCTGTGCCCCGTGCCGAGATCGCAACATCACAGCCCGCTCCGCCCGCAGGCGGTCGAATTGCGGATCCCGCTGCAGGGCCGAGAGCCGCCTGCGCTGCCGAGCAGCCTCGAAGTCGATCGTCGACGCGGCCACCTCCGCCAGGCGGTCCCGGCCCCGCATCCGCTCCGACGCCGCGGCAACGGCCGCCGCCAGGACATGGCTCTGGCCCTGGCCCTGTTCTAGGTCCAGGGGCACCATCGGCGCGAACTCCAACCCCGGCGTGAACGCCGCGAGGAGGGCACGATTGCGTTCCTGGATCGCCCGGCTCACCTGGTCGGCCGCGCCGCCACCGGCTAGCGCAAACACCACCCCGGCGGGCGGCGCCGGCACCTCGCAGAGCATCGCCAGCTCGTCGGAGCCGAGCGGCACCTCGCCGTCGAGCACCACGACCGTCACCGCGCCGTCGCAGGGCAAGTCCGGCACCTCGGCCACGCCGGACGCGTAGAGCACCCGCGGCCCGGGACCGCCCGCGCGGGCCAGGCGTCGGGCCCCGGGGCCCTCACCGAGCCAGGCCCGGACGCCGTCGAGCAGTTGCGCGTCGACCCCGCTCATCCGACTTCGCCTTCGCCGCGGCCAGCACCCAGTTGACCAGCGCCCAGTTGGACCGCGCGGGCCACGTGCCGCCGATGCCAGTTGCGGGCCCGCTCGGCGTCCGCCGGCTGCGGGGCGGTGTTGGCCAGCACCCGCCAACGGGCCGCCGCAGCCAACGCGCCCTCGACGGTGTCGGTGGTGTCGGCCCAGTTCTTGGCGCCGGTCATCCGTAGGCGCAGCGCGTCGGGCCCGGCCAGCAGCCGCTCGAGACGATCCCGCTCGGTGCCCTCCAGTGCCCACCGGTCCAGCTGGGCCAGCTCTCGGTCCGCCCGCCCCGCCAGGATCTCGGCGATCCCCGCCGACAGGCAGTCCACCAACTCGTCCAGGCCGAGCCATCCCCGATTCCGGTCCAGCCCCACGGGCAGCAGCGGCAGCTCCGTGCACCTTTCCGCGACTGCCCAGCACTCTGGGGTCGTGTCGGCCCGGGCCAGCACGCCCAGCACCGGGATCCCGCGGCCGCGGTGCATGCGGATAGCGGCGCGGTCGGAGTCCTGCGGCGATCGCAGGATCATGTGCACCACGATGTCGATCGGAACGTCCCGGCCATACGCGTCGGGAGCGCGCACACGATCGTTGGCAGTGGGATCGTTGGAGGGCGGCAACTCGCCGACAGTCAGGGGCCCCAGTCCCGCCAGCCGTCCCGCGAGCGCATCGACCAATGTGGATCGGCCCACGCCCGCACGGCCGCCAATCGCCACACAAACCGGCTGGACCTGCGCTAACTGCGACGTCATCTGCCCCACCACCCCAGCGCCTCCCCGGCAATCCCCCATCGAGGGGCCGTCACGCCATCCCCCCGGACACCACGTGACCCACCTCACGTCCGATCAGAATAGCGTGTCCCGCACAGAACCGCGATAGCCGGGCAACCCCCTAAATATGGCCCCGCCTCTCCCGGCCAAGAGAGATACGGAAGCATGTACGTGTGGACAATGCCCAAACGACGCCTCAAAATCAGCCGGAAGACGCCCCCAACGCCACGGAATCGCGTGGGGTGGAACCGGACGCGGTGGAGCGGGACAAATACGGTCGCTCCCGCCTGCATCCCCGCGTCACCAGCTTTCGCACCCGCAGCGGCACCCTGACCCCGGCGCAGCTGCAAACGTGGGAGGAGACGTGGGGGACGATCGGCCGCGACGTCTCCGACCAATTGATCGACGCCGAGGAGTGGTTTGGCCGCGTCGCGCCGCTGATCCTGGAGATCGGCGCCGGCACGGGCACCTCCACCGCCGCGATGGCGCCCCTGGAACCCGAATTCAACGTCATGTCCGTCGAGGTCTACAAGCCCGGACTGGCCCAGCTGCTGCACGCCATCAAGCGCGGGGGCATCACCAACCTGCGGTTGCTCCGCGGCGACGGTGTCGATGTGATGGAGAACATGATTGCCCCCGAGTCACTGACCGGCGTGCGGGTTTTCTTCCCGGACCCGTGGCCGAAGAAGCGCCACAATAAGCGCAGGTTGCTGCAACCTGCGACGTTCTCGCTGATCGCGTCGCGGCTGAAGACCGGCGGCGTCCTACACGTTGCCACCGACCACGCCGATTATGCCGAAGCGATCGCAGAAGCGAGCCTCGCGGAGCCCGCACTGCGTAGGCTCGACGGAGTTGCCCCGATCAGCCTCGACCGCCCTGTCACAAAGTTCGAGGGCAAGGCTCAACGCGCCGGGAGCCCCGTCACAGAGATGATCTGGAGAAAAACCGACTCATGAGCCAGGACCACCAAGACGCAGCGCCCGGCAAGCACGTCTTGCTGGTGTGGGACGCGCCCAACCTCGACATGGGGCTCGGCGCGATCCTCGGCGGACGCCCGACGGCCGCGCACCGGCCCCGGTTCGACGCCCTGGGACGCTGGCTCCTCAACTTCACCGCCGAGCTCACGGCCCTTGAGGCCCCAGGGCAACGCGAGCTGCTCGAGCCCGAGGCGACGGTGTTCACGAACATCGCGCACGGCAGCGCGGACGTGGTCCGGCCGTGGGTAGAGGCCCTGCGCAACGTGGGCTTCGCGGTGTTCGCGAAGCCGAAGATCGACGATGACAGCGATGTCGACTCCGACATGCTCGACCACATCGCGCTGCGCCACCAGGGGCCCGGCCTCGCGGGCCTGGTGGTCGCGTCAGCCGACGGGCAAGCTTTCCGCGAGCCCCTGGAGCTGATCGCCGCCGCCGGCATCCCGGTGCAGGTCATCGGCTTCCGCGAGCACGCCAGCTGGGCGGTGAGCTCGTCCCTGCTGAGCTTCGTCGACCTCGAGGACATCCCCGGGGTCTTCCGCGAGCCGCTGCCGCGCGTCAGCCTGGACTCCCTGCCCGACGAGGGTGCTTGGCTGCAGCCGTTCCGCCCGCTCTCCGCCCTGCTCAACAGCCGCTAGATAGGAGCACCGAACGTTGTTCGCCTTCTGGGGGCGGTTCGTCTACCGCCATCGCCGCCTTGTTGTCGGCGTGCTGACCTTGATGTTGCTCATCGGCGGCGTGTTCGGCCTCGGGCTGCCCGCCCAGCTGAGCCAGAGCGGCTACGACGACCCGAACTCGGAGTCCACCCAGGCGGCGATCCTGGCCGACCAGACCTTCGGCCGAGACCACTCCAGCGACATCATCCTCGTCTTCACGGCCCCCGCGGGCCTGACGGTCGATGACCCGGCGTTCGCCGAGAAGGTCGCCGGGCACCTCGACCAGGTCAAGGCGGACCACCCCGACACCATCGGGACGATCAACAGCTATTGGTCGCTCAAGACACCGGCCCTCGCCGACCCGACGAAGCACCACGCCTTCGCGAGCGTGGAGTTGACCGGCACCACCGACACGGAGTCGCTGAACCAGTTCAAATCCCTCGAGGACGCCTTCGACATACCCGGCACCACCGTGGAGGTCTCGGGCCTGCAGGCCATCGGCGATGCGCTCGGCACCGGCATGGAGAAGGACACCCTCCGCGCCGAGATCATCGCGCTGCCCCTGGTCGCACTACTGCTGTTCTTCGTCTTCGGCGGCGTCGTCGCGGCCAGCCTGCCGGTTATCATCGGCGTGCTCACGATTGCCGGCGCCACCGGCGCGATGTGGGTGTTGACGCACTTCATCGAGGTCAACACCTTCGCCCAGCCGGTGGTGACGCTGATTGGGCTCGGCATGGCCATCGACTACGGGCTGTTCATAGTGAGCAGATTCCGCGAGGAGATAGCCGAGGGCTATGAGGTGGAGGTGGCGGTCCGCCGCACCGTCATGACGGCCGGTCGGACCGTCCTGTTCTCGGCCACGATGCTCGTCGTCTCGTTCGCGGGCCTGCTGATGTTCCCGCAAGGCTTCCTGAAATCTGTGGCGCTCGGCGGCCTCGCCGCAATCTTCCTCGCCGCGTTGCTCTCCATTACCGTGCTGCCGGCGCTCCTCGGCATGCTCGGCAAGCGGGTCGACGCGTGGGGCCTGCCGTTCCTGCGTCGCACCAAGACGAAGGAGGAGATCGAGAACGGCTTCTGGGGGAAGTTGACCGACTGGGTGATGAAGCACCCGGCCTGGGTCGCCACCCCCATCGTCGTGGTTCTGCTGCTCCTGATCGTGCCCTTCAAGAGCATCGCGTTCGGTGGGCTCAGCGAGACCTACCTGCCCCCGAACAATGAGACGCGCGTCGCGCAGGAGCACTTCGACGAGCTGTTCCCGACCTTCCGCACGAACCCCGTCAACGTCGTCATCACCGGCGCCGACGACCAGCAGTTCATGGACATCGCCCTCCAGGTGCAGCAGGTCGAGGGCTTCACCGGGCCCTTCGTCGCCAAGCCCTCGGTCGACGGCGTCAATATGCTGACCTCCGGCCTGGTCGACTCCGATAAGCCCGGCACCACCATCGACGAACTGCGCGCCATCTCCGCGCCCGACGGCGTCGAGATCCTGGTCGGCGGTGTGCCCGCGATGACGCAGGACACCGTGACCGCGCTCTTGGACCGACTGCCCATGATGCTGATATTCATCGTCTTGGTCACCACCATGCTGATGTTCCTGGCCTTCGGATCGCTGGTGTTGCCAATCAAGGCCGTCCTCATGAGTGCGTTGGGACTCGGCTCGACGCTCGGCATCCTGACGTGGATCTTCATCGACGGCCACTTCTCCGAATTCCTGAACTTCACCCCAGGTCCACTGATGTCCGCGGTGTTGGTGCTGTTGGTGGCGATCATCTTCGGGTTGTCGACCGACTATGAGGTCTTCCTGCTATCTCGAATGATCGAGGCCAGGGAGAACGGCGCGACCACACAGGAGTCCATCCGGGCTGGCACCGCCCACACCGGCCGCATCATCACGGCCGCGGCGCTGATCTTGATCGTCGTGACCGGGGCCTTCGGGTTCTCCGACATCGTGATGATGAAGTACATCGCGTACGGCATGATCGCCGCGCTGGTCCTCGACGCCACCGTCATCCGCATGCTGCTGGTCCCAGCGGTGATGACGCTGCTCGGGGATGACTGCTGGTGGGCGCCGCGCTGGATGAAGCGCATCCAGCACAAGATCGGCCTCGGCGAGGTGCACCTGCCCGACGAGCGCCCCGTCCACCGCGCCGTCGCCGCCAATCAGGTGACGACGATCATTCCGCGGATCACTGCGGACCTGACGCCGGCGTTTGCCGCGGAGCCTCTGGCCCCCCGACGCATCGTCCCCGAGATGCCCGTGGCCCCTGCCGCGCCTGTCGCCACGGCCGCACCGGTGTCGCCCCCGGCTCCGCGGCCGATCCAGCGCCCGACCATCCTCCCGCCCCGCTTCGGCATGCCCGACGCGCCGGGAGCGGGCGGCCCGGCAAATGGCCCAGCGAATGGCCCGGCGAACGGCCCAGCGGGCGGGGCCACCGCGCCGCATGTCGCGCGGTTCCCACTGCCACCGGTCACGCCCTCGGAGCAGCCCAGGTCCGAACCCCTCGCGCCGCCAGCCACGCCACCGCGCCGTGCGCCCAAGCCTGCCGAGCCCCGAGTCACCGAACCCCGAGTCACCGAGCCGCAGGCGCCTGAGCGGTCGGCCACCGAGCCACCCCGTCGGCGGCGGGCGACGCCGCCCGGCAACCTGCCGAGCGATGCCGCTGCCCGCCAGTTCTCCGGCAAGTCGTCCTGGACTGACCGGCCGCAACCGCTGTTCCCCTGGGAGGACCGGCCGACCGCGCCCGCGCGGCGCCCGCTGCCAGCGGCCGGGAATCCCCCGGCGACTACTAGTCCGACCGCCGGCACCCAGCCCGGCGCTCCGCCCGAGGGCAAGCGCCGGCGCCCGACGGAGCCGCCGGCGGAGCCCGCGGCCGAGGGCGGCCAAGACAACCGCCGGCACCGCGACGCCGACAACGCCAAGCAGGTCACCGTCGAAGACCTGCTGCGACGCAGTCGAGAAGACCACGACAAGTAATTCCCAGCATTGACGATGGCCCCGGAGATCTGCTCCGGGGCCATCGCTTATTTAGCGGACAGCGACTACGGTATTTGGCAATGCGCTCTTGATCTGCTGTGCCGAGCTGCCTCGACCACTCTCATCTGCGTCCAGCGAGCCGAGCGAACGGTGTTGGATATGACAGATATCGCGCCCGCACCCGGGGTGGAGCCGACCCTGACTCGGCCCCATCCCGGCACGGGCGGGCTGTCCGGCACCGCCCTGTACCGCATTATCACCACCACCGATCACAAGGTGATCGGCATGCTGTACCTGTTCACTAGCTTCGGGTTCTTCCTCCTTGGCGGGCTGATGGCCATGCTGATGCGCGCGGAGTTGGCCCGGCCGGAGCAGCAGTTCCTCTCGAACGAGCAGTACAACCAGCTGTTCACGATGCACGGCACGATCATGCTGCTGCTGTTCGCCACCCCGGTGCTGTTCGGCTTCGCGAACGCGGTCCTGCCCCTGCAGATCGGTGCCCCGGACGTCTCATTCCCCCGTTTGAACGCGCTGTCGTACTGGCTCTATCTGTTCGGCGGGCTCATCGTCGTCGGTGGGTTCCTCACCCCCGGCGGCGCGGCCGACTTCGGCTGGTTCGCCTATACCCCGCTCTCCGACGCGACCAACTCTCCCGGCGCCGGCGGGGACCTGTGGATCATGGGCCTCGCGCTGGCCGGCGTCGGCACCATTCTCGGCGCGGTCAACATGATCACCACCATCGTGACTCTGCGCGCGCCGGGCATGACGATGTTCCGGATGCCCATCTTCACCTGGAATATCCTGGTCACCTCGATCATGGTGCTGCTCGCATTCCCGGTGTTGACCGCGGCTCTGCTGGCGCTGGAGTTGGACCGGCAGGTGGGCGCGCAGATATACAACCCGGCCAACGGCGGCGCCATCCTCTACGAGCACCTCTTCTGGTTCTTCGGCCACCCCGAGGTGTACATCGTCGCGATTCCGTTCTTCGGCATCGTCTCCGAGGTGTTCCCCGTCTTTTCCCGGAAGCCGGTTTTCGGCTATGTCGGACTCGTGTACGCCACCATCTCCATCGGCGCGCTGTCGATGACGGTGTGGGCACACCACATGTTCGCCACCGGCTCCGTGCTGCTGCCGTTCTTCTCGCTGCTCAGCTACCTGATCGCGGTTCCGACCGGCGTCAAGTTCTTCAACTGGATCGGCACCATGTGGAAGGGGCACTTGACCTTTGAG
Source organism: Tomitella biformata AHU 1821 (assembly GCF_000524475.1). Taxonomy (GTDB): domain Bacteria; phylum Actinomycetota; class Actinomycetes; order Mycobacteriales; family Mycobacteriaceae; genus Tomitella; species Tomitella biformata. The sequence continues at coordinate 32,125 of NZ_BAVQ01000070.1, read as the reverse complement.
TCGCCGATGCTGTTCTCCGTCGGCTTCCTCGTGACCTTCCTATTCGGTGGCCTGACCGGCGTCATCCTGGCCAGCCCGCCCCTGGACTTCCACGTCACGGACACCTACTTCGTCGTCGCGCACTTCCACTACGTGCTTTTCGGCACCATCGTCTTCGCCACGTACGCCGGAATCTACTTCTGGTTCCCGAAGATGACAGGCCGGATGCTCGACGAGAAGCTCGGCAAGTGGCACTTCTGGCTGACGTTCGTGGGCTTTCACGGCACGTTCCTGGTCCAGCATTTCCTCGGCAACGCCGGCATGCCGCGGCGCTACGTGGACTACCTGAACACCGATGGGTTCACCGTCCTGAACACGATCTCGACGATCTTCGCGTTCGTGCTCGGCGCCTCGATGCTGCCGTTCCTGTGGAATGTGTTCAAAAGCTTCCGCTACGGCGAGGTCGTCACGGTGGATGATCCATGGGGCTACGGCAACTCACTGGAGTGGGCCACCAGCTGCCCGCCGCCGCGGCACAACTTCACGGAGCTGCCCCGGATCCGTTCCGAGCGGCCAGCTTTCGAACTGCACTACCCGGAGATGGTGGACAGCCTCCGTGCGGAGCGGCACGCGGGCCGCCGCGAACCGCAGCACTCCCACACCATCGAGGAGTAGCGCTCCAGAGCCGAGGTCCCCAAGCCCGTGCCCGACGCGCCAACTGCGGTAGCGTGGGAAAATGAGCGCTCCGCAATTTGACCAGGCCCGCAGGCAGATCGCCGACACCTGCCGAGAGCTGGCCCGCCGCGGCCTCGTGCTCGGCACCGCCGGCAACGTGAGCGTCCGCGTCGCCCGGCCCGGCAGCGCGGAAGCTGATGCGTTTGGGACCTCTGACGCGTTCGCCATCACCCCCACCGGCGGCGACTTCGCCACGATGGAGGCGCACCACGTGGTCCTGGTCGACGCCGACGGCCACGTGCTCGCCGGCGACCTCCAGCCAACGTCCGAATTGGGGCTGCACCTGGGGCTCTATCGCTCCAGCGACACAGGCGCCATCGTCCACACCCATGCGCCGATGGCCACCGCCGTCAGTTGCGTGCTGGACGAGCTGCCCTGCATCCACTACCAGATGCTCGCCCTCGGCGGGGCCATTCCCGTGGCCACCTATGCCACCTTCGGCACCCAGGAGTTGGTGCGCTCGGTCCTCGGCGCCATGGAGGGCCGTCCCGCGGTGTTGATGGCCAACCACGGCGCCCTCACCCACGGGCAGAACCTGGAGATTGCCGTGGCTCATACCCTGCTGCTCGAGTGGGCCTGCGAGATGTATTGGCGCGCGGCAAGTATCGGAAAGCCGCGGGCGCTCGACACCGAGCAGCAGATGGCGGTCATCCGGCAGGTGCTGGTCCGCAACTACGGCACGACGCAGCCCATAGCGGAGGCCGACTGATCCCGCCGGAGTTTTGCGGTCTCGGCACGCGAGCGTGACCGTCCCACTACATTCAGGGACGGCGGATCGCCGGGCGCGAAGACTTGAGGGAGCTGGAGAATTGTCGGATATGCGAGTGGTGACCCTCGGCGTGCACGTGCTCGACGTGTTGGTGCGCCCGGTCCAGTCCATCCCAGAGGGCCAGGGCTCCCAACTGGTGGAGCAGATCAAGATCACCGCGGCCGGCACGGCGGGCGGGACCGCCCTGACACTGGCCAAGCTCGGCGCGCGGGTGCGCACCGCCGGCGCGGTGGGGGCGGATGCCGCGGGCGACATGTTGCTGAGCCTGCTCGAACGCGGCGGCGTCGACACCGCCGCCATGGTCCGCCGAGCGGACGTGCAGACCTCCGCCAGCGTCCTGCCCATCCGCCTCAACGGGGACCGGCCCGCCTTCCACGTAGTCGGCGCCAACGCCGGCTATGGGCTTGACGACGTCCCCTGGGACGCCATCGCCGAGTCCACCCACCTACACCTCGGCGGACCGGAGTTCCTGGGCGGCGAGACCGCGGCCCAGATCCTCGCCTTCGCCCGCGAGCACGGCGTCACCACCTCCGCGGACATCCTCACCGACGGCAATCCGGGCCTGCTCGAGTGGATCTCGCAGGCGCTCCCCCTCCTAGACCACCTGCTGCCGAATGCGGAACAGGTCCTCGGCCTCACCGGCGAGACCACCCTGGCGACCGGCTGCCAGGCGCTGCGCGAGCGCGGGATCGGCACCGTCGTGGCCACGGCCGGCGCGGACGGGGCGCTGGTGGCCGATGCGGACGGTGAGTTCACCGCCCCCGCGCTGGCTGCGCACGTGGTCGACACCACCGGCTGCGGCGACGCCTTCTCCGCGGGATATCTCCGCGGCCTCTCGCTCGGCCAAGCACCGCGCACAGCGGCCGTCCTGGGCAACGCCACCGCCGGGCTCGTCGCCGGGGGGCTCGGCTCCGATCACGGCGATTTCGATCTGGCCCGGGCCCAGCTGCACGCGGCGGGTTGATCCCGAGACGCCAGGCGCACAGAGATTTCAGGACAGTTGCGTGCCCACGCCGATCCGCCGCACTACGGTGATGCGGTGAGCACCTTCCGTCTGCTGGTTTCCCGCGGCTACCAGAGCCGCTGGATTCTCTACATCCTCAGCATGATGGGCGCCAACATCTTCGCCTCCGCCATCGGCACCGTGCTGGTCCGGTGGGTGCTGCCAGTCAAGGCCACCCCTGCCCTGCATGACAACCTCTCCCTCATCTACTCGATCTCCTACGCCTACCTGGGCGTCGGCCTCATCATCAGCGCCATCGCCGCCGCCGCGATGCTGGCCCCGGTCGTCCGCTGGTACGCGCGCGGCGGATCGCCCACCCCCGCGGAACAGTCCGCCGTCATGCTCGCGCCGCTGCGGCAATCCCGGATCCACCTGGCGATCTGGCTCCTCGGCGGGGCGCTGTATGTGGCCCTCACCTACGAGCAGTCGCCCGACTTGGCTGTCGCGTCGGGCGCGGTCGTCACGCTGGTGTCCATCGGCACTTTCGGCACCAGCTACCTGCTCGGCGAGCGGATCCTGCGCCCCGTCGCCGCCCGCGCCCTCTCCGACGGCGAGTTCGCGCCGCACTACGCCCCTGGCGTCAATGTCCGGCTCCTGCTGGCCTGGGCTCTCGGCACCCTGACCCCGGCCGTCGGCGTGCTCGCGCTCGCTCTGGCCGACCTCGGCGGCTTCATCGACGCGACCCCCCAAGCCGTGGGCATCGCAATCATCGTGATGATCGCCTTGACGATGGTCACCTCGCTGCTGCTAACCGCGCTCGTGTCCTCCCAGATCTCCGACCCGATCCGCCAATTGCGCGAGGCGATCCTGCGGCTCGGCCGAGGCGACAAGGACGTGGCGGTCTCCGTCTACGACGGCAGCGAGGTCGGCATGCTGCAGGTCGGCTTCAACCGGATGGTCCAAGATTCCGAGGAGCGGCGCCGCATTGAGCAGCTCTTCGGCCAACACGTCGGCGTGGACGTGGCCCGGCGCGCCATGCGCAACGACACCGTCCTGGGCGGCGAGACCCGGTTCGTCGCAGTGTTATTCGTCGACATGATCGCCTCCACGGCGCTGGCCGCGGCCCGCCCGCCCACCGAGGTGGTCGAGCTGCTCAACCAGTTCTTCCGGGTGGTCGTGGACGTGGTGCACCGCAATGGAGGCTTCGTCAACAAGTTCATCGGCGACGAGGTCTTCGCCGTCTTCGGCGCCCCGCTGCATCGGCCCGACTCGCCCACTGCGGCCCTGCGCTGCGCCCGCGAGCTACACGTGGAGCTGTCCCGACTGACGGGGATCGACGCGGGCGTCGGCGTATCCGCCGGCATCGCGGTGGCCGGCAACGTCGGCTCCGCCGAGCGGTTCGAGTACACGGTGATCGGGGACCCGGTCAACGAGGCCGCGCGGCTTACGGACCTGGCCAAACGTGACCCGTCCCGGGTATTCGCCTCCTCCACGATCCTGGGGGAGGCCGCCGCGGCCGAGCAGAGGTTGTGGACACTCGGTCAGCAAATTCAACTGCACGGGCGTAGCAAGGTCACCCAGATAGCGCATCCCGTCGGGGACTGCGAAGTCCACGAAGTAGTCTGACCAAATGGCCCAGCCCACCGCGACTACCGGCGACTCGGTGCCCCGACACCGGTTCTGGTGGGTAAAATGGGCGTTAGGCGTTGCCCTCTTGACCGTGCTCACCGTCGAGGCGTTCATCATCTGGCCCTCCCTGAGCAAATCCTGGCAGGACCTCACCGAGATCCACTGGGGCTGGGTGGCCGCCTGCATCTTGGCGCAAGCCGCCTCGATGAGCAGTTTCGGTCGGGTCCAAAAAGTACTGCTCGGCGCGGCCGGGGTGAAGATCTCCCAGCTCAAATCGTTGTCCGTCATCTACTCCAGCACCGCGATGAGCCTGACTCTGCCTGCGGGCCAAGTGTTCTCCACCGCGTTCACCTATCGCCGCACCCGCAGCTGGGGCGCATCGCCGGTGGTCGCGTCCTGGCAGGTCGCGATGTCCGGCGTGCTGGCCGCGGCGGGGCTCGCGGTGCTGGGCGTCGGCGGCGCGCTGTTCGTCGGCACCGCCGTGAACCCGTTCACCATCGTGTTCACCATCGTCGGGCTGCTCGCGATGCTCTTCGCCGGCCGCTATGTGGCCTCGCATCCGGACTCTCTCGAGGATCTGGGCCGCTGGGCGCTGCGCGGCTATAACTGGGTGCGCAGCAAGCCCGAGGAGCAGGGCCTCGAGCGCTGGCACGCGATCATCAAGCAGCTCGAGTCCGTGCAGATGAGCAACAAGCACACCGCGGAGGCGTTCGGCTGGTCGTTCTACAACTGGGTGGCGGACATCGCCTGCCTCGGCTTCGCCTGCCTCGCGGTCGGCGCGGAGCCGGGTCTGGCGGGGCTCGCGATCGCCTACGCGGCCGCGAAGGCCGTCGGCGCGATTCCCCTGGCCCCCGGCGGACTGGTCTTCGTGGAGGGCACCCTCATCGCCGCGCTCGTGGCCAGCGGACTCACCAGTGCCAAGGCCGTCGCCGCCGTGCTGATCTACCGCCTCGTCAGCTTCATCCTGGTCGCGATCATCGGCTGGATCATTTTCATCGTCATGTACCGGCTCCAGGACCGCGAGGACCTCCAGGCCGATAAGGACCTCCGGGTGCGCGAACTCGCCGAACTCGCGGATGGCGCAAAAGGCACGGCGGGCACGGAGTCTGAGGCACCGCGCAACGACGAAGCCAGCGGAGCCGAGCCACCCCGATCCGACTAAGTGGGCGCCCCAGCACACAGGAACGCAGTGGCAAGGCTAGCCTAACCGGGTGCACTCGACCGTTGAACGTCCCCTGGCTGCGCCCCGCCCTGCGGCGCCGGCCAGCCTCCGGCGACGTAGGCTCGGCTGGCTGCTCGGCCTGGTGGTGCTCCTCGCCTGCACCATGCTCGCAAGTGTCGCTCTCGGCGCCCGCCCGATGTCGCTGTCGGAGATCGCCGACGGCATCCTGCACGGCGGACAGACGGACACCGCCATCATCATCCGAAGCATGCGCGTCCCGCGGACCATCCTCGGCCTCGTCGCCGGCATCGCCCTCGGCATCTCCGGCGCGCTGATCCAGGGCCACACCCGCAACCCCCTGGCGGACCCCGGCCTGCTCGGCGTCAGCGCCGGCGCCGCGTTCGCCGTGGTCGTGGCAATCTACGTGCTGCGCATCACCAGCCCGTTCCAGTTCCTGTGGTTCGCGTTTCTCGGCGCGGCGGTCGCCTCCGTCGTGGTGTTCGGCCTGGCGTCCCTGGGCGCGGGCCGCTCGAGTCCCCTCAGCCTGATCCTCGCGGGCGCCGCCGTGTCCGCGTTCCTAGGGGCGATCACGTCCGCGGTTGTGCTCATCGATGAGACCAGCCTGGACCAGATGCGGTTCTGGGTCGTCGGCTCCATCTCCCGCCCGGACTACGGAATCATCTGGACCGTCCTGCCCTTCATCGCGGTCGGAGTGCTGCTAGCCATCGTGGGCAGCCCCGGGCTGAACATCCTCAGCCTCGGCGACGACGTTGCCCGCGCCCTGGGCACCAACCTCGCCGCGACACGCGTGCTCGGCATCATCGCCATCACCTTGCTGACCGGCGCCGCGACGGCCGCGTGCGGACCCATCGCGTTCCTCGGCCTCGTGGTCCCCCACGTGGTCCGGGTGTTCACCGGCCCTGATTACCGCTGGATCATCCCGTGCTCCGGGCTGCTCGGCGCCGTGCTGCTGCTGCTGGCGGACACCCTCGGCCGCGTCGTCGACCGTCCCAGCGAGATCCAGGTCAGCATCATCCTCGCGCTCGTCGGCGCGCCGTTCTTCGTCGCGCTCGTGCGCCGCCGGAAGCTGGCGGCGCTGTGACCGCCGAACTGGCAGGGACCACAGAACTGGCGGGGACCACCGAGCTGGCGGGCAAGACCGGGCACCGGACCGTCCCCGGCCGCCCCGGCGTGCGACTCGGCCCCATCTCCCTGGTGTGGCGGCCCCGGCAGGTCCTCGTCACCGCGCTGCTGGTGGCGGCGCTGTTGGCCGTGTTCTGCCTGAATATCGGCCGCGGCGATTTCCCCATCCCACCCGGCGACGTCCTCGCGTCGCTCTTCGGCCACGGCGAGAAGCAATACGAGTTCATCGTGATGGAGTTGCGGCTGCCCCGCTCGCTCATCGGCCTGCTCGTCGGCCTCGGCCTCGGCATCTCCGGCGCGATCATGCAGTCCATCTCCCGCAACGCGCTGGCCAGCCCCGACATCCTCGGCATCACCCAGGGCGCCAGCGTCGCCGCGGTCTTCCTGATCCTCGGCGGCGGGGCCACCTCCGGCGCGCTGGCCGCGTTCGGAGTCCCAGCCGCCGCGCTGCTCGGCGGGCTCGCGACGGCCATCCTGATCTACGTCCTGGCGTGGCGGCGGGGGGTGGACGGGTTCCGGCTGATCCTCATCGGCATCGGGGTTGGGGCCGCCCTGCAAGCGCTCACGGCGTGGATGATCGTCCGCGCCGACATCAACGACGTGGGCCGCGCGCAGGTGTGGCTGACGGGCTCGCTCAACCGGGCGGCATGGTCGCAGGTCGCCCCCACCGCGTGGACGATCGGGATCGTCGCCCTCGTCGCGGTGGCCGGCTCCTTCGCGCTGGCCATCATGCGCCTGGGCGACGACGTGGCCCGGGGTCTGGGCCAGCGGCTGCAGGGCGGCCGCGCGCTGCTCATGCTCGCCTCGGTCATCCTGGCCGCCGTCGCCACTGCCGCGGCCGGCCCCATCGGCTTCGTGGCCTTCGTCGCCCCGCAGGTGGCGCTGCGCCTCCTGCGCTCGCCGGGGCCGCCCATCATCGCGTCGGCCCTGTGCGGCGCGATCCTCGTGGTCGGCGGCGACCTCATCGCGCGCACGGTCCTGCCGGTCGAGCTGCCCGTCGGCATCGTCACCTCCGCCATCGGCGGCCCCTTCCTGCTGTACCTGCTCGTGCGAGCCAACCGAAAGGCGTCGGCATGACCCCCAACCAGGCTCCCGGCCAAACTCCGAGACTGGCCGCCACCGGCCTGCGCGTCGGCTATGGCGACCACACGGTGATCGACGACCTCACCCTGGACATCCCCACGGGCAAGGTCACCACGATTATCGGCCCCAACGGCTGCGGCAAGTCCACGCTGCTGCGCGCCCTGTCCCGCCTGCTCAAGCCCTCGGCGGGCATCGTGCGCCTGGACGGCGCGGATATCCGCGGGATGCGAACAAAGGACGTCGCGAAGCTGCTGGGCCTGCTGCCCCAGGCCCCGACCTCGCCAGAGGGCCTCACCGTCGGGGACCTCGTCAGCCGCGGCCGGCACCCCCACCAGTCCTGGCTGCGCCAGTGGTCCAGCGACGACGAGGACCACGTGGCGGAGGCCCTCGAGCTCACCGGCATACTCGACCTCGCGGACCGGCCCGTCGACGAGCTCTCCGGCGGGCAACGCCAGCGGGTGTGGATCTCCATGACCCTCGCGCAGGGCACGGACCTGCTACTACTCGACGAGCCCACCACCTACCTCGACCTGGCGCACGCCGTCGACGTCCTAGACCTCGTGGACCGGCTGCAGGAGGACCTCGGCCGCACCGTCGTGATGGTGCTGCATGATCTGAACCTGGCCATCCGCTACTCCGACCACCTGATCGTCATGCGCGAGGGGCAGATCATCAAAACCGGCCCGCCCGCCGACGTCATCACGGCCGAACTGCTGCTCGACGCCTTCGGACTCAACGCCGCCGTCATCGAGGACCCCGTCGCCGGCGGCCCGCTGGTGGTGCCCATCGGCACCCGCAACACCGCCCGCGCACGCCGGTGAGCCTCCCCCGCACCCTGCGCATCCCCGCCGACCACCGCGAGGCACGGGTGCGGCCGATCCTCGTCGACCAGGACACGACGCCGCGCCAACTGGTCTTCCGCGTCATCGCGTCCCAGCCGTGGCGCACCGTGCCCGCCGGGCTGCTCGCCGTGGGGCACCAACTCGGCGAGGCGATGGTGCCGATCATCATGGGCCTGGCCATCGACCGTGCCGTGGCCACCGGCGACCGCGGCCAGCTCGTGCTGTGGGTGGCCGCGCTGATCGTGAACTTCGCGGTGCTGTCCTACTCGTACCGGATCGGCTCGCTGATCGGGTTCACCAGCGCGAATATCGTCGAGCACCGCATCCGGCTGCTGGTCGTCGGCCGCCTCCTGCACCCCCGCGGGCTCGGGGGCCGGCGCCGCCAGCCCGGCGAGGCCCTCTCCATCGCGAACTCCGACACCCAGGCCCTGGCGCGGTCGGTCGCGCTAGTCGTCTACCCCATCGGCGAGATCGCGGCCGTACTGTTCGCCGGCATCGTGCTGCTGCTCATCTCCTGGCCGCTGGGCCTGGCGGTGCTGCTCGGCGCGCCCCTGCTCTTCCTCACGATGGACAAGCTCGGCGCACCCCTGCGCCGCCGCAGCGCCACGCGCCAGGCCACCGCCGCCGAGGCCGCGGGCTCCGCCTCCGACCTCGTGTCCGGCTTCCGCGTCATCAAGGGGCTCGGCGCGGAGCGGGCCGCATCCGCCCGCTACGAGGCCACCTCCCAGGCCGCGCTGCGGGCCACGCTCGCCGCCAACCGCTCCCAAGCCGGCTTCACTGGGACGATGGACGCCATCGCCGGGATCTTCCTCGCCGCGATCGCGATCGGCGCTGGCGCACAAGCGATGTGGGGCGATCTCTCTGTGGGCCAGCTCATCATGGTCGTCGGCGTCGCCCAGTTCATTATCGGCCCGATGGGCGCGCTCAGCCGCAACGTCGGCGTCGTGTGGGCCGCCAGCCTCGCCTCGTCCGGCCGGATCCTCGAGGTCCTGCGGCAACCATTCGTGACGGCCCTACCAGCTTTCAACGGGCCCGCGTTCGCAGCCGGTCCCGTCCCCGTCCTGCGCCTCGACGATCTCGCAGGCCTGTCCCTCACGCTCGAGCCCGGCCAGACGATCGTCGTGCGCGCCGACCCCGAGACCACCGAGGCCGTGACCGCGGCGCTGGCCTGCCGCGCGCTCCCTGCCGACGGCGCCATCACCCTGGACGGGCGCGACGCCCTCGACCTTGCCCTGGAGCAGGTGCGGAGCACGGTGCTCGTCGCGGCGCACGACCTCACGCTGTTCGAGGGCACCGTTGCCGAGAACATCGCGCTCGGCACCGGCGGGCCCGCTACTGTCTCCTCACTTGCCACTGCCATCGCCCCCGCCATCCACGCCTCCGCCTCCGATGACGTGCTGCGGGTGCTGCGCGACGGCGCCGAGACCGAGGTCGGCGAGGCCGGCCGGTCGCTGTCCGGCGGCCAGCGCCAACGCGTCGCCCTGGCCCGCGCCCTCGCCGCGAAAGCCCCGGTGCTGGTGCTCGTGGACCCGACCTCCGCCGTGGACTCCGTAACCGAGCAGCGCATCGCCGAGCGCATCCCCGCCGTGCGCGCCGGCCAGAGCACGCTGGTGTTCACCGACTCCCCCGCCTGGGCCGCCGCTGCGGACCGCGTGATCGACCTCGTGGGGGTGCCGGCATGAGCGCGCCTGTCCTGCCCGTCGCCAGCCTGCGCCGGGTGGGAACCCACTGCGCAACGCTCGTGCGCGGCAACCGCCCGGCCCTCCTCTTGACCTTCGTCGTGCTCACCGCGGCGGCGTTCGCCGGCTTGGTGACCCCGTGGGCGCTGGGCCGCGTTGTCGATCTCGTGGAAGACGACACCGCCACCGGCGCGGACCTGGCCTGGCTGGGCGGATCCATGGCCGCCGCCGTGCTCGCCGCCGCGGCGCTCGGGGCCGTCGGCTTCGTCCTCTCCGCCCGGCTCCTCGAGACGATGATCGCGCGACTGCGCGAGCAGATGCTCGACGTCGGCCTGTCCCTGCCGCTGGCCCGTATCGAGGAGACCTCCTCCGGCGACCTCGTCTCCCGCGCCACCGACGACGTCTCCGCGGTCTCGAGCGCAGTCAACGAGACCCTGCCTGCCATCACGGGCGCACTGTTCACGATCGGCGCGACATTCGTCTTGCTGGGCGCGATGGACTGGCGCTTTGCGCTGGCGCTGGCCACGATCCTGCCGTTCCACGCCTTCGCCGTCTGGCGCTACAGCCGCACGGCGCCGGCCATCTACGCCGCCGAGCGCCGCGCGATGGGCGTGCGGGCGCAGCGGGTGCTCACCGCCATCCACGGCGTCGACACCGTGCACGCCTACCAGTCCGGCCCCGCCCGCGTGGAGGACATCGCCCGCAGTTCCTGGGCGGTGGTGCAGCTGTCGATCTCCGCGCGGCTGGTCATCAACCGCTTCTTCGCGCGGCTCAACCTGGCCGAGCTGGTCGGCATGACCGCGCTGCTCGTCGTCGGCTTCACCCTGGTCGACGCCGGCGCGGCCACCGTCGGCGCCACCACCGCCGCGATGCTGCTCTTCCACCGGCTCTTCGGGCCCATCGGCCAGCTGCTGCTGGTGATCGACACCGTCCAGTCCGGCGTGGCCTCCCTGCAGCGCATCGTCGGGGTGATCGACGAGCAGCCCGCCGCGGTGCCGATGAGCCCGCCGGCCCCCGACGCCGCCGCCGACTCGCGCCTGGAGATCCGCGGCGTCTCCCACTCCTACAGCGCCGACCATCCCGTGCTCCGCGACGTCGACCTGACCATCGAGCCCGGCCAGAAGCTGGCGCTCGTCGGCGAGTCCGGGGCCGGCAAGAGCACCCTCGCCGCGCTCGTCGCGGGTGTGCGCACCCCGTCCGCCGGCTCGATCACCCTCGGCGGCGCCATCCTCGGCCCGCAGTCCGCCGGCCGCACCGTCGCCCTAGTCACGCAGGAGACCCACGTGTTCGCCGGGCCGCTGCGCGAGGACGTCCGCCTGGTCGCGCCCAGCGCCTCCGACGACGAGATCCTCGACGCGTTCGAGACCGTCGGCGCCACGGACTGGCTGCGCGCCCTGCCCGACGGGCTCGACACCATCGTCGGCGCCCACGGGCACCGGCTGACCCCAGCCCAGGTCCAGCACCTGGCGCTGGCCCGCATCGTGCTCCTCGACCCCCCGCTGGTGCTGCTCGACGAGGCCACCGCGGAGGCCGGCAGCGCCGGCGCGAGGCAGCTGGACGACGGCGCCCGCGCGGCGCTGGCCGGCCGCACCTCCCTCGTGATCGCGCACCGCCTGAGCCAGGCCGCCGACGCGGACGTCGTCGCGGTCGTCGCGGACGGCCGGATTGTCGAGACGGGCTCCCACGAGGCGTTGGTCGCGGCGGGCGGCAAATACGCGCAGCTGTGGGCGAACTGGACCGCGGGGCGCGAAATCTGAGGGCGGCCGAACACCCATCCTGCGCTTAGGCTAGCCTGCCCTAAGTCTATGGAGGTGTGATGGCCCGCTCAATCCGCACGCGGTCGGTGTACCCGATCTACCGTCGCCAACTCGAGGTCCTCGAGGTGCTCGACCTCACGCCCGGGATGCGCCGGGTGACCCTCGGCGGCGCCGGCCTCCGGGCCCACGACGCCGACGGCGCCCAGGTGCCGGAGTTCCGCAGCACGGGCTTCGACGATGACGTCAAACTGCTTCTCGCACACCCGGAGACGGGCCTGCCGACGCTCCCCGAGCAGCTTGACGGCCGCCTGGACTGGAGCGCCGAGTCCATCGAGCTCGCCCGCACCTACACCGTCCGGGAGTACGACCCGGCTGCCGGACGCGTCGTCGTGGACTTCGTCCAGCACACCGGCGGGCTGGCCGCGAACTGGGCCAACAGCGTCCGGGCCGGGGACCGCCTCGACCTCGCCGGCCCCAAGGGCTCCGCCCCGCTGCCCGACGGCCTGGACTGGCTGATCCTCGCTGGGGACGAGACCGCACTGCCCGCGATCGGCCGCTGCCTGGCGGACGCCCCCGCCGGGCTGGCCATCACCGTGGTCATCGAGGTGGCGCACCCCGAGCACCGCCAGGACCTGCCCACCGCCGCGGACGTCGACATCCGCTGGCTCTACCGCAGCGCGGGCAGCCCGGGACTGGCCGCCGCCGTCCAGGAGCTCGGACCACGGGCCGGCAGCGGCTACGCCTGGGCCGCAGGCGAGGCCAACATGCTGCGCCCCATCCGCCAGCACCTGCGCGCGTACTGCGGCCTGACGAAGGACCGCGTCGAGATCGTCGGCTACTGGCGCCAGCAGGAGGTGACGCCCAACCAGCCCGGCGCTGCCGCTCGCCTGCACGAGATCACCGAGCTGTTGCCCCCGTATGCCATCCGCGTCGCCGCCACCCTGCGCCTCCCGGGCCTCATCGAGTCCGGGGCCAACACCACCGCGGCCCTCGCTGCCGCCACCGGCGCCGATCCCCGCGCGCTGGGCAAGCTCCTGCGCTACCTGTCCACCATCGACGTCGTCGCCACCACCGCGCCCGACGAGTGGGCCACCGCCGCCATGGGCGCCGTGCTCGCCGAGGAGGGCCCCGGGGCGGAGGTCCTCGACCTGCGTGGCGCCGCGTCGCGGATGGACCTGGCCTTCGCTGGCCTGCTCGGGGCTGTGCGCACCGGGTCCGCCGCCCCCTTCGAGGGCGGGGTCTTCACTGCGGCAATCGAATCCGACCGCGTCCTCGGCGACTCTCGGCATGACGGCGTCACCACCCTCGCCGCCTACACCGCCCCACTGCTACCGCAGCGCGTCGACTTCTCCACCGCCACCGCCGTCGCGCTCGCTGGCGAGGCGGCGGGCGTCTGGGCCGACGAGCTGCTGCGCGCGCACCCCGGACTGACGGTGTACCTCGTAGGTCTGCCGTCCGCGCTCGACCGCGCGGTGGCCGACGTCCGAGCGCCGGGAACCGTTGTGCGCCATGAGGGCTCACTGTTCGACGGCACTTTTCCCGCCGTGGACGCCATCGTGCTCGTGGACGTCCTCGACGAGCACGCGGACCGCGATGCCGTCGCGCTGCTGCGCAGGCTCGCGCCCGCCGCGGAGACGCTGCTCGCCGTCACCCAGGTCCTCGACGAGTCTCGGCGCGACGAGCACGACGCCGAGGAGGACCTGCGCCGCCTGTGCTTGTTCGGGGCCGGGCGCCGGACGGCGGCGGAGTTGGCAGCACTAGCCGACGCCGCCGGGCTCGCCGTGTCCGCCAGCGCCATCGGTATGAGCTTCGACCTCGCCCGCTTCACCCGCTAACCAGGAGACCAATGAAAATCACGTTTTCCACCCGCGCCCGCCGCGCCATCGTCGGCGGCCTTGCCGCAGCCCTGGCACTAGCAGGCTGCTCCTCGGCCGCGGACTCGGCCGACGGGTCCGACGGCCCGGCCGCCGGTGTCCGGGTCATCGAGATCCAGGGCGCGAGCTATGAGATTCCCGCCGAGCCGCAGCGGCTGGTCGGCGTCCACAACGCCAGCATCCAGCCCATCCTGGAGGCCGGCGGCACCCTCGTCGCGGCCGCCCAGTACCCGGAGTCGATCATCGCGCCCGGCAACCGCGCGGCCTATGCGGCGATCCCCGAAAAGTTCGACGTCACGGACGGCGTCAACACCGAGCAGGTGCTCACCTTCTCCCCCGACCTCGTGCTGGCGATCGACCGCAACACTCCCGAGGAGCTCGCGCACCTCGAGGCCGCTGGCCCCCTTGCCATCTTCAAGGTCGACGGCGAGGCTCGCAGCGACTGGCGCGGCCGGGTCGCCGGGGCCGGCGAGATCCTCGGCACCTCCGACAAGGTCGACGCTCTGGAGAAGAAGTACCAGGACCGCGCGGCGCAGATCAAGAGCGAGTACGCGGCCGAGCTCGCCGCCAACAAAATCGTCGTCATCAGCTCCTGGGACAACACCGGCTTCACCGCCTACGGGCCGGACTCCATGGCGGGCCGGATCTTCACCGACGCCGGCGCCACGTTCATCGACGCCGTCCAGGACGATTCCGGGGAGAAGAGCCCCGGCGAGTTCATCGGGGCGTTCGAGAACCTCGGCGATGTCACGGACGCCGGCATCGTGCTGGTCGGCTCCAACTTCGAGGGCGAATACGACGAGTTCCAGCGCACGCTCGTCGAGAGCCCCCTGCTGTCCGCAAACGCCAAGGTCGTCGCCCCGGTCGGCCTGACCACCGTCAGCGGGTACTCGCAGGCCTTCTACATGCTCGACCAGTTCGAGGCGGCGCTGCAACAGACCCGCGGCGCGTAGCCGTAGTCCCCCAGCCGTGGTTCCTAGCCGCGGCTCTGCCCCACATACCAGTCGATGAGCTCCGGCACGTCCACGGCGGTCAGGTCGATCGTCGTGGCCGGGTCGGCGCCCATCAGCAGCCGCTTGACCGGCACCTCGAGCTTCTTGCCGGTGCGGGTGTGCGGGATGCCGGGGGCCTCGAGGATCTCGTCGGGCACGTGCCGCGGCGAGGCCTGCTCCCGCACCGCCGTCCGGATGCGCTCGCGCAGCGCGTCGTCGAGCGCAAAGCCCTCGCGCAGCACCACGAACAACGGCATCCAATACCCGCCGCCGGGCTCCTCGACACCCAGCACCATTGACTCCGCGACCTCCGGCAGGGACTCCACCGCCTGGTAAATATCCGCACTGCCCATCCGGATGCCATTGCGGTTGAGCGTCGAGTCCGAGCGCCCGTGCACCTCCACGCTGCCCCGGTCGGTGACCAGCACCCAGTCGCCATGCCGCCACACGCCCGGATACGTGTCGAAATAGGCGGCGAGGTAGCGGGCGCCGTCGGGGTCGTTCCAGAACCTGACGGGCATCGACGGCATCGGCGCGGTGATCACCAGCTCCCCGACCTCACCGGTCACCGGCCGCGCGTGGTCGTCATAGGCCGCCAGTGCGACGCCCAGGTAGCGTGCCGACAGCTCGCCCGCCCACACCGGCACATTCGGCGCGGCGCCGATGAACGCCGTGACGACGTCCGTGCCCCCGCTGATCGACGCGATCTGCACGCGCTCGCCGACCTCCGCCATGATCCACCGCGCGGAGGACGCAGGCAGTGTCGCGCCGGTGACGCCCAGCACCATCAGCGCGGACAGATCGTGCTCCGCCGCGGGGTGCGCGCCCGCCTTCTCACAGGCCAGCACATAGCCGGGGCTGGTCCCCAGGAAGGTCACCTGATGTCGGGCGGCCAACGCCCACAACGCATCGGGGGTGGGCGTGGCCGGACTGCCGTCATAGGTCACGATGGTCGCGCCCGCCAGCAGCCCCGCCACCTGGAAGTTCCACATCATCCAACTCGGGCTCGTGAACCAGAAGAACGTGTCGGCCGGCCCCAGATCTGACTGCAACACAGTCGCTTTCAGATGCTCCAGCAGGACGCCGCCATGCCCGTGCACGATCCCCTTCGGCAATCCCGTGGTGCCAGAGGAGAACACCACCCACAGCGGATGGTCGAACGGCACCCGCTCCGTGACCAGATCGTGCTCGCCCGCCGTCGCGTCGGCCCACGCCAAGGAGCCATCGGGGAGGTTCGGCTCGCCCAGCCGCGGGACCACAATCGTCTGGCGCAGGCTGGGCAGGCCCGCGCGCAGCTCCCCCACCGCGTCCAGCTGCCGGCGATCCTTGCCACCGAATCGATAGCCGTCCGCGGTGACCAGCACAACGGGCTCCAGCTGCCCCAGCCGGTCGATCGCCGCCGGCGCGGAGTAGTCCTGGCCGCACGCCGCCCACGTCGCGCCAATACTGGCCGTGGCCAGGAACGCGACGACTGCCTCGGGGATGTTGGGCAGGTAGCCGACGACCTGGTCTCCGAGACCGACCCCGCCCGCACGGAGGGTGTGCGCTAGCGCGGCGACCTGTCGGCGCAGCTCCGGCCACGAGGTCTCAGCCGCGTCGCGGCGCTCACCCAAATCGATGATCGCGGGCCGCGCGTCGTCCCCGCGTTTGAAGATCTCGTCCACGTAGTTGATCCGCGCGTGTGGGAACCATTGCGCGCCAGGCATTTCCGCAGTCACCAGGGCCGGGCCGGGGTCAGTGTCGGTGGCGGTGGAGATCTCGAAGTAGTCCCACACCGCCTGCCAGAACTCGCCCAGCTCCTCGACCGACCACGCCCACAGGCCCGCGTAGGTCCCCACGTCCACGCCGCGGGTGCGTGCCACGAAGGCCGCGAAATCGGCGATCCTCGATGCGGCGATGTCAGCCTCGGCGGGTTCCCACAACAGTTCAGCCACTAGGTCCTCCGCCGCTCGAGCATCAGTTGTGCCCAATTATATTCTGGTGAGCGCATCCCGTGTGATGGCAGAGATGCTGGTGAGGCCGGAGAGCCCGAGCGTGAGGTCGAATTCCGCGACGATGTTCGCGACCGCGTCCCGCGCCCCCGCCCGGCCGCCCAAGGCAAGGCCGTAGAGATGCGGACGGCCGACGGTGACCGCGTCGGCCCCCAGTGCGAGTGCCTTGAAGACGTCTGCCCCGCCCCGGATTCCACTGTCGAGGATCACCGTCGCCCGGCCCTCGACCACCGGCGCGATGGTCTCCAGCGCGTCCATCGCCCCGATGCTGCCGTCGACCTGTCGGCCGCCGTGGTTGGAGACGAGGATGCCGTCGACTCCCGCGTCGACCGCATGCCGCGCGTCGTCCGGGTGCAGGATGCCCTTGAGCAGGATCGGCAAGCTGGTCCGCTGCCGCAGCGTCGCGATATCGTCCCAGCTCAGCGACGGTCGCGAGTAGATATCCAGGAACGTCTCCACCGCGGCACGGGGCTCGGGCGAGCGGAGGTTCTGCAGCACCTTCCCCGGATAGCGCCTGCTCATCGAGATCAGCGAGCGGATCGCGCCGAGCGTGACCTCCACATCGGCCTGCACCCCTGCCGGGTTCTTAATGCGGTCCCGCACAATCTCGAGGAACCGCGGGTCCGACGTGTATTGCGCGATGCCCTTGCCGCGGGCGAACGGCAGCGAGCCCAGGTTCAGGTCCATCGGCCGCCAGCCCAGCATCGTCGTGTCGAGGGTGACCACGATGGCGTCGGCCCCGGACTTCTCCGCCCGCTGGAGCAGGCTGTCCACGAGCTCCTCGTCCTTGCTCCAGTACAGCTGGAACCAGTGTGGGGCGGTGCCCATCGCGGCGGCGCTGGCCTCCATCGGCGCGCTGCCCTGGTTGGAGAAGATATAGGGCAGGCCCAGGTCCGCGGCCGCCCCGGCGATGGCGACGTCGGCGTCGGGGTGCACCAGCTCCGCCGCGCCCACCGGGGCGAACAGGATCGGCGCGGGGATCCGGCGCCCGAACAGCTCCACGGACAGGTTCCGGCTGGAGACGTCCCGCAGCACCCGCGGCACGATCTTCCAGCGGTCGAAGCCCTCCCGGTTGGCGTCCATCGTCGAGCCCGCGCCGGCCCCGCCCGCCACATAGGCCCACGCCGTCGGCGAGACCTTCTTCCGCGCCGCCCGCTCCAACGCTGCGAAGTCCGTGGGGATCTTGGGGTTTCGCCCCAGCACGCCGTCGCGATAGATCACATTCTGGCGCGCACGCCCAGGCCCCTCGGCATTGTCCGTCATGCCTCGGAGGATAATGCGGATGTGCCTTCTATGGAGCTGGGTCCACCATGAGCCTGTGTCCGTGCGGATCCGGCGAGCAATACGAGCTCTGCTGCGGCCGATTCCACAGCGCCCGATCAGGCGGTGCCCGATCAGGCGGCGAGGCCGCCGCGCCGACCGCCGCCCAGCTGATGCGCTCCCGGTACAGCGCCTTCGCCGTACGCGACGCCGCCTACCTGATGCGCACCTGGCATCCCGCGACCCGCCCGCGCAGCCTCGAACTCGACGACGACACCGAGTGGACCCGTCTCACCATCTTGAACACCACCGGCGGCGGCCTGCTCGACGCCGAGGGCACCGTGGAATTCGTGGCCCAGTACCTGTCCGGCGGCCGCCGCGGCCGCCAGCACGAGAACAGCCGGTTCACCCGGGTCGACGGCGCCTGGGTCTATGTGGATGGGGCCGTCTGAATCGGCGGCCCCATCCCGTCAAGCATCGGTCAGTTGACGGCCGGCAGGATGGCGGCCCGGACCTCTCCGAAGCCGATGCGCTGGCCGTTCACGCCCGGCGCGGTGGCGCTGATCGCGATCGTGTCGCCGTCTTCCAGGAACGTGCGCTGCTCGCCCGCGACCTCGACCGGCTCGGCGCCGCCCCAGGTGAGCTCGATGAACGCGCCGCGCTCCGCCTTCTCCGGCCCGGAGATGGTGCCCGACGCGAACAGGTCGCCCGTGCGCGACGATGCGCCGTTGACGGTGGTGTGCGCCAACATCTGTGCCGGGGACCAGTACATGGAGGCATACGGCGGCCGGCTCACGACGTCGCCGTTCCACTCGACCTCGAGCGCGATGTCCAGGCCCCAGTCCTCGGTGCCCTGCAGGTAGGGCAGCGGGGTCGGGTCCTGCGTGGGGGTCGCGACGCGGGCGGCCTCGAGGGCTGCGAGCGGCACCACCCAGGGGGAGATGGACGTGGCGAAGCTCTTGCCTAGGAACGGGCCCAGCGGCACGTACTCCCAGGCCTGGATGTCTCGGGCGGACCAGTCGTTAACGATCACGGCGCCGAAGACGTGATCGGCGAACTCGTCGGGCGCGATCGACGTGCCCTGCTTCGACGGCGTGCCGACGATGAAGCCCATCTCGGCCTCGATGTCCAGGCGCCGCGACGGGCCGTAGGTGGGCGCGTCGTCCTGCGGGGCCTTGCGCTGCCCGCACGGGCGCACGATGTCGACGCCGGAGACGATGACGGTGCCCGCCCGGCCGTGGTAGCCGACCGGCAGGTGCTTCCAGTTCGGCATCAGCGCCGCGCTGTCGGGGCGGAACAGCCGTCCGAGGTTCGTGGCGTGGTTCTCGGAGGCGTAGAAGTCCACGTAGTCGGCGACGTCGACGGGCAGGTGCAGCGCGACGTCGGCGAGCTCGAAGATGGCGGCATCAGCAACATCGGCGGCGATCGCGTCCTGGATGCGGCTGCGCGCCGAGTCCCAGGCCGCACGGCCCTGCGCCATGAACGGGTTGAGCGTCGCGGCGCTGAAGACGTCGTCGCCCAGCAGGACTGCCAGGTCGAGGACCTTGTCCGCCACCCGCACCCCGACGCGGCGCGCGGAGTCTGCTTCCGCGGACACGGTGAAGATGCCGTAGGGCAGGTTGTCGCGGCCGAACAGGGAGTCGGCCGGAATCTCGATGATGCTCATAAGTTGGTTCCTTCTGTCTCGAGAGTGATCAGGGCCTGCGGGATCAAGCCCAAGCCCGTCAGCTCACCCAACGGGTCTGTGATGCTGCAGGTCCCGAAGGACTGGAAGCTGTGGCGGACGGCGGCCTGTTGCGCGCCGTCCAGCGCGGCGAGCGCTGCCGCGATGGCGGCGCCGTCACGGCCCGCGAGCGTCTCGGCGAGCGCATTCTCGTCCGCCCCCTGCAGCGCGCGGTGCGTGGCGAGCAGGATGTTCAGGAACCCATGCTGCTCGAAGCCCGTGTCCGGGTCCGTGTTCCGCACCGCGTGGTGCAGGCCGGCGGTCGCCTTGAATGGGATACCGGCGGCTACCACCGACCGCACGGCCGAGGCCAGCTCGGCCCCGTCGGGGTATTTGTCTGCGGTCACCCCGCCCGTGCGAAACTTGGCCGAGTAGGCGGTGCCGGCGAGCCGTGTTAGGAAGTCCGCCCGGCGGTCATCGCGCGGGATCTCCACGAACACAGGCGCTTTCAGTGCCGCCGCGTCGAGCGTCTGCAGCACCTGCTGCGCGGACTCCTCGGGGCCGGGGGCTAGTTCGACCGCAGCCAGGCTGGTGCCGGTGATCGCGGCCAGATCCGCCACCGCCGCCGCTAGGGCCGCTGCCCCGGGGACGGTCAGGCTCACCTCGAGCGGGCCCTCGAACGTGGCCTCGGCGAGCTCCGGCAGCCGACCAGCGGGGAAGACAAACGGCCCCACCAGGTCTGCGTGGGCGGAGGACAGGTGCCTCTCGCGAGCGGGCAACGCTTCGGCCAGCGGCGCGTTGCCCGGCGGGAACAGCGCGGCGTCGTCGCAGATCCCGGTGACGAGCGCGGATAGTGTCGGCTGGGCAGGCTGTGCGGTCATGACGCCGGCCCCCTTCCGGCCCAGCTCCACGCGTAGGCGGCGTCCTCACAGGCCAGCGCGCCCTCGCCCAACTCGAGCGGCTTGAACGTGTCCACCATGACGGCGAGCTCGTCGAAGAACTCGGCCCCAATGCTCCGCCCATATGCGCCAGGCTGCGGGCCGTGCGCGTGGCCGCTGGGGTGCACCGAGATCGAGCCCTGACCGATTCCGGAGCCCTTGCGCGCCTCGTAGTCCCCGCCGCAGTAGAACATGATCTCGTCGGAGTCCACGTTGGAGTGGTAGTACGGCACCGGGATCGCCAGCGGGTGGTAGTCGACCTTCCGGGGCACGAAGTTGCAGATCACGAAGTTCTCGCCCTCGAACACCTGGTGCGCAGGCGGCGGCTGGTGCACGCGCCCCGTGATGGGCTCGTAGTCCTCGATATTGAAGGTGTACGGGTACAGGCAGCCGTCCCAGCCAACGACGTCGAACGGGTGCGTCGCGTACACGTAGCGGGTGCCGACGATGCCGGTGGAGCCACGATGCTTGACCAGCACCTCCACGTCCGTGCCCTCGTATTGCAGGGTCTCCGCTGGCCCGTGCAGGTCCCGCTCACAGAACGGCGCGTTCTCCAGCAGCTGCCCGAACCGCGACAGGAAGCGCTTCGGCGGCACGATGTGGCCGTTGCCCTCGATGACGTAGGCGCGCACGGGCTCCTCGCCCTGCGGCAGCCAGCGGTGCGTCGCCGCCCGCGGGATCAGCACATAGTCGCCCGCACGGGCGTCGAGCGTGCCAAACACCGTCTCGACGCGGGCGGTGCCGGACTCGATGTAGACCAGCTCGTCGCCTGTCGAGTTGCGGTACAGGGGGGACTCCTTGGCGGAGACCACGTAGGACAGGCGCACGTCGGCATTGCCGAGGATCAGCCGCCGGCCGGTGACGACATCGGTCTCGGCCCAGATCTCCTGTGGGAACAGGTCGGGCAGCTTCAGGTGCCGGGGCTTGAGCGGGTGGTTCGGCGTGGTGCTGTGATCACGCAGCTCCCACACGGTCGCGTCCACGATCGCGGCCGGGATCTCGCGGTGATACAGCAGCGACGAGTCGGAGGAGAAGCCCTCCTCACCCATCAACTCCTCAAAGTAGAGGTCGCCGTTCTCGTCACGGTGCTGGGTGTGCCGCTTGGGCGGGATGCTGCCGAGCTGCCGGTAGAAGGCCATGACCAACTCCTCGTGAGTCTGGGGGATGCAACCTGTAGTTAGTAAACACATTAACTATATTTTTGGGCGGGGTCAAGCATGGGAAGACCTACTCCCTCTGCTTGGGTTCCGGCCGCCTCGTCAGTTGCGGCCGCGCACGCCCATCTGCTCGCGGTTGGTGATCAGCTTGTCCAGCAGCAGCACCAGCACCCGCTGCTCGGCCTCGGTGAGACCACTCGCCCACGCCTGCTCACGCTCGTTGTGGTCGCGATAGATCTCGCTGATCTTCTCCTGGCCGGCAGGGGTCAGCAGCAGGCGCACCGACCGCCGATCGTCCGGGTCCGGCTCACGCTCCAGCAGGCCGGCGCTCTGCAGGCTCTTCGAGAGGTTCGACACCGCCGCGCGGCTCATACCCGTCAAGCGCGCCGCGTTCTTCGGCTCGATCGGACCGGTCAGCCAGATGACGAACATCAGCCGGAACGTGGGGAAAGACAGCCCATGCGGTCGGTGCACCGTGGCCTCGAGGTCGTAGGTGACGACATTCGCCGCGCGGTTGAGCGAGAGCAGCACCTCGGTGGCCAACTGATGGGTGGACCCGAACTCCGTGCTCAGGCGACGGTTCGCCAACTCGACGAAGGACCAGAAGTCCAAGTCGTCGAGCGAGACAGCCTCCCTCCCCGACGCCTCGGACGACATGCGCTGTTCAGACACGTTCGGCCCCTCCGGTCTTCACCATGTCGACAGCCCAGTCGACGCGCCCCTAGAGAATTAGGGAACGCAGAGGAAATGGTAGTACATCCATTTTCTATTTTTAAGCCTTCTGGTGCCGGACTCAGGCGTCGACGGATAGCTCCGTCAGCGTCTCTGCCACCGCGCCTGGCGCGATAGCCGCGCTGGCCACCGCCTCCTGGAGCTCCAGGTGGGTGCACTGGGAGCCCAGCAGCATGGCCAGCCGCACCAGGAAGCCCTCGCGATCGGTCTCGTCGACGGCGTCGAGCGCCTCGGACAGCCCCAGCCACGCGCGCTCACGCCGGGCCGCGTCCTCGGTCTGCGTCGCGTCCTCCTCCGGTCGCGCGACAGCGCCGTCGGCCGCCACGCCGAATCCTGCCGACACCTGCGCCACCTGGGCGAGGTCGTCGACGCGGCACAGCAGCAGGCCATCGGGGCGGACGACGAAGATCTCGCCATTGCGCGCGCCGAAGCTTGCGGCCACTGTGCCGTCAGAGTCAGGCACAAATACGACGTCGGGCACGAATACGACATCGGCGCGCACCGGGCCTGAGGTCCCGACGCTGATGGCCCGCACCGACTCGCCGGGCAGCTTGTCGGCCAGCTCTGCGGCTGCCACGGCCAGCGCCGCAGGGTCGACACCGAATCCGTAGAGGCCGAAGCCGGTCCCGCGGACGCGGTGCACAGAGGATTCTCCCTCGGTGGTCGCCACCCGGCGGTCCTCGACAGGCTCGCCGGGCAGGATCCCGCGCGCGTCGGCGCGGCACCCCCAGGTCAACGGCGAGCGGCGCACATGGGTCGCGCTGGATTGGCGCGGGTCGATGAGGTGCCCGAACTCGGGTCGGTGCACCGCGAGCGCCAACACCGCGTCCCTGGTGGTGCGGTAGCCGTGGGTGCCGGGCGTCATGATCAGTGTCGACTTGCCCGCGTTGTCGATGTTCTGCTGCCAGGCGTCGTGCCGCTCGGCCGAGTAGGCCGCCAACAGCTGCAGTCCGGCGGCGCCGTTGACGACGGCGGCGAGCTGCCAGGACAACGCCTCCGCGTCCTCAAGGCCGGAGTTGAGCCCACGCACGCCGAAGATCGGCACGAGGTGCGCCGCGTCCCCGGCGAACACGACCCGGCCGTGGACGAAGTTGTCCAGCGCCAACGCGCGTGCGCTGTAGAAGCCGTGCCATTCGAGGGTCCACGGGCGCTCGTCGCCCAGCCACGTCAGGTGCCGGGCGATGCGCTCGCGGATGCGGTCTTCCTGCGTCTCGTAGTCGGCGTCGTCCGCGGCGTCGAGCTGGTAGTCGATGCGCCAGATATCGCGGGGCTGGCGGTGCATGATGATGGTCGAGCCGGGGTTGCTGGGCGCGTCGAACCACACCATGCGCTCGGCGGGAAGGTCTGTCTCCCAGTGGATGTCGGCGATGACGTAGCGGCCGTCGTAGCTGGCCCCGCTCATCCGCAGGCCGGAGAGCTCGCGCATGGCGCTGCGCCCGCCGTCCGCGGCGACGACCCACGCTGCCCGCAGGTGGCGCAGTCCGGTGGCGGTGTGCACCTCGAGGCTGACACCGTCGGGGTCCTGACGGTATCCGGCGACGCCCGCGGACCAGTGCAGGGTGATGAGCGGCTCGTCCGCGATGGCGTCGACCATCACCTGTTCAATCTCGGACTGCGACACGTTGACCATCGGGCCGCGCACGTCCAACTCGGAGTGCGGCATCCGGAAGGCCATGACCTCCTGGTCACGGTAGAAGCTGCGGCCCCCCTGCCATGGCAGGACGATCTTCTCCAACTCCCTGCCGAAGCCGAGGCGCTCGGCCGCCTCCAGGCTGTGCCGGGAGATGCAGATGGCGCGGCTGCCGAAGGAGACCTGGTCTGCCGCCTCGAGGATGGTGACGGCGATGCCCCTGCGGGCGAGCCCGAGCGCGACGCCCATCCCGACGGGGCCGGCCCCCACCACCACGACGGGCAGCGCGGGATCGGCCTCGACCATGGAGGGGAAATCCGCGGGGGGCTGGGAGGTGGGCTGGAAATAGTTCGACATGTCCTCAGGCCTCGACTCGGGGGTTGGCGTCTGCGATCGCGGCGGCGGCGGGCACCGGCGCGGACTCGCTGACAGGGGTGCCGCTGTCCTCGCCGCGGCGCGCGCGCAGCGCGAGGATCGCAGCCAGGCTGATCAAGCTGACGATGACGCAGTACACGGTGATCGCGTGCGTCGTGCCGAAGCCGGCATACAGCGCGGTGGCGATCATCGGGGCCAGGCCGCCGCCGAGGATCGCGCCCAGCTGATATCCGAGCGATGCGCCGCTGTAGCGGATGTGCGCGGGGAACAACTCGGTGAACAGCGCAGACTGGGGGCCGGCGGTGCAGCCCAGCGCGAAGGCCATCAGCGCCATGGCGAGCACGATGATCGGCAGCGACGCCGTATTGATGAGCGGGAAGAACACCACCGACATCGCGAGGATCGCGACGGAGGCCCAGGTGTAGACGGTCACTGTGCCCCAGTGGTCTGCCTTGTAGGCGCCGAAGGCCATGCCGGCCATCCAGATGGGACAAACGCCGATCAGCACCCCGAGCATGGTCGACTTGGTGAAGCCCAGCTCTGTGGTGCCGTAGCTGAGGACGTAGACCATGAAGATGTAGGCGATGGCGTTCGTGGCGATGAAGGTGCCCGCAGCCAGCGCGACGGTCCGCTTGTTCTTGGTGAGCACCTCGAGCAGCGGCATCTTGGCGACTTCGCCGCGCTTCTGTGTCTTGGCGAACTCGGGGCTCTCGCCCACTCCCAGCCGAATCCACATCGCCACGCCGACCAGCACGAAGCTGAACAGGAACGGCACGCGCCAGCCCCAGTCATAGAAGGCCTCGTCGCTCAGGCTCGTCGTCATGGCCAGGAAGACGAGGTTGGCGAGGAGCACGCCCGCGGGCACACCCAGCTGGGGTGCCGCGCCGTAGAGCCCGCGTTTGCCGGGGGGCGCGTTCTCCGTGGCCATGAGGACCGCGCCGCCCCATTCGCCGCCGACGCCGATGCCCTGGATGAATCGCAGCATCACCAGAATAATGGGCGCGGCGACGCCGATCGAGGCGTAGGTCGGCAGCAGGCCGATACCCACGGTCGCGGCGCCCATGATCGACAGCGAGAGGACCAGCATTGATTTGCGGCCGATGCGATCGCCATAGTGGCCCATCACCATGCCGCCGATAGGCCGGGCGATGAACCCGACGGCGAACGTCGCGAACGCGGCCAGGGTCCCGGCCACGGACGACTGGCCGGGAAAGAACTGGGGGCCGATGATCAGGACTGCGGCGGTGCCGTAGATGAAGAAGTCATACCACTCGATGGCGGTGCCCACGAAGCTCGCCAGCACCGCCCGTTTGGCCCCTGGATGGGCAACGGCTGCAGTCGTCATGCGTACGCACCTTTCGCTGTGTACCGCGAATCCCTTATGTCTTGGATCACGGCGATCCAACAAGGATGACTGCGGACATAGCTCTTGAAAAGTGCCAAATTCAACCGATGTTCCTCAGGAATTCCGAGGATGTTCACTTGGACGGATGTTCACGTTCTGTGGCGAACTTGATAAACGCCCTGGCCGCACGGCTGGGTGTCGACCTCTGGGGCCACGCGATCACCACCGAGACATCTGCCACGACAGGATTTCCGATGAGCCTCGCGACGAGGGGCAGGCCCTCATAGGTGACATCCAGGCGGGGCCGCTGCACCAAGATCGTCCACCCGAGGCCGCGCCCGACGAACGCCCGCGCCGTCTCGTAGTTGTGGGTCCGGAAGGCGATCCGCGGGCCGAATCCGGCCTCCGCGCACAACTGCAACGCGTGCTGCGCGCTGGGCGGGGAGTCCAGCAGCACCATAGGTTCCTCGCGCAGGGCCGCGAGGTCGATAGGGCCGTCCCCTGCCGCCAGCGGCTGGTCGGCGGCGAAGAAGACACTGGGTTGCCGGCTGGCGAGCCGCACCCGGTGCCACTCATCTGGCAGGTCCAGTTCGTAGACGATCACCAGGTCCAACTCGCCGCCCTCGAGCCGCCCGTGCAACCGGTTCTGGGTGTCCTCGTGGAATTCGACGTTCACACCGGGATACCGCGCCGTGAACTCGTAGAGGAGCGACGGCAGCATCGTGGGCCCCAACGACGGATAGCAGCCGATGGCCAGCGGCCCGGAGACCAGCCCCTGTGCTCCCGTCGCAACGTCCTCCAGGTCGCCGGCCTGCCGAAGCAGCGCACGTGCCCGATCCAGGACCGCCTCCCCTGTCGGGGTTAGCTGCACTCCGTGGGCCCGACGCCGGATGCACAGCTGAGCGCGCAGGGCCCGCTCCAGCTCCGTGACCGCCGCCGACACCGAGGACTGCGACAGGTGCAGCCGCTCCGCCGCCCCACTGATGGTCCCGGCGTCAGCCACCGCCACGAACGCGGCCAAGTGCCGCATCGTGTAGTCGGGAGCCCTGCTCGCACGTGGCATCGGCCGTCAGCCCCGGCCCTGTGAACGGTACGGCGAGTCGGGGCGAGTCGTGCCCGGCTTGGGAGTGATCACGTCCTCAGCGTAGACACACCCTCCTGCACTGCTGTGCTCTCGCGCTCCCGCGTTCGTCAGCGGTACCACTCGCGGCGGGTGGTGGGCATTCCGCTGACTCCGCTATCCATGGGCCGCACCGCCAACACCTGGTTGATTGTGAGCCGGTCTGGGGCCTCGAAACCGAGCGCGCTCGCGGCGAGATAGAGCAGCCAGGTGCGCGCCCTCTCCGTCCCGACCAGGCGCACCGCCTCGTCCCAGTTCCCGCGCAGGTTCTCGACCCACGCCCGTAGCGTCAGCGCGTAGTGCTCGCGCAGCCCGTCGCAGTCGCGCACCTCTAGTCCGGCCCGCTCGAGCGCGTCGACGGTCTTGCTCAGCGGCAGGATCTCGCCGTCGGGGAAGACGTAGTTGTCGATGAACGACGGCGTCCGAGCTGGTTTCTCGGGCAGCGGCCCCACGCTCGCGATCGCGTGGTTGAGCAGTCTTCCGCCCGGATTGAGCAGTCCGAACATCTGCCGCGCGTAGATGGGCTGGTTGGCCAGCCCCACGTGTTCCGCCATGCCGATGCTGGAGATCGCGTCATAGGGCCCGTCGTCAACCTCCCGATAGTCCTGCAACCTGACCTCGACCCGGTCGGTCAGCCCGGCGTCGGCCACCGCCATTTTCGCCCACTCCACCTGCTCCTGGCTGAGCGTCACGCCGACGACGTCGACCCCGTAATTCTGTGCTGCGTGGATGGCCATCGAGCCCCACCCACAGCCGACATCGAGCAGTCGCATGCCGGGTTTCAGTCCCAGTTTGCGGCAGATCAGGTCGCATTTGGCCTCTTCCGCGTCGTCCAGCGTCCCCGCCGAGCCTTCCCAGTAGCCGCAGGAGTAGACCATGCTGGGCCCCAGTAGCAGACGATAGAACTCGTTGCCCACGTCGTAGTGCTGCGAGACGGTCAAACTGTCACGGGACTCGCTGTGCTTGGCGCTGCGGCCATGGCGCATCTCCACGGCCGGCGGCCTCGGTGGCAGTCCCACACCGCCGAGGCGCAGGAGCGTCCATGCCGCCCGCCCCACCGCGGCGGGCCGCATGCCCCGCACCCGGTACTCGCCGATACCGGCGATCAGGCCCGGCACGTCGAGCAGAGCAAACAGGTCGCCGTGGACCTCGAGGTCACCCGCCACATACGCCCGCGCCAGCCCGAGTTCGTTGGGCGACCATAAGATCCGGCGCAGCGCCCGCCTGCTGGTAAATTCCACCCGCGCGGCGCTATCCGCAGGTCCTGCCTCTGAGCCGTCCCAGCAGCGAACTCTGATCGGCAGGTCGGTGCCGAGCATGTCCTCGAGGGTGGACAAGATGTCGCTGGCTGCGCGCGTCATACCCCCAGTGTGGACCTATCAGCTCATCGCCGCTCCAGGATTGACGGAAGGGAATACGGGGGGCCGACGCTCGAAGAACGACGCCGCGCCCTCCAGGTGGTCGCCATCCGGGATCAGGTCGGCCCAGTGGCCGCGCTCCAGAGCGAGCCCATCCTCAAGGGGCACCTGCAGGCCCTCGTCGACACAGCGCTTGACCGCGCGCACCGCGCGCGGGCTGTTCACCGCGATCTTCCGGGCGATCTCGATCGCGTCCTGCAGTGGGTCGGGCGATGCGGACACCGCGTCGACCAGCCCGATCCGCAGCGCCTCTGCGGACGTGACGGGCTCCGCCGTGTACATCATCAGCTTCGCCGCGCCGGGGCCCACCGCGCGCGCCAGCCGCTGGGTCCCGCCGGCCCCGGCGAGCAGTCCCCAACGTGTCTCCGGCAGACCCATCCGCACGCCATCGCCCGCCACCCGGATGTCACAGGCCAGGGCGAGTTCCAGCCCGCCGCCCAGCGCGAACCCGTTCACGGCCGCGATCACCGGTGCCGGGATCGCGGCGACGCCGTCGAGCATCCCCTGCACCTGGGTCACAAAGTCCACCGCCTTATCGCGGCTGTCCAGCTGCTGGAACCGGCTGATATCTCCCCCTGCGCAGAAGTTCCGGCCGGTGCCGGTCAGGACGACCGCGCGGGCGGCGGAGCGGTGGAGGCCGTCGACCACCGTCACCAGCGCCTCGCACAACTCCACGGTCAACGCGTTGACCGGCGGGCTCTGCATCGTCACCACGACGATGCCGTCCTCGATCTCCGCCGTCGTGATCAGGTCTTTCTCAGCCATCGGCCCGGTCCTTCCTTGAGACCCGCTGGCCGGCATCCGTCGGCCGGTCGGCGAGCACATTCTTGAGAATCTTCCCGGACTCGTTGCGCGGGATATCGGTGGTGAACTCGATGAATCGGGGAGCCTTATAGCCGGCGATAGATTCCCGGACCCACGCGTCGAGGTCCGCCCGGGACAGCTCCACACCCGCCGCCGGGATCACGAACGCCTTGACCGTCTCGCCCCAATCCGGGTCGGGGATGCCGATCACCGCGACGTCCGCGACCTGCGGGTGGGTCCGCAGCACGTTCTCGACCTCTTGGGGGTAGACGTTCTCCCCACCGGTCTTGATCAGGTACTTGGTGCGGTCCACCATGCGCAACAGGCCCTCGCCCTCATGGACGAAGGTGTCGCCGGTGTGGTGCCAGCCCCCGCGCAGGGTCTCCGCCGTCGCCTCGGGACGACCCCAGTAGCCGTTCATCACGGTGCCCCCGCGGATGACAAGCTCGCCCGCCTCGCCGTCCGCGACATCGTTGTCGTCCGCGTCGACGATGCGGTAGACGACGCCGGGCATCGCCGAGCCGTAGGTTCCGGGGTTCGCGCGCAGCTGGTCGGAGGTGGCCCAGGTGATCTTGGTGCCCGACTCGGTTTGCCCGTAGATCGTGACGACATCCGCCCCGAGCCGCTCCGCCACCTCGTCCACCAGTCCGTCACGGTCCAGTCCCGCGGCCGTGATCACGAGCCGCAGGCTGTCGGTATCCGTCTCCGACGCGCCGGGGTAGTCCATGAACGGGCCGGTGATGCCGGGCACGACGAACACGATCGTGACGCCGTGCTGCTCGATCAGCCGATACATCTGCGCCGGATCGGCCGTGGCCTGCGTGACCACCGTGCCGCCGAGCGCCATCTGCGAGAGCAGGGTGCCCAGCCCCGCGACATGGAAATAGGGCAGCAGCGCCAGATAGACGTCATCCCGCGACATCTCGATGGCGGCCGCCATGTTGAGCGCGTAGCCCGTCCAGGTCCGCTGCGGCAGCTGGCAACCCTTGGCCCGGCCGGTGGTGCCGCTGGTGAACAGCAGCGTGCAGGTGGTCTCTCCCGTGGGCTCCCCGATCCGGGCCGTGGATCCGCCCGGTCCGCGGATGCTGTCCACACTGACCCAGCCCGGCGTCGCCGCGCCCAGGGTGAGCTTGAGCGGAATATCTACCTGGGCGACGATCGCCGCCGCCAGTTGGCCCATCGCCGCGTCGGCCACGATGCCCGACGCGCCCGCGTCCGTCAGGTTGGCCGCCGCCTCCTTTGGATGCAACCGCAGGTTCAGCGGCACCGCGATCGCGCCCAGCTCCGCGAGTGCCCACAGCAGCTCGACATAGCTCAGCGAGTTCATCGCGACGATGCCCACCCGGTCCCCCGGCGCCACCCCGGACTCGCGCAGGCCAGAGGCGAGCGCGCACACCCGATCGAGGAGTGCCGCATAGGTGACGGACTCCCCCGTTCCACCGTCGATCACCGCGACGTGGTCGGGTCGCTCAAAGGCATGCCGACGCAGGAACTCCGGTAGCGCCGGGCTCGCCAGCGCCATCGTCTCTGCACTCACGTGAACCTCTCTCAGATACTGACTATTTAGTATGTTTCGTACAGACTACCCTGGGCGCACGCGCTGCGAAAGGAAAATATGTCAGTATCCGAGAGCCGCCCCTCGGGCCTCGTGCCAAACGACGTTCGCCGACGCCGGAGCATGCAGCACATCCTCGATGTCGCGGAGACCCGTATCGTCCGCTCAGGCTATGCGGCCGCGACGATGGATCGGATCGCCGCGGACTCTGAGCTGACAAAGGGCGCGGTCTACTTCTACTTCTCCAGCAAAGAGACGCTGCTGGAGGCATTGATCGACCGCTCGGAGCGCACCATCTTCCAGCCGGGCCTCGATCTCCTCGCCGCCGCGGAGGGGTCCGCGGCCGACCGCCTCGTGGCGTACTTCAACTATTTCGGCGCGACTACCGACCGGTTGGGCGGATACCTCCTGCCAGTCACGGTGTCACTGCAGTTCGACGCGATTCCCCGCAAGGCCCACGAGCGGATCGTCCGCCTCTACGACCAGATCCAGACGCAGCTCCAGTCCGTGATCGCTGAGGGGCTCGAACGACGGGAGTTCGCCTCGGCGGTCCCAGCCGCCGAGCACGCGGCCATGGTGATCGCGACGATGGACGGCATGCTCCTCGAGTGGCATCGACGCGGCGATCGCCTCGATGGCGAGAGCTTCCTCCGGGCCGGGCGGCAGAGCCTGATCGGCGGACTACTCGGGTTCCGCCCGCCGGCCTAGAACGGCCAGCTCGGCAGCTCCGGCAGCCCCGCTGTGGTCGGACGGCCGATGAGCCAGGCCAGCAGCTCGTGGCGGGCCAGTTCGGCCGGCACCACGACCCGCGGCTCCAGCGCGGCCAGCGCCGGCAGTTCCACCGCCAACGTCGCCTCCACAAACTCCGCCGGCCAGTCTGCCGCGGTGTACTCGAGGCCGAGGTCAACGTGATGGATCTCCAGCTCGCGCCAGCGCAGTTGCGGCAGGAATCGCGCCTCCACTGGCCGTTTCCACGCGACCGGCGTGTCCAGCAGTTCCGCCGGCACCGCGCCGAGAGTCTCCACGACCCTGCGGCCAGCGAAAGTCGCATCGGCGGTCAACAGCTCGGCGGGCCTGTCCGCGCCCTCCTCAATGGCGGCCGCTCGCGCCTTTGGTCCGCCCGGGTACATCTCCGTTTCCAGCTCGCCGGTGATCACGCCCCCGGCGAACCGATTGAGCGCGTCCGCATTGCGCGCCAGGTGGGTGACCACGTGGCCTCGAGTCCAGCCGGGCAACAGCGACGGTTCACGCGCTTGCCTCTCTGTCAGCCTCCCGAGCGAGTCCTCCAGCGCAGCTTGCGAATTGCGAGCTGCGTCTACCGCCTCCGAAAAATTCATATCGGGCTCCCGTCGTAGTTGCGCTGCGCCCCATCGTAATCCCAGCCAGGCCCAACCCCACCGCTTCTCGCAGGCGGGAACCAGGCTCTGAGCATGACGAGGACGTCGGCCAGATCGAGTGGTCTATCGGTCGTTAGGTGTTCTCGTGTGGTTATTCTCGTTGTGGCGGTGGTTGACCGTCCGGCCCAGGAAAATCGGGTGTCTCACGTAAAT